>NZ_OPYN01000102.1 GCF_900277125.1 Pseudomonas inefficax
GCACCAGCGGCAGGGCCACTACCGCGCCCACCGGCCCGCGCAGCCACGAGCGCGTGCGCGCCAGCCACCAGGCGATGGGCGTACCGACGATCAGCAGGATCAGGGTGGTCAGGCTGGCCAGTTTCACGGTCAGCCAGATGGCACCCAGGTCACTGGCGTCCAGTGGCATCAGATTTCATAACCGTAGGATTTGATCACTGCCGTGGCTTTCGGGCCTTTCAGATAGTCGACCAGAGCTTTGGCAGCGGGGTTGTTCTTGCCTTTTTCGAGGATTGCCGCGTCCTGGCGGATGGGCTCGTGCAGGGACGAGGGAACGATCCAGGCCGAGCCGCTTTCGACCTTGCCGTCCTTGTAGATTTGCGACAGGGCGACAAAACCCAGCTCGGCGTTGCCGGTGGAGACGAACTGGAACGCCTGGGTAATGTTCTGCCCTTCGACCAGCTTGGGCGTGGTGGCTTCGGTCAGCTTCAGCTTGTCCAGCACCTGGGTGGCGGCCAGGCCATATGGTGCAGTTTTCGGGTTGGCGATGGACAGGTGCTTGAACTGATTCTTCTTCAGCACTTCGCCGTTGGCGTCGACATAGCCGGGCTTGGCCGACCACAGGGCCAAGGTACCGATGGCGTAGGTGAAGCGCGAGCCCGGGGCAATGGCATTTTCCTGCTCGAGCTTGGCAGGGGTGCTGTCGTCGGCAGCGAGGAATACCTCGTACGGCGCGCCGTTCTTGATTTGTGCGTAGAACTGGCCGGTGGCGCCATAGGCGGCGACCAGTTTGTGGCCGGTGTCCTTTTCGAAGTCCTTGGCGATGGCCTGGATCGGGGCTGTGAAGTTCGCTGCGACCGCGACCTGGACTTCATCGGCCCAGGCAGTGTTGAAGGCGAGCAGGCTGGCCAGGGTGGTCGCGGCTACGTAGGAAGGGCGGATACACATCAACACAACTCCTGGGAGGTTATCGTTATATCCTTAACTATATAGCGATAGGCCCTGGGCCGGGAAGAGGGCAGGATGATGCATGGGCAGGTCCGGCCCCTTCGCGGGCTTGCCCGCTCCCACAGTACTGCGCGGCATTCAAAACCAGGGGTGAACCTGTGGGAGCGGGCAAGCCCGCGAAGGGGCCGAGCCTGCTTATGCAGACGCCTGGCGGCCTATCACTGCCAGCGCCTTTTCGGCAATCTCCCGGGTCAACTCACCCGCCGGCATATGCCTGCCCAGCCGCAACGCCTGCCCCGACCACAGGTTGCTGAAGTCGCTATCGCCCCGCGGATCGGTAATCGCCCGCAAAGGCATCAACGCCCCGCCGGCCAGTGGGAAGCGCGGCGCCAGGTCGCTCATAGGCCCCAGCTCGCGCATGATGCGGTTGTTGATGCCACGCGCCGGTCGGCCGGTGAACAGGTTGGTCAGCGCCGTGTCGCTGGCGGGTGCGCTGTCCAGGGCCTGGCGATGTGCCGGCGAGACCTTGGCTTCGGGGCAGAACAGGTAAGCCGTTCCGATCTGCACTGCCGAAGCACCCAGGGCCAGTGCCGCCAACAGGCCGCGGTGGTCACCAATGCCGCCGGCGGCAATCACCGGCACGCTGACCGCATCGGCCACCTGCGGCACCAGGGCGAAGGTGCCGATCTGGCTGGTGATATCGTCGCTGAGGAACATGCCGCGATGGCCGCCCGCCTCATAGCCCATGGCGATGATCGCATCACAGCCGTGGTGTTCCAGCCACACGGCTTCCTCTACAGTGGTGGCGCTGGACAGCACCTTGGCACCGCTGGCCTTTACCCGTTGCAGCAGGTCGTCCTGTGGCAGGCCGAAGTGGAAGCTCACCACCTCCGGGCGCAGTTGCTCGACCAGCTGGCAGCTCTGTTCGTCGAAAGGCGCGCGGTTGGACACCGGCGTGGGTGCCGCGAAGTCGGCACCTACTTCGCTGTAATAGGGCTCGAGTGCCTGCTTCCAGCGTAAATCGCGCTCGGTATCGGGCGTTGGTGGCTGATGGCAGAAGAAATTCAGGTTCAACGGGCGGCCCGGGCAGCCGGCGCGGAAGGCGGCGATCTCGGCGCGCACCTGGTCGCCCGTGAGCATGGCGCAGGGCAGGGCGCCCAGGCCGCCTGCCAGGCCTACGGCAATGGCCATGCCCGAGCCCGTCGCACCGGCCATGGGGGCCTGCAGTATGGGCAACTCGATGCCCAGCAGGTCGAGGATGCGGCTATCGGGCCAGTGGCTCATGCGATTCTCCTTGCGCGGGCGAACTGTACGGCGGGGCGGGTGTTTACAAGGCCTTGCTGACCTGGATGTCGCTGATCTTCTCGGCGTCTTCGCCATGAATCTTGCGCAGGGCTTCCAGGGCTTGTTCGTGGGAGGCGTCGGGCATCAGCGCGAAGTCCCAGCGGCGCTGGCCGTCGAGCTTGTACTTGATGACGTACTTGGTGGTCTGGGTCATGGTGGCCTTATCTGAGTTTCGACGATGAACGACGGATGATCTTGATCTTGTGGGTCAAGGTTGGCTTGCGGGTGACCGAGATCGGGCGGGTTGTCACGGTATCGATGGTGATGTTCCAGAAACCGGTGCTGGGCACGGTAATTTTCGCCGGGAACTTTTCGAAATGGCCACCGTGGTAGGTGTGACGGCCGCCGTTCTTGAAGCTGCGGAAGTTGGCGTCGTTCATCAGGCGGATATTGCAGCGCTGGGAACACTCGATGACGACGATGTCGTCCTCGTTCAAGTGCTCGCGCTGGTGTACGAATTTCATGTGATGCTCCGCAAGGATTGGTTCTGCAAAGGCGAAAGATACCACGATGTCGGGTTACACTGCCGCGCTGTTCCGCCAGGCGTTGATAAATCTGCCAAAGCAGGGAGCAAAACAGCCTGGCTGTGGTCGAAGCGGATTCTTGAAGGCAGAGGTGCTGTAAATGAAATGGATGGTGGCGGCGTTGGCGGTGACGCTGGGTGGCTGTGTGAGTGTTACGGAACTGGAACAGTCGCGTGAAACGCTGGATGTGATCTCCGGCAAGTCCCCGCGCGCGTATGCCGATTGCGTCAAGCAGAAACTGGCCGATAGCCGCGACCCGCTGGTGGAAGAGCAGCGTGGCGATGGCCTGCGGCTGATCGTGCCGCAGAAGATCAGCTCGGGCGCGGGCCCCGCGGCGCTGGTGGATATCGACAAGCGTGGCAGCGGCAGCAGTATCAAGCTGCACGAGCGGTTGAACAACTTCCCGCTGCGCCTGGGCGATGTGCGCACTGCAGCCACCCAGTGCATCTCCGGGAGTTGATCCAGGGCAACTGATCGCGCTCCTTTTGCTTATATGTTTTAAGCCTAAGCATATAACAATAGAAAAGGAGATTCGTGATGACACCGTTGAGTCGCGTCGTGATCGGCAGCCTGCTGATCCTGGCCTGGCCCGCGGCGCATGCCGCCGATGGCCAGAAAGTCTTCACCCAGGGCGGGGCCAACCCCGCCGCCATGGCTTGCCTGGGTTGCCATGGGCCGGACGGCAAGGGCATTGCCGCTGCCGGCTTCCCGCGCCTGGCCGGGCTGCCGGCCGCTTACCTCAGCAAGCAGTTGCATGACTGGCGCAGCGGCAGCCGCAAGCAGCCGGTAATGGAGCCGCTTGCCAAGGCCCTGACCGAGGATGAGATCAAGGCGGTCAGCACCTATTTGGCCAGCCTGCCGGCAGACCCAGCAGGCGACCTGCGTCGCCAGCAGATCGCCGATGACCCCACCACCCGCATGGCCCTGTACGGCGACTGGAGCCGGCAGATTCCTGGTTGCGTGCAATGCCACGGCCCGGGCGGCGGCGGGGTTGGCGAACACTTCCCGCCCTTGGCAGGTCAGCCAGCCAGTTACCTGGTGGCGCAGCTCAATGCCTGGCGTGACGGCACCCGCAGCAATGACCCCAACCAACTGATGGTCGGTGTGGCCAAGGCCATGACCGATGACGAGATCAAGGCCGTCGCCGAGTTCTTCGCCCGCCCAGCCAGCCAGGAGGTCAAGCCATGAAACCGATGATTCCAGCCCTGCTGCTGCTGGCCATGGGCAGTGCCCAGGCCGCCCAGATCGCCATGGAAGACCAGTCACAGTTGAAAGTGCCTGGCGTGCAGGCTGCACCGCAGTTCGTGCCGCCAGCGGAAAGCGAGTTGCCTGACAATGCCTTTGGCAAGATGGTGCGCGAGGGGCACGCCTTGTTCGTCGACACCCGCAGGTTGATGCCCGAGGCCGTGGGCAATGGCATGAACTGCAGCAACTGCCACCTTGACCAGGGGCGGCTGGCGCATTCCGCGCCGATGTGGGGGGCGTACCCGATGTACCCCGCGTACCGCAAGAAAAACGATAAGGTCAACACATACGCCGAGCGTATCCAGGGCTGCTTCCAGTTCAGCATGAACGGCAAGCCACCGGCTGCAGACAGCCCGCAGATGACGGCGCTGGCAGTGTATTCGTACTGGCTTTCCACCAAGGCGCCGACCGGTGTGGAGATTGCCGGGCGTGGGTACCCGGAGGTGCCGCAACCCAAGGGCGGGTACGACTTCAAGCGTGGTCAGCAGGTTTATCGCGAGCAGTGTGCGATCTGCCACGGCGACAACGGCGAGGGGCAGAAGGTGGCGGGCGAGTATGTGATGCCGCCCTTGTGGGGCAAAGATTCTTACAACTGGGGCGCCGGCATGCACCGTATCAACACTGCGGCGTCGTTCATCAAGTACAACATGCCGCTGGGCAAGCCAGGCAGCCTGAGTGATCAGCAGGCCTGGGATGTGGCGGCCTGGGTCAACCGCCATGAACGGCCGCAGGATCCGCGGTTGGTGGAAGGCTCCATCGAGAAGACGCGGGCGAAGTTCCATGCCAACGACGGGGTGAACCTGTATGGGCAGAAGGTTGATGGGGTGCTGATCGGGCAGGGGACCGGTAGCTGACGTATTGCCTGTACTGGCCTCTTCGCGGGCTTGCCCGCTCCCACAAGGATCGCCACAAGCCAGCACTGGCCTTTGTAGGAGCGGCCTTGTGTCGCGATGGGCCGCGCAGCGGCCCCGGCAATCTTTGCTGCGAAGCTGAAAACCTGGGGCCGCTTCGCGCCCCATCGCGACACAAGGCCGCTCCTACAGGTATTTACGCATGGCTTGAGGCCGGTGTGGTCGAGGTGGGAGCGGGTTTACCCGCGAAGAGGCCGGTACAGGCAACCCCGATCTGCTGTCATCCAGCGGTCATTGATGACAGCAATATTTACGATCCACCGGAACTATCTACACTGGGTTATCTCTATCTTCCCATCGATCGGCCACAGGTAGGGCATTGTAAGGTGACTGCCGCCTGATTAGACTGCGCCGAATTCCACAGGCCTAGCCTTTTGTAAGGACGTATATGATCAAGAAATGCTTGTTCCCGGCAGCCGGTTACGGCACCCGCTTCCTGCCCGCTACCAAAGCCATGCCCAAGGAAATGCTGCCGGTGGTCAACAAGCCACTGATCCAGTATGGCGTCGAGGAGGCACTCGATGCCGGTCTGAGCGAGATCTCCATCGTCACCGGGCGCGGCAAGCGTGCTCTGGAAGACCACTTCGACATCAGCTACGAGCTGGAAAACCAGATCAAGGGCACCGACAAGGAAAAATACCTGGTTGGTATCCGCCGCCTGCTCGACGAATGCTCGTTCTCCTACACCCGCCAGACCGAAATGAAAGGCCTGGGCCACGCCATCCTGACCGGCCGCCCGCTGATCGGTGACGAGCCGTTCGCCGTGGTGCTGGCGGACGACCTGTGCGTGAACCCGGAAGGTGACGGCGTACTGACCCAGATGGTCAAGCTGTACAACCAATTCCGTTGCTCGATTGTCGCCATCCAGGAAGTCGATCCGCAGGAAACCAACAAGTACGGTGTGATCGCCGGCGACATGATCCGTGACGACATTTTCCGCGTCACCAACATGGTCGAGAAGCCGAAGCCGGAAGATGCCCCGTCGAACCTGGCGATCATCGGCCGCTACATCCTGACCCCGGATATCTTCGACATCATCGCCAACACCGAGCCGGGCAAAGGTGGCGAGATCCAGATCACCGACGCCCTGATGCAACAGGCGCAGAACGGCTGCGTGATTGCCTACAAGTTCAAGGGCAAGCGTTTCGACTGTGGTGGCGCCGAGGGTTATATCGACGCGACCAACTTCTGCTTCGAGAACTACTACAAGACTGGCAAGGCTTACTGATAAGCCCTGCTGGCCTGAAAGCCACCCTTCGGGGTGGCTTTTTTGTTTGCGGCGGCCAACGGCGTTATGCTGGGCGCCTGCCTAGGAGAGTGAATACATGGCCTACGATTTTGATCTGTTCGTGATTGGTGCCGGGTCCGGCGGTGTGCGCGCGGCGCGGTTTGCCGCCGGCTTCGGCGCAAAGGTGGCAGTGGCCGAGAGCCGCTACCTGGGCGGTACCTGCGTCAACGTCGGCTGTGTGCCGAAAAAGCTGCTGGTGTACGGCGCACATGTCGCTGACGAACTGGAGCAGGCCGCAGGCTTCGGCTGGACCCTTGAAGAAGGGCATTTCGACTGGGGCACCCTGATTGCCAACAAAAACCGGGAAATCGAGCGCCTCAACGGCATCTACCGCAACCTGCTGCTCAACAGCGGGGTCACCCTGCTGCAGGGGCATGCGCGCCTGACCGGTGCCAATGAAGTGGAAGTGGAAGGCCAGCGCTACACCGCCGAGCACATCCTCATCGCCACCGGTGGCTGGCCACAGGTGCCGGACATTCCGGGCAAGGAATTGGCCATCACCTCCAACGAAGCCTTCTACCTCAAGGACTTGCCGCGCCGGGTGCTGGTGGTGGGCGGTGGCTACATTGCTGTCGAGTTCGCTGGCATCTTCCAAGGCCTGGGGGCGGCTACCACGCTGCTGTACCGTGGCGACCTGTTCCTGCGTGGCTTCGACGGCTCGGTGCGCACGCACCTGAAGGAAGAACTGGAAAAGCGCGGCCTCGACCTACAGTTCAACGCCGACATCCAGCGCATCGACAAGCTCGAGGACGGTAGCCTCAAGGCCACCCTCGGGGATGGCCGCGAGTTGGTCGCCGATTGCGTGTTCTATGCCACCGGTCGGCGCCCGATGCTGGACAACCTGGGCCTGGAAAACACCGGCGTAGAGCTGGACGCCCGTGGTTACATTCGTGTTGACCAGCAGTACCAGACCACCGCGCCGTCGATCCTGGCCATTGGCGATGTGATTGGCCGCGTGCAACTGACTCCGGTAGCTTTGGCCGAGGGCATGGCCGTGGCCCGGCGCCTGTTCAAGCCCGAGCAATACCGGCCGGTGGACTATCAGAACATCCCGACCGCAGTGTTCAGCCAGCCGCCCATTGGTACCGTGGGCCTGACCGAAGAGCAGGCACTGGAGGCCGGGCACAAGGTGCAGGTATTCGAGAGCCGCTTCCGTGCGATGAAACTGACGCTGACCGATATTCAGGAAAAGACCCTGATGAAACTGGTGGTCGATGCCGAGACCGACAAGGTACTGGGCTGCCACATGGTTGGCCCTGACGCCGGCGAGATCATTCAGGGCCTGGGCGTTGCCCTGAAGGCCGGTGCGACCAAGCAGCAGTTCGACGAAACCATTGGCGTGCACCCGACAGCGGCCGAAGAGTTCGTGACCATGCGCACAGCCACCCGCTGAGCACGGTCCCTGTGGGAGCGGCCTTGTGTCGCGAAAGGGCCGCGAAGCGGCCCCAAGATCACGGCGATGATGCACAGATTGCTGGGGCCGCTTCGCGGCCCTTTCGCGACACAAGGCCGCTCCCACAAAAAGCTGGTCCGGCAAGAGCACGCACCCCGCAATCCTTTGCTCAGCCCATTCCCTTCTATTAATAAGCCTCGGTTATAGCCAAAACCAATCATAAGCATGAGCTTTGCCAATGAGCCTTTATCGGGACCAGCGGTTAGGATTCTCTCCATCAACTGATTCCAACCCCATGAAGGAGCGTCTCTCATGCCAATCATCAACAGCCAAGTCAAACCGTTCAACGCCACCGCCTACCACAAGGGCGAGTTCGTCCAGGTCAGCGAAGCCGACCTGAAAGGCAAGTGGTCTGTCGTGTTCTTCTACCCGGCCGACTTCACCTTCGTCTGCCCGACCGAGCTGGGTGACCTTGCCGACAACTACGCCGAGTTCCAGAAGCTGGGCGTGGAAATCTACGGCGTGTCCACCGACACCCACTTCACCCACAAAGCCTGGCACGACACTTCGGACACCATCGGCAAGATCCAGTACCCGCTGATCGGTGACCCGACCCACGTCATCTCGCGCAACTTCGACGTGCTGATCGAGGAAGCCGGCCTGGCCGATCGCGGTACCTTCGTGATCAACCCGGAAGGCCAGATCAAGATCGTCGAACTGAACGACGGTGGTGTAGGCCGCGATGCTGCCGAATTGCTGCGCAAGGTTAAAGCTGCCCAGTACGTTGCCGCTCACCCAGGCGAAGTCTGCCCGGCCAAGTGGAAAGAAGGCGAAGCCACCCTGGCGCCATCGCTGGACCTGGTCGGCAAGATCTAAGTCCATGTGCCAGTCGCGGGCGGTAAGCAGCCGCCAAAGCTGAAGTACTTGCCGCCCCGTCAAACGCCCGGGCGACCTCGCCTGGGCGTTTTTGTATCCGAGTTTTGAAAAAGGAATCGCCCGTATGTTGGACGCCACGCTTAAATCGCAACTGAAAACCTACCTGGAGCGGGTCACCCAGCCGATCGAGATCGTTGCTTCCCTCGACGACGGCGCGAAGTCCCGCGAATTGCACGACCTGCTGGTGGAAATTGCCAGCCTGTCGAACCTCATTACCTTCAGCGCGGACGGTACCGACGCCCGTCGTCCATCGTTCTCGCTGAACCGCCCGGGAGCCGACATAAGCCTGCGCTTCGCCGGCATCCCCATGGGCCACGAATTCACTTCGCTGGTGCTGGCGCTGCTGCAGGTCGGTGGCCACCCGTCCAAGGCCAGTGCCGAAGTGATCGAGCAGATCCAGGCGCTGGAAGGTGAGTTCACCTTCGAAACCTACTTCTCGCTGTCGTGCCAGAACTGCCCGGACGTGGTCCAGGCGCTGAACCTGATGGCGGTGCTCAACCCCAATGTGCGCCATGTGGCCATCGACGGCGCGCTGTTCCAGGCGGAAGTGGAATCGCGCAAGATCATGGCGGTGCCGAGCATCTACCTGAACGGTGAAGTGTTCGGCCAGGGCCGCATGGGCCTGGAGGAAATCCTCGGCAAGATCGACACCAGCGCCGGCGCTCGCCAGGCCGAGAAGATCAACGCCAAGGACGCCTTCGACGTGCTGGTGGTCGGTGGTGGCCCAGCCGGCGCTTCGGCAGCCATCTATGCCGCGCGTAAAGGCATCCGCACCGGTATCGCGGCCGAGCGTTTCGGCGGCCAGGTGCTCGATACACTGGCCATCGAGAACTTCATCTCGGTACAGGAAACCGAAGGGCCGAAGCTGGCCACGGCGCTGGAAGAACACGTCAAGCAGTACGACGTGGACATCATGAACCTGCAGCGCGGTGAGGCGCTGATCCCGGCCACCGATGGCGGCCTGCACGAAGTACGCCTGGCCGGCGGCGCCTCGCTCAAGGCCAAGACCGTAATCCTGGCCACCGGTGCCCGCTGGCGAGAAATGAACGTGCCGGGCGAGCAGCAATACCGCGCCCGTGGCGTGGCCTACTGCCCGCACTGCGACGGCCCGCTGTTCAAGGGCAAGCGCGTGGCGGTGATCGGTGGGGGCAACTCGGGTGTGGAAGCGGCCATCGACCTGGCGGGTATCGTCGCCCAGGTGACGCTGATCGAGTTCGACAGCCAGCTGCGTGCCGATGCGGTATTGCAGCGCAAGTTGCACAGCCTGCCGAACGTGAAGGTGATCACCAGTGCGCTGACCACCGAAGTGCTGGGCAATGGCGAAAAGGTGACCGGCCTGCGTTACAAGGACCGTACCACCGACCAGCAGCATGAAGTGGCGTTGGAAGGTATCTTCGTGCAGATCGGCCTGCTGCCGAACACCGACTGGCTGAAAGGCACCGTCGAGCTGTCGCCGCGTGGCGAGATCATCGTCGATGCCAAGGGCCAGACCAGCATCCCCGGTGTGTTTGC
The DNA here is from genome assembly GCF_900277125.1 of Pseudomonas inefficax. GTDB lineage: Bacteria > Pseudomonadota > Gammaproteobacteria > Pseudomonadales > Pseudomonadaceae > Aquipseudomonas > Aquipseudomonas inefficax. The sequence goes on from NZ_OPYN01000102.1 coordinate 10,081, forward strand.
GGCGGGTGATGTGACGACCGTGCCGTACAAGCAGATCGTGATTGCGGTGGGTGAGGGCGCCAAGGCATCGCTGGCGGCTTTTGACCACCTGATCCGCACTTCGGCACCGGCGTAAGCCTGTACCAGCCTCTTCGCAGCGCAAGGCTGCTCCTACAGGGAACTCCACAGTTAAAAAAACTGTGCGGAATCTGTAGGAGCAGCCTTGTGCTGCGAAGAGGCCAGTACAAACAAAGCAGCACCTGAGGATGTCTATGATTACTGCAGACACCCTCAGGAACCACACCCATGACCCTGATCAGCCGCGAACCCTGGTGGCTAGTCCCCCCAAAGCCCGGGCAGCAAGAGCAGGACCTGCACTGGGGCTACCTGGAAATCTACGCCGACGGCCGCACCGTGTTCGTCGACCAGCGCCCCAGTGACCGGGAGCTGGCCGAGCGCAAGAGCTGCCGCAACTTCCCCGACCCCGAGCCTTGACGGCTCAGCCTTCCAGTTCGGCCAGCCGTGCCTCCAGCGCCGCGATGCGGGCTTCGAGGGCTTCGATGCGTTCTTCCGACACATTTGCGCCGCTGCTGCGTGCCCCACCTTCCTGCTGCCGTGCGGCCAGGATTGCCTCGATTTCCGCCGGGTCGCCCAAGGCATGGGTGTAACGGTCTTCGCGCTGGCCGGCCTGGCGTGGCAGATGCAACGCCAGGCCGCGCGAGATCAGGCGCTCCAGCTGGTGCTGGATCTGCTCGGTGTCGTCGAACTCGTGCAGGCGGTTGCTGCGGGTCAGCAGTTCGTTGAGGGTTTGCGGCCCGCGCAGGAACATCAGGCCCATCAGCACCAGTTGCGCCGGCACCAGTTCCAGCGCCTTGTCCACCCGGTGTTCCCAGCGGTCGGCGCGGCTGCCCATCTGCAGGCGGGTCATGTCTTGCCCTTCGAGGGCGCGGAGGGCCTGGCCGACCTGGCCTAGGGTGAGGTTCATCACCGGCTCGCGACTGGTCTTCTGGTTGCAGGCCAGGACCAGGGCGTTGAGAGTCAGCGGGTAGCTTTCCGGGCTGGTGGCCTGCTTCTCGATCAGCGAGCCGAGAATACGGATCTCGATGCTGTTGAAGCGGCCTTCGCCGGCGGTTTCGTGTTCTGACATGGCCCTGTCTCATTGCTGGGGAAAGGCCACTAGGGTAGGTAATGCCATCGCGTTAGGCAATTGACACCTGTGGGAGCGGGTTCACCCGCGAACACCGGCGAAGCCGGTGCCACGCACCGCGTCGCCTGATTCGCGGGTGAACCCGCTCCCACAGGGCCCCGGCAATCTCAAGCGCTACGCTGTTCTTCGGCCTGGCACGCCGCCGCGGTAAACAGCACATCAGTCGAAGAATTCAGTGCCGTCTCGGCCGAATCCTGCAGCACGCCGATGATGAAACCAACCGCCACCACCTGCATGGCAATTTCGCTAGGGATGCCAAACAGGCTGCACGCCAGCGGAATCAGCAGCAGCGAGCCACCGGCCACACCCGAGGCGCCGCAGGCACAGACTGCCGCCACCACGCTGAGCAGCACGGCAGTCGGCAGGTCCACCGGAATACCCAGGGTATGTACCGCCGCCAGGGTCAGCACGGTAATGGTGATGGCGGCACCGGCCATGTTGATGGTCGCACCCAGCGGGATCGATACCGAATAGGTGTCCTCATGCAGGCCAAGGCGCTCCGACAGGGCCAGGTTGACCGGAATGTTGGCCGCCGAGCTGCGCGTGAAGAACGCAGTGATACCGCTTTCGCGCAGGCACAGGAGGGTCAGCGGGTAGGGGTTGCGGCGGATTTTCCAATACACGATCAGCGGGTTCATCACCAGTGCCACGAACAGCATGCAGCCAATCAGCACCGCCAGCAGGTGCAGGTAGCCGAGCAGGGCGTCCAGGCCCGACTGCGCCAGGGTGGCGCTGACCAGGCCAAAGATGCCCACCGGGGCGAAGCGGATGACCACGCGCACGATCAGGGTCACGCCATTGGACAGGTCCTCGACGACGGTGCGGGTGGTTTCGCCGGCATGGCGCAGGGCCACGCCCAGGCCGATGGCCCAGGTCAGTACACCGATGAAGTTGGCGTTGAGCAGGGCATTGATCGGGTTGTCGACCGCACTCAGCAGCAGGTTCTGCAGCACCTCGGTGATGCCGCCTGGCGCGCTCAGCGTAGCGTCGCCGGTGCTCAGCACCAGGTTTGACGGGAACAGCATGCTGGCGACCACGGCGACCACTGCTGCGCTGAAGGTACCCAGCAGGTACAGCCAGAGGATCGGGCGAATATGGGTTTCCTGGCCGTGACGGTGGTTGGCGATCGAGGCCATTACCAGGATGAACACCAGCACGGGTGCCACCGCCTTCAGGGCGCTGACGAACACTTTCCCGAGGAAGGCCATGTCGCGGGCGATGGCGGGCGCAAGCAGGGCCAGGGCGATGCCGGCGATCAGGCCGATGACGATTTGCGTCACCAGGCTGGTGCGGTTGAGGAAGCGGAGGATGGGGGTCATGTGCAGCGATATCCCGGCATGTTCAAAAAGGGCGCGACTTTACCATAGACCTTCGTCGAGCAGGGGCGGCCTGAAGAAGTCAGCGCCCGCGCCGCCGCGACACCCGCGCCTCGATGTTCTTGCGCCCGATCAGCAGTGGCGGCTTCTCCACTACCGGCTCGTCCGCCAGCCACTTGTACATCACCAGGCAGTCCACCAACCCCAGGCGGGCATGGCGGTAGGCCTTGGGCAAGCGGCCAACGGTATCGAAGCCCAGCTTGTGCCACAGCGCCACTGCCACCTCATTGGTGGCTACCACCGAGTTGAACTGCAGCGCCAGGAAACCCTCCTGGCGTGCCTGTTTCTGTGAGTGTTCGCACATCAAGCGCGCAACGCCGCGGCCGCGTGCCGTTTCACAGACCATGTAGCCGCAGTTGCCCACGTGCCCACCGGGCCCGGCGGCGTTGGCCTTGAGGTAATACGAACCCAGCATCTGGCCGTCTTCCTCGGCCACGAATGTGCGCATGGGCAGCTCCAGCCACAGCTGGCGGGCCTGATCGAAGCTCAGGGCCGGGTCGAATGCGTAGGTTTCACGGGCCTGTACGACGGCCTGGAAGGTGGGCCAGAAGCGTTCGAAATCTTCCGGCGTCATTGGGCGGATGTGGATCATGCGGGTTCCTGCAAGGGCTGAGCCGCCCAGTCTGGGTGGCGCGGCGCCGTCGCGCAAGGGCGGCGCCGCCATTTGCGTTCAGCCGTTGGCCTTGCCCACCGCATCCATGGCACGTGCCGAGTAGACCAGCGCGGCGCCGGCGTTCATCGCCACGGCCACGCCGAGGGCCTCGGCGATTTCCTCGCGGCTGGCGCCATGCTTGACGGCTTGCTGCGAATGCACGGCGATGCAGCCATCGCAGCGTGTGGTCACGGCCACGGCAAGGGAGATCAGCTCGCGGGTCTTGGCGTCCAGGTGGTTGGTCTTGGCCCCTGCGCCGCTGGCGGTCATGTAGCCGGCCACGGTGTCAGGGGAAAGCTGCTTGAGATCGCCGATGCCGGCCATTAACTGCTTACGGTAGGCGTCCCAGTCCATCATGCTCATCGTCTTCACCTTGGGGAGGTTGCGAGTGGAGCTTTCAGGCTAGTCGAAGAGTGGGAAGTGTGAGACTTGTACTTTGGTTGGTTGCGCGCAGGCCCTTGGGCTGCGCGCTCCCACACCGATCAGATGTAGATGAACACCAGCACCAAGGCCGCGACGAACGCCCACTTCTCCAGGTAGTAGCGCGTGCGGTTGCGCTTCTTCAGCGCCTTGCCACGCTCGCGGATCTTGTAGATGCGGGTGAACAGCCGGTTGATCCCACCGGTCTTGTCGCCGGCATCGTTGGGTGCGGCGGCAGCGGCCATGACGTTGCGGCTGAACCAGCGGTTGAATGCGGTTGCCCAGCGGTACTTGAGCGGGCGTTCCACATCGCAGAACAGAATGATGCGGTTGTGCTCGGTGGTATTGGCCGCGTAGTGGATGTAGGTTTCGTCGAACACCACGCCCTCGCCATCGCGCCAGGAATACTTCTCGCCGTCCACGTCGATGTAGCAACCGTCGTCGTTCGGCGTGTCCAGGCCCAGGTGGTAGCGGTACGAACCGGCATACGGGTCGCGGTGGCGCACCAGCTTGGCGCCCGGCGGCAGGGTGGCGAACATGGCGGCCTTGACCGTACCGATGCCTTTGAGCAACTCGGTGGTGCGTGGGCACAGGGTCATCGCCGACGGGTGGCTTTCGCCGTACCACTTCAGGTAGAAGCGCTTCCAGCCGGTCTTGAAGAACGAGTTGAAACCGACGTCATCGTAATTGTCGGACTTCTTGATTTCGCCCACATGCAGCAGCTGTTGGGCTTCCTCGCGGATCTCCTGCCAGTGGTCTTGCAGCGTCTGCAATTCCGGGAAGGCCTCCACCGGCAGGTAAGGCTTGGCCGGGTGCCTGGAAAACAGGTACAGAAAGCTGTTGACAGGGGCCAGGAAGCTGGAGTGATCGCCCAGCTGACGGGTCAGCTTGTGACGAACCCGACCGCGCAGGTGAACATAGGCGATCGAGAGGGCGAAGATGAGTACGAGTGCAATTTTCATGGACGTTTACTTGTCGAAAAATGGCCATGCGCCATGGCATAAGCCCGCCAGCATAAACAATCATTGGGGTAGTTTGTACTTATTGTTGCGAAACGACGGGGCGACTTAGGTGTAATGCCCTATAGCCTTGCGCAAACGTTTCATATTCAGGAGTTCGTATGATTCAGGACGTACGCCCCAGCGGTACCCCCTTCAAGCGGTTGTTTTTCGCCTTGCCGGTAAGCGAGGCTCAGCGTCGCGCCCTGGCCCAGTGGCGACGTGGCTTGAACCTGCGCAGTGGCAAGCCGGTTCCGGCCGCCAACTTCCACGTGACATTGCTGTTTCTGGGCGATGTGGATACCGCTCAGGTGCCTGCAATTTGCGCGGCGGTCGACCAGTTGGCACTACCGGCCACGGCACCACGGCTGTTGCTAGACCGCCTGCAGGTGTGGCAGCGGGCCAGCGCCCTGGTGCTGGAGGCGCAGCAGACCCCACCGGCCCTGCTGCAACTGGTGTACAGCTTGCAGCAGGCGCTGCTGCCGTTGGGGGTGGAAGCGGCCGACCGTGAATATCGCCCGCACCTGACGTTGGCAAGGGATTACCGCGGCCAGCCGCCAGAGGCCAGCAGCGCGCCGGATTTCTACCTTACCGCCCGCCATTTCACACTGTACGAGTCGCGCAAGGGCGCTTACTGGCCATTGGCGCAATGGCCGCTGTCGAGCTGATTCAGGCCATGGCCTCGCAGTCTGCGAACATCTGCTCGCCCAGCGTGCGTGCGGTGTGCAGATGCGCTGCCGGGGCTGCGCCTTCGCTGTCGTCCAGCAGGGTGGAGCTCAGTACCTCGGCGCCGCAGTAGTCGAAAATGCCGTGCTCGATCTGCACGCGCATTGCCTCGCCATAACCATGCCGCTCGAAGGTACCGCTATCGGCACCGGCGACGCCGACCAGGTGTACCTTCATGCCGCGCAGCTTCTTGACGGTGACGCCCCCTTCATAATCGAAGGCCCAGCCATTGCTGAACACCCGCTCGACCCAGCCTTTGAGCAAGGCCGGCAGTGACCACCAATAGATGGGGTAGACCAGCACCAGCGCATCGGCACGTTCGATGCGCGCCTGCTCCCTGAGTACGTCCGTCGGCGGGGCTGCCTGCCTGCGGTGCACTGCGTGGTCGGCAAGGCCGAAACGCGGGTCGAAACCTTCACTGGCCAAGTCGGCGATTTCGCTGCTGTGGCCGGTGTTGGCCAGGCCGTCGGCGATCTGCCGGGCAAGGGCATGGGTGAGGGATTGCGTGTCGTGATGACCGACAACGATCAAGGCGTGCATGGCAGGTTCTCCAAGATGTGATGCAGGACTACCCGGAGCGCTATATACTCGAGGTAAGTTACGTTTAGTAAGTTACTTTTGGTAGGTAAGCGATGTCAAGCGATGATCAAACCCGCTCGCGCAAGCGCCTGAGCCGCGACGAGCGCCGCCGCCAGTTGCTCGATGTAGCCTGGCAGCTTGTACGCGAGGAGGGCACTGATGCCTTGAGCCTGGGCCGTTTGGCCGAGCAGGCGGGGGTTACCAAGCCGGTGGTCTATGACCATTTCGAGACCCGCACCGGGCTGTTGGTGGCGCTGTATCAGCAATACGATGCACGGCAGTCGCAGATGCTGGAGCAGGCACTGGCGCATTGTGACGCCAGCCTGGCCAGCCGCGCCGGGGTGATTGCCGAGGCATACGTGGACTGTGTGATGAGTCAGGGGCGGGAGATCCCCGGGGTGTCGGCGGCACTGGCCGGGTCGCCGGAAATGGAGGCGCTCAAGCGGGCCTATGAACAGCCGTTTCTGGACAAATGCCGCGAGGCGCTGGCCGGTTTTTCGCCCAGTGGCGAGATTGGGGTGGCGGGCATGCGCCTGTTGGTGGGCGCGGCGGATGCCTTGTCGCAGGCGGCTGCCGCGGGGGAGTTGGAGGTATGGCAGGCCAAGGCCGAATTGCAGGCAGCAATAGTGGCGATGGTCGAGCGGCAATGAAGCCTTGAGAGTGCCGGGGCTGCTCTGCAGCCCATCGCCGGCAAGCCAGCTCCTCCCACCTCGACCACACCGGCCTCAAGCCATGTGCAAATACCTGTAGGAGCGGCCTTGTGTCGCGATGGGGCGCGAAGCGGCCCCAGGTTTTCAGCTTCGCAGCAAAGTTTGTCGGGGCCGCTGCGCGGCCCATCGCGACACAAGGCCGCTCCTACAAGGGCCAATGCTGGCTTGAAGAGATATCCAAGACAGTTGCTCCCACATCGTCCGCATCGGTTTCAAGCCATGTGCTTTCCCTGTTGGAGCCGGCTTGCCGGCGATGGGGCCAGGGCAGGCGATTACACCGGCAGGCTCCGGAACGGCAATTCATCCCCCGGGCTGCGGTCGAACTGGCGCTTGTATTCGCGACTGAACTGCGAGGTGCTCTGGTACCCCACCCGGTGCGCGGTCTGCGCTACTCCCAGGCCTTCGCCGATCAGCATCTGCTGCGCTTTCAGCAGCCGCAGGCGCTTGAGGTACTGCATCGGTGCCATGTCGGTACAGCGCTTGAAGTGCTCGTGAAAGGTCGAAACACTCATGTTGGCGCGCGCGGCCAGCGCTTCGACGCTCAGCGGCTCGGTGTAGTGCTCGCGCAGGTGGGCTAGGGCGGCGCCGATGCGGGCGAAGTGCCCTTGCTGCTCCACCAGGGCCCGCAAAACGCCCGCCTGTGGACCGCGCAAGGCGGTGTACAGCACCTCGCGTACCCGCGCCGGGCCAAGCACCTTGGCGTCTACTGGGTCCTGCAGGCAGAACAGCAGCCGCTCCACGCTTTCGCGCATCGGCGCATCGAGTGCCGCCGAAGTCATCGACTGCGGGGTTTGCGCCTGCACCGCGGTGTCGGGCGCCAGGGCCATGCTTTGCACCAGTTCGCCCAGCACGCCGCGGTCGATGTCCACTGCCACGCCCAGCAACGGTGCTTCGGGGGTGGCGAAGGTTTCGCACATGAACGGCACCGACAATGCCTGCACCAGGTAATGCCCGGCGCCGTACTCCAAGGTACGCGGCCCCAGGCGCGCCAGCTTGCTGCCCTGGGCCAGGATCATCAGGCTGGGTTCGTAGATCTGTGGGCTGCTGGCCACATAGTGGTCCCAGCTCAGCACCTGCACCTGGGGCAGGTGCGTGGGCACGAAACCCGGACGTGTGGCGAGTCTGCGGATAAGTGTGCAAAGCGGCGCATTGGCGTCGACATGGCGGGTCAGCTGCATGATGGACCTGGGCAGAGGATCAGACAGTCTAATCATCGCAGAATGAGTGCTCGGTGCCAGGTGCTGCATGGCATGTTCGGAGAATCAGGCATGCATGCCGGAGAATCAGCCGTGGGCGAGGCGGGGCATGGCGCGCAGAATGCGCCGCCTGAATCGTTTCACTTCTTAGCGAGGCCCTGCATGTACACCGCCATCGGTTACGCCGCCCAGACACCCACCAGCCCTCTGGCTCCCATGACCTTCCAGCGTCGCAGCCCGCGCCCTGACGACATTGCCATCGATATCTTGTACTGCGGCGTGTGCCACTCCGACATTCACCAGGCGCGCAACGAATGGGGCATTGCCGTGTACCCGCTGATGCCTGGCCACGAGATCATCGGCCGCGTCACCGCAGTGGGCGACAAAGTGACCGCGCACAAGGTCGGCGACCTGGTTGGCGTTGGTTGCATGGTCGACTCGTGCCGCCACTGCGAAGCCTGTGCCAAGGACCTGGAGCAATACTGCCTGGAAGGGCCGACCATGACCTACGCTACCCCGGACCGGGTCGACGGTAGCAATACCATGGGCGGTTACTCCAGCAGCATCGTGGTCAGCGAGCACTTCGTGCTGCGCATCCCGGCCGGCATGGACCTGCCCAGCGCCGCGCCAATCCTCTGCGCCGGCATCACTACCTATTCGCCACTCAAGCACCACGGTGTCGGCCCTGGCCACAAGCTCGGCATCCTCGGCATGGGCGGCCTGGGCCATATGGCTATCAAGCTGGCCAAGGCCCTGGGTGCCGAGGTGACCCTGTTCACCCGTTCCCAGGCCAAGGCCGAAGAAGCCCGCCGCCAGGGTGCCGACCATGTGATCGTGTCCACCGATGCCGAGCAGATGCGCGCCGCGGCGGGCCGTTTCGACTTCCTGCTCGACACCATCCCGGTGCAGCACGACCTCAATCCGTACCTGGAAACCCTGAAATTCGATGGCGTGCACATCCTGGTCGGCCTGATCGAGCCGATCGACCCGGCAGTGCATGCGGCCAATCTGGTGATGAAGCGCCGGGTGCTGGCGGGGTCGTTGATTGGTGGTATTGCCGAGACACAGGAAGTGCTGGATTTCTGTGCCGAGCACGCGATTCGTTGTGATATCGAGTTGCTGGATATCCGCAACATCAACCAGGCTTATGAGCGAATGATTGCCGGGGATGTGAAGTACCGGTTCGTGATCGACATGGCCACTTTGCAGGGCTGATTGGTTGCGTGTACCGGCCTCTTCGCGGGCTCGCCCGCTCCCACAGGTAAATCACAGCTTCAGAAATCTGTGCAGTAACTGTGGGAGCGGGTTCACCCGCGAAGAGGCCGGTACAGGAAACGAGGAAGCTGGATCTGTTACCAGGCCAATGCCCTGTCCCAGCCTTTCCAGAACAACCACCGCCGTACCTCGCCATGCGCCCCGGTACCGATCTGCCAGGCCGGCCGCCCGCTGTCCAGGGCAATCACCGAAACGAACCCCGCATGGCTCGCCGCCACCAGCGTACGCCCGTCCGCACTGATATCCAGCGCACTGATGGTCGACCCCAGGTAATGCTGCCAATGCTCCATGCCATCTTCGCCAAATGCGCGCAGGTAACCATAGGCATCCCCCACGATGTACTCACCGTCGCGCGCCACGCCGGCATACACCCGTGCACCGTCCTGTACCAGCGGGGTACGCGGGTCCTGGCTGTAGTAGTCGGTATCCAGCCCCGGCAAGTCGGCCACCCTGACGGCCTGCGTGGCACCGCTGTAGAAATGGCAGGCATTGACTATCAACTGGTCACCCGCGCGGTTGAACAGCGCAAAGTGCGGATACTCGCTGGCCGGGCCGATTGCCGCCACGGGCCTGAGCTGGTCATCCAGCACCAGGTGACGGCTGCCTTGCTCGCCAACCACGATCAACCGGCCATCCACCGACACCGCACCGTGCTCCATGCTCAGCACGAGGCTGATGTCGTCGGGGTCGGTGCCTTCGTCCAGCTCGTCCAGCACCCGCGCCTGGTGCGGCAGCAGGCGGGTCGCGCCGTGGCGCGTCAGCAGGAAGATACCCTCGGCACTCACCAGCAGCACCCGCTGGCCATCCGGGAAGGGAATCAACGTGGTCGGTGTGGGCGGCAGGTCGAATGGCTCGAACGGGTAACCCGGCGGCAACCCCTCCAGCCCCGTGGGCCAGGCCAGGCGCAGCACCTGCGGGCCGCCCCAGCCATCGGTCACGCGTATGCCTTCGGCATTGGCCAGAGCGAAATAGCGGCGGGCCGGGCAGCGGCCGAAGTGATCGACGCCGATCACCGGGGTCACCCCCAGGTTGTCAATGCGCACCACCTGGCCCTTGTCATGCGGCATGCCGATGCGAGCCAGCAGGCTACCGTCCTCCAGCAGCAGGACATTGCCAATGCCTTGCCCGTGCTCCTTGATCAGCGGCAGCAATGGGTGGTGGGCGGGCGGCCAGGCTTCGCGGAAGGCTTGCTGCTCGGAGGCTTCGATGCCAGGCCGGTTGGCTGCCTGCAGGGCTTGCAGCCAGGCATCGAGCAAATGCTCGGTGGCTTGTGGCAGGGGCTCTTCGAGGTCATCCCAGCCTTGCGCACGGCCCTGCGCGACATAGTCGTTGACGGCCTGGGCATAGGCGGTGATTGCCTGTTGCCACTGCTGCTGCCACTGCTGCTGGTCCATGAGCGGATCGGGCTCCTTGTTGCATACGCGTTCGCACAAAGCGTCCATGTTACTCCTTCTGCCCGCCTCGCGGTTGTGAGCCCCCGGCTTGACGCGTACCATGCCGGGCATTCCTTCCAATAACAACGCGTGCATCGACACCCCCGGAAAGCGGGTGGTTGATGTGCGTCCTGTTGCCATGCCTGCGGAGAAGCGGTTTGCACCCATGAACGGACCCATACCCACCAACATGCCACCCACGGCGGGTAGCGGCAGCTGGCTGAGCGTCATTGCCCTGGCCCTGGCGGCCTTCATCTTCAACACCACCGAGTTCGTCCCGGTGGCGCTGCTCAGCGACATTGGCCGCAGCTTCGACATGAGCACCGCGCAGGTCGGCCTGATGCTGACCATCTACGCCTGGGTGGTGGCGCTGGCCTCGCTGCCAATGATGCTGTTGACCCGCAACATCGAGCGGCGGCGGCTGTTGCTGTTCGTGTTCCTGGTGTTCATCGTCAGCCATTTGCTGTCATGGTTGTCACAGAGCTTTGCCATGTTGCTGGTCAGCCGTATCGGTATTGCCCTGGCGCATGCGGTGTTCTGGGCCATCACCGCCTCCCTGGCGGTACGCGTGGCGCCGCCCGGCCAGCAGGCCAAGGCGCTGGGCCTGCTGGCCACCGGCACCACCCTGGCCATGGTCCTTGGCATCCCGCTGGGCCGCGTGGTGGGCGAAGCGCTGGGCTGGCGCATCACCTTCCTGAGCATTGCCGGGGTGGCGCTGGCGACCATGCTGTGCCTGATGAAGTCGCTGCCGCTGCTGCCCAGCCAGAACTCGGGCTCGTTGCGCAGCCTGCCGATCCTGTTCAAGCGCCCTGCGCTGGTGATCACCTATGTGCTGGTAACGCTGGTGATTACCGCGCAGTTCACCGCCTACAGCTACATCGAGCCGTTCGCCCTGCACGTGGCGCAGATAGGCGGTGAGCGCACCACGTTGTTGCTGCTGCTGTTCGGCGGTGCAGGGGTGTTTGGCTCGTTGCTGTTCAGCCGTTACAGCGACCGCTTCCCGCATGGCTTCCTGGTGGGCTCGATCGGCCTGCTGGCGGCGTGCCTGTTGCTGCTGTTGCCGCTGTCGGGCAACTTCTACATGTTCGCCGCATTGAGCATGTTCTGGGGAGTGGCAATCCTCAGCTTCAGCCTGTCGCTGCAGTCCAAGACCCTGAAGCTGGCGTCCGATGCCACTGATGTGGCCATGGCGCTGTTCTCGGGAATCTACAACATCGGCATTGGCGGTGGCGCCTTGCTGGGCAGTATCGTCAGCAGCCAGTTGGATGTGGCGGATATCGGCCTGGTGGGCGGTAGTGTGGCGGTGGCCGGGTTGCTGCTGGCCATTGCCAGCACCCGACGTTTTCGCGAGGCGCTGGGCGGGGGGGCAGGGCACTCCTGAATGACCGTGCCGGCCTCTTCGCGGGCACGCCCGCTCCCACAGGTACTGCATCAACTTAAGGTGCGATGCAGTACCTGTGGGAGCGGGCGTGCCCGCGAAGAGGCCGGTACTGGCGATAGACGGCTCAAGCCACTACCGCAACCCATGCACGCCGTTCAGTCTGGAACGATTGTGCAGCCGTTGGTCAGCGCCCGGTTACGCAAGGCTTCGAAGCGTTCGCGCAGCCACAGGTGCAGTTGCGTCACAGCGGGCGTGAGCTGCTTGCGGTGCGGGCACACCAGGGTTACCGGTGCGGGTTCACCGAGGTGCTCGGGGAGGATGATTTCCAGCTCGCCGGCCGCGATGTTGGCGCTCACGTCCAGCCACGACTTGTAGACGATGCCTTCCCCTTGCAAGGCCAGGCGGCGGATCACATCGGCATCGTCGCTGACCAGTGGCCCGCGCACCTGCACGGTGCGGTTGCCCACTCGCCACTTGTCGTAGACCCGGTTGTGCTGCATGTACAGCAGGCAGGCGTGTTGCTGCAGGGCGTCGGGCGTGAGCGGGCGGCCATGACGGGCCAGGTAGTGGGGCGCGGCCACCAGCACCCGGCGGTTCCAGTCGGCCAGCGGCAGGGCAATGTAATTGGCGTCCTGGTTGAGGCCATAACGGATCGCCACATCTACCGGGTCGCGGTTGAGGTCGGCGATCTGGTCGGACAGCAGGAAGCGCAGGTGCAGGGCCGGGTGCTCGCGGCGGAAGGCGCTCAACCACGGCAGCAACATGTTGCGACCCAGGTCGGACGGTGCCGACACCTGCAGGGTGCCGCGCAGGGTGTTGGCGTTGCCATGCAGGTCTTCACGCCCCTGGCGCAGGCTCTCCAGCACATTCAGGGCAGTCGGCAGGTACAACTCGCCTTCGGCGGTCAGGCGCAGGCTGCGGGTGGTGCGGGCGAACAGGCGCACGTCCAGGTCGCGCTCCAGGCGCTTGATCGCGGCGGCCACTTGGCCCGGCAGCAGTTCGGCCTCGTGGGCGGCGGCGGTGAAGCTGCCCAGTACGCTACTGCGGACGAACAGTTCGAGGTCGGCGATGCGCAGCATTTTCACTCCTGGGATGAAAGTGTTGCTGCATTGTGCCGGTTTTTCTTTTCTGCAGGAAAGATAAGATGCCCGGCAAATCCCCTGTTCATTCCCGGAGTTGTTGCATGGATACCGTCTCGCTGGCCAAGCGCCGTTACACCACCAAAGCCTACGATGCCTCGCGCCGTATTCCCCAGGCCACTGTCGATGCTCTGCTCGAGCAACTGCGCCACAGCCCGTCCTCGGTCAACTCGCAGCCGTGGCATTTCATCGTTGCCGACAGCGCCGAAGGCAAGGCCCGCCTGGCCAAGAGCACCACAGAACGCTATGCCTACAATTCGCCGAAGATCCTCGATGCCTCGCATGTGATCGTGTTCTGCACCCGCACCGAGATGACCGAAGCGCACCTCGATGCCGTGCTCGACCAGGAAGCTGCCGATGGCCGCTTCCGCGATGATCAGGCGCGTGCCGGGCAGAACCAGAGCCGCCGGCACTACATCGACCTGCACCGCTTTGATCAGAAGGACGTGCAGCACTGGATGGAAAAGCAGACCTACCTGGCGTTGGGTACTGCCTTGCTGGGGGCTGCAGCACATGGGCTGGATGCCACGCCGATCGAAGGCTTCGACAGCAAGATCCTCGATGCCGAGCTGGGCTTGCGCGAGCGTGGGTTCACCAGTGTGGTCATTCTCAGCCTGGGGTATCGCAGCGAGACGGACTTCAACGCTGGCTTGAACAAGTCGCGGTTGCCGGCTTCGCAGGTGTTCACCTTCCTGTGAGATTGCCCGGGGGCCGCCTTGCGGCCCTTTCGCGACGCAAGGCCGCTCCAGGATTGCATCGCCTTCAAGACTTTTACAGGCCTCATGAACTGGTATATGTCCGGCATATGCCGCATACTTGTCGGCAAACGCCGGAAAGGAGAGAGCCATGCTTGCCGAAGTGCTTCGCGACAACGGTTACCACGAGTACCGGGCGCGCCTGCATGCACTGCTGGAAATCCCCGAACTCGCCAGTGACTTTGAAATCCACACCCGCATCACCCATGGCTTCGCTGCCACCTGGCTGGTGAAACTGACCGAGCTCGGCGTGTTCACCCCTGTGGAGCGTGACCAGATCATTCCCCTGCGCACACTGAAAACCCGCATTGAACGTGACCAGCCACTGACCGTGGAAGAAAGCGACCGGCTGTTCCGCTCGGCCCATATCACCGCCATGGCCGAAGCCGTGTTCGGTGAGGCGGGCAAGGCCAAGCGCTGGCTATCCAAGCCCAAGGAGCGCTTCTCGGGGCTGACGCCGATGCAGATGCTCACCACCCAGCAGGGCACCACCCAGGTCGAAGAGATGTTGCTGCAGATCGCCGAGGGCTTTGGCCTGTGATTCTGTGGCGTATCAGCGCCTATGCAGACTTGAGCGGAACGGGCGGCTTGCGTGTCAGCGGCCGCTGGCACCAGGCGGGCCGGCCAGTGGTGTATGCAGCCACCAGCCCGGCCGGGGCGATGCTCGAGGTGCTGGTGCACCTGGAGATCGACCCTGAGGATTTCCCCACCACCATGCGGCTGCTGCGTATCGAGTTGCCCGACACCGTTTCGCAAGCGCAGTTGCCGGCCTTGCAGCCTGGCTGGTCAAGCCAGACCGAACTGACTCGCGGCCTTGGCAACCGCTTTCTGGATGAGTGCTCGGCATTGCTGCTGCCGGTGCCGAGCGCGATCATGCCCAGCACCACCAATTACCTGTTCAACCCGCGCCACCCGCAGGCAAACAGCGCAAGGCTCGAGGTCGAGGATTTCACCCCGGACAGCCGGCTGTTCTAGATCGGTTTCACCAAAGTGCCGCTGACGCCGCTGTCAGCACCCGGCCAAACACTTCGAGCGCCTTGTCCACTTCAGCCTCGCTGGTGAAACGCCCGATGCTCAGGCGCACGCTGTTGCGTGCCTGGCATTCATCCAGCCCCAGCGCGAGCAGCACATGCGAGGCTGCATTGCTCGCCGAGTTGCAGGCCGAGGTGGTCGACAACGCCAGTTCGCTGGCCAGCGCCGCGCTGTTGAAACCCTTGCTGTCGATACACAGGTTCAGCGTATGGGGAATGCGTTGCTTGGCGCAGCCGTTGAGGGTAACGCCGGGCAGGGCCAGCAGGCCTTCGCGCAGGCGCCTGGCCAGTTGCTCGAGGCGCAGGTGTTCGCTGTCGCCGGGTTGGCCGGCCAGGGCAAAGGCGCTGCCCATGCCGGCAATCTGGTGGGTTGCCAGGGTGCCGGAGCGCAGCCCCTGCTCATGGCCGCCGCCGTGCATCTGCGCACGCATCAGCGTGCGGGCGCGTGGCCCGACGTAGAGCGCGCCGATGCCCTTGGGCCCATACACCTTGTGCGCCGAGAACGACATCAGGTCCACGGCCATCGCGCCCAGGTCAATGGCCAGTTTGCCCACCGCCTGCGCCGCATCCACGTGCAGCAGGGCACCGTGGGCACGTACCTGTTCGCCAATTGCGGCAAAGTCGGTGATCGTGCCCAGTTCATTGTTGACCGCCATCAGCGACACCAGGCGGGTATCGGCGCGCAGCGCCGCCTGCACCGCAGCAGGCTGAATCAGGCCGGCGGCATCCGGTGCCAAGCGGGTGACAGCCCAGCCCTGGCGTTCCAGTTCTGCCACCGTGTCGAGCACGGCCTTGTGTTCCAGCTGGCTGGTGATCAGGTGCCCGGGCTGGCCGAGGCCTTGGGCAATGCCCTTGAGCGCCAGGTTGTTGGACTCGGTCGCACCTGAGGTCCAGACCAGTGCATCGGCCCGTGCACCGACGCGTTCGGCCACTTGTTGGCGAGCCTGCTCCACAGTGTGTCGGGCTGCCTGACCGAAGGCATGGCCACTGGAGGCCGGGTTGCCGAAGTTGGCCTGGTTGCCAAGGCAGGCGAGCATGGTTTCGATGACCCGGTCGTCGACCGGAGTGGTGGCGGCGTAATCGAAGTAGAGCGGGGCGCTGGGCATTGGGGCGGGTCCGTGTCTGTCGCCGTCCAATCGGCGATCGTTGGAGCAAGCGTACCCGCTGTTTGAGAGATATTTTTCGCTTCCAGCGCGCTTATTCTAAAGATAAGCGAGAAAATTTTCTCTCTAATGGCATTCAGATGGAAAAATTTTCTCCGCTCCAGAAGCGGCCAAGCAAGGCCCCTCGTCAGCCATCTTCAGGATGGTTCCAAGGCCCGCTGTTCCTCGGCCACCACACGTTCGCACAACTCGGTGATCTGCTCGCGCATCCAGCGATTGGCTGGGTCCTGATCGGTGCTTTCGTGCCAGTACAGGTGTGTTTCCAGCGCAGGGACCTCCACCGGCAGTGGCTGGTAACGCAACTGATGGCGGCGGGCGAAGCGCTCGGGGACGGTCATCGCCATATCGGTCTGCTGCAACACCTGCGAAGCCATCAGGTAATGCTGCGAGCGCAAGGCAACCTTGCGCTGCACGCCCATCTTGCCCAGGGCCAGGTCGACATAGCCCAGGCCGTTGCGGCGGCTGGAGATATGGATGTGGGTCATGCCCAGGTAGTTGTCGAGGGTCAGCTTGCTGTCGGCCAACGGGTGGCCCTGGCGCAGGGCGCAGACATAGCGGTCTTGCATCAGTTTGACGTGGCGTACCTGCGGGTCGGTGTTCAACGGTGCGTCGATGGCGAAGTCCAGGCGACCGGCGGCGAGTTCCTTGGTGGTCTCGCGGCGCTTGCACAAAAAGCTTTCGATCAGCACCGCCGGGGCCAGGCGGCGCAAGCGCTGGAACAGCGGCGGCAGGATCACCGCTTCGGTCAGGTCGGTCATGCTGATGCGGAAGGTCTTGTTGGCCTGTTGCGGGTTGAAGATGCGGCTTTCCTGCACCGAGGTGCGCAGCAGGGCCAGGGCATTGCGCACCGGGCCGATGATGTTCTGCGCCATGGGCGTGGGCACCATGCCTTGCGCGGTACGCACGAACAGCGGGTCATTGAATGTTTCGCGCAGCCGCGAGAGGGCGTTGGACACCGCCGGCTGGGTGATGCCGACGATCTGCCCGGCGCGGGTCAGGTTGGCTTCGGTGTAGATAGCATCGAACACGATGAACAGGTTGAGGTCGACCTTGCTGAGGTTCATGGGCGCCGCTCTTTGTTGGAATTATGGGTTGATCATATATCGCTTATGAATGTTTATACACGCGGAAAATAGACTAGGTGGATGGGGACATGCTGCTCTAGGCTCTGGCCCATGTACTCCGAACCGTGAAGGTAGCCCCGATGGATTTCGCCTATTCGCCCAAGGTCCAGGCATTGCGTGAGCGCGTCAGCGCGTTCATGGACGCCTATGTCTACCCCGCCGAGGCGGTGTTCGAGCGCCAGGTCGCCGAGGGTGACCGCTGGCAGCCCACCGCGATCATGGAAGAGCTCAAGGCCAAGGCCCGCGCCGAAGGGCTGTGGAACCTGTTCCTGCCCGAATCGGAATACGGTGCCGGCCTGAGCAACCTGGAATACGCCCCGCTGGCGGAAATCATGGGCCGTTCGTTGCTCGGCCCGGAACCGTTCAACTGCTCGGCGCCGGACACCGGCAACATGGAAGTGCTGGTGCGCTATGGCAGCGAAGCGCAGAAGCGCCAGTGGCTGGAGCCGCTGCTGCGTGGCGAGATTCGTTCGGCGTTCGCCATGACCGAACCGGACGTGGCCTCCTCGGATGCCACCAACATGGCCGCCACTGCCGTGCGTGACGGTGACCAATGGGTAATCAACGGTCGCAAGTGGTGGACCTCCGGCGCTTGCGACCCGCGCTGCAAGGTGATGATCTTCATGGGCCTGTCCGACCCTGAAGGGCCACGCCACCAACAGCACTCGATGGTGCTGGTGCCCACCGATGCGCCTGGGGTGAAGATTGTCCGCCCGCTGCCGGTGTTCGGCTATGACGATGCTCCCCATGGCCACGCCGAGGTGCTCTTCGAGAACGTGCGGGTGCCGTATGAGAACGTGATCCTCGGTGAGGGCCGTGGCTTCGAGATTGCCCAGGGGCGCCTTGGCCCCGGCCGCATCCATCACTGCATGCGCTCGATCGGCATGGCCGAGCGCGCGCTGGAACTGATGTGCAAGCGCTCGGTCGAGCGTACCGCCTTCGGCCGGCCACTGGCGCGTTTAGGCGGCAACGTCGACAAGATCGCCGACTCGCGCATGGAGATCGACATGGCCCGGCTGCTGACGCTGAAAGCGGCCTACATGATGGACACGGTCGGCAACAAGGTCGCCCGCAGCGAGATTGCGCAGATCAAGGTAGTGGCGCCGAACGTGGCACTGAAGGTGATCGATCGGGCGATCCAGATTCATGGCGGGGCAGGGGTGAGTGGCGATTTCCCGCTGGCATACATGTATGCCATGCAGCGCACCTTGCGCCTGGCCGACGGGCCGGATGAAGTGCACCGGGCGGCGGTCGGCAAGTATGAGATTGGCAAGTATGTGCCGGCGGAGATGATGCGCAGCGGGCGGTGATTTCACCGGCCTGTTCCAGCCTCTTCGCGGGCTTGCCCGCTCTCATGGAACTGCACATAACTCATTGAATTAGCAGGGACTCTGTGGGAGCGGCTTTAGCCGCGAACACCGGCGCAGCCGGTGCCATGCACCGCGTTGGATTCTTCGCGGCTAAAGCCGCTCCCACAGGGTACGGGGATCGCTTGCGAGTTCAGTTTTCTGTGCGACAGCGCAGCCCAAAGGGCTGTGCAATCTCTCATAGGTACTGCGCCGCCTCCAAGCTGTGCGCAATACCTGTGGGAGCGGGCAAGCCCGCGAAGAGGCCCTTGAAGGCTCACTGGTTCCTCTGGATGGTCAGACCCGCATCTGCGGGTCTTCCTCCTTCTCGCTGACTGAGCGATCGGCATTTGAAGGCTGTCTGGGTTGAGCACCCTTGATTTCTGACTTCTCCCCCCGCGTCTTGACCAGCGAAACCACCACCCCACCCAGCAACAACCCGAACGTCACCCCCAACGAAAGCAACGCCGGCACCTTGCCCACCATGCCGTGGTAGAAGATCTTGCAGCCGATGAAGATCAGCACCAGCGCCAGCGCGTACTTGAGATACACAAACCGGTGCATCAGCGCCGCCAGCGCAAAATACAGCGAGCGCAAGCCGAGGATGGCGAAGATGTTCGAGGTATAGACGATGAACGGGTCCTGGGTGATGGCGAAGATCGCCGGCACGCTGTCGACGGCGAACACCAGGTCGGCCAGTTCGATCAGCACCAGAGCCATGAACAGCGGGGTGGCATGGCGTAGCGCCTTGTGCTGCCCGGGCGGGGTCTGGCGCACGAAGAAGTGCGAGCCGTGGATCTGCTCTGTGACCCGCATGTGCCGGCGCACGAACTTCAGGATCGGGTTGTTGGCCAGGTCGGGATGGCTGTCTTCCTTCGACAGCGCCATCTTCACCCCGGTAAACAGCAGGAAAGCTCCGAAGACATACAGCACCCAGGCGAAATTCTGCACCAGCGCTGCGCCCACGCCGATCATGATCGCCCGCAGGAACACCACCCCAAGGATGCCCCAGAACAGCACACGGTGCTGGTAACGGCGGGGGATAGCGAAATAGCTGAAGATCATCGCCATGACGAACACATTGTCCATCGACAACGACTGCTCGACCAGGAACCCGGTGTAGAACTCCAGCGCCGACTGCGCGCCCAACTGGTACCAGACCCCGGCGCCGAACAGCACGCCGACGCTGAAATAGCCCGAATACAGCAGCAGGCTCTCGCGCATTTCGATTTCCCGGTCGTGGCGGTGCAGCACGCCCAGGTCGAGTACCAGCAAACCGATGACGATGCCCATGAACAGCAGCCACAACCAGGCGCTGGTACCGAGGAACGGGGTGGTGAGGAATGTCTGCAGAGCTGTCATGAGCCCCTCCTTCAATGTCGACGTTGCATGGCAACAGTGATCCGACATGGCGGCCTGGCAGCCGTCAGAGGGGCCCGGTATCACATGGGCTTGAGCCTAGACCCGTTAGCCGGTGATGCCGAATGGGGAGCTGTTACATTTCTTTGCCAGGGCCGACCTCAAGCGGAGGTTCAGCGCGGTCGACTGTGGGAGCGGCCTTGTGTCGCGAAAGGGGTGCGCAGCGCCCCCAGGATCTTCTTGTCACCGAAGAATTGCCGGGGCCGCCTTGCGGCCCTATCGCGACACAAGGCCGCTCCCACAGGGATATGTACTGCTTCAAGATCAATAAACCCACACTTCGACCCGCCGGTTCCGCAACCGCCCTTGCTCCAGTTCGTTCCCTGCCACTGGCAGTTCATCCCCCATCCCGGTCACCTCCAGCACCTCCACGCCATCGCGCGCCAGCTCGCGGCGCACCGCCTGGGCCCGCAGGCGGGAGAGCAGGGCGGCGCGACCGGGCGTTTCCTTGGGGTCGCCAAAGCCCACCAGCACCACCTTGCGCTGCAGCTTGCCCGCTTGGCGCAGGTAGTCGGCAACCCGCTGCACATCGCGAAGGGCCTTGTTGTCGAGGCTGGCGCTGCCTTCCTGGAAACGGAAGTTAACGCTCAACCGCTGCGCCTGCTGGGCCAGGGTGCGATAGCGCGGCGGCATGTCGGCCTGGAGGGCTACAGGTTGGGCCTTGATCTGCTGCGAAACGAAACCCTGCTGGGCGACGATCGCCTGGCCCGCCGGGCTCTGGGTGAAATCGGCCAGCGCCTTGGCCTGGGGCTTGGAGTTGGCCGGCAGGTAGAAATACAGGCGCCGCGATAGCGGGTAATCCTCGCTTGCAACCAGTGCACGCTCCGGCAGCATGGCCGACGCGTCACCCTCGGCCACTGCCAGCACCTTTGCCCCGTGCACCGCCGCCAGGCTGCTGAAGCCGATGGCCTGGCGGTCGGCCCCCACTCGCGCGGCCAGCTCGTCGCTGGACTCGAAGCGTTGGGCCTTGGACGACAGTTCGCCGTGCTGGGGTTCCAGCACCAGCGCCTTGAAGGTTTCAAAGGTGCCGGAGCGGTCGTCACGAGCGTAAAGGTGGATGGCCCCGCCGGAAACGCCCAATTGCTCCCAGCGCTGGATCTGCCCGGCAAAAATCCGTGCCAGTTGCCCTGTGGTGAGCTGTGGCAGCGGGTTGTCGGGGTGAACGATGACCGCGACGCCGTCCAGGCCGATGACCTGTTCGGCGGCAGCGGCACGCAGGTCGCCCAAAGCCTGCAGCTGGCTTGCTTCGTTGTCGTTGATCGGCCGCGACGCGGCGGCAAGGTCGGCCTCGCCATGGCCCAGGGCGACGAAGCCGGTGCTGGAACCGTGGGCTGCGATGTCGATGCGCAAGGGTTGGCCGTGTGCATCGATAGCGGTGGTGACAGTCTCGTTGGCCCGCTTGCCCGGGTGTTGTTCGATAGCGGTGGCTTGCTGTGCGCGCAGTTGCCCTTGCACAAGCGCCGGCAGCAAGGCCGCGCCAATGGTGTTGGAGCCTTGCACGCGCAGGTGCGCGGGCTCGGCCAGGGTCGCCAGCGGCAGCAAGGTGAGCAGCAAGACAAGCAGGCGAGGCATGCCGGAAGGCCTATGGCATAGAGTTGGCCGGCAGATTACGACAGTGGCGTGATGATAATGTGACACTCCATGGGGCCGCTTTGCGGCCCATCGCAGGCAAGCCAGCTCCCACAGGGACCGTGTAAACCCAGAAGTTGCTCGATCCTTGTGGGAGCTGGCTTGCCTGCGATGGGCTGCATGGCAGCCCCGTTTATGCTATCTGACAGGCTGCCCCGCAAAGCGCCCCCGGCGGTTTCAATGCGCCCCGGCGGACTTGCTCAGGTCACTTTCTGCCCACTCGGTATAGATGCAGGCATCCGCCACCGCCCAGCGCACCTTCACGGTATCCCCCGGCTGCATCGGCATGCCCGCCGCCGACAGCGCCTTCACCGTCAGTTCGGTACCGCCCGCGGTCAGCACATGGCAGGTCTGGCTCTCGCCCAGGAACAGTACCTCGCCAACCTTGGCGCTGACTTCGTTCCAGCCCGCCGGCAGCGGCTCGCGCGCGGCCTGTTCGGCGGTCAGGGCCAGGGCCTTTTCCGGGCGTACCATGATCAGTGCATCCTGCGAGGCGGCAAGGCCCGGGGTCAGGCGGATGGCCACCGGCTGGCCCTCGAAGCTGCCGGCGCCATTGCTGCTGGCCTTGATCCGCAGGAAGTTGGAGTTGCCCAGGAACGAAGCGACAAAGGCATTCGGCGGGTTCTGGTACAGGTCGTAGCCGGTGCCCAGGCCGACGATCTTGCCATGGCTGAAGATGGCGATGCGCTGGGACAGGCGCATGGCTTCTTCCTGGTCGTGGGTGACGTAGACGATGGTGATGCCCAGGCGCCGGTGCAACTGGCGCAATTCATCCTGCAGGTCTTCGCGCAGCTTCTTGTCCAGCGCGCCGAGCGGTTCGTCCATCAGCAGGATGCGTGGTTCGTACACCAGCGCTCGGGCAATCGCCACGCGCTGCTGCTGGCCTCCGGACATTTGCGACGGCTTGCGGTGGGCAAATTTCTCCAGTTGCACCAGCTTGAGCATGGCGTCGACGCGCTTGCTGGTTTCGCTGGCGCCGAGCTTGCGAATGGCCAGCGGGAAACCGATGTTGTCGCGCACGTTCAGGTGCGGGAACAGCGAATAGCGCTGGAACACCATGCCGATGTCGCGCTTGTGCGGCGGCACGTTGACCAGTGACTGGCCATCGACCAGGATCTCGCCGCTGCTCGGCGTTTCGAAGCCAGCCAGCATCGACAGGGTGGTGGACTTGCCCGAGCCGCTGGAGCCGAGGAAGGTCAGGAACTCGCCGTCCTGGATTTCCAGGTCGAGGTTATCCACGGCGGTGAAGTCGCCGTAGTGCTTGTTCAGGCCACGCAGGCTGACCAGGGTCTTGCCGTGCGCGTTGTCTTTGATCACTGCACTCATTGTTGTTTTCTCCGCGCTCAGGCGTTTTCGGTGCGCCGGCGCAAGGCGGCGGCAATGAACATGACAAGCAGCGACAGGCCGATCAGCAAGGTCGAGGCCACGGCGATGACCGGGCTGAGGTCCTGGCGCAGGGTGGTCCACATCTTCACCGGCAAAGTCTGCAGGTCGGGGCTGGCCATCATCACGCTCAGCACCACTTCATCCCATGAAACCAGGAAGGCGAACAGGCCGCCGGCGATCATCCCCGGGCGGATCGCCGGGAAGGTCACCTTGAAGATCGCCTGCAGACGCGAGGCGCCGCAGATCACCGCGGCATCCTCGATCGACTGGTCGAACAGCTTCAGCGAGTTGATGATCGAAATGATGGTGAAGGGCAGGGCGACGATCACGTGGCTGGCCACGAAGGCGAACAGCGTGCCGGTGTAGCCAAGTTTGAGGAACAGCGCGTACACCGCCACGGCAATGATCACCAGCGGTACGATCATCGGCATGGTGAACAGCCCGTAAAGCAGCTCGCGGCCCGGGAAGCGGCCACGCACCAGGGCGAACGCGGTGGGTAGGCCAAGCAGCACGGCGGCGATGGTGGTCAGCACGGCCACCTTCAGGCTGGCCAGCGCGGCGTCCATCCACTCCGGGTTGGAGAAGAACTGGCCGTACCACTTGAATGTCCAGCCCGGTGGCGGGAACACCAGCCACTGCGACGAGCCGAACGACAGCAACACGATGAACACCACTGGCAGCAGCAGGAAGGCCGCGATGACCCCGGTGGTCAGGTACAGGCCCGTACGCAGCGGGCGGCCCATGGCATTGGGAGACAGGAGCATGGCGGTTTACCTCGCGTTGCCGACCGGGGATTCCGGTTGCAGCTTCAGGTACAGGTAGAAGAGCACCAGGGTGATCACCACCAGCAGTGCGGCGGCGGCACTGGCCAGGCCCCAGTTGAGGAACGACTGCACCTGCTGGATGATGAATTCGGGCAGCATCATGTTTTGCGCGCCACCCAGCAGGGCCGGGGTGACGTAGTAACCGAGCGACATCACGAACACCATCAGTGCCCCGGAGAACAGCCCCGAACGGCACAGCGGCAGGAACACCTTCCAGAAATTGGTCCACGGGCTGGCGCCGCAGATCGAGCCGGCCTGCAGCACCATCGGGTCGATGGCGTGCATGGTCGCCTGCAGCGGCAGCACGATGAACGGGATCATGATGTAGCTCATGCCGATCACCACGCCGGTCAGGTTGTGCACCATTTCCAGCGGGGCATCGATGATGCCCATGGCCATCAACGCCTTGTTGATCACCCCCGAGCTCTGCAGCAGCACCAGCCACGAGTAGGTGCGCGCCAGCAGGCTGGTCCACATCGACAGCAGCACGATGTTCAGCAACCAGCGGCCCCAGCCCTTGGGCACCAGGGTAATTGCCCAGGCCAGCGGGAAGCCCAGCAGCACGCTGATCAGGGTGACCACGCCGGCCACCGAGAAGGTGTTGAACAGTACCCGCGCATAAGCCGAGTTGGCGAACAACTGCTCGTAGTTGCCCAGGCCCGGCGTTGGCTCCAGCACCCCGCGCAGCAGCAGGCCGGCCAGCGGGGCAAAGAAGAACAGGCCAAGGAACAGCAGGGCCGGTAGCAAATTGCGGCTGCCTTTCCAGCGCTGGCTCAGGCTGACGCGGCGGGGGGCCGTTCCCGGGGCACCGGTGCCCGTGGGGGCACCTTGCGCGTTATGCAGGGCGTTGATGGCGACTTTCATTTGACCAACCACTCATTCCAGCGGGCTGCGATGGCCTGGCCGTTCTTGGCCCAGTAGGCGAAGTCGAGGGTGACCTGGTCCTGGGCGTAGGCGGTCGGCAGGTTCTGCGCGAGGTCTTTGTCCAGCTTGGCCACGCTGTCGACGTTAACCGGCGCGTAGGCGGTCTTGTTGGCGAACTCGGCCTGGCCTTCGGCGCTGCTGGCGTTGGCCAGGAACTTCATGGCAGCGTCCTTGTTCTTGGCACCTTTGGGGATGACCAGGAAGTCGGCCATGACCAGGTTCTGCTTCCAGCTCACGCCCACCGGTGCACCGTCTTGCTGCAAGGCATAGACGCGGCCGTTCCAGAACTGGCCGAGCGAGGCTTCACCCGAGGCCAGCAGTTGCTGCGACTGGGCTCCGCCGCCCCACCAGACGATGTCTTTCTTGATGGTGTCGAGCTTCTTGAAGGCGCGGTCCAGGTCCAGCGGGTAGAGCTTGTCGGGGGCTACGCCGTCGGCCAGCAGGGCCAGTTCCAGTACGCCCGGGCTGGGCCATTTGTACAGTGCACGCTTGCCGGGGTAGGTCTTGGTATCGAACAGTGCAGTCCAGTCCACCGGCTTGTTGGCGCCGAGTTTGCCTTCGTTGTAGCCGAGCACGAAGGAGAAGAAGAACGAGCCGACGCCATGATCGGAGACGAAGCGCGGGTCGATCTTGTCGCGCTTGATCTGGGTGAAATCGAGGGGTTCGAGCAGGCCTTCGCTGGCGGCACGCAGAGCGAAGTCGGCTTCGACGTCGACTACATCCCACTGCACATTGCCGCTCTCGACCATGGCCTTGAGCTTGCCGTAGTCGGTGGGGCCGTCCTGTACCACTTTGATGTCGGTGGCTTTGGTGAAGGGTGCGGCCCACGCTTCTTTCTGGGCGTCCTGGGTGGTACCGCCCCAGCTGACGAAGTTCAGGCTGTCGGCGGCCTGGGCGGCCTGACATGCCAGGGTCAGCAGGCTGGCGGACAGCACTGCGGTTACACGTTTGCTCAACAGCATGGTTACGCCCTCGTTGCTTTTTGTTATTCGAGGCGGGGCTTGTGGCGCGCCCGCCAACAGTGTTCGGGGAGCAGCTAAAACAAAGTGTCTTGTGGCCGTTTGTGATTGTAGGATCCGGCCGGCAGTTTCAAGGTCTACGGGATATCATATTATGGTATTCCAAACTTTTGGCAAGAGGTATGAGGCTACCGGCCATCACTCCGTGCTTTCAGAAGTAGCGTGGGCCCTGTGGGAGCGGGTTCACCCGCGAATGTGATGGTGATGCCACCGACGCATTCGCGGGTGAACCCGCTCCCACAGGGCCCCGCTAAATCAGTTATTCATGTATTTTCAGCCGACCATTCCCGGCTCGAAGGGAATGCTCTGCACCACTTCCAGTTCATATCCGGCCAGCCCGGCATATTTCAGTGGCGGCCCTAGATGACGCAGCTTGCCCACGCCCAGGTCCTGCAGGATCTGCGCGCCTGTACCCACTTCCGAGTACACCTTCGATTGCCCACGCTGGTAAGGCCGCACCGGCTGGGTCAGCTGCGGCACGCGTTCCAGCAGCGCCTGCGAGGACTCATGGTTGGCCAGGATCACCACCACGCCGGCGCCTTCCTCGGCCACCTTCTGCAGCGCCGCCCAAAGCGTCCAGTTGGCCGGGCCTGCATATTCGGCGCCGACCAGATCGCGCAGCGGGTCGATCACGTGCACCCGAACCAGGGTCGGCTGTTCGCGGCGGATATCGCCCATGACCATGGCCATGTGCACACCACCTTCGATGCGGTCTTCGTAGGTGACCAGGCGGAAGGTGCCATGCACGGTGGGCAGTTCGCGTTCGCCGATGCGCTTGATGGTCTGCTCGGTGCTCAGGCGGTAGTGGATGAGGTCGGCGATGGTGCCGATCTTGATGCCATGTCGGGCAGCGAACACCTCCAGGTCCGGGCGGCGAGCCATG
>NZ_OPYN01000103.1 GCF_900277125.1 Pseudomonas inefficax
TACGTGTATCAACCTGCAATCCCTGGCTCCAAGGGAATGCTCTGCACCACCTCCAGTTCATANCCGGCCAGCCCGGCATATTTCAGTGGCGGCCCTAGATGACGCAGCTTGCCCACGCCCAGGTCCTGCAGGATCTGCGCGCCTGTACCCACTTCCGAGTACACCTTCGATTGCCCACGCTGGTAAGGCCGCACCGGCTGGGTCAGCTGCGGCACGCGTTCCAGCAGCGCCTGCGAGGACTCATGGTTGGCCAGGATCACCACCACGCCGGCGCCTTCCTCGGCCACCTTCTGCAGCGCCGCCCAAAGCGTCCAGTTGGCGGGGCCGGCGTATTCGGCGCCAACCAGGTCGCGCAGCGGGTCGATCACATGCACCCGCACCAGGGTCGGCTGCTCGCGGCGGATATTGCCCATGACCATGGCCATGTGTACGCCACCTTCGATGCGGTCTTCGTAGGTGACCAGGCGGAAGGTGCCGTGCACGGTGGGCAGTTCGCGTTCGCCGATGCGCTTGATGGTCTGCTCGGTGCTCAGGCGGTAGTGGATGAGGTCGGCGATGGTGCCGATCTTGATGCCATGTCGGGCAGCGAACACCTCCAGGTCCGGGCGGCGGGCCATGGTGCCGTCGTCGTTGAGCACTTCGACGATCACCGACGCCGGAGTGAACCCGGCCAGGCGCGCCAGGTCGCAGCCGGCTTCAGTGTGGCCGGCGCGGGTCAATACACCACCTTCGCGGGCACGCAGGGGGAAGATGTGGCCGGGTTGCACCAGGTCTTCGGGGCGGGCGTCGGGGGCCATGGCCGCCGCCACTGTACGCGCCCGGTCGGCAGCGGAAATACCGGTGGTAACGCCCGTGGCTGCCTCGATCGAAACGGTGAAGGCGGTGCTGAACACGCTGCCGTTGGCCGGCACCATCTGCTCAAGGCCCAGGCGTTGGCAGTGTTCGTCGGTCAGGGTCAGGCAGATCAGCCCGCGCGCTTCACGGGCCATGAAGTTGATGGCTTGGGCGTCGCAACGCTCGGCGGCGATCAGCAGGTCGCCCTCGTTTTCCCGGTCTTCGTCATCCACCAGCAGGACCATCTTGCCTTGCCGGTAGTCCTCGAGAAGTTCTTCGATGGTGTTGAAAGCCATGTTGCACGCTCACTGTGGCGGGGTGGTTATTATGGTATACCATCATACACAAATATCGCCGTAACAGGAGAGCAGCGCATGAAGGCTTATTGGATCGCCCATGTGGACGTGACCGACCCCGAGCAATACCAGCAGTACACCCAGCGCGCCCCGGCTGCCTTCAAGGCATTCGGCGGCCGTTTCCTGGCCCGTGGCGGGCGTAGCGAGGCAATGGAAGGGCGGCCTACCCCTCAGCGTAGCGTGGTGATCGAGTTCGATTCGTACGAACAGGCGCTGGCGTGTTACCGGTCCGCGTTGTACCAGGAGGCTTGCAGCCATCGTCAGGGGGTGGCGAAGGCTGAGGTGATCATCGTCGAAGGGTTCGAGCCCTGAGTTGGATTTGCCGGCCTCTTCGCGGGTAAACCCGCTCCCACAGGGACGCCACAGATTTCGAAGACTGTGGTGTCCCTGTGGGAGCGGGTTTACCCGCGAAAGGGTCGGACCTGCCTTATGGCATGCCAGGTAATTCATGCGGCCGTAGGTCAAACACCAGCACCTCGGCATCCACCCCATTGCCCAACTCCAGCACTTGTTCCTGCCTCACCCGCACCCCATCCCCTTCATTCAGCCGTTGCCCATTGAGCTCGATGCTGCCCCGGGCCACATGTACATAAGCATGGCGGTTTTCCGGCAAGGTCAGGGTGGCACGCTCGTCACCGTCGAACAGACCGGCATGCACCCGCGCGTTCTGCCGCACCTGCAATGACCCCTCGGCGCCATCCGGCGAAATGATAAGGCGCAGCTTGCCGCGCTTTTCCTCGGCACTGAAATGCTGTTGCTGGTAACGCGGCGTGGCGCCTTGCACGTTCGGTACGATCCAGATCTGCAGGAAGTGCACCGGCTGCACCTGGCTGTGGTTGAACTCGCTGTGGGCCACGCCGTGGCCAGCGCTCATCAGCTGCACATCGCCCGGGCGGATCACCGAACCGGTGCCCAGCGTGTCCTTGTGCTCCAGCGCGCCTTCCAGCACGTAGGAGAAAATTTCCATGTCTCGGTGTGGGTGTTGACCAAAGCCCTTTCCGGGGATGACGCGATCGTCGTTGATCACCAGCAGGTCGGAAAAACCTTGCTCGTCCGGGTTGCGGTAATGGCCGAAGGAGAAGGTGTGGAACGATTTCAGCCAGCCATGGAAGGCCAGGCCGCGGTCTTTGGCGTTGCGTACGGTGAGCATAACGGTTCTCCTGGGTCTGGCCTTCAGGGCCATCGTTGCGACTTGTGTAGATTAATGAGGTGCGCTGGTGGGAAAAAGCCGCTATAAGGCGTTTGACTGTCACCAAGAGCGAGACAATGAACCCCTACGAAGACATGCGGATCTTTGCGCAGGTGATGGAGGCCGGCAGTTTCACTGCCGCTGCCGACCGCCTGGGGATGTCCAAGCAATCGGTCAGCCGGCGCCTGATGCAGCTTGAGGAGCGCCTGGGCGTGCGCCTGCTCAATCGCTCCACCCGGCGCCTGGACGCCACGCCGCTGGGCCAGCACTACTACCAGTCGGCGCTGCGCCTGCTCGGCGAAGTGCAGCAGGTGGAGCACGACATCAGCGGCCAGGCTCAGGCCTTGCGTGGCACCTTGCGCCTGAGTGCGCCGCTGTCGTTCGCCATGGCGCACCTGGGCTGCCTGTTGACTGAGTTTCTGCAATTGCACCCGCAGGTGGATGTGGAAGTGGACTTGAGCGACCGCGCCGTGGACTTGATCGGCGAGGGCTATGACCTGGCGCTACGGATTGGCGCGCTGGAGGACTCCAGCCTGATTGCGCGGCGTATCGCCAGTGTCGAGCGCGTGTATTGCGCGAGCCCGGCGTACCTGGAAGCGCGGGGCATGCCGGCCAGGCCGGAGCAGTTGGCTGGGCATGACTGCCTGCCGTATGGGCATTCGCGGCAGGTGCAGTGGCAGTTCACCCAGGGAGGCAAGGTTCAGGCGATCCAGGTGGTTGGGCGGATGCGGGCGAACAATGGCGAGCTGCTAAGGGATGCCGCAATTGCCGGGATGGGGGTGACCTATCTGCCAACTTTCATCGTGGGGCAGGCGCTGGCGGATGGGCGGCTGGTGACAGTGCTGGATGAGTGGCGGCCGCCGGCGCTGCAGCTGTCGGCGGTGTACCCGCAGCACCGGCAGGTGGCGCGGCCGGTACAGGGGTTTGTGAACTTCCTGCGTGAACGGTTGGTGCAGCTCTGACCTTCGGTACCGAGTGGGCTTCTTCGCGGGTGAACCCGCTCCCACAGGGATTCCACAATACCCAAGCCCTGTGGTGACCTGTGGGAGCGGGTTCACCCGCGAAGGGGCCGGTACAGGCTATGCTTGCACCATGAGCACACCACTCCCTTTGCGCCAACCGTGCCCTCCTGGCGCCTGCGACTGTGGCCGCGAACACCTGGCCGACCACCCGCAGGCAGCCCAACGCATCCTCCTGCTGACCCGTCAGGAAGAAAAGCGCCTGCTCGAACGCCTGGAAAACCTCAAGGACCTGGAAGACCTGCAACGCCTGCAGCAGCGGATGTACGAAAACCTCGGCATCCGCATGCACATTGCCCCCAGTTTCAACGAAGTACGCACCATGCGCGGCATCGTCATCGAACTGGCTGACCAGCCCGGGCTGTGCCGCAAGACCCGGCAGTCGATCCCGGCGGCGGTCCGCCGTGGGCTGGAGCGCAACCCGCAGGTAGCCTTCCGCTTGCTCGATACCCACGACCTGCTGCGTGACACCTGATCTTTCATCCCAGCACCGGTCCTTTGTGGGAGCGTGTCAGCCCCACTAATTTTTCCGCAGCACGCTACGTCTACTTGAAAGCCCCCTGCGCCAGGCGCGCAGCGGCATCCATCACTCAAGGAGACAGGCAATGACTTCCGTTTTCGACCGCGACGATATCCAGTTTCAGGTAGTGGCCAACCACGAAGAGCAATACTCGATCTGGCCCGATTACAAAGCCATCCCCAACGGCTGGCGTGCCGTAGGCAAGAGCGGCCTGAAGAAGGACTGCCTGGCCTACATCGATGAAGTCTGGACCGACATGCGCCCGCTGAGCCTGCGCCAGAAAATGGCCGAAGCCGCCGCCCAGTGACTGCGTTGAACCTGCTGTGCCTGCCGTATTCGGGGGCCAGCGCCATGGTCTACAGCCGCTGGCGGCGCAAGCTGCCGACATGGCTGCAGGTGCGCCCGGTGGAGCTGCCCGGGCGTGGTGCGCGCATTGCCGAGCCACTGCACACCGACATGCACGCCCTGGCCCGGCAACTGGCTGCAGAACAGCGCCTGGCGGCCAGCACCCCCTACGCGCTGCTCGGCCATAGCCTAGGCGCCTTGCTGGCGTTTGAACTTGCCCATGAGCTGCAAGCGCTGGGTTGCCCGGCGCCACTGGCCCTGTTCGCCTGCGGCACCGCAGCACCGACCCGCCGCGAGGACTACGACGGCAAGAACTGGCGCGAGCCAAAGAGCGACGCCGAGTTGATCGGCGAGTTGCGCGAGCTTCAGGGCACCCCCGAGGAAGTGCTGACCAACGCCGAACTGATGAGCCTGACCTTGCCCACCCTGCGTGCCGACTTCCTGCTGTGCGGTACTTACGCCTACCGCCAGCGGCCGGCGTTGCAGTGCCCGCTGCACGTGTTGGGCGGCATGCAGGACCGTGCCAGTGACGAGCAGTTGCAGGCCTGGCGCAAGGAAACCCACGGGGCGTTCTCGCTGCAGATGTTCCCCGGCGGCCACTTCTTCATCCACGAGCAGGAGGAACGGGTGCTCGCTGCGCTGACCGCGTCGCTGCAACCGCTTCGGCTGTCCGCCTGATTGACGTCACCGCTTGCCTGGGGGAGGCTAGGCCTTTTCCCAGGCAAGAGGCAGACAATGCTGATCGATCCCCACAAGGCCACGCTGCTGGTCGTCGACATTCAGGAAAAACTCATCGGCGCCATGAGCGACCCTGAAGGCACCCGCGCGCGGGCCCGCTGGTTGCTGGCGGCGACGAACGAGCTGGAACTACCGACGGTGATTTCCGAGCAGTACCCCAAAGGCCTGGGCCATACCCTGGCCGAGCTGCTGGCCGCGGCGCCGGCCGCCGAGGTGGTGGAGAAAAGCCATTTTTCCTGCGTGGCCGCCGAGTGCCTGCCAGCGAGTTTGATGGCGCGTGAGCAAGTGATTGTCTGTGGCATGGAAACCCATGTCTGTGTGCTGCAGACCGTGCTCGGCCTGCTGGCGCTGGGCAAGCAGGTGTTCGTGGTCGAGGATGCCTGCGACAGCCGTACTCCGGCGAGCAAGGCCGCAGGGCTGGCGCGCATGCGGGCCGCGGGGGCGCAGGTGGTGACCCGCGAAATGGTCTTGTTCGAGCTCATGGGCAGTGCCAGCCACCCGCTGTTCCGGCACATCAGCAAGACCTACCTGGTCGGTGAACAGCCCTGAACGGCCGGTTACTGGCTGCCGGGTTGATGGCCCTGGCGCTGCTGCAAGGCTGCGCCGGGCGCCGTGAGGAAGTGCCCGAGGCGGACCCGGCCAAGGTCCGCGCCCAACTGCTGCGGCTGTTGCCCGCCCAGGCCAAGGACCGCGAGGGTTGGGCCCGGGACATTCAGGTGGCGTTCGAGGCCCAGCGTATTGCCCCCGGCAAGAGCAACCTGTGTGCGGTGCTTGCAGTGACCGAGCAGGAGTCGACCTTCAATGCCGACCCGCAGGTGCCCAACCTGGGGCGTATCGCCCGGGAGGAAATCGACCGCCGCGCCGCGCGCCTGCATATCCCCAAGCTGCTGGTCGATGGTGCACTGAAGGCCCCGTCGGGTAATGGCAAGAGCTACCAGCAGCGTTTGCAGGCGGTGCGCAGCGAGAAGCAGTTGAGCGAACTGTACGACGAAGTCATCGCTCGCGTGCCGCTGGGCAGGACCTTGCTGGGCGGGCTGAACCCGGTGCATACCGGCGGGCCGATGCAGGTCAGCATCGACTTTGCCGAAAAGCATGCGCGGGACTACCCCTACAGCCACGATGGCAGCATTCGCCAGGAAGTGTTTACCCGGCGTGGCGGCATGTATTTCGGGATTGCCCACTTGTTAGGCTACTCGGCCAACTACGATCGCCAGCTGTACCGCTTTGCCGATTTCAACGCAGGCTGGTACGCCAGCCGCAATGCGGCATTCCAGGCGGCACTGAGCAAGGTGACGGGGGTGACGCTGGCGCTGGATGGCGACTTGGTGGCGCCGGGCTCGATCATGCCCGGGACCACTGAAAAGGCGGCACGCAAACTGGGGCCGAAGCTGGGCCTGCGCAACCCGCAGATCCGCAGCCAGCTGGAGGAGGGCGACAGCTTGGCCTTCGAGGACAGCAAGCTGTACAGCGGGGTGTTCGCCCTGGCCGATGCCGCGGCCGGCAAGCCGGTGCCACGGGCGGTGCTGCCGGGGATCGAGCTGAAAAGCCCGAAGATCACCCGCAAGCTGACCACGGCGTGGTTTGCCGGGCGGGTAGACGAGCGTTATCAGCGGTGCATGAAGCGTTAATGGTGGCCTGGCCGGCAAGCGCGGTCCTGTAGGAGCGGCCTTTGTGGGAGCGGCCTTGTGTCGCGAAAGGGCCGCAAAGCGGCCCCCGGATTTAAGCGCTATCGCAACTATTGTGGGGCTGCTGCGCAGCCCTTTCGCGACGCAAGGCCGCTCCCACATTGACCGTGCCAGCCTCCTGATCAGCTTTCGCCCAGAGCCCTAACCACCTGGTCGATACTGGCCTTCAATCCGGCAAACGCATCCTCAGGGTCACTCTCCACCACCACCAGCTTCGCCCCTGCTGCCTTTATCACCTCAACAACTGCCGCCTCTGGCTGACGATGGTCCAGCACCAGCGCCACATCCTGCGCCTTCAGGTTGTCTCCCAGCGCCTTCAGCGCAGCCGCATCCCACTCGGCCGGCAGCGGTTGCTCGACCACATCCAGGTTCAACCCGCTGGCCAGGTAACCCAGCCGCTCCGACAGGCTCACCACCGTCAGGTTGTCGACCTTCGCCAATCGTGTCTGGCTGCTGGCCGAAAGCTCCAGCAACTGGCGTTTGAGCCCGGCCAGGTTACCCTGGATCTTCACCTTGTCGCCCGGCGCCAAGCGCTCCAGGTCATTGGCTACCACGTCGGCCATGCGCCCCAAGTTGGTCGGGTTGAGCCAGGGGTAGGCGCCATAGGCCTCGTCGCCGTTCACCGCAATACCCGGCAGCGCGCCATCCACCGGCCGTGCAGCGTCGATCTCGACGATGCGGATATTGCTGCGCCGGGCCATCGGGTACAGCGGGTCGTCACGCCAGATCGAGCGCACGCCGATTACCGCGTCGGCCCGCTGTGCTGCCTTGTGCAGGCTGGCGCCACCGCGCCCGCTGAAATAGGACGGTTGGCGGCTGGCAGGCAGGTTGGTGGGGGCTGCACGTTCGAGCTGTACCGCGGTGCCCTCGAGCAGGGCACTGGCCAGGCTGTGGGTGACGGGCAGGGTGGTCAGCACTTGCGTGGCGAAAGACAGCGACGGCAGGCCGGCCAGGGCCAGCGCCAGGGTCAGGCGTTTCAGGTTCATGCCGGGTTTCCTTGCAGGCGGGGGACGAGGGCGCGGGCCAGCGCCGCGAGGGCGAAGCAGATGCCGGCGACCAGGATGATCGCGGCGCCAGAGGGCACCGGCAGGTCGAAAACGATTGGTAGCAGGATGCCGAGCAGCGTGCTCAGCGTGGCGATCAGCACCGACAGGAAGAAAAAGCCCTTCAGCGACTGGCTGACCAAGCGTGCGGCGGCAGCGGGAATCACCAGCAGCGCCCCGACCAGGATCGCCCCGATCACCTTCACCGAGGCCACCGTGACCAGGGTCACCAGCACCACGAACAGGTAGTCCAGGGTTTTCACCGCCACCCCGCGCACGGCCGCCAGTTGTGGGTTGAAACTGGCCAGCATGATGCGGTTGTACAGCGGCACGGCCAATGCCAGCACCAGCACCGCGACGATGCCCAGCACCAGCAGGTCCTGGCCGCTGACGGTCAGCACCGAGCCGAACAGCACGTTCTCGAGGATGTGCACGTTGATCTTGCCCGCCAGCATCAGCAGCAGGCTGGCGCCCAGCGCCAGCGACACCGACAGGAACACGCCGATCAGCGTGTCTGGCGACAGCCCGGTGCGGTTGCGCAGGAAGTTGAGCAAGATGCCGAACAGCAGGCAGTAGCCGAACAGGCTGCCGTAGGGGCCGGTGTAGGGCTCGCCCAGCAGGATGCCGATGGCCACGCCGGTCAGCGCGGCGTGGCCGACCGCCTCGGAGAAGAAGGCAAAACGCTTGACCACCACCAGGGTGCCCAGGCCGCCCAGCACCGGGCCGATCATCAAACCGGCCAGCAAAGCGTTGACCACGAAGCCGTAGGCCAGCGCCTCGGGCAGGTAGCCGGCAGTGGCCCAGTCCTGGACCGTTTGCCGAAAGATTTCAAAACTCATCAGGCAAGGCTCTCGCTACGCGGGTGAACGGAGAACAGGCCGAGCAGGCGCTCCGGGGTCAGGGCCTGGGCGGGTGGGGCGTCGAACAGTACCTGGCGGCTCAGGCCGGTAACCCGGTCGGCCAGGCGCATCACAGCCTCCAGGTCGTGTTCGATCCACAGCACGGTGGTGCCGGCCTGGCGCCAGCCTTGCAGCAGTTGTTCGAACACCTGGATGCCGGCTTCGTCCAGGGCCGACATCGGTTCGTCCAGTACCAGCAGTTGCGGCTCGGGGATCAGGCCCTGGGCCAGCAGCACGCGTTGGCGTTCGCCACCGGAAAGCGCGCCCATGCGCCGTTTGCGCTTGTCGAGCATGCCGACCCGCGCCAGCGCCGCGTCGATGGCCGGCTGCACCCGGCGCGACAGGCCGAGGAAGGCGGGGCGGCGCTGGCACATGGCAGCCATGAAGTCGTCGACGGTCATCGGCAGGCCACGGTCGAACTCCAGCGCCTGCGGCACATAGCCGATCACTTCGCGTTCGCCGGGCCAGTGCAGGGTCAGCTGGCCCTGGTGCGGCATCTGCCCGAGCAGGGTCTTGATCAGCGAGCTCTTGCCGCCGCCGTTGGGGCCGACGATGGCATGCACGCTGCCGGCGGCAACGTTGAAGCTGACCTGTTCGAGGATGCGGGTGCGGCCCAGGGTCAGGTCGATGCCGGCGAACTCGATGCGCGGCCCGCAGGCCGTCACCAGGTTGGCGGCCGCGGTCATGCGCGGTTCTCCTGGATGGCGCGGACCACGGTATCGAGGTTGCGCTTCATCTCCACTTCGTACTTGTCCTTGGTGTATTCACCGTAGGAAATGTGCGTCAGCGGGTACAGGCGCACGCCGGATTCACGCTGGATGGTTTCGACGTAGGCCGACGGGAAGTCCATTTCCGAGAAGATCACCCGCACATCCAGCGCCTTGAGCTGGTCGATGGTCTTCTTCAACTGGGCCGGGCTGGGTTCGATGCCATGGGCTGGCTCGACCACCGCAGTCACCTCCAGGCCGAAGTCACGCACCAGGTAGTCGTAGGCGGCATGGATGGTGGCGACCCGGAAGGTGGCGCTGGGCGCCTCGGTGACCTTGGCCAGTGCGTCGGCACGCAGTGTGCGCAGGCGCTTGGCATAGGCGCGGGCGTTTTGCGTGTACAGCTTGGCGTTGTCCGGGTCGAGCTTGCCCAGTTCGCGGGCGATGTTGTTGACCTGGGCGATGGTGGTGCTGATCGACAGGAAGGTGTGCGGGTTGACCACCTTGCCGGCGCCGCGGGCGGCAATGCCGGTGGCCGCCAGCAACGGCACGTTCTGGTTGGCCTCGATGGTGTTGATGCCTGGCTTTTCGCTGGCGGCGATCATGCGGTCGGCGAAATCGTCATGGCCGACGCCGTTGAGCACCACCACGTCCAGCGTGCCGATGCGCTTGATGTCCTCGGCCCGTGGCTCGTAGGCATGGGGGTTGAACCCCGCCGGAATCAGCGGCACCACTTCGGCCTTGTCACCGACGATGTTGCTCACATAGCTGTAGTAGGGGTGCAGGGTAATGCCGATACGCAGGGGCTTGCCGTTATCGGCCAGGGCCTGTGCCGGCAGGGCAAGGGCCAGGAGCAGGGCGAGGGCGGAGCGGAGCATGGGGGAGTCCTTGGGTTCAGTGACGGTGTTCGCGGGTGACCCCGGCGTCGTAATGGCTGACCACCTGCTGCCAGCCGGCGGCGATCAGGGCGGCCTGGCCGAGGTCGTCCGGGGGCACGGCGGCGCTGTCGCGGCGCAGCCAGACATCGGCCTGACCGGTGCTGTCGGCCGGCAGGATCAGCAGCAGGCTGCCGGCCACTGCCGGGGCCTGGCTGCGGCCAAGGTAGGCGCCGGGCTCCAGCCACGACCATTGGTGGCTGCC
Source organism: Pseudomonas inefficax (assembly GCF_900277125.1). GTDB lineage: Bacteria > Pseudomonadota > Gammaproteobacteria > Pseudomonadales > Pseudomonadaceae > Aquipseudomonas > Aquipseudomonas inefficax. The sequence continues at coordinate 10,476 of NZ_OPYN01000103.1, forward strand.
GCGGCTCTGGCTGCCGGCATCGACCACGAACGGCGGCAGGCCTTCCTCGGTCAGAGCCTGCACGCTGGGCGCGGCGGCGTTTTCCTCACGCAGCAGCTGGATTTCGTCGAAGGCCACCCGCAGGTCGGTATACAGGCCTTGCTCGGCGGCGGTGAGGTCGCGACGGGCGTCGATCTGGTGGCTGGCGATGGCCTGTTCATCCTCACGTTCGCCACGCAGCAGCACCACGCTGGTGGCGAGTACCACGATCAGCAGGCTGACCAGCAGCACGTAGAGGGTTTCGTGCCCCGCACCGGCCGGGCGAATCACTTGGGCGCGGCTCATGGCTGGGCGATATCGGCGTAGTCGACTTCCACCACGTGCCCGGGGCCGGCATCGAACAGCACATAGAACTCGCCGTCCGGCCGCTTGAAGGTCAGGGTCGAGTCATCACCGAGCTTGCCGCCGACCAGCACCTGTTCGTCGTAGCCGATCACATCCAGGGTTACCCCGGGGGCACCGCTGCCGTCCGAGAAGCCGCCGGTGCACTTGACCTGGCCGCCAGGCAGTTGTTCGCATTCGCACATCGGGTTGTGCGCCAGGGCCGGGCCGGCGGCCAGCACCAGCAAGGGCAGGGCGAGGGTGCGCAACAGGTGTTTCATTTCTTGCCTCCTTGTTTCTCGAGCCAGGCCACGGTGGCTGGCGATGCCTTGGCCAGGGGGACCGACGCCTGGTGCATGCTGCCGTCCCAGCCTTCGAGCGTGATCCAGACCTGCGCGTCGGGCTTGGTGCGTGGCGGGATCGGCAACGAGGTGCCCATGTTGTACGGCGCACCGAAGAAAATCGTGCCGGCGGCGCGCAGGCTGCGCGGTTTGCCGATGCGCAGGTAGGCCGCCTTGACGCCGTTGACGCAGGCCTTGCACAGCGATGCATTGAAGACCTTGAAGTGGCCGGCCGGGCCGTCGGCGCGGGGGGGCTCGTCACGCATCTCGGCCAGGTCCAGGGTATAGGGGCCGACCTGGATGTCGTTGATCACATTGGCGCCGAGCCCCGCTTCGCCGCGGAACAGCTTGGCCTCGGCGAAGTACTTGGGCATGAAGCCCAGCGGGATGAGGATCAACAGGATGTTCAGGTGAAAACGCCATTTCAGCCACAGTTGCTTGCGCGGGCTGACGGGCACGGCTTGGGCCTGGCTCATGGGCGGATCTCCACGGTGGGTTCATTGCGCGCCAGGCGCGGCGTGCGCTCGCTGCGCTTGAGGGCGGCGGCGGTGGCCTGGGCGGTGCGTTTGGTCCAGATCAGCAAGCCGCTGAACACCATCAGGGTGAGGACCAGGCCGAAGAAGAACCACACCAGCTTGATCGGCAGGCCGCCGAAATCGCCGGTATGCAGCGGGCGCATGGACTCGGTGACGAACTCCAGGGCGGTGCGGTCGCTGATCAGGAACTGGCTGTCGACATTGCGCGTGTACGGGTTCACCGAAGCGCTCTGGAACATCAGCGGGTACCAGCCTGGCCCCGCCAGAGTGATGTGGCTGTAGGCGGTGGCTGGCAGCGAGATGAAGTTGATCTCCAGCCCCGGCACCGCCAGGCCGGCGATGCGTGCCGCTTCATCCAGGTCGATGCGCGCTGCCGGGCTGCCATTCGGGGTTTGCGGCACGTCCTCACGCGCGATCACCGGCACGATGGGCCGGCTGGAAATGGTGATGTGGTTGTCGGCCAGGATCGCCTGGATCAGGAACCAGGTGCCGGTGATGGATATGACGGCAATGAACCAGATCGACCAGACCCCGGCCAGGCGGTGCAGGTCGCCCCAGAAAATCCGCGAACCATGGCCGGTGCGCACCGGCTTGAAAAAGCCCTTCCAGAACTTCTTGTACACCACCAGGCCGGTGACCAGCGAAGCCAGCATGGGCAGGCCGAGCAGCGACACCAGGTACCAGCCCCAGCTGAAACCGTTGGTGAACGGTACCAGCCACCAGCCGTGCAGGGCGCGGGTGAAGGCTTCGAAGTTGAAGTCCGGAGTCTTGCCCTGAATGGCCCCTGTGTAGGGGTTTACATATAACGTCGGGCTAGTGCCGTCAGGCAGGGTGACATTGGCTTTGACTGCGAAGTGCGAACCGTCGGGCTGGTTGAGCCGCTCCACCACCATGTCCGGCTCGGCGTTGTGCAGGGCGTCCAGTACCTGCTGGAAGCTCAGGCGTTCGGCATCGGCGTCGGGCTTGTTGGCGCGCACGGCCGGGTCGGCCAGCCAGACGATTTCCTGGCTGACCACGGCGAGCATGCCGGTGAAGCAGACGATCAGGACAAAGAACCAGATCGGCAAGGCGAGCCAGCTGTGGACCAGGAACCACAGCCTGGATTTGGATTTTTTCGGTGATTTGGCCATCTGACGGTCTTCTGCAATGGGGAGTCGAGCGTGTGCCCAGCCAAAGAGGGGCTGTATTGATAAGGACGAATGAGAATCGAAAACCTGCCGTTTTAAATGCAAGTAAATGTTTCAGGATGCAAAGGAACCTGAAATCTGGCGCGATCCTGTAGGAGCGGCCTTGTGTCGCGAAAGGGCTGCGCAGCAGCCCCAGGGTTTCAGCGCAGGTGCACAAATTGCCGGGGCTGCTTCGCAGCCCTTTCGCGACACAAGGCCGCTCCTACAGGTCCTGTACATGCCCTGGGGGCAGTGCTGGTCTTGCCGGCGATGGGCTGCGTGGCAGCCCAATGAAGCAGGAGGGATCAGGCGCGGGTCAGGGCCACTGCCGGTTGCGGTTTGCCGTGCAGCTGCGCCAAGTCCTGGTACAGCGCGCGGCCAATTTCAGCAGCGCGCGCCGGCAGCACCGAGAGCAGGGTGTCACTCAGGCCGTGGCTGTTTTCGCAGAAGCCCTGCAGGTACACCGAGGCCTGCAGGTCGGGGCTGGCCAGCACGCGGTAGTTGCGGTCGACGCTGAAGTCCTCCAGATATCCGGCCAGGGGCGCCAGCAGGTCACGGTGCGAGCGGCGCTCGTAGCCAGTGGCGAGTATCACCGCGTCGTAGCGGTGGGTCTGCTGCTGGCCGGTGGCGAGGTCGCGCAGGGTCAGCTCCAGGCCTTCGCGGGTGGCCACCACGGCTTCGACCTGGCGCCGGCACAGCACGTTGTGGCGGTACTGGTGGGCGACTTTTTGCCGGTAGAGGATGCCGTAGATGCGTTCGATCAGGTTGAGGTCCACCACCGAATAGTTGGTGTTGTGGTATTCGCCGAGCAGCTTGCTGCGCTGGTCGGCCGGTTCGTTATAGACCAGGTCGGTGTAGTCCGGCGAGAAGATCTCGTTGACGAACGGGCTGTCATCGGCAGGCTTGAGGGCCGAACCGCGCAGGATCATGTCGACCTTGACCGACGGGTAGCTGTCATTGAGGTCGATGAACGCCTCGGCGGCGCTCTGGCCCGAACCGATTACGGCAATGCGCATCGGCTTGCCGGCGGTGCACGGCAGCTTGTTCAGGCTGCTCAGGTACTGAGAGTGATGGAATACCCGCGGGTCGTCCTTGAAGGCGCCGAACTTTTCCGGAATTTTTGGCGTACCGCCGCTACCGACCACCACCGAACGGGTTCGGCGGCTGTATTCGCGGCCTTGGCCGTCACGCGATACCAGGCGCAGGTGCTCGACCCGGCCTGCCTGCACGTCCGGCTCGATGCGCAGCACTTCCTCGCCATATACCGCCTGGGTGGCGAAGTGTTCGGCGGCCCAGCGCAGGTAGTCGTTGTACTCGAGGCGGCAGGGGTAGAAGGTGCCGAGGTTGATGAAGTCGGCCAGGCGCTGCTTCTGGTGCAGGTAGTTGACGAAGCTGTAGGGGCTGGTGGGGTTGCGCAGCGACACCAGGTCCTTTAGAAACGAGATCTGCAACTCGCTCTGGGTGGCCAGGGTTTCGCCGTGCCAGCGATAGTCCTGCTGTTTGTCGATGAACAGCGCATCGAGGGCATGTCCCTGGGACTCGGCGAGTTCTTCCAGGGCGATGGCCAGGGCCAGGTTGGAAGGGCCGAAGCCCACGCCGATCAGGTCCTTGATGGTTTCCGGGTTTGCAGACTGGCTCATGGCTGCGGTTCCATAATGGTCGAATGTTGACGCTCGCCGGGAGAGGCCGGCGCCTGCGCTTGTACATTGGGTGGAACGAGCCAAACGGTGGGGAATTTACTGGCGGGTAACCGGGCAATTGCAACAGGGGGCTAAAGGCTTGCGCCTGTCTGCCGATAGGCAGAACAACCCAAGGACCTATTTGCAACGCAGGGAGAAAGACATGACAGGTATTGCAGCAGTCAGCATCCGCACCACGACCCAGGCGGCGAGCACAATCCAGGCCACCGACAGCCAGGATGCGCAAAAGACCGAAGAGAGTGCGGCCGGCGCTCAGGCCGACACGTCGAAAGTGACCGGTGGTGGCCAGGCGCAAGGTGCCCAGGGCAGCGGTGAGAGTTCGGAGCCTGCGCACATCAGGCAATTGCGCGAGATGATCAAGAAGCTGCAGAAGCAATTGGCCGAGGAACAGAAGCAACTGGCCCAGTTGATGGCACAGAAGATGGACGAAACGACCAAGCTGGCAGCCGTGACCGGCAAGCAGGCGAGCATCGCGACCATCAATGGTGAAATCATGCAGGCCACCGCGCAACTGCTCGAAGCGCTACAGAAAACGGGTGGCAGCAGCGCGGGCGGGATGGTCAGTACCACGGCCTGACAGCTGACACGGTCCCCTGTAGGAGCGGCCTTGTGTCGCGATGGGCCGCGAAGCGGCCCCGGGATGTTGGCATAAATGCAGAAATCGTCAGGGCTGCGTTGCAGCCCATCGCGACACAAGGCCGCTCCTACAGGGGCCTGGTAGCATCAGGCTGTGGTCATTCGGCCGCCAGGCGCCCCTTGTTCTGCCGCTCCGCCTTGTACTGCATGGCCACCGCCGGTGCCGGCTTGGCGGCACCGGTTTCCAGCCACTGACGCATGCGGCTGGCATCGGCGAAGTGGGTGTACTTGCCAAAGGCATCGAGGATCACCATGGCCACCGGGCGGTTGTCCATGCGGGTCAGCAGCACCAGGCAGTGCCCGGCTTCATTGGTGAAGCCGGTCTTGGTCAGCTTGATGTCCCAGTTGCTCTTGTTCACCAGGTGGTCGGTGTTGCGAAAGCCCAGGGTGTAGTTGGGCTTGCGGAAGGCCACGGTCTTTTCGCGGGTGGTCGAAAGCTCGCTCAGCATCGGGTACTTGCGCGACGCCATCAGCAGTTTGGCCAGGTCACGAGCCGTGGACACGTTCTGCGTCGACAGGCCGGTCGGCTCGACGTAGCGAGTGTGCGCCATGCCCAGGCTGCGGGCCTTGGCGTTCATCGCCTTGATGAACGCCGGGTAGCCGCCGGGGTAATGGTTGGCCAGGGTGTTGGCCGCACGGTTTTCCGATGACATCAGGGTAATCAGCAACGTTTCGCGGCGGTCGAGCTGGCTGCCCAGCCGCACACGCGAATACACGCCTTTCATTTCCGGGTTGTTGGCAATGGTCATGGTGAGCATCTCATCCATGGGCTGCCTGGCATCCAGCACTACCATCGCCGTCATCAGTTTGGTTACCGAAGCAATCGGTACCACGCGGTCAGCGTGGCTCGAATACAGCTCCTGGTTGGTGTTCAGGTCGATCAGCAGGGCGCTTCCCGAGGCAAGATGCAGCTTGGACGGGTCACGTTGAACCTGGGACGGGGGTTGTGCAGCAGCGGTCGACGGGAGGGTCGCAGTACCTGTGAGCAACAGCAGCAGGCTGAGGATGGACAGGGATGTTTTCACGTGGAGGCTCACTAAAAGTTGGTATGTCGTTGGCTGTGCAAGGGTTTTCCCCCAAAAACCGCTGCATTCTGGAGTATGGCTGAATTGCTGTCGAATGCCTTATGACTAAAGGGCGCAACGTGAACGAAATTTAATCCTCCAATTCTGTACCAATCGTCACTCTGCCGAAGACAGCAGAACCACCTCGAAGGTCGTACCTTGCTCTTCGGTCGATTCCACCTCAATTCTGCCACCGTGGTTCGCAACGATCTCCGATGCAATGAACAGGCCTAGACCGAGCCCCGCTGCAGAGCCCCGCTCTCCGGATGAATAACTCGAGTATCTCCCTTCCGGCTTGAAGATGTAGGGCATCACCTCGGGTGGGATAGGTGCTCCGGAATTCTGGACGCTGACCCGTGGAACACCCTCAACCCTGGCCACCGTCACCTTGATCGGGGCCGTTGCATCGCCATGGCGCAGGGCATTGCCTATCAGGTTGGAGAAAACCTGAGAAATGCGGTCAGGGTCGAATTGACCCGTGATGTGCGCCTGCTCATCCAGGATGATCCGCGCGTGCGGGAACGCCGTGCGCAGCTCGTCGATGACAGCCTGGCAGATTGCATTCAAATCCATTTTCCGCAAATCCACCGGAATGCCAGCCCCCAGATTGCAGCGTGCCAGGTCCAGCAGATCGTTGATCATGGCATTTGCCCGATGTGCACTGGTACAAACTTGGGTAGCCAGTCGCTTTCCGTTTTCATCCAGCCCCGCCTGCCGCTGGATCAGCCCGCCAGCCATGAGTATCGCGCCCAAAGGTGAACGCAAATCATGACCGAGCACGGCGAGCACCATTTTCCGGGTCGCCTCGACTGCTGTTCCGTACGCAGCGATCGACTCTACGAGCGCCTGGTCAATCGCTTCATTGAACCGGATCATGTCCTGGACATGATGCGCCTCTGCGAACGACTCCTGGGTAAGCCATAGTGACAGAACACTTGCGCGCAATGCCCGGTATTCGGACACCATCTGGTCCATCGAGAACCCGGCTATCAATCGAGCGACCGCGTGGGTCTGCGCTGCGGTTTCGCTGGAACTCCTGGGGCCTTTCCCTTGTGCCTTCTCGGCCTGTTGTTGCCTGCTCTGGGGCAGTCTCATGTCTGCGGCCACGGTGCGCAGCATCTTCTCGGCATGATTGCGCAAGCCGACCGAGTCCTGCTTCGGCAGCTCTGTTTCAACCGAGCGGGCGTAGTTTTCCCAAGCCTGAAGAATCGCTTCCATACCGTTTTCAATAAAATCGAACAGTCTCATGGGGGCCTGACCCTGCTCTGAAAAAAGACATCCGAATAGCTTAGTTCATCGGGGAAACCGGAAGTTTAAGCGGCAGCCTCGAGTGGCCCACCTGGACTTCATTCAAGGGGAAAGCGGTCATTCGAGCTGAACGGTCGATTCCGGGCGATCCCGATGCAACCTGTGCTGGGTTGCATCGGGATGCACGCCGGGTGCCTGGGCTCAGGCATGAATCAGCGCGAGGTCGCTGATGATGCAGATCGAGCCGTCATCGGCGGGCGTTGTATCGGTGTAGTCCACCTGGTTGTAGACCCCGCCGTGGAACTCGAATAGCCGCGCAGTCCAAGTGCTGTCGAACTGCAGGTCGCCGGACGAACCGGTCACTCCATTGCACGTGGCCGTAACGTTGATAACGCCTGCCGAGGTGGCGTGGATGCTCACCTGGAACTTCGCCCCCAGCGGTACCCCCTTGAGCACCGTCGAATTCACAGGATCGGCCTGGTTGTAGGTCTGCCGAAACCCCAGGGTGATGTCGCCTTTTTTCCAGAACACCTTCACGGGCGGGCTGTCGTCAGCGTAAACGTGCATCTGCGCGATGACCACCTTCTGCGCCCAGTTGACCTTGGTCAACGTCATTTCCTGGCGATTCCAGTGATCCGGCGCGCCGCCCAAGGTCCAGTATTTCGGCTCCGACCACTCGCAGCGGGTCCTGCGGGTGCTTTTGCTCGAAGCGCCTTTGGTGGGGGCGAACAACTGGACCGAACCGTCGCTGAGCACTGTCACGTAGTCCGGGTATTGGGCAATCGCTTCGCTGCCGGTGAGTTCGCTCGCTACGGTGGTGATCGACGATTCGGCCACCGGAACGGCGATGGTTAGGTTGCGAATATCTACGCTCATGGGACAACTCCTGAATGGAAATAGTGGTTGGTACCGCAGCAGCATGGTGGCGGCTGCTGGATTGAAATTTAGCGACAGGCTAAATACTAGTCAATAGCTCGAAGCTAAAAATATTTCGCCGGGCGACAAATTACCTGTCGGCGAAAATTTTCCTCAGGTGGGCTTTACGCTTGATTTGGCAGTGAGATAAGCTTTCCACGAACACTGTACGAATATACAGCTTCAAGGATAAGAATATGTCTGATCACATGAAATCCCCGCCCAATCAGCGCCAGGAAATGACTGGAATAGAGCGCCTGAGCTTGCGCGTTTCCGCGATGATCAACCACCCGCTGGCGCAGACGCAGCGGTGGGTGACGGTGCACCGCCTGGATACCGACGGCGATGCCGAGTGGGAGGAGGTGATGGGCGTGCTGGCCGAGACGCCCGAGTTGGAACTGACCTTCAACGACGACGAGAGCGTGACGGTGCGCTGGGAGCGTGGCAGCGTGGAGGAGCGTGACGACTTTGTCGTCGAGCGGGACAACGAGCAGCAGGAGGAGGCGGCACCTTTCTGAACATCGTAAAACGCCCACTTTGTAGGAGCAGCCTTGTGCTGCGAAGAGGCGGGGACAGGCAACAGACAGGCATTGACAGTACCGGCCCCTTCGCAGCACAAGGCTGCTCCTACAGTGCCCTGCTGGTCAATGAGTGAGAGCGGGCTTCGCTCTACACAAGGTGCGCATTCCACACCAGCAGCACCCTGGCCTGGATGTAGGTCTCGTCCCGACGAATCATGCGGTCCTTGTGCCGCGAGTTGTCGGAAATCATCTCGAAATGGTCTTCGTCGGCAATCTGCAGGCGCTTGATGTAGATGTGGTCACCCCAGGAGAAGAAGTAGATTCCATCGCCGACGAACTCGCGGATGCTGACGTCCACGATCAGCGGGTCGCGGTGCTTGATGGTCGGTTCCATCGACTGGCCCCAACCGGTCACCATCTTCAGGTGGTGGTGCTCGCTGAACTCCACGCCCAGCTCGCGCAGGTGGCTTGGGCTGACGCGAACATCCTTGAACATCTCGGGGTAGTCGTGGGGGATCTGCCCGCCGCCCATGGCCGCGCGGACGTCGTAGTGGGCAATCCACACTTCGTCACCCACCAGGCCTGGCCGAACAAGCTCAGAAGCCACCAGCGTCGAGTCTGCCGGCTCCTCGGCAGCGGCCAGTAGCCTTTGCCGGGTTTCTTCAGGGATGCCTCTGCCGCTTCTGGCAAGCATCTGCTTGACCAGGTCCGCCGCGGACAGCTTGCTGTCGCCGGCCTCGGCTGGCGACAGCGCCTGGTCGCCCGCTGCCATTGCGTCGAACCACCCCCGCGGCAGGCCCTCGATACCTTCGATTCTGCGCGCCACATCATCGCCCAGGTTCTTCGCTGTCTTGTCCGAAAGGATCTGGCTCAGGTGCGCAGGTGCCATCCCCCAGCGCTCTGCGCAGGATCCCTTTCTCTGGTTGCCGATCAGCTTGACCAGGTTGTGCTTGCGAATTTCGTAGATGTCCATGGGGCGAAGCATGCCAGTGTTTAGCTTGCTGCTAAATATGCTCAAAGCTAAATTTTACCTTGTCATGATATTAGCTGTAGGCTAAATTAAGTGTGCAAGCAAGGAAAGCCACCGAGAAAACCGTTCTCCCGGCTTACGACATCACCATTCGAAATGAGGTTTTCATGGACCCGACTGACCTCGGCCCAGGCACCATCACCTGGCTGGGCGGAACAGGCACCGTGTTGCTGGGCGCCTTCCTCTGGCTGCGCAAGTGGCTGTCCAGGGATGCGGCTGACCGTGCCATGGATAGCGCTGACATTGGCGTGGTCCGGCGCCTGAACGAGCTGCTCGATATCGAGCGTGACGCCCGAAGAGAAGCGCAGGCCAGGGCCGATCAGTTTGCCAAGGAGCGCAATGAACTGGTGGTAACCGTAGGGCGCCTGGAAGGCAAGATCGAAGCGCTGACCAGTCGCGGCGGCCATCCCCCCCGGCAGGTCATCGTCCAGGGCGAGGGGGTAGCCCGCCTGCGCGGGAAGCAGGGTGAGTGAGGCGTCCCGCAAGACAATTCTGTTCACGCCCATGCGTATGGGCTTTTCTCTATGGAGACAACATGGCTCGATTGGATTCTGCCGCTGCCGGCGGCGCGAACGTGCTCGCATTCCTGGACACGCTGGCCTGGTCCGAAGGTACCTCGACCATCGCTGCCAGTGACGATGGTTACAACGTCATGGTCGGCGGCCAACTGTTCAATGACTACAGCAGGCACCCGAAGCAGAAGGTGTGGTTGCCCAGGTACGGCATTCACAGCTCTGCGGCGGGGCGGTACCAGATTCTGGCCGGAACCTGGGAGGCCATCGTCAGCGCTTATGGCTTCAATGGCCGGTTTACCCCTGAGGCCCAGGACCTGGCGGCAATCAAGTTGCTGAGCGAATGCGGCGCGCTGGCACTGATAAAGGCCGGCCGCATTGCCCAGGCGATCGCCAAGGCCGCGCCGATCTGGGCCAGCCTGCCTGGCGCAGGCTATGGCCAGCGCGAACACGAGTTGGCCGCGTTGTTGGCACTGTTCATTACCTGCGGCGGGGAGGTGCAGGCATAACGCCCAGGCAAAAAAAGACCCGCCAGGTAGCGGGCCAGAAGGGCGTAGGGAGCAACGCACAACAAATACGGGTCAGGCGACCAAGGTGCCTGGTTGCAACTGTTCGACCAGGGCCTGGGCCGAGGCGAGGGTCGGCATCGGGCCGCTTACGGCTTCGCCGTTGCGCACCAGGTACCAGCATGCCAGCAGGCCCTGCTCACGCAGCGAAGCGGGGACGGCACTGCCGACGACGGACATGATGTGGATAGTGGCCATGGGGACCTCCTGTAAAACATGGCCCTACCTTACGCAGCTGGCTGGGCGGTTTGAAATCAACTTCCTCAATAGTGGTCATTGGTGTTATCAACATTTACTAGCGCGGCGGGCCGTAATACCTCCACTCTTCGTCAGCTGAGCACGGGGAACGGTAAAGGTTGTGCAAGCGACGACCAGCGGTTACCTCTGTTACGCTGAAAAAACGTTTCAGTTATGACAAAGGAGCAGGTTATGTCGGCAACTCCGAGCAGAGACACCGTACTGTGCATCTCCCTGGCCGGTCGCCCTGGCACCTTCGGTGTACGGTTTCACAACCACCTGTACCAGCAGCTGGGCCTGGATTTCTACTACAAGGCCATGCGCACCGATGACCTGCCGGCGGCGGTCGCGGGCATCCGCGCTCTGGGTATCCGCGGTTGCGGGGTATCGATGCCGTACAAGGAGGCCTGCATGGCCCTGGTCGACGAGATCGATCCGTCGGCGGCGGCCATCGAGTCGGTCAATACCCTGGTCAATACCGATGGCCACCTCAAGGCCTACAACACCGATTACCTGGCCGTGCGCCAGTTGCTGGCGCAGCACCAGGTAGACCCGAGCACTGCTTTTGCCTTGCGCGGCAGTGGCGGCATGGCCAAGGCCGTGGCCAGCGCCTTGCGCGATGCCGGGTTCGCCGAAGGCATCATCGTTGCGCGCAACGAGCAGGCCGGGCGGCAGCTGGCGGATGTGTGTGGTTATCGCTGGGTGCGGGAGCTGGGCGACCTGTGCCCACCCATGCTGGTGAACGTGACGCCGATTGGCATGGCGGGTGGCCCCGAGGCCGAGGAGCTGGCGTTTTCCGAGAACGCCATCGCCGCGGCGGCGCGGGTGTTCGATGTGGTCGCGATGCCCGAGAGCACACCGTTGATCAGGCGGGCGCGGGAGTTGGGCAAACCGGTGATCACCGGGCTGGAGGTGATTGCGCTGCAGGCGCTGGAGCAGTTCGTGCTGTACACCGGGGTGCGACCGACTCGGGCGCAGGTGGAGGCGGCGGTGGCGTACGCCCGGGATATCTGATTATTCCTGTGCCGGCCCTTTCGCGGGTAAACCCGCTCCCACAGGGGTAGCGCCGCATGTAGCAGCAGCGCTATCCCTGTGGGAGCGGGCAAGCCCGCGAAGAGGCCGGCACAGGCATTAACAAGGTCAGAACACCTTGTGCCCTTCATCCAACTGCTGATCCACCAGCGCCCGGCCATGGGCCAGAGACACATGCTGTGCGTTCTCCAGGTCGGAGAAGAACTTCATCGGCATCGACATGCGCCTGCTGGTGTGCCCCTCGGGGTCGGTGATCAGGCATCCGGCGGCATAGGGGAGGGGGGAATCGGGGTGGGGCATCACGCTGGCGGTGATGGTGTGCTTGCGATATTCACAGTGAAGAGATTGCATCGTCCTTACCTCGCTGTGGCATGTGAAGCAGTTACCTTCATATACCACAGCAAGGGGCCGGGAGTTCCCGGCCCGACGAGCGCGCCGCGATGACGCTCAGCCTTTGAGTTCGGTCGGCTGGATGACTTCGACCCAGTAGCCGTCCGGGTCCTTGACGAAGGCCAGGTGGTTCATGCGCCCGTCCTGCAGGCGCTTCTGGAACGGCACGTCCAGGGCCTCGAAGCGCGCGCAGGCGGCGCGTACATCCGGTACCGAGATGCAGATGTGGCCAAAGCCGCGCGGGTCGGTGTTGCCGTTGTGGTAGGCGAAGTCGGCATCGTTCTCGGTGCCGTGGTTGTGGGTCAGCTCCAGCACACCGGGGATCGACTTCATCCACTGGTGGCGTTCGCTGTCATCGGCAGGGATCTGCGCCGGGTCGACCAGGGCCAGGAAGTACAGGCTGAAGGCAGCTTCGGGGAAGTCGCGCTTGTCCACCAGGCGGAAGCCCAGCACGCGGGTGTAGAAGTCCAGGGACTTTTCGATGTCCTTGACACGCAGCATGGTGTGGTTGAAGACGAACTGGGCGGTGGCGGTGTCCGGTTGGGCGGTGACGCCAGGCAAGGTTTGCAGATCGTGCAGGCTCATGGGAACTCCTGAGACGGGGCCGGGCGCAGGGCACCGGCAAAACAGACAGGCTGGCCATGATACGGCAGTGTGCCGATTGCGCAAATGAAAGCGCCCTGCACAAGGCAGGGCGCTGGAATTAGAGGCCCGCATGTGCGGGCGCGTGATGGGGTCGCTAGTCCTTTAGCTGTCTCGATACTGAGCCAGCCCTTGTGAAAAAAGTGTGAAGTGCGTGTGGACGTTTCATCAGCGTACCCAGCTTTCTACCGTGGCGGCTCCGTATTGTTCTTTCCAGGCCTTGAGCCCGCGGTGGTTACCGCCTTTGGTCTCGATCCGTTCGCCGGTATGCGGGTTGGTGTAAACCTTCACCACGCGCGCGCGGCGCTGTTGCTTGGGTGCTGCGCTGGAAACTCGGGCCACGGCCTTCGGGTCGAGGATGGCGATGATATCGCGCAGGCTCTTGTCATAGCTTTTCATCAGGCCGACTAGTTTCTGCTCGAATTCGATTTCGCGTTTGAGGCCGGCATCCTTTTTCAACGCTTCCAGTTGCGCCATCTGTTCCTGGAGCGCTTTTTCGGCAGCACGAAACTCTGCAAGTCTGGACACTGTAATCACTCCTGTACGTCGGTCGTGGCAGGGCGTGACGAACATTGAAGAAGAATAAAACGCCGGCCACGCGGGTGGGTTCCGCTGTTCGCTGATATCGAGTGTAGTCATTCGTGGGTATTGGGTAAACTGCAAACTTTTTGTAAGTAAGCCGGGAACTTTCCTAGTTTTGCGCGCGGTATTGTCCGGTTTTCCCGAGGTTGCCTTGCAGCGCGCTTAGACCATGGTCCAATGGCCCGTGCCAGAGCCTTCGCGCGATAATTTCAGATGATGGCCGGCTATTGTTCGGCCCCCTCGCAGTACCGTGGCCAGCGCGTGCCACAGGTTGTTTACTCGCCTTATTCTGGATGTTTTCTCCCATGTTTGCCCCTTTCCCCCTCGCCCCCGGGCGTCGTGTTGCCGGCCTGTTCCTGTTGTGTGCCGGCGTCAATGCCCAGGCCGCCGGTTTTCTTGAAGACAGCAGTGCAAAGGTCGAAGCACGCAATGTCTATTTCAACCGGGATTTCCGTGACGGCCACAGCAGTTCCAGCCAGGGTGCGTCCAAACGCGAAGAATGGGCACAAGGTTTCATCCTCAATGTGCAGTCGGGTTACACCCAGGGACCGGTAGGTTTTGGCGTGGATGCGCTGGGCATGTTCGGTTTCAAACTTGACTCCAGCCCGGCGGACAGTAACAGCGGCCTGTTGCCGTCTTCCGGCCACGACCCGCGCCACTCGGCGGACCAGTACGCGAAGATGGGCCTGGCGGCCAAGGTCAAGGTTTCCAATACCGTGCTCAAGTACGGTTCGATGATGCCGGATGTGCCGTTGCTCAAGTACAACGATGGCCGCCTGCTGCCGACCATGTTCCATGGTGCCATGCTCACCTCCGAAGAAGTGCGCGACCTGAAGTTCACCCTGGCCCGCCTGGACAAGTACACCGCACGGGATTCCACCGACCGCCAGGACATTCGCGTGCATTGCAAGAACAAGCGCTATGCCTGCGATATCGAGGCTGACCACTTTGACCTGGCCGGTGTCGATTACCGTTTCAACGAGCGCTTCAGCGCCCAGTACCAGGTAGCCAAGCTGGAGAACATCTACCGCCAGCACTTCCTCGGCCTGGTGGCCAGCCAGCCATTGGCGGTGGGCAGCCTGTCGGCAGACCTGCGCTTGATCAAGAGTGACGACATCGGCAATGCCCGAGCTGGCGAAATCGACCATCGCGCGTTCAGCGGCATGCTCGGCTACAGCCTGGGTGGCCACAAGCTCAGTGCCGGCTGGCAGCGCATGTATGGCGACAGTGCCATGCCGTACCTGGATGGCACCAACCCGTACCTGGTCAACTATGCCCAGGTCAACGACTTTGCTGCCGCCCAGGAGCGCTCCTGGCAGGTGCGTTATGACTACGACTTCAAGGCCCTGGGCGTGCCCGGCCTGACCTTCTTCACCCGATACATCAACGGTGACAATATCAAGGTGCCGGGCAGCGCGGCCGAAGGTAAGGAGTGGGAGCGCGACACCGAGTTCAAGTACCAGGTGCAAAGTGGCACGTTCAAGGACGTCAGCGTGCGCCTGCGTAATTCCACTTACCGCAGCAACTATGAAAAGTGGGCGCGTGACATGGACGAGACGCGGGTCATTGTCAGCTACAACTTCTCCATCTTCTGACGGGTTGCTTTGCCAAATATCGGCAGCCACCTGACAATGGCTGCCGGTTCCCCTACAGGGCAGGGCAATGAAAGACCTGTTGTTGATCGGCATCGGCCCGGGTGACCCGCGCCAGGTCACCTACGAGGCGGTCGATGCGCTGCGCCAGGCCAGCGTGTTCTTCGTGCTCGACAAAAGCGGCGACAAGGACGAACTGGTGCACCTGCGCAAGGCCATTCTGCAGCGCTACCGGCCCGAGGGCGGCTACCGCCTGGTGCAGGTGGCCGACCCTGCTCGCGATGGCCGGGCGGAGGACTACCTGGGCGCGGTGCAGGACTGGCACCGGCAGCGTGCTGCGCTGTATGCCCAACTGATCGAGCAGGAGGTCGGCGACGGTGAAACCGGCGCCTTTCTGCTGTGGGGCGAGCCGACGCTGTACGACAGCACCCTACGCGTCCTTGGCCTGGTCCGTGAGCGTGGTGTGGCGCTGCGCCTGCAGGTAATTCCGGGCATCAGCAGCGTACAGGCGCTGGCGGCGCGGCATCAGGTACCGCTCAATCGTGTCGGTGAGCCGTTGACCGTATTGCCAGGGCGGCGCCTGGCCGGGCAGGGGCAGATCGACAATGTGCTGGTGATGCTCGACGGGCAGTGCGCGTTTGCGCGGCTTGGTGATCCGGGGCTGATGATCTATTGGGGCGCTTACCTGGGCACCGCGGATGAGGTGCTGATTGCCGGGCCGTTGCAGGCGGTAAAGGCGCAGATACTTGAAGTGCGTGAGCGGGAGCGGGCGCGCAAGGGGTGGATCATGGATAGCTACCTGTTGCGCAGGGAGCTGTAGTCAGCTGCAGCCTGTGCCTGCCTCTTCGCGGGTAAACCCGCTCCCACACAGACTGTGTCGAATCAAAGAGTTACGATTTGTTCCATGAGAGCGGGCAAGCCCGCGAAGCAGGCGACACCGATTTCAAGGCTTACCCAGAATGGCCTGTACCTTATCCCGCAACTGGTCGATACCGAACGGCTTGCCGATCAGGTGCATGCCCTCCGGTACATCGAAACTATCGGCATAGCCACTGGCGAACAGCACCGGCAACAGCGGCCGCAGCTCGCGCGCCTTGCCCGCCAGCTCTTCGCCGCGCATGTCGGGCAGCCCCACATCGGTCACCATCAGCGCCAGCTGCTGGCCCGGGTCTTCGAGAATGCGCAGTGCCGCACTGGCATGCTCTGCCTCGATGACCTTGTAGCCCAGTTCGTCGAGCACTTCGACCATCAGCATGCGTACGATGTCGTCGTCTTCGACTACCAGAAGGTGCATGGTTCGGATCCTGTACGAATGAATGTCTTTAATCTGTGCTCCGGATGGCAGCAGAAGTTCCCGAGGATACCGGGCCCTGCAATCAGATGGAACGATTGGCGCACGCTACCTTCAAATACTGGCTAAATGCCCTGCCAGACCCGGCAAAGCTGGTTAGACTCGCTTAACAGGACGGCGCAGTGGCAGATAATGACAAAGACTGATCCGCCACACCTTTCAATGGACTTTATAGCTCGGGCGTTTTCACATGATTCAAGCAGCCTCGATGGACCAGCGCAGCTTCCGCAAGCTGTTGAGCCGCAACGTTGGCCTGCCACTGGGGGTTGGCCTGCTGGGGGCCGTGGCCTTCGTTGCGGTGATCAACTACCTGCTTTCCGCCTTGCAGTGGGTCGAGCACACCGACCGGGTGATCGGCAATGCCAACGAAACGGTCAAACTGTCGATCGACATGGAAACCGGCATGCGCGGCTTCCTGATCACCGGCGACGAGCGTTTCCTCGACCCTTACGAGGTGGCCAAGCCGCGCATTATCGACAGCCTGCAGAGCCTGCGCGGCATGGTTGGCGACAACCCGCAACAGGTCGAACGTATCGACCGCCTGATCGCCTTGCAGCAGGCCTGGAATGCCTTTGGCAGCCAGATGATCGAGCTGCGCCGCAACGAGGGTGATTACCGCGCCCTGGTCGGCAACGGCCGCGGCAAGCGCCTGACCGACGAGATCCGCAAAGAGTTCGACAACCTGATCAGCAGCGAACAACAGTTGCGCATGACGCGCAACGAGAGGGTCAACAGTGTGACCGTCACGGTCATGTCGGCCTTCGTGCTGTTCATCGTCGGCCTCAGCGCCTTGCTGGCCTACCTCGGGCGGCGCGACCTGGTGGCGCTGTCGACCACCTATGATGAAAACTTCCAGGCCCAGCAGCGCGCGGCCGAGGTCCTCGAACACCAGGCCTGGCTGCGCAACGGCCAGACCCAGCTGGCCGAACAGGTGCTGGGGCAGCTGACCCTGCCCATGCTCGGTGACAATATCCTGCGCTTCTTCGGCGCTTACCTGGGCAGCGTGGTGGGCGCGGTGTATGTGCGTGACGAGCACGGCCGCCTGGTGCGCGTGGCCAGCTATGGCCTGGATGCCGAGGAGCAGGCTCGCCAGCAGGTGCTGGGCGACCACGAGGGCCTGTTGGCCCAGGCCGTGCGCGAAGGGCGGCTGCTGCGCCTGGACGACTTGCCGGAAGGCTATTTCCACTTCAGTTCCGGCCTGGGCCGCGGGCAGCCGCGCAGTGCCTTGCTGATGCCAGCCCGCGACGACGGGCAGATAAACGGCATCGTCGAGCTGGGCTTCCTGCGGCCGTTGCAGCAGCGTGACGAGGAACTGCTGCTGCAGGTCGGTGGCAACCTCGGCATTTCCATCGAAAGCGCCCGCTACCGGCAGCGCCTGCAGGAAGTACTGGCAGAGACCCAGCAACTGAACGAAGAGCTGCAAGTGCAGCAGGAAGAGCTGAAAACCGCCAACGAAGAGCTCGAAGAACAATCCCGCGTGCTCAAGGAGTCCCAGGCCCACCTGGAAACCCAGCAGGCGGAACTGGAGCAGACCAACGAGCAGCTGTCCGAGCGCACCGAAGCGCTGGACCGCAAGAACGACGAGCTGCTGCATGCCCAGGACGAACTGCAGGCGCGCGCCGATGAGCTGCAGCGTTCGAGCAAGTACAAGTCCGAATTCCTCGCCAACATGTCCCACGAGCTACGCACGCCGCTGAACAGTTCGCTGATCCTGGCCAAGCTGCTGGCGGAGAACGGCGAGGGCAACCTCAGCGACGAGCAGGTCAAGTTCGCCGAATCCATCTACTCGGCCGGCAACGACCTGCTCAACCTGATCAACGACATTCTCGACATCGCCAAGGTGGAAGCCGGCAAGCTCGAAGTGCGCCCCGAAAGCACCCAGGTGGAACGCCTGGTCGAAGGCCTGCGCGGCATGTTCGAGCCGCTGGCCGGGCACAAGGGCCTGGCCTTCGAGGTGACCACCGAGGCGCAGGTGCCGGCCACGCTGTTCACCGACCGCCAGCGCCTGGAGCAGATTCTCAAGAACCTGCTGTCCAACGCGATCAAGTTCACCGAGCGCGGCCAGGTCAGCCTGAACATCGGCTACCAGCCCGACCACGGCATCGTCTTTGCCGTGCGCGATACCGGTATCGGCATTGCTGTCGACCAGCAGGAGGCGATCTTCGGCGCCTTCCACCAGGTCGATGGCACCAGCAACCGCCGCTATGGCGGTACCGGCCTGGGGCTGTCCATTTCCCGCGACCTGGCGCACCTGCTGGGCGGGCAGATCAGTGTCGACAGCAGTCCCGGCCAGGGCAGCGTATTCAGCCTGATCCTGCCGGAGCGCTACGAGCGCGCGGGGCAGGACATCGAGCCGCTCAGCCTGCGCCCGGCAGTCGATACCTTGCCACCCGCGCCGCAGGTGCCGGTGGCCGCAGCGCCGAAACGGCCGCAGCCGGCGTTTGCCGATGACCGCGAGCAAGCGCCGTTCGGCAACCGCTGCATCCTGGTGATCGAGGACGAACCGAACTTCGCCCGCATCCTCTTCGACCTGGCTCACGAACTGGGTTACAGCTGCCTGGTGGCGCAGGGCGCCGACGAAGGCTTCGAGCTGGCCGCCCAGTACATCCCCGATGCCATCCTGCTGGACATGCGCCTGCCTGACCATTCCGGCCTGACCGTGCTGCAGCGCCTGAAGGAACAGGCCAATACCCGGCACATCCCGGTGCACATCATTTCCGTGGAAGACCGGGTGGAGGCGGCCATGCACATGGGCGCCGTCGGCTACGCGGTCAAGCCCACCAGCCGCGAAGAACTCAAGGAAGTGTTCGCCCGCCTGGAAGCCAAGTTGACTCAGAAGCTCAAGCACATCCTGCTGGTGGAGGACGACGACCTGCAGCGCGAAAGCATTGCCCGCCTGATCGGTGACGACGATGTCGAGATCACCGCCGTGGCCATGGCCCAGGATGCCCTGGCGTTACTGCGCGAGAATATCTACGACTGCATGATTATTGACCTCAAGCTGCCGGACATGCTCGGCAACGAGCTGCTCAAGCGCATGACTGCCGAAGACATCCGGGCCTTCCCGCCGGTGATCGTGTATACCGGGCGCAACCTGACCCGCGAAGAGGAAGCCGACCTGCTCAAGTACTCGCGCTCGATCATCATCAAGGGCGCCCGCTCGCCGGAGCGTTTGCTCGACGAAGTGACGCTGTTCCTGCACAAGGTCGAGTCGCAACTGTCCAACGAACGCCAGCGCATGCTCAAGACCGCGCGCAGCCGCGACAAGGTATTCGAAGGCCGCAAGGTATTGCTGGTGGACGACGATGTGCGCAACATCTTCGCCCTGACCAGCGCGCTGGAGCACAAGGGCGCGATCGTCGAAATCGGCCGCAACGGCCGCGAGGCCATCGAGCGCCTGGAGCAGCATGACGACATCGACCTGGTGCTGATGGATGTGATGATGCCGGAGATGGACGGCTTCGAGGCCACCCGACTGATCCGCCAGCAAGCGCGCTGGCGAAAACTGCCGATCATCGCCGTGACCGCCAAGGCGATGAAGGATGACCAGCAGCGTTGCCTGCAGGCCGGTGCCAATGACTACCTGGCCAAACCGATCGACCTGGACCGCTTGTTCTCGCTGATCCGGGTCTGGCTGCCGCAACTGGAGCGAATTTGACTAGCGAACGTAACACCGACATCGAAATCCGCTTGCTGATCGAGGCCATCTACCTCAAGTACAGCTACGATTTCCGCAATTATTCCGGAGCGTCGATCAAGCGCCGGATCCTGCATGCGCTGCGCCAGTTCGACTGCCTCACGGTGTCGGCGCTGCAGGAGCGCGTGCTGCACGATCCTGGCATGTTCATGCAGTTGCTGCAGTACCTGACGATCCCGGTCAGCGAGATGTTCCGCGACCCGGGGCACTACCTGGCGCTGCGCAACGAAGTGGTGCCGCTGCTGCGTACCTGGCCGTCGATCAAGGTGTGGATTGCCGGCTGCAGCACGGGCGAGGAGGTGTATTCGATGGCCATCCTGCTGCGTGAGGAGGGCCTGCTGGAGCGCACCATCATCTACGCCACCGACATCAACCCGCATTCGCTGGACAAGGCCAAGCAGGGCATCTACTCGATGCAGAGCATGCGCGAATACGCCGAAAACTATCGCATTGCCGGTGGCCGTCGGGACTTTGCCGAGTACTACACGGCGGCCTACGGCAACGCCATCATGGACAGCACCTTGCGTGACAACGTGACCTTCGCCGACCACAGCCTGGCCACCGACAGCGTGTTTTCCGAAACCCAGCTGGTGTCGTGCCGCAACGTGCTCATCTACTTCAACAAGGAACTGCAGGACCGTGCCCTGGGCCTGTTTCACGAATCCCTTTGCCACCGCGGCTTCCTGGTGCTGGGCAGCAAGGAGTCGGTGGACTTTTCCGCTTACAGCGAGCGCTTCGAGCCGCTGGTCAAGCCCGAACGGATCTACCGCAAGTCATGAAAGGCGTGCACGCGGTGGTGATCGGCGCCTCGGCGGGCGGCGTGACAGCGCTGTTCAGCGTGCTGGGCGCGTTGCCGGCCGGCCTCGGCATTCCGGTGATATGCGTGCTGCACCTGCCGGATGACCGCCACAGCCAGCTGGCCGAGGTACTGCAGCGCCGCCTGCAGCGGCCAGTGTGCGAGGCCCGTGACAAGCAGCCGCTGCGCGCCGGGCAGATCTACGTGGCCGGGCCGGGTTATCACTTGTCGGTGGAGCGTGACCTGACCCTGTCGTTGAGCCAGGAGCCACCGGTGCACTTTTCCCGGCCGGCGATTGACTACCTGTTCATGTCGGCGGCCGATGTTTTCGGTGCGGGCCTGTTGGGCATGCTGCTCACCGGGGCCAATGAGGATGGCGCCGAAGGCCTGGCCTATATCAAGCACAATGGGGGCCGGACCGTGGTCCAGGACCCTCGCGACGCACAGGTGGCGCTGATGCCGGAGGCCGCCCTGGCCCTGCACCAGCCCGACCATATTCTTTCTCTGAGTGGCATCGAGCAATTGCTCGCGGCCCTGGAACACAGCGCATGCTAAGCCACACCATCGCCAAACTGCTGATCGTCGACGACCTGCCAGAAAACCTGCTGGCCCTCGACGCCCTGATCCAGGGCCCAGACCGCGAGGTGCATCAGGCCCAGTCGGCCGAGGCAGCGTTGTCGCTGCTGCTCGAGCACGAGTTCGCCCTGGCCATCCTCGATGTGCAGATGCCGGGCATGAACGGTTTCGAACTGGCCGAGCTGATGCGCGGCACGGAAAAGACCCGCAACATCCCCATCGTGTTCGTCACCGCCGCCGGACGCGAGATGAACTACGCGTTCAAGGGTTATGAAAGCGGCGCGGTGGACTTTCTGCACAAGCCGCTCGACACCTTGGCGGTGAAGAGCAAGGTGTCGGTGTTTGTCGACCTGTACCGCCAGCGTAAAGTGCTCGACCGCCAGTTGCAGGCCCTGGAGCGCAGCCGCCAGGAGCAGGAACAGCTGCTGGCCCAGCTGCAAGCGGCGCGGGCTGAACTGGAGCATGCCGTGCGCATGCGCGATGACTTCATGTCGATCGTGTCCCACGAAGTACGCACCCCGCTCAATGGCCTGATCCTGGAAACCCAGCTGCGCAAGCTGCACCTGGCACGCGGCAACCTTGCCGCCTTCAGCGGCGACAAGCTGCAGGCCATGGTCGAGCGCGACGAGCGGCAGATCAACAGCCTGATCCGCCTGGTCGAAGACATGCTCGATGTATCGCGCATCCGCACCGGCAAACTGTCGCTGCGGCCCAAGGCGTTCGACCTGGGCCTGCTGGTGCGTGGCCTGGTGGAGAACTTTGCCGCCCAGGCCAGCGCACTGGACACCCAGATCGAGTTGCAACGCTGCGAGCCGCTGCAGGGCGAGTGGGACGAGTTTCGCATCGAGCAGGTGCTGGCCAACCTGTTGTCCAATGCCTTGCGTTATGGTGAGCGCAAACCGGTGCAGGTGCGGGTGTTCGAGCAGGACGGCCTGGCCTGCGTGCAGGTGCAGGACCATGGCATCGGCATCTGCGCGGCCAACCAGCAGCGCATCTTCCAGCAGTTCGAGCGGGTCGCTACCCAGCAGGCCAGTGGTGGGTTGGGCCTGGGGCTGTACATATCGGAGCAGATCGTCCAGGCCCATGGCGGGCGCATATTGGTGGAAAGTGAAGTGGGCAAAGGCGCCACCTTCACCTTGCAATTGCCACTGGCAACCTGCGAACAACAAAACGACCAGGCGCGGGCAACCTCTGCATGAGCCTGGGGTCTGATGGCCAGCTGTAAATATTTCAAGGCGTTGACATGAGTGAAGATGCACAAGATGTAGTGCTGGTGGTCGAGGACGAACCGGCGATTCGCATGATCCTTCGTGATTACCTGGCAGGCGAGGGCTACCATGTGCTGGTGGCCGAGGATGGCGAGCAGGCGTTCGCGATCCTGGCAAGCAAGCCGCACCTCGACCTGATGGTCACGGACTTCCGCTTGCCGGGCGGGATTTCCGGGGTGGACATCGCCGAGCCGGCGGTGAAGTTGCGGCCGGACCTGAAGGTGATCTTCATCAGCGGCTACCCGGCGGAGATCCTCGAGTCCGGCAGCCCGATCACCCGCAAGGCACCGATCCTGGCCAAGCCGTTCGACCTGGATACCTTGCACGAGCAGATCCAGTCGCTTCTGCGCTGACTGTGTTTGCCTATTCGCGGGCGCGCCCGCTCCCACAGGTACTGTGCAAGCCTTGAAGCCTGCGAGTTTCTGTGGGAGCGGGCAAGCCCGCGAAGAGGCCGGCACAGGCGCTAGCGCAGGGTCCGCTCCAGCCCACCCACCAGCATGCTTTCCATCAACCCCAGCCCCTGTTCCTCGGGCAAGGCCTTCAGCAGCCCAGGCAACTGGTTCAGCAGCGTCGCTACCACATGCGCCGTGGCCACCAGGGCTTCCCCCTGCAGCTTTGCCTGCGGTGCGATCAACCTCAGCAACCCCGCCTCATAGCGCTTGCGCAACAAGGCCAGGCGCGCCTGCTGGTCGTCGCTCAGGCAACAGAAGTCACGCTCCGCCAGGCGAAACTGCATCGGCCGCTCGGCATGCAGCTGCCAGTGCGCGGCAATCAGGCAGCCCAACGCCGACGCCCCACGAGCCATGGCCCGGCGCCCTTGGTCCAGGGTGGCCTGCAACTCCTCGTACAACTCCTCGATCAGGTCGTACAGCAGGTCCTGCTTGCTGGGAAAGTGGTGGTACAGCGAGCCCGCGGTGAGTCCCACATGGGCCGCCAGTTCGCGCATGCTGACCTGACCGAAGCCCTTTTCGGCAAACAGCGCCATGGCCCGGTCACGTCGCTCTTCAAAGTTGGCACAGCGCATCGCGGCATTGACCGGGGGCATGGCGTTCGCTCCTCAGTAGGTGAAGAAACCGCGGCCGCTCTTGCGCCCCAGCCAACCGGCCGCGACCATTTCCTTGAGCAGCGGGGCAGGGCGGTACTTGCTGTCGTTGAAGCCTTCGTGGAAGGCCTCCATGATCGCCAGCAGGGTGTCCAGGCCGATCAGGTCGGCCAGGGCCAGCGGGCCGATTGGCTGGTTGCAGCCCAGGCGCATGCCGGTGTCGATGTCCTCGGCACTGGCCAGGCCTTCCTGGCGCACGAAAATCGCTTCGTTGATCATCGGCACCAGGATGCGGTTGACCACGAAGCCCGGGCGGTTGCCGGCGGTGATCGGGGTCTTGCCGACCTTTTCTGTCACCACCAGCGCCTGGGCGTAGGTGCTGTCGCTGGTCTGCAGGCCGCGGATGATCTCGACCAGCGCCATCATCGGCACCGGGTTGAAGAAGTGCACGCCAATGAAACGCTCGGGGTGCTCGATGCTGGCCGCCAGCTGGGTGACCGACAGCGACGAGGTGTTGGTGGCGATCAGGCAGTCGGCGGCGACGTTGGCGGCTACCTGCTGCAGGATGCGCTGCTTGAGCTGCAGGTTTTCGGTGGCGGCCTCGATCACCAGCTGCGCGCCGCGCAGCTGGGTATAGTCGGTGCTGGTGTGAATGCGGGTACGGGCGGCTGCCGCCTTGTCAGGGTCGAGGGTGCCTTTGCTGACCTGGCGCTCGAGGTTCTTGCTCAAGGTGGCCACGCCGCGCTCCAGCGCCGCGTCGGAAACGTCCACCAGGAGCACCTGGTAGCCGGCCACCGCGCATACCTGGGCAATGCCGTTGCCCATGGTGCCGGCGCCGATCACGGCAATCTGTTCAATGCTCATGTGTCAGGCTTCCTCAGACGCGCTCGAAGACTACGGCGATGCCTTGGCCGCCGCCGATGCACATGGTGGCCAGGGCGTAGCGGCCCTGGATGCGCTGCAACTCATGAATGGCCTTGGTGGCGATGATCGCGCCGGTGGCGCCCACCGGGTGACCCAGGGAAATGCCCGAGCCGTTGGGGTTGACCTTTTCCGGGTCGAAGCCCAGTTCGCGGGCCACTGCGCAGGCTTGGGCGGCGAACGCTTCGTTGGACTCGATCACGTCCAGGTCCTGCACCTTCAGGCCGGTCTTCTCCAGCACCTTGCGGGTGGCCGGGATCGGGCCCAGGCCCATCAGTCCAGGCTCGACGCCGGCATGGGCATAGCCCACCAGGCGTGCCAGCGGCTTCAGGCCCAGGCGGCGCACCGCTTCACCACTGGCCAGTACCAGGCCGCCAGCGCCGTCATTGATGCCACTGGCGTTGCCGGCGGTAACGGTGCCGTCTTTCTTGAACACCGCCTTCATCCCTGCCAGTTGTTCGGCGGTCACCTCGCCACGTACATGCTCGTCAGTGCTGAACTGCACGCTGCCCTTGCGGGTTTTCAGTTCCAGCGGAACGATCTGGCTGGCGAAGCGGCCTTCGGCAATGGCGCGGGCAGCGCGGCGCTGGCTGGTCAGGGCCAGCTCGTCCTGCATTTCGCGGGTAATGCCGTGCTTGGCCGCAACGTTCTCGGCCGTGATGCCCATATGGAAGTGTTCGAACGGGTCCTGCAGCACGCCGACGGTGTAGTCGATGCCTTGCAGGTCGCCCATGCGGGCGCCCCAGCGTGCCTGCGGCAGCAGGTACGGGCCACGGCTCATGGATTCGGCGCCCGCCGCCACGGCTACATCGGTGTCGCCCAGCAGCAGGCATTGGGCCGCCGAGACAATGGCCTGCAGGCCCGAGCCGCACAGGCGGTTGACGTTGAATGCCGGAGTTTCCTTGGGGATGCCGGCGTTCATTGCCGCTACGCGGGCCAGGTAGGCATCACGCGGTTCGGTGGGGATCACCGTGCCCATCACCAGGTGGCCGATTTGCTCGGCGGCCACGCCCGAGCGCTCGATGGCGGCACGGGTGATGGCGCTGGCCAGGTCGGCCAGCGGCAGGTCCTTGAGGGAACCGCCAAAGCCACCAATGGCTGAACGGACGGCACTGACGACGTAGATTTCTGCGCTGCTCATAGGGGCTCCGATTGCGAAGGCATGGCGGGACCGGGCCAGGCTCTGCGAGAATGGCCGGCGATCCCGGAGTGGGACCGAGTCTAGGCAAAGGCACTGTTGCAGCCTATGCCGGAACTGTTCAGACAACCTGGCACTTTTTGCCACTCAGCATAGACAGCGAAAACCGCCATGCGCGATAGCGATTCGGTCGCCGTGTACTTCCTCAATGCCATGCTCCACGCCCTGCGCGATTGCCCCGCCGAACGCGATGCGCAGTTGCGTGCGGTGGGCATCGACCCGCAACTGCTCCAGCAGCCCCAGGCCCGTGTACCGGCCAAGGCCTTCGCCCAGCTGTGGCTGGCGCTGATCCAGCGCCTGGACGACGAGTTCTTCCGCCTCGACAGCCACGGCATGCCGCTGGGCAGTTTCGCGCTGATCTGCCGGGGCCTGATCCTGGAGCCGAACCTGGAAAAGGCCTTGCGCCAGTGCATGGGCGGTTTTGGCTTGTTCCTGCGCGATTTGCGCGGCAGCCTGACGGTGCGTGGCGGCCGGGCGCTGATCAGCGTGCAGTCAAGCATCGCCGACCCGCTGACCCGGGTGTATGCCGAGGAAACCTACCTGGTGCTGATGATCGGCATGCTGTGCTGGTTGGCCGGGCGGCGGATTGCCATCGACCGCACCGAGCTGGCGGTGTCGCGCCCGGCCCAGGAGGACGACCTGCTGCTGTGGGGGCCGGACCTGCGCCTGGGCAGCGGGCGCACCGAGGTGGAGTTCGACAGCGCCTACCTGCGCTTGCCGGTGGTGCAGGACCTGGCGGCCTTGAAGATCTTCCTGCGCAGCGCGCCGCAGGGGCTGGTGATTCGCTTTCGCAACCAGAACGGGCTGGTGGCCGAGGTGTACCGACACCTGCGGGCGCGGCGCTATGGGCAGTGGCCGACGCTGGCGGCGCTGGCGCAGCAGCAGGGGGTCAGTGCCAGTACTTTCCGTCGGCAGCTGGAGCGGGCGGGGCGTTCTTACCAGCAGATCAAGGATGAGGTGCGCCGGGCAATGGCCTTCGAGCGGCTGCGCGAAGGTGAACTGAGCATTGCCGAGATTGCCGAGCAGACGGGGTTTCAGGAACCCAGTGCGTTTCACCGGGCGTTCAAGAAGTGGACCGGGCAGAGCCCCGGCAGCTACCGGGCGCGGTTGGCCGGGCGTTGAGATGTTGCCTGTACCGGCCTCTTCGCGGGTAAACCCGCTCCCACAGGTACAGCGCAACTTTCAGATTCCGTGGGGTCCCTGTGGGAGCGGGTTCACCCGCGAAGAGGCCGGCACTGGAAACCAGGAATAATCAGGCCGGCACCATGGCAAACCCGACCCCGAAGCGGTTCCAGGCATTGATGGCGGCAATTGCCAGGGTCAGGTTGGCCACCTCGGCCGGCTCGAAGTGTTCCTGCAAGGCTTCATATTCCCCCTGCGGCGCACCGTGCTCGGGCAGCCGGGTCAGGCTTTCCACCCAGGCTAGCGCAGCACGCTCGCGCGGGGTGAAGTAGGCGGTTTCCTGCCAGACGCACAAGGTCTGCAGGCGGGCCTCGGTCTCACCGGCCTTGCGCGCATCGTTGGCGTGCAGGTTGACACAATAGGCGCAGCCGTTGATCTGCGAAGCTCGCAGGCGCACCAGTTCCAGCAGGGAATTCTCCAGGCCGCTCTTGGCCAGGGCCTGCTCCAGGCCGACCATGGCTTTGTAGGCCTCGGGGGCGTGCTTGGCCCATTCGATACGGTTGTGCATGGCTGTCTCCAAAGGGTGTGGGGTGGGGATGGCGCTACTGTAGCGCCGCCCGTTGGCATGCCCGATAGCCAATCGCGCGCATAAGCTGGAGGCCAATCGACCATTCGGGAGGCCACTGACAGGCATCCAATCTCTTCATTTCTGCCAGGCCGCCCAAGGCCGGATAATGACCAGGTCTTGCAACAGGAGAACCGATTCATGTCCGAAGAACGCTACATGCGCGAAGCGCTCGACCTGGCCCGCGCCAACATCAAGGCCGGTGGCCGGCCCTTCGGCGCTGTGCTGGTGTACAAGGGGCAGGTGCTGGCGCGTGCGGTCAACGAGATTCACAGCACCCAGGACCCGACCGCCCACGCCGAGATGCAGGCCATCCGCAAGGCCAGCCACGCTCTGGGCCAGGCGCGCCTGGATGGCGCCGAGATCTACGCCAGCGGTCACCCGTGCCCGATGTGCCTGGCGGCCATGCACCTGTGTGGCATCGAGCGGGCCTGGTTTGCCTACGACAACGCCGAGGGCGAACCCTACGGTTTGTCCACCGCGGCGGTATATGCGCAGATGGCTCGCCCGCCTCAGCAGCAGAGCCTGCCGCTGCGCGCCTTGAAGCCCAGCGGCGAAGCCGGTCTGTACCTTGAATGGAAACAGGCCAACGCACAATGAGAGCGGCATTGAACCTGTTGCTGGTCATGCTGCTGGCACTGAACCTGCGGCCGATACTGACCAGCATCGGCCCGTTGCTCGAACCCATGCGCGCCAGCACCGGCCTGGGTTACCAGCAGGCGGCCTTGCTGACGGCGTTGCCGGTGTTGTGCATGGGCCTGGTGCCCTTGCTGCAACCCTGGTTGCGGCGCTGGATCAGCGAACATGGCGGCATGCTCGCTGGCCTGTCAGCCATTGCCCTGGCCTGCCTGTGGCGCCTGCAACTGGACAGCGCCTGGGCGCTGATTGCCAGTGCGGTGGTCGCCGGCCTGGGGGTGGCGGTAGTGCAGGGCATGATGCCGGGGCTGGTCAACCGCTGGTTCCCCGGCCGCCTGGCGGGGGCGATGGGCCTGTATTCGGCAGCGCTGATGAGCGGCGGCGGCCTGGCCGCCGTGCTCGGGCCGCACATCAGTGGCTACTTCGGCCACTGGCAGGTCGGCCTGGGCCTGTGGGCGATTCCTGCGGTGCTGGCGGTGCTGGCCTGGGCCGTGCTGCGGCCACGCCAGGAGGCGCCGAAGCTGGCCGGTGCAACCGGCGGGCACTGGTTCGGAACGCGCAGGGCCTGGTTGCTGGCGCTGTACTTCGGCTTGATCAACGGCGGCTACACCAGCATGGTGGCCTGGTTGCCGGCCTATCACATCGAGCATGGCGGCAGCGCCCAGGGCGGCGCCGACCTGGTTGGCCTGATGACCATCTTCCAGGTGGCCGGCGCACTGGGCCTGCCGCTGTTGCTGCGGCGCTGGGCAGACCGGCGCCCGGGCCTGTGGCTGGCCCTGGCGATCCAGCTGGCGGGTTTCCTCGGCCTGTTGCTGGCACCCACGCTGGCCTCGGGGCTGTGGGTGGCGATGATCGGTTTCGGCCTGGGTGCCTGCTTCAGCCAGAGCCTGACGCTGACCCTGGAGCACCTGAAGACGCCTGCCGAAGCTGGCAGCCTGGCGGCGTTCGTACAGGGCATCGGCTTCATCATCACCGGCATCGTGCCGTACATTACCGGCTGGTTGCGCGACGTGAGCGGTGATTTCCAGGCCTCCTGGACGCTGCTGACCGTGACCGTGGTGGCGATGCTGCTGGTTACCGCGTGCTTCAACCCACGCGGTTATGCCGCGGCGATTGCCCGCCCGGTAGCGGCGGGCAAGGCCGCGTCGGTCAACTGAGGCGCTGCAGGGTGTCGCGCACCCGGTCCAGCGCCGGGTCGATGTCCAGCAGCTCGATGGCGCCGAAGCCCAGCAACAGCCCAGGGCGCACTGGCGCTTCGCTGAAGAACGGCGCCAGCGAGTAAAGGCCGACCTCCACCTTGCGTGCGAGGTTGGCCAGCAGCTCGACATCGACCCCAGGCCTGGCCAGGGCGCTGAGGTGGAAGCCAGCGCTGGCGGGGATGGCGCTGAACCACGGTGCCAGGTCACCGCCCAACCGCGCGAGGATGCGTTCGCGACGGGCGCTGTAGACCTCGTGGCAACGGCGGATGTGCTTGTTCAGGTGGCCTTCGCCGAGAAAGCGCGCCAGTGCCCACTGCAACAGGGTCGGGCTGTGCCAGTCGCTGAGGTGCTTGGCCACGCAGGCGGCCTTCAGCACGGCGGGCGGCAGTATGGCGTAGCCCAGGCGCAGCTCGGGCAGCAAGGTCTTGGAAAAGGTCCCCACATAGGCCACCAGGCCATGGCGGTCGAGGCGCTGCAACGCGTCTGCGGCTGGCCCGTGGTAGCGGAACTCGCAGTCGTAGTCGTCTTCGATGATCAACGCACCCAGCTCGGCGGCCCGTGCCAGCAGGGCGTGCCGGCGTGGCTCGCTCATCGGCATGCCCAGCGGGAACTGGTGCGAGGGCGTCACGTAGATCAGCCGGGTACCGTCGGCGATCTGCTCCACGCACAGCCCTTCATCGTCCACCGGTACCGATTGCAGTCGCGCGCCCAGGGCCAGGAACAGTTGCCGCGCCGGCGGGTAGCCGGGGTCTTCCATGGCCACCTGGCAACCTGGCTCGACCAGTACCCGGGCGATCAGGTCCAGAGCCTGCTGGGCGCCGTTGCACACCAGCAGGTCGGCGGCGCTGCAGTGCACGCCGCGGGTGTAGGCGATGTGATGGGCGATGGCCTCGCGCAGCTCTGGCAGGCCCTGGGCCGGGAACTGCCGCTCGGGGTGGCGCTGGCTGCGGCGCAGGGCATGGTTCAGGCAACTGCGCCACTGGTCGAACGGGAACTGCGCCTTGCTCGAGGCTCCGCCGATGAAGTCATAACGCGAGGGAGCCTCCAGCTGGCGTTGGCTCAGCACGGTGGCGCGCTGCTGCCAGCGCTCGAGCGACGCGGCAGCGGCCAAGGGAATGGTGGTCGATTCGCTGCTGCGCAGCGGCTGGCGCGGAGTGATGAAGGTGCCCCGGCCGACCACGCCGCTCAGCAGGTTGTCGTAGGTCAGCCGGGAATAGGCCTCGGCCACGGTCTTGCGCGACACGCCCAACTGCTCTGCCAGCAGGCGGCTGGGCGGCAGTTGGGTGCCGGCGGCCAGGTGGCCGCTGTCGATGCCGGCGCGCAGTTGCTGGTAAAGCTGGTCGGCCAGGCCTTTGCGGCCTTCCAGGCGAATGTGCAGTTCCATGGTGTGGTCCGGAGCAGAAGAGTGCTCAGGATAGCGGATTGACCGGGGACGGGCATGGGGCCGCTTTGCGGCCCATCGCCGGCAAGCCGGCTCCCACAGGTATCACACCAGGCCTGAAGCCTGTGCAGCACCTGTGGGAGCTGGCTTGTCGTGGCGACGAACCGCGTCGATGGGTTGCAGAGCAGCCCTGAAACAGGCAGTCGGTAATCAGAGCCGGGCAGTGCTCACCGTGATGTAGCCCCTGTCCGCCAGGGCGATGCATATCACCGTCTCGTCCACCGGCGCCTTGCGGATGCGCTTGATGCGCACGCCTTCCACTGCAGCCGCTTTCATATGCTCGTTAATGGCTCGCCCTTTCGGGTCGAAGAACACCTCGCTGGCCAGCAACTCGATACGCTCGATCAGTTGCCGGGAGCGTTCATCGGTGGCGCAGAAGAACATCACCCCCGACAGGTGGGGGTCTTGTTCCGGGTTGTTGATGTCATGGGCCAGCAGTTCGCGCAAAGTACTGCGCAATTCGGCGGTGGGGCGGGCATACAGGTGCATGCGGAGCCTCCTCTGGATCGCGACCTTGCGTCATCCAGTGCCGATCATGTTTATAGTAGGCAGGGGCAACAAGTAGGACGCATCCGAGCGACGCGTAGGGCTTTTCTGAAGATGCCGGAATGACAACCCAAGCTGGCGGGAGGACGGCGCCTGCGGCACAATTTGCCGCCCGCTACCTGCCTTGCCGAGGATTGTCATGAACAGCCATTTCCAAGCCGTCGACCTGCAAAAGGCCTATCGCCTGCTGAACCACGGTCCGACGGTGCTGGTGTCGGCCAGCCACGAAGGGGTGGACAATGTGATGGCAGCTGCCTGGGCCTGTGCGCTGGATT
Source organism: Pseudomonas inefficax (assembly GCF_900277125.1). Lineage (GTDB taxonomy): Bacteria > Pseudomonadota > Gammaproteobacteria > Pseudomonadales > Pseudomonadaceae > Aquipseudomonas > Aquipseudomonas inefficax. The sequence goes on from NZ_OPYN01000103.1 coordinate 42,239, forward strand.
TCGACCCACCCAAGGTGACCGTGGTGCTCGACAAGACCGCCCGCACCCGGCAGTTGGTGGAGGGCAGTGGCTGGTTCGTGATCCAGGTGCCAACCGCGGCGCAGGCGCAGCTGACCCACCAGGTGGGTACCCGCAGCCTGTTCGACCAGCCCGACAAGCTCGCCAACATTGGTGTGCAGCTGGCGCGGGTCGAGGGGCATGCGGCGCCATTGGTGGAGGGCTGCTCGGCCTGGTTGATGTGCCGGGTTATCGACGAGCCGCACAACCAGACCACTTACGACCTGTTCATTGGCGAGGTGGTAGCGGCCTGGGCCGATGACCGGGTGTTCCGTGATGGCCACTGGGCCTACGAGCATGCTGACCCACAGTGGCGCAGTTTGCACTACGTGGCGGGTGGGCATTTTTACGCGATAGGCGAGCCGGTGGTGGTCGATCCGCAAAGTTGATCACACCTGCCCCGGCCTCATCGCCGGCAAGCCGGCTCCCACCTCGACCGCGTCGACCTCAAGTCATGCGCTATCCCTGTGGTGGCTTGCCGGCGATGGGCCCTGACAGGCAACACAAGACAGTTGCTCCCACAGGTATCACGCCAGGCCTGAAGCCTGTGCAGTACCTGTGGGAGCTGGCTTGCCAGCGATCGGGCCGTATAGCGGCCCCTGTCGGTATCAGCGCCCGACTTCCTGCTTGAAGCGCAAACGCCAGCCATGCAGCAACGGTTCGGTGTAGCCACTGGGCTGCTGACGCCCCTTGAACACCAGCTCCCGCGCCGCGCGGAAGGCATGCGATGCCTCGAAACCGGCGGCCATCGGCCGGTACGCCGGGTCCCCGGCATTCTGCTGGTCGACCACGCGGGCCATGCGCTGCAAGGTCGCCTCGACCTGGTCGGCATCGACCACCCCGTGGTGCAGCCAGTTGGCAATGTGCTGCGCCGAAATCCGCAGGGTCGCGCGGTCTTCCATCAGGCCCACGTCATGGATATCCAGCACCTTGGAACAGCCGACCCCTTGCTCGACCCAGCGCACCACGTAACCGAGGATACCCTGGCAGTTGTTGTCCAGTTCGGCCTGGATGTCGGCTGCGCTCCAGGGCCGCTCAGGGCTGACCGGGACACTGAGCAGGTCATGCAGCAACTCGGCGCGCTGGGCATTCAGGTCAACCTGTTCCAGCGTTTGCTGTACGGCCGCCACATCCACCTGGTGGTAGTGCAGCGCATGCAGTGTCGCGGCGGTGGGCGAGGGTACCCAGGCCGTGTTGGCACCGGCTCTGGGCTGGGCGATTTTCTGTTCGAGCATGGCCGCCATCAGGTCGGGCATGGCCCACATGCCCTTGCCGATCTGCGCCTTGCCGCGCAGGCCACAGGCCAGGCCCACCAACACGTTGCTGCGCTCGTAGGCCTGGATCCATGCGCTGCCTTTCATGTCGCCCTTGCGCAGCATGGCGCCGGCTTGCATGGCCGTGTGCATCTCGTCGCCGGTGCGATCGAGGAAGCCGGTGTTGATGAACACCACCCGTGAAGCGGCGCTGGCGATGCAGGCCTTGAGGTTGACGCTGGTACGCCGTTCCTCGTCCATGATGCCCATCTTCAGCGTGTGTGCGGGCAGGCCCAACAAGGCTTCGACGCGGCCGAACAGCTGGTCGGCAAAGGCCACCTCGGCCGGCCCGTGCATCTTCGGCTTGACGATGTACAGGCTGCCCTCGCGGGAATTGCCACGGCGCTTGAGGTCATGCAGGCCGATCAGGCTGGTGACCACGGCATCGAGGATGCCTTCCGGGATTTCCCGGCCATCGCGGTCGTGGATGGCCGGGTTGGTCATCAGGTGGCCGACGTTGCGGATGAACAGCAGCGAGCGGCCTGGCAGGGTCAGTGGTTGGCCGTCTGCGCCGTGGTAGTGGCGGTCTTCGGCCAGGGTGCGTTCGAAGGTTTTGCCGCCCTTGTTGACCTGTTCGCTGAGGTTGCCCTTCATCAGGCCGAGCCAGTTGCGGTAGACGTTGACCTTGTCGTCGGCATCCACGGCGGCTACCGAGTCTTCGCAGTCGATGATGGTGGTGAGCGCAGCCTCCAGCAGGATGTCCTTGACCCCGGCCGGGTCCTGCTGGCCGATGGCGTTGGCCGGGTCGACCTGGATTTCGAAATGCAGCTGGTGATGCTGCAACAGGATCGCTGTTGGCGTGTTCGGCTCACCCTGGTAACCACGCAGTTGCGCGGGCTGCCTGAGGCCTGCCTGGCGGCCATCGGCCAGGGTTACCTGCAGCGTGCCCCGGTTGATCGCGTAGGCCTTGGCATCGTTGTGTGACGCACCGTCGAGAGGGGCTGCGGTGTCGAGAAACTGCCGGCCATAGGCGATCACCTTGGCGCCGCGTCGCGGGTTGTAGCCCTGGCCAAGTTCGGCGCCATCGGTCTCGGCGATGGCATCGGTGCCGTACAGGGCGTCGTACAGCGAGCCCCAGCGGGCGTTGGCGGCGTTGAGGGCGTAACGGGCGTTGCTCAGTGGCACCACCAGTTGCGGGCCGGCCTGTACGGCGATCTCGCGGTCGACGTTGCGGGTGTTGACCTGCACGCTGGCCGGGGGCTCCACCAGGTAGCCGATGTCTTGCAGGAACTGCTGGTACGCGGCCATGTCACGGATCGGGCCGGGGTGCTGGCGGTGCCAGTTGTCCAGTTCTGTCTGCAGGCGCTCGCGTTCGGCGAGCAGGGCGCGGTTTTGCGGGGCAAGGTCATGGACCAGGGTGCTGAAGCCTTGCCAGAAGGTACGGGCTTCGATGCCGGTGCCGGGGAGGACTTCGTCTTCGATGAAGCGCTGCAGGGTGGGGGCGATCTGGAGTGGATGGTTTGGCATTGTCTGTTCGCTCGATGGTCAGTCTTCTGGATAACTTTTGCTTTTGCCGGCCTCTTCGCGGGTGAACCCGCTCCCACAGGGCTTTCACAAGGCCTGAGACCTGTGCAGCACCTGTGGGAGCGGGTTTACCCGCGAATAGGCCGGTACAGGATTCAGAGGGCAGCCGCCCCGGCCTTGGCCACCTGGGCATCCTGTTCGGCCTTGACCCCGGACACGCCGATCGCCCCCACCACCTGCCCATCCACCCGCAGCGGCACGCCGCCTTCCAGGCTTGTCAGCAGCGGCGCGGTGACGAAAGCGGTACGGCCACCATTGACCATTTCCTCGTAATCCCGCGTCTCCTTGCGCCCCAGTGCGGCGGTGCGGGCCTTTTCCATCGCGATGTAGGCACTGGCCGGTGCGCAGCCGTCCAGGCGCTCCAGGGCCAGCGGGTGGCCGCCGTCGTCGACCACGGCAATGGTCACGTTCCATTGTTGCGCCTGGGCTTCCTGGCGGGCTGCGGTCAGCACGCGGGCGACTTCGGCCTGGCCGATAACGGGCTTGCTATGCATGGTGGTTCTCCGGGTTCAAGGCTGCTTCGACGATTTCGATCCAGTGCCGCACCGGTGTGCGCCCGGCCCCGTCGAGGTGGGCCTGGCAGCCGATGTTGGCGGTGGCGATAACTTGCGGGTTGCCGCTTTCCAGGGCGTTGAGGCGGTTGTCGCGCAGTTGTAGCGACAGCTCAGGCTGGGTCAGTGAATAGGTGCCGGCCGAGCCGCAGCACAGGTGGCCATCCGGTACCGGAGTCAAGGTAAAGCCCAGGCGTGTCAACAACGCCTCTACCGCACCCCCCAGCTTCAGCGCGTGCTGCAGGGTGCATGGGCAATGGAAGGCCAGGCGCTGTTCGGCGCACAGGCCCAGTTGCTCGACCGGCTCGTCGCGCAGCACCTCCACCAGGTCGCGGGACAGGGCGCTGACCCGTGCGGCCTTGGCGGCGTAGCGCGGGTCCTTTTCCAGCAGGTGGCCGTAGTCACGCACGAACGCGCCGCAGCCGCTGGCGGTTTGCACGATGGCCTCGGCGCCGGCTTCGATGGCTGGCCACCAGGCATCGATGTTGCGCCGCGCTCGTAGCAGGCCTTGCTCCTGGGCATTGAGGTGATAGTCCACCGCGCCACAGCAGCCGGCCTGCTGGATCGGCACCACGCTGATGCCCAGGCGGTCCAGCAGGCGTGCGGCGGCGGCATTGGTGTTGGGCGACAGGGCCGGTTGCACGCAGCCTTCCAGCATCAGCACCCGACGCGCATGGCGCGGTGCGGGGCGTTGGCCGGGGGCGGTGACCCGCGCCGGCAGCTTGCGCTTGAGCGTGGCCGGCAACAGCGGGCGCAGGGGCTGGCCGCTTCGGGTCAGGGCCTTGAACAGCGCGGGGCGTGGCACCACTGCTCGCAGGCCCTGGCGCAGCAGGCGCTGGCCGAGCGGCCGTGGCACCTGCTGTTCGACAAAGCCGCGGCCGATGTCCAGCAGGTCATGGTACTTCACCCCGGAAGGGCAGGTGGTTTCACAGTTGCGGCAGGTCAGGCAGCGATCCAGGTGCAACTGGGTGCTGGCGGTGATCGGCGCGCCTTCGAGCATCTGCTTGATCAGGTAGATGCGTCCACGTGGGCCGTCCAGTTCATCACCCAGCAGCTGGTAGGTGGGGCAGGTGGCGGTGCAGAAACCACAGTGCACGCAGGAGCGCAGGATGCTTTCGGCCTCGTCGGCGCGGGCCAGTTGCCGGGCGGCTTCGCTCAGGTTTGTTTGCATGGTTCGGCCTCACAGGTCCGGGTACAGACGGCCAGGGTTGAATACCCCCTGGGGGTCGAGTTGCTGCTTGAGCGCACGGTGGTAGCGCATCAGTGGGGCGCAAAGCGGTGGGCTGCTGGCAGCGCCAGGGGCATGGCAGGTAGCGTGGCCACCGACCCTGGCGACCCGCTCGCGAATGTCCTGCGCCGGTGCCGTGGACTTCAGCCAGCGCTGGGCGCCACCCCAGTCGATCAGTTGCTGGCCGGGCAGGTCCAGCTCGCCGGTGGCGTTGGGCACGGACAAGCGCCACAGCGGCGCGGGGCCGGCAAAGAACGCCAGGCGCTGCTCGCGCAGGTCGCTCCAGAAGCGGCTGTCCAGCGCTTCGCCGCCAAGGCGCTGGCGTGCCGACTGCACCGAGCCTTCGCCGCCTTCCAGGCGCAGGTACAGCGCCTCGCCGTCATGGCAGGCCGCGCTGATCGGCAGCGGCTGCTGGCCCCATTCGGCCAGCTCCGCCAACGCCTGGTGGCGGCCCATCGGCAGGCGCAGGCTGAGGCACTGGCGCGGGCGTGGCAGCACTTTCAGCGATACCTCGGTCAGCAACCCGAGGCAGCCGAAGCTGCCGGCCATCAGCCGCGACACATCGTAGCCAGCAACGTTCTTCATCACTTCGCCACCAAAGCGCAACAGTTTGCCGTGGCCGGTGATCACTCGCGTGCCCAGCACATAGTCGCGCACCGACCCGGCCCACGGCCGCCTTGGGCCCGACAGCCCGGCCGCGACCATGCCACCCAGCGTAGCGTCGGGGCCCAGGTGCGGTGGTTCGCAGGGCAGCATCTGGCCAGCTTCCTGCAGCGCCGCCTCGATCTCGCGCAGCGGCGTGCCGGCGCGGGCAGTCAGCACCAGCTCGGTCGGGTCGTAGCTGACGATGCCGCGGTGGCTGCGGGTGTCGAGCACCTCGCCGGCCACCGGGCAGCCGAGCATGGCCTTGCTGTTACCGCCCTGGATACGCAGTGGCGTGGCCTGGTTCAGCGCCTGGTTTACCTGCTCCAGCAGGGCCTGGCTGATGTCGCGGTCCATGCTCATCAGAAGCGCTCCAGTTCGGGGAAGGGCAATTGCCCATGGTGCACGTGCATGGCGCCAAACTCGGCGCAGCGGTGCAGGGTAGGGATGTTCTTGCCGGGGTTGAGCAGGCCCTGTGGGTCGAAGGCAGCCTTCACCGCATGGAACAGGGTGATTTCGTCGCTGTTGAACTGTGCGCACATCTGGTTGATCTTCTCGCGCCCCACGCCGTGCTCGCCGGTGATGCTGCCGCCCACGGCCACGCACAGTTCGAGGATCTTGCCGCCGATGGCTTCGGCACGTTCCAGCTCGCCTGGCAGGTTGGCATCGAACAGGATCAGCGGGTGCATGTTGCCGTCGCCGGCATGGAACACGTTGGCCACGCGCAGGCCGTATTCGTCGGACAGTTCGCTGATGCCCTTGAGCACCCGCGGCAGTTCGCGGCGCGGGATGGTGCCGTCCATGCAGTAGTAGTCTGGCGATATGCGCCCAACCGCCGGGAAGGCGTTCTTGCGCCCGGCCCAGAAGCGCACGCGCTCGGCCTCGTCGCAGGCCAGCCGCACATCACGCGCGCCGGCCTGGCCCAGCACGGCGGCGACCCGTTCGCAGTCGTCGTGCACATCGGCCTCGACGCCATCCAGCTCGCACAGCAGGATGGCCGCCGCGTCCACCGGGTAGCCGGCATGGATGAAGTCCTCGGCGGCGCGGATCGCCAGGTTGTCCATCATCTCCAGGCCGCCGGGGATGATCCCGGCAGCGATGATTTCGGCCACTGCCCGGCCGGCGTCCTCGACGCTGTCGAAGCTGGCCAGCAGCACCCGCGCCACCTGGGGCTTGGGCAGCAGCTTGACGGTGACTTCGGTGACGATGCCGAGCATGCCTTCGGAGCCGGTGAACAGTGCCAGCAGGTCGAAACCAGGGCTGTCCAGTGCATCGCTGCCGAGGGTCAGGCGCTCGCCCTCGACCGTGAGGATTTCCACCTTGAGCAGGTTGTGCACGGTCAGGCCGTACTTGAGGCAGTGCACGCCACCGGCGTTCTCGGCGACATTGCCGCCGATGGAGCAGGCAATCTGCGAGGACGGGTCCGGCGCGTAGTACAGGCCGTGGGGCGCGGCCGCCTGGGAGATGGCCAGGTTGCGCACGCCGGGCTGCACACGGGCGAAGCGGCCCTGCGGGTTTACTTCGAGAATGCGGTTGAAGCGTGCCATCACCAGCAGGATGCCCTTGGCCAGTGGCAGGGCGCCGCCCGACAGGCCGGTACCGGCGCCGCGTGCCACCACCGGCACGCCACGCTGGTGGCAGAGCCTGAGCAGCGTTTGCACCTGCTCCAGGCGCTCGGGCAGCACCACCAGCAGCGGCACCGTGCGGTAGGCCGAGAGGCCGTCGCACTCATAGGGCTTGAGGTCTTCTTCGCGGTGCAGGATCTCGAGGTCCGGCAGGTCAGCGCGCAGCGCTTGCAGCAGCGCCCCCCGGTCCACATCGGGCAGCGCGCCATCGACGCGTTCGTCGTACAGGATATTCATCGGCTCACTCGGCAACGGTATTTGTTGTTGTTGGCAAAGCGCTCACCCTTGCAGCCTGCGCGTGGCTGCGGCCTGGGTCGAGTACGGGGTTGACTGGTCCTACCAGTTTTTGCGGCCGGTACTGGTCATTGACGGCTTTGCCCGGCTAGATTGGGGCAGATGGTTCAAGTGGTCCTACCAGCAGGAGGGTGCGCAGTGGGTACTGAAGGCAAGGCCAAGGTCGCTGATCAGGTGGCCGAACGGGTCGAGCGGCTGATCGTCGAAGGCGTGCTCAAGGTGGGCCAGGCCCTGCCGTCGGAGCGACGCCTGGTGGAAAAACTGGGCTGCTCACGCTCGGCGCTGCGTGAAGGCCTGCGCATCCTGCGCGGGCGCGGCATCATCGACACCGAGCAGGGACGAGGCTCGTTCGTGGCCGACCTGACGGGCCAAGCGGGCGCCACGCCCCTGATGCACCTGTTCAGCTCGCAGCCGCGCACGCTGTTCGACCTGCTGGAAGTGCGGGCGTTACTGGAGGCCGAATCTGCGCGTCTGGCGGCGTTGCGGGCCACTGAGGTCGACCGTTTGCTGATTCGTCGGCGCTATGAGGAAATGCTGGCTGCGCACGAAACCCCCGAAGCGATAGATGCCCGTGAACATGCCCATCGCGACCATGCCTTTCACCGTGCAATCAGCGAGGCGTCGCACAACCCGGTGCTGGTGCATACCTTGCAAACGCTCAGTGACCTGACCTTGAGCACGGTGTTCGCCTCGGTCAACAACCTGTATTGCCGGCCGGCGCAGAAGCGCCAGATCGACCGCCAGCATGCGCGGTTGTATCAGGCAGTGATGGAGCAGCTGCCCGAGCAGGCGCAGCGCGCGGCGCGCGAACATATCAACGGGATCCGCGACAGTTTGCGGGAGATAGAGCAGGAAGAGCAGCGGCTGGTAAGGGCTACCATGCGCATGGATGGCTGGGGGTGAATGTATGCCTGTGCCGGCCCTTTCGCGGGTAAACCCGCTCCCACAGGGGACCGCACTGGGTTCGAAGTCGGTGCGGTTCCTGTGGGAGCGGGTTTACCCGCGAAGAGGCCAGTGCAGGGTTACCTCACTCAATGATCGGCTATGCGGTCGTCCTGCGAGAGGAGGGCCCGGGCCAGCTCTTCATCATTGGCCTGCAGGCCAGGGTTGTCCTTGCGGGCTTGTTCCAGCGCCGACTCCACATAGGCGCCACGGATTGCACCACCGCTGGCGACGTAGGCCGAAAGCTCGTCACGCGCCGGGATGATCCGTTTGTCGTCCTTGAAGGTCGAGTAGAGCGAGGCGGAAACACCGGCCGAGGTTGCGACGTCGCCTGCGTCGACGTCAGCCAGGGCAGCACCGGCAGGCAGCAGGAGCAGCAGCGCAGGGGCGAGGAGTAGGTGGCGCATGGTGTGTTCTCCAGTAGCGTGAAACGCAAGTAATTGGAACCACTCAGTGTTTAAGAAAGCGCAGGTGGGGTGGTAGTTCCCTTGTTTACGCTGGAGATTGCCGGGGCTGATTCGCAGCCCATCGCCGGCAAGCCAGCTCCCACAGGGACCATTGACCCTGGCGGGCCAGGCGTGATCTGCTCGGGCTGATGGCCCAATCATTCAATGGACACTGAAGGTTCTCACCCATGCCCGACTACAAGCTGCATTGTTTCGCCGAATCAGGTAACGCCTACAAGGCCGCCCTGATGCTTGAGCTCACCGGCCAGGACTGGCAGCCGGTGTTCGTCGACTTCTTCAATGGCCAGACACGCGAACAAACCTGGCGCGACGAAGTGAACGAGCAGGGCGAGGTGCCGGTGCTGGAACACGCCGGCAAATCCTTCACCCAGTCTGCGCTGATCCTCGATTACCTTGCGGAAAAAACCGGGCAGTTCGGCCCCCGCGACGAAGACGAAAAGCGCGAAATCTGGCGCTGGATGCTGTTCGACAACCACAAGTTCACCAGTTACTACGCGGCGCTGCGCTTTCTTTTCTGCCTGAAGAAAACCGGTGAAACGGACGTGACCCGGTTCCTGCGTGAACGTGCCGTGGCGGCCTACCGTATTGTCGACGCGCACCTGGCGAAGACGCCGTTCATGGTCGGTGGCCGGCTGACTATCGCTGACCTGTCGTTGGCCGGGTATGTGTTCATGCCTGAGGACACTGGCATTGCGTTGGCGCAGTTCACCCACATCGAGGCCTGGAAGGCGCGAATCCAGGCGTTGCCAGGGTGGAAGCACCCGTATGAGCTGATGCCCCGCGCGGCATCCTGAGCAGTCCGGCTCGCCAGGCCATGGTGCAGTGGCTTTTGGCGGGCCAGCCATTCTGATGACCGGTCGGTGACAAGCGCAGCGGCGTGGCTACGCTCAAAAATCAGGAAACATTCTGAAATATTTGGCCGGCAAGGCCCTGAAGGATCTCGTTCACCGCTGCAGATGGATGGCCGCACTGGCTAGCAGGTCGCCCCATGGGGGGCCGCAAATCACGGGGTGCGTAGTGCAACCCGGTGTTATTCCAAGCGGAGGCTCATGATGCTCAGGAAATGCTTGTTGGCTTTGGCTATCGGTGCAGTATTGTCGGCTTCGGCCGTGTTGGTGCCTGACTCCATTGGCGTTACCTCCAGCGCGTACGCGAAGGATGGTAGCGGTGGCGGTGGCGGCGGTGGTCACGGTGGAGGAGGCAGCGGCGGTGGCGGTGGCCATGGCGGCGGAGGTGGTGGTAGTGGTGGCGGTGGTGGCCATGGTGGCGGTAGTGGCGGCGGTGGTCATGGCGGTGGAGGTGGTGGTAGCGGCGGCGGTGGCTCGGGTGGTGGCCACGGCGGCAGTGGCAGCGGGCACAGTGGCGATGGTGGTGGGCATGGTGGCCCGGGTCATGATGGCCGCGGGCGCAATGGTGCTGATGATGGTGCCGACCATGAGGCTAACCACGAAGCGAATCATGAAGCCAATCACGAAGCCAACCATGAGGCGAATCACGATGTAGGCGAGCCCCACGGGGTAGGGCATGGCGCTGATGATGGGGCTGAGCATGATGTTGGGGATGATCGCGGAGGCGAACGGAACTAGCAGCCTGGGTGTCTGTGCCGGCCCTTTCGCGGGTAAACCCGCTCCCACAGGTACCGTGCCGATATCAAGCTTGGCGCGGTCCCTGTGGGAGCGGGTTTACCCGCGAAGGGGCCAGCACAGGTTTACAAGCCATCAGATCGACAACCGCACCACCCGGTTATCCAGCACCTGCTGCTCCTGCCCTCTACGCTTGTTCACCACCAGCTCGCCAATCGCAATCAGCCGGGTGCGAGTGATGTTGCGCGACAACCCCAGCAACTGCGCGGTATGTACCTGGTTGTAATGGCAGAACCGGTAGGCCGACCGCAACAGGGCATTTTCCACCTTCTCGTACAGGTCACCCGACTGCTCTTCGTACAAGCGGCTGAACGCTCGCTGCAGCAGATCCTCCACACCATTGCCCGCCGGCTCTTCCTCCTGCCGTTCGATACGCAAGTTCGACAAGCGCAGGTCCTGCGCCTGCACCGTACCGTCGCCACAGGTCAGCAAGCTGTGGTGAATCACGTTCTCCAGTTCGCGGATGTTGCCCGGCCAACTGTATTCCACCAGCTTGGCCTGGGCCTTGGCGCTCAGCTCCACCGGCCCGTAGCCCAGCCGGTCGCTGTAGCTGCGGATGAAGTGTCGGGCCAGCGGCAGGATGTCACCGGGGCGGTCGCGCAATGGGTGCAACTGCAAGGTCACCACGTTCAGCCGGTAGTACAGGTCTTCGCGGAAATGCCCCGCGTTAATGGCCTTTTCCAGTTGCACGTTGGTCGCCGCCAGTACCCGCACATTGATCGGGATGCTCTTGCGCGACCCCAGCCGCACCACTTCGCGCTCCTGCAGCACGCGCAGCAGCTTGACCTGGATCGGCAACGGCAGGTCGCCGATTTCGTCAAGGAACAGCGTGCCGCCGTTGGCCTCCTCGAACCAGCCCGCCTTGGCTGCCAGGGCGCCGGTGAAGGCGCCTTTTTCATGGCCGAACAGCTCCGCCTCGACCAGCGATTCGGAGAAGGCACCGCAGTTGACCGCGACGAACGGGCCGTTGCGCCGGCCACTGAGGTTATGGATGTGGCGTGCGACCAGCTCCTTGCCCGTGCCGGTTTCGCCGATGATCAGCACGCTCGCCTCGCTGGGGGCGACCTGTTGCAGGTGGGCGAGCAGCGCCTGTGACCGGGGGTCTTCGAAAACCTGTGCGGTCGCCCGGATCGAGGTGGCCAGTGTCGGGGACGGTGGGAGGGTCAGCAGTTGCATGGGCAATCCTCAGGAATAGAAGGATGGGGCAGGGCGCTTGTCGTTGAGGGCCCACTCGCCGAGTTCGTGGATGCGGTAATCCACCGGGTCGTGCAGGGTTTGCGTGCGCAGGTTGCGCCAGTGCCGGTCGAAGCGCAGCGAGGCATGGGTTGCGCGTGCGCCGGTGACTTCGAACAGGCGGTTGCAGATGTCCAGGCCATGGCGGCTGGCGGCGACCTTGGCGGTGCCGATGGCCAGGGCCAGGTCGCCGCGCTCTTGCGCCGTGAGGGCGTGCTCCCTGGCCCAGGCGGCATCGAGCTGGCGTGCGGCCCGTTCGATCAGCAGGCGCACGCTCTCCAGGCCGACCCAGAACTCGCCGTAATGGCGCAGCACGTACGGGTCTTCGGCGCTGCTGGCGGCGCTGGAGCGGAACCACGGCCGGCTTTCCTTGAGCGTGTACTGGCGGGCCTCCTCGAACGCCCCCTCGGCGATGCCGAGGAACAGGTTGGCGAAGTGCAACTGGGCAATCAGCGGACGCAGGGCGGCAAACGGCGTGCTCAGGGGGCCGGGGTCGAGCAGCAGTTCGTTGTGCTCCACCCGTACCCGCTCGAAGGTGGCGCTGCCGCTGTCGGTCTGGCGCTGGCCGATGTTGTTCCAGTCGCTGTGCAGGCTGATGCCGGTGCGGCCACTGGGGATGGCGGCGATCAGCAGCTTGCCGCCGGCACGTTCGTCCACCGCCGAGGCGATGAGCATTTCCGAGTCGCTGGCGCCGGAGCAGAAGCTTTTCTTGCCGGAAAACTCGCACCAGCCATCGAAGTGCTTGACCACCGTGCGGGTGTCCAGCGGGTTCAGGGCATTGCCCCAGAACCACTGCTTGCGGGCGGTCTGCTCGAACCACGGTTGCCATTGGTCCGGGCGCGAGAACAGGCGCACGGTGGCCAGCATCAGGTGATGGAAACCGAACACGTGGGCGATGGAGCTGTCGACCCGGGCGAACTCGCGCACCACCGCGAAGGTGTCGTGCCAGCTGGCACCCTGGCCGCCGAAGGCCTGCGGAATCACCAGCGACAGCAGGCCGCTGTCACGCAGGGCGTCGCGCTCGGCTTTTGGCGTGCCGCCGCGTTCATCGCGCTCGACGGCGGTCTGGGCAAACTGCCCGGCAAGTTCGCGGGCGATGGCCAGGGCAGGGCGTTGTGGCGTATTCACAGGTGCATTCATGGCCGCTCCTCAGGCGCTCTTGCGCAGCGCATGATGGGCGCCGAACAGCGGCACGGCGCGCTCGGCGGCCAGGCGGATACGGGCGGCAAGGGCTGCGCTGGAAACACGGTAGTCGGCCATTTCCGCCTGGCTGGCGAACACGCCGATGGGCAGGGTCAGGGCTTGCAGGAAGCTGAACAGTGGACGCAGCTGGTGGTCGAGCACCAGCGCGTGGCGCTCGCTGCCGCCGGTGGCGGCCAGCAGCACTGGAGTGTCGACCAGGGCGTCCTGGCCGATCAGGTCGAACAGGTGCTTGAAGTGGCCGGTGAAGCTGCCGCGGTACACCGGCGTGGTCACCACCAGCAGGTCGGCTTTTTCCACCAGGCGCAGTTGCTGTTCGACGGCCTCGGGCAGTTCGCTGCGCCACAGGGCGCTACCCAGCGGGCGGGCGATCTCGCCCAGCTCGATCAGGTGCGGCTTGATGTGCAGGTGCTGGGCCAGTTCGGCGACGATCGCCTCGGTCAGGGCCAAGGTGCGCGAAGGGCGGGCAGTGCCGCCAGACAGGGCTACGACGTTCAGTGGGGTGCTCATGGGCAGGTCTCCGGTTCGGGTTGAGCGGGGGACTTTGCTTGAGCAATCGTCGTGCCGAGATTGAATGTTCTTTTATATCAACTGGTTAGCGCATTTTGATGGTTGCGGCGCTGTTGCCGTGTGGGCGTTGCCTGTTGATCGTGTGTTGCGCTGCAGACAGTTGGCCAGGTGTTGGCGGCTGTGCAGTTAGGATATTTATAGAGGGTCAGGGAGTGGTTAAAAAGGAATAAGATCTTATATTCTTATGCTTTATTTTTATTTCGATGTCCTGGGGCCGCTTCGCGCCCCATCGCGACACAAGGCCGCTCCCACAGGATTTGCGCTGCCTGCTACGCAACACTGAACTTGTGGGAGCGGCCTTGCGTCGCGAAAGGGCTGCGAAGCGGCCCCACAAATCTCAAGTGTGCGGCACGCTCCGAGGCACTACCCCACCCGCAAACTGCGGCTTCAGATGCCCCTGCTCATCCAGCAGATAGGCATCCATCACCTCCCGCACCACCGGCCCTGCCACCCGCCCGCCAGCTTCACCGTTCTCGATCATCACCGCCACCACCACACTCGGGTGATCAGCCGGGGCAAAGCCGACGAACAGGGCATTGTCGCGGTGCCGCTCCAACGTCTTGTTGCGGTTGTAGCGTTCGCCCTGCTTGATCGCCACCACCTGCGCGGTGCCGCTCTTGCCGGCAATCCGGTACTGCGCACCAGCCGCGGCAGCGCGGGCGATGCCGCGCGGGTCGTGCATGACCATCTGCATGCCCTGGCTGACCTGGTCCCAGGCGTGCCTGTCGTGCAGCACGATATCGGGCATCGGGTTGGGGTCTACCGGTGCATCGCCGCCCACGGTCATGGCCAGGTGCGGGCGGTGCCACACGCCCTTGCTCGCCAGCAAGCTGGTGGCCTGGGCCAGCTGCAGCGGGGTTACCTGCATGTAGCCCTGGCCGATGCCCAGGATCAGCGTCTCGCCCGGGAACCAGGCCTGGCGCCGGGTGGCGCGCTTCCACTCGGCCGACGGCATCAGCCCGGACGCCTCCTCGAACATGTCCAGCGAGACCTTCTGGCCCAGGCCGAACTCGGCCATGTAGTCGTGCAGGCGGTCGATGCCGAGCTTGTGCGCCAGGTCGTAGAAGTAGGTGTCGTTGGAACGCATGATGGCGGTGTACATATCCACCCAGCCATCGCCGCTGCGGTTCCAGTTGCGGTACTTGTGGTCGTAGTTGGGCAGCTCGTAGTAGCCGGGGTCGAACACCCGGCTGCCCGGGGTGATCACGCCGCTGTCGAGGCCGGCGATGGCCACCTCCGGCTTCACCGTCGAACCGGGGGCATACAGGCCGCGCAGCACCCGGTTGAACAGCGGGCGGTCGATGGAATCGCGCAGGGCGGCGTACTGTTTGAAGCTGATGCCCTTGACGAACAGGTTGGGGTCGAAGCTGGGGTTGCTGACCATCGCCAGCACATCGCCATTGGCTGGGTCGAGCACCACCACCGAGCCGCGGCGGTCGCCCAGGGCCTTTTCCGCGGCCAGTTGCAGCTGGGCGTCCAGGGTCAGGACGATGTCTTGGCCCGGGGTCGGGGCCTTGTGGTCGAGCACGCGCATCACTCGGCCCTGGGCGTTGGTCTCGACCTCCTCGTAGCCCACGTGGCCATGCAGTTGGCTTTCATAGAAGTGCTCGATGCCAGTCTTGCCGATCGACTGCGTGCCCCGGTATTCGGTGCTGTCGAGGGTCCTGGCCTCTTTCTCGTTGATGCGCCCCACATAGCCCACCGAGTGGGCGAAATGCTCGGCCAGCGGGTACTCGCGGATGAACTGCGGTTCCACCTCCAGGCCTGGCAGGCGGAACTGGTTCACCGCCACCAGGGCTATCTGCTCCTCGCTCAGGCCGACCATCAGAGTCACCGGCTCGAACGGCTTGCGGCCACGGCGCAGATCCTTGTCGAACTGCTTGCGGTCGTCCTCGGTCAGGCTCAGCACCTGGGCCAGCGTGTCGAGCACCTTGGCCGTGTCGCCGCCGGCCCGCTCGCGGGTCATGGTCAGGTCGAAACTGGGCTTGTTGTCGGCCAGCACCACGCCGTTGCGGTCGTAGATCAGCCCGCGCTCGGGGGCGATGGGCAGCACGTGCACGCGGTTGTTTTCCGATACGGCGGTCTGCTGGTCGTGCTGCAGCACCTGCAGCACATAGAGCCGGCCCACCAGCACGGCACACAGGCTGAAGACCAGGGCGGCGCAGGCCAGAAGCCGGCGGTTGACCAGGTGCTTTTCCTTTTCGTGGTCCTTGAGTGGGATGGGTTGCGGCATTGGTGACTCTGTCCTGAGGGTAGCAGTGCCTGTAGGAGCAGCCTTG
The DNA here is from genome assembly GCF_900277125.1 of Pseudomonas inefficax. Classification (GTDB taxonomy): domain Bacteria; phylum Pseudomonadota; class Gammaproteobacteria; order Pseudomonadales; family Pseudomonadaceae; genus Aquipseudomonas; species Aquipseudomonas inefficax. The sequence continues at coordinate 57,807 of NZ_OPYN01000103.1, forward strand.
TGCTGCGAAGCGGGCGGCAGCACCCTAGTAGTTCTGCAGGCCATGATGGCCCATTCGCAGCACAAGGCTGCTCCTACAGGTGACGCGGTGGTTGTACGTGCGCGATCGGGCCGCGGATGCTACGCAACCCGTACCGTACCCTCAAGACGAGTGCCGGCTGGCGATAGGCTGGTATTGGCTGTGTGCCCCGTGCTCAGGGCGCTTGCCAGCAAAATGAAGATTTGTTCATGGCGGCGGCGTGGTGATGGAATTTGCTGATGGACCGATGCAAGTTGAGTCCACGAGCACGCCTATGTCGCCATTAACCTGCTATTCCTAAGAAAACACCTGAACCCACCAAGGCCCGTCGATGCTGGTCATCGAGCAACTGCACAAATCATTCCCCACCCCCCAGGGCCCGCTCCCCGTGCTGCAGGGCGTCGACCTGCGCCTGGCGCGCGGCAGCAGCCTGGCGCTGATGGGCGAGTCGGGCAGCGGCAAGAGTACCTTGCTGCACCTGGTGGCCGGCCTGGACCGCGCGGACAGTGGCCGCATCCTGATCGACGACACCCCGCTCGACAGCCGTTCCGAGGCGTCGCTGGCGTTGTGGCGGCGGGAGGGCGTAGGCCTGGTGTTCCAGCAGTACAACCTGATCAGCAGCCTGGACGTGGGGGCCAATCTCGCGTTCCAGGCCCGGCTGGCCGGTCGTCATGATCCCGATTGGCTGGCCTACCTGGCGCAGCGCCTGGGTTTGGCGGATTTGCTGGTGCGTTACCCGGAGCAATTGTCTGGCGGCCAGCAACAGCGGGTTGCCATCGGCCGCGCCCTGGCCGGGCGCCCGGCCTGGTTGCTGGCCGACGAACCTACTGGCAGCCTCGATGAAGCCAGCAGCGACGAGGTATTGAGCCTGCTGTTGCAACTGGTCGCCGAGGCTGGCAGTGGGGTGCTGATGGTGACCCACAGCCCGCGGCTGGCGGCGCGCTTGCAACAACGGTGTTACCTGCAGGCCGGCCGCGTTCGGCCCGAGCCGGGCGGATGAGACTTCTATCGCTGGCCCTGCTGGTGCTGCTCAGCCACTGGCGGCGCCATCGCGTGCAGTTTTTCAGCATCTTTACCGGCCTGTGGCTGGCCACGGCGTTGTGGACCGGCGTGCAGGCGCTGAACAGCCAGGCACGCAGCGACTATGCCCGGGCCAGCGCGGTGCTGGCCGGGCCGCTGCAGGCGCAACTGGTGCCGCGCCGTGGCGAGCGCTTCGACCAGGCGCTGTACGTGCAGTTGCGCAGGCTGGGCTGGGCGGTGACGCCGGTACTGGAAGGGCGCTTGCGCTTCGCTGGTGAGCCGGTGCGCAGCGTGCGCCTGATCGGCATCGAGCCGTTGAGCCTGCCGCCGGCCAGCAGCATCGCCGGTGTGCAGCCCCGAACGTTCGATCTGCAGGCCTTCATCGGCATGCCCGGGCAAGCCTGGGTCGGGCCGGACACCTTGCGCCAGCTGCATGCAGAGCCCGGGGCGTCAGTACGCGACAGCGAAGGGCAGCTGCTGCCGCCGTTGGTTCTACAACCAGCGCTGGCGCCGGGGGTGATCGTGGTCGATATCGGCCATGCCCAGGCGTTGCTGCATGCACCCGGGCAGTTGTCGCGCTTGCTGTTGGCCGCCACGCCGGGGCAGTTGCCCGCAGATATCGCGCCGTACCTTGAGCTGCAACCCCGGCAGGACGATGGTGGCTTGCAGCGCCTGACCGACAGCTTCCACCTCAACCTGACCGCCCTGGGCCTGCTGGCGTTCGTCGTCGGCCTGTTCATTGCCCATGCTGCAATTGGTTTGGCACTGGAACAGCGGCGCGGCCTGATCCGCAACCTGCGCGCCTGTGGCATCGGCCTGCAAACCCTGCTGTGGGCCTTGGTGCTGGAACTGGGGTTGTTCGCGGTGCTGGGCGGTCTGGCCGGCGTGGCCAGTGGTTACGGGCTGGCCGCGTGGATGCTGCCTGATGTGGCCGCCAGCTTGCGCGGGCTGTATGGCGCCCAGGTCGCCGGGGCGCTGAGCCTGCCCGCAGGGTGGTGGCTGATGGGCGTGCTGGTGAGCGTGCTGGGGGCGCTGCTGGCGGGTTTGGGCAGTGTACTGCGTGCGGCGCGGTTGCCGTTGCTGGCGCTGGCACAACCTCAGGCGTGGCGGTTGGCGCAGGGGCCCTGGTTGCGGCGCCAGGCCCTGGTGGCCGGCTTGTTGCTTTTGCTGGCCTTGGGTTGTGGCGTGCTCGGCGATAGCCTGCCCAGCGCTTTCGCCATGCTGGCCGCGCTGCTGCTGGCGGCGGCGCTGCTGCTGCCAGCCTTGCTCGACCGGGTGCTGGCCTGGCTGGCGCGCCATTGTCGGCGGCCCTTGTCGCAATGGTTCGTCGCCGACAGCCGCCAGCAACTGCCCGCCCTGAGCCTGGCGTTGATGGCACTGTTGCTGGCGCTGGCCGCCAGTGTCGGGGTGGGCAGCATGACCGAGGGCTTTCGCAAGACTTTCGTCGGCTGGCTTGACCTGCGCCTGTCCGCCGACCTGTATGTCACGCCAAGGGATACCGCCCAGGGCTTGAAGATAGCCGAGTGGCTCGGGCAGCAACCTTCGGTGGGTGTGGTACTGCCCGGCTGGCGTGTGGAAACACAGCTGCAGGGCTGGCCGGTGCAGGTCCAGGGCATTGTCGATCATCCCGTCTATCGCACCCGCTGGCCATTGCTGGCGCAGCAAAAGCAGGCCTGGCAGCAACTGGCCGCCGGGCAAGCCGTAATGGTCAGTGAACAGCTGGCCAGGCGACTGAAGCTGCAATTGGGCGATCACCTGAAGCTATCCGCAGACACTTCGCCAGCCCTGAGCGTTGTGGGCATCTATGCCGATTACGGCAACCCCAAAGGGCACATGCTGGTCAATGCTGGTTGGCTGCGCGCGCACTGGCCACAGGCAACCCTCACCGGGCTGAGTGTCGATCTGGCGGCCGATCAGGTGTCGGCGCTCAAGGCTGCATTGCATCAGCGCTTCGCCCTGGACGAGGGCCGCGTGGTCGAGCAGGCGCGTCTCAAACGCTGGTCCACCGATGTGTTCAACCGCACCTTCGCCGCCACTGCCGCGCTCAACAGCCTCACCCTTGGCGTGGCAGGCGTGGCACTGTTCATCAACCTGCTGACCCTGGCCCAGACCCGCCTGGGCCAGTTGGCGCCGCTGTGGGCACTGGGCGTGCGGCGCATGCACCTGGTGTGGCTGAGCCTCGGGCAGACACTGCTGCTGAGCAGCCTTACCGTGCTGCTGGCGATTCCGCTGGGTATCCTGCTGGCCTGGTGCCTGGTAGCGGTGGTGAACGTGCAGACATTCGGCTGGCGTTTGCCGCTCCATGTGTTCCCTGCGCAACTGCTGCAACTGGCCTTACTGGGCATGCTTACCAGCCTGTTGGCCAGCGCCTGGCCACTGTGGCAACTGGCGCGTCGCCAGCCGCGCGAACTGTTGAGGCCGTTTGCCGATGAAACCTAGCGCCTGGCTGTTGCTGTGTGGGTTGCTGGGCGGCTGTGATCAGCCTGCCGAGCAAAGCTATGCCGGGCTCGGGCAGCAAGCGGGCGAATTCAGCCAGGTCAGCCGCGGCCATCGCCTGGAATTTCCGCGTGACCATGGGGCCCACGATGGTTTTCGCATCGAATGGTGGTATGTCACCGCCAACCTCAAGGACTTCCAGGGAAGGGACTGGGGTGCGCAGTGGACGCTGTTTCGCTCGGCCCTGCGCCCAGGACCCGAAACTGCCGGCTGGAACAGCCCGAACCTGTGGATGGGGCATGCGGCGCTGACCGGTCCCGGTGGTCATCGGTCTGGCGAAACCTTGGCGCGTGGAGGTATCGGCCAGGCCGGTGTGCAGGCCCAGCCGTTCCGGGCGTGGATCGATGACTGGTCGTTGCGGGGCAGCAGGGGCATCGAGCATCTGCAAATGGCTGCCGGTGGTGAAGGCTTTCGCTATGACCTGCAACTGCACAGCGATCGGCCCTTGGTGCTGCACGGGGACCAGGGCTACAGCGAGAAGTCCGGCAAAGGGCAGGCATCGTACTATTACAGTCAGCCGTTCTATCGGGTGAGTGGGGAAGTGCAGCGTGACGGCCAGTGCATTGCTGTCACCGGCCAGGCCTGGCTGGACCGGGAATGGAGCAGCCAGCCGCTGGCTGCCGGGCAGACGGGTTGGGACTGGTTTTCCCTGCACCTGGACAGTGGCGCCAGGCTGATGCTGTTCCAGGTGCGCGAGGTGCAGGGGGCGGCGTATCGCGCCGGGACCTGGGTCGGCCCGCAGGGTGAGGTGGTGGCGCTGCAGGGCGCGCAGGTGCAGCTGCAGGCGCTGGCCTGGGCGCGGCAGAAGAATGGCAAAAAGGTGCCGACGCGATGGCGGGTGCAGGTGCCCGAGCATGGGGTTGATGTGCAGGTCGAGGCTGTGGAACCGCAGGCCTGGATGGAGACGCGGTTCCCGTATTGGGAAGGGCCAGTGCGCTTGACCGGGAGTGCGGGTGGGCGGGGGTATCTGGAGATGACCGGGTATTAGCGATCCTGGGGGTTCTGAGTTTTCCTGGGGCTGCGTTGCAACCCACACCGGTAAGCCCACGGGTGCAGCGTTGATCTCGAGGTTGTCGCTGTACCTGTGGGAGCGGCCTTGTGTCGCGAAAGGGCCGCAAAGCGGCCCCAGGATTGATGCGCAATAGTTGAAATTGCTGGGGCTGCTTTGCAGCCCTTTCGCGACACAAGGCCGCTCCCACAGGGAATCGCGCCAACTTTTAGAATTTGACAAGACAGTTGCTCCAACAGGTACTGCACAAGGCTTGAGGTCGATGCAGTCGAGGGGGAGCTGGCTTGCCGGCGATGGGCCGCAACGCGGCCCCAGGTTTTCAATCTTTGATCAACCCTCGCAACACCGCTCGCGCTTCTTCAGTACGCAAGCACTCTATGAACAACCGGCTTTCCCGTGCCACCGTGGCCTCCAGCTCCGCACGCTGGCCATCCTTGAGCAGCCGCTTGCTGATGCGCAGTGCCGCCTGCGGGTAGCCTTGCAGCTGCCGCGCCAGTCGCCTTGCAGCTGCCAGGCAATGTTCACCGTCTTCATGCAGTTCATTTGCGAGCCCCCACGCCACCATCCGTTCGCCGTCGAGCAACTCGTTTGCCAGCAGCAGGCGAGCCGCCCGGGCATGGCCAAGCAAGCGCGGCAGCAGCAAGCTGGAACCAAACTCCGGGCACACGCCCAGCGGCGCGAAAGGGATTCGCAGCTTGGTCGTACGGCTGACCAGCACCTGGTCGCAATGCAACAGCAAGGTGGCGCCGATGCCGATCGCCGCACCACTGACCGCGGCAATCAGCGGTTTGTCCAGGCCCATCACCACCCGCATCAGGCGGAACACCGGGCTGTCCAGGTCGGCGGGCGGGTTGTCGAGGAAGTCGCGCAAGTCATTGCCGGCGGTAAAGCAGTGTGGCCCACCGGTGAGGATGATGGCTTCGACATCAGGGTCTTCACCTGCCGCTTGCAGCAGGTCGCCCAGCTGTTGGTACATGGCGGTGTTCAAGGCGTTGAGCTTGTCGGCGCGGTTGAAGGCCAGGGTCAGTAGGCCCTGGTCCAGGTCACGTGTGATCAGGTCGTTCATGGCAGCCGCTTTTGTTGTTGTGGGCATGAGTGCCAAGGGTTTATCACGCAGTCCGGCTTGTTGTACAGTCGTTCAGTCCAGCCCTAGCCCGAGAGCCGCCGATGAACCAGGAAGCCCGCTACCACCGCATGCTGCCGGAATTGCGCAAAGCCAACCTGGTCGAGGCGACCCTGGTATGCCTCAAGCGCCATGGCTTCCAGGGCGCGTCGATCCGCAAGATTTCCGCCGAGGCCGGGGTTTCGGTCGGGTTGATCAGCCATCACTACGCCGGCAAGGATGAGCTGGTGGCCGAAGCCTACATGGCGGTCACCGGCCGGGTGATGGGCCTGCTGCGCGAGGCCATGGCCCAGGCCGCACCCAATGCCCGCGAACGGTTGTCGGCGTTCTTCCGCGCCTCGTTCTGCGCCGAATTGCTCGACCCGCAATTGCTCGACGCCTGGCTGGCGTTCTGGGGCGCGGTGAAGACCGCCGATGCGATCAACCAGGTGCATGACCATTCCTATGGTGAGTACCGCAATGAACTGAGCGGGCTGCTGGCCACGCTGGCCGACGAGGAGGGCTGGCAGGGCTTCGATGCCGACCTCGCGGCCATCAGCCTGAGCGCCTTGCTCGACGGCCTTTGGCTGGAGTCGGGGCTCAACCCCGGTACCTTCACCCCCGAGCAGGGTGTGCTGATCTGCGAGGCATGGGTCGATGGTCTGCAGGCCGGTGGTCGACGCCGCTTCAGCCCGCCGGAGGGCTGTTGATCGCCTGTTCAGTAACGAGTACGCTGCTGTCGCGAGTGTGTAGAACAACACCAATAAAAAAAGAGACGACACGCAATGACGCCTCGGGTATTGATCGTCGATGACGATCCGCTTATTCGTGACTTGCTGCAGGCCTATCTGTCCCAGGAAGGCTATGATGTGCACTGCGCCGACACCGCGGAAAAGGCCGAAGCCCTGCTCGGCAGCCAGGATGTCGACCTGGTGCTGCTGGACATCCGCCTGCCCGGCAAGGACGGCCTTACCCTGACCCGCGAGCTGCGGGTACGTTCGGAGGTCGGCATCATCCTCATCACCGGCCGCAACGACGACATCGACCGCATCGTCGGCCTGGAATGCGGCGCCGACGACTACGTGATCAAACCGCTCAATCCCCGCGAACTGGTATCCCGCGCCAAGAACCTGATCCGCCGTGTGCGCCATGCCCGCGAGGTGCACCCGGCGCCAGCCTGCGCGCAATCGCTGAAGCAGTTCGCCGACTGGGCGCTGGACACCGACCGTCGGCGCCTGATCGACGCCCGTGGCGGGCAGACCCTGCTGACCCATGGCGAGTTCCAGTTGCTCAGCGTGTTCCTGCGCAACAGCGGCCACACCCTCAGCCGCGACCAGTTGATGGACCAGATCCGCAACCGCGAGTGGGTGCCCAACGACCGTTCCATAGACGTGCTGGTCGGCCGCCTGCGGCGCAAGCTGCACGACGACCCGGCCGAACCCCAGCTGATCATCACCATCCACGGCACCGGCTACCTGTTCACCGCCAGCGTGGCGGCATGACCCGCAGCGCCTGGGTGCTGGCCTTGGCAATGTTCGCCATGCAGGCCAGTGCAAGGCAGCCGGTGCGCTACTGCGACTACCCGGTGTACCCGCCGATTTCCTGGAGTGACGGCCACCAGGTGCGTGGCCTGGCCCCCACCGTGGTGCGAGAGCTGTTCGCGCGCATGGGCTACCAGGTGCAGACCGTGGTGCTGGGCAACTGGAAACGCTGCCTGATGGACGCCGCCGCCGGGCGAGTGGACGTGGTGCTGGCCTACAACAGCGACCAGCGTGACCAACGCATGCGCTTTTCCACGGTGCCGGTGGTGCGCGAGGAAGTGGCGGTGTTCTACAACCGCCTGCGGCCAGTGCAGTTCCAGCGCCTGGAGGACCTGGCCAGTTACCGCGGCGGCCTGCTGTACGGCGAAAGCTACGGCGCCGAATTCGACCGCTTCGTCGCCCGCCACCAGAACATCGAACGGGTGTCGTCCAGCCAGCAGAACTTCGGCAAGCTGATCCGTGGGCGCATCGACTACGTGATCCAGGAGCGGCGCACCGGCCAGCTGTTCATCGAAAACCTGCCCGGGGCGCAGGACATTCGCGTATTGCCCACGGCCCTGAGCGTGGACTACCTGCGCGTTGCGATATCACGGCAATCGCCCTTGAGCCAGCATATGGACGAAATCGACGCGCAGCTGCTGCGCATGAACCAGGCCGGCGAGATCGAGCGCTGGCTGGAGCAGAGCGAAGTGACCTATCGCGACATGGTCAACCTGCCGGCAGACTCCCGATGATCCGCCTGCGCACCGATGGCTTGCTGCGTCGCCTGCTGCTGTTCATCCTGCTGTTCAGCCTGTGCTTCACCGTGCTGGCCAGCTCGGTGCAGCTGTACTTCGAATACCGCCGCGAGATGCGCGATATCGAGGCGCGCATGGCGTTGATCCGGGCGGGTTACCTGGCCAGCCTGGAGCGCAGTCTGTGGGACCTGGACGAGGCACAGCTGGATACACAACTGCGCGGCCTGGTGGACTTTTCCGATGTCGCCCGGGTGCGCCTGGTCAGCGACGATTTCCAGCTGCTGCGCGGCGTCGCCGAGCCCAAGGGGCCGCTGCGCATCGAACGCTTCCCCCTCGATTACCAGCCGCCCTCGGGGCCGGCCAGGCACCTGGGCGAGCTGGAAGTCAGCATCGACCTGGGCGCGGTGCACAGGCGGCTGTATGCCACAGGCCTTGCCAGCCTGCTATGGATGGGCGTGTTCCTGTGTGGCCTGGCGGTGGCGTTGTCGGGGCTATTCTACCGCCTGGTCACCCGCCACCTGCAAGTGATGGCCGAGTTCGCTCGGCGTATTGGCGCCGGCCAGTGGCAGGAACCGTTGCGCCTGGGGCGGCGCACGTCAACACGCCCGGACGAGATCGACACCGTGGCCAATGCCCTGGATGACATGCGCCGCGCCATCCTCAGTGACATCGAGCGCCGCGAGCGTGACCGCCTGGCGCTGCAGGACAAGCGCGACGAACTGCAAGCCATGGTCGAGCGGCGCACCGCCAGCCTGGCCCGGGCCAAGGACGAGGCCGAAGCCGCCAACCTGGCCAAGTCACGTTTCCTGGCGACCATGAGCCATGAGCTGCGCACACCGCTCAACGGCATTCTCGGCATGGCCGAGCTGCTGCGCGGCGGCCGGCTGGAGGCGGCCGACCGCCAGCGCGTCGAGGCCTTGTACAAGGCCGGCGAGGGGCTGTTGGCGATTCTCAACGAGGTGCTGTATTTCGCCCGCCTCGAGGAGGGCGAGAGCCGCGCCGAGCTGGTCGGTTTTTCGCTACGCCAGTTGTGCCAGGAAGTGCTGGCGCTGCTCGAACCCATGGCCAGGGACAACGGCGACGCCCTGCAACTGGAAATCGACGAGCAATTGGCCGAGTACCAGCACGGTGCCGAACAGTATCTGCGCCAGGTGCTCAGCAACCTGCTGGCCAACGCTATCAAGTTCACCGAACACGGCCAGGTGCGTCTTGCGGTGCAGGTACTGGCCAGTGACCAGGGCTCGCAGCGCTTGCGGGTGTCGGTCAGCGACAATGGTATCGGCATCGAGCCGGCTGTGCAGGCCAGGGTCTTCGACCGCTTCGTCCAGGCCAGCGAGGCGGTGGCCCGGCGCTACGGCGGCACCGGCCTGGGCCTGGCGATCTGCAAGCACCTGGTGGAAAAACTGGGGGGCTGCATTGGCCTGGACAGCGTGCAAGGGCAGGGCAGCCGTTTCTGGTTCGAGCTCGACATGGCCCGCGGGCAGCCAGTGCTGGCCAGTTCACCAGCCCCTTCGCCGCTGGCCAGCCTGGACATCCTGGTAGTCGAGGACGTGGCATTGAACCGCGAGGTGGCCGGCGGGCTGCTGCTGCGCGATGGCCACCGGGTGAGCTTTGCCGAAGACGCCGGGCAAGCCCTGCAGGCCTGCGCGCAGCGGCGCTTCGACTTGATCCTGCTCGATGTGCACCTGCCCGGCATGAGTGGGGTGGAGCTGTGCAGGCAGCTGCGTGCCATCCCCGGGCCGAACCGCCATAGCCGGGTCCTGGCCCTGACGGCTGGCGTGCAACCGGGGCAAGTGCCGGGTTATCTGGACGCCGGCATGCAGGGGGTACTGGCCAAGCCCCTGCGGCTGGAGAACCTGCGCCAGGCGCTGGCCGAAGCGGCGCCCGCTGAAGTGACGGGCGTCGACGCGACAATCGACTGGTCGTTGCTGGGCACCCACCGCTCGCTGCTGGGGGAACAGAAGCTGCAAGGCCTGCTGAAGGTGTTGCGCCAGTCGCTGGAGCAGCACGCCACGGCGTTGGCCGAGGCGCTGCCGGCCCAGGACTTTACCGAAGTGCTGCACCTGGCCCACCGTCTGGCCGGCAGTTGCGACTCCCTGGGTTTTTCTGGCCTGGCTGCGCTGTTGCGACGCCTTGAAGACGCAGCCAGGCAGCATGACGAACAGGCATTGAAAGCGCTCGGCGAGCCGCTGGCCACCGAGCTCGCCCAAGCCCGCGCCACCCTGGAACAGCTGATCCAGAGCTGACGTACAAAAAAGTTACGACTTTTTACATCTTCGATCCGTTCGTACAACGGCACCTTACATCCGTTTCCAATAATCCATGGCAACCGTGTTGCACGCGGTCCATGAGGCTTATTGGAGACAAGAATAATGACATGCCGTAGCGCTCAGCCCCTCCTTCACAGCACACCGCGCGGCACCAGCCGCAATGGCGAGGTGCGCCATGACTGACACTCACGAAAAGATCCAGCTCACCCGCGCGCTGAAAAGCCGACACATCTTCATGCTGTCGCTGGGCGGGGTGATCGGCACCGGGCTGTTCATGGGCTCGGGCGTGACCATCAACCAGGGCGGCCCGGTAGGGGCGATCCTGGCCTACCTGGTCGCGGGTTTGCTGATGTACCTGGTGATGGTCTGCCTGGGCGAGCTGTCGGTGCAGATGCCGGTTTCCGGCTCGTTCCAGGCCCACGCTACCAAGTTCATCGGCCCGGCCACCGGCTTCATGATCGGCTGGGTGTACTGGATGAGCTGGGCCACCACCGTGGGCCTGGAGTTCACCGCCGCCGGCATGCTGATGACCCGCTGGTTCCCGGAGGTGCCGATCTGGTACTGGTCGGCGCTGTTCGTGGTCGTGCTGTTCGGCCTCAACGCCCTGGCCACCCGCGCCTTCGGCGAGGCGGAATACTGGTTCTCGGGGATCAAGGTGGCGACCATCGTCGGCTTCATCATCATCGGCCTGCTGGTGATCTTCGGCGCCATCCCGCTGAGCAGCGGGGCGCCGGCACCGATGCTGGACAACCTGATGGGCGAGTCGCTGTTCCCCCATGGCCTGTCGGCGGTGTTCGCGGTGATGATGACCGTGGTCTATGCCTTCCAGGGTTGCGAGATCATGGGGGTCGCCGCTGGCGAGACCGAACACCCGGAAAAGAGCATCCCGCGGGCCGTGCGCAACGTGGTGTTCCGCGTGCTGATCTTCTACGTGCTGGCGATTGCCGTGCTGTCGGCCATCGTGCCGTTCGAGCAGGCTGGGCTGATGGAGAGCCCCTTCGTGCAGGTGTTCGACATGGTCGGCATTCCCTTTGCCGCCGACCTGATGAACTTCGTCATCCTCACCGCCATCCTCTCGGTGGGCAACTCCGGGCTGTATGCCTCCACGCGCATCCTGTGGGCCATGTCGAAGAGTGGCATGGCGCCGAAAAGCCTGTCGCCGCTGAGCAAGCGTGGCGTGCCGTTGCGGGCGCTGAGCATCACCCTGTGCTTTGCGCTGATCTCGTTGATGACCAGTTTCATTGCCGCCGACACTCTGTTCATGGTGTTGATGGCGGTGAGTGGCATGTCCGGCACTGTGACCTGGATCGTCATCGCCCTTGCGCAGTACCGCTTCCGCAAGGTCTACCTGCGTGACGGTGGGCAGTTGCAGGACCTGAAGTACCGCGCGCCGCTATACCCGTTGGTGCCGCTGCTGTGCATCACCCTGTGCAGTTCGCTGTTCGTGTTCCTGGCGCTGGATGAAACCCAGCGGCCGTCGCTGTACTGGGGCTTTGGCTTCATTGCCCTGTGCTATGCGGCGTACTTCTTCGTCAACCGCCGTCGGCAGGGGGCTTTCGAGCCGAGCGTGCCAGGGGTCTGAGGTTTCAATCTCGGGGCTGCTACGCAGCCCATCGCGACGCAAGGCCGCTCCCACAGGTACCGCGCAGACCTGAAGTCTGTGAATGACTTGTGGGAGCGGCCTTGTGTCGCGATGGGGCGCAAAGCGCCCCCAGCAATCCGTCAGTTGTACAAAGTTGTAACAACCACCTCCTATCTCAACCTTTACAAAACAAATAAGCCTAATAAAAACAACGACATACATCGGTTTCAAGGGTTGTTACAGCCCCATCCCCGCCCAATTGCCGCCTTGTTGAACACTCGTTTAGTATCTCCCTCATCAAGCCCTCTCAAACCATCACAACAACACCGAGGCCCCCCATGACCACCCCGTCGTCGTCACTGTTGAGCAAGGTCGAAGCCGGCGTTGCCTGGATCACCCTCAACCGCCCCGAGCAACGCAACGCGCTGGATATCCCCACCCTCAAGCAACTGCACGCCCTGCTGGAAACCTGCAACAGCGACCCAGCCGTACGCGTGGTGGTGCTGACCGGCACCGGCCGCAGCTTCTGCGCCGGTGCCGACCTGGCCGAATGGGCCGCGGCCGAGGCCCAGGGCACCCTGGAAAGCTATGGCTGGACCGAAACCGCCCATGCCCTGATGTTGCGCCTGCACAGCCTCGACAAGCCCACCATCGCTGCCATCAACGGCACCGCCGTGGGCGGTGGCATGGACCTCAGCTTGTGCTGCGACCTGCGCATCGCCGCGGCCTCGGCGCGCTTCAAGGCCGGCTACACCAGCATGGGCTACAGCCCCGATGCCGGTGCCAGCTGGCACCTGCCACGGCTGATCGGCAGCGAGCAGGCCAAGCGCCTGTTGTTCCTCGATGAACTGTGGGGTGCCGAACGTGCCCTGGCGGCCGGGCTGGTCAGCGAAGTCTGCGCTGACGAGCAACTGCCTGCCGTGGCCGCTGAGCTGGCCGGGCGCCTGGCCAATGGCCCGACCTTCGCCTACGCGCAAACCAAGCGGCTGATCCGCGATGGTGCCCGGCGCACCCTGGCCGAGCAGTTGGAAGCCGAGCGCCAGGCCGGCCTGCTGTGCGGCCGCAGCCAGGACGGTGCCGAGGCGCTGCAAGCGTCGGTGGAACGCCGCGCCCCCCGTTTCACCGGCCAGTAACCCGATAACCGACCCTCACCAGGACCTTCGCAGATGAATTTCCAACTGACCCAAGAACAAGAAATGTTGGTGGAAGCGGTACGCAGCTTTGTCGCCAAGGAGCTGCTGCCCCATGAAGAGGCCGTGGACCGCGCCGATGCCGTGTCGCCCGAGCTGGCCGCGCAAATCCGCGGCAAAGCGATCGCCGCCGGGTTCTATGCCTTCAACATGCCCGAGGAAGTTGGCGGCGGTGGCCTGGACTATCTGTCCCAGGCGCTGATCGAGCGCGAACTGTCCAAGGTGTCCTGGGCCCTGCACGTGTTCGTCGCGCGGCCATCGAAAATCCTCATGGCCTGCAAGGACGAACAGATCAACGACTACCTGTTGCCCTGCGTGCAGGGCGAGAAGATCGACTGCTTCGCCCTCACCGAGCCGGGCGCCGGCTCTGATGCCAACGCCATCAAGACCCGTGCCGTGCGCCAGGGTGACGACTTCGTCATCAATGGCAGCAAGCACTTCATCAGCCATGCCGGTCACGCCGATTTCGCCATTGTCTTCGCCGTAACCGATACCTACGAGCACAACGGGCGCAAGCGCAACGCGGTAACGGCCTTGCTGGTCGACCGGGGCACGCCGGGCATGACTATTCGCCGCGGCCCCAAGTGCGTTAGCAACCGTGGCTACCACACCTACGAGCTGTTCTTCGACGACTGCCGGGTGCCGGCCAGCAAGGTGCTGGGCGAGGTCGGCAAGGGCTGGGAAGTGGCCAACGCCTGGCTGACCGCCGGCCGGGTGATGGTCGCCGCCAACTGCGTTGGCCAGGCCCAGCGTGCCCTCGACCTGTCGCTGCAATGGGCTGCCGACCGCAAGCAGTTCGGCCAGGCCATCGGCAGCTACCAGGGGGTGTCGTTCAAGCTGGCCGACATGGCCACGCAGATTCGCGCCGCGGAAATGCTCACCCTGCACACCGCCTGGAAAATGGACCAGGGCAGCATGACCGACGGCGAGGCCGGCATGGCCAAGCTGTTCGCCAGTGAGGTGCTGGGCAAGGTTGCCGACGAAGCCGTGCAGATCTTCGGCGGCATGGGCCTGATGGATGAAGGACCGGTCGAGCGCATCTGGCGCAACGCACGTATCGAGCGCATCTGGGAAGGCACCTCGGAAATCCAGCGACACATCATCGCCCGCGAACTGCTGCGCCCGCTGCTGCGCTGAGCGCCAGGAGAACACCCATGTCGCATTCGATTCGTGACAACCTCAAGCGCCTGCTGGCCCCCCGGCACCTGGCCTTCGTCGGCGGGCGCAGCATGGCGCGGGCGCTCAAGCGCTGCGCCGAAGGTGGCTTTGGCGGCGAGCTGTGGCTGGTCAACCCGCAGCATGACAGCCTCGAAGGCATCCCCTGTGTGGCGCGGGTGGCCGACTTGCCCTATGCCCCGGACGCGGTGTTCATTGCCACCAACCGCGAGCTGACTTTGCAGTGCGTTGCCGAACTGGCCGCACGCGGCGCCGGTGGTGCCATCTGCTATGCCTCGGGCTTTGCCGAAAGCGGCGAGGAGGGCCGCCAGCTACAGCAGCGCCTGCTCGCCGCCGCCGGCAACATGGCCTTGCTCGGCCCCAACTGCTACGGCCTGCTCGACTACTTGCACGGCGCTGCCCTGTGGCCGGTAGCCCATGGTGGCCAGCAGGTGGAGAAGGGCGTGGCGATCCTCACCCAGAGCGGCAACTTTGCCTACAACCTGTCGATGAGCGACCGCTCGCTGCCGGTGGCCTACATGGCCTCGGTCGGCAACCAGGCGCAACTGGGCGTGGCCGAGTTGATGGACGTGCTGCTCGACGACCCACGGGTAACCGCCATCGGCCTGCACCTGGAAGGCCTGAAGAACGTGCCGGGCTTCGCCCGTGCGGCCTGCAAGGCATTGCAGCAGGGCACGCCGATCATTGCCTTGAAGACCGGTGTGTCGCAGATAGGCGCCGAACTGGCGCTCAGCCACACCAGCTCGCTGTCCGGCTCCGATGCCTTGTACGACAGCCTGTTCCAGCGCCTGGGCGTGATCCGCGTCAGTGGCCCGGTGAGCTTCGTTGAAACCCTCAAGGCCGCCGCCTGTGGGCGCTTGCCAATGGATGGCGAGCTGATCGCCCTGGCTTGTTCCGGTGGCGATGCCGGCTTGATCGCCGACTATGCCGAGCGCAACCATCTGCTTCTGCCGCAGCTCGAACAAGGGCAGGTGGCGCAGTTGGCCGAGGTGTTGCCAGCCTATGCCAACCTGGTCAACCCGCTGGATTTCACCACGGCCATCTGGGGTGATGCAGCGGCCCTGCAACGCATGCTGGACAGCACCCTGAGCGGTGCAGCCGACGCGGCCATGCTGGTGCTGGACTACCCGGCGGCGTTCACCGGCGAACGCAAGGAATGCGACCTGCTGCTGGCGCTGTACTGCGATGCGCTGGAACGCCACGGCAAGATCGGCTTCGTCACGTCGGCGTTCCCGGAGCTGTTGCCCGCCTCTGCGCGCGAGCGCTTGCACGCGCGTGGCATCGCCGCCCTGCAGGGCGTGGAGGATGGCCTGGCAGCCTGGGGCCGCATCGTCGCCTACCAGCGCAACCGCCAACGGCTGCTGGAGCAAGGTGAGGCTACGCGGGTGCCGCTGTGCCCACAGGCCCTCGCGGGCGAGGGCCAGCTGCTGGACGAATGGCAATCCAAGCAAGCCTTGCGTGCCTTCGGCCTGCCGGTACCAGCCGGGGTGTTGAGCACACCCGAGCGCGCTGTGGCAGATGCCGCCCGCGTCGGCTACCCGCTGGTATTGAAGGCGGTAAGCGCGCAACTGCCGCACAAGACCGAGGCCGGTGCGGTGGCGCTGAACCTGCGCGATGCTGCCGCCCTCGAGGTTGCGCTGGTGCAGATGCGCCAGCGCATCGCCGCCTACGCCCCGCAGGTAGCGTTCGACCAGGTGCTGCTCGAACCGATGGCCGAGCAGCCGCTGGCTGAACTGATCGTCGGCGTCAAGCGCGAGCACGACTTCGCCCTGGCTTTGGTGATTGGTGCCGGTGGTGTGCTGGTCGAGTTGCTCAAGGACAGCGTCAGCCTGTTGCTGCCGACCACCGACAACGCCATCCGTGCCGCGCTGCTCAGCCTGCGCAGCGCCAGCCTGCTGCAAGGCTTCCGTGGCCGCCCGGCCGCCGACCTCGACGCATTGGTTGCGGCAATCCGCGCGGTGGCCGACTACGCCTGCGAAAACGCCGGGCAACTGCTGGAGCTGGATGTGAACCCATTGATGGTCGGTGCCCACGGCGCCACCGCGGTCGATGCGCTGATCCGCCTCGGCCAAGTGCAAGGAGAACGACATGAATAAGCCCACCCAGACTGCCGGCCAGGCGCTGGTACGCCTGCTGGCCAACTATGGCGTGGAGACGGTATTCGGCATCCCCGGCGTGCACACCCTGGAGCTGTACCGTGGCCTGCCGGGCAGCGGTATCCGTCATGTACTCACCCGCCACGAGCAGGGCGCCGGCTTCATGGCCGACGGCTATGCCCGGGTAAGCGGCAAACCAGGTGTGTGCTTCGTCATTACCGGCCCAGGCGTGACCAATGCCGCCACCGCCATCGGTCAGGCCTATGCCGACTCCATCCCGATGCTGGTTATTTCCAGCGTCAACCACACGGCCAGCCTGGGCAAGGGCTGGGGCTGCCTGCACGAAACCCAGGACCAGCGCGCCATGACCGCGCCGATCACCGCGTTCTCCGCCGTGGCCCTGCGCGGCGACGACCTGCCCGAACTGATTGCCCGCGCCTGGGCCGTGTTCGATAGCGAACGGCCGCGCCCGGTGCACATCTCGGTGCCGCTGGACGTGCTGGCGGCGCCGGTCAGCCGTGACTGGAGCGATGAGGTGGTGCGCCGCCCCGGGCGCGGCCAGCCGTGCCGCGACATCCTCGACCAGGCCGCCGTGAAGCTGGCCGCCGCCAAGCGCCCGATGATCATTGCCGGTGGTGGGGCATTGCATGCGGCCGAGCAACTGCAGCAACTGAGCACCCGGCTGGCAGCGCCACTGTTCACCAGCGTGGCCGGCAAAGGCTTGCTGCCAGTGGACGCGCCACTGAATGCCGGCGCCAGCCTGTGCGTCGAGCCCGGCTGGCAGCTGATCAGCCAGGCCGACGTGGTGCTGGCAGTGGGTACCGAAATGGCCGATACCGATTTCTGGCGCGAGCGCCTGCCGATCAGTGGCGAGCTGCTGCGCGTGGACATCGACCCGCGCAAGTTCAACGACTTCTACCCCTGTGCCATTGCCCTGCACGGCGATGCCCGGCAAACCTTGGCCGGCCTGCTCGAACACCTGCCAGCGCTGGACCGTGACCCGGCCCAGGCCAGCGAAGCCGTGGCCAACCTGCGCCAGGCCATTCGCAGCGGGCATGCGCCGCTGCAGGCCGTGCACCAGGCAATTCTCGACCGCATTGCCGCCGTGCTGCCGGACGACGCCTTCATCAGCAGCGACATGACCCAGCTGGCCTATACCGGCAACTACGCCTTTGCCAGCCGGGCGCCGCGCAGCTGGCTGCACCCCACCGGCTACGGCACCCTCGGCTACGGCCTGCCGGCCGGCATCGGCGGCATGTTCGCCAGCGACCACCGCCCAGGCCTGGTGCTGGTGGGCGACGGCGGCTTCCTCTACACCGCCCAGGAACTGGCCACCGCAGTCGAGGAGCTGGACCGACCGTTGGTCGTGCTGTTGTGGAACAATGACGCCCTTGGCCAGATCCGTGACGACATGCTCGGCCTGGACATCGAGCCGGTCGGCGTACTGCCGCGCAACCCGGACTTCATCGGCCTGGCCCGTGCCTTCGGTTGCGCGGTGCGCCAGCCGCGTGACCTGGACGCGCTGCAGGCCGATCTGGCCAGTGGTTTCGCCACGCCTGGCGTCACCTTTATCGAACTCAAACACACCTGCGTCTGCTAAACGGCAGACACCACGAATAACAAGAGAAACCACCATGCCATTTCGCCGTACCCTCCTGGCTGCATCCCTCGCTCTGCTGATCACTGGCCAGGCCCCGCTGTACGCCGCACCACCCCTGTCCATGGACAACGGCACCACCGCCCTGACCGCGCAGAACAGCAACGCCTGGGTCGAAATCAGTGCCGGCGCGCTGCAACACAACATCCGTACCTTGCAGGCCGAGCTTGGCGGCAAGTCCAAGCTGTGCGCCGTGCTCAAGGCCGACGCCTATGGCCACGGTATCGGCCTGGTCATGCCATCGATCATCGCCCAGGGCGTGCCTTGCGTGGCGGTGGCCAGCAACGAAGAGGCCCGCGTGGTCCGCGCCAGCGGCTTCACCGGGCAACTGGTGCGGGTACGCCTGGCCAGCCTCAGCGAAGTGGAAGATGCCTTGCAGTACGACATGGAAGAACTGGTCGGCAGCGCCGAGTTCGCCCGCCAGCTCGATGCCATCGCCGAACGCCACGGCAAGAAACTGCGCATTCACATGGCGCTCAATTCCAGTGGCATGAGCCGCAACGGTGTGGAAATGACCACTTGGTCCGGCCGGGGTGAAGCGTTGCAGATCACCGACCAGAAGCACCTCGAGCTGGTCGCGCTGATGACCCACTTCGCCGTGGAAGACAAGGACGATGTGCGCAAGGGCCTGGCAGCGTTCAACGAGCAGACCGGCTGGCTGATCAAGCACGCGAAACTTGATCGCAGCAAGCTCACCCTGCATGCCGCCAACTCCTTCGCTACGCTGGAAGTGCCGGAAGCGCGCCTGGACATGGTGCGCACCGGCGGCGCGCTGTTCGGCGACACCGTGCCGACGCACACCGAATACCAACGTGCCATGCAGTTCAAGTCGCACGTGGCAGCGGTGCACAGCTACCCGGCAGGCAACACCGTCGGCTACGACCGCACCTTCACCCTGACGCGGGATTCGCGCCTGGCCAACATCACCGTCGGCTACTCCGATGGCTATCGCCGGGTGTTCACCAACAAGGGCCATGTGCTGATCAACGGCCACCGTGTGCCGGTGGTGGGCAAGGTGTCGATGAACACGTTGATGGTCGATGTCACCGACTTCCCCGATGTGAAGGGTGGCAACGAAGTGGTGCTGTTCGGCAAACAGGCCGGGGGCGAAATCACCCAGGCCGAGATGGAAGAAATCAACGGCGCGCTGCTCGCCGACCTGTACACCGTATGGGGCAGTTCCAACCCGAAGATTCTCGTCGACTGAAACCGCCAATGAAGGGAGATTGCCATGCGCTACGCCAAGCTCACTCAACGCATCGCCGGCGACGGGGCCGCAGCCTGGGACATCCACTACCGCGCCCTGGCGCTGCAGGCCGAGGGCAAGGATGTCCTGCTGCTGTCGGTGGGTGACCCGGACTTCGACACCCCTGCACCAATCGTCGAGGCGGCCATCGACAGCCTGCATGCGGGCCATACCCATTACGCCGATGTGCGCGGCAAGCTGGCGCTGCGCCAGGCCATCGCCAATCGCCACCGGCAGCGCAGCGGCCAGGCCGTCGACGCCGACCAGGTGACGGTGCTGGCGGGGGCCCAATGTGCGCTGTACTGCGTGGCCCAGTGCGTGCTTGACCCGGGTGACGAGGTGATTGTCGCCGAGCCCATGTACGTGACCTACGAGGCCGTGTTCGGGGCCTGTGGCGCCAAGGTGGTGCCGGTGCCGGTCAAGCCGGAGAACGGCTTTCGCGTGTGCCCGCGTGACGTGGCAGCGCGCATCACCCCGCGCACCCGCGCCCTGGCCCTTAACAGCCCGCACAACCCCTCGGGCGCGAGCCTGCCGCGCGCCACCTGGGAAGCGCTTGCCGAACTGTGCATCGCCCACGATCTGTGGCTGATCTCTGACGAGGTGTACAGCGAGCTGCTGTACGACGGCGAGCATGTCAGCCCTGGCAGCCTGCCGGGCATGGCCGAGCGTACCGCCACCCTCAACAGCCTGTCGAAGTCGCATGCCATGACCGGCTGGCGGGTGGGTTGGGTGGTCGGTTCGGCCGAGCTGGCCTCCCACCTGGAAAACCTCGCTCTGTGCATGCTGTACGGCTCGCCGGACTTCATCCAGGACGCCGCCGTGGTCGCACTGGAGCAGCAACTGCCGGAACTGGATGCTATGCGCGAAGCCTATCGCCAGCGCCGTGACCTGGTGTGTGAACAACTTGCTGACTGCCCGGGTATCAAGGTGCTCAAGCCCGATGGCGGTATGTTCGTGATGGTCGACATCCGCGAGACCGGCGTATCTGCCCAGACCTTTGCCGACTACCTGTTGGACAGCCAGGGCGTGTCGGTGCTTGCCGGCGAAGCGTTCGGCCCCAGCGCTGCCGGGCATATCCGCCTCGGCCTGGTGCTGGGCAATGCGGCGCTGATCGATGCCTGCCGCCGCATCGCCTGCTGTGCCGACGAACTGAAACGGGACTACGGCCATGCGTGAGTATTCGCGGCTGTACATCGACGGCGCCTGGCAGGTACCGAGCGGGCAGGGCATGGCCGAGGTGATCGACCCGGCCACCGAACAGACCATCGGCCGCGTGCCGCTGGGCGCCGAGGCCGATGTCGAACGGGCGGTGATGGCTGCGCGGCGGGCCTTCGATGGCTGGTCGCGCACAGCGTCCAGCGTACGCGCCGGGTACATAACGGCGCTGGCCGCACAGCTGAAAAGCCGCGCGGCGGAAATGGCCTCGGTCATCACCGATGAGTTGGGCATGCCGGTGCAGTGGTGCCAGGCAGTGCAGGTGGAAGGCCCGATTGCCGGGCTGGAGCAGTACGCCGAACTGGCCGGGCTTATGGATGAGGTGCGCGAAGTCGGCAACTCGCTGGTGTACCGCGAAGCCGTTGGCGTGTGCGCGTTCATCAACCCGTGGAACTACCCGCTGCACCAGATGATCGGCAAGCTGGCGCCGGCCCTGGCCGCTGGCTGCACGGTGGTGGTCAAGCCCAGCCAGGAAACACCGCTGCATGCGTTCCTGCTGGCCGAAATGATCGAGGCCATCGGCCTGCCGGCCGGGGTGTTCAACCTGGTCAGCGGGCCGGGGGCCAAGGTTGGCGAGGCCCTGGCCCGGCACCCGCAGGTGGACATGGTGTCGTTCACCGGCTCCACCGGCGCTGGGGTGCGCGTGGCCCAGGCGGCCGCGCCGACGGTGAAGCGGGTGTGCCTGGAGCTGGGCGGCAAGTCGCCGTTGCTGATCACTGCCGACGCCGACCTGCACGCGGCGGTGCGCCATGGCGTACAGGACGTGATGATCAACTCGGGGCAGACCTGCACGGCCCTGACCCGCATGCTGCTGCCGGCCAGCCGCTACGCTGAGGCGCTGGAGATCGCCGAGGCCGAGACCCGTGCGCTGGTCATGGGCAACCCGCGTGACCCGGCCAGCTTCCTCGGGCCGATGTGTTCGGCAGGCCAGCGGCGCACCGTGCTCGACTACATTCGCCTGGGGCAGGAGGAGGGCGCTCGCCTGCTGTGCGGCGGTGATGCGCCAGCCGGTTTCGAGCGCGGCTTCTACGTGGCGCCGACGTTGTTCGCTGACGTCGACAACCGCATGCGTATCGCCCAGGAGGAAATCTTCGGCCCCGTGTTGTGCCTGATCCCCTATGCCGATGAGGCACAGGCGCTGGCCCTGGCCAACGATTCGCCGTTCGGCCTGTCCAGTGCGGTGTGGGCCGGTAGCCGCGAGCACGGCCTGGCCCTGGCGCGGCAGCTACGCGCAGGGCAGTGCTTCATCAACGGTGGCGGGTTCAACTACCAGGCACCGTTCGGTGGCTACAAGCAGTCGGGCAACGGGCGCGAGTGGGGCGAGGAGGGCCTGGCGGAGTTCGTCGAGGTGAAAGCGGTGCAGTGCTGAGCCACAGCTGGAAGACAACCTGTTTTGTGTGAGGAGAATGTTTGTGAATGTACTGATCGTCCACGCTCACCCCGAGCCGCAATCGTTCACCGCTGCGCTGCGTGACCAGGCCGTGGAAACCTTCCGCGCCCAGGGCCATCAGGTGCAGGTCAGCGACCTGTACGCCATGGGCTGGAACCCGGTGGCAAGCGCCGATGACTTCAGCCAGCGCGAGAACCCGGAGTACCTGGTGTATGCCCTGGAGCAGCGTCAGGGGGTCAAGCGCGGGGCCATTGCCGCGGATATCCAGCAGGAACTGGACAAGCTGCTGTGGGCCGACTTGCTGGTGCTGAACTTCCCGATCTTCTGGTTCTCGGCGCCGGCCATGCTCAAGGGCTGGATCGACCGGGTGCTGGTGTCGGGGGTGTGCTATGGCGGCAAGCGCTTCTACGACCAGGGCGGGTTGGCGGGCAAGAAAGCGCTGGTGACCGTGACCTTGGGTGGGCGCGAGCACATGTTTGGTGATGGAGCCATTCACGGGCCGCTGGAGGACATGCTGCGGCCGATCCTGCGCGGCACGCTGGCCTATGTCGGGTTCGAGGTGCTGCCGCCGTTCGTGGCCTGGCATGTGCCGTATATCAGCGACGAGGCGCGGCAGGGTTTTCTGCAGCAGTATCGGCAGCGCCTGGAGCAGCTCTCGGATGACCAGCCGCTGGTTTTCCCGCGCCTGGAGCAATTCGATGAGGCGCTTTACCCGCTAACCTGATTTTTCTCCTGTATCAGCCACTGGGGCCGCGTTGCGGCCCTTTCGCGACACAAGGCCGCTCCCACAAGGACTGCGCAGCCTTCGAAGCTGGCAGTGCACCTGTGGGAGCGGCCTTGTGTCGCGAAAGGGCTGCAAGGCAGCCCCAAGGATTCGACAGGTTGTCGCGGCCCATCCACCAAAAAACGACCACCCACACATTCGGGGTATGTCCCCCTTCGGCAAATCCCTCGATAGTGCCTCCATCGGCTCGATCCCGAGCACTCACACGATGGAGTTGCCATGCGCAAGGTACTGAAGGTGATTGGCGGTCTGCTGCTGGCGTCTGGCGCCAGCCTGGCCCAGGCGGCAGAGGTGGACAGCGGTAACACGTTGCGGTTGTACAACTGGACCGACTATATCGGCGAAACCACCCTGGCCGATTTCGAGAAGGCCACCGGCATCAAGGTCATCTACGACACCTTCGACGGCTACGAAACGGTACAGACCAAACTGCTCACCGGCCGCTCCGGCTACGACCTGGTCATGCTCAACGCTGCCCTGGTACCCCCGCTGATCAGTGCCGGGGTGTTCCAGGCGCTGGACAAGCAGCAACTGCCCAGCTGGCACAACCTCGACCAGCAGGTGGTGAACAACCTGCAAGGCTACGACCCCGGCCTGAAATATTCGGCGCCCTATACCTGGGGCAGCTCGGGGGTAACCTACAACGTCGACAAGATCACCGCACGCATGCCCGATGCCCCCATCGGCTCGCTGGCCATGCTGTTCGACCCCAAGATCGTCTCGCGCTTCGCCGACTGCGGCGTCACCCTGATGGACGCACCGACCGAAGTCATTCCGCTGGCCCTGCAGTACCTGGGCAAGGACCCACGCAGCGCATCGCCGGCCGACCTCAAGGCGGCCGAACAACTGCTGTTGGGCATTCGCCCGTACATTCGCAAGTTCGACTCGGTCAACTACCTCACCAGCCTGCCCAATGGCGATGTCTGCCTGGCCCTGACCTGGTCCGGTGACTACGCCACCGCCCAGGCCCGCGCGGTGGAAGCGAAGAAGGACATCAAGCTGTCGTTCTTCATCCCCCAGGAAGGCTCGCTGATCTGGTTCGACAACCTGTACATCCCCAAGGATGCGCCGCACGCGGCCAATGCCCACCGCTTCATCGAGTTCCTGCTGCAGCCGCAGACCATGGCCAAGGTCACCGACTACATCCACTACGCCAACAGCAACGCCGCCGCCACCGCGCTGGTGCGCGACGAGATCCGCCAGGACCCGGCCATCTACCCCGACGCGCAAACCCGCGAGCGCCTGTTCGCGCAGAAAACCCAGAGCCCTAAGGACATGCGCGCCATCACCCGGGTCTGGAGCACGGTCAAGACCGGTTTCTGAACACTGCCCAACGATCACTGCCAAGGAGCTGCCCATGGCCACCCCAAGCAAAGCATTCGCCGTTGCCCACGACCCGCTGGTGGAAGCCGACAAGGCCCACTACATGCACGGCTACCACGTGTTCGACGAGCACCGCGAGCAAGGCGCGCTGAACATCGTTGCCGGCGAGGGCGCCTACATCCGCGATACCCACGGCAACCGCTTCCTCGATGCCGTCGGCGGCATGTGGTGCACCAACATTGGCCTGGGTCGCGAGGAAATGGCCCTGGCCATCGCCGACCAGGTACGCCAGCTGGCCTATTCCAACCCGTTCTCCGACATGGCCAACGATGTGGCCATCGAGCTGTGCCAGAAGCTTGCACAGCTGGCACCGGGCGACCTGAACCATGTGTTCCTCACCACCGGCGGCTCGACCGCGGTCGACACTGCCTACCGGCTGATCCAGTACTACCAGAACTGCCGTGGCAAGCCGCACAAGAAGCACATCATCGCCCGCTACAACGCCTACCACGGCTCCACCACGCTGACCATGTCGATCGGCAACAAGGCCGCTGACCGGGTGCCGGAGTTCGATTATCAGCACGACCTGATCCACCACGTGTCCAACCCCAACCCGTACCGCGCCCCGCACGACATGGACGAGGCCGAGTTCCTCGACTTCCTGGTGGCCGAGTTCGAGGACAAGATCCTCTCGCTGGGGGCCGATAACGTGGCGGCGTTCTTCGCCGAGCCGATCATGGGCTCGGGCGGAGTGATCATTCCGCCCAAGGGCTATTTCCAGCGCATGTGGCAGCTATGCCAGACCTACGACATCCTGTTCGTCGCCGACGAAGTGGTGACTTCGTTCGGGCGCCTGGGCACCTTCTTCGCCAGCGAGGAACTGTTCGGCGTAACCCCCGACATCATCACTACCGCCAAGGGCCTGACTTCGGCTTACCTGCCGCTGGGGGCGTGCATCTTCTCCGAGCGCATCTGGCAAGTGATCGCCGAGCCGGGCAAGGGCCGCTGCTTTACCCACGGCTTTACTTACAGTGGCCACCCGGTGTGCTGCACCGCGGCGCTGAAGAACATCGAGATCATCGAGCGCGAGCATTTGCTGGAGCACGTCAAGGATGTTGGCGGCTACCTGGAACAGCGCCTGCAAAGCCTGTGCGAGCTGCCGCTGGTGGGTGATGTGCGCTGCATGAAGCTGATGGCCTGTGTCGAGTTCGTTGCCGACAAGGCCAGCAAGGCGCTGTTCGCCGACGAAGTGAACATCGGCGAACGCATCCACAGCAAGGCCCAGGCCAAAGGGCTGCTGGTGCGGCCGATCATGCACCTGAACGTGATGTCACCGCCGTTGATCATCACCCATGCGCAGGTGGACGAGATCGTCGAAACCCTGCGCCAGTGCATCATCGAAACCGCGCGCGAACTGACGGCGCTTGGCCTGTACCAGGGCCGATGAACCTGGCGCAAAGGGCTGTGCGCGGGCGTGCCTGGCAGGCTAGACTGCCGGGCATGACCCAGGCCTCCCCCGACACTCCGCTGACCCTTTCACTGGGTGCGCTGCAGCAATGGCATGCGGCGCTGCAGCGCGCATTGGCCCACAGCGAAACGCCCGAGGCGCTGGCGCATGTGGCAGCGGCCATCGGCCAGCTGGTGCAGGTGGAATCGATGATGATCAGCCTCGAGTGCCAGGGGCGGGCGCCGCAACTGCTGTACCAGCAAGGCATCCCCGACTTGCACCGCGCCGCCGTGCTGGAGCGCTACTTCAGTGCTGGCTACCTGCTCGACCCGTTCTGCCTGGCCGTGCAGAGCGGCCTGGCCGAGGGCTTCTATCACCTGCAGGAAATCGCCCCGGACAACTTCTTCGACAGCGACTATTACAAGGCCTACTACCTGGGTACCGGTTGCAGTGAAGACAGCTATTACATCGTCGACCTCAGCGCTGGCCGCAAGTTGTCACTGAGCTTGTTCCAGGGCTGCAGCGGCACGCGCCTGGGTACGGGGCAGATCGACCTGCTGCGGGCGCTGGAGCCGATGGTACGCGAACTGCTGGGGCGCTACGCCCGCCACCATCTGGAGCCCGGCCCCGCACTGGCTGAGCGTGGCAGCCTGCAGGCGGCGTTCGACAGTTTTGGCTGCCAGGTGCTGACCGACCGTGAGCGGGAGGTGGCACACATGATCTTGCGTGGGCATTCGGTGAAGTCCACCGCGCTGGAGCTGGGCATCTCGCCGGAGACGGTGCGCATGCACCGCAAGAATCTGTACCTGAAGCTGGAGATCAACTCTCAGTCGGAGTTGTTTGCGCGGTTTATCGACTGGCTGCGCGGCGGTCACCTGCCGGCCTAGCAGCAAAGGAGCAACTGCTTACTCAAATCTGAAAGCTGGCGCGATCCCTGTGGGAGCGGGTTCACCCGCGAAGCAGGCACCGCGGTGGATGGCACGGGCTTAGCCCGTGTTCGCGGGTGAACCCGCTCCCACAGGTACAGCGCTGCCCCCCCAATAATTATCAGTCCCGCCCTTTAGCCAGATAGGCCGCAAACTCCGCCTCCGGCACCATGCTGCCACCGGTCCCCCACACGAGGTGCGTGGCCCGCTCCATGCGCCCGGCCGACAGGCCCATGCGCGTCAGGTACTCAGGCGATTCAAGCACCTTTACCATGCCCGGCATCCCCGCCAGCGCCGAAGGCTCCAGCCGCGCGTTCTCCTGGTCATGGGCCAGCACCAACAGCTGGTACAGCGTCTCGTCGCTGACCGTGTAATAACCATCGAGCAAACGCTGCATCGCCTTGCCGACAAAACCGGAAGGGCGGCCTACCGCCAGGCCGTCGGCGGCGGTCAGGTTGTCGATGCCAAAATCCTGCACGCTGGTGGCGTCATGCAAACCGCTGTACACCCCCAGGAACATGCATGGCGAGTGGGTGGGCTCGGCGAAGATGCAGTGCACATGGTCGCCCCAGATCAGCTTCAGGCCGAACGCCACACCACCCGGGCCGCCGCCGACCCCGCAGGGCAGGTAGACGAACAATGGGTGTTCGGCATCCACCTTGATTCCCGCGGCCTCGAACTGGGCGACCAGCCGCTCGGCCGCGACGGCATAGCCGAGGAACAGGTGCGGCGAGTTCTCGTCGTCGACGAAGTAGCAGCTCGGGTCCGCCGCCGCCTGCTGGCGCCCTTGCTCCACTGCCACGCTGTAGTCGCTTTCGTACTCGACCACGCTCACGCCATGGGCGCGCAGTTTGTCCTTCTTCCACTGGCGGGCATCGGCCGACATGTGCACGGTGGCCTGGAAACCCAGCCTGGCGCTCATGATGCCGATCGACAGGCCGAGGTTGCCGGTCGAGCCGACCGCAACCTTGTACTGGCTGAAGAACTGCCGGGCCTGGTCGCTGGCCAATAACCGGTAATCGCTGTCGAGGCTGATCAGGCCTGCCGCCAGGGCCAGGTCTTCTGCATGCTTGAGCACTTCATGAATACCGCCGCGGGCCTTGATCGAACCGGAGATCGGCAGCTCGCTGTCGGCCTTGAGCCAGAGTGAACCGCTGGCTGGCAGGCCTGCCGCCTGCAGCAAGGTGGCGTGCAGGGCGGGCAGCGGGCGCAGTGGCGACTCGATGATGCCGCCGCTGGTGGCGGTGTCCGGGAACACCTTGGCCAGGTAAGGGGCAAAGCGGGCCAGCCGCGCACTGGCAGCGCTGACATCGGCGGCACTCAGGCCGACATCGGCCAGGGCCTGGGCGGCAGGGGCGATGTGCGGGTTGAACCAGCGGGTTTCGCGCAGGGCCACCAGGTCTTCGATCAGGGGGTGGGAGCTGCACCATGCTTGCAGTGTCTTGCCGTGAATCATGCTGGGTTTTCCTGTTGGTTGATGATGGCCGGGGGCGCATTCTTCTGGCCTGCGCAGGCCCTTGTAGGAGCGGCCTTGTGTCGCGAAAGGGCTGCAAAGCAGCCCCGGCAATTTGTGCATCTGCGCTGAAACCCTGGGGCTGCCTTGCAGCCCTTTCGCGACACAAGGCCGCTCCTACAATCGACCGCGTTAAGGCCAGGGAGCGCCCTCATTCGGCCTGCCGCGCAATCAATGCCAGGCAGCGCTGCACGATCGGGCTCACATCGCCCTTGCGCCGGCTGAGGATGATCGGGCTGACGGCGCCGCTGTCGAGCAGGCTGACATATTCGATATCGGTGCGGTGCTGCTGCTGCACCGACGCCGGCACCAGGGTCACGCCTACGCCGACGGCCACCAGGCCGATGGCGGTTTGCAGTTCGTTGGCCCACTGGCTGACGCGGATGCTCATGCCGTGGTGGGCGAACAGCGCCAGCACATGGTCGGCATAGCTGGGCCGCGGGTTGGCCGGGTAGAGGATGAACGCCTCGTCAGCCAGCTGGGCAAGTGTAAGCGGGCTGCCCGCCAGAGGGTGGCCCTTGGGCAATACGGCCACCAGCGGGTCCTCGCACAATACTTGCTGGTGAATGGCTGGGTCATCGATGCGAATGCGCCCGAAGGCGATGTCGATGCGCCCGCTTTTCAGTGCTTCCACCTGCTGCAGCGTGGTCATTTCGTTCAGGCCCAGTTCCAGCTCGCTGTCCTGGCGAAGCTCGCGGATCAGCTCCGGCAGCACCTTGTACAGGGTCGAGGGGGCAAAGCCGATCCCCAGCCACTGGCGCCGGCCCTGGCCGATGCGACGGGTGTTGTCGCTGATGTGCTCCAGCTGCTGCAGCACGGTGCAGCTCTGCTCGTAGAAGAAGCGACCCGCCTCGGTCAGCCGCAGCGGGCGCTCGCGCACCACCAGCAAGGTACCGAGCTGGTCCTCGAGTTGGCTGATCTGCCGGCTCAGCGGTGGCTGGGCAATGTGCAGTAGCTCGGCGGCGCGAGTGAAGTTCAGGGTTTCGGCCAGGACCTTGAAGTAACGCAGGTGGCGCAGCTCCATCAGACCTCCAGGGTATGGTGGGAGATTCATTCGATATTGGACGGCTATCAGGGTCTCGCGCAATCCTTGAACAAGCAAGTAAATGCACCACTCGGGCCTGCGGCTGGCAGCCCGAAACAACGGGACCTGGCAACAATGACAAGCGCGCTGATTGAACGTATCGAGGCAATTATCGTCGACCTGCCGACCATTCGCCCGCACAAGCTGGCGATGCACACCATGCAGCAGCAGACCCTGGTGGTATTGCGCGTTCGCTGCAGCGATGGCGTGGAAGGCATCGGCGAGGCCACCACCATCGGCGGCCTGGCCTATGGCTACGAAAGCCCCGAGGGCATCAAGGCGAACATCGATGCGCACCTGGCGCCGGCCTTGATCGGCCTGCCGGCAGACAATATCAACGCCGCCATGCTCAAGCTGGACAAGCTGGCCAAGGGCAACACCTTTGCCAAGTCGGGTATCGAGAGCGCCTTGCTCGATGCCCAGGGCAAGCGCCTGGGCCTGCCAGTCAGCGAACTGCTGGGTGGCCGCGTGCGCGACAGCCTGGAAGTGGCCTGGACCTTGGCCAGCGGTGACACCGCCCGCGACATCGGCGAAGCCCTGCACATGCTGGAGATCAAGCGGCATCGGGTATTCAAGCTGAAGATCGGCGCCAACCCGTTGGCCCAGGACCTCAAGCATGTGGTGGCGATCAAGCGCGAGCTGGGCGACAGGGCCAGCGTGCGGGTGGACGTCAACCAGTACTGGGACGAGTCCCAGGCCATCCATGCCTGCCAGGTGCTTGGCGATAATGGCATCGACCTGATCGAGCAACCGATTTCGCGTATCAACCGCAGCGGCCAGGTGCGCCTGAACCAGCGCAGCCCGGCGCCGATCATGGCCGACGAGTCGATCGAAAGCGTCGAGGACGCCTTCAGCCTGGCTGCCATTGGCGCGGCCAGCATCTTCGCCCTGAAAATCGCCAAGAACGGCGGCCCGCGCGCTGTACTGCGCACCGCGCAAATCGCCGAGGCTGCCGGCATCGCCCTGTATGGCGGGACCATGCTCGAAGGCTCGATCGGCACCCTGGCTTCGGCTCATGCCTTCCTGACCCTGCGCCAGCTCACCTGGGGCACCGAGCTGTTCGGGCCGCTGCTGCTGACCGAAGAAATCGTCAACGAGCCGCCGCAGTACCGCGACTTCCAGCTGCACATTCCACGTACACCAGGCCTGGGCCTGACCCTGGATGAACAGCGCCTGGCGCGCTTCGCCCGCCGCTGAGTCACGCTGGCTGAAAGAACACACAACCCCTGTGGGAGCGGCTTCAGCCGCGAAGCAGGCGACACGGTGGATGGCACGGGCTTCGCCTGTGTTCGCGGGTAAACCCGCTCCCACAGTGTTCGCGCCAAATCAGAGAAAGGAGAAACCCGCATGTTGTTCCACGTGAAGATGACCGTGAAACTGCCGGTCGACATGGACCCGGCCAAGGCCGCCCGGCTCAAGGCCGACGAAAAGGAACTGGCCCAGCGCCTGCAGCGCGAAGGTACCTGGCGCCACCTGTGGCGCATTGCCGGCCACTACGCCAACTACAGCGTGTTCGATGTACCCAGCGTCGAGGCGCTGCACGATACCCTGATGCAGCTGCCGTTGTTCCCGTACATGGACATCGAGGTCGATGGCCTTTGTCGGCACCCCTCGTCGATTCACAGCGACGACCGCTGAGTCGCGCCTGTCCAGACGCCGGGGCTCGCAGTCACCGCCAGCGTGCGTTGCAAAACAGCTGGCCCTGAAGGGGAACCTGTGGGAGCGGGCATGCCCGCGAAGCAGGCACCACGGTGTATGGCACCGGCTTTGCCGGTGTTCGCGGGCATGCCCGCTCCCACAGGGTACCCTGCCAATAGATGACTGGTTTTTGCCTGGGCCTTTCCGTGCGGGGAGGGCCTGGGCTTTTTGCTGCCAGGGGCGGTTGATCTAGAATCCGCCTTTTACCCGAGCCCCCGCACCATGCTGCCCATCGAATTGCTGGCAACCACTGCCGACCAGGCCCCGCTGATTCGCAAC
Organism: Pseudomonas inefficax; assembly: GCF_900277125.1. Classification (GTDB taxonomy): domain Bacteria; phylum Pseudomonadota; class Gammaproteobacteria; order Pseudomonadales; family Pseudomonadaceae; genus Aquipseudomonas; species Aquipseudomonas inefficax. Next base: position 88,606 of record NZ_OPYN01000103.1, read on the forward strand.
CTTTACCAGTTCTACGCCTACGAGTCCTCGGACTGGGAGCAGGAAGACGTCGAAGTGGACGGCCGCTTCTATATCCATGACGAGCACCTGCAACGTTACTGGCAAGCCGATGGCTGGGGCGCGTACCTGGTGCTGGCAGACGGCTTCATCGCTGGTTTCGTGCTGGTCGAACGCAGCGAGCTGACAGGCATCGACGCCTTCGAACTGGCCGATCTGTTCATCCTGAAAAAGTACCGCCGACAGGGCATCGGCCGGGCGGTGGCGTTGCAACTGCTGGGCGGCGAGGGCGACTGGCTGATGCGCTGTTACGCCCAGGACATGCCGGCCGTGGCCTTCTGCAATGGCGTGCTGGCCGCGCTGTCGCGCCCGGCGCAGGCCATAGCCCTGGATGATGAACCGGGCTTGCTCAATTTCCTGGTGACGGGCGCCCGCCATTGAGGGTTGCCAGCCTTCGCTCGCAAATTGAAGGGATCGTGGCTTTTTGTGAACTACTTCACAAAATTGTCTTCGAAGGCATAATGCCACCAATCCTTTTCATGCCTTTCGAAGGCCCAGGTAAAGATCATGTCGCTAGTCGCAAGCCCCGACATCATGTACCGGCTGTTGATCCAGAGTGTGGTGGACTATGCCTTCTACCTGCTCACCCCCGAAGGTATTGTCGCCAACTGGAACCCCGGCGCCCAGCGCGCCAAGGGCTACCTGGCCGAGGAAATCGTCGGCCAGCACTACTCGCTGTTCTACACCGATGCCGAGCGCGCCGCGGGGCTGCCCGCGCTCAACCTGGAGCAGGCGCGCAGCACCGGGCGCTTCGAAGAGATCGGTTCGCGGCGGCGCAAGGACGGTACGACCTTCCATGCCCATGTGGTGATCGACGCGGTGCACGACGATGCCGGGCAACTGGTGGGGTTCGCCAAGGTCACCCGCGACATTTCCGAGCACCACCGGCAAGAGTTGGAACTGTTACAGGCCAAGGAACTGGCCGAGCAGTACAGCCAGGAAATGGCCAAGCTGTCGCAGTTCCTTGATTCGGTGATTGCCAACATCCCCGCCAGCGTCATTGTCCAGGACCTGGAAAGCCAGCGCATCCTGCTGGCCAACCAGCAGGCCGAACGCCTGTTCGGCGGCCCCCAGCGCAGCATGATCGGGCAGTTGCCCGGCGAATGCCTGGCACCGGCCGTTGCCGGTTACCTGGAGCAGCAACTGGCCCGTGGTGCCCGCAGCACCAAAGGCCATGCCGCCGAAACCCGGGTCGACACGGCCTGTGGCCCACGCACCCTGCGCAGCCGCGCCTTGCTTAGCCAGAACCGTGAAGGCCAGGCCGACTACGTGCTGTTCGTTGCCGAAGACGCCACCGAAGAGCTGGCCGCCCACGCGCAGATCCACCACATGGCGCACCACGATGCGCTGACCGGGCTGCCCAACCGCACCCTGTTCAACGAACGCCTGCGCCAGGCGCTGGTGCGTGACAGCGAGCACGCCAAGCTGACCGCCGCCCTGTGCCTGGACCTGGACAACTTCAAGAACATCAACGATTCGCTGGGCCACGCCTTTGGCGACAAGCTGCTGCGCGCGCTGGGCAAGCGCCTGCGCCGCGAGCTGCGCGAACACGACACCTTGGCCCGCCTGGGCGGCGACGAGTTTGCCGTGGTGCTGACCGGCCTCGAAGGCCGGGACGCCGCATGCAACACTGCGCAGCGCCTGATCAATGCGATCTGCCCACCGTTCCAGATCGAGGGGCACCAGTTCACGGTGGGGGTGAGCATCGGCATCGCCATTGCGCCTGATGACAGCGACCAGGCCGAGCAACTGCTGGGCTACGCCGACATGGCGCTGTACGAGGCCAAGCGCAACGGTCGCAACCGCTACGAGTGCTTCAACGTCGAACTGGACGTCGCCGCCCGCCAGCGCCGTCTGGTGGAAACCGACCTGCGCACCGCATTGCACCTGGGCCAGTTGCAGTTGCACTACCAGCCGGTGGTCGACCAGCAGACCAGCAGCGTTACCGGCTATGAGGCGTTGCTGCGCTGGGACCACCCGACTCGCGGCATGGTCATGCCCATGGACTTCATCCCCATCGCCGAGGAAACCGGCCTGATCCATGAACTTGGCACCCGGGCGCTGAACCTGGCCTGCCAGGAGGCGGCCAGTTGGGACAGCGAGCAGACGGTGTCGGTCAACCTCTCGGCGGTGCAGTTCAAGAATGCCAACCTGGTGCACAGCGTGGCCCTGGCGCTGGCCGACTCCGGCCTGTCGCCACAGCGGCTGGAGCTGGAGGTCACCGAGTCGGTGCTGCTGGGCAACAGCGAGGAAAACGTGCGCACCCTGCGTGCACTGAAGGACCTGGGCGTGTCCATTTCGCTGGATGATTTCGGCACCGGCTATTCCTCGCTGGGCTATTTGCGTTCGTTCCCGTTCGATCGGATCAAGATCGACAAGTCATTCGTGCATGACATGTGCGACAGCCGCGAGGCGATGTCGATCATCCGCGCCATTACCGACCTGTCCAATAGCCTGATGATCAAGACCACGGCCGAGGGGGTGGAGTCGGAGGAGCAGATGCGCCGGTTGGCGGCGGAGGGGTGCTCGCACTTCCAGGGCTACCTGTATGGGCGACCGGCACCGGCAAACGAGCGGTTGAAGCAGGTCATGACGCCGGCGTGACGGCCTACGCGGCCCATTGTGGGAGCGGCCTTGTGTCGCGATTAGGGCGCGCAGCGCCCCCAACATTTTCAGCTTCGCCGCAAAAATTGCCGGGGCCGCTTTGCGGCCCTTTCGCGACACAAGGCCGCTCCCACAGAAAGATCGTGTCAGCTTTCAGATATTGAGCAGCACTCAGCTGTTCCAGTCCGGCGCAAACGCCGGGCTCACCACCCGCTGGTCCTTCGGCAACCCGGCGATCGCCGCGCGGTCCTCGTCATCCAGTTGCACGTTCGACGCCGCCAGGTTGGCCAGTTGGTTCTCGCGGCTGCCGGCCTTGGGGATCACCGCCACGCCGTCCTGGTCCAGCAACCACTTCAGCGCCACCTGGCTGGGCAGTACGCCGTGCTTGCGGGCGATCGCCTGGATCACCGGCTGCGCCGCAGCCTGCCCACGGGCCAGCGGGGTGTAGGCGGTGAGCAGCAGGTCGTGGCGGCGGGCATAGTCCAGCAGCGGTTGCTGGCCGAGCAGCACATGGTATTCCACCTGGATCGCCGACAAGGGTGCGCCCAGGGTTTCCACCACCTGGTGCAGCAGCCCCAGCGGGAAGTTGGCTACGCCGATGCTGCGTGCCTTGCCCTCGTCACGCAGGGCCACCAAGGTTTCGATGCTGCGGGCCAGGTCCCAGTCCTTGCCGGGCCAGTGGATGTGGAACAGGTCGACCTGCTCGGTACCCAGCGCACGCAGGCTGCCCTCCAGCGACTGGCGCATGGCCTTGGGCGCCAGGCGATCCCACCATACCTTGGTGGTCAGGTGAATCTGCTCGCGCGGCACATCGCTGTCGCGCAGGGCCTGGCCGACGGCAGCTTCGTTGTCATAGGCAGTGGCGGTGTCGATGTGCCGGTAACCCACTTCAAGCGCCTGGCGCACGGCCTGGGTGCACTCGCTGCCGGTCATCGGCCAGGTGCCCAGGCCGATCGCGGGCAGGTCCAGGCCGTTACGGGTGGTGAGCCTTTGCATGTAAATTCCTTGTAGGGTGTGCAGGGTTCGCCCTCGATGGTCGGCGATCAGCACGGCACGGGCCATGTGCGTGGGGCGGAAAGTGGTCGATCAGCGAACAGAAATTGCAGTCGGCCTCGCTAGCGGCAATTGAACTTCCTTATTCTCGGGCATCTCTTCTAGAATCCGAACTGTTGCATCCGCCAGGCAACGCCTGCGCGGCCTTCCCCGGGCGCCGCATCCAGCCGCGCCGTCATCGAGAGTGCCATGAGTTCCAGCACACCGCTGTCCGGAGTCAACCAACCCCTGCGCGGCATCGCCCTGGTGGTGGTGGCGACGTTCCTGTTCGCCAGTCACGATGCCCTGTCCAAGTTCCTCGGCGGCTTGTACCCGATCATCATGGTGGTGTGGGCGCGGTATGTGGTGCACACGCTGCTGATGGCCGGCATCTTCCTGCCCAAGGCCGGCCTCAACGTGCTGCGCACCCGCCGCCCGCTGTTGCAGACGTTACGTGCCCTGAGCCTGCTGAGTACCAGCCTGCTGTTCACCACCGGGCTGCAGTACCTGCCGCTGGCCGAGGCCACTGCGGTCAACTTCCTTGCCCCGGTGCTGGTCACCGCGCTGTCGGCGCCGCTGCTGAAGGAGCGGGTGACGGTGGGGCAGTGGGCGGCGGTGGTGATGGGCTTCATCGGCGTGCTGGTGGTGGTGCACCCGGGCGGGGCGATGTTCACCCCGGCCATCCTGTATCCGTTCGGTTCGGCGCTGGGTTTCTGCTTCTATCAGTTGCTGACGCGGATCCTGGCCGCGCATGACAGCCCGACCACCAGCAACTTTTATGCGGGGTTGTGCAACACCCTGGCGATGAGTGCGCTGGTGCCGTTCTTCTGGGAGGTGCCGCGTTGGGACCATGCGCTGCTGATGCTGGCGCTGGGTGGCTTTGGCATGACTGCGCACCTGCTGCTGACCCAGGCCTTCCGCCATGCGGCACCGGCCTTGCTGGCACCGTTCAGCTATTGCCAGATCGTGTTTGCCGGGTTGCTTGGGTTGGTTGTGTATAGCCAGGTGCCGGATACCCTGAGCCTGGTGGGTATCTCGGTGATTTGCCTCAGTGGGCTGGGGGCGGCATGGATGCAGCGGGGTAAGTGACAACCTGTAGTGGCCTCTTCTCGGGTAAACCCGCTCCCACAGGTACAGCGCAGCTGTGGGAGCGGGTTTACCCGCGAAAGGGCCCTCAAACCCGACCCTTCAACAACGCCTGCAGCGAATCGTCAAAGTCCCGCAGTGCATCCGCCTGCACCTCCCGCTCATCCTCGACCACCCGCGCCACATCACCCAGGCTTTTGCTGGCCCGCCCTTCCGCGCGGCCGATGTAGGTCAGCTGGTCATCGAAAAAGCGCGCCACCACCCGGCTTTCGATACCTGCTCTGGCCAGACGGCTTTCGGTGTCCAGCAGCACGATCACATCCGGGTGGTCACCCAGCAGCGTGTCCAGGTCGTCATAGAAAGTCACTTCGGCAAACTGCTGCGCCAGTGACCGTGCCAGCCAGTCATACGCCTGGCTCTCGCTGCCCAGGGTCGCAGCAGGGCCGCGCGGGCCCTGGGCCGGCGCAACTGCCTGGGTACGATGGCTGTCGAGGTATTCGAGTGTTGCTTCGGCGTCACGCCCCAGCAGTACCGCCACCCGTTGGCCGGGTGCCAGGGCGACACTGGAAATGGCCGTGGCGGAATAGAAGTGCCCGTAGGGCTGCGCGTCGGTAGCGGCCGGGCTGGCACAACCGCCAAGGGCGGCCAGCAAGGCGAGCAGGGCAGCGATCATGCCGGTTTTCATGGGAGGCCTCATCAATCAGTGAATGCCGCCATCTTCCGCCCGGGCTTGGCACAGCGGAACTTGATGGCATTCATGGTAGCTATCGATGAAGTCGATGCATCACTGCGTGGCCATGAACTGCAGGATGCGCTCGCGCAGCCAGCGCTCGGCCGGGTCATTGTCCTGGGCGCCGCTCCAGACCATCGACAGTTCCGCCTCGGTGATGTCGAACGGCGCCGGGTCGGCGCGCAGGCTGCCGTCGTCGGCCAGGGCGCAGGCGGCGTAGTCCGGTACCGTGGCGATCAGCTCGGTGTTGCGCAGCAGGGCGCGCAGGCTACCGAACTGCGGCACTGCCAGCACCACCTTGCGGCAGCGGCCGATGCGCGCCAGGTCAAGGTCGATATTGCCGCTCATGTCGCCGGAGAACGACACCATCACATGCGGGCGGGCGCAGTATTCGTCGAGGGTCAGCGGGCCCGGGCGGTCATCGGCGCGCAGCACCCGCACGCCGATGTTGCGCAGCTTGCGGCGCTTGGCGGTGGCCGGCAGGTCGGTGGTGTAACTCACGCCCACCGAGATCTCACCGCTGGCCAGCAGCCCTGGCATCAGCAGGAAGTTGGCCCGGCGCACCACCACGCTGATGTTCGGGGCCTCTTCGCGCAGGGCCTGCAGCAGGGCCGGGAACAGGCCGAACTCAGCATCGTCCGACAGGCCCAGACGGAACACGTTGCAGCTGTTGACCGGGTCGAACTCGCGGGCGCGGCTGATGGCTGCGGAAATCACGTCCATGGCCGGCCCCAGTTCGGCGAAGATCTGCATGGCCCTTGGCGTAGGCTCCATGGCCCGGCCGTTGCGGATCAGCAGCGGGTCGTCGAACAATTCGCGCAGGCGGGCGAGGGCGGCGCTGACGGTGGGCTGGGTGATGAACAGCTTTTCGCCGACCCGGGTCAGGTTGCGTTCGATCATCAGGGCTTCGAACAGTACCAGCAGGTTCATGTCGACGCGGCGCAGGTCGTTGCGGTTCATGAGGGTACGGGTTCCGGGTTGGAAGGGTTGGCGTTGTATTGGAGCATATGGACAGCTTGGTTGCCTTGTATGGATGTGCCGGCCTCTTCGCGGGTAAACCCGCTCCCACAGGTTCAGCACAGGTATTGAGAGCTGTGCAGTACCTGTGGGAGCGGGTTTACCCGCGAAGAGGCCGGCACAGAAAAGCTGACAGAGCCAAGCTATCGCCCCTCAATAGCCACTCTATTAGAACTCTGCTCAAGCTCGGCTAGTCTTTCCCCTGGCCCCGCGAATTCTGCCAGCGGGCGGCATGTCAGCACCTGTGTGCAAGACCGCGCCAACCCCGTCATGACAGCTTCGCAAGCCCCGTGTAGACCTGATGAGGGGTAGCACGAGCCCACGCGCTCGGCTGAAAGAACACCTGGCATAGACCGGAAATCTGGATAACCGACCCAAAGGTACCCGCAGATGTCGAACGAATCGAAATGCCCGTTCCATCAAACCGCAGGTGGCGGCACCACCAATCGTGATTGGTGGCCTGACCAGCTCAACCTGAGAATTCTTCACCAGCATTCCTCCAAGTCCGACCCGATGGACCCGGATTTCGATTATGCCAAGGCATTCAAGAGCCTCGACTTCCAGGCCCTGAAGAAAGACCTGACCGCCTTGATGACCGACTCCCAGGACTGGTGGCCCGCCGACTTCGGCCACTACGGCCCGCTGTTCATCCGCATGGCCTGGCACAGCGCCGGGACCTACCGCATCGGCGATGGTCGGGGCGGTGCAGGCTCCGGCCAGCAGCGCTTCGCCCCGCTCAACAGCTGGCCGGACAACGTCAGCCTGGACAAGGCCCGGCGCCTGCTGTGGCCGATCAAGCAGAAGTACGGCAACAAGATTTCCTGGGCCGACCTGATCGTGCTCACCGGTAACGTCGCCCTCGAATCCATGGGCTTCAAGACCTTCGGCTTCTCCGGCGGGCGTGCCGATGTGTGGGAGCCGGACGAAGATGTGTACTGGGGTTCGGAAAAGGTCTGGCTGGGCGGTGACACCCGCTACGGCAAGGCCCAGCCGCCTGGCAAGGGCGACCTGGTGGCGGAGCCGGCCAAGCACCCCGAGGAGCAGGGCCGTACCCTGGAGGGCGAGCGCAACCTGGAAAACCCCCTGGCCGCCGTGCAGATGGGCCTGATCTATGTGAACCCGGAAGGCCCGGAAGGTACCCCCGACCCGGTGGCCTCGGGCAAGGACATCCGTGACACCTTCGGCCGCATGGCCATGAACGATGAAGAAACCGTTGCCCTGATCGCCGGTGGCCACGCCTTCGGCAAGACCCACGGTGCAGGCCCTGCCGACAACGTCGGCCCGGAGCCGGAAGCTGCAGGCCTGGAGCTGCAGGGGTTGGGCTGGGCCAACAAGTTCGGCAGCGGCAAGGGTGGCGATACCATCACCAGTGGCCTGGAAGTGACCTGGACTTCCACCCCCACTCGATGGAGCAACGAATACCTCAACAACCTGTTCAACTTCGACTGGGAACTGACCAAGAGCCCGGCCGGTGCCCACCAGTGGCGGCCGAAGGAGGGCAAGGGGGCAGGCACCGTGCCGGATGCCCATGACCCGGGCAAACGCCACGCGCCTTCCATGCTCACCTCCGACCTGGCGCTGCGCTTCGACCCGATCTACGAGCCGATTGCCCGCCGCTTCAAGGACAACCCTGAACAGTTGGCAGACGCTTTCGCTCGCGCCTGGTACAAGCTGATCCATCGCGACATGGGCCCATTGGCGCGCTACCTGGGCCCGGAAATGCCCAACGAAGAGCTGCTGTGGCAAGACCCGCTGCCAAAAGTCGACCACCCCCTGGTGGGCGAGCAGGACATTGCCGCGCTCAAGGCCAAGGTGCTGGCGGCGGGCCTGAGCGTTGGCGAGCTGGTGGCTACAGCCTGGGCGGCGGCGTCGACTTTCCGCGGTTCGGACAAGCGTGGCGGGGCCAATGGTGGCCGCCTGCGCCTGGCGCCGCAGATAGACTGGCCGGCGAACCAGGGCACAGGCAAAGTGCTGGCGGCGCTGGAGAGGATCCAGGCCGAGTTCAATGCCGGTGGCAAGAAGATCTCCCTGGCCGACCTGATCGTTCTGGCTGGTACTGCGGCAGTGGAAAAGGCCGCCAAGGACGGCGGGCACGACGTCAGCGTGGCGTTCCGCCCGGGGCGAACCGATGCCTCCCAGGCGCAAACCGACGTCGAGTCGTTCGCCGTGCTGGAGCCGCTGGCCGATGGTTTCCGCAACTTCACCAAGTCCCGCTACAGCGTCAAGGCCGAGAAGCTGCTGCTGGACAAGGCCCAGCTGTTGACCCTGACCGCGCCGGAAATGACCGTGCTGATCGGCGGCCTGCGTGTGCTCGGTGCCAACCATGGCGGCAGCCAGCAGGGCGTGTTCACCGACAAGGTCGGTACCCTGAGCAACGACTTCTTCCGCAACCTGCTGGACATGGGCGTGGAATGGAAACCGACTTCGGCGGATAACGAAACCTTCGAAGGGCGCGACCGCAAGACCGGGCAGTTGAAGTGGACCGGTAGCCGGGTTGACCTGGTGTTCGGCTCCCATGCCCAGTTGCGGGCGTTGAGCGAGGTGTATGGCAGCAGTGATGGCCGGGACAAGTTCGTGCGGGACTTTGTGGCGGCCTGGGAGAAGGTGATGGAGCTGGATCGCTTTGACCTGAAATAGCTTCGTCAGAAATGGGGGCGCTTTGCGCCCCTATCGCGACACAAGGCCGCTCCCACAGGTTCGGCGCCGCATGTGGATTCGGCGGTGGCTTGTGGGAGCGGCCTTGTGTCGCGATGGGGCTGCAAAGCAGCCCCATGCTCTGCGGGGGCTGGACCATTTCAATCTTCCTGTGCAAGCTGATGCTCGACAGTGATTGCACACAGAAGGTGATCGTTCGTGAACCCCGAATCCATGCTGGCGGCATTGCCAGGCTACGCCATGTCGGCCGAGTCGATCCAGGTGCTGCCCGGTGCCAAGGCCTACCGCGCCTGCCTGCTCGAGCGCATCCGCGCCGCAACCCGGCGTATCGTCATCGTTGCGCTGTACCTGCAGGAAGACGAGGCCGGCCAGGAAGTGCTGGATGCCTTGTACCAGGCCAAGGCCGCGCGGCCGGGGCTTGAAATCACCATCGTGGTCGACTGGTTCCGTGCCCGCCGCGGCCTGCTGGGCGCCGGGCGCCAGCCGGGTAATGCCGCCTGGTACCAAGCCCAGCGCCAGCACCATGGGCTGGACATCGTCATCCATGGCGTACCGGTGCAGACCCGTGAGCTGTTCGGCGTGTTGCACCTGAAGGGCAGTATCATCGACGACTGTGTAATCTACACCGGCGCGAGCCTGAACAATGTGTACCTGCACCGTTTCGACCGTTACCGCCTGGACCGCTACCACCTGTTCCAGTCACCAGAACTGGCCGACGCGATGGTCGGTCTGGTACGGCGTCTGTTGCACCACACCGCCACTCCGCGCCTCGATCTGCCGGCGCCACCCTCCACCCGCAGCCTGCGCGGCGACATCCGACGTTTGCGCGCGCGGCTGCGGCGCATGGCCTATGAGGCACCGACCAGCGGGGCGGGGCAGGGCCTGCGGGTTGTACCGCTATTGGGTGTGGGGCGTGGCAACCCGCTGAACAGGGCACTGTGCGCCTTGTTGGCGGCGGCGCGTACGCAGATCATCATCAGCACGCCGTATTTCAACCCGCCCCGGGTGCTGATGCGCGAGCTCGACCATGCCCTGGCGC
>NZ_OPYN01000104.1 GCF_900277125.1 Pseudomonas inefficax
GCGGTTGAAGCGTGCCATCACCAGCAGGATGCCCTTGGCCAGTGGCAGGGCGCCGCCCGACAGGCCGGTACCGGCGCCGCGTGCCACCACCGGCACGCCACGCTGGTGGCAGAGCCTGAGCAGTGTTTGCACCTGCTCCAGGCGCTCGGGCAGCACCACCAGCAGCGGCACCGTGCGGTAAGCCGAGAGGCCGTCGCACTCATAGGGTTTGAGGTCTTCCTCGCGGTGCAGGATCTCAAGGTCCGGCAGGTCAGCACGCAGCGCTTGCAGCAGCGCCCCCCGGTCCACGTCGGGCAGCGCGCCATCGACGCGTTCGTCGTACAGGATATTCATCGGCTCACTCGGCAACGGTATTTGTTGTTGTTGGCAAAGCGCTCACCCTTGCAGCGTGCGCGTGGCCGCGGCCTGGGTCGAGTACAGGGTTGACTGGTCCTACCAGTTTTTGCGGCCGGTCCTGGTCATTGACGGCTTCGCCCGGCTAGATTGAGGCAGGTGGTTTAAGTGGTCCTACCAGCAGGAGGGTACGCATTGGGTACTGAAGGCAAGGCCAAGGTCGCTGATCAGGTGGCCGAACGGGTCGAGCGGCTGATCGTCGACGGCGTGCTCAAGGTGGGTCAGGCCCTGCCGTCGGAGCGACGCCTGGTGGAAAAGCTGGGCTGCTCGCGCTCGGCGCTGCGTGAAGGCCTGCGCATTCTGCGCGGGCGCGGCATCATCGACACCGAGCAGGGGCGAGGCTCGTTCGTGGCCGACCTGACTGGCCAGGCGGGTGCCACGCCGTTGATGCACCTGTTCAGCTCGCAGCCGCGCACGCTGTTCGACCTGTTGGAAGTGCGGGCGTTACTGGAGGCAGAATCGGCGCGTCTGGCGGCGTTGCGGGCCACCGAGGTCGACCGTTTACTGATTCGTCGGCGCTATGAAGAGATGCTGGCTGCGCACGAAGCCCCCGAAGTGGCAGATGCCCGTGAACATGCCCGTCGCGACCATGCCTTTCACCGGGCCATCAGCGAGGCGTCGCACAACCCGGTGCTGGTGCATACCCTGCAATCGCTCAGTGACCTGACCTTGAGCACGGTGTTCGCCTCGGTCAACAACCTGTACTGCCGGCCGGCGCAGAAGCGCCAGATCGACCGCCAGCATGCGCGGTTGTATCAGGCAGTGATGGAGCAGCTGCCCGAGCAGGCGCAGCGCGCGGCGCGCGAACATATCAACGGGATCCGCGACAGCTTGCGGGAGATAGAGCAGGAAGAGCAGCGGCTGGTAAGGGCTACCATGCGCATGGATGGCTGGGGGTGAATGTACGCCTGTGCCGGCCCTTTCGCGGGCTTGCCCGCTCCCACAAGAACCGCACCGGGTCTGATGACTGTACAGTACTTGTGGGAGCGGGCAAGCCCGCGAAGAGGCCGGTGCAGGACTACCTCAATGGTCAATGATCGGCTATGCGGTCATCCTGCGAGAGGAGGGCCCGGGCCAGCTCTTCATCATTGGCCTGCAGTCCAGGGTTGTCCTTGCGGGCTTGTTCCAGCGCCGACTCCACATAGGCGCCACGGATTGCACCACCGCTGGCGACGTAGGCCGAAAGCTCGTCACGCGCCGGGATGATCCGTTTGTCGTCCTTGAAGGTCGAGTAGAGCGAGGCGGAAACACCGGCCGAGGTTGCGACGTCGCCTGCGTCGACGTCAGCCAGGGCAGCACCGGCAGGCAGCAGGACCAGCAGCGCAGGGGCGAGGAGGAGATGCCGCATGGTGTGTCCTCCAGTAGCGTGAAACGCAAGTAATTGGAACCACTCAGTGTTTAAGA
>NZ_OPYN01000105.1 GCF_900277125.1 Pseudomonas inefficax
GGCCAGCAACAGCGGGTCGCCATCGGCCGCGCCCTGGCCGGGCGCCCGGCCTGGTTGCTGGCCGACGAACCTACTGGCAGCCTCGATGAAGCCAGCAGCGATGAGGTGTTGAGCCTGCTGTTGCAACTGGTCGCCGAGGCTGGCAGTGGGGTGCTGATGGTGACCCACAGCCCGCGGCTGGCGGCGCGCTTGCAACAACGGTGTTACCTGCAGGCCGGCCGCGTGCGGCCCGAGCCCGGCGGATGAGACTTCTATCGCTGGCCCTGCTGGCGCTGCTCAGCCACTGGCGGCGCCATCGCGTGCAGTTTTTCAGCATCTTCACCGGCCTGTGGCTGGCCACGGCGCTGTGGACCGGCGTGCAGGCGCTGAACAGCCAGGCACGCAGCGACTATGCCCGGGCCAGCGCGGTGCTGGCCGGGCCGCTGCAGGCGCAACTGGTGCCGCGCCGTGGCGAGCGCTTCGACCAGGCGTTGTACGTGCAGTTGCGCAGGCTGGGCTGGGCGGTGACGCCGGTACTGGAAGGGCGCCTGCGCTTTGCTGGCGAGCCGGCGCGCAGCGTGCGCCTGATCGGCATCGAGCCGTTGAGCCTGCCGCCGGCCAGCAGCATCGCCGGTGTGCAGCCCCAAACGTTCGATCTCCAGGCCTTTATCGGCATGCCCGGGCAAGCCTGGGTCGGGCCGGACACTTTGCGCCAGCTGCATGCAGAGCCCGGGGCGTCAGTGCGCGACAGCGAAGGGCAACTGCTGCCGCCGTTGGTTCTACAGCCCGTGTTGGCCCCGGGGGTGATCGTGGTCGATATCGGCCACGCCCAGGCGCTGCTACATGCACCCGGGCAGTTGTCGCGCATGCTGGTAGCCGCCACACCGGGGCAGTTGCCCGCAGATATCGCGCCGTACCTTGAGCTGCAACCCCGGCAGGACGATGGCGGCTTGCAGCGGCTGACCGACAGCTTCCACCTCAACCTGACCGCCCTTGGCCTACTGGCGTTCGTCGTCGGCCTGTTCATTGCCCATGCCGCAATCGGTTTGGCACTGGAACAGCGGCGCGGCCTGATTCGCAACCTGCGCGCCTGTGGCATCGGCCTGCAAACCCTGCTGTGCGCCTTGGTGCTGGAACTGGGGTTGTTCGCGGTGCTGGGCGGTCTGGTCGGCGTGGCCAGTGGTTACGGGCTGGCCGCGTGGTTGCTGCCCGATGTGGCCGCCAGCTTGCGCGGCCTGTATGGCGCCCAGGTCGCCGGGGCACTGAGCCTGCCCGCAGGGTGGTGGCTGATGGGCGTGCTGGTGAGTGTGCTGGGGGCGCTGCTGGCGGGTTTGGGCAGTGTACTGCGTGCGGCGCGGTTGCCGTTGCTGGCGCTGGCGCAACCTCAGGCATGGCGGTTGGCCCAGGGGCCTTGGTTGCGGCGCCAGGCCCTGGTGGCCGGCTTGTTGCTTTTGCTGGCCTTGGGTTGTGGCGTGCTCGGCGATAGCCTGCCCAGCGCTTTCGCCATGCTGGCCGCGCTGCTGCTGGCGGCGGCGCTGTTGCTGCCAGCCTTGCTCGACCGGGTGCTGGCCTGGCTGGCGCGCCATTGTCGGCGGCCCTTGTCGCAATGGTTCGTCGCCGACAGCCGCCAGCAACTGCCGGCCCTGAGCCTGGCGTTGATGGCACTGTTGCTGTCGCTGGCCGCCAGTGTCGGGGTGGGCAGCATGACCGAGGGCTTTCGCAAGACCTTTGTCGGC
>NZ_OPYN01000106.1 GCF_900277125.1 Pseudomonas inefficax
GCCCCGCACTGGCTGAGCGTGGCAGCCTGCAGGCGGCGTTCGACAGTTTTGGCTGCCAGGTGCTGACCGACCGTGAGCGGGAGGTGGCACACATGATCTTGCGTGGGCATTCGGTGAAGTCCACCGCGCTGGAGCTGGGCATCTCGCCGGAGACGGTGCGCATGCACCGCAAGAACCTGTACCTGAAGCTGGAGATCAACTCGCAGTCGGAGTTGTTTGCGCGGTTTATCGACTGGCTGCGCGGTGAACGTTAGAAGTCAATGCGAACCTGTGGGAGCGGGCTTGCCCGCGAACACGGGCGAAGCCCGTGCCATCCACCGCGTTGTCTGCTTCGCGGGCATGCCCGCTCCCACAGGTAAAGTGTGAACTGAAGGCCAGCGCAGTACCTGTGGGAGCGGGCGCGCCCGCGAAGCAGGCGACGCGGTGTTTGCTACCGGCAATATCACGAAGTCGCCAGTCTTGCCTCCAGCGCGGCAATATGCGCCTGCAACCGCTCATGCTCCAGGCGCTCGGCGCTGATGTCTTCGAACACGCTGATCAGGTGCTCCGGCTCGCCGTTGTCGCGACGCTGCAGCGAGGTGCGGGCGCGTACCCAGATGTACTCGCCGTTCTTGTGGCGTACGCGTTTTTCCACCTCGTAACGCTCGGTTTCGCCAGCCAGCATGCGCTGTAGCAATTGCAGATTCTGCGCCAGGTCATCGGCGTGGGTGATCTGCTGGAAGGTCATGCCGTACAGCTCCTCGGCACGGTAGCCCAGCAGTTCGCACAGGCTGTTGTTGACCCGTTGCCAGGTGCCGTCGGGGTCGATGTAGGCGAGGGCGCCCCAGGCCAGCTCGAAGATCGTGCGGAAGCGTTCCTCGCTTTCGCTCAAGGCCTGCTGGGCGATCTGGCGCTCGGTGTTGTCCATGCTGATGCCGACCATCTTCACCGAGCGCCCGGCGCTGTCGCGTACCACCGTGGCGCGGGAAGAGATCCAGCGTACTTCACCGTCGGGGCGGGTGATGCGGAAGTCGCACTCGCAACCGCTGCCCTTGGCCACTGCCTCGGCATACATCGCCTGCATGCGCTGCACGTCTTCGCCCGGCAGGTGTTTCCAGAAGTCTTCGTTGTGGTGCACCGGCCAGCCATATACCTGCTCGACATTGGGCGAATAGGTGACCTCGTCGCTGATCAGGTTCCATTCCCAGGTGACGATGCGTGCGCCTTCCTGGGCCAGTTTCATGCGCGTTTCGCTTTCCATGATCTCGGCCGTCAGGCGCCGGCGCAGGTCGGTCATCGGCAGCTCGACCACCTGTGGTTGCTGGATGTTCTGCAGCGCCTCGTCGCCGTAGCGCAGCCAGATCCAGTTGACCTTGAGAAAGTCGGCCAGCTTGCGCAGGTTGTCGTAGTCGATCTCGCCGCCGCGGGTCCACTTGTGCACCGCGGTGCGCGAAATGCCCAGGGCCGTGCCCACGGCTTGCAGGGTCAGCTTGTGATGCTCGAGCAGTTCCTTGAGGCGGAAGGCGAAGCTGTTTTCCAACATCGGCAGGGTGTCCTGATCTGGGCCAAGAGCCTGCCAGTATACCCAAGCTGTCAACTTTTGGTTGACGGTTCAAAGTGCTCACCCGGTCACTGGGGTCAACTGGGTTGCCTGGTACTGGCCTCATCGCCGGCAAGCCAGCTCCCACATCGACAGCATCGCCCTCAAGCCATGTGCAGTACCTGTGGGAGCTGGCTTGCCGGCGATGAGGCCAGTACAGGCAACATCAGCCGGCCCGTTGTTACAGGTCCAGCACCAGGCGAGATGTACGAGCTCGCGAGACGCACAGCATGATGCTTTGCTGGGCAGCTTTTTCTTCGTCGCTCAGGTACTGGTCGTAATGCTCGGCTTCACCTTCAAGAATGGCCGTCTCGCAGGTGCCGCACACGCCTTCGCGGCACAGGCACTCGACCTTGGCGGCCTTGGACTTCTCGATGGCCTGCAGGATGGTCATGCCTTCTTCCACCTGCAGCTCCACACCCGACTGCGCCAGCACCACGGTAAAGGCACTGCCGGTGACCGGAGTGGCGGCAAACTGTTCCCAATGCACGCGGTGCTCGGCAATGCCTGCCTGAGCGGCGCAGGCGATGACCGCGTCGATCAGTGGTTTGGGGCCGCACACGTACAGGTGCGCCTGCTCGTCCAGCCCCGCACACAGGGCGGCCAGGTCGAGCTTGCGCTCGAGGCTGTCGATATAGAAGCGGGTTCTGGCAGCGTGCGGGCCGTTCGCCAACTGCTCCTGGAACGCCCCGTGCTCCGGCGCGCGGAAGGCATAGTGCAGTTCGTAGTCGGCACTGCCGCCTTCCAGTTCATGCAGTTGCGCCAGGAACGGGGTAATGCCGATGCCGCCGGCAATCAGCACATGGCGGCCGGCGGTCGGGTCCAGGGCGAACAGGTTGTTGGGCGAGGAAATGGTCAGGCGGGTGCCCACTTCCACCTGCTGGTGCATGAACGCCGAGCCGCCCTTGGACTGCTCTTCCAGGCGCACGCCAATCTGGTAGCTGCGGGTATCGCGCGGGTCGCTCATCAACGAGTAGGCGTTGCTGAACTGGCTGCCGTCGGTGCCTTGCATCTGCACGATGACGTGGCTGCCACCGGTAAAGGCGGGCATCGCCGCACCGTCTTCGCGGGCCAGGGTAAAGCGCTTGATCAGCGGCGTGGCTTGTTCCACTGCAGTAACGTGCACGCTGAACATTTCATATGTGTTGGCCATGGTTCACCTCGACTGCCTGGGTGCGCGGCAGGCCCTGCCGCGCACCTTTACATGCAAAAAACGTGGAGCGGTTGCAATCAATCGTCGAGGTGGGCCACGGCGATCAGGTTGTGGAAGTGGGCAATGCCATGCTCGCTCATGCCGCTGCGCTCACGGTCGGCCATGATCCGGCCCTGGCCACGGTAGCCACGGGACTTCAGGCCCTTCTGCACGCTTTCGACCAGGCGCAGGTCTTCCGGGCGGAACACTTCGCGGTACCAGTCGATCAGCTTCTGCTGCTCCTCGCTGATGTCCTTGTTGAGGAAGTAGATGTCGTAGTGCTGGAGGGTGGTTTCGGCATCGACCGGGAACTCGTAGATCACGGTCATGAAGTTGCCTCCTGGCGGCACGTTGAACATGGTGCACGGCCAGGCCCAGAAACCGGCGAACGATGGATCTTTCACATTTTCGTCGAACTTGAACGACTGCTCCGAAGGCTTGGCCAGGCCGTATTGCAGGGTCCAGTTGCCATGCAGGCTGTGGCTGTACTGGCCAACGTCCACCGAGTCGGAGAAGCCCGGGTGGGCAGGGGCGCAGTGGTAGCACTCCAGGTAGTTGTCGACGATCGACTTCCAGTTGGCCGGGGTGTCGCTGACGAAGCGCGCGGCCAGGTGCAGGTCGTCGATCACCGCGCAGGCCTCACGCATGCGTGCCTGCATGCCTGGCAACTGGTCTTCTACCGAACCTGCGTCCATGTCCATGTTGATGAAGATGAAACCGGCGTATTCCTCGACGCGCAGCTGCACCAGGGTGGAGTTTTCCTTGTCGAAGTTGACCACGTTGTCGCAGTTGCGGGCGTGAGCCAGTTCGCCGTCGAGCTTGAAGGTCCAGGCGTGGTATGGGCAGGTGATGACGTTCTTGGCCTTGCCGCTGCCGCTGAGGAGCTGGTGGCCGCGGTGCGGGCAGACGTTGTAGAAAGCGCGCAGCACGCTGTCACGGCCACGTACGATGATGATGCTTTCGCCAATTACTTCGCGGGTGATGTAGGCGTTGTTCTCTGCCACTTCACTACGGTGGCCCACGCAGATCCAGCTGCGCGCGAAGATGGCTTCCTTCTCGTGCTCGAACACCGCGGCCTGGGTGTAGAAATTGGCGGGGATGGTGAAGGCCTCGTCGGCGTTCGCGCAGAAATCGGCGGGCAGGCGTTTGAAGTCATTCATGACAGGTTTCTCACAAGCTCGGTTTGTATTTATTGGTTAACACGTATCTGTTGGTTAACAGATAAGGCAAAAAAATTTGCAGCTATCCTGGGGCTGCCTTGCAGCCCCATGCCTCTGGTCAGTGCGCCGCAGCGGTACTGCGCGGGGCCTGCTCGGTTGGCTCTTCGCCTGCCAAGCGGGCCGCTTCCTCGTCGATCAGGTGGGCCGATACCTGGCCGTAGTCGGCAATCATCCACTTGAAGAAGCCATAGATCTTCACCAACAGGATCACCATGAACGGGATGGCGGTCAGCACCACGGCGGTCTTCATGGTCGACAGCGAGGCCTTGGCGAACAGCATGGCCAGTGGCACCAGGGTTAGCACCACGCACCAGAACAGGCGGTGGGTGGGTGTCGGGTCGTCGCCTTCACGCAGGTTGCGGGTGCTGGTGGCGGCCACCGCATAGGCTGCGGCATCCATGTGCGAGGCACAGAAGATGGCCATGATGAACAGATACACACCAAGGAACACCTGGCCCCATGGCAACGCCAGCAGCAGGTGAGTCACGGCCGATTCGCCGCCTTGTTCGGCGAGCATCTTCGGTACATCCACCGCACCGGTGATGAACTGGTGCATGCTGTAGCTTTCCAGCGCGCCGAAGAAGAACCAGCAACCGAAGCTGCCACCCATCAGCAGGGCCAGCACCACTTCCTTGATCTGCCGGCCGCGCGAAACGCGGGTAACGAACATGGCCACGCCTGGTGCGTACGACACCCACCACAGCCAGTAGAACACCGTCCAGTTGCGGGTGAAGGCACCGTCGCCGGCCGGGTCGGTGAACAGGCTCATGTGCACATAGTTCTGGATCATCAGGCCGATCGAGTTGGCGGTGTTGTTGATGGTGAACTGGGTCGGGCCGACCAGCAGGACCACTGCGGCGAGCACCAGCGCGCCGATGCACACCATCTTGCTCAGGCGCTGCAGGCCACCATCGATGCCGATGTAGGAACTGAGCGAGAACATCACTGCCACGCCACCGATCACCAGCAGCTGCACGGTGAAGGTGTCCGGGGTACCGGCCAGGTCGTGCAGGCCGCGGGTGAGGGTGGAGGCGGTGAGGGCCAGCGACACGGTCAGCGCGCCCATCATGGTCAACAGGAAGATCAGGTCGACGCTACGGCCTACCGGCCCGGTAGCTTTGAAGCCGGTCACCGCTTCAACGATCGAGGCCAGGTTCAGGCCGCTCTTCTTGCGCACATGGAAGTGGTAGGCCATGGCCAGCGAGGCCAGGGCGTAGATCGACCAGGCGCTGATGCCCCAGTGGAAGAACGAGTAGCCAACGCTGTACTCGAGCGCCTTGGGGCTGGCCGCGGCGATATTCAGGCCTGGGGTCTGGTAGTAGTAGGCCCATTCCATCACGCCCCAGTACAGGGTCGACGAGCCCATGCCGGCGCAGATGAACATGAACACCCAGGTGGCGGTGGCGTATTCAGGCTTGCCGCTGCCCAGGCGGATGTTGCCGTACTTGCTGAAGGCCAGGTACAGCACGGCCAGGGTACTGCCGAACACCAGCACCTGTACGCTGGTACCGAAGGTGCGGGTGGACAGTTCGAACAACTGGTTGGCGGCGCTTTCCGCCTGGGCGGGGAAGGCTGCAAGGCCGATCACGGTGAGCAGCACGGCAATCAGGCTCACGGTAATCAGGAACACATCAATCTTTTTATTCTTGTGCGACATCATCGTCTCCTGGGACGTTGGCGTACTTGTTTTACCCGGCAGGCATCCGGGGTGTTGCAGTACCACTCCTTCCTTGTTCGTTAACCTATGGTTTACCAATATCTAATGGTTAACAGATTTTGCATACAATCCACGCCGCTCGCAAGAGCCAAAGGGCCGATTGTCAGACACTTCTGACAATCGGCCCTGGAGGATCAGGCCTCGACCAGCGCGGTGATGGCCTGGCCCACTTGCTGGGTGGACTTCTGCCCGCCCATGTCGCGGGTCACGTCACCGGCGGCGATGACCTGCTCGATGGCCTTGAGGATGTCGTCGTGGGCGTCGCGATAGCGCGGGTCGGCGCCGTCGTTGCCGAGGAAGTCGAGCATCAGCGCCCCGGACCAGATCATCGCGATCGGGTTGGCGATGTTCTTGCCGTAGATGTCCGGCGCCGAACCGTGCACCGGTTCGAACAGCGACGGGAACTTGCGCTCGGGGTTGAGGTTGGCCGATGGCGCGATGCCGATGGTGCCGGCGCATGCCGGGCCGAGGTCGGAGAGGATGTCGCCGAACAGGTTCGAGGCCACCACCACGTCGAAGCGGTCCGGTTGCAGCACGAAGCGGGCGCAGAGGATATCGATGTGCTGCTTGTCCCAGCTGATTTCCGGATAGTTGGCAGCCATCGCCGCCGTGCGCTCGTCCCAGTACGGCATGCTAACGGCCATGCCGTTGGACTTGGTGGCCGAGGTGACATGCTTGCGCTGGCGAGTCTGGGCCACATCGAAGGCGTACTTGAGGATGCGGTCGACGCCGCGGCGGGTGAACACCGACTCCTGCAGCACGAACTCGTTCTCGGTGCCTTCGAACATGCGCCCGCCCAGCGACGAGTACTCGCCCTCGGTGTTCTCGCGAATCACCACGAAGTCGATGTCACCTGGTTCGCGGCCAGCCAGTGGGCAGGGTACGCCGGGGAACAGGCGCACCGGGCGGATGTTCACGTACTGGTCGAAGTCGCGGCGGAACTTGAGCAGTGAACCCCACAGGGAGATGTGGTCCGGTACCTTGTCCGGCCAGCCCACTGCGCCGAAGTACAGGGCGTCGAAACCCTTGAGCTGTTCGAACCAGTCATCCGGCATCATCTTGCCGTGGGCCAGGTAGTAATCGCAGCTGGCCCACTCGAAGAACTCGAAGCTGATGTCCAGGCCGTGCTTGCGCGCGGCGGCCTCGACCACGCGAATGCCTTCAGGCAGTACTTCGTTGCCGATGCCATCGCCTGGGATTGCCGCGATTCTGAAAGTCTTGCTCATGGGGGTGCACTCGTTGTCTAGGGAACAGGTGCTGGCCATGCTATAAGGGCTTGATCCGGAGATAATCTAGCCATTCATGGATTCTTGGAACACGCTACGTGAATAATCTGCCCAGCCTCGACGACCTCAACATCTTCCTGCAAGTGGCCAGGCGCGCCAGCTTCGCGGCCGTGGCCGATGAGCTGGGCATGTCGGCGGCGTATGTCAGCAAGCGCATTCGCATGCTCGAGCAAACCCTGGAAGTGCGCCTGTTGCACCGCACCACCCGGCGGGTGACGGTGAGCGAGGAAGGCGAGCGGGTGTACCAGTGGGCTTTGCAGATTTTCGATGCGGTGCAGCGCATGGGTGATGACATCAGCGCCCAGCACCGCGAGCCGGCTGGGCAACTGCGTATCGCCAGCAGCCTGGGCCTGGGCCGGCGCTTCGTGGCGCCGGCCTTGTCGGAGCTGGCCGAGCGCTACCCGCGGCTGGACATTCGCCTGGATGTGCATGACCGCCTGGTGGACCTGATTGCCGAAGGCGTCGACCTGGATATCCGCGTGGGCAACGCCATCGCCCCCAACCTGATTGCCAAGCCGCTGGCGCGCAACCGCCGGGTGCTGTGCGCCGCGCCGGCCTACCTGGCCCGGCGCGGCACGCCCAAGGTGCTGGGCGACCTGGCCAGCCATGACTGCCTGGTGATCAAGGAGCGCGACCACCCCTTTGGCGTATGGCAGCTGATGGGCCCGGAAGGTGAGGAGGGGGTGCGGGTGACGGGCGGTTTGTCCAGCAACCATGGCGAAGTGGCGCACCAGTGGTGCCTGGACGGGCGCGGGATATTGCTGCGTTCCTGGTGGGATGTGCACGACAGCCTGCAGGACGGGCGCCTGGTGCAGGTGCTGGAGGACTATCACCAGCCGGCCGATATCTGGGCGGTGTACACCACGCCGCTGGCCAGTTCGGCCAAGGTGCGGGTGGCGGTGGACTTTTTCCGGCAGTACTTTGCCGAGCGATATAGCCTGCCGGGGTAGAGCCTACCTGCAACACCGCTTTGTGTAGGAGCGGCCTTGTGTCGCGAAAGGGCTGCAAAGCAGCCCCGGCGAAATTAGCGGCGAAGCTGAAAATGTGGGGCCGCTGCGCGGCCCATCGCGACACAAGGCCGCTCCTACAGACATCAAAAGCAGAGGCGAGTCCTCAGCCCCTCCCTTTGGCCAGATAGGCCGCGAACTCTGCCTCCGGCACCATGCTGCCACCGGTCCCCCACACCAGATGCGTGGCCCGCTCCATGCGCCCGGCCGACAGGCCCATGCGCGCCAGGTACTCAGGCGATTCAAGCACCTTTACCATGCCCGGCATCCCGGCCAGCGCCGAAGGCTCCAACCGCGCGTTCTCCTGGTCATGGGCCAGCACCAACAGCCGGTACAGCATCTCGTCGCTGACCGTGTAATAACCATCGAGCAAGCGCTGCATCGCCTTGCCGACAAAACCGGAAGGGCGGCCTACCGCCAGGCCATCGGCGGCGGTCAGGTTGTCGATGCCGAAATCCTGCACGCTGGTGGCGTCATGCAAACCGCTGTACACCCCCAGGAACATGCAGGGC
>NZ_OPYN01000107.1 GCF_900277125.1 Pseudomonas inefficax
CAGCGAGCGGGTCATGGAGCTGGGTGGATTGCTGCGTGAGCAGTTCCAGCAGTATGCCAGCAGGACGGTGCCTACGCCGCAGCCGGTCACCTTGAGCATCGGCGCCAACCTGTTCGACCAGCCGCCGACGAGCCTGGCGGCGTTGATCGAGCAGGGGGATGTAGCGTTGTACCAGTCCAAACGAAATGGGCGCGACAGCATCCGCTTTGTCGAACGGCCGATGGCCGACCTCAGTCAGTAGCAGTTTTGCCTATGCGTCTGCCTTTGCTCCTGCCGTTGCCTTTGCTTTTGCTTCTAAGCGCGCGAAAGTTCAGGCGCCGCCGATTGCGACGTCAGGAGGCCGAGCGAAGGGACTGCGTAGGGAGGTGACGGGCATGGATGCCCGTCAAGCGCTGAGGCCCCATGGATGGGGCCTGCAGCGCGTACTCCCGGGAGCAGGCCCGTAGCGAGGGAACCCCGGAGCGAAGCGTAGGGGCCGGATGATGGGAGCCGACGGTTTTTGGTTCCTTTTTGCCACGACAAAAAGGGACCCGCCGTAAGGGCGGAAAGGTGACTTGGCGCCACTATCGCAAATGAATGTCTACTAGATGTGAAGGCCCACATCCAAAAAGCCAAATAGCTGCAGGCCCCATCCATGGGGCCTCAGCAAGAATGGCGGATCAGGTCACCACCTGGTAGCACGGTACATACGCCGCGCCGCCAGGCAGCTTCATCCGGTGCTGGTCGACGAACGCCTGCAACAGCCGGCCCAGTGGATCGAGCACGGCACTGTCGCCACGGATCTGATACGGCCCGTGTTCCTCGATCAGGCGGATGCCCTTGTCCTTCACATTGCCGGCGACAATGCCGGAAAACGCCCGGCGCAGGTTGGCGGCCAGTTCGTGGGCCGGCAATTCGCGGCGCAGGTCGAGGTCGGCCATGGCCTGGTGGGTCGGGTCGAACGGGCGCTGGAAGCTCTCCTCGATCTTCAGCAGCCAGTTGAAATGGAAGGCATCGTTGCGCTCGCGACGGAACTGCTTCACCGCCTTGAGCCCTTCGACCATGTGCCGGGCAACTTCCGCCGGGTCATCGATGATGATCTCGTACAAGCGATGCGCCGCCTCACCCAGGGTGGCGCCGACGAAGGCGTGCAACTGCTGCAGGTACGGCTCGGCACTGCGCGGGCCGGTGAGCACCACCGGGAACGGCAGCTCCTGGTTGTCCGGGTGCATGAGGATGCCCAGCAGGTAGAGGAACTCCTCGGCCGTGCCGGCACCGCCCGGGAAGATGATGATGCCATGGCCGACACGGACGAAGGCTTCCAGGCGCTTCTCGATGTCCGGCAGAATCACCAGTTCGTTGACGATCGGGTTGGGCGCTTCGGCGGCGATGATGCCGGGCTCGGTCAGGCCCAGGTAGCGGCTGCCGTGCATGCGCTGCTTGGCGTGGGCAATGGTGGCGCCTTTCATCGGGCCCTTCATCACACCCGGGCCGCAGCCGGTGCACACGTCCAGCTTGCGCAGGCCCAGCTCGTGGCCGACCTTCTTAGTGTACTGGTATTCCTCGCTGCTGATCGAATGGCCACCCCAGCACACCACCATCTTCGGCTCCACGCCCGGGCGCAGGGTGCGGGCGTTACGCAGCAGATGGAAGACATAGTCGGTGATGCCCTGGGAGCTTTCCAGGTCGATGCGCTGGCTGGCCAGTTCGCTTTCGGTGTAGACGATGTCGCGCAGGGCGCTGAACAGCATTTCACGGGTGCTGGCGATCATTTCGCCATCGACGAAGGCGTCGGCCGGGGCATTCAGAAGCTCCAGGCGCACGCCGCGGTCCTGTTGATGAATACGCACCTCGAAGTCCTGATAGGCCTCGAGGATGGTCTTGGCATTGTCGACATGGGCGCCGGTGTTGAGGATGGCCAGGGCGCACTGGCGGAACAGGGTGTAAAGGCTACCGGTACCGACTTCACTCAGTTGCTGCACTTCACGTTGTGACAGCGTCTCCAGGCTGCCTTTGGGGCTGACGGATGCATTGATGACATTGCGTTGAGGCATCTAAGTCTTTCCTGTGCGGGTAAAACATCCTTCTTTGACAACACCATACCGAGAAATGCGGACGGCAACGAGGGGGGCGTGGAAAAAGCTTGAGACCGAGCTGGCTTCTTCGCGGGCTTGCCCGCTCCCACAGGTACGGCGCAACCCTTGCGAGCTGCGCGGCCCTTGTGGGAGCGGGCAAGCCCGCGAAGAAGCCAGCCCGGTCTCAAGTCATCCCAACAGCCTCTGCACACCCAGGGTAATCGCCACCCCGCCAAACACCAGCCAGAGGTTGAGAATCGCCCCGGTGGCCAGCGCCCGCGGCCCGGCCTGGCGAATCTGGCTGAAGCGCGTTTCCATGCCCAGCGCGGTCATGGCCATGGTCAGGGCAAAGGTATCCAGGCTGTTGACCGCCTGCGTTACGCTGCCCGGCAGCACCTGCAGCGAATTCACCAGCACCAGCGCAAGGAAGCCGAAGGCGAACCAGGGCATGGCGATGCGCCCGTTGCCCTGTGCCTGGCCCGGCTGGCGCGCGCGGCTGATCCAAAGTCCGACCACCAGCAGCACCGGTACCAGCAGCATCACCCGGGTCATCTTGACGATGGTGGCGATATGCGTGGCCTCGGGGCTGACGTTGCTGGCCGCACCGACTACCTGGGCCACTTCGTGAATGGTGCCACCCAGGAACAGCCCGGCGCCCATGGTGTCCAGTTGCAGCCAGCCGGCATTGATCGCCAATGGGAAGAGGAACATCGACAGGGTGCCGAACAGCACCACGCTACCAACTGCCATGGCGCTTTTGTGCGGTGCACTACGCAGGGCCGACTCGAAGGCCAGAACCGCGGCGGCGCCGCAGATGGCGCTGCCGGCCGCAGTCAGCAAGGCGGTATCGCGGTCCAGTTTGAACAGCTTCATGCCGCACCACAGGCCGATCAGCAGGGTGCTGGACACCACCAGCAACGACACGATGAGCCCGGACCAGCCGACTTCGGCAATTTCCTGCAGGCTTACCCGCAGACCGAAGAAGGCCACGGCAATGCGCAGCAGGCCGCGGGCGGAAAAGTTGATACCCGCCGCCCAGCTGGCCGGTACACCGTCACGCAATGCATTGCCGTAAAGCGCACCGGCGACGATACCGACGATCAGCGGGCTGATACCTAGGTTGGCGATGGCGGGCAGGGCGGCCAGCTGGGTGACCGCAAGCGCGAACAGCGCGACGAACAGGATGCCATTGAGCCGCCCCCGGGTAGAGAGGGTAGGCGCCAAGGCGGGTGTGGATGGAACCGTGGCCATGTGAGCCCTCCGGAAAGGTGTTTCGACATGGCTTACGTTAATCTGGTTATAAGCTTATAAAAAATCGTAATTCAGGATGGCAAATATCCGTTTAGCTGATATTTTTCCTTCATGACCCCAGAACAACTGATAACGTTCGCCACCGTCGCCGAACACGGCAACATCAGCCATGCGGCCCAGGCCCTGCACCTGTCGCAGCCGGCGGTGTCTGGCCAGCTCAAGCTGCTGCAGGAGGCCTTTGGCGAGCCCCTGTATCAGCGCGCAGGCCGTGGTGTGCGGCTGACAGCAGCCGGCGAGCAATTGTTGGCCCATGCCGAGCGCCTGCGCGAAACCTTCCGTCAGGCCCAGGCATTGCGCGAGGCCATGCGCGGGCTGGAGCGCGGTACCTTGCGCATCGGCGCCAGTACCACGCCGGCCAGCTACTTGCTGCCCTACCTGATCGCCGATTTCCATGCCCGCTACCCCGAGGTGCAGGTGAGCACCTCCAACGGCAATACGGCGGAAATTGTCGCTGCGCTGGACAGCGTAGATATCGCCCTGATCGAAGGGCCTCCTGGGCAGGAGCTGCCATTGGGCACGGAGGTGACGGCGTGGCGGGAAGACGAGATCGTGGCCATCGTGCCACGTGGTCATCCGCTGGCTGGCAGTGACCGGCAAACGCTGGCGTCGCTGGGGGCTTTCCCCTTGGTACTGCGTGAGAGTGGTTCGGGCGTGCGGCAGATTGTCGAGCGGGCGTTTGCCCGCAGCGGCGTGGCGATGCGCGTGGCGCTGGAGATTGCCGGGGTGGAAGGGGTGAAGGAAGCGGTGCGGGCCGGGATGGGGATCGGTTTTGTGTCGGCGATGTCGATCCGGCATGAGGACGGGGCGTTGCAGCGGTTGCAGGTTGTGCCAGAGCCCTTGGTCAGGCGGTTTTCCATACTGATGCCACATGCAGCGACGCCGTCGCGGGCGGCGGCGCGGTTCCTTGAATTGTGTGTTGGTATGCAAGAGGTGAGTTGACTGGACCGGCCTTTTCGCGGGTGAACCCGCTCCCACAGGTACTGCACCGCGTGCAAGAGCCGTGAGAAACCTGTGGGAGCGGGCGAGCCCGCGAAGGGGCCCGCACAGTCACCCTCAATCCACCTGGAAGACATGCTTCAGATAGGCCACGAAGTTTTCATCTCGGCACTGTGTCTTGCCCGGGCTGTCGGAAATCTTGGCCACCGGTGCCCCATTGCACGCCGTCATCTTGATCACGATGTTCATCGGTTCCACCCCCGGGATATCGCAGGTCAGCCTGGTACCAATGCCAAAGCTCACATTGATCCGCTCATGCAGCGCCCGGTACAGCCGCAGCGCCTTGGCAAGGTCCAGCCCGTCGGAAAAGATCAGGGTCTTGCTCTTCGGGTCGATCCCCAGCCGCTCATAGTGGGCAATGGCCTTTTCCGCCCAGGCCAGCGGGTCGCCCGAATCGTGCCGCAGGCCATCGAACAGCTTGGCGAAGTACAGGTCGAAGTCGCCCAGGAATGCGTCCATGGTGATGCAGTCGGTCAGGGCGATGCCCAGCAGCCCCCGGTATTCCCGCACCCAGCATTCCAGCGCAGCGGCTTGGCTGTCGACCAGTCGTGGGCCGAGCTGCTGGTGGGCCATGAACCATTCGTGGGCCATGGTGCCGATCGGCTTGAGCTGGTATTCACGGGCCAGGTGCACGTTGCTGGTACCGACAAAGCGGCCCGGGAAGTCACGTTTGAGAATGTGTACCACCTCTTCCTGCACCCGGTAGGAAAAGCGCCGCCGGGTGCCGAAGTCGGCCAGTTGGAAACCGGCCAGTTCTTCGGCGCTGGCCTCGGCCGTTAGCCAGTCGAGGTTCTGATACAGGCGCTCGCGGACTTGCTCTATCACCACCTCGCGATACCGGTAGCGGTTGCGCACCTCGCTGATGATCGCCAGCAGCGGGATCTCGTACAGAATCACATGCAACCACGGCCCGCGCACGCGAATCGCCAGTTGCCCGGCATCATCCAGGCCCACCTGCACATAGCGCAGGTTGAAGCGGAACAGGCTGAGAAAACGGATGAAGTCCGGTTTGATGAACGGGATCTTTTCCAGGTAGGCGAGCTGGTCATGAGTGACGCTCACATCCGCCAGTTGCTCGACCTGGTAACGGATTTCCGCCAGGTAAGGTGCGAGGTTCTCGCCGTTACGGCAGCGGAATTCCCATTCCACCTCGGCGTTGGGGTAGTTGTGCAGCACCGCCTGCATCATGGTGATCTTGTAGAAGTCGGTGTCCAGCAGGTTCTGGATGATGCGCGGGCCGAAAACGCTGTCGCTCATGGGCGGTCTTCCTTGATCAGAGAGAGCTGGTAGTCGAGCGCGGCTTCGTCGCCGCAGAGGATCACGCCCTCGGCGGCCAGGGCGCCACACGCCTCGATGGCGCCCGCCTGGGTGAGCGCGCGGCAGGCCGGCAGGTACAAAAGCACCTGGAAACCGGCCTGGCGCAATTGGCGGGCGGTGGTCCTGACGCAATAGTCCAGGGCCAGGCCACCGACAATCACTGCACCCACTTGCTGTACCTTGAGGTATTCGATTACCCCGGTGGAGCGACGCTCGGCCAGGTCGTGGTAGCAGGCGCCGTAGGGGTGCAGGTCGGGCTCGATGCCTTTCCACACGAAATAGTCGTAGTCGATGGGGGCAGGCAAGCCGGGCAGCAGCTCGAA
Source organism: Pseudomonas inefficax (assembly GCF_900277125.1). Taxonomy (GTDB): domain Bacteria; phylum Pseudomonadota; class Gammaproteobacteria; order Pseudomonadales; family Pseudomonadaceae; genus Aquipseudomonas; species Aquipseudomonas inefficax. The sequence goes on from NZ_OPYN01000107.1 coordinate 6,002, forward strand.
ACCGGGAGTGCCGGGGACGCAGTGGCTGACCCAGGTCAGGTCGGCGTTGGCCAGTGACAGGGGTTGCAACATGTGTGCGGGGTCGGCGACCACCCAGGCGGCGTTGGCTGGGTGGGCGTCCTTGCTGCCCAGGCGCAGGTCGGCGCGCAAGGCCATGATATTGAGATCTGCCGCGATTTCATCGCCTTCAGGAACCGGCAGTTCTTGCGGCACGTTGCTGGTGAAGCCGTTCTGGGCGTCGACATCGAAACTGGCGATCTTCATGGCGGTTCTCCTTGCTGGAATGGTTATATAGTTCACCTGGTGTAATAAGTGTGTCAAGCGCCATTTTTTATAGGGTTTCTGCTTGCCTTACTTAGATGCCCTGGTGGATTATGATGGGCTTGAACAAGGAGTCGCCCGGTGAGTACAGTCGAAGTCCTGGCCAGCGTCGATATCGTCGCCCTGCGCATGGCCCCCGAAGCTCAGCATCTGCAAGTGCTGTTGCACCGTCGTGAGCGTGAACCGCATGCCGGCCAATGGGCCTTGCCTGGGGTGATCGTCAATGGCCGCACCCCCGACACCAGCCTGGAAGCGGCCGCCGAACGTGCGCTGCGCGAGAAAACCCAGGTCGTACCGTGCTACATGGAACAGGTGGGGACCGAGGGCAATGCTTTCCGCGACCCGCGCGGCTGGTCGCTCAGTACCTATTACCTGGCGTTGCTCGAACCGGGGCAAGTCGTCGAGGGCGAGCAACTGGCGTTTTTCGACTTGGACAGCGTATTGGCGCGCAAGGTGCTGCTGCCATTTGATCACAATCTGTTGGTGGAGCTTGCCCGTGAGCGGCTGGCGGCGAAGACGGTGTACAGCAGCCTGCCGCTGTACTTGCTGGCGGAGAAGTTCACTGTGCTGGATGCGCTAGGTGCGGTGCAGGCTTGCCTGGGGCAGGCGGTGAACAACACCTCGCTGCGCAAACGCCTGGAGCGCTTGCGCGAACGGGGGTGGGTGAGGGACACCGGGGAGAAAAACCAGCCCAGGCTGGGTCGGCCGCAGCAGTTGTATCAGCACACACCGCAGGGGGGGCGGGCGTTCATGTTCGAGCGCAGTCTGCTGCCTGAGGGAGTTTAGCCGCCTGTACCGGCCCCATCGCCGGCAAGCCAGCTCCCACAGGGATATCGCAAGTCTCAGGATCTGTGCTTTCCCTGTGGGTTTACCGGCGAGGTTGAATCAGTGCCCCATGGCCACCTTGGCACTCATCTGCCGGCGACGGTAGGCGCTGTCACGGCTGGCCAGCCACCAGTACAGCGGCGAGGTGACCGCCAGCCCCACCAGCCACGACAGGTCCGCTCCGTTGATATGCTCGGAAATCGGCCCGACATACAGGGGCGTGTTCATGAACGGGATCTGCACCACGATGCCGACGGCATAAGCGATCAGCGCCTGCGGGTTGTAGCGCCCGTAGATGCCGCCATCGACCTGGAAGATCGACTGGATGTCGTAGTCACCCTTGTGAATGGCATAGAAGTCGATCAGGTTGATCGCTGTCCACGGCACCAGCACCACCAGCAGTACCAGCACCATGTCGACGAAGTGACCGATGAAGTCCGCCGAGGCGAACACCGCCACCACGCAACAGGCCGTCAGTACGACCAGCGACAGCACGGCGCGGCTCCTGGCGGTGGGGATCCAGCGGTGGGCGAAGGTTTGCACCAGGGTGATGATCGACAGCACTGCGCCATACAGATTGAGGGCGTTGTGGCTGATCACGCTGAGCAGGAACAGCACCAGCATGATCGGGCCGAGGGTGCCGGTGGCCAGCTTGACCGCGTCCATGGTGTCCATGCCGGCCGGGATCGCCAGCACCGCCACGGCGCCGAAGATGAACGACAGGCTGGAACCCAGGGCCGAGCCCAGGTAGGTAGTCCAGAACGTCGAGCTGACCTTCACATCTGCTGGCAGGTAGCGCGAGTAGTCCGACACGTAGGGCGCAAAGGCGATCTGCCACAGCGCTGCCAGCGACACGGTGGCCAGCCAGCCCGCCAGGTTGAAGCCACCGCGCGTGAGGAAGTCGTCACTCTGTACGTGGCTGAAGATGTAGCCGAAGCCGATCACGATGCCGATACCCAGCACCCAGGTACCAATGCGGTTGAGCACGTGGATGAAGCGGTAGCCGATGATGCCGATGATGCCCGAGCCCAGCGCACCGATGACAATGCCCACCGACACCGGCACGGCATCGACCACGCCGTGCAGCGACTTGCCCGCAAGGACGATGTTGGAGGCGAAGAAGCCGATGTACATGACCCCGGCGATCACCACCACCAGCAACGCACCGAGCGAGCCGAACTGGGCGCGGCTCTGGATCATCTGCGGGATGCCCATCTGCGGGCCTTGTGCCGAGTGCAGCGCCATCAGTACGCCACCGACCAGGTGGCCGACCAGGATGGCGACGATGCCCCATACCAGGTTCAGGTGGAACAGTTGCACGCCCAGGGCGCCGGTGACGATGGGTAGCGGCGCGATGTTGCCGCCGAACCACAGTGTGAACAGATCCCTTACCTTTCCATGGCGGTCTTGCGGGGGCACGTAGCCGATCGTGTGTTTTTCTATGAGGGGTGCCGAATTGGCTGCACTGGTCATGACTGACTCCAAGGCAAGGTAGGGCATCGGGAGCTGCCCGGGGGCGTGCCGGCGAAGGGCGACGCGTTCTTGTTGGAGCGATGATGCGGGGCGCGGGGACAACGAGAAATTAGTAAATATGTACCCATAAACGTTAAAAAAACTAAGGCTGACAAAAGGTTAAGCGGGGGACGGTAGCAAGGAGGGTGCCACCGGGCGGGAGGGCTTGGGCTAGAGGGATTTGGGCCTGATGGAGGCGAGAAGCAGTGTGCTTTGGTGGTGCGCCGTGCGCGTTTGCAGGGCGGATAGAAATGCTGCCTGTGCTGGCCCTTTCGCGGGTGAACCCGCTCCCACAGGTACTGCGCATGGCTTGAAATCAATGCGGTCGAGGTGGGAGCGGGTTCACCCGCGAAAGGGCCGGTACAGGCAGCAACGCTACATCGGCAACAACCGATCCTGAATCACCTCTTTCATCACCAGCGTCGAACTCAACCGCTTCACATTGGGAATGCTGGTCAGCTGCTCGTCATACAGCTTCTGGAACGCGGGCAGATCCTTGGCCACTACATGCAGCAGGTAATCCGGGTCGCCAAACAGCCGCTGCGCTTCGACGATCTGCGGGATTTCAGCCAGCGCCGCTTCAAAGTCCGCAACCGGCTGACGGGTGACTTCGCGCAGGGTCACGAACACCAGCGCGGCAAAGTTCAGCCCCAGGGCGCTCGGCGCCAGGCGGGCGTGATAGCCAAGAATCGAGCCTGATTCCTCCAGCACCCTCAAGCGCCGATGGCAGGGCGACAGGCTGAGCCCTACACGGTCGGCCAGCTCGGTCACCGATAATCGACCGTCTTTTTGCAGCTCGGCAAGTATTTTTCGATCGGTCCTATCCATCGAGAAGAATCTTCCAGTAATTGAAGGTTGTTGGGGAATATACGAAAGAAATTCCCTCAGCGGAATCCGTAATCTTTGGTCATCCCAAAGTAGTGGAAAAGGAGGATTCAAGTGGCTCTCAGTGTTCTGACGGCGTTCTGGGCCGTGTCGATGCTGTTCGTGATTACCCCGGGCGCGGACTGGGCCTATGCCATTTCGGCCGGCATGCGCGGGCGCTGGGTTATGCCTGCGGTGGCGGGGATGCTGTCGGGGCATTTCCTCGCGACCCTGGTGGTGGCGGCCGGGGTCGGCAGCCTGCTGGCCGGTCACCCGTTGGCGCTGACCTTGCTGACCCTGGCGGGGTGCAGCTACCTGCTGTGGCTGGGCGGCAACCTGCTGCTGAGCCCGGCATTGCCGGCGGCCGGGCAGGACGGGGCGGGGGAGTCGGGTTCACGCTGGGCATTGAAGGGGTTTTGCGTCAGTGGCTTGAACCCGAAGGTGTTCCTGCTGTTCCTGGCCCTGTTGCCGCAGTTCACCGACCCGCAGTCGAACTGGCCGGTGCCGCTGCAGATCTTGCTGCTGGGCCTGGTGCACCTGTGCAGCTCGCTGGTGATCTACTCGCTGGTCGGCTATGGCGCAAAAGCCGTGCTGAGTACCCGGCCGGGGGCGGCGAGGCTGGTTGGCCGGGTGTCGGGAGTGGCGATGATAACGGTGGCCCTGGGTTTGATAGCCGGCCAGATCAGCTGACTCACTGGCCTGCGCTGGCCCTTGTAGGAGCGGCCTTGTGTCGCGATAGGGCTGCAAAGCAGCCCCGGCGATTTGCACACCTGCGCTGAAATCCTGGGGCTGCTTTGCAGCCCTATCGCGACACAAGGCCGCTCCTACAGGTTGCCGCGTTAACCTGGCAGGCGAGTGCCAAGGGTAAAGACGACAAGCAAAGCCTCGGATAAACTCGCAGCACTTAAACGCACATCCAGGACGTGCCCCATGCCCGAAACCACACAGCTGCTCACCTTCGCCCTGATCTGTCTCGGCATGGTCCTGACCCCAGGGCCGAACATGATCTACCTGATCTCCCGATCAATCTGCCAGGGCCGCAAGGCCGGACTGATTTCGTTGGGTGGTGTGGCCCTGGGCTTCGTCATCTACATGTTCTGCGCCGCGCTGGGCATCACTGCCCTGGTGATGGCTGTGCCCTTTGCCTACGACGCGCTGCGCATCGGTGGCGCGTTGTACCTGTTGTACCTGGCCTGGCAGGCGCTGCGCCCTGGTGGCCGTTCGCCGTTCCAGGTTCGTGACCTGCCTGCCGACAGCCCGCGGCGGCTGTTCACCATGGGCTTTGCCACCAGCCTGCTCAACCCCAAGATCGCCGTCATGTACCTGTCGTTGATGCCACAGTTCATCGAGCCGGGGCATGGCAGCGTACTGCTGCAGTCACTTGTGCTGGGGTCGACGCAGATCGCCATCAGTGTTTCGGTCAATGCACTGATCGCGATCATGGCCGGGTCGATCGCCGTGTTCCTGGCCGGCAGGCCGCTGTGGCAGCAGGTTCAGCGCTGGCTGATGGGCACGGTGCTGGCGGGGCTGGCCGTGCGCATGCTGGCGGAAGGGCGGCGCTGATCAAAAGGTGAAATCTGGCGGAACGAATTGCCGTTGGCGGGTTTTCCATCCTCGGATGGACAGCTGAGTGCCTGGGTTTTCCTGAGCTGTGGGATGACCTTGCGCCGCTGTTGCTTATCGAAAACCTGCCATCACCCATTTTCTTTCTTCAAGCAAACGGCGGTTGTCGGCAGTCGCGGGGTCGCCCATTCGTTCCCACTCCATGAAACGTTTTGGGTCGGACCAGAAGGGCAATCGTACAGGTGCATCTTCGATACTAGTCATCACCGTACCTCCTGATTTTATGTGGTACCCATGCCCGTATTCGTAACCGGATTTTGGCCGGTATTCATGTGCTGATCCTGCAAGGTGGGCAATTTCGTGCGCCATTATATAGCGCGACACCCCTATGCATCTGAGATTCACCGCCACGAGGGCAGTGTCTTCGTCGGCCGGGGTGGCGCGAGCTCTGCCGCAGAAGTCGGGATGGGCATCATCCAGGAGCACTACCACATCTGCTTTTAGTCGATCTCGCTCGGGAGGGACTTCGTCCATGTAGCCATCGGACTTGTCTTGCAGCCTTATCAGGTCTATTTGCCAGCCGCCGATACTCGTATAGTCGACCTCCATCACGCCTGCCAACTCAAGGGAGAGTTTGATCTCGCTATTCTCAAAGGTTGAATTTGACTCCGCGATGCCTAGGCGTACCAATCCCTGCAAATCTTCACCTGATTCGCTGGCAGTTTTGGTTGCGACCACCAAGACCCGGATGACTGCATTTTCCTGCCCATGCTCGTCTTCGCTCGGCAGGCCGGCGTCATTTACTTCGTCGAGCATGTAACTATCACTCTTACTGAGGTAATGAAGCCGGTAGGTACGGTGTTGCCAGCGCAACGTGCCAGTTATGCGTCCGTTGGTGCTGACAAGAATGATGCGATGCAGCGCGTTATCCAGCGTACCTGCAGCAGCAGGCTCTTTACCTGCCTCGCCCAACAAGCCATGCCATGTCAGGGTGCCATCTTCAAGCAGACGCGCACTCAATTTTTGCGCTACCAAACGCACCCCGCCGCTCAGCGTCAAGTTCAATTTATCTGTGTTGGTAGTCAATTGCCTGGCAGCAATCTCAACTGGCCATTGTTGAGTGATCCATGCGGCGGGCGCTGTTTTAGCCACGGCGTCCGTGTGAAGAAATACTTGGTCTGCCTGATGCTCTGTTGCATAAGAGCCAACGGCGGTCAGCAAGCCGATTACTGCTAGTGATATGCGCATATGTGTACTCCTCTAACTAGCTCAATAGAAACGTATTGATCATTTCAGAGGAGTGTATGAGTTGGGGGAGGTACGTCATACTGACAGAACTGCCAGGTTAACCAAGAGCCGTTCTGTCACGATTGAAGTTAGAATTATGCGGAGGTGCGAATAGCGTATTCAGCGCATGAAATGCACCTTGCCAGTGTCGTCATTACCCATATAAATGCCATACACCCCGGCCTGGCGCTCCAGAATGTAGCGCTCCAGGATCTGCCGGATCGCCGGATAGTAGATTTCATCCCAAGGGACTTCATCTGGCTCGAAAAACTTGTACGCCAGCGTTTCCGGCCCGTACTGCCCGGTTTCTTCGGTGGCGATGGCGCGGAAGATGATGTAGACCTCGCTGATCTTCGGGACGCTGAAGATCGAGTACGGCGAGACGATTTCGGCGCGTACACCGCTTTCTTCCCAGACCTCGCGCAGTGCGGCCTGCTCGGTGGTCTCGCCGG
>NZ_OPYN01000108.1 GCF_900277125.1 Pseudomonas inefficax
TAGGTACGGTGTTGCCAGCGCAACGTGCCAGTTATGCGTCCGTTGGTGCTGACAAGAATGATGCGATGCAGCGCGTTATCCAGCGTACCTGCAGCAGCAGGCTCTTTACCTGCCTCGCCCAACAAGCCATGCCATGTCAGGCTGCCATCCTCAAGCAGACGCGCACTCAATTTTTGCGCTACCAGACGCACCCCGCCGCTAAGCGTCAAGTTCAATTTATCTGTGTTGGTAGTTAGTTGCCTGGCAGCAATCTCAACAGGCCATTGTTGAGTGATCCAGGCGGCTGGCGCTGTTTTAGCCACGGCACCCGTGTGAAGAAATATTTGGTCTGCCTGATGCTCTGTTGCATAAGAACCAACGGCGGTCAGCAAGCCAGTTATCGCTAGTGATATGCGCACGTGTGCACTCCTCTAATCATTTCAGAGGAGTGTATGAATTGGGGAAGGACCGTCATACTGGCAGAAATGCCAGGTTAACGATGAGCAGTTCTGCCACGATTGAAGTTTGAATTATGCTGAGGTGCGAATAGCGTCTTCAGCGCATGAAATGCACCTTGCCAGTGTCGTCATTACCCATGTAGATGCCATAAACCCCGGCTTGCCGCTCGAGTATATAGCGCTCGAGAATCTGCCGGATCGCCGGGTAGTAAATTTCATCCCAAGGGACTTCATCTGGCTCGAAAAACTTGTACGCCAGCGTTTCCGGCCCGTACTGCCCGGTTTCTTCGGTGGCGATGGCGCGGAAGATGATGTAGACCTCGCTGATCTTCGGGACGCTGAAGATCGAGTACGGCGAGACGATTTCGGCGCGTACACCGCTTTCTTCCCAGACCTCGCGCAGTGCGGCCTGCTCGGTGGTCTCGCCGGCTTCCATGAACCCGGCCGGCAAAGTCCAGGTGCCAGGGCGCGGCGGGATGGCGCGCTGGCACAGCAGGTACTTGCCATCACGCTCGATGATGCAGCCGGCGATGATCTTCGGGTTGATGTAGTGGATAAAGCCGCAGCCGGTGCAGTGCAGGCGTTCGTGGGTGTCGCCTGTGGGAACGCCCCGGGCCAGTTCCGTGGTGCAGTGCGGGCAGTAGCGCGGGGCGTTGGGCATGATCAGCGGCCTGTGGGTGGCTTATATGCGTGGATCCTTCAGGGCCAAGGGCTCGACCATGTCGCGCACCTTGACGTTGTCATCCTGCTTCTGGCGCAGGTAGTCCAGAGCCACCTTGGCGGCGGCGCGGACGTGGTCGACCGAGGCCTGGTGGGCAACCAGCGGGTCACCGCTCTTGATCGCCTCGACGATCTTTTCCATTTCGCGGTTGCTGGCGCCGCGGCGGTTTTCCTGCGACACCGATGTGGCGCGCAGGTAGCTGATGCGCGCTTGCAACTGGCGCAGCTGCTGTGCCGCCACTTGGTTGCCGGAGCCTTCCAGCAGCACATCGTAGAAACCTTGTACCGAATCCAGCACCTGTTGCAGCTCGCCTTCCTCGAGGGCTTCGCGGTTGACCTCCAGCGCGCGTTCCAGGGCACGAATGTCCTTGGCCTTGGCGTTGAGGGTGAACAGCTGCACGATCAGGCCTTCGAGCACGCAGCGCAGCTCGTAGATGTCGCGCGCGTCTTCCAGGGTGATGATGGCCACGCGCGGGCCCTTGGCGTCGGCGAACTCCACCAGGCCTTCGGACTCCAGGTGGCGCAGGGCTTCACGCACCGAGGTGCGGCTGACGCCGAGGCGGTCGCAGAGGTCGCGCTCGACCAGGCGGTCGCCTGGCAGCAGGTGGAAGTTCATGATCGCGGCGCGCAGCTTGTCGAGCACGATTTCGCGCAGGGTAACGGGGTTGCGGTTGACCTTGAAGCTGTCGTCGAGTGGCTGGCGTTTCATCAAGTGCGCTCTTAAAGAGGCTGCCCGGCCGCAACCGCAACAGCACCACGAACCTGGGTGCTCCTTGCGTGGGTTCGAACAGCCCGGTGTTAACGGGTTGACTCCGCATCGGCTTCAGCGAACGCTTCGCGGGCCAGGCGGAAACTGTCCACCGCCGCGGGCACGCCGCAATAAATGCCGACCTGGAGCAGGATCTCGCGAATCTGTTCACGGCTCAGGCCATTACGCAAGGCGCCGCGAATGTGCAGCTTGAGCTCGTGGGGCCGGTTGAGCGCGGAAATCATGGCCAAGTTTATCATGCTGCGCTCTTTGAGCGACAAGCCTTCGCGGCCCCAGACGTGGCCCCAGCAGTATTCGGTGACCAGCTCCTGCAACGGCCTGGTGAAGTCGTCGGCGTTCTGGATCGAGCGGTTGACGTAGTCCTCGCCCAGCACCTGGGTGCGGATCTGCAGGCCTTTTTCGTACTTTTCATTGCTCATGGGCAGTACTCCGGATCAAAACAGGGTCATCGGTGTTTGCCTTCTTCGCGGGCTTGCCCGCTCCCACAGGGATTGCACAGGTGCTGAAGCCTGCGCAGTACCTGTGGGAGCGGGCGAGCCCGCGAAGAAGCCAACGCCGAGCTCAAGGTCTATCAGCCCAAGGGCGGCAGGGCGCCCAGCTTGCCCTTGTGGTACACCATCGGCGTTACCGGTTCGGCCGGCAGCACCAGGTTCTTCACCGCACCGACGATGATCGCGTGGTCACCGCCGTCGTATTCGCGCCACAGTTCGCACTCGATGATCGCCGTGGCCTTTACCAGCAGCGGGTTGCCCAGTTCGCTCAGGTGCCAGTCGATGCCTTTGGCCTTGTCCTTGCCCTTGCCTGCGAAGGCATAGGCCTCGGCGGTCTGGTCGGCGGACAGCAAGTGAATCGCGAACTGCTTGCTGTCACGCAGGATGGGGTAGGTGTCGGAGGCGTAGTTGGGGCAGAACAACACCAGCGCCGGGTCGATCGACAGCGCGCTGAACGCGCTGGCAGTGATGCCGACGATGCCGCCGTCGGCGTCGAGGGTGGTGACCACCGTGACGCCGGACGGGAAGGAGCCCATCACGTCTTTGTAGATGCCTGGTTCGATCATGGGCGCAATCTCCTAGCGCATGACAAAGGGGTCGGGCATGGGCGCGGTGGACAGGTTGATCCACACCGTCTTCAGCTCGGTATAAGCCAGCACCGAATCGATGCCGCTCTCGCGGCCGTAGCCGCTGTTCTTGAACCCGCCGATCGGCGCCATGGCCGATACGGCACGGTAGGTGTTGACCCAGATGATCCCCGAACGCACGTCACGGGCCAGGCGGTGGGCACGGCCCAGGTCGCGAGTCCAGATGCCGGCGGCCAGGCCGAACTGCGAGTCGTTGGCGATGGCCAGGGCTTCTTCCTCGGTCTTGAAGCGGATGACCGCGGCAACCGGGCCGAACACCTCTTCCTGCATGATGGTCATCGAATTGCTGTCGCACTCGAACAGGGTCGGCTCGTAGAACCAGCCGTCACCCTCGACCTCGGCACGCTTGCCACCCATGTGCAGCTTGGCGCCTTCGGCCTTGGCCGCGGCCACCAGGCCTTCGACCACTGCCAGCTGTTGTGCGGTGGCCATGGGGCCCATTTCGCTGGCGTCGTCCTGCGGGTTGCCGATGCGGATGCGCTTGGCACGGGCGATCAGGCGTTCGACGAACTCGTCAAAGATTTCGTCCTGCACCAGCAGGCGCGAGCCGGCCACGCAGCTTTGCCCGGAGGCGGCATAGATGCCGGCCACGGCACCGTTGATGGCGCTGTCCAGGTCGGCGTCGGCGAAGATGATGTTCGGCGACTTGCCGCCCAGCTCCAGCGACAGCTTGGCGAAGTTCTCGGCGCTGCTGCGTACCACGTGGCGGGCGGTGGCGGCGCCGCCAGTGAAGGCGATCTTGCGCACCAGCGGGTGACGGGTCAGCGCCGCGCCGGTGCTGGGGCCGTAGCCGGTGACCACGTTGACCACACCGGCCGGGAAGCCGGCCTCGAGGGCCAGGCGGGCCAGTTCGAGGATGGTCGCCGAGGCGTGCTCGGACGGCTTGAGCACGATGGTGTTGCCGGCGGCCAGGGCCGGGGCCAGCTTGATTGCGGTGAGGTACAGCGGGCTGTTCCACGGGATGATCCCGGCCACCACGCCGATCGGCTCGTGCACGGTGTAGGCGAACAGGTCGGGCTTGTCCAGCGGCAGGGTGCCACCTTCAAGCTTGTCGGCAAGGCCTGCGGTGTAGTGGAAGAACTCTGGCAGGTAGCCGACCTGGCCGCGGGTTTCGCGGATCAGCTTGCCATTGTCACGGCTTTCCAGCTGGGCCAGGTGTTCCTTGTTTTCGGCAATCAGGTCACCCAGGCGACGCAGCAGCTTGCCGCGCGCGGTGGCGGTGATGCTGCGCCATTGCTTGCTGTCGAAGGCGCGCTGGGCGGCCTGCACGGCCAGCTCCACATCGGCCTCGTCGGCGTCGGGCAGTTGCGCCCAGGCCTGGGCGGTGGCCGGGTTGAGGCTGTCGAAGGTCTTGCCGCTCTGGGCATCGCGCCATTGGCCGTCGATGCACATCTGGAAACGAACGAGGGTCATGCAACAATCCCCTTGGCGGATTCGGTGAGGGTGCGTGCTTGCGCGAGGAAGTCCAGCAGCATCTTGTTGACTTCACGCGGTGCTTCCACTGGCATCATATGCCGTTGCTCGGCGAGGACCACGCTGCGTGCACCAGGAATGCTGGCGGCGAGCTGGCGGGTCATGGCCGGGGTGGAGCCCGAGTCGAGTTCGCCAGTGGCGATCAGCGTCGGCACCTGGATACTGGCCAGGTCGGCGGCGCGGTACATGTCCTGGGTGGCGAACAGCGAATAAGTGGTGTGGTAGCCCTGCGGGTCGTTGCTCGCCAGCACCTGGCGAATGGCGGCGACCTGCGCCGGGTTGGCAGCCTTGTATTCACGGCTGAACCAACGGTCGAGCGCGGCGTCGACGTTGGCGTCGGGGCCCATCTGCGCAGCCTGGGCGGCGCGGGCAATAACGCCGGCACTCTGCTCGGGGGTGCGGTTGAACACGCTGTTGAGCACTACCAGTGCCGCCAGGCGTTGTGGGTAGCCGAGGGCGAACGCCCGGGCGACCAGGCCGCCCATGGAGAAGCCGATCACGGTGGCTTGTGCGATCTGCAGGTGGTCGAGCAGTTCGGCGAGCTGCGCGGCATAGCCTTCCAGGCCGATGTCGGCGGCTGGCAGCGCGCTCTGGCCGTGGCCGAGCATGTCGTAGGCGATGACGCGGTAGTCATTGGCCAGGCCAACGAACTGACCGCCCCACATTTCCTTGTTCAGGCCCACGCCGTGGATCAGTACCACGGGTTGGCCCTGGCCGACGGACAGGTAGCTGGTGCCGGCGGGTGTGCGTTCAGCGACAGGCTGAATCATGGAGGGCGCTCCTTGAAGGTCGGGCGCGGCGGGTAAGCACGCCACGCCCCGGCCCGTCTTGGTTGTTGTTATTGAGCGTTGGCTTTTTCGGCAGCCAGTTCTTCCAGGTCGATGTAGCGGTTGCCGATGCGCGGGTGCAGGCGGCCGCCGTCGGAGGCGCCCAGGACCACGACGATTTCATCGGCGCGCGGGGCGTCTTCGATCTGCATTTCCAGGGTGATGTAGTGCGAGCGCAGGCCTTCGTCGTCCTTCTGCATCATCGGGATCTGGATCGAAGTGCCCGGGCCACCGCGCTTGTTGGTGAAGCTCAGGTAGCTCTTGGCCTGTACCGCTTCGCGATAGTGGTTGCCGAAGCGCAGGGTGTGGATTACTGCCGAGGCATGTTCGATTTCGCCGTCGGCACCAACGACTGCGGCCTTGCCGTAGGCTTCGATCTTGTCGGCGCCGCCGATGGCTGCGGTCAGGCGCTCGACCATCAGGGCACCCAGGTCCGAGCAGTTGGCACGGATTTCCGGCTTCAGATCTTCAACAAATCCGCGACCGGCCCATGGGTTCTTGATCACGACGGCCAGGCCGACCATGGTCACCGGCTTGTCGGTGGCCTTGCCGCCTTCGATGCGGGTCTCTTCGGAGTAGGTGACGATCTTGCGGATTTCGAAACTCATGGGTGGCTCCTGGTGAGGGTTATCAGCTCTTGTTGTCTGATGGTATACCATAATATTTGTTGTGCAAGAGGCGGCTGGAAATTTCTCTTTGCGGGGGGACGAAAGGTGGCCTGATGCCTTGATTTTTGTGCTGCCTGTACCGGCTTCTTCGCGGGTGAACCCGCTCCCACAGGTACCCCACAGATTTCATGGTCTGCGCCATACCTGTGGGAGCGGGTTTACCCGCGAAGAGGCCGGTATAGGCAACGGATCAATCCCCAAAAAAAAGCCCGCTCACGCGAGCCACAGGGCCCACGGGAGCGGGCGTGTCCCGCAATGTTTCAGGTAATGGGAAATCAGGCGAACGCGGGCACCACTTCCTTGATGAACAGCTCCAGCGATTTCTTCTTCTCGGCGTGGGGCAGGCTGTTGTCGCACCAGAAGCTGAACTCGTCGACGCCGAGTTCCTGGTAGTACTTGATACGCGCGATGATCTCTTCCGGCGTGCCGATCATGGTGTTCTTGCGGATGTTCTCCAGCTCGAACGCCGGTACTTCGGCGAACTTCGATTCCGGGCTTGGCTCGAGGAAGCCGTTGACCGGGGTGGTCTTGTTGCCGAACCAGGCATCAAAGGTGCGGTAGAAGCGCGAGATGGCCTGGGCGCCGACTTTCCAGCCTTCCGGCTCGGCCGGGCTGTGCACGTGGGTGTGGCGCAGCACCATCAGTTGCGGGCGTGGCACGCCCGGGTTGTTGTCTAGGGCGGCCTGGAACTTGTTCTTCAGGTCCAGCACTTCCTCGTCACCCTTCATCAGCGGGGTGACCATGACGTTGCAGCCATTGGCCACGGCGAAGTTGTGCGAGTCCGGGTCGCGGGCGGCGATCCACATCGGTGGGGTGGCGTTGAATGGCTTCGGCACACTGGTGGAAGTCGGGAACTTGTACACTTCGCCGTCATGGGCGTAGTCGCCTTCCCACAGCTTGCGCACCACCGGCACCATTTCGCGCAGGGCCTTGCCGCCGTCGGTGGCCGGCATGCCGCCTGCCATGCGGTCGAATTCGAACTGGTAGGCGCCACGGGCCAGGCCCACTTCCATGCGACCGTTGCTGATCACGTCGAGCAGGGCGCATTCGCCCGCCACACGGATCGGGTTCCAGAACGGCGCGATGATGGTGCCGGCGCCCAGGCGGATCTTGTCGGTGCGCGCAGCCAGGTAGGCCAGCAGCGGCATCGGGCTTGGCGAAATGGTGTATTCCATGGCGTGGTGTTCGCCGATCCATACGGTGCTGAAACCGCCGTTCTCGGCCATCAGGGTCAGTTCGGTCAGGTCTTCGAACAGCTGGCGGTGGCTGACCTGTTCATCCCAACGTTCCATGTGCACGAACAACGAAAATTTCATGGGGCTTTCCTCAACGCTTGAAAGGGGCTGGCGCCTGGCAGGGTTGGCGCCAGCGGTCTCGATTCAGAACAGGCTTCAGGCAAAGGCCGGCAGGCTGGCCATCTTGCCGCGGCAATAAACCATCGGCCGTGGCGCCTCTGCAGGGACGATCAGGTTGTGCACCTTGCCGACCATGATGGCGTGGTCGCCACCTTCATACTCGCGCCACAGTTCGCATTCGATGACCGCGGTGGCACCGGCCAGGATCGGGTTGCCCAGTTCGCTCAGGGACCACTCGATGCCGCTGGCCTTGTCCTTGCCCTTCTTGGCGAACGCGTAGGCTTCGGCCTGCTGTTCACCGGACAACAGATGAATGGCGAAGCGCTTCTGCCTGATCAGCACGGGGTAGGAGTCGGAGGTGTAGTTGGGGCAGAACAGCACCAGCGGCGGGTCCATCGACAGGGACGAGAAGGCGCTGGCGGTCAGGCCGACGACCGAACCGTCGTCGTCCTGGGTAGTGATGACGGTAACGCCGGACGGGAAGGAGCCCAGAACCTGCTTGTAGATGGTTGCGTCGATCATCTGGTGTACCTCTATAGGGCTGCGGTGGTCCGCGGTTTTTATCGTTGATGTGTCTGATGGTATACCGTAATACCTATTTTGCAAGCGGAATTTTCAAGCAAGGGTATTGCGCGATGAACGGCTCAAGCCCACGTATACCGTGGGTTTGAGCGGTGTGACGGTTTGCCGCAGGGCTTGCGCGAGCGGATCAGTGGGCGTTTTTTCCTACGGATCAGTGTTGTCAAAAGTTTGGAATACCATAATATGGTCCGCAGCTGAGAGGCCGCCTAGATGCGGTTTCCTTACAACGATAAAAACGACCTTTCGAGCTGAATCCTATGTCCCAACCGTCGTCGCAACACCAGTTTGTCGAGAATCACACGGTCGATTACGTTCCACCTGCCGAGCGCCACGGGAAGGCGCGCGACCTGTTCACCCTCTGGTTCAGTACCAACATCGCGCCACTGCCCATCGTCACCGGCGCCATGGTGGTCCAGGTTTTCCACCTGAACCTGTTGTGGGGCTTGGTCGCCATCGTGCTGGGCCATCTGGTCGGGGGCGTGGTCATTGCCCTTGCCTCTGCGCAGGGACCGCAGCTGGGCATTCCGCAAATGGTGCAGAGCCGCGGCCAGTTCGGCCGCTATGGTGCCTTGCTGATCGTGTTCTTCACCGCGCTGATCTATGTCGGCTTCTTCATTTCCAATATTGTCCTGGCGGGCAAGACCATTCACGGCATTGCCCCGAGCGTGCCGATGCCGGGCGCGATCGTGATCGGTGCGCTGAGTGCCACCGCCATCGGTGTGATCGGCTATCGTTTCATCCACATCCTCAACCGCATCGGTACCTGGGTGATGGGTTCGGCGCTGCTGGCCGGCTTCATCATGATGTTCGCTCAGGAACTGCCGGCCGACTTCTTCAGCCGTGGCGCGTTCAACCTGTCGGGCTTCATCGCCACCGTGTCGCTGGGCACCATCTGGCAGATCAGCTTCTCGCCGTACACCTCCGACTACTCGCGCTACCTGCCGCGTGAGGTGGGCATTGCCAAGCCGTTCTGGGCTACCTACTTCGGCGCTACCCTGGGCACCATCCTGTGCTTCAGCTTTGGTGCGGTGGCAGTGCTGTGCGTGCCGGAAGGCACCGATGCGATGGACGCGGTCAAGCAGGCCACCGGCTGGCTGGGCCCGATCCTGATGGTGCTGTTCCTGCTCAACATCATCAGCCACAACGCGCTCAACCTGTATGGTGCGGTGCTGTCGATCGTGACCGCGATCCAGACCTTCATTGCCGAGTGGACACCGAGCATCAAGGTGCGGGTGGTGCTGGCTACGTTGATTCTGGTGGGTTGCGGCATGGTGGCGCTGAATGCCTCGGCGGACTTCATCGGCCAGTTCATCGGCCTGATCCTGGCACTGCTGCTGGTACTGGTGCCGTGGGCGTCGATCAACTTGATCGACTTCTACCTGATCAAGAAGGGCCAGTACGACATCGCCTCGATCTTCAGTGCCGACGGCGGCATCTATGGCCGCTTCAACCACCACGCGATCGTTGCCTATGCCTGCGGCATCCTGGTGCAGTTGCCGTTTGCCAATACGTCGCTGTATGTGGGGCCGTATTCCAATATCGTCGAAGGGGCTGACCTGTCGTGGTTGTTCGGCCTGCTGGTGACGGTGCCGTTGTACTACTGCCTGGCGACCCGGGGCAAGGCTGCCGAAAAGGCGGGGCGGGTTGTGAGTGTCAATGACTGAGAGATTGGCGTTGCTGTAACAGGGGCTGCTTTGCAGCCCATTCGCAGCGCAAGGCTGCTCCTACAAAGGAATCGCGTTGTATGTAGGAGCAGCCTTGCGCTGCGAATGGGCCGCAACGCGGCCCCAGCTTTTTCAGCTCAAACCTTGAACTGCGCCACCATGCCGTTCAGATCTATCGCCAACCGCGAAAGATCCTGCGCCGCCGCACTGGTCTGGTTGGCCCCCGCCGACGTCTGCATCGCCAGGTCGCGGATGTTCACCAGGTTGCGGTCCACCTCCCGCGCCACTTGCGCCTGTTCCTCCGAAGCGCTGGCAATCACCAGGTTGCGCTGGTTGATCGAGGCAATCGCCTCGGCAATCACCTCCAGTGCCTGACCGGCGCCTTGCGCCACCTCCAGCGTGCCGCTGGCGCGGCCCTGGCTGCTGTGCATCGCCGTCACCGCCCGCTCGGTACCGTTCTGGATACCGGCAATCATCTGCTCGATCTCTGCGGTCGACTGCTGGGTGCGGTGGGCAAGGGCGCGTACCTCATCGGCCACCACGGCAAAGCCTCGGCCCGCCTCGCCGGCGCGGGCCGCTTCGATGGCGGCATTCAGCGCCAGCAGGTTGGTCTGCCCGGCAATCGCGCCAATCACGTCCAGCACGCGGCTGATCTCGTTGGCATTGTTGGCCAGCTGTTCGATCTCGGCCGAGGTGCCGGTCACGTCAGCCACCAGATGCTGGATGGACGCCAGCGCCTGGTTGACCCGGTCGCGGCCATCCCGGGTGGTCTGGTCGGCGCCCTTCGAGGCGTCGGCGGTGCTGACGGCATTGTTCGCCACTTCCTCGACCGCCGCAGTCATCTGGTTGACCGCGGTGGCCGCCTGGTCGATCTCCGCGCTTTGCTGGTGCAGGCCGCGGCTGGTGTCTTCGGTGACGGTGTGCAGTTCCTCCGAAGCCGAGGCCAACTGGTCGGACGAGGCGGCGATCTTGCGGATGGTGTCGCGCAGGCTGCCCTGCATGCGGCCCAGAGCGCGCAGGAGCAAGGCTGGTTCGTCGCGGCCGATTACACGGATGTCCTGGGTCAGGTCGCCGGTTGCCACGCGTTCGGCCACGCTCACCGCATCGGCCAGCGGCACGACGATGCTGCGGGTGAGCATGGTGGCAAGGGCGATCAGGGCCAGCATGATCACCAGCAGCGAGACAACGATCGCGATGAACGCCTCGTCAGCCACGTCGCTGCTGCGTTGCGAGGCTTGTTCGGCACCTTTGCCGTTGTAGGCGATCAGCGCCGCCATGGCTTGCATCATGCTGTCGGCGCGCTGGGTCAGAGGGCCGGTGATCTGCTGCTTTGCGTTTTCCATGCGGCCAGCAGCAATGTCCTGCAGCACGCGTGTCTGCAGCTCGAGGTATTGCTGGTGCGCGCTATCAAAAGCGTCGAACAGGGCTCGGTCATCAGCGGCGGTGATGGTGCCTTGGTATGCCTTCAGGCCATCCTTCATCTTGGCATTGGTATCATCGAGCAACTGCAGGTTGCGGCTGCGTTCGTTGGGGTTGTCGTCCAGGGCGGTGCGCAGGGTGAGGGCACGGGCGCGGCCAAGGTTGCTGCTGATTTCGCTCAGCGCCACTACGGCCGGCAGCCAGTTGACCCGGATTTCGTCCGTGGCCTTGTCCATCTGCCGGGTTTCATAAAGTGCGGCAAGGCCCATGAACAGGACCAGGATACCCAACAGGGCGAACACGCAGGCAGCGCGAATGCCGATCTTCAAATTCCTTGATTGCATGACATGCTCCTTGACGGTGGCGTGCAGGCCCCCGGAGCTTGGGCGGATGGCCGGGCACCGGGTGTGGCGCCAGGCTCTGGAGGCGCTGCGGATTCAGTTGTGTTTCTCACCCTCTCGAATTCTTTTTCTTTAAATGATGCCATATGGCCATCATTTCCGAACAGTCATTTCATGTCATGACATCAAATGACAAAACCGCCATAAGGCGGCGGTTTTGCCCAGGCTTCGTGGTCAGACGATGGCGATCAGCGGGTCTGCAGCGGCCAGTGCCAAGGCGCGATCGGCCGCTGGCGGGTAGATCCATACAGAGTTGATCTGCCGCTTGATGTGTTTGCCTTCCTGGCCATGCAGCTTCAGTTCGCGCTCCCAACCCTCGCTGAACGTCGCGCCCCATTCGCCCAGGTCCAGGCAGGTGACGTACTTGGGCTGGCGGTACACCACCGGCTGCAGGCCGAGCAGGTCGGCTGCGGCGTTGTTGCCGGAGTGGCGGCCCATGGGGATGGCGTGCTGGCAGGTCATCAGGGCGTGGTTGCCCAGCTCGTCCACCGCGGCCCAGGCGGTGTCGCCCGTGGCGTACACATGGTCCTGACCCAGCACCTTCAGATGGCCGTCCACTTTCAGCCGGCCGAAGTTGTCGCGCTCGCCAGCAACCTGTGCAGTCAATGGGCTGGCCTTGACGCCAACGGTCCAGATCACGGTGTTGCTGGCGATATGGTCGCCGTTGTCCAGGGTAACGCCACTGGCATCGACGGCCACCACCGAAGCCCCGGTCTTCCATTCGACCCCAGCCTGTTTGCAGGCGGCGATGATCGACGGCGTGATACCCGCGCCCAGCGCTGCGCCAACCTGCGCACCGCGGTCGACCACCACCACCCGCAACGCTGTACTGGCGCCGAGGATGGCGCGCAGGCGGGCAGGCATTTCCGTAGCCGTTTCAATCCCCGTGAAGCCACCACCACAGACCACCACGGTGTTGCGTGCAGGCGAAGCGGGCAGGGTGGCCAGGCCGACCAGATGCTGCTCCAGGCGCATGGCCGATTCCATCTGGTCGACATCGAATGCATGTTCGGCCAGGCCAGGCACTGCCGGGCGTGCGACCTGGCTGCCAGCGGCGAGGACCAGGCGGTCGTAGGTGATCTGTTGGCGGTGCCCCTGGGCGTCGGTGTAGCTGACGCTGCGCCCTTCGGTATCGATGCTTTCGGCGTTGCCCGGGATGAAGTGAATGCCCACCGCTTCGAACAGCTCGCCCAGCGGGGCCTTCATGCCGTGCACGTCGGCCTCGTAGAAGCGTGGGCGGATACGCAGTTCAGGCTGCGGAGCAAGGACGCTGATGCTGATGTCGGCACGCTGGGCCTGATCGAGCAGGCGCGCAGCGCTCAGGGCGCTCCATACACCGGCAAAGCCGGCACCGATGATGAGGATGTTCGATTTCATGAAGGTGCTCCGCAAGGTTCGAAAGGGGGCTTCGAGGGCGGGTGGTGTGCCTCTCGAATAACTACGACTGTATTGATCGTAGTTTGTCCCTGCAAGTCTTTTTTCCAGAAGGGCGACATTTCGCACCGTCGCTTCCTGGTCGGAATAGCCGTATTTACTGGGAAAAATGGATAAAAACGGCCGACCGTCGGCAGCTGCGCACTTTGCGGAGCACGTACTACAGGCGTATCATTTGCGACAAGTTTGGTCGGAGATAGATATGTCGCTCTACAGTGCTGGTGTCGAATACGGTATCCATTGCCTGCTGTTCCTGGTGGACGAGCGGGGCGACTCGCGCGATTCCAGCGTGCGCGACCTGGCGGAATTGCAGGGGGTACCCCAGGAGTACCTGGCCAAAGTCTTCACCAAGCTGGCCCGTGCCGGGCTGGTGGCTGCCACCGAGGGCGTGCGCGGTGGCTTCCGGCTGGCGCGGCCGTCGGATGAAATCACCGTGCTGGATATCGTCAATGCCATCGACGGGCCGAAGAAGATCTTCGACTGCCGCGAAATTCGCGAACGTTGCAGCCTGTTCGAGGGTTCGCCGCCGGCTTGGGCGATCGAGGGCACGTGCGCGATCCATGCGGTGATGCTGGGGGCGCAAAAGCGCATGGAAGAGGCCCTGGCGCAGCAGACCATCCTTGACCTGGCGCGGCGGTTCGGGCGCAAGGCGCCGGCCGAGTTCGGGCAGAAGGTCAATGCCTGGATGGGCGAGCGGCGGGAGGGTAAAGGGGCAGGGGATATTCCGCTCACCGAGGTCTGAATGGGTTGCCTGTGCCGGCCTCTGCTGAAATCTGTGGGGTACCTGTGGGAGCGGGCGAGCCCGCGAAGAGGCCGGCACAGAAATAACCCGCTCAGCGCCCCTCATGCTGCCGCCGATACGCCCCCGGCTGCACCCCCACCGCCTTGGCAAACGCCCGGGTAAACGCCGCCACCGACTGATACCCCACCTGTGCTCCCACCTGTTCCACGGTATGCCCCGCCCGCAGCAACTGGCTGGCATGGCGCATGCGCAACGCCAGCAATACTTGCCCAGGCGACTGTCCGGCCAGTTCATTGAAACGCTTGAAAAACGCCGACCGCGACAGCCCGGTGCAGGCGGCCATGCTTTCCAGCGTCCACGCATGCCCCGGTTGCTCGATCAACTGCTCCAGCAACCCGGCAAACGCCGGTTGCCGGGCGAGGGCGACCAGCCCGCCCAATGACTGCCCGGCATGCACCTGTTGGCGTAGCACATACAGGAACAACAAGTGTGTCAGCCGCTCCAGCAACGTCTGTGACGGCCCGGCGGCGCGCCGGCATTCCTCCAGAATGAGCTCGAACAACGCCCGCGCTGCATGGCCGGCCGGTTCATCGGCGCGCAGCAATATCCAGTCGGCCAGGCCGTCGACGATCAGCGCCGACAAGCCCGGCCTGAAGTGGAAGAAACCACATACCAGCCCCACGCCATCGACAGCGTCGACGTCCATGGCCTGCATCTGCTGGCGCGGCTGGGCGCAGGCACTGGCCGGGTCCTGCTCGCTGGCCAGGCGATAGCCGAGGTCGCGCAACAGGAACACCGCATCGCCGGCCTCCAGGCGCAGTGCCTCGGGCTGGCCGTCGATGTGCAGCCAGCAATGCCCTTGCACCACCAGGTGGAAGCTGGCCCTGCCCATGCCTTCGGTGCTGGCGTGCCAGCCGCCGCAGTAGCGGCCCACATGGAACAGGCTGGCATCGAGCTCCAGGCCTTCTAATAACCAATCGACAAGGTGGCTGGATGAAATCATCTAATGCAAAGACTCTAGAGCAAGGAAAGGCGACTGATGAATATGGAGGGTAGTTCTTATAACCAACAGACTGTAGTGACACCCATCAAAGGAGACCACTCCATGTCCCCACGCATTACTTTACACACGCTGCAGAGCGCCCCGGAAGCGGCCCGCCCGTTCCTCGAGAACGCGCAGAAGAATTCCGGCTTCATCCCCAACCTGCTGGGCGTGCTGGCCAATGCCCCGGCGGCACTGGAAACCTACGTGACCGTTTCGGCACTCAACGGCAAATCCGAACTGAGCCTGGCCGAGCGTGAAGTAGTGCAGCTGATTGCCGCCACCCAGCATGGCTGCGACTTCTGCGTGGCCGGCCACACGGCCGTGGCGCTGAACAAGGCCAAGCTGCCGCAGGAGGTGGTCGATGCCCTGCGTGCCCGTGGCGAGCTGCCCGATGCCCGTTATGAAACCCTGGCCGCGTTCGCCCGCGAAGTCATCGCCACCCGTGGCAATGTCAGCGAGGCCACTTACCAGGCCTTCCGCGCCGCCGGTTTCAGTGAAGGCAATGCCCTGGAGGTGATTCTGGGCGTAAGCCTCGCAACCCTGTGCAACTTTGCTAATGTGTTCGCCCAGACGCCGCTCAATGACGAGCTCGCCAAGTACCGCTGGCAACCTTCTGCATGATCCGCGCGTGACACCGGTCGTACCGCGATCGTTGTAGGAGCGGCCTTGTGCCGCGAATGGGCCGCCAAGCGGCCCCGGCGTTTTCAAAGGAGCAAGACCATGCAAGATTGTGCATTTCGACACTGGCTGGATGCCAATGCCGAGGCCATTGACCGGGGCCACTGCGAGCCGCAACTGGTACTGGCGCAAATCGCCGAATCGCAGCTGCTGCGCGTCGGTGTCGACCCGGCCCTGGGCGGCACGGGCGGGCAGGTGACCGACGCGGTCGAGGCCATCGCCGCAATCGCCAGCCGCTCGCTGGCAGCGGCGTTCGTCTGCTGGGGCCAGCGCGCCTTCATCGAATACCTGTTGCACAGCCCCAACCAGCCCCTGCGCGAGCACCTGTTGCCGCGCCTGCTGACTGGCGAACTGGCCGGCGCCACCGGGCTGTCCAACGCCATGAAGTTCCTGTCCGGCATCGAAGCGCTGCAGGTGCGCGGCCGTCCGGCAGCCGATGGCTGGCAGCTGGAAGGGCGCCTGCACTGGGTGACCAACCTGCGCAAAAGCGGCTTCGTGGTGGCTGCGGCTATCGAAGACGAAGCCGGTGGAGCACCGTTCGTGCTGGCCATTCCATCCGACGCGCAGGGCCTGGAACGTTCCGACGACCTGCAACTGATGGGCCTGCAGTCGAGCAACACCGCGGCATTGGCCTTCCACCAGGTGCAATTGCAGCGTGGCTGGTTGCTGCACGAAAATGCCCGCGAGTTCCTGCCTCGGGTACGCCCGGCTTTCCTGGCGCTGCAGTGCGGCATGGCCATTGGCCTGGCGCGGCGGGCACTGGCGGAAGTGCAGGCACATCTGCATGGCCGTGCATCCTTCCTCGACGAAGCACGCCAGGTGCTCGGCGAGCGCCTGGAAAACACCGTGAGCGAGCTCAAGCAGGGGCTGCTCGATGGCCGCTTCCAGCAGCAGCCGGCAGCCTTGTTCAAGCTGCGCATCACCCTGGCCGAAAGCGCTGCCGACGCCGTACAGCTAGAGTTGCAGGCAAGTGGTGGCAAGGCCTACCTCAGCGAGTACGGTGAAGGCTTTGCCCGCCGCTGGCGCGAGTCGGCCTTCGTGCCGATCGTCACGCCCAGCCTGGTGCAACTGCGCGCCGAACTGCAGCGCCAGGCGGGCGCGGCATGAGCCCAGTGTTGCTCGAAGCCCGCGACATCAGCCTGGGCTACCCGCGCGAGGGTGGCTGGCAGGCGGTGCTGGCGCAGTTCGACCTGCAACTGGCCCCCGGCGAAGTGGTGACCATCCTCGGCCCCAGCGGGGTCGGCAAGTCCAGCCTGCTGCGGGTACTGGCCGGCCTCCAGCAGCCCCGCGGTGGCAGCGTGACCCTGCACGGCCAACCGCTGCAAGGCCCGCACCCACGCCTGGCGGTGGCCTTCCAGGACCCGAGCCTGTTGCCCTGGTTGAACCTGGAGAAAAACGTCGCCTTCGGCCTGGACTTTGCCCGCCAGCCAAAACTTGCCGCCGCCGAACGGCGCGCGCGCATCGACCATGCAATTGCCGCCGTGGGCCTGGCCCATGCCCGCGGCCAGTACCCGGCGCAGTTGTCTGGCGGCATGGCCCAGCGCACCGCGCTGGCCCGCTGCCTGGCCCGCCAGCCCGAAGTGCTGTTGCTCGACGAGCCGTTCGGTGCGCTGGATGAAGTGACCCGGGCCGACATGCAGCAACTGCTGCTGCAACTGATCGTCACCCACAATACGGCGGCGGTGCTGATCACCCACGATATCGACGAAGCCCTGCTGCTCTCCGACCGGGTACTGCTACTGGGCAACCACCCAGCGCACACCCTCGGGCAGTGGCACATCGACCTGCCGCAACCACGGACGCAGCGGGTCGAGGAGCTGGGCGCCTTGCGCATCGAAATACTCAAAACCCTTCGGCGGGCAAGCCGCACAGTCGAACCTACCCCAACCCCATTGCCCTCGGAGGCTGTCCATGTGCATGGATGACTGCTGTTCCTCTTCTTCGCGTCGCGATTTCCTCAAGCTCGGCGCCATGCTCACGGCTGCCGGTGCACTGCCGTTGCTGTCGAGCCTGCAGGCCCGTGCCGCCGCCGAGCCCGACGCGCCGGTGCGTATCGGCTATCTGCCGATAACCGATGCGACGCCGCTGCTGGTCGCGCACAACAACGGCCTGTTCGAGGCCGAGGGCATCAAGGCCGAGCGGCCGGTGCTGCTGCGCAGCTGGGCCCAGGTGATCGAGGCGTTCATTTCTGGCCAGGTCAATGTCATTCACCTGCTGTCGCCGATGACCGTATGGGCCCGCTACGGCAGCAAGGTGCCGGCCAAGGTGGTGGCCTGGAACCACGTGGGCGGTTCAGGCCTGACCGTGGCCCCGGACATCAGCGACATGAAGCAGCTGGGCGGCAAGACCGTGGCCATCCCGTTCTGGTACTCGATCCACAACGTCGTGCTGCAACAGATGCTCAACGACAACGGCCTGATCCCAGTGTCGAAGCCGGCCAATGCGCCACTGGCCGGCAACGAAGTCAACCTGCTGGTGTTGCCGCCATCCGACATGCCGCCGGCGCTGGCCAGCAAGCGCATCGCCGGCTATATCGTCGCCGAGCCATTCAACGCCCTGGCCGAGAACCTCAAGGTCGGTCGCGTGCAACGCTTTACCGGCGATGTGTGGCGCAACCACGCCTGCTGCGTGGTGTTCATGCACGAACACGACCTGAACAACCGCCCGGAGTGGTCACAGAAGGTAGTCAACGCCATCGTCAAGGCCCAGCACTGGACCCGTGACCACCGCGCCGAGGCCGCCGCATTGTTGTCCAAGGCCGGCCCCAACAAGTACACACCGCACGAACCTGCGGTGCTCGGCAAAGTGCTGGCCCCGGCCGCGGAGGACCGTGCCGGTTACATTGCCAGTGGCGCCATTCGCCACCAGCAGTGGGACGAAAAGCGCATCGATTTCCAGCCTTATCCGTTCCCCAGCTACACCGAAGAACTGGTCAAGCGTCTGAAAACCACCCTGATCGAGGGCGACAGCGCGTTCCTGGCCGGCCTGGACCCGGCACAGACCGCCCGCGACCTGGTCGACGACCGCTTCGTGCGCAACGCCATCGCCAGCGTTGGCGGGCCGTCGGTGTTCGGCATCGCCGATAACTTCGAGCGTAGCGAGGAGTTCGCGGTCTGATGCGCACGCATGTGGTTCATGCCGGCCTGGGGCTGGCCGGGTTGCTGGGTTTGTTGCTGTTGTGGTGGGCCGGTGTCGCGCTGTTCGGCCAGGCCGATGGCTTGTCGGCACGCTTTTCGCCGGCAGCGACCCTGACCAGCCTGGTCGAGTTGCTGGGGCAGGGCGAGGTGTATGGGCATATCTGGGTCAGCCTCAAGCGTATCCTGGTCGGGCTGCTGTTGGCGCTGCTGATCGGCGTGCCACTGGGCTTGCTGGTAGGCAGCTACCGGCACCTGGAGGCGGCGACCACGCCAGCGTTCCAGTTCCTGCGCATGATTTCGCCGCTGTCGTGGATGCCGGTGGTGGTGATGCTGATGGGCGTGGGGGACCAGCCTATCTACTTCCTGCTGGCATTTGCCGCGTTGTGGCCGATCTTGCTGAACACGGCAGCCGGGGTAAGGCAGCTGGACCCGCGCTGGTTGCAGTTGAGCCGCAGTTTGAGCGCCACGCGTTGGGAAACTTTGTGCAAGGTGATCGTGCCCGGGGTGATTGGCCATGTGCTGACCGGCGTGCGCCTGGCCATCGGTATTCTGTGGATCGTGCTGGTGCCGTGCGAAATGCTAGGGGTCAGTGCTGGGCTGGGGTACTTCATTCTCGATACCCGCGACCGGCTGGCGTATTCCGAGCTGATGGCGATGGTGCTGCTGATCGGGGTGCTGGGGTTTGTGCTGGATGCCCTGGCGCGTGGGCTGCATCGGCGTTGGGTGCATGGCTGACCGGCCAGTGTGGCTTTTTCGCGGGCTTGCCCGCTCCCACAGGGATATCACCGGGCCTGTGGGAGCGGGTTTACCCGCGAAGAAGCCCTTGGATCAATGCACGGTCTTGCGCTGCCGTACACACTCCTGGGCCTGAGCGGTCAGTTCGTCCAGCCGCTCATCCCGCATCTGTTCCGCTTCGATCATCGCATCCTCACCCTGCTGGTTGAGCAGGTAGGTATGGATCTGCATCACTTCCGCCGTCTGGTAGATCGGCGCAATATCCAGCCGCCCGATCAGCGCGCCGCTAGCCTGCCCGGTACTGCTCATCAGTACCTGCGGCCCGTTGGCGGCCACCACCTGCATGCCCATCGCCTCGAACCACGGTACCTGGCCGGCGAAGGCATTCAGCTCGACGCAGGCATGGCGTGCCTGCAGGTCGCCCAGCAGGGCGCGGGCGATGCCCTGGCGACGATGGCTGGCGCGCACGGCCAGGAACGCCAGGGCGCACGCCTGTTCATCGTCCTCGGCCGGCAATGACAGCGCAAAACCCAGCAACTGGTCCGGCGCCTCGGCGTCCAGCGCCAGGGTCAGCGCCACGGTCAGGCCGCGGGCGCCGTCCAGCGCTTGCAGGTACTGGTGCACCTCCATGCCGACGCCGTACTGGTACAGCGGGTACAGCGGATTGTCGGCGCTGATGGCGACGCTGCTCAGTTCGCCGACGTGGTGGATCACCAGTTCGCGGATCTGGTTCTGGAAAGATTCAGGCGGCACGCTGTCGAGGCGGCTCAGGATGAACATCGGGGGGTGGGCTCCGGCGGGTAGATGGACGGCCCGCGCCATGCGGGCGCGGGCTGTACAGTCTAACCGGTTTTGCCGATCAGCCTTGTATCTGCAATGCACCGAGCATCAGGTCGAGGTTCTGCACCGCCGCGCCGGAGGCACCTTTGCCGAGGTTGTCGAACACTGCGGTCAGCAGCACCTGACCATGCTCAGGGTTGGCGTAAAGCGCCAGGCGCAGGTCGTTGCTGTCGTTCAACACCTCGGGGTCGAGGTTTGGCGCTGCGCCGTGCTGGTGCAGGGGCATCAGCTGGACGTGGCGGGCACCCTGGTAATGCTGCTGCAGGCAGGCCTGCAGCTGTTCGGCACTGACCTGGCCGGGCAGCAGGCGCAACTGCAGCGGGATGCTTAGCACGATGCCCTGGCGGTAGGCACCGTAGCCGGGCATGAACATCGGCCGCGCCGACAGCCCGGCGTGCTGCTGGATCTCCGGCACATGCTTGTGCGCCAGCTCCAGGCCGTACAGTTGCAGGGTCGGGGTTTTGCCGGCGGCGGGCTGTTCATGGCGTTCGACTGCGGCGCGGCCACCACCGGAATAGCCGGAGATGGCGTGGATGTTCAGCGGGTAATCCGCTGGCAGCAGGCCGGCCTTGACCAGTGGGCGCAACAGGGCGATGGCGCCGGTAGGGTAGCAGCCGGGGTTGCTGACGCGCTTGCTGTGCGCGATGCGCTCGGCTTGGTGCTCGTCGAGCTCCGGCAGGCCATAGACCCAGCCTGGGCTGGTGCGGTGCGCGGAGCTTGCGTCGATCACCCGCACCTGCGGGTTGTGGATCGCCGCCACGGCCTCGCGGGCGGCGTCGTCGGGCAGGCACAGCACGGCGATGTCGGCGCTGTTGATTGCCTCGCGGCGGCGTTGCGGGTCTTTGCGTTCGGCTTCGGGCAGAGTCAGCAGGCGCAGGTCGCTGCGGCCTTGCAGGCGGGCATGAATCTGCAGGCCGGTGGTGCCTTGGTCACCGTCGATGAAAACAACAGGGGTATGCATGGTCAAAATCCGGTCTGGGAGGGATGACCTATGCTCGCTTGTGGCTTTGCTAAAGAAAATTTGAATATCATGATGCTAATGTTCACTTTTTCTGAATATGTAAACCATGCCGGCCTCTTCGCAGCACAAGGCTGCTCCTACAAGGAGCGGTGTTTCCTTTGTAGGAGCAGCCTTGTGCTGCGAAGAGGCCGGCAAAGCCAAGAAGGCTTCATGTCATGCGCGAAATCAGCCTCGATCGCCTCCGCACCCTGGTGGTCATCTCCGACCTGGGCTCCTTTGCCGAAGCCGCTCGCCAGCTCAACCTGGCACCGCCCACCATCAGCCTGCACGTAGCCGAGCTGGAGGCGCGCATCGGCGCCCCGTTGCTTACCCGCACTCGCGGCCAGGTGCGGCCCACGGTCATCGGCGAAACCCTGCTGGCACGTGCCCGCCGCCTGCTGGCTGACGCCGACCTGGCGCTGGATGAAGTGCGCCGGCAGGTCGAGGGCCTGACCGGCCGGGTACGCCTGGGCGCTTCCACCGGTGCCATCGCCCACCTGCTGCCGCAGGCGCTGGAGCACCTGCGCTCGGTGCACCCAGGGATCGATGTGCAGGTACAGGTGCTGACCTCCCAGGCCTCGTTGGCGCGCTTGCGCGAGGGCACGCTGGATATCGGCCTGGTGGCCTTGCCACAGGTGGCCGGCAAAGGGCTTGCGGTTACGCCCTGGCGGCGCGACCCGATCCTGGCCTACGTGCCGGCCGACTGGCAGCCGCCGGCCAGGGTCACGCCGGCCTGGCTGGCGCAGCGGGCGTTGATCCTCAACGACAGCAGCACCCAGCTTTCGCGGGTGACCGGTGAATGGTTCGCGGCCGCGGGCTTGTACCCCGAGCCGCGAATCGAGCTGAACTACAACGATGCGATCAAGAGCCTGGTCGGGGCCGGGTATGGGGCGACGCTGCTGCCGCAGGAGGGGGAGGCGGCCGAGCTGGACCGGCGCATTGCCCGCCGACCGTTGTGGCCGGGTTTGTGGCGGCAATTGGGTATTGCTTGCCGGGAAGGGCAGGTGGAGCGGGCCACGGGGTATGTGTTGCAGGCGTTGGAGCGGTTGCGCCAGTAGGGGGCTGCTGTGCAGCCCATCGCCGGCAAGCCAGCTCCCACAGGGACCCCACAATGATCAGGCCTGTGGTGTCCTGTGGGAGCAACTGTCTTGCTCAATTTCTAAAAGCTGGCGCGATCCCTGTGGGAGCGGGCGCGCCCGCGAACACGGGCGAAGCCCGTGCCATCCACCGCGTCGCCTGTTTCACGGGCTTGCCCGCTCCCACAGGTACTGCGCAAGTCTTGAGGGCAGCGCGGTCGGGGTGGGAGCTGGCTTGCCGGCGATTGGGCCGCAAAGCGGCCCCAGGGTCACTCCCGCTCTCGGGCCCGCACCGCAGTCACTGTCTCCCCGCCAACCCCCCAGTTATCGGTCGGCACCTCCTCGATCACCACAAAGGTACTGGCCGGTGGCTTGCCCAGCACCTGCTGCAGCATGTGGGTCGTCTGTTCGATCAGCTGGCGCTTGTGCTCAGCGCTCACGCCTTCATCGGTCACGCGAATATGGACATAGGGCATGGTTGCTCGCTCCTCGGTTCAATGCCAGGTGCCAGCGGTACTACCGCCATCCACCGGCAGGATCACGCCGCTGACGAAGCGTGAGTCGGCCAGGTACAACACTGCATCCACAACATCCTGTGGCAAGCCGGTGCGGCCACTGGGCGACAGCGCGCCCATGCCTTGGGTGTTGCCGCCATGCAGCGGTGTATCGATGATCCCCGGCGCCACCGCGTTCACCTGCACGCCGCTGGCTGCAAGTTCCAGGGCCAGGCCTTTCACCGCCTGGTTCAGGCCACCCTTGACCAGTACCGGCAGCAGGGCCGGCACGCGGGTGTCCGGTTGCAATGCGATGGAGGCGGTGATGGCGATGATCTGCCCATGCCCCTGCCTGGTCATGATCCGCGCGGCCTCCTGGGCCGGGTAGAAGAAGCCCTTGAGGTTGGTGCCGACCAGGGCATCGACATCCGCTTCGCTGTAGTCGGCAAATGGCTTGGCAATGAAGATGCCGGCGTTGTTGATCAGCAGGTCGACCCCGCCAAAGGCTTGCTCGGCGCTGGCGAACAGGCGCTGCGCGGTGCCCGGCTCGGCAATGTCGCCAGCCACGCCGATGAAGCGCGATGGGTTGCCGAGGCGAGCAGCGGCTTGCTCCAGGCGGGCCTTGCTGCGGGCATTGCCGACCACGTTGTCGCCGCGTTCGAGGAAGGCCTCGGCCAAGGCGAAACCCAGGCCGCTCGAGGCCCCGGTAATGATGACGGTGCGTGGCGTATTCATGTGCATGATCTCCAGTGAAGTGAGCCATGGGCTCGGTGTGAAGCCACTGTAGGTTGCAATCAGAACTTGAAAAATGAGGCGCAGAGCATTTCAATCGATACATCATGTAATCAATCAGGCCGTCATGACCCGCCATTTCGACGATTTGCAACTGGGCAGCCTGGAGCTGTTCTGCCTGGCCGCTGACAGCGGCAGCTTCACTGCTGCGGCCACGGAGGCCGGTGTTACGCCGGCGGCGGTCAGCCGCAGCGTGGCGCGCCTGGAAGAGCGCCTGGGCGTGCGTCTGTTCGTCCGCACCACCCGGCAGATGCGCCTGTCCGCAGCCGGCCAGGCCTATTACCAGCAATGCCGGCAGGCACTGGGGCAGTTGGTGGAGGCCGAGCGCCAGGTCACCGGCGGGCAGGTCGAGCCGAGTGGTCGGCTGCGCATCAGTGCACCCACGCCCTATGCCCACCACCGGCTGTTGCCGCTGCTGCCGCGGTTTCGCCAGCGCTACCCAAAGGTGCAGGTGGATGTGCATGTCAGCAACCGCAACGTCGACTTTGCCGAGGAACCATTCGACCTGGCCATTCGTGGCCGCGAGCCGGCCGATTCACGGTTGGTGGCGCGTCGCCTGGAAGATGCCGAACTGGTGGTGGTTGCCACGCCGGGCTACCTGGCTCGTGCCGGCACGCCACGAACACCGCACGACCTGCTGCAACATGAGTGCATCCAGTTCGAACTGCCCAGCAGTGGCCGCCACCCACCATGGAGCTTTCGCCAGCAGGGCCAGCAGGTGGAGATCGAAACCCAGGGTGGGTTCACCTGCCTGGGCGACTTCCTGGCTACCGCCACGCTTGTGCGCCATGGCGGTGGGCTGATGCAGGCATACCGCTTTACCGTGCAGGACGCACTGGCCAGTGGCGAACTGGTGGAAGTGCTCGCCGAATTTGGCGGCACTTCGCGGCCGTTCATGCTGATCTACCCCCAGGCCCGGCACATGTCGCTGCGGGTGCGGGTGTTCATCGATTTTCTGTTTGCCGAGGGAGCATGGTCCCCGGGTTGAGGCGAGGCGCCGGGGCGTATGGCCGACTATGCTGTTTGCTGCGTCGAGCCAATGTCATCTCGACGACCCTTCAGGTTTTCCAGGAGAACGCTCCATGAAATCCACGAAATGCATACCTTTGCTGGTGATTGCCTCGGTCCTCAGTTTTGCCGCACACGCAGACCCGGCGAGCAACTGTGCGGCCAAGATCAAGGAGCTTGAGGATTTCGACAAGGCCAGTGGCCAGGCAATGCATGGCGGCATGGCCCACGACTTCAAAGTCCACCTGCAAAATGCCAAGGATGCTCAGAGCAAGGGTGATATGAAGCAGTGTCAGGCCTCGGCCGACCAGGCCAAGACTATCTACAACAAGGCACGTAGCAGATAAATGCTTACTGGCCCTTTCGCGGGTAAACCCGCTCCCACAACATCTCCAACAGGCTCAAGGCCAGCGCGGTACCTGTGGGAGCGGGCAAGCCCGCGAAGAGGTCAGTACAGGAAAGCCCAGTCAGAACCAGCGATCGTTTTTCCGGCGCCCACGGGTCAGCGCCGGCAGGATCAGCCCCGCCAGCAAGCCCGCGCCCGCAATGCTGCCGCCATACACCATGTAGCGCATCATCACCTGCTTGTTCTCGTCCCCCAGGCGCGCCTGGGTATCGCGCAGCTGCGACTGGCTCTGGTCAAACTGTTCATTCAGCGCCTTGTTGCGTGCTTCCAGTTCGTCTATCAGCTTCTTGCGTGAATCGAGGGTTTCCTGCATGCCCTGCACGCGGTTCTTCCAGCTGTCGTCAATGTTCTTCAGCTGCCCGGTCAGGTCCGCGACCTGGGCATCTAACTGCGGCAGGCGTTCGCTCTGGCCTGGCACCGACTGCAGGTCGTTGCTGAGAATCCACACCAGATCGCCGTTCTGCCCGCGCACTTGGCTGTAGTTGCCCTGGGTGCCGATCAGGGTGAGCTTCTGCCCGGACTTGAGCGTACCGACAATGCGGTGGCCATCGGTGGGGCCACTGCGCACGTAGGTGCTCAGGCTGTCGCTGACCCAGCGTGCATCGCTGGCAGGCTCTTCGGCGTGTACCGGCGCGGCAAGGGTCACCAGGCTGGCGATCAGGCCGCCGCGCAGGGCAGTGAGGGCGGAAGCAGTTAGGCGGGAATCGGGCATGTTGGGTCTTCGCTGAAACAGGACAAAAGTAGGCCCGGTGACTGGGCCGATGAACCGGTCGGTGGGTTGACCGTCAGCGAAAGACCGTTTTTTTGTAAGCGGGTTCACTACCTGGTGTCGGAAATGTCTGCAGGATGTTGCAGCGACCCATCCGGCAACTCGGACTAGACTCATAGGCTCACACTCTTTCATGGAGCAAGGCCATGACTGCCAAGAACACCGTCTGCCTCTGGTACGACAACGACGCCGAGGAGGCGGCGAGCTTCTACGCCAGGGTCTTTCCCGACAGCAAGGTAGTAGCCCTGCACAAGGCGCCGAGTGATTACCCGTCGGGCAAGGAGGGCGATGTGATCACGGTGGAGTTCACCGTCATGGGGATCCCCTGCGTGGGGCTCAATGGAGGTAAGGCCTTCACCCATTGCGAGGCATTTTCATTCCAGGTCAGCACTGAGGATCAGGCCGAGACCGACCGCTTGTGGGATGCCATTGTCGATAATGGCGGCGAGGCCAGCGTCTGCGGTTGGTGCAAGGATAAATGGGGGATTTCGTGGCAGATCACCCCGCGCATCCTCATCGAAGCCATCGGCCACCCCGACCGGGCAGCGGCCAAGCGGGCATTCGAGGCAATGATGCAGATGGGCAAGATCGATGTGGCCAGGATAGAGGCGGCGTTGAAGGGCTGACCGCGGCGCCTGCTTCGCGGGTGAACCCGCTCCCACAGGGATCGCGCCAGATTTTAGAAATTGAGCAAGACAGTTGCTCCCACCTCGACCGCAATGGCCTCAAGCCATACGCAAAACTCTGTGGGAGCTGGCTTGCCTGCGATGGGCTGCAACGCAGCCCCCGGTTTCACTGGCGTACCCAATCAGTTTCCGGTCACTTCGGTCTCTGCCGAGGTCGGTTTGGTCGAAGTCTTCTTCTCCTGCACCACGATGTAGAACTCTTCGCCATGCTTCACCGCGCCATACAGCACGGCCTTTTCGATCAGTTCGTTGCCGCGCAGGTGGCGCAGCATCATCGGGTCCTTGCGCAGGTCGCGGTACAGCGCCAGGCAAAGCAGCACCATCACCACCACGAACGGCAGGGCCACGACGATGGTCAAATTCTGCAGGCCGGTCAGCGCCTCACCGGGATCGCGCGGGTCGCCGATTGCCAGCATGATCGCCGCCACCGTACCGGTCAGCGCGCCCCAGAAGATCACCGTGCGCCGTGATGGCGTGGTAGTGCCGTGTTCGGACAGCGTGCCCATCACCAGCGAGGCCGCATCAGCCCCGGAGACGAAGAAGATACCCACCAGAACCATCACCAGCACTGATGTCGCCGAGGCCAGCGGGTAGCTGTCCAGCAACTGGTACAGTGCGTGGTTGCTGTTGACCGCGCCATTGGCCAGCTGGAAGGCGCCTTCGCGCAGGGCTTCGATACTCGCACCGCCAAAGATGGTGAACCACACCAGGCTGACCAGGCTCGGTACCAGCAGTACCCCGGTAACGAACTGGCGGATGGTGCGGCCGCGGCTGATGCGGGCGATGAACATGCCCACGAACGGCGTCCAGGAAATCCACCAGGCCCAGTAGAACACGGTCCAGCCGGCCAGCCAGCTGTTCATCTGTTCACCGCCGCTTGCGTTGGTGCGGGCCATCATTTCAGGCAGCATCTTGACGTAGATGCCAATCGAGGTTGGCAGCAGGTTGAGCATCAGCAGGGTCGGGCCGACCATGAACACGAACACCGCCATCACCAGCGCCAGCACCATGTTGGTGTTGGACAGCCACTGGATACCTTTGCCGATGCCCGACACCGCCGAGGTGACGAAGGCGATGGTCAGCAGGGTGATGATCGAGATGTAGAACAGTTTGCCGGGGCTTTCGATCCAGCCGTTGTATTCCAGGCCACCGGCGATCTGCAGCGCGCCCAGGCCCAGCGAGGCCGCCGAGCCGAACAGCGTGGCGAAGATCGCCATCATGTCGATCAGGCGGCCGAGCGGGCCGTTGGCATGCTTGCCGATCAACGGCCGGAAGGCGGCAGAGATGAGCTGCGAACGGCCGCGGCGGAAGGTGCCATAGGCAATTACCAGACCGACGATGGCGTACATGGCCCAAGGGTGCAGGGTCCAGTGGAACAGCGTGGTGGCCATGGCCACCTGCATCGCTTCGCTGGACTGCCCGGCGGTCGTCGCTGGTGGTGGCGACACATAGTGCGACAGCGGTTCGGCAACGCCGAAGAACATCAGGCCGATGCCCATGCCGGCGCTGAACATCATCGCCACCCAGGACACCGTGCGGAATTCTGGCTGCTCGCCATCACGGCCCAGCGGGACCCGGCCGTAACGACTGGCGGCCAGCCACAGCACGAACACCACGAACAGCGAGGAAGTAAGCACGAAGAACCAGCCGAAGTTGAGAATGACCCAGGATTGCGCGCTGGAGGCGCTGCTGGCGAGGCTGGCCTGGTTGAGGAAGCCCCAGAGAACGAAAGCGATTGCCAGGAGGCTGGTGAAACCAAAGACGATCCAGTCAAGCTTGCCCTCGAAATGCCGGTCCTGGCGTGCTTCTGCGGTTTTCGAGGGGTCCGTCACGCCAAGGTCGAGCGTTTCGGTGATGTGTTCCTTTGCCATGAATGATGAGGCCCCTTTTTCGGCTTACCTGCTGGTGCAGGCTTGTAGTTGTGTGGGCGACCGAGTTCGATGACTGTCTCGGCGAGGAGATTGCTGGCGCGATTATCCTGCGCACGAAACGGCGGCTCCTGTCCCGATAACGCCCCAGGGCGTCCATTACGCGACCTGCCAAATACTTTTAGTTCTGGGGAGGATGACCCTTTCTGCTTCGCGTTCTGGTACCCTGATGGGCATTCCCCGGGCCTGCACATCCGAGCATCGTAGAAGCGTTGCTGCTTGTGGACCTGGCCGTACCAGGAAACGGAGATTCGTCCAAATGGCCACTGACCGTGTGAGCCTGATTCACTTCGATAAATTGAGCATGAGCCCTGCCGCTGCCGATCGGTTCCAGAAAGCCCTCGACGCGCTGGAAGCGCTCAAGCTGCAGGACCGTTACGTGTATCTCATCGCTCCTTATCTGGGTGATATCGCTGACGCCTCCGACCGCGAACAACTGGCCACCGCCCTGGCGCAGGGCCTGCGCGTGGTCGACGAGTTGCTGGCTGCCAAGTCGGTCAACAAGGACAAGGCCGAGGAAGTGCGCCAGGTGTTCCACAACGCCGCCGAGCGTGCGCAGGCAGAATTGCCTGGCTGAGTGGCGGCATGGCCAAAGACATCGACAACCCCTGCGTCTCGCTGTGCCAGCTCAATAGCGAGCTGTGCGTGAGCTGCGGTCGCACCCGTGAGGAAATCCGCAAATGGCGGGGCATGAAGCGCCCCGAGAAGATGGCCACCGTGCAGCGGGCGGCAACGCGGATGAAGGCTATCGCCAAGAAGGCAGCCAAGCGGCAGAATGCCGACTGAACCTGCGCCTTTGCGCGCGGCCTTTCCTGACTGTCTGACGAGCCTGAAATGGATTCTCACTCGCTGTTCGCTTTTACCCTGGTCGCTGCAATCGCGATCGCCAGCCCTGGCCCTGCCACACTGATGGCCATCAACAACAGCCTGGCCCATGGCCAACGCAGCGCGATCTGGTCGTCGCTGGGCAATGGTTCGGGCCTGTTCTGCCTGTCGGCAGCCGCCATGCTGGGCTTGGGGGCGCTGCTGGCCAGTTCTGAAGTGCTGTTCAACGCCGTGAAGATCCTGGGGGCGGGCTACCTGTTCTACCTGGGGGCGCGGCAATTGCTGAAAAAGAGCCCGATGCTGGTGCAGGGCACCGCAGAGGGTATGGCCAAGGCCCGGCCCACGCCGCTTAAACTTTACAAGTCGGCGTTTCTCACGGCAGTGACCAACCCCAAGGCGACCATGTTCTTCACCGCACTGTTCCCGCAGTTCATCGACCAGGGGGCGGCGTTGCTGCCGCAGTTCCTGATCCTGACCGGGATATTCGTGGCGTTGTCGCTGGTTTCGCTGAGCCTTTATGCCGCGCTGGCGGCGCGGGCCAAGGGCGTGCTGACCCGGCCGTCGCTGTCGCGCTGGGTGAGCCGGGTGGTGGGCACGACCTTCATCGGTTTTGGCGCGGCGATCCTGGCGATGCGCCGGCAGGGGGCCTGAAGTACTAGGGGCGCTCCCCTGACCGATGAAAGGCCAACCTGATCGCCATACATGGTCCAGACTATTTGCAGCACGCACTGATGGGTGCTGCAGTCGACCACAGGATGTGGCAGCCTTTGGCCACCGCTCCGGGTCTGCGGATGTTACATGTGCCGAGGGTTGTCGATGATCGAGCGCTGCTTTCGCCACGCTTTGCTGCTGTTGCCGTGCCTGCTGCTGCCGCTGGCGGGGGTAGCGCACGAGGAATGCCGGCGGCTGACTGCCACCGGCAACCCTGAATACCCCCCGTACCTGTGGCGCGACCCGCAAAACCCCCGGCAACTGATCGGTGCCAATGCCGACCTGCTCAAGTACCTGGGCAAGCAGCTGGGGCTGGAAATCGAGGTGGTCTACAGCGGGCCGTGGTCGCGCGCCCAGGAAGAAGTGCGCACGGGCCGGATCGACCTGATGGCCGGGTATTTCCTGACCAAGGCCCGTCAGCAGCAGATGGACTTCATTGCCCCGGCATTCCTGCATACCCCAAGCGTTGTCTGGGTGCGCCAGGACAATACCTTTGCCTACCGGCAATGGGCCGACCTGAAGGGCCGCAAAGGCGGCACGCTGGTCAACAACAGCCACGGCCAGCAGTTCGACGATTACGCCCGGGCCAACCTCACCCTCGAAGCAGTACCCGGTGCCAGGCAGGCATTCGAGAAGTTGATGCACAAGCGCAGCGATTACGTGGTGTACGAGCAGTATCCCGGCTTGGCGCTGGCGCGCACCTTGGGGATTGCAGACACTGTACAGGTGCTGGAGCCACCGATATCCAGCGAAGGGCTGTACCTGGCGCTGTCGCATGCCTCGCCCTGCAACCAGCCGCAGCTGCGTGAGGCGCTGGCCAGGGAGATGGAAAAGATCGTTGCCGGGGCGTTGCCGGAGCAGCTGTTGCAGCAAAACCTGGAGCGTTGGCAATAAATAGCAGCCTGGTATGCGGTCCCTTGTAGGAGCGGCCTTGTGTCGCGATGGGGCGCGAAGCGGCCCCCGTTTTTCAGCTTCGCCGCAGATATCGCCGGGGCCGCTTCGCGCCCCATCGCGACACAAGGCCGCTCCTACAAGGACCGCGCCAGCTGCTCGGCTTCCTTGGCCCGGGTCACGCTGACCGCGTTCTTCGTCGCAAGTATCTCGGCCATGACGCTGACGGCAATTTCGGCTGGGGTCTTGCTACCGATATAAATGCCGATCGGGCCATGCAGGCGCTGCAACGACGCTTCGCTTTCACCAAAATGTTCAATCAGCCGCTCGCGGCGCAGCTGGCTGTTGCGCCGTGAGCCGATGGCGCCGATATAGAACGCCGGGCTGTGCAGGGCTTCGAGCAGGGCCAGGTCGTCCAGCTTCGGGTCGTGGCTGACAGCGACGATGGCGCTGCGCAGGTCCGGGGCGAAGGCACGGACCACATCGTCCGGCATGCCGGCCAGGTGGTTGACGCCGGCAACGTTCCAGCCTGCCGTATGCTCGGGGCGCGGGTCGCACAGTGAAACGCTGAAGCCATTGAACAGGGCCATGGTCGCCAGGTATTCGGCGAGCGCGCCAGCACCGATCAGCAGCAGGCGGTAGCCGGGGCCCAGGGTACTGAGCATGTGCCGGCCATCGAAGCTGAACAGGTCGGGCGTGCTGGTGGCGGTGAGGCTGGCTTTGCCGCTGCCCAGGTCGAGCCCACGGCGTACCAGATTGCCGCCGTCGAGGCCGGCGAGCAGTTGCTCGAGGTGTGGCAGCGACGGGGCGAATTCCAGGACAAGTTCGAGGGTGCCGCCGCAGGGCAGGCCGAAGCGGTGGGCCTCGTCGGCACTGACGCCATAGCGCACCACCTGGGGCAGGCCGCCGGGCATGCCGGGGCCGCCGTAAGCGCTGGTGTAGCGGTGAATGAGGTCGTCCTCGATGCAGCCGCCAGAGACACTGCCGACCACACGGCCGTCGCTGCGCAGAGCCATCATCGAGCCAACCGGGCGGGGGGAGGAACCCCAGGTGCGGGCGACCGTGGCGAGCAGGGTGCGGTGGCCGGCGGCGAGCCAGTCTCGGGTGGTGCGCAGGACCAGCAGGTCGATGCTTTCCATGGGGACTCCGGTAAAGCTTGGGGGTTCAAGGGGGCTGTAACGGCCTCTTCGCGGGTGAACCCGCTCCCACAGGTACTGCACAGGTCTTAGGAGCAGTGCAAATCCTGTGGGAGCGGGTTCACCCGCGAAGAGGCCGGCACAGCCACCAAACTCATCGCATATGCAAAATGATCGGGCTACTACTGGCCGGGTCGGTATGCCCACGCAACTTGCCCACCGCCTGCGCATTCACCGCGCCACCATTGTTCCCCCAGGCACTGCGCACGAAACCCAGCACATCAGCAATTTCCTGGTCACTCAATTGCTCGCGGAAGGCCGGCATGCGATAGGCATCGGGCAACCCGGCCGTTACCACCCGCTGCGAACCATTGAGGGTGATATTGATCGCCGATGCGTCTTCCCTGGCCAGTGCCGAGGTGGCGCCGGCCAAGGGTGGCATCCATTCGGCCTGGCCCTTTCCGTCCAGGCCGTGGCACGACGCACAGCGGGTTGCATAGGTATGTGCCCCAGGCCTGTCGAGCCACGCTGGCGTCGATTCAGCCTGGTACTGCCACGGCGCACCGTCGCGTTGCGGGTCGCCGGGTAGCGACTTCAGGTAGCGGGCAATGGCGGCCAGGTCGTCGTCATTCATGAACTGCGTAGAGTTGTTGAATGCCTCGGTCATCGAG
The DNA here is from genome assembly GCF_900277125.1 of Pseudomonas inefficax. GTDB lineage: Bacteria > Pseudomonadota > Gammaproteobacteria > Pseudomonadales > Pseudomonadaceae > Aquipseudomonas > Aquipseudomonas inefficax. The sequence goes on from NZ_OPYN01000108.1 coordinate 32,458, forward strand.
CCGAATACCACCGCGTGCCGGTTGCGTCCGGTCTTGAGGAACTGCGCGATCTCGGCCTCGCTCCAGCGCCCCAGCCCGGTGTTGGGGTCGGCACGCAGGCTCGGTGCATACCAACCGTCGAGCAGGGCACCAGCAAGGAACGGCTTGCCGCTGTCATCCAGGGCCTTTTCGTTGAAGGCCAGGCCGCGCGGCGTATGGCAGCTACCGCAGTGGCCAGGGCCCTGGACGATGTAGGCACCGCGGTTCCACTGTGCATCCTGCCCGGCATGATCGGCGTATGGTGTGGTGGCGGCGAACAGGCCGTTCCATATGGCAATGGGCCAGCGCCAGTTCAGCGGCCAGGGAATGTCGCTGGCAAGGTTGGCTTGCTGCACGGGTTGCACGCCGTGCATGAAGAAGGCGTACAGCGCCTTTACATCGTCATCGCTGAGCTTGGCGTAGGACGGGTAGGGCATCGCCGGGTACAACCGCCGGCCACCAGGCGCGACGCCCTGGCGGACGGCACGGTCGAAGTCGGCCAGGCTGTAGCCACCGATGCCGGTGTCGCGGTCGGGGGTGATGTTGGTGGCGTGGATCGCCCCCAGCGGGGTGGCCATTTCCAGCCCGCCGGCGAACGGTTTGCCGTCCGGCAGGCTGTGGCAGGCCACGCAGTCGCTGAGGCGGGCCACGTACTCGCCACGGCTGACCAGCGCCGGGTCGGCAGCGGTGGCCTGCGCATCGGCAAATGGCGAGGCGGGCTCGCGGGTGACGTACCAGGCCAGCAGGCCTGCCGCTACCAGGCACGGCAGCGCCAGCCAGCCAGCGGTTCTTGCGAAACGATGGGTCATGGGGCGTCCTTGTCTGCTCAGCTGAAGGTATGGCGGCTCAATGGCAGGCTGCGCACTCGCTGGCCGGTAAGCTGCGCGACTGCGTTGGCCACCGCCGGTGCCACCGCGGGCAACGGTGGCTCGCCAATGCCGCCCATCTTCGCCCCGCTCTCGACAATGCGCACATGCACCCTGGCCATGCGCGATGGCGGCAGGATCGGGTACAGGTCGTAGTTGCGCGCGCGCGGCTTGCCATCCACGTACACCGCTTCTTCCAGCAGCGTCTGCGACAGGCCCAGGGCGACGGCGCCGTTGACCTGATGCTCGATGATCGCCGGGTTGACGATGCTGCCCGGGTCGATGGCTTGCCAGATGTCGTGCACCTTGACCTGGCCATTCTCGATCGACACCTCGGCAATGACCGCTGCCTCCGAGCCGAACGGCGAGGCCATGGCCACGCCACGCGCCCGCTTGCTGCCATCCTCGGCGGTGAACGGTCCACGCTTCCAGCCGCCGGAAAGCTCGGCGACGGCCTGCAACAGGTTGGTCAGGCGCGGGTTGTCGCGCAGCAGGTGCAGGCGCAGTTCGAACGGGTCCTTGCCGCCTTTGTCGGCCAGTTCGTCGAGGAACGATTCATAGAAGAAGTCGTTCAGCGAGTTGCCCACCGAGCGCCAGTAGCCGAGCATCGCCGGGCCTTTCACGTAGATCTGCGCGATGCGCTTGTTGGCGATGGCGTAGGACTTGCCCGACAGCCCTTCGAGCGCAGTCGGGTCGAGCTTCTCGCCTTGCTTGCCGGCGATGGCTTCGGTCGGGCCTTCGGTGGCGCTCACTGCTTCGAGGGCCACCGGCAGGCCGTCGGCATCCAGCCCGGCGCGGAACTTCACCACGGCGACCGGGCGCAGCACATCGCGGAGGAATTCCTCTTCGCGGCTCCAGATGAGTTTCACCGGCCGGCCGACCGCCTTGGCCAAGGCAATGGCCTGTGGGTAGGGGTTGGCCGAGTCGTACAGGAAGTGGCGGCCAAAGAAACCGCCCAGCAACGGCGAATGCAAGGTGATCTGCGCCGGGGCCAGGCCGGTGCGCTTGGCAATGTCGTCACGGAACATGTCCGGCGCCTGGTTGGGCAGCCACACTTCCAGGGTGCCGTCCGGGTTGAAGCGCGCCAGTGCCGACGGCGGTTCCAGCTGGGCGTGGTTGAGGTACTGGTTGTGGTAGGTTGCCTCGACTTGGGTCTTGGCACTGGCCAGCATGGCGGCCACATCGCCCTGGTTTTCGTCGTCGCGCGCCGGGCCCGTGACCGTGGCCAGGTGCTCGCGCCAGCCATCGCTGGAAAAGTCAGCCGGCATCGGCCGTACCGGGCTGTCGGCCGCGGGCTCCTTCCAGTCCACCTGGATGGCTTCGACCGCGCGCTTGGCGTGCCACCAGCGTTCGGCAACCACGGCCACGGCACCCGGCAGCTGATGCACCGAATGCACGCCCTTCATGGCCTTGATCTGGTCTTCGTTGCGCAGGCTGCCGACGGTCATGCCCAGGCGTGGCGCGTGCTGCACGGCAGCGTGGAGCATGCCGTCGACCTTGATGTCGATGCTGTACACAGCCTTGCCGGTGGATTTGTCGTAGGCATCCAGGCGACGTACCGGTTTGCCGATCCAGCGAAACTGGCTGGGGTCGCGCAGCTTGACGCTGGCCGGGTCCGGCACCGGCAGGTCCATGGCGCGCCCGGCCAGCTCACCGTAGGGGATGGAGCGGCCAGTCGTGGTATGTACTACATGACCCGGTGTGGTGGAGAGTTCTTCGACCGGCACGCCCAGCTGCTCGGCGCCCGCCTGCAGCAGCATGGCCCGGGCGAGGGCGCCCAGGCGGCGCATGGTCGGGTAGCTCATGCGCACCGACATGCTGCCGCCGGTGATGCGCATGCCATTTTCCATCACTACATAGGCTTCGCCGGGCGGCGCGCTGTCGACCACGAAATTGGCCGGGTCGACGTCCAGCTCTTCACCGACGATCTGCGCCATGGCGGTGAAGGGGCCTTGGCCACCTTCCATGAACGGGCTGAGCAGGCGCACTTTGCCGTCCGGGCGGATCTCCAGAAACGCCGGCACCTGCGTGCCGCGCTCCGGGGTTGCGGCGGCGGCTGCCTGCAGGCGGGCCGACCCCATGGGCAGGCCGAAGCCCAGCACCAGGGCACCGACAGCCGTGCCGGCAAGAAAGCGCCGACGCGACAGGTTGACCGTTTCGCCCAGTTGCAGCTTGAGCAGTTCGGCGGGGGTATCGACTGGTTTGTTCATCAGGCCTTCTCCCCTTGGGCCAGCTCATGCACGGCCGCATGTATGGCGTTGTAGGTGCCGCAGCGGCACAAGTTGACCATGGCTGCTTCGATCTGTGCGTCACTGGGCTTGGGCGTATGCTTGAGCAGCGCCGTGGCCGCCATTACCTGGCCCGACTGGCAGTAGCCGCACTGGGCCACCTGGTGCTCGACCCAGGCCGCGACCACCCGTTTGCCGACGGCATCGGCCTCGATCGCCTCGATGGTGGTCACCTCGCGCCCGACCACGCCGGCCACCGGCGTGACGCAAGCGCGCACCACGTTGCCGTCCACCAGTACCGAACAGGCGCCGCACTGGGCCAGGCCGCAGCCATACTTGGTGCCGGTCAGCCCCAGGTCGTCGCGGATCACCCACAGCAGGGGCGTGTCGGCGTCTGCCTCGACCTGGTAGGTCTTCTGGTTGATGCGTAGTTCCATGGTTCACCTGCCCGTCAACGGTTGCTGTCGCTTGGTTTCTTCTGAGTGGGGAGTACGGTGCTCCCCAGTGCAGAAACGCTAGCACAGCAGGGTGACCGCCGGTCTGCTGGCGGGGGCAGGTTCAGAGGATCAGGCAAGCAATTCGGTGAAATGCGCAAGTCTTTACCGGCCCTTCAGGCGTTTCGCTAAATCCGAGACAGGTGGAGTACCTGTGGGAGCGGCCTTGCGTCGCGAAAGGGCCGCAAAGCGGCCCCGGCAATCTTGCATGTTGCTGAAATCCTGGGGCCGCGTCGCGGCCCTTTCGCGACGCAAGGCCGCTCCCACAAATAAGACCGCGTTCGGAGTTGAAGAGGACTTCCGCAGCGAAAACCCGGATAATGCCGGCCAATTTCGTTTTGCACGCTTAAATCACGGTAATCCCGCATGGAAATCAAGGTCAATTTTCTCGACAATCTCCGTCTCGAAGCCAAGTTCGATGACTTCACGGTGATCGCCGACCAACCGATCCGTTACAAGGGTGATGGCTCGGCGCCGGGGCCGTTCGACTATTTCCTGGCGTCTTCGGCCTTGTGCGCGGCTTACTTCGTCAAGCTGTACTGCCAGACCCGCGACATCCCAACCGAGAACATTCGCCTGTCGCAGAACAACATCGTCGACCCGGAAAACCGCTACAACCAGGTTTTCAAGATCCAGGTCGAACTGCCCGAGGACATTTCCGAGAAGGACCGCCAGGGCATCCTGCGCTCCATCGACCGCTGCACAGTAAAGAAGGTGGTGCAGACCGGCCCCGAGTTCGTGATCGAAGTGGTCGACAACCTCGATGCCGATGCCCAGGGCCTGCTGATGCCGGTGGCGGACACCAGCACTTACATCGCCGGCAAGGACCTGCCGCTGGAGCAGACCATCGCCAACATGTCGGGCATCCTCGCCGGGCTGGGGATGAAGATCGAGATCGCCTCGTGGCGCAACATCGTGCCCAATGTGTGGTCGCTGCACGTGCGCGACGCCCAGTCGCCGATGTGCTTCACCAACGGCAAGGGCGCGACCAAGGAGGCCGCGCTGGCCTCGGCGCTGGGCGAGTTCATCGAGCGCCTGAATTGCAACTTCTTCTATAACGACCAGTTCTGGGGCGAGGACCTGGCCAATGCGTCGTTCGTGCACTACCCGAACGAGCAGTGGTTCAAATCCGGCCCGCGTGATGCGTTGCCAGCCGAAATCCTCGACGAGCACTGCCTGGCCATCTACAACCCGGACGGCGAGCTGCGTGGCTCGCACCTGTACGACACCAACTCGGGCAACACCGCGCGCGGCATCTGCTCGTTGCCGTTCGTGCGCCAGTCCGACCAGCAGGTGGTGTACTTCCCGTCCAACCTGATCGAAAACCTGTTTCTCAGCAATGGCATGAGCGCCGGAAACACCCTGGCCGAGGCGCAGGTGCAGTGCCTGTCGGAAATCTTCGAGCGCGCGGTGAAGCGCGAAATCCTCGAAGGCGAGCTGTGCCTGCCGGATGTGCCGCAGGAAGTGCTGGCCAAGTACCCGGCCATCGTCGCCGGCATCCAGGGCCTGGAGGAGCAGGGCTTCCCGGTGCTGGTCAAGGATGCGTCGCTGGGTGGCGAGTTCCCGGTGATGTGCGTGACCTTGATGAACCCGCGCACCGGCGGCGTGTTCGCTTCGTTCGGCGCCCACCCGAGCCTGGAGGTGGCGCTGGAGCGCAGCCTCACCGAACTGCTGCAGGGCCGCAGCTTCGAAGGCTTGAACGACCTGCCGCAACCGACCTTCGAAAGCCACGCGCTGACCGAGCCGAACAACTTCGTCGAGCACTTCATCGACTCCAGCGGCGTGGTGTCGTGGCGCTTCTTCAGTGCCAAGGCCGACTTCGAGTTCGTCGAGTGGGACTTCTCCGGCCACGGCGAGGATTCCAACGTGCAGGAAGCCGCGACTCTGTTCGGCATCCTCGAAGACCTGGGCAAGGAAGTGTACATGGCGGTGTACGACAACCTCGGCGCCACCGCCTGCCGCATCCTGGTGCCGGGTTACTCGGAGATCTACCCGGTCGAAGACCTGATCTGGGACAACACCAACCGCGCCTTGTCGTTCCGCGCCGACATCCTCAACCTGCACAGCCTGGACAACCGCTCCCTCAAGCTGCTGCTCAAGCGCCTGGACAACTGCGATGTGGATGACTACACCACCATCACCACGCTGATCGGCGTGGAGTTCGACGAGAACACGGTGTGGGGCCAGCTGACCATTCTCGAGTTGAAGCTGCTGATCTGCCTGGCGGTACAGCGCTTCGAGGATGCCAAGGAGCTGGTCGAGGCGTTCCTGCAGTTCAACGACAACACCGTCGAGCGCGGCCTGTTCTACCAGGCGCTGAACGTGGTGCTGGAAGTGCTGCTGGACGATGAACTGGAAATGGACGACTACGAAGCCAACTTCCGGCGCATGTTCGGTAACCCGCGCATGGACGCGGTGCTGGGTTCGGTGGACGGCAGCGTGCGCTTCCATGGCCTGACCCCGACCAGCATGAAGCTGGAAGGCCTCGACCGCCACCTGCGCCTGATCGAAAGCTACAAGAAGCTGCACGCGGCCCGGGCCAAGTTCGCCTGACTCCTGTAGGAGCGGCCTTGTGTCGCGATGGGCCGCAAAGCGGCCCCGGCAATATCAGCTTCAATGCCAAAAATGGGGGCCGCTTTGCGGCCCATCGCGACACAAGGCCGCTCCTACAACGACGTCGATTGCCTTCATATCGATTTCAAATAACCGCTATCTCCAATCTGACTTGCCGCTTCGCCTGCAAGGCGCGTAGCGTTTTGCTCCCATTCCCTGAATACATGGCGCGTTGACCGCCAGAAGGACCTCGGCCGCGCAAAACAAGAAGGCGCAGACCATGAGCACCCCTTTGGATACCAATGCCCTCAAAGCCCGCCAGCAAGCCGCATGGGCCAGTGGCGACTACGCGGTAATCGGCACCACTCTGCAACTGGTTGGCGAGCGCCTGGCCGAAGCCTGTGACCTGCGCTGGGACGAGCAGGTACTGGACGTCGCCGCCGGCAACGGCAATGCCACCTTGGCTGCTGCCCGGCGCGGCTGCCGTGTCACCTCCACCGACTATGTGCCCGAACTGCTCAAGCGCGGCGAAGAACGGGCGCGGGCCGAGCACCTCAATGTGGTGTTCCAGACTGCCGATGCCGAAGCGTTGCCGTTTGCCGACGGTGCCTTCGATGCCGTGCTTTCCACTTTTGGCGTCATGTTCGCCCCCGACCAGGCCCAGGCTGCGCGCGAGTTGGCTCGAGTGTGCCGGCCCGGAGGCCGCGTCGGGCTGGCCAACTGGACCCCGCAAGGCTTCGTCGGGCAGATGTTCAAGACCCTCGGGCGGCACGTACCGCCACCAGCCGGGGCTTTACCGCCTTCGCGCTGGGGTGATGAAGAACAGTTGCGCGGGATGTTCGAGGGGGCGCTGGGCGAATTGAAGGTCAGCCGCCAGCACTTCAACTTCCGCTATCGCTCGGCGGCGCATTTCATCGAGGTGTTCCGCACCTGGTACGGGCCGGTGCACAAGGCGTTTGCCTCGCTGGAGCCAGAGGCGGCCGAGTCGCTGGAGCGGGATCTGACGCAATTGTTGAATGAAAGCAATGTGGGGGGCGAGTCGTCGTTGGTGGTGCCGAGTGAATACCTTGAAGTGGTGATCATTCGAGCTTGAGCCCACGGGCCAAGCGCTCAATTCTTGCACTTGGCCATCACCACCTGGCAAGTCTTCGGTGTGCCCCCCGACCGGCTTGCATAGCGCACGCAGTTGTTCAGCGACTTCTGCCGGGCAATGCTCAGCGTATTGCCCCACGCGAGGCCGCCTTCGCCGGTGGTGGGCACGGCTTTGGCGAAACAGTTGGAGCCTGTTGCGGGCGTCGCATACCGGACCTTGCCGGCTTTGCTGGAACAGCCGGCGGTGAGCGCCAGGCTGAAGGCGAGCAGTGTGGCCAGCGTCCATGATGCGTAGGGGCGAGTCGGTTTACTGCTCATAATGCTTTCCTTACCGAGGGCAGTACTCTGCAATAGCAAGGTGCTGTCCCTGTGGGGCGGGTTTATCGAAGTGATAAACCGCCGCGAACACCGGCAAAGCCGGTGCCATGCACTGTGCAGGATATGGCATTCAAGCGAAGCGGTGAACGCTTGCGTTGCACCAGATAAGCAGCGCAAGGCCTTTGCACCATGGCGAGGCCTTGCGCCTGGCGCAATGATCAGAACCGGTAGTTGAAGCTGGCTTCCAGCGTACGCGGTGCACCCGGGGTGATCAGGTTCACCGAACCGTGCGCGGAGGCATAGTAGTCGCGGTCGAACACGTTCTTCAGGCGCAGCGCGGCATCCCACTGCGGCACGCTGTACAGCAGCGCGGCGTCGAAGGTGGTGTAGCCCGGCATCACCACCACGTTGTCGAGTGCGGTGTAGCGCTCGTCGACGTAGTTGGCGCCGGCGGCCACGCGCCATTGCGGGGTCAGGGTACGCACCAGCCAGACGTTGGCGCTGTTACGCGGCGTCAGGGTAGGGGTCTGGCCTTCGTTGGCCACGCCGTTGGTCTTGCTGTTGGACTTGGTGATTTCGGCATCCAGGTAGGCGTAGCCGGCGTAGATCTGCCACTTGTCCGTGAGCTGCCCGCTGACAGTGGCTTCGAAGCCGTCGGTGCGCTGTTCGCCGGCCAGCACGGTCAGGTTGGGGTTGGCAGGGTCGGCGGTTTTCATGTTGGTGCGCTCGAGGCGGAATACCGCTGCGGTCACCGACAGGCGGCTGTCGAGCAGGTCCCACTTGGCGCCGATTTCGTAGTTGGTGGTTTCTTCTGGCTCCAGGTGCTGGTTGGTCGGGCTGACCGCAAACACTTCGCCCGAAGGCTGGTAGCTGCGGCTGACCGACACATAGTAGGACTGGATGTTATCCGGTTGGTAGACCAGGCCGGCACGCGGGCTCCAGGTCTTGTCGGTACGGTCGAGGTCTACGTTCTGCGCGCGGTCGTCGTCGTACTCCTGGCCAAAGATGTCGTAACGCACACCGACCAAGGCCTTCCAGTGCTCGTTCAGTTCGATCATGTCCTGCACATACAGGCCGGTGGTCTGCTGGAAGTTGGTGCCCTTGGACGACAGGTTGGCGGCATGTTCCGGTACCGGCACCAAGGCGTCGCGGTACACCGGCACCTGCGCCACGTTGTTCTGGCTCAGCACCCGCTGGTGCTTGTCCTGGAAGCCCACTTCCACGCCATACAGCAGATTGTGCTGCATACCGGCAAGCTGCGCCTGTTGCTTGAGCTCGGTCTGGTTGAACATGCCGTACTCGTCGCGGGCGACGTTACCGCGGTTGAGCTTGACCAGCAGTTCGCCGTTGGGCGCGGTGACGAATCGCGTCGGGCTGCTGTCGGCCAAGGTGTTGTTGCGGTCCAGGTCGTAGCGGTAGTAACGGCTGGTGTTGGTCAGGGTGAAGTCGTCGTTGATGCGGTAATCAAGGCTCGCAGTCAGCGAGAACACTTCGCTGCGGGCGTAGTCCTGGTCGGCATCGCCGGAGCCGAAGCGCTTGTCGCGGTCCACATCTACCGGGCGGTTGCCAAGGGCCGGGATACCAAAGTCGATCAGGCGCTTGTCGTACAGGTAGGTGGCGCCCAGGTTCAGTTCAAGGTCGTCGGAGAGGCGGAAGTAGGCCGATGGCGCGATGGCCTTGCGGTCGATGTAGCCATCGTCGCGGAAGGTGTCGCTGTCCTCGAAGGCACCGGTCACGCGGTAGGCCTGGTTGCTTTGCGGGTCGGCCCAGCCGGTGTCGAACTGGGTGCGACGCTTGCCTTCGCTGTCGAAGCTCATGCCGACTTCGCGCTTGGGCGTGAAGCTCGGCTTCTTGCTGATGCTGTTGATCAGGCCGCCCGAAGAGCCACGGCCATACAGCACGGCGGCAGGGCCCTTGATCACCTCGACACGCTCGATGTTGGACAGATCACGAAAGTACAGGGCGTCGTCGCGCACGCCGTCGATGTACATGTCGCCAATGGCGCTGAAGCCGCGAATGGTCACCTGGTCGCGCTGGCCGTCGCCGTTGGACAGGCCGACGCCGGGCACGTTCTTCAGCACATCTTCCATGGACTGCGCGCCCTGGTCCTTGATCACGCTTTCGGGCACGACGTTGACGGTTTGCGGGATGTCGCGCAGTGGCGCGTCGATCTTCATGGCGCTGCGGCTTTCGCTGGCCTTGTAGCTTTGCTGCTCGTAGGCGCTGGTGACGGCAGTAGCGGGCAGGGCCAGGGAACCCTGCGACTCAGGTTGAACGGCCGCGTGAACAGCAGGCACAACCAGCAGGCCCAGCATGGAAATGGATGCTGGGGCAACAGACTTTTTTGCCATTACAGGTGACTCTTTGTTGTATTTGGGAGGTCACGAATAGTAATGATTTGTAAATGTAAATCAAGTGTAAAGAATTCGCATTTGCTGTTGCAAGGCTGCGGATGGCGGAAAAGCGACGAGATGCGTCGCGGGAAAAGAGGCCCGGCAAGGCGGCAGGTACCGGCTATGCTTGTTGGCGCGTGAGCATTTCACGCACCTATCCGGTCTTGATTACATGGAAGCAGGCCTATGAATCCGATTCGTTCCCTCGTTCGTGCCGTTGCCCTTGCCACTCTGGCGTCCACCGCCAGCTTCACGGTGCAGGCGGCCGGTATTCCCATTGGCAGCGAGGCGCTGGAAAGCCACATCACCACGCAGGTCACGGCCATTGACCTGGCCAACCGGCAGGTCACGGTGAAGGGGCCCGATGACAAGAAGGATGTGACCTTCCAGCTCACGGAAAAGGCCAAGGCGCTGCCTAACCTCAAGGTGGGTGACCAAGTCGACATTTACGTGACCCGTGCGGTGGCCTATGTGCTGAATCCCGAAGTAGGCGGGGCGCCTAAGGCGACTGAAGAGTCAGGTACCATCCGTGCCACGGCGGAAAACCCCAACCCGGGTGGCGAGGCATTCCGCCAGGTCAAGGTCACCTCACAGATCAAGAAGATCGACCTCAAGGCACATGAGGTGAGCCTGCTGCCGCCGGAAGGCAAGTTGCAGGTAGTCAAGGTCGAGAACCCTGACCTGCAGGCACGCATGAAGAACCTCAAGGTCGGCCAGACGGTTGACGCGATCTACACCGAAGTGCTGCGCGTCGAAACCTCGCGCTGACCATTCATTGGGGCAATCCAGGTAACGCGTTGCTCTCGAGGTTATCGCGGTAACTGTGGGAGCGGCCTTGTGTCGCGAAAGGGCCGCATCGCGGCCCCCGGATTGATGCGCAACTGTTGAAATTGCTGGGGCTGCTTTGCAGCCCATTCGCGACACAAGGCCGCTCCCACAGAGATCGCGCCAACTTCTGGATTCGAGCAGGACAGTTGCTCCCATAGGTACGGCTCAGGCTTCAGAACTGCGCGGCACCTGCGTGATCGTGTATCCATGTGGTGAATAAAGTACGTGCATACTTTCGATTTCCATGGATAAAGGGAATTTTCCGATCATTGCCTGAACATATGTCACGAATGAGGACTGCCATGTTCAGCAAGACCTTGTGCCTTCTGGCGCTTCCCTTTGCCCTGGCGTTGCTTGCCGGTGCCGTGCTGCCGTTCCAGGCTGCGGGTAATGCCGCCGTAGGCCGGGCGCTGGGGCATTGGTTGTGGGGCGCGTTCACGTCATTGACGGTTAGTTCGCTGGTGGTGATCGTCGCGCTGCTAGTCCTCAGGGTGCCGGCGCCGGACATGGGCAAAGCCCTGCAGGGGCCCTGGTGGCTGTGGGTTGGCGGTGTGCTGGGGGCGCTGTACGTGGCCGGTGCCGCTGCGCTCACCCCCAGGCTCGGCGCGGCGGGGTTCCTGGTGCTGGTGGTGGCGGGGCAGATCATCACGGCGGTGGTCGCAGACCACTTCGGAGTGATGGGGCTGGGGGGCAAGCCGCTCAACCTGGCCAGGTTGGCAGGTGTGGTGCTGATCCTCTGCGGCGTGCTGCTGGTGCAGGGCACCTGGGCAGCGGGCACGCCGGCCAGTGCCACTACTGTGGTGAAACAGCCGGAAGGCTGATCAGCGGCCCGGCTGGCTGCACGCCCAAACGGTCTCCCGCAGCCAGCGATGCCCGGGGTCGTCGTCCTTGCGGCTGTGCCAGGCTTGCTGGTAATCGAACGAAGGAATCGCCAGTGGCGGCTCGAACTGGCGCAATGTCCTGTGCTGGTGCAACGAGCCCACCGCGCGGCTGGCCACGGTCAGGATCAGGTCGGTGCCGGCCAGCACCTCCACCGCCGCACTCCAGTGCGGCAAGGCCAGGGCGATCCGCCGACGCAGGCCTTGCGCGGCCAGGGCGCGTTCGATTTCATCGAAGGCATCCGGGTGCATGGCCATCAGCACATGCGGGCGGGCCAGCCAGTCGGCCAGGGCCAGGCCGCCGCTGGCCGGCAGCACCTGGCGGTCGGCAACGCTGATGAAGCTGTCGGTGAACAGCGGCTGCGCAGTGATGGCCTGGGGCAGGTCGGGGAAGATGCCCAGGGCCAGGTCCAGTTCACCATCGAGCAACTGGGCCAGCATGGTTTCGCGGCTGGCCTGGCTGATGGCCAGGTCCACCCCGGGCGCGACCTGGCGCAGATGGCGCAGCAGGGGAGGCAGGATGATCCGCGAGGAATAGTCGGACAGCGAGAGCCTGAAGCGCCGCTGGGCCTTGGCCGGTTCGAACTGTGGGGCTGCCAGCAGAACGTTGAGGTTGCCCAGGGCGTCGTGCAGCGGTTTGGCCAGCGATTGGGCGCGAGCGGTCAAGGCCATGCGGCCGTTCTGCCGCACCAGCAAGGGGTCGTCGAAGTGCTTGCGCAACTGCGCCAGGGCGTGGCTTACCGCCGGTTGGCTGCGGTGCAGGCGCAGGGCGGCGCGGGTCACGTGCTTTTCGCTCAGCAGGGCGTGCAGGGCGAGCAGCAGGTTGAGGTCGATCTTGCGTAGTTCATCCATGGCGCGAATGGTCTTGGCCATCTCTTACAGTTTTGATCAGCTTAACAAATGTCCAAGGCCGACCGTGTCAGTCGTTGGGGTTATACTCGCCCCCCGTTTCACGGATATCCCTGCTGCAAGCGGTGCAGAAATCATCTGCATCCCGCCTGATTGTTCAACTTTTTCTGCCTGTTTAGCCTGACCGAACACCCATCCAACAGGATTCGATCATGGCTACCCGCATCGTTCTCAACAGCACCGGCACTGCCGATGTCATGCATCTTGAACACTTGCAAGCACAAGCCCCAGGGCCCGGCCAGGTCTGGCTGGAACAGACGGCCATGGGTGTCAACCCGCTCGACTTGCTGCAGCGCAAGGGCGGCGCCCCTCTGGACCTGCCTTCCGGGCTGGGGTTGGAAGGGGCTGGGCGGGTCGCTGCCGTAGGCGATGGAGTACATGACGTGCAGGTGGGCGACCGGGTCGCCTATGCCATGGGCCCGGTTGGTGGTTATGCCAGTGGCCGGCTGTACCCGGCCGAGCGCCTGGTCAAGCTGCCGCCTCAGCTGGATGACCAGGCCGCCGCCGCCGTGCTGTTCAAGGGCATCACGGCGCAGTACTTGCTGAAGACTACCTATGCCGTGGGCCCCGGTAGCCAGGTGCTGTTGTACGGTGCCGCCGGTGCCTTGGGCCAGCTGATGGCGCCCTGGGCGCGGCACCTGGGAGCGACGGTGATCGGCGTGGTATCACGCCCGCAGAGTGTGGCAAGGGCGCAGGCAGCGGGTTGCCACCATGTGCTGGTGTTCGACGCGGCAACCTTGGCCGGCCAGGTCCGCGAGCTGACCCAAGGGCAGGGCGTGGACGTGGTCTATGACTGTGTCGGCAAGGTGTCGCTGCAAGCCTCGCTGGACAGCCTGCGAGTGCGTGGCTTGCTGGTGTCGTTCGGCGGCACCTCCGGCGCGCCAGCCGCCATTGAGGTGGCCACGCTCAACGCCAAGGGCTCGCTGTACCTGACTCGGCCGTCGCTGGCGGCACACACCCGCACGGTCGACGAGTACCAGCAGCGCGCCGCCGATGTGCTGGCGGCGGTCGCGGAGGGTATTATCCAGCCTCGGGTCTGGCGTCGCTACCCGCTGGCCGAAGCGGCCAGGGCCCACGGGGACCTGGAGCAAGGGCTGTCGGAGGGCGCGCTGATCCTCACTGCCTGATCCCCCGACCCACAGCCTTGTGCCGAGCCTTGCCATGGATGCCTTCGACAGCCGCCGCGCCGATGAACTTGCCACCTTGCTGGCGCTGCACGAGCAGGGCTCGTTCGCCGCTGCCGGGCGCCAGTTGGAGCGCCACCCCACGGTGCTGTCCAAGCGCCTGAGTGCACTGGAGGTGCGCCTTGGCATTCGCCTGGTGGAGCGCAGTACGCGGCAGTTGCGTTTCACCGATGAAGGCGAGCGGCTGGTGGCCAAGGTGCGCGAGGCCAACCGACTGATAGCAGAGGCCGAACAGGAAGCTGCCGAGGGGGCGGTGGCGGTACGCGGGCGCCTGCGCCTGGCGCTGCCGGCAGCCATGGGGCGACGCTGGTTGAGCGCAGTGCTGGCCGATTTCGTGCTGGCCCACCCGCAGGTGATGGTGGAGGCCGAGTATGCCGATCGTTTCGTCGACCTGATCGGCGAGGGTTTCGACGCCGCCATCCGTATTGGCGAGCTGGCCGACAACCGGCTGGTGGCCAGAAAACTGTGCGATCACCGGCGTATCTTGTGCGCGTCGCCCGAGTACCTGGCCCGGCATGGCGCACCTGTGCAGCCGGAGGACCTTGCCGGGCATGACTGTTTGGGATTCAGTGGATTGCGAAGCTTTCCCGAATGGCGACTGATGAGTGACGGGCAGCAGGTGAGTGTCAAGGTTTCCGGCAGCCTGCGCAGCAATGACAACGAAGCCCTGCTGGAGGCGGCGCGGCGTGGCGTTGGCATCCTGGCGGGAGGGGACTGGCTGATGGGCGAGGACCTCGCCGCCGGGCGCTTGGTGCGGGTGCTGCCGCAATGGCAGCTGGATGTGGCGGCAGGCATCTACCTGGTACGGCCGACCGCGCGCCTCAACAGTGCTGCCCTGACGGCTTTCAAGGCATGGATGGAGGCACGCTTCGAGGCCGGTGCACCGTGGCGGCGATAGAATTGCACATAACTATTGAATTAGCAGGGACCCTGTGGGAGCGGCTTTAGCCGCGAACACCGGCGTAGCCGGTGCCATGCACCGCGTTGGATTCTTCGCGGCTAAAGCCGCTCCCACATCGACCGCATCGCCTTCAAGCCATGTGCAGTACCTGTGGGAGCGGGCATGCCCGCGAACATCGGCGGAGCCGGTGCCATGCACCGTGTTGGATTCTTCGCGGCTAAGCCGCTCCCACATCGACCGCATCGCCTTCAAGCCATGTGCAGTACCTGTGGGAGCGGGCATGCCCGCGAACACCGGCGGAGCCGGTGCCATACACCGCGTTGTGGCATTCGCGGGCACGCCCGCTCCCACAGTGCAACCCGAAGCGCCAGGCAATCTCCTGCTTTATCGTCTTGCTACAGCATGCTGCACGCACTGCTCGTAATAGGTCTGCTTGATCGCTGCAGGCTTGATCCGCGAACGGCTGTTGTAGGTCTGTTCGGTAATGCCGAAGGCGGTCATGCGCATCCACGGCTTGGGGAATTTGCGTGCCTGCAGTTTCTTGCGCGTGGCATACAGGGTTACCCCGGAAAGCTTGGCCTGCTGAGCCTCGGCGGCTATCTGCGCACCCCAGCCGCAGGTGTGGCGATCATTCTGGCTCAGCGCCCGTGCCTGGGCGCCGAAAGCGAGCGTGGCCAGCAGGCAGCCGGCCATCGTTGCTAGAAGTACTCGCATGTTACTGTCCTAAGCATCTGAAGGAAAACGAAGTTTGCCTTCACAAGCAGGCACTGGGGGCCAGCAATTTGCCGTCAGATCATGGTCGCTGACCAGCAACTGATGGCATGCACGCCGAGAAATAAATACCGCACTGCGAGTATGTGATCGTACAACTGCTTGCGCTATGATGAGCGCTGTCTTTCAAGGTGAAATACAGGGCAATGACAGAGCAGCAGGTACAGGCAAAGACCCGGCGCAAGCCGCGCAGTCTGGCCCAGGAACTGGTCACGGTGCTGACCGAGCGCATTCGCAGCGGCCAGCTCAAGCGCGGCGACAAGCTGCCGACCGAATCGCAGATCATGGCCGAAGAGGGAGTCAGCCGCACGGTGGTGCGTGAAGCGATCTCGCGGCTGCAGGCCGCCGGGCAGGTGGAGACCCGCCACGGCATTGGCACTTTCGTATTGGACGCGCCGGCCGCCGGTGGTTTCCGTATCGACCCGGCGACCGTGGTCACCCTGCGCGAAGTATTGGCGGTGCTGGAATTGCGCATTGCCCTGGAGATCGAATCGGCGGGCCTGGCGGCGCAGCGGCGCAGCGATGAAGAGCTGGCCGGCATGCGTGCGGCGCTGGACGAACTCAACGAAGGGGCTGCCCACGCCACGGATGCGGTGTCGGCGGATTTCCAGTTCCACCTGCGCATTGCCCAGGCCAGCGGCAACCACTACTTCGCCGACATCCTCAACCACCTGGGCACCAGCATCATCCCGCGTACCCGGTTGAACTCGGCGCGGCTGGCCCATGATGACCAGGCGCACTACATGAGCCGGCTGATGCACGAGCATGAGGCGATCTACGAAGCCATCGCCCGGCGTGATGGCGAAGGGGCGAAGATGGCCATGCGCATGCATCTGAGCAACAGCCGCGAGCGCTTGCGCCAGGCGCATGAAGAAGCTGAGGCGCAGGGGGGCTGAGGTTTTTGTCGCCTGTACCGGCCTCTTCGCGGGCGCGCCCGCTCCCACAGGGATCACCTTGAGCTTGAGCCCTGTGGAGTACCTGTGGGAGCGGGTTCACCCGCGAAGAGGCAGCCACAGCCAAAAGAAAAGCCCCGCCATGCGCGGGGCTTTCCGGTTTCAACGGGCGATCAGATCGCCCCGTCACTCCACTGCCCATTCACCAGCCGGCGCAGCCCCAGCGGGTTACCGTCGCGCAATGCCTCGGGCAACAGCGCCTGCGGGTAGTTCTGGTAGCACACCGGGCGCAGGAAGCGGTCGATGGCCAGGGTGCCGACCGATGTACCGCGTGCATCCGACGTGGCCGGGTAAGGCCCGCCGTGCACCATCGCATCACACACCTCGACACCGGTCGGATAGCCATTAACCAGGATCCGCCCGACTTTCTCTTCCAGCAGCGGTACCAGCCAGGCGAAGGCCTGCAGGTCTTCCGGCTCGCCGATCAGGGTCGCGGTCAGCTGGCCGCGCAGGCCGAGCAGGGCGGCGCGCAACTGGTCGTTGTCCTGCACTTCCACGGCAACGGTGGTCGGGCCGAACACTTCTTCCTGCAGCAGCGGGTCAGATTCCACCAACAGGCGGGCGTCGGCCTTGAACAGCTGGGCGTGCGCCTGGCTGCCTGCCTGCGCCTGGCCGGCCAGGTGCTCGATACCGGCATGGGCGTGCAGGTGCTCCAGGCCTCCGACATAGCTGCGCAGGCCGCCAGCGTTGAGCATGGTCTGGCCGGCCTGCTGGCCCAGGTGCTCGCCAAGCTCGGCCAGCAGTTGGCTGTACTGCGGCGACTGCAGGCCGATCACCAGGCCCGGGTTGGTGCAGAACTGCCCCGCGCCCAGGCACACCGAACCGGCCAGCTCACGGGCGATGGCTTCGCGACGCTTGGCCAGGGCGCCCGGCAGGATGATCACCGGGTTGATGCTGGACATCTCGGCGAATACCGGGATCGGCTGCGGGCGCTCGGCGGCCATGCGGCACAGGGCGTCACCGCCTTTCAGCGAGCCGGTGAAGCCGACGGCCTGGATAGCCGGGTGCTTGACCAGCCACTCGCCGACGCCGCCACCGAACACCATGTTGAACACGCCCTTGGGCATGCCGGTGCGCTCGGCGGCGCGCTGGATGGCACAGCCAACCAGGTCGGCGGTGGCCATGTGGCCGCTGTGGGCCTTGAACACCACTGGGCAACCGGCAGCCAGGGCCGCAGCGGTATCGCCACCGGCGGTGGAGAAAGCCAACGGGAAGTTGCTGGCGCCGAACACAGCCACCGGGCCGACGCCGATGCGCATCTGGCGCAGGTCCACGCGTGGCAGGGGCTGGCGCTCGGGCAGGGCCAGGTCGATGCGTGCACCGAGGAAGTCACCACGGCGTAGCACCTGGGCGAACAGGCGCATCTGGCCGCTGGTGCGACCGCGCTCGCCCTGGATACGGGCGGGGGGCAGGGCGGTTTCACGGCAGACGATGGCGACGAAGGCGTCGTCCAGTTCGTCCAGTTCGGCGGCAATGGCGTCGAGGAATTCGGCGCGCCGCGCCGGGGCCAACTGACGGAATTCGGCGAAGGCGGCGGCGGCGGCCTTGGCAGCCTGGTCCACCTCGCTTTCGGTGGCCTGGGCGAAGCTGTAGGGCAGGGCCTCGCCGGTGCTGGCGTCCAGGCTCTGCAGGCGCTGCGAGCCAGCGGCGCTGCGCTGGCCGGCGATGAAGTTGTGGCCGAGGATTTCAGGCATGGGGTGCTCCTGTAGGTTGAGAGAAAATCTGGCAGGTTGTCGCATGACCTGTGGGAGCGGGCGAGCCCGCGAACACCGGCGCAGCCGGTGCCATACACCGGGTTGCCTGCTTCGCGGGCGCGCCCGCTCCCACAGGGATCGCGCCACAGTTGAGAAGCCGGGTCATCAGGTAATCGGAGCCGGGTTGAACAGGGTGATGTCGTTGTGCAAGCGATGCTGTTCGGCCCAGGTCTGCTTGCGGCCGCTGGCCACGTCCAGGTAGTAGTGGAACAGTTCCCAGCCCAGCTCCTCGATGGTCGAGCGGCCGCTGGCGATGCGCCCGGCGTCGATGTCGATCAGGTCGGGCCAGCGCTGGGCCAGCTCGCTGCGGGTGCATACCTTGACCACTGGCGCCATGGCCAGGCCGTACGGGGTGCCGCGACCGGTGGTGAACACATGCAGGTTCATGCCGGCAGCCAGTTGCAGGGTGCCGCAGACAAAGTCGCTGGCCGGGGTGGCGCAGAAGATCAGGCCTTTGCGGTTGACCCGCTCACCCGGGCCGAGCACGCCCTGGATGGCGCCGCTACCGGACTTGACGATCGAGCCCAGAGACTTCTCGACGATATTCGACAGGCCGCCCTTCTTGTTGCCCGGCGTGGTATTGGCACTGCGGTCGGCGGCCCCTTGCTGCAGGTAGCGGTCGTACCAGTCCATTTCGCGTACCAGGGCGTCTGCAACCTGCTGGTTTTCCGCCCGTGAGGTGAGCATGTAGATGGCGTCGCGCACTTCGGTCACTTCAGAGAACAGCACGGTGGCGCCGGCGCGTACCAGCAGGTCGGCGGCATAGCCCAGCGCCGGGTTGGCGGTGATGCCCGAGAAGGCATCGCTGCCGCCGCACTGCATACCCAGGATCAGTTCGCTGGCCGGCACGCTTTCGCGGCGGCGTTGGTCGAGTTTCTTCAGGCGGGTTTCGGCCAGTTCCATGATCTGTTCGATCATTTCCACAAAGCCCAGGCTGGCGTCCTGCAGGCGGTACAGCCACGGGTCGCTGAGGTCCACTGACGGGTCGTTGTCATGCATCACCTGGCTGGCCTGCAGCTTTTCGCAGCCCAGGCTGATAACCAGGGCTTCGCCGCCCAGGTTGGGGTTGCGCGCCAGGTTGCGCACCGTGCGGATCGGGATGTAGGCATCGCGCGCGTTGATCGCCACGCCGCAGCCATAGCTGTGGGTGATGGCCACCACGTCATCGACATTGGGGTACTTGGGCAGCAACTCGCTGCGAATGCGCTTTACCGCATGCTCCAGCACGCCGGCCACGCACTGCACGGTGGTGGTGATGCCGAGGATGTTGCGGGTGCCGACGGTGCCGTCGGCGTTACGGTAGCCTTCGAAGGTGAAGCCTTCGAGCGGCGGCAGCGGCTGCGGGACGGCGTCGCAGCGTGGCAGGCTGTCCAGCTCCGGCGCGGCCGGCATGGCCAGCTGGCTTTCCTGCACCCAGCTGCCCTGGCGCAGGTCTTCCAGCGCGTAGCCGATGATTTGCCCGTAGCGGCGCACCGGTTGGCCCTTGGCGATGGCCACGGTGGCCACCTTGTGGCTCTGTGGCACGCCCTCGACCAGAGTCAGGCCGTCGGCGAAGCGGGCACCTTCGCCCAGGCCACCATCGTTGACCACCACCACGACATTGTCGTCATCGTGCAGGCGGACGTAGCGGGGCGAGTCGGAATGTTCGATCAACTGCATGTTCGGGCCCTACTTGTCAGGTTCTCAGGCTTTTGTACATCTGCCCGCGGCGGGGGCCGGCGCGGGCGTGTTCATTCAGTGGTGCGAGCCGGCCAGTTCGCTGCCGGCCGCGGGCTCGGCGTCAGGCTTTGGGCTTTCACGCAGCTCGATGCGCTTGATCGGGCCGACGATCACCAGGTAGCTGAACACCGCTACCAGGGCGTTGGCGCCGACATACACCAGGGCCCACTTGAACGAACCCGTGGCGCTGATGATGTAGCCGATGACGATCGGCGTGGTGATCGAGGCGATGTTGCCGAAGGTGTTGAACAGCCCGCCCGACAGCCCGGCGATCTGCTTCGGCGAGGTGTCGGCGACCACCGCCCAGCCCAGTGCACCGATGCCTTTGCCGAAGAACGCCAGGGTCATGAAGCCGACCACCATCCACTCGGCGTCGACGTAGTTGCAGAACACCATGGTGGTCGACAGCAGCAGGCCGCAGACGATCGGCAGTTTGCGCGAGAAGGTCAGCGAGTTGCCGCGGCGCAACAGCCAGTCGGAGATCACCCCGCCCAGCACGCCACCGATGAAGCCGCAGACCGCCGGCAACGAGGCGATGAAGCCAGCCTTGAGGATGGTCATGCCGCGCTCTTGCACGAGGTACACCGGGAACCAGGTGAGGAAGAAGTAGGTGATGGCGTTGATGCAGTACTGGCCCAGGTACACGCCCAGCAGCATGCGGCTGGTCAGCAGTTGCTTGATGTAGCCCCATTTCGGGCCGTCGTTGCCGCGCTTCTGGTCCATGTCCACCAGGCCGCCGTTCTGCTCGATGTGCTCGAGTTCGCCTGGGCTGATGCGTGGGTGTTGGCGCGGGTTGTAGATGGTCTTCAGCCATACCATGGAGAACACGATGCCTAGCGCGCCCATGACCACGAACACATGCTCCCAGCCGAAGCTGAACACGATCCAGCCCATGATCGGTGCGAACAGTGCGGTGGCGAAGTACTGCGCCGAGTTGAAAATGGCCGAGGCGGTGCCGCGTTCCTGGGTCGGGAACCAGGCCGCGACGATGCGCGCATTGCCCGGGAACGACGGGGCTTCGGCAAAACCGACCAGGAAGCGCAGGGTGAACAGGGTCACCACCGCCCAGGCAACCGGCAGGCCACCGACAAAGCCCTGCAGCAGAGTGAACAGCGACCAGGTGAAGATGCTGAAGGCGTAGACGTTCTTGGAACCGAAGCGGTCGAGCAGCCAGCCACCAGGAATCTGGCCAGCCACGTAAGCCCATCCGAAGGCGGAGAAGATGTAGCCGAGGGTCACGGCATCGATGCCGAGGTCTTTCTGCAGGCTGGAGCCCGCAATTGCGATTGTGGCGCGGTCAGCGTAGTTGATCGTGGTCACCAGGAACAGCATGAACAGGATCAGGTAGCGCACATGCGTCTTCTTCGTCGCTTGCATGCTGGAGTACTCCCACTATTTATTTTTGTGCGGGCTCACGAATTGTAACCGGAGCGGGGCTGGCCCACTCCGGGCGCGGCATCTGGCAGGCCGCGGGCGGCGCTTACTGCGGGCCCATCTTGTCCATCAGCGCGGCGAGTTGTTCGTACTCTTCGGCGGTGAGGTCGGTAAGCGGAGTCCGCACCGGGCCAGCGTCGTGACCGGCGATCCTGGCGCCGGCCTTGACGATGCTCACGGCGTAGCCGGCCTTGCGGTTGCGGATGTCCAGGTACGGCAGGAAGAAGTCGTCGATCAGCTTGGCCACGGTGGCGTGGTCTTCACGGGCGATGGCGTTGTAGAAGTCCATGGCGGTCTTCGGCACGAAGTTGAACACGGCGGAGGAGTACACCGGTACGCCCAGGGCCTTGTAGGCAGCAGCATACACCTCGGCTGTCGGCAGGCCACCCAGGTAGCTGAAGCGGTCGCCCAGGCGGCGACGGATCGACACCATCAGCTCGATATCACCCAGGCCGTCCTTGTAGCCGACCAGGTTCGGGCAGCGCTCGGCCAGTTTTTCCAGCAGGTCGGCGTTCAGGCGGCAGACGTTGCGGTTGTAGACGACTACGCCGATGTTTACCGATTTGCATACCGCTTCGACGTGGGCGGCGACGCCTTCCTGGCTGGCTTCGGTCAGGTAGTGCGGCAACAGCAGCAGGCCTTTGGCACCCAGGCGCTCGGCTTCTTGCGCGTATTCGATGGCCTGGCGAGTGGAACCGCCGACGCCGGCGAGGATGGGGACCGACTTGGCGCAGGTATCGACGGCGGTCTTGATCACCTGGCTGTATTCGCTGGCGGCCAGGGAGAAGAACTCACCGGTGCCGCCGGCGGCGAACAGGGCGCTGGCGCCGTAAGGGGCCAGCCATTCCAGGCGCTTGGCGTAGCCAGCGGGGTTGAAGTCGCCCTGGGCGTTGAAGTCGGTGACCGGGAAAGACAGCAGGCCGTGGGAGAGGATGGATTTGAGTTCTTGTGGAGTCATTGTTGTTGGCATCCTGTGGCGCTTGGGTGAAGGAGCTGTTTGCGTTGGAGGTAAGTTATCGTACAACTTGTACGATGACTAGTCCCTTTAGGAGATTTTTTTGTGGAGGGGTAGAAGGAGTGTTATTGCCTGCGCCGGCCTCTTCGCGGGCATGCCCGCTCCCACAAGGGCCGTGGTGCGCTTGAAAGTAGGGAAGATTGCCTGTGGGAGCGGGCGTGCCCGCGAAGAGGCCGGCACAGACAACAGAGATGCCCGAGACCCAGATGGCAGTCCAGCTGCAATCAGTCATCGTATCTCTAGGCGGGGAAGGAAAAAAACGATCGCGGAGACAGGCACAAGCCCGCCGCCCGTTTCCACGGGAAGTGTTCTGGGACCAGCAGAGGGTGACCGGGGAAAACGGGGGCGGCCTTGCGCCGCCCCGCGATCAAAGCAGAGGAAACTGGGGTCAGGCAGCGTGCTGGCGCTTGATCTGCGCCTTGCGTACCTGGGCCCGGCAAGCATCACCGAAAGCCTGGAAGATCTTGATCGAATCCGGGTTCTTCGCCGCTTGCCACTCCGGGTGCCACTGCACGGCGAACAGGAACGGCGAAATGCTCGGGGCATGGATCGCCTCGACCAGGCCGTCTTCGGCATGGGCGATGGCCTCGATGCCGGCGCCGAGCTTGTGCAGGCCCTGGCCATGCAGCGAGTTGACACGAATCTCGTCGGTACCCAGGGTGTCACGCAGCCAGCTGTCCGGCTTGATCTTCACGCCGTGTACCTGGGCGTATTGCACCTCGACCGGGTCTTCCGGGTTTTCCCGGTGGTCATTGAAGCCAGGCTCGGCGTACACCTTCTGGTAGATGTCGCCACCCAGGGCCACGTTGATTTCCTGCATGCCGCGGCAGATGCCGAAGATCGGCAGGCCACGCTTGATCGCGGCCTTGACCAGCGGAATGTCGAACAGGTCGCGGTTCTTGTCCTGGCCTTTGCCGGGGGTTTCGTTCTCCTGGCCGTACAGGGCCGGGTCGATGTTGCTGCCGGCGCCAGTCAGGTACACGCCGTCGGCCATGTCCAGATAGGTCTCGAGGTCCTCGATGCCGCAGCAGGTGGGCACCAGCACCGGGACGCAATCGGAGAACTCGACCAGCGGGGTGATGTATTTGTGGGTCATGACCTGGTAGTCATGGCCTTTGCGCTCTTGGCTGCCCATGGTCATCAGGACGACGGGTTTGCGCAGGGAGGGTTGCTTGTTGCCAATGTTGCTGTTGGACATATGTCACCTTGGGACAGGTTCGGCCTGTCGTTGTTGTGCAGGTGCACGGCGCGGGGCCATGGGTGCGACCTGTAGCCCCGAGCACTGCCGGCTCGTCGGAGGCGACGATTCCGGTCGGGGCTTGTAGATAGCTTGCCAGAGCCGTTCGATATGTCAAACGACGGAGCAGGGCTTGATGGCCTGGAATGCGCCTGTTTTTGGGGGTTGAAACCGATGCGGGCCTGTGGCGGCGTGGGTTTGGCGGGAGGTAAGGTCAATAATATTTAACGACGCAGTTGGGTCTTTGCAGCGGTGCAATGATGGTGTTGCCTGTTCCGGCCTCTTCGCGGGTAAACCCGCTCCCACAGGATTACCTTGGCCTTCAGGACCAACGATGAACCTGTGGGAGCGGGTTTACCCGCGAAGAGGCCGGAACAGGTTTCAGTGCAGTATCTGCGCCAGGAACCCCTTGGCCCGCTCGGTACGCGGCTGGTTGAAGAACACCTGCGGCGGGCTGTCTTCAATGATTTGCCCGCCTTCGAGGAACAACACCCGCTCGGCCACCTGGCGGGCAAAGCCCATTTCATGGGTGACGCAAAGCATGGTCATGCCGGTGCCGGCCAGTTGCACCAGCACATCCAGCACCTCGGCAACCATCTCCGGGTCAAGCGCCGAGGTGGGCTCGTCGAACAGCATGATCCGGGGCTTCATGCACAGCGCCCGGGCAATCGCCACGCGCTGCTGCTGGCCGCCGGAAAGCTGGCTGGGGTACTTGTGCGCCTGGCTTTCGATGCCGACCTTGCTCAGGTACATGCGCGCCCGCTCCTCGGCGTCCTTGCGCGACAGCCCGCGCACGCTGGTGGGGGCCAGCAGGCAGTTGTCCAGCACGCTCATGTGCGGGAACAGGTTGAAGTGCTGGAACACCATGCCGATATCGCTGCGCACTTGCGCCGCTTCGCGGGTGGTGGACGCCAGGTCGATGCCATCTACCTGGATGCTGCCCTGCTGGGCAACTTCCAGGCGGTTGATGCAGCGGATCAGGGTCGACTTGCCGGAGCCGGACGGCCCGCACAGCACGATGCGTTCGCCTTCACGCACTTGCAGGTCGATGTTGCGCAGCACGTGGAACGCGCCGTAGTGCTTGTTCAGGCCCTCGATGCGGATCAGCACCGGGCGCGGGTCGGGTTCGGGGGCAAGGGTGGCAAGGCTCAGTGGTGCGGTCATCTTGTTGTTCTCCCGCAGGGGTTCAGTCGAAACGGGTCGCGCTGTAAGGCGCGGGGTCGGTGAAGGGGCGTTCGCCGGTGACCAGCTCGGCCACCAGCCGGCCGCTGACCGGGCCCAGGGTAAGGCCGTGGTGGGCGTGGCCGAAGTTGAACCACAGCCCCGGGTGACGCGGCGCCGGGCCGATCACCGGGCGCATGTCGGGCAGGCACGGGCGGCGGCCCAGCCAGGGGGTGTCGTCCAGGCGCTCGCCCAGGGCCGGGAACAGCTTGCGCGCCAGGGCTTCGCAGCGGCCCAGCTGGATCTGGTTGCCAGGCGCGCTGCTGGCGTCGAACTCGATGCCGGTGGTCAGGCGCACGCCGCGAGCCATTGGCGCCAGCACGTAGCCGCCCTGAGTGTCGCAGATGGAATGCTCCAGTTGCGCGCCGTCACGAGTGCTGTAGTGCATGTGGTAGCCACGCTTGATCGCCAGCGGGATCTGGTAGCCCAGGCCGCTGAACAGGTCGGCCGATTGCGGGCCGAGGCAGGCCACCACCTCGTTGGCGGTAATTGGGCCGCGGCGGCTGTCTACCCGCCATTGGCCGTCGACCTGGCGCAGGCTGCGCGCGTCGCCATGCACGAACTGCCCGCCGCGCTGCGTGAACAGGGTGGCGTAGCCGCGGGTGAGGGCGCCGGGGTTGTTCACGGTCTTGGGGTCGAGCCAGTGGATGCCGCCGACCACGCTGGCATCCAGCTGGTGCTCGCGGGCCTGCAACTGCCCGCATTCGAGGATTTCGAACTGCAGGCCATAACGGCTCAGGCCCTTGGCGTCGGCCTTGGCCTGCTCGAACAGCGCCGGGTCACGGAACACTTCGATCCAGCCTTTGGCCTGCACCAGCCCTTCCAGGCCGGCAGCAGCGATGAATGCGTCGTGCTCCTCTACGCAGCGCTGCACCAGCGGCAGCATGTCGGCGGCAGCCCCGGCCAGGCGCCCGGGGGCCGACTGGCGCCAGTAGCGCCACAGCCAGGGTGCGGCCTTGGGCAAGTGCAGCAGGCTGTAGCGCACATCGGGCTGGCGGTTCAGGCCGTAGCGCAGCAGCGCGCCCAGTTGCCGGGGGAAGGCATAGGGGATGACGCTGGAGCGCTCGATCAGCCCGGCGTTGCCGTGGCTGGTGCCGCAGCCCGGTTCGTCGCGGTCGATCAGGATCACCTGGCGCCCGCGGGCCTGCAGGTGCAGCGCGGTGCTGACGCCGACGATGCCGGCGCCGAGGACAAGGGTCTGGCAATGCATGGAACGTATCCTTCGGTCAGTTCAGGTGGCGGCCCAGGCGGGCTTCCAGGTGTTTCAGCAGGCGCCGCACCAGTTCGACGATCAGCAGGTAGAGCACGGCGGCCCACAGGTAGATCTGGAAGTCGAAACTGCGCGAGAAGGCCAGTTTGGTCACGCCCATCAGGTCATAGATGGTCACCAGCGAGGCGATCGCGCTGGCCTTGATCATCAGGATCAGTTCGTTGCCCAGCGGGCCGATGGCCACCAGCAGCGACTGCGGCAGGATCACCTTGAAGAAAGTGGTCGAGCGCTTCAGGTTCAGCGCCCGAGCCGCCTCATGTTGCCCGGGGGCGACGGCCATCAGGCTGCCGCGGAAGATCTCGGCCTGGTAGGCGGCGGTGTTCAGGGTGAACGCCAGCAAGGTGCAGAACCATGCATCGCGGAAGAACCACCACAGGCCGACGTCCTGCCAGAAGCCCTTGAGCGAGCCCAGGCCGTAATACAGCAGGAACAGCTGGGCCAGCAGCGGCGAGCCGCGGAAGAAGTACACGTAGCCGGCGGCCATGCGCTGCAGCAGCAGGCTGGGCGACATGCGCGCCAGGGCCAGCAACAGGCCGAGCACGGCACCCAGGCTGAAGGAAATCGCCACCAGCTTGGCGGTTACCAGCAGGCCATCGAGGAAGCGCGGGCCGTAGCGGTCGAGCAGGTCGGGGTCGAGGACCAGCGCCAGCAGTTGTTCGAAGCTCATGCGCGTGCTCCTTGCAGGTGGCGGTTGCTGCGCCGTTCGATGAAGGCGAACACACGCCCGGAAATGGCGGCGAACAGCAGGTAGCCCAGGCAGGCGACGCCATAGAAGAACATCGGCTCCTTGGTCACGCTGACGGCCAGGTTGGTCTGGCGCATCAGGTCGACCAGCGAGATGGTGGATACCAGCGAGGTGTCCTTGAGCAGCGACAGCCAGTTGTTGGACAGGCCGGGCAGGGCGATGCGGGTCAGTTGTGGCAGCAGCACCTTGAAGAAGCCCGTGCGCTTGCTCAGGCCCAGCGCCGAACAGGCTTCCAGCTGGCCCTTGGGCAGCGTCTTGAAGGCTGCCAGCCAGATCTCGCTGGAAAACGCGGCGAACACCAGGCTGAAGGCGATCATCGCGGCGAGGAAGGTATTGATCAGGAACTCGCCCTGGTAGCCCATGGCCGCGAGAATCTTCTGCGCCGCGATCTGGCAGCCGTAATAGATGATCAGCAGTGTCAGCAGTTCGGGCAGGCCACGGAACACGGTGGAGAAGGTAGTGGCCCAGGCCCGCGGCAAGCGCTTGCGCGAGCGTGCTGCAATGGCAACTACCAGGCCCAGCGGCAGGCCGATGGGCAGGCAGGCCAGGGCCAGGGAAACAGTGACCAGCGCGCCGGCCAGCAGCGCCTGGCCCCAGCCTCCACTGGCGAAGGACAGTAAGGACAATTGATCGAGCATGACAAACCCCTAGGATGGGCAACGCGGACTCTTTGTAGGAGCGGCCTTGTGTCGCGACAGGGCTGCAAAGCAGCCCCAGGATCGATGCCGCAGCAGGGATTGCCGGGGCCGCCTTGCGGCCCTGTCGCGACACAAGGCCGCTCCTACAGAAATTGCGCAGTTTCCTGAAGATCAGTTGTAGATATCGAAAGCGAAGTACTTGCTGGCGATCTTCTGGTAGGTGCCGTTGGCGACGATCTGCTGCAGCGCGGTGTTCAGGCGCTGGCGCAGGGCTTCGTCGTCCTTGCGTACGGCGATGGCGGCATCGGCCTTGGTGTCGGCCACGTCACCGAGGATCTTGCAGCAGTCCCCGCCGTTCTTGGTCATCCACTCGTGCAGCGGGAATTTGTCGGCAATCACCCCGTCCAGGCGGCCGGCGGCCAGGTCGGCGTTGGCTTCGTCCATGGTCGGGTACAGCTTCACGTCGGCACCGGCCTTGGCATAGACGTCTTCGGCGTAGATGGCCTGGGTGGACGAGGACTGGGCGCCAACGGTGTAGCCGTCGAAGTTGGTCTGGGCGTCGGTGATCTTGCTGTCCTTGGCCACGGCGACGGTCAGCGGGGTGCGGTAGTAGTGGTCGGTGAAGGCGATCTTCTTGCGCCGTTCTTCGGTGTTGATCATTGACGCGACCACTGCGTCGTACTTGCGTGCCATCAGCGCCGGGATGATGCCTTCCCAGTCCTGGGCCACCAGCGTGCACTCGACTTTCATCTGCTCGCACAGGGCATGGGTGATGTCGATGTCGAAGCCGTGCAACTGGTTATTGGCGTCGACATAGTTGAAGGGCGGGTAGGCGCCCTCGGTGGCGAAGCGCAGGGTTTCGGCACTGGCGGCACCCGACAGCAGCAGGGCACACGCACCCACCAAGGCCATGGTCTTGTTCATCTCGCACCTCATTGCACTCTTGCTATTGTTGTTTTCCCGTCGACCACGAGGTGTAGCCGACGAATTCGTTATGTAGAGCGGCAGTTGCTTCCAAGCGTTTTTCAACATCCGGTCCGAGCTTCTTGCAGACCTCGTTGACCATCAGGTGCACCCACGACAGCATGGTCGAGGTGGATTCCCAGAACAGGTTGAACTCGGTGGGGATGCGGAACACCTCGTCGGCGTTGGCATCGGCCCAGTCACAGAAGGGGTCGGTCACCAGGGTGACCGCAATGCCAGCCTCGCGCGCCTTCTGGCACAACAGCAGGGCATGGCGGGAATAACGGCGGGCCTCGAACACCACCAGGGCGCTGTCTTCGGCGCGGCCCAGCAATACTTCGCCAAAGTGCCCGGCGCTGATATCGACCAGCTGCACGCCATCGCGCAGGTACTGCAGCAGGTGGCTCATGCACATGGCGATGCCGCGCTCGGTCTGGAAGCCGGCAATGAACACCCGCCGTTTGCTCGCCAGGCGCTGGGCGACACTGTGCCAGGCGCTGCCCTGGCGATACTCGTGCACGCGCACCAGGGCGGCGATCTCCAGCTCCAGGCTGCCGGCGTTGTCGCTGGCGTCTTGGTTCTGGCGGTAATCTTGCAGGCGATCGCCCACCAGCCACGGGCCATCGCCCAGGTCGTTCTGCAGGTCTTGCTTCAATGCCTTGAGATGGGCATAACCCAATGAACGACAGAAGCGGCCGACACTGGACTCGCTGACGCCCAGCTTGACGGCAATGCTGGCCGAGGTCTGGAACGGCAACTCATGGAGGTTGGCGAGCATGTAGCTGGCGATCTTGCGGCCCGAAGCAGCGGCCCCTTCGAGGCTGTTTTCCAGGCGTTGCTTGATCGGTTGGCTCATGCTGCGGCTCCAGGGGTAAGGCTTGCGAAAGAAAATGGCTGTTTTCTGTCATCAAGTCAACATTTGACAGATAGCTGTCACATGCCGGAAAGTTTTTGTCGTTGCAACGCTGTAGCCATTCCAATTCCAACAAGGAGCTTCAGATGTCCGCACCTTCCACCAGCACCGTCGTGCGCGTGCCTTTTACCGAGCTGCAGGGCCTGTTGCAGAGCATCTTCCAGCGCCATGGCTGCAGCGAAAGCGTGGCCCGGGTACTGGCCCACAATTGCGCCAGCGCCCAGCGCGATGGTGCCCACAGCCATGGGGTGTTCCGCATGCCCGGCTATGTTTCGACATTGGCCAGCGGTTGGGTCGATGGCCAGGCCACGCCGAAGGTCAGCGACGTTGCGCCCGGTTATGTTCGCGTCGATGCCGCAGGCGGCTTCGCCCAGCCGGCGCTGGCGGCGGCCCGTGAACTTCTGGTGGCGAAGGCGCGCAACGCCGGTATCGCCGTACTGGCGATTCACAACTCGCACCACTTCGCCGCGCTGTGGCCGGATGTGGAACCCTTTGCCGACGAAGGCCTGGTAGCCCTGAGCGTGGTCAACAGCATGACCTGTGTGGTGCCGCACGGCGCCCGCAAGCCGCTGTTCGGCACCAACCCCATCGCCTTTGCCGCACCCTGCGCCGAAAATGACCCGATCGTCTTCGACATGGCTACCAGCGCCATGGCCCATGGCGACGTGCAGATTGCCGCGCGCGCTGGCCAGCAGTTGCCCGAGGGCATGGGGGTGGATGCCAATGGTGAGCCGACCACCGACCCCAAGGCGATTCTGGAAGGTGGCGCCTTGCTGCCATTTGGCGGGCACAAGGGCTCGGCCTTGTCGATGATGGTGGAGTTGCTGGCGGCGGCACTGACTGGCGGGCATTTCTCCTGGGAGTTCGACTGGTCGGGGCACCCGGGGGCGAAGACGCCATGGACCGGGCAGCTGATCATCGTCATCGACCCGAGCAAGGCCGAGGGCGAGCGGTTTGCCCAGCGCAGCCGCGAGCTGGTCGAGCAGATGCAGGCGGTGGGGCTGACGCGCATGCCGGGCGAGCGGCGTTACCGCGAGCGCGAGGTGGCCGAGGAGGAGGGGGTGGCGTTGACCGAGCAGGAGTTGCAAGGGCTGAAAGAGTTGCTTGGCTGACCCGGCCTCTTCGCGGGCTCGCCCGCTCCCACAGTGATATCACCGCCCTTGGGACCTGTGGGAGCGGGCATGCCCGCGAAGAATCCAGCACAGATCTTCAGCCATGCAATGTTGCATAGACAACCTTGCACAATAGTTGATGTTCCTGAGCCCGCACTCCGGGTATGCTCAGGGCTGCCTTTTCGAACTGTCCTGATCCAAGGAGCTGCACGCTGTGTTCAAACATGTCGATGCCTATGCCGGCGACCCGATCCTCTCGTTGATGGAAACCTTCAAGGCCGACCCGCGCGCCGACAAGGTCAACCTGAGTATCGGCCTGTACTACGATGAGGCCGGCGTGGTGCCGCAACTGGCGGCTGTGGATGCGGTGGAAAAACGCATCGCCGGCCAGGACCACGAAGCCTCGCTGTACCTGCCGATGGAAGGCCTGGCCAGCTACCGCCAGGCGATCCAGGCGCTGCTGTTCGGTGCCGATCACCCGGCCGTGACCGGCGGGCGCGTCGCCACCGTGCAGACCGTGGGCGGTTCCGGCGCTCTCAAGGTCGGTGCCGACTTCCTCAAGCGCTACTTCCCGCAGTCCGAAGTCTGGGTCAGCAACCCGACCTGGGACAACCACCGCGCCATCTTCGAAGGCGCCGGCTTCAAGGTGCATACCTACCCGTATTTCGATCAGGCCACCCGTGGCGTGGACTTCGACGGCATGCTGGCCACCCTGCAGACCCTGCCGGCCAACAGCGTGGTGCTGCTGCACCCGTGCTGCCACAACCCCACCGGCGCCGACCTGGAACAGCACCAGTGGCAACAGGTGGTTGAAGTGGTCAAGGCACGCCAGCTGATCCCGTTCCTCGACATCGCCTACCAGGGCTTCGCCGAGGGCCTGGTGGAAGATGCCTACGCCATCCGCGAAATGGCCCGCGCCGGCGTGCCGTGCCTGGTCAGCAACTCGTTCTCGAAGATCTTCTCGCTGTACGGCGAGCGGGTTGGCGGCCTGTCGGTGGTCTGCGACGATGACGCCACCGCGCAGAGCGTGCTGGGCCAGCTCAAGGCTACCGTACGCCGCAACTACTCCAGCCCGCCCAACTTCGGTGCCCAACTGGTGGCTGGCGTGCTCGGCGATGCCGGCCTGAATGCCCAGTGGGCAGAAGAAGTCGAAGTGATGCGCAAGCGTATCCTCGACATGCGCCAGGCGCTGGTCGATGCCCTGGCCGTGCTGCTGCCAGGCCAGGACTTCCAGTTCTTCCTGCGCCAGCGCGGCATGTTCAGCTACACCGGCTTCAGCGTCGAGCAGGTGCGCCGCCTGCGTGACGAGTTCGGCGTGTACCTGATCGACAGCGGCCGCGTATGCATGTCCGGCCTGCGCCCGGCCAACCTGCAACGGGTTGCCGAAGCCTTCGCCGCCGTCCAGAAGTAACACCGCACGGGGCCGCGTCTATGGGGGCGCGGCCTTCTGTAGGAGCGGCCTTGTGTCGCGAAAGGGCCGCAAAGCGGCCCCGGCAATATTCGCGGCGAAGCTGCAAACGTTGGGGGCGCTGCGCACCCCTTTCGCGGCACAAGGCCGCTCCTACACCTGTCAAATTCTTCCTGCAATCCACCGGCACAACCCGCTTGTAAAGACAAGTGCAACCGCTCCTCGGAAAAGGGCTTCGCAAGTGCAACCTTTCCGTGCACAATCGCGCTCCCTTTTTCGGTTGAGTTGGGCGAAACGTCTATTTCGCCATTCTCAGCCTGTTGCAGTCTTGCGAGTGGAGCTTCACCCGGAATGAATGAGCAGGCCCCAAGCGTTGAACAACGCTTTGCAGAATCGACCCCCGCCACCCTTGGCAGCTGGTCGCGTCACGACACCACCTGGATGCTGGGCCTGTTCGGCACAGCGATCGGCGCCGGAACCCTGTTCCTGCCGATCAACGCCGGCCTTGGCGGCTTCTGGCCGCTGCTGATCCTGGCCATCCTGGCATTTCCGATGACCTATTTCGCTCACCGCGGGCTGACCCGTTTCGTCCTTTCCGGGCGCAATGACGGCGACATCACCGAAGTGGTCAGGGAACACTTCGGCAGTACCGCCGGTGCCTCGATCACCGTGCTGTACTTCTTCGCGATCTTCCCGATCCTGCTTATATATAGCGTGGCACTGACCAACACCGTGTCCAGCTTCATCGAGCACCAGCTGCACATGGCTCCGCCGCCACGGGCCATCCTGTCGTTCGTGCTGATCCTCGGCCTGCTGGCCATCGTGCGCTGCGGGGAGCAGGCCACGGTCAAGGTCATGAGCCTGCTGGTCTACCCGTTCATCGTTGCCTTGGCATTGCTGGGCCTGTACCTGGTGCCGCACTGGACCGGTGGCATTCTCGACAGCGCCACCCAGGTGCCGCCGGCCTCGGCCTTCCTTCATACCCTGTGGCTGGCGATTCCGGTGATGGTGTTCTCGTTCAACCACTCGCCGATCATCTCCGCCTTCGCCGTCGACCAGAAGCGCCGCTACGGCGAGCATGC
Organism: Pseudomonas inefficax; assembly: GCF_900277125.1. Taxonomy (GTDB): domain Bacteria; phylum Pseudomonadota; class Gammaproteobacteria; order Pseudomonadales; family Pseudomonadaceae; genus Aquipseudomonas; species Aquipseudomonas inefficax. The sequence continues at coordinate 65,355 of NZ_OPYN01000108.1, forward strand.
CGATGAGCGTAGCGGCCAGATCCTGCGCCGTGCCCACCTGCTGATGGTGGTGATGGTGCTGTTCTTCGTGTTCAGCTGCGTGCTCACCCTGAGCAGCGCCCAGCTGGCCGAAGCCAAGGCGCAGAACCTGTCGATCCTGTCGTACCTGGCCAACCACTTCAGCAACCCGACCATCGCGTTCGCTGCGCCGCTGATCGCCTTCGTGGCCATTGCCAAGTCGTTCCTCGGCCACTACATCGGCGCCAGCGAAGGCCTGAAGGGCATCATCACCAAGGCCGGCGCACGCCCGGGGGCCAAGGCCCTGGACCGCGTGGTCGCCGCGCTGATGCTGGTGGTGTGCTGGATCGTCGCCACCCTCAACCCAAGCATCCTCGGCATGATCGAGTCGCTCGGTGGCCCGATCCTCGCGGTGCTGCTGTTCCTGATGCCGATGTACGCCATTCGCCGCGTGCCATCCATGCGCAAGTACAGCGGTGCTGCCTCCAACGTGTTCGTGGTGGTAGTCGGCCTGGTTGCGCTGACCTCGGTGGTATACGGCCTGCTGGGCTGATACGCCAACTGCACCAGTAATGCCCGGGTCGCTTGTTGCAACCCGGGCATTTTTTTGTCCACAAGAATTGTCAGTTAATACAACAATTTCACCTGCCCCATAGGCACCCGGCCGCCTTCATGCTTAACTCAGTGTCCTTTTCAAACCCAGCATAAGGATTTCGTCATGGCTCAAGTGACTCTCAAAGGCAACCCGGTTCAGGTCAACGGCGAGCTGCCGAAAACCGGCGCCCAGGCTCCGGCTTTCTCCCTGGTAGGTGAAGGCCTGGCTGACAAGTCGCTGCAAGACTACGCCGGCAAGCGCAAGGTGCTGAACATCTTCCCGAGCGTCGACACCCCGACCTGCGCTACCTCCGTGCGCAAGTTCAACGCCCAGGCCAACGATGTGGCCAACACCGTGGTGCTGTGCATCTCCGCCGACCTGCCGTTCGCCCAGGCACGCTTCTGCGGCGCCGAAGGCCTGGACAACGTGAAGAACCTGTCGACCCTGCGTGGCCGCGAGTTCCTCGAAAACTACGGCGTGGCCATTGCCGATGGCCCGCTGGCCGGACTGGCCGCCCGTGCCGTGGTGGTGCTGGACGAAAACGACAAGGTGCTGCACAGCGAGCTGGTTGGCGAAATCGCTGATGAGCCGAACTACGACGCAGCTCTGGCTGTACTGAAGTAAGGGTTGCGTGGGGCAGGGCGGGCCTCTGGCGCCTGTACCGGCCTCTTCGCGGGTAAACCCGCTCCCACAGGTAATGCACAATGCTTCAGAGCTGCGCAGTACCTTTGTAGGAGCAGCCTTGTGCTGCGAAGAGGCCATTACTGCCACAGAGTATGTTTTGCCATGCCGACCCCTTCGCAGCACAAGGCTGCTCCTACAGGTACTGCACTGCACCTGTGGGAGCGGGCAAGCCCGCGAAGAGGCCGGCACAGGCAATCGAAACCTTTCAGCCCGCCACCGCTCCAGGCAACACCCTGTAAACGGCCCGGAACGCGTTCCGGGCCGTTTTCATTTAAAGTTCAACCCCTTGGCAACGTCAGGCAAAGGTAAACCTCTGGTAAAGGCGCTTTGCTAAAACGAAGCCAGTGCTTATCGTTCATCCTCCCCAAGTCGTCATTCCGAACAAGGTTCGTTCAACCCATGCAAGCGTCCAATTCCCGTTCCCCTCGTCGCTGGCTCGTTGGCCTGTTGATCCTGCTGCTGGTGGCTGCACTGGCCTGGTGGCTGTGGCCCGCAGCAGCGCCTGCGCCCAAGGAAGCCGGTGGCGGGCGCGGTGGCAAGGGCATGGGCATGATGGGCGGCCGCCCGGGCTTTGGTGGCTCCAGCGACCCGGTGCCGGTACGCGTCGAGCCGGTGCGGGTGGGCGATTTCCCGCTGTACTACAAGGCCCTGGGCACAGTCACCGCGACCAACACCGTCAACGTGCGCAGCCGCGTGGCTGGCGAGCTGGTGAAGATTCACTTCAAGGAAGGCCAGCAGGTCAAGGCCGGCGACCTGCTCGCCGAGATCGACCCGCGCCCGTACCGCATCGCCCTGCAACAGGCCGAAGGCACCCTGGCGCAGAACCAGGCGCAGCTGAAGAACGCCCAGGTCGACCTGGCCCGCTATAAAGGCCTGTACGCCGAAGACAGCATCGCCAAGCAAACCCTCGACACCGCCGAAGCACAAGTGGCGCAGTTCCAGGGGCTGGTGAAGACCAACCAGGCGCAGGTCAACGACGCCCGCCTGAACCTCGATTTCACCCAGATTCGCGCGCCGATCAACGGCCGCGTGGGCCTGCGCCAGCTCGACCTGGGCAACCTGGTAGCGGCCAACGACACCACCGCGCTGGTGGTGATTACCCAGACCGAGCCGATCAGCGTTGCCTTCACCCTGCCGGAAACCGAGCTGAGCACCGTGCTGGAACGCTACCGCAGCGGCGCCAGCCTGCCGGTCGAAGCCTGGGACCGCAGTGACAGCAAGCTGCAATCCACCGGCGTGCTGGGCAGCATCGACAACCAGATCGACACCACCACCGGCACGCTCAAGTTCAAGGGCCGCTTCGAGAACAAGGACCTGGCGCTGTTCCCCAACCAGTTCGTCAACGTGCGCCTGCTGGCCGACACCCTCAAGCAGGTGACCATGGCCCCGGCGGCGGCGATCCAGTTCGGCAACGACGGCACCTTCGCCTATGTGGTCAACGCCGAGAGCAAGGTGAACGTGCGCAAGCTCAAGGTGGGCGCCAGTGACGGCGAGAACAGCGTCATCCTCGAAGGCCTGAAGGCCGGCGACCGCCTGGTGCTGGAAGGCACCGACCGCCTGCGCGAAGGCACCAAGGTGGAAGTGGTCGAAGACAGCTCACAGGTGCCGACCACCCCGGGCCAGCATCTGCAAGGCCAGGAAGCCAAGGGTTCGGCACGCGCTGGTGATGTGCAGCCTGGTGAAGCACAGCCTGGTAGCGCAGCGGGCAAGGCGGGCGCATGAACCTCTCGCGTCTGTTCATCCTGCGGCCGGTTGCCACCACGCTGAGCATGCTGGCCATCGTCCTGGCCGGCCTGATCGCCTACAAGTTGTTGCCGGTTTCCGCCTTGCCGCAGGTGGATTACCCGACCATCCGGGTCATGACCTTGTACCCCGGCGCCAGCCCGCAGGTCATGACCAGCGCCGTTACCGCACCGCTGGAACGGCAGTTCGGCCAAATGCCGGGCCTGGAGCAGATGGCCTCGACCAGCTCCGGTGGCGCCTCGGTGCTGACCTTGCGCTTCAACCTCGACATGAACATGGACGTTGCCGAGCAACAGGTGCAAGCCGCGATCAACGCCGCCAGCAACCTGCTGCCCAGCGACCTGCCGGCACCGCCGGTGTACAACAAGGTCAACCCGGCCGATACCCCGGTGCTGACCCTGGCTATCTCCAGCAAGACCATGCCGCTGCCCAAGCTCAACGACCTGGTCGATACCCGCGTGGCACAGAAGCTCGCGCAGATCAGCGGTGTGGGCATGGTCAGCATCGCCGGTGGCCAGCGCCAGGCGGTGCGGATCAAGGTCAACGTCGATGCACTGGCCGCCAACGGCCTGAACCTGGAAGACGTACGCACCCTGATCGGCGCGTCCAACGTCAACCAGCCCAAGGGCAATTTCGACGGCCCGACCCGGGTGTCGATGCTCGATGCCAACGACCAGCTGCGCTCCCCCGAGGAGTACGCCAACCTGATCCTGGCCTACAACAACGGCGCACCCTTGCGCCTCAAGGATGTGGCCGAAATCGTCGACGGCGCGGAAAACGAGCGCCTGGCTGCCTGGGCCAATGAAAACCACGCAGTGCTGCTGAACATCCAGCGCCAGCCGGGCGCCAACGTCATCGAAGTGGTTGACCGCATCAAGGCCCTGTTGCCATCGATCACCGACAACCTGCCGGCCGGCTTGGATGTCTCGGTACTCACCGACCGCACCCAGACCATCCGCGCCGCGGTCAAGGACGTGCAGCACGAACTGCTGATCGCCATCGCCCTGGTGGTAATGGTCACGTTCGTTTTCCTGCGCCGCTTCAGCGCCACCCTCATCCCGTCGATCGCCGTGCCGTTGTCGCTGATCGGCACCTTTGGCGTGATGTACCTGGCCGGCTTCTCGGTCAACAACCTGACGCTGATGGCCCTGACCATCGCTACCGGTTTCGTGGTCGACGACGCCATCGTCATGCTGGAGAACATCTCCCGGCACATCGAGGAAGGCGAGACGCCCCTGCAGGCGGCGCTCAAGGGCGCCCGGCAAATCGGCTTCACCCTGATCTCGCTGACCTTCTCGCTGATCGCGGTACTGATCCCGCTGCTGTTCATGGCCGATGTGGTCGGCCGCCTGTTCCGCGAGTTCGCCATCACCCTGGCGGTGGCCATCCTGATTTCCCTGGTGGTATCGCTGACCCTGACGCCGATGATGTGCGCGCGCCTGCTCAAGCGCGAGCCCAAGGAAGAGGAACAGGGCCGTTTCTACCGCGCCAGTGGCGCCTGGATCGACTGGCTGATCAGGCACTACGGCAGCGCCCTGCAGTGGGTACTCAAGCGCCAGCCGCTGACGCTGCTGGTGGCCGTGGCCAGCCTGGCGCTCACCGTATTCCTGTACATGGTGGTGCCCAAGGGCTTCTTCCCGGTGCAGGACACCGGGGTGATCCAGGGCATTTCCGAAGCGCCGCAGTCCACCTCGTTCGCTGCCATGAGTGAACGCCAGCAGGCCTTGAGCAAGGTGATTCTGCAGGACCCGGCGGTGCAGAGCCTGTCGTCCTACATCGGTGTCGATGGCGACAACGCCACGCTCAACAGCGGCCGCCTGCTGATCAACCTCAAGCCCCATGGCGAGCGTGATGTGACTGCCAGCGAGGTGATCAACCGCCTGCAGCCGCAAGTCGACCGGCTGGTGGGCATCCGCCTGTTCATGCAGCCGGTGCAGGACCTGAGCATCGAAGACCGGGTCAGCCGTACCCAGTACCAGTTCAGCCTGTCGTCGCCGGATGCCGACCTGCTGGCACAGTGGAGCGGCAAGCTGGTCCAGGCGCTGCAGCAGCGCCCGGAACTGGCCGACGTGGCCAGCGACCTGCAGGACAAGGGGCTGCAGGTGTACCTGGTGATCGATCGCGACATGGCCAGCCGCCTGGGGATCAGCGTGTCGCAGATCACCAACGCCCTGTATGACGCCTTCGGCCAGCGCCAGATCTCGACCATCTACACCCAGGCCAGCCAGTACCGCGTGGTGCTGCAATCGCAGGATGCAGCGGTGATCGGCCCGCAGGCGCTGGAGTCGATCCACGTCAAGGCCACCGATGGCGGCCAGGTGCGCCTGTCGGCGCTGGCGCGGATCGAGCAGCGCCAGGCCCAGCTGGCCATTTCCCACATCGGCCAGTTCCCGGCGGTGACCCTGTCGTTCAACCTGGCCCACGGCGCATCGCTGGGCGAGGCGGTGCAGGTGATCGAGCAGGTGCAACAGGACATCGGCATGCCGCTAGGCGTGCAGACCCGCTTCCAGGGTGCAGCGGAGGCCTTCCAGGCATCGCTGTCGAGCACCTTGCTGCTGATTCTGGCGGCGGTGGTGACCATGTACATCGTGTTGGGTGTGCTGTACGAGAGCTACATTCACCCGGTGACCATTCTTTCGACCCTGCCGTCGGCGGCGGTCGGCGCCTTGCTGGCCTTGCTCATCAGTGGCAACGACCTGGGCATGATCGCCATCATCGGCATCATCCTGCTGATCGGCATCGTCAAGAAGAACGCGATCATGATGATCGACTTCGCCCTCGAGGCCGAGCGCCAGCAGGGCATGAGCCCGCGCGATGCCATCTACCAGGCGGCGCTTTTGCGCTTCCGGCCGATCCTGATGACCACCCTGGCCGCGCTGTTCGGCGCCGTGCCGCTGATGCTCGCCACCGGTTCCGGCGCCGAGCTGCGCCAGCCGCTGGGCCTGGTGATGGTCGGCGGGTTGCTGGTCAGCCAGGTACTGACGCTGTTCACCACCCCGGTCATCTACCTGTACTTCGACCGCCTGGCCCGCCGCTGGCGCCCGGCCACTGACGTGAAGCAGGCCGAGGCATGAACCTGTCCGGTCCTTTCATCCGTCGCCCGGTGGCGACCATGCTGTTGAGCCTGGCGATCATGCTGCTGGGCGGGGTCAGCTTCGGCCTGCTGCCGGTGGCACCGCTGCCTCAGATGGACTTCCCGGTGATCGTGGTGTCGGCCAACCTGTCCGGCGCCAGCCCGGAAGTGATGGCGTCCACCGTGGCCACGCCGCTGGAGCGCAAGCTGGGCAGCATTGCCGGCGTGACCACCCTGACCAGCAGCTCCAACCAGGGCTCCACGCGGGTGATCATCGGCTTCGAGATGGGCCGCGACATCGACGGTGCAGCGCGCGAGGTGCAGGCGGCGATCAACGCCACCCGCAACCTGCTGCCCAGCGGTATGCGCAGCATGCCCACCTACAAGAAGATCAACCCGTCGCAGGCACCGATCATGGTGCTGTCGCTGACCTCGGATGTGCTGCAGAAAGGCCAGCTGTACGACCTGGCCGACACCATCCTGTCGCAGAGCCTGGCCCAGGTGCCCGGGGTAGGGGAGGTGCAGATCGGCGGCAGTTCGTTGCCGGCGGTGCGCATTGCCGTGGAGCCGCAGTTGCTCAACCAGTACGGCCTGTCGCTGGATGAAGTGCGCACTGCGGTGTCCAACGCCAACCAGCGCCGGCCAATGGGCTTTGTCGAGGACGCCGAGCGCAACTGGCAGGTGCGTGCCAACGACCAGCTGGAAAGCGCCAAGGACTACGAGCCCGTGGTGATCCGCCAGCAGAACGGCACCATCCTGCGCCTGTCCGACGTGGCAACCATCACCGATGGCGTCGAGAACCGCTACAACAGCGGCTTCTTCAATGACCAGAGCGCGGTGCTGCTGGTGGTCAACCGCCAGACCGGCGCCAACATCATCGAAACGGTCGACCAGATCAAGGCGCAGCTGCCGGCCCTGCAGTCGCTGCTGCCGGCCAGCGTGCAACTGAACGTGGCCATGGACCGTTCGCCAGTGATCAAGGCAACCCTCAAGGAAGCCGAGCACACCCTGCTGATCGCCGTGGTGCTGGTGATCCTGGTGGTCTACCTGTTCCTTGGCAGCCTGCGTGCCTCGCTGATCCCCAGCCTGGCGGTGCCGGTGTCACTGGTGGGCACCTTCGCGGTCATGTACCTGTGTGGTTTCTCGCTCAACAACCTGTCGCTGATGGCGCTGATCCTCGCCACCGGGCTGGTGGTGGATGACGCTATCGTGGTGCTGGAGAACATCTCCCGGCACATCGAGGACGGCCAACCGCCGATGAAAGCGGCCTTCCTGGGTGCCAGGGAAGTGGGTTTCACCTTGCTGTCGATGAACGTATCGCTGGTGGCAGTGTTCGTCTCCATCCTGTTCATGGGCGGCATCGTGCGCAACCTGTTCCAGGAGTTCTCTATCACCCTGGCGGCGGCGATCATCGTGTCGCTGGTGGTATCGCTGACCCTCACGCCGATGTTGTGTGCCCGCTGGCTCAAGCCGCACCAGGCCGAGCAGACCCGCCTGCAGCGCTGGAGCGACCAGTTGCACCAGCGCATGGTTGGAGCCTATGACCGCAGCCTGGGCTGGGCCTTGCGCCACAAGCGCCTGACCCTGTTCAGCCTGCTGGCCACCATCGGCATCAACATCGCCCTGTACGTGGTGGTACCCAAGACGCTGATGCCGCAGCAGGATACCGGCCAGTTGATGGGCTTCATCCGCGGCGACGACGGCCTGTCGTTCAGCGTGATGCAGCCGAAAATGGAAGTGTATCGCCGGGCTTTGCTGGCCGACCCGGCGGTGCAGAGCGTTGCCGGTTTCATCGGCGGCAACAGCGGCACCAACAACGCCTTCGTGCTGGTGCGCCTGAAGCCGATCAGCGAGCGCAAGATCGACGCGCAGAAGGTGATCGAGCGCCTGCGCAAGGAAATGCCCAAGGTGCCAGGCGGGCGCCTGTTCCTGATGGCCGACCAGGACCTGCAACTGGGCGGCGGCGGCCGTGACCAGACCTCGTCGCAGTACCTCTATACCCTGCAAAGCGGCGACCTGGCTGCGCTGCGCGAATGGTTCCCGAAAGTGGTGGCGGCGCTGCGGGAACTGCCGCAGCTGACAGCCATCGACGCTCGCGACGGCGCCGGCACCCAACAGGTGACCCTGGTGGTCGACCGCGACCAGGCCAAGCGCCTGGGCATCGACATGGACATGGTCACCACGGTGCTGAACAACGCCTACAGCCAGCGGCAGATCTCCACCATCTACGACAGCCTCAACCAGTACCAGGTGGTGCTGGAGATCAACCCGAAGTACGCCTGGGACCCGAGTACCCTCGAGCAGGTGCAGGTGATTACCGCCGACGGGGCACGCGTGCCGCTGTCGACCATAGCCCATTACGAGAACAGCCTGGCCAACGACCGGGTCAGCCATGAAGGCCAGTTCGCCGCCGAAAGCATCGCCTTCGACGTCGCCGAAGGCTACAGCCCCGACCAGGCCATGGCGGCGCTGGAGCGCGCGGTGGCCAAGCTGGGCTTGCCCGAGGAAGTGATCGCCAGGCTCGGCGGCAGTGCCGACGCCTTCGCCAAGACCCAGGAAGGCCAGCCGCTGATGATCCTTGGCGCGCTGGTGCTGGTCTACCTGGTGCTTGGTATTCTGTACGAAAGCTACATTCACCCGCTGACCATCCTCTCGACACTGCCCTCGGCCGGCGTCGGTGCCTTGCTGGCGCTGTACGTCACCGGTGGCGAGTTCAGCCTGATCTCGCTGCTGGGGCTGTTCCTGCTGATCGGCGTGGTGAAGAAAAACGCCATCCTGATGATCGACCTGGCCCTGCAGCTGGAGCGCCACCAGGGCCTGACACCGGAGGAGTCGATCCGCCGGGCCTGCCTGCTGCGCCTGCGGCCGATCCTGATGACGACCCTGGCGGCCATCCTCGGTGCCTTGCCGTTGCTGCTGAGCCACGCCGAAGGCGCGGAAATGCGCCAGCCACTGGGCCTGACCATCATCGGCGGCCTGGTGTTCAGCCAGATCCTCACCCTTTACACGACACCGGTGGTCTACCTGTACCTGGACCGCCTGCGTCACCGTTTCAACCGTTGGCGTGGCGTGCGCACCGACGCCGCCCTGGAAACCCCGCTATGACTTTTGCCCAGACCCCACTTCACCGCGCCCTGCAGACGCTGACCCGTGGGCGTGGCTCGCGCCTGCTCGGCGCCGGGTTGTGTGTCGCCATGCTCAGTGCCTGCACCCTGAGCCCGGACTACCACCGCCCGGAGCTGAGCAGCACGGCGCAGTTCAAGCATGCCGAAGGCTGGACTCAGGCCACGCCGTCCGATGCCATCGCCCGCGGCGCCTGGTGGGAAATCTACGGTGATGCCGGGCTCAATGCGCTGGTCGAAGAGCTCAACCGCAGCAACCAGACTGTGGCGCAATCGGAGGCCCAGTACCGCCAGGCCCAGGCGCTGGTGCGCAGCAGCCGGGCGGCACTGTTCCCCAGCCTGGACCTGAGCGTCGGCAAGAACCGCTCGGCCCAGGGCACCGGCAGCTCCAGCTCGAGCCTGTCGAACAACAGCAGCGGCATTCGCAACACCTACAACGCCCAGCTCGGTGTCAGCTGGGAAATCGACCTGTGGGGCAAGCTGCGCGAGACCCTCAACGCCAACGAAGCCAGTGCCGAAGCCAGCCTGGCCGACCTGGCCTCGATCCGCCTCAGCCAACAGTCGGAACTGGTGCAGAACTACCTGCAGTTGCGAGTGATCGACGAGCAGAAGCGCCTGTTGGAAGCCACCGTGGCAGCTTATGAACGTTCCCTGCGGATGAACGAAAACCAGTACCGCGCCGGTGTCGCCGGCCCGGATGCGGTGGCCCAGGCGCGTACCCAGCTGAAGAGCACCCAGGCTGATCTGATCGACCTGGTCTGGCAGCGCGCACAGTTCGAGAACGCCATTGCCGTGTTGCTGGGCAAGGCCCCGGCCGACTTCGCCCTGGCCGACAGCAAGGCCATTCCGGCGCTGCCGCAAATTCCCGTGGCCTTGCCCTCGCAGTTGCTCGAGCGGCGCCCGGACATCGCTGCGGCCGAACGCAACGTGATGGCTGCCAACGCCAACATCGGCGTATCGCGGGCGGCGTACTTCCCGGACCTGAGCCTGAGCATGAGTGGCGGTTACTCCAGCAGCAGCTTCAGCAACTGGATCGAACTGCCCAACCGCTACTGGTCGGTGGGCCCGCAGCTGGCACTGACCTTGTTCGACGCCGGCAAGCGCAGCGCCGAGGTGGACCGCACGGTGGCGGTGTATGACCAGACCGTGGCGCAGTATCGCCAGACCGTGCTCGACGGCTTCAAGGAAGTGGAAAACCTGCTGGTTCAGTTGAAGGTGTATGGCGATGAAGCGGTAGTGCGCCAGGAGGCACTGGATGCCGCCCGCGAGTCGCTGCGCCTGACCGAGAATCAGTACCGCGCCGGGCTGATCGGCTACCTGGATGTGGTCAACGTGCAGACCACGGCACTGAGCAACGAGCGCAGTGTGTTGAACCTGCTGCAGGGGCGCCTGGTCGCCAGCGTGCAGCTGGTTGCCGCGCTGGGTGGTGGTTGGCAGGCCGAACAGGCGTTTGCCGAGCAGGACTGAATCGACCCGCAGACGCGTCCCCCTGTAGGAGCGGCCTTGTGTCGCGATCGGGGCGCAGAGCGGCCCCAGAACGTTGTGTACAAGCACAGATCGCTGGGGCCGCTTCGCAGCCCGATCGCGACACAAGGCCGCTCCTACAGCTACCGCGCATCCATCCAGGCCGTTGTAGTCTTTGGATCCATTCCCATTCGCAAAAACCCCGTGCGTTTCCCCTAAGCTTGAGTACAATCGTCAGCTTTTTCCGGGCCTCCCGCCCCGCTGGAACTCTCGATGCTGACCGGTAGCTACTCCTCTTCGCTGGTGTTGATTTCGCTGTGCGTGGCAATCCTGGCGTCCTATACCGCCCTTGATCTGACCGGCCGCATCGCCACGGCCAAAGGCCGGGCTGCCTGCCTGTGGATGGGGGGTGGCGCGCTGGCCATGGGCATCGGCGTGTGGTCGATGCACTTCATCGGCATGCTTGCCTTCAGCCTGCCCATCGACCTGGGGTATGACCTTGCCCTGACCGCGTTCTCGTTGCTGATTGCCGTGTTGTCCTCGGGCTTTGCCTTGTGGCTGGTCAGCCAGCCGAGCCTGCCGTGGCAGCAGTTGGCATTTGGCGCGCTGATCATGGGCGCCGGCATCGCCTGCATGCACTACACCGGCATGGCCGCGCTGCGCATGCTGCCGGGCATTGACTATGACCCGACGCTGTTCGGTGCTTCGCTGCTGATTGCCGTGGGCGCCTCGGCAGCGGCCTTGTGGATCGCCTTCCGTCTGCGCGCGCATACCCCCTATGTGCGGCAGATTCGCGGCCTGGCGGCGGTGGTGATGGGCTTTGCCATCGTCGGTATGCACTACACCGGCATGGCCGCGGCGAATTTCCCCGAAGGCAGCTTCTGCGGCGCCCTGGCAGGGGGCGGCCTGCAAGGCGACGGCCTGGTCTACCTGGTGTTGATTACAACCCTGGCGGTATTGGCGGTGGCCTTGCTCACCTCGGTGCTGGACGCCCGCCTGGAGGCGCGCACCGCCGAGCTGGCCCGCTCGCTGACCCTGGCCAACCAGGAACTGACCCAACTGGCCCTGCACGATACCCTCACCGACCTGCCCAACCGTACCCTGCTGGCCGACCGCATCGAGCAGGCCATCGCCAAGGTAGCGGAGCAGGGCGGCTGCTTTGCGCTGATGTTCATCGACCTGGACGGTTTCAAGCCAGTCAACGATGCCTTTGGCCACCACGTCGGCGACTTGCTGCTCAAGGCCGTGGCGGCGCGTTTGCGCGGGCACCTGCACAGCCAGGACACGCTGGCGCGCATCGGCGGCGACGAGTTCGTGCTGCTGGTGCAGTTGCGCGAGCCGAACGATGCCATGGATGTGGCGGTCAAGCAGGTCAACCTGGTGTCACGGCCGTTCCGCGTGGCCGAGCATGACCTGCAACTGACGGCGAGCCTGGGCATCGTCCTGTATCCGGGCAACGGCCAGGACCAGCACGAGCTGCTGCGCAATGCCGACGCTGCCATGTACCACGCCAAGAGCGCCGGCAAGAACGGCTACAGCTTCTTCGACGTTTCGATGAACAGCAACGCCCGCCAGCAGTTGCAGCTGCTGCAGGACTTGCGCCAGGCACTGGAGCAGCGTCAGTTCCGCCTGCACTACCAGCCAAAGTTCGACGCCCAGAATTGCCAGCCGATCGGTGCCGAGGCCTTGCTGCGCTGGGAGCACCCGCAGCAGGGCCTGTTGCTGCCCGACCGTTTCATCGGCCTGGCGGAAAAGACCGGCCTGATCATCCCCATTGGCGAATGGGTGCTCATCGAGGCCTGCCGGCAGATGCGCCAGTGGCTGGATCAAGGGCACCACGGCTGGCGCATGGCGGTGAACCTGTCGGCCATCCAGTTCTGCCATGCCGGGTTGGTCGAGAGCGTGGCCCGGGCCCTGCAGCAGAACAGCCTGCCGGCCAACTGCCTGACCCTGGAAATTACCGAAACCACCGCCATGCACGACGCCGATGCCAGCCTGACGGTGCTGCAGCGGTTGTCCGACATGGGTGTGGACCTGTCCATCGATGACTTTGGCACCGGTTATTCCAGCCTGATGTACCTCAAGCGCCTGCCGGCCAACGAACTGAAGATCGACCGCGGTTTCGTCCGCGACCTGGAGCAGGATAGCGACGATGCGGCGATCGTTTCGGCAATTGTTGCACTGGGCCAGGCGCTGGGCCTGCGCATCGTCGCCGAAGGGGTGGAGACCGACCGGCAGCAGGACTTCCTGACCCGCCTGGGCTGCGATTCGCTGCAAGGCTACCTGCTGGGCCAGCCGGTGCCGGCCGAGCAGTTCATGGTCAAGTTGCAGGCCATGCGCCAGGAAAGTACGGCAGCAGGCTAGACCGCGTCGCGCAGGGTGAAGGCGGGCATGAAGGTATCCATCTCCGCCTCGACGGCCTCGATGATGCGCTCTACATCGGCGGCGGCCATGATCGCCGAGCAGGGGATGCCGGCAATTGCCAGCAGGGTTTCGCCGGTGGCGCGGTCAAACAACCGTGCAACCATGCTGCGTGGCGCATCCATGCTGGCTTCGAAGCCCAGCGGGTGGAAATGCCAGCGCATCACCTGGCAGGCGTTGGGGAACGTCATCTTGTTCATGCCAGCCTCCTTGTCCGTACCTGGACGTGGTGAGCGGGTGGCCACATCGATGCGGCCGCCGGGAAAGTAACCATAGCACCTGTCACGGACTATTCTCGGCGGTAAATACGACAAATTCTCTAATGCATGACAGAGGTCACATCCTTGGCATGCACGGCATTTGGCGCAGGCCCGCAAGGCAAACGTTTTCCTGGCACGATAGCGGCAGATCACCCGGTAGGTTCTGCCACTTGATCGACTTTCGCCGCACGGGGTTTTCGGACGAGCGGTGCGATCAGCCGAGCAACCCGGCAGCGATATTGATGGTGAACCCCAGAATCGCCGTATTGAAAACAAACCCCACCAGCGAATGCGCCAGCACCACCCGGCGCAGGCCTCGCCCGGCGATGCCCACATCGGAGGTTTGCACGGCAACGCTGATGGTGAACGAGAAGTAGTGGAAGTCCCAGTAATCAGGGTTGCGTTCGCCATCGGCGAAGCGCAGCGGCGGTTCGTGCTTTTGTCCGGTATAGAACAGCCGGGCGTAGTGCAGGCTGAAAATGCAGCCGATCAACAGCCAGGAGCCAGCCACGGTCAGGCCGGTATAGAGGTAGTGCAGGGCCAGCGCCGTGCCTTGCAGGCCGCGGCTGGACACCAGTTGCAGGGTGACGGCGGCGAGGCTGGCGATGGCGGCGATGCACACGGTGAGCAGGACCAGGCCGGCGTTTTCGTCTTCGACGCGGGCTACCTTGCGGACCTTTTCCGGGCTGGCGTTCCAGCTCAGATAGAGCACCAGCAGCAGGTAAAGCCATACGCCAAGGTTCCAGCCGGCGAGAAAGTGCTGCACGCTGTCGCCAGCGGGGATCAGCCAGGCACCGAGCAGGCCGACCACGGTGGCGATGCTCAGGCGTGGGTGGGTGCGGGTCAGGCGGTGGAAAGCCATGGGGCCTCGTTTTCGATGGGCATGGCTACCACTCTAGACCGTCATTACAGAGATAACGGACATGCGCGGGTCCATTGTGGGAGCGGGCGAGCCCGCGAAGCAGGCACCGCGGGGGCTGGCAAGTACCCTGTGGGAGCGGCTTTAGCCGCGAACACCGGCGCAGCCGGTGCCATGCACCGCGTTGGATTCTTCGCGGCTAAAGCCGCTCCCACAGAGTATGCGGTGTACCCACTGATTCTTGCTGTCGCCCATCGCACGCCCTTGCAACTCTCAGTACACTGCACGCTCCAACACCAACATCCGTTGAACTCGAGGTTTTTGCATGACGCTCAGTCCTTTGGCAGGCAAGCCGGCTCCGGCCAGCGTGCTGGTCGATATTCCCCGACTGCTCACCGCCTACTACACCGGCCGCCCCGACGCTGCCGTGGCGGCCCAGCGGGTGGCCTTCGGCACCTCTGGGCACCGGGGCACCTCGCTTGAATTGAGTTTCAACGAGTACCACGTCCTGGCCATTACCCAGGCCATCTGCCTGTATCGCCAGGAGAAGGGCATCGATGGCCCGCTGTTCATCGGCGCCGACACCCACGCACTGTCGGCACCGGCTACCGCCAGCGCCCTGGAAGTGCTTGCGGCCAATGGCGTGCAGGTCATGCTGTCCAAGGACGACGAATACACGCCGACGCCAGCTGTTTCCCATGCCATCCTCTGCCACAACCGTGGCCGCGAGCAGGGCCTGGCCGACGGCATCGTCATCACCCCGTCGCACAACCCGCCGCAAAGCGGTGGCTTCAAGTACAACCCGCCCAATGGCGGCCCGGCCGACAGCGACGTGACCAAGTGGATCGAGGCCAAGGCCAACGAACTGCTGGCTGCTGACCTGGCTGGCGTCAAACGCATGAACCATGCCCAGGCGCTGCAGGCATCCACCACCCAGCGGCACGACTACGTGAGCAACTACGTGGCCGACCTGGAAAACGTCATCGACTTCGACGTCATCCGCGGCGCCAAGCTGCGCCTGGGCGTCGACCCGCTGGGCGGGGCAGGGGTGCGCTATTGGTCGGCGATTGCCGAGCATTACAAGCTGGACCTTGAAGTGGTGAACACCGAAGTCGACCCGACCTTCCGCTTCATGACCGTCGACTGGGACGGCCAGATCCGCATGGACCCATCCTCGCCCTACGCCATGCAAGGCCTGATCGGCCTGCGCGAACGCTTCGACGTGGCCTTCGCCTGCGACCCGGACCACGACCGCCATGGCATCGTCACCCCCGATGGCCTGCTGCAGCCGAACAATTACCTGGCCGTGGCCATCGACTACCTGTATCGCCACCGCCCGCAATGGCGCAGCGATGCCGCCGTTGGCAAGACCGTGGTCTCCAGCGGCCTGATCGACCGCGTCACCCAGCGCCTGGGCCGTGAACTGTACGAAGTGCCAGTGGGCTTCAAATTCTTCGCCCAGGGCCTGTTCGACGGCACGCTGGGCTTTGGTGGCGAGGAAAGCGCGGGGGCGTCGTTCCTGCGCCGCGATGGCTCGGTCTGGGCTACCGACAAGGACGGGCTGATCCCGGCCTTGCTGGCTGCCGAGATGACCGCCCGCACCGGGCGCAACCCGAGCCAGGCCTACGCCGACCTGACCGAGGCGCTGGGCAAGCCGTTCGCCACCCGTGTCGAAGCCAAGGCCGATGCCCGGCAGAAGGCTTTGCTGAGCAAGCTGGCGCCGCAGCAGGTGAAGTCGACCGAGCTTGCGGGTGAGCCGATCGTGCAGATCCTCAGCCATGCGCCGGGCAACGGCCAGGCGATTGGCGGGCTGAAGGTGATGACCGCCAATGGCTGGTTTGCCGCGCGCCCGTCGGGCACCGAAGATATCTACAAGATCTACGCCGAAAGCTTCATCGACGAGGCGCATCTGCAGCGCCTGGTGCAAGAAGCGCAGGTGCTGGTGGACGCGGCGATTGCCTGACAGGTAACAAACCGCTTGGTTCTGCGGTGCGGTGTAAATTAGAATTAATCTTATTTACACCACCGCAGGGCCTTTCCCATGATCGACGCCGCGCCGCCACCGGAGCATAGCCTGCCTGCCCTGTACCAGGCCCATCGCGGCTGGCTGGAAACCTGGCTGCGGCGGCGCATGGGCAATGCCTGGGATGCCGCCGACCTCAGCCAGGATACCTTCCTGCGTATCTTGGCCAGCGCGCAGCCGCTGGCAGACATTCGCGAACCGCGTGCCTACCTGCTGACCGTGGGCAAGCGCCTGCTGAGCAACTTTCACCAGCGGCGCAGCCTGGAACAAGCCTACCTTGATGCACTGGCACAGTTGCCCGAGCAGCATGTGCCCTCGCCAGAGCAGCGTTGGGTGCTGCTGGAAACCCTGCAAGCCCTCGACGAGTTGCTCGACGGCCTCAAGGCGCCGGTACGCAAGGCCTTTCTCTGGAGCCAGTTGGAAGGCCTGGGCTATGCCGAGATCGGCAAGCGCCTGGGCGTTTGCGAGCGCTCGGTCAAACGCTACATGGCGCAGGCCTACGAGCATTGCCTGCTGGCCGAACTGTAATGACCACCCATTCCCCCGAAATCCGCGAGGCACTGCGGGCTGCCGCCCGCTGGCTGGCGCTGGTGGACTCTGGCGGTGCCAGCGCGGGTGACCTGCAGCGCCTGGAACAATGGCGTACCAGCAGCACCTTGCACGAACACGCCTGGCAAAAGGCACTGCTGTTGCGCCAGCGCTTTTCCGCGCTACCCGGCGCAGTGGCCATGGCCACCCTGGACCGCCCGGATGCCGGCCGTCGGGCGTTGCTCAAGCAGGCCCTGGGCGTGGCGGCATTGTTGCCGGCGGCCTGGCTGGCAAGCCGCGAGCTGCCGTTGGAAGCCTGGACCGCCGACATGCACACCGCGGTCGGCGAGCGCCGGCAGGTGTTGCTGAGCGATGGCACATTCGTGCAGTTGAACACTGACAGTGCGGCGGATATCGACCTGGGTGCCCGTCGCCTGACATTACTGCGTGGCGAAGTGGCGGTCAGGTTGCCTGGCCACCTGACCCTCACTTTGCAGGTGCCGTATGGCCAGGTCGCGCTGGATGCCGGTGAGGTGTGCCTGCGCCTGGTCGATCAGGCTTGCCGGGTATCGGTGCTCAAGGGCACGGCCAACCTGCAGCCGCGGCAAGGCCCGGCACTGCTGCTGCAGGCCGGGCAGCAGGCCAGCCTGCAAGTGGCCGGGGTTGGCCCTGTCACCGGCCTGGACGCATGGCTGCTGGGCTGGCGCGAAGGGGTGTTGCGCCTGGAGGACCGCCCCTTGGGCGAGCTGCTGCACGAATTGCGCAGGTACCGCCCCGGCGTGCTGCGCTGGGCGCCCGAACTGGAAGCCCTGCGCGTGACCGGCACGTTCCGCCTCGATGACACCGACCGGGTGCTGGCCTTGCTCGCCGCCAGCCTGCCGTTGCAGGTGCACACGCGCACGCGTTACTGGGTGAGCCTGGCCGCGCGAGAAAATCGTGCATGAGGCTGTCCCCTTTTTTTCGCTCACCGGTCATTACCGGTAGGAGCAAATAAAGGGGAGCCCTGTTCAATGCCAGTTGTCATGTCCTGCCGCCTGCGCCCACTGGCGCGTGCGGCACATCCGTTGTTCGCCATGAGCCTGCTTTTGTGTGCACCGGCCTGGGCCGACGAACCCGCCCGGCGCAGCTATCAGGTGCCCGCCACAAGCCTGGGTGCGGCACTTACCCAGTTTGCCGACCAGGCAGGAGTCAGCCTGTCGCTGGACCCGGCGCTGGTCAACGGCCGGCAGAGCAATGGCTTGTCCGGCAGCTACAGTGTCGACGAAGGCTTCACCCAGCTGCTGCGCGGCAGCGGCCTGCAGTTGTTGCCTGTGGGCGAGGGCGCTTTCACGTTGATGCCGGCCCCCCAGGCGAGTGGTGCGCTGGAAATCGCCCCGACCAGCATTGTCGGTGGCCTGGCCGCAGGCAACGAAACGCAACCTTATGCCGGTGGCCAGGTGGCACGTCAGGGTTCACAGGGCCTGCTGGGCACGCGCGACTTCATGGAAACCCCGTTCAGCATCACCAGTTACACCAGCGAACTGGTGAAGAACCAGCAGGCGCGGACCTTGGGCGAACTGATCGCCAGCGACCCCTCGGTGCGCGCCACCAACCCGGCGGGTGGGCGCTTCGAGCAGTTCACCATTCGCGGCTTCAGCCTGTTCAACAGCGATGTGGCCTACAACGGCCTGTACGGCATCCTGCCGACCTACTCGATCGACATGGAAATGGCCGACCGGGTCGACATCATCAAAGGCCCCAGCCAGTTGATCAACGGCATTTCGCCGCGAGGCAGTGTCGGTGGCGGCATCAATGTGCAGCCCAAGCGGGCCGGTGACCAGCCGCTCACCGAGTTTACCGGTAGCTATGCCTCGGCTGGCCAGGCAGGCGGCGCGGTGGACGTTGGCCGGCGTTTTGGCGAAGGCCAGCAGTTCGGCGTGCGCTTCAACGGCGTGAAACAGGCAGGCGACACCGAATGGGACCACCAGCGTGTCGAGCGCGAAATGGCGGTGTTGGGCCTGGATTTTCGTGGCGAGCGCCTGCGGCTTTCGGCAGACCTGGGCCATACCGAGCGCGACACCGATGCACCGCAGGAGCGGGTGCTGGTCGGTGCCAATGCCAAGGTGCCGAATGCCAACGACGTACGCCACAACTACGCCCAGGCCTGGAGCAAGGCGCGCACCAACGACACCTTCGGCGCGCTGCATGCCGAGTACGATATCAGCGAGTCGCTGCTGGCCTATGGCGCGGTCGGTGCGCGCAAGAGCAACCATGACTTCCTGCGCCACAACGTGTCCATCAGCAACGATGCCGGCGACTTCACCGTGCAGCCGCGCGACTTCACCCGGGATGAATCCGTGCGTACCGCCATGGCCGGCGTGCGCAACTGGTTCCATACCGGGCCGGTCAGCCACGAGCTGAACCTGGCCGCCACCTACTTCTACATGGACTTCACCAACGGTGGCGCCCGCTATGCCTCGGCGGCCAGCAACCTCTACCATCCGATAGCCACGCCGACACCGGGCACGCCAACCCGCATCGACCCGGAGGTGTACACGGAAAACCGCTTCTCCGGCGTGGCCCTGGCCGACACCCTGGGCTTCTTCGACAACCGTCTGCTGCTGACCCTGGGTGCGCGCTGGCAGCGGGTGCAGCTGGATGACTGGAGCGACGATATCAAGGGCGATACCGCCTACGATGAAGAGAAGGTGTCGCCTTCGGGCGGCGTGCTGCTCAAGGTCAGCGACCAGCTGTCGTTGTATGCCAACTACATGGAGGGCCTGAGCCAGGGCAAGATCGCGCCGTCGACATCGGTCAACGAAGACCAGATCTTCCCGCCGTTCACCAGCCGCCAGGTCGAGGTGGGGGCCAAGTACGACCTGGGCCAGGTCGCCTTTACCGCCAGTGCCTTCCGCATCCGCCAGCCCGCCTACGAAACCAACCCTGCATCGCGGGTGTTCGGCCCCAATGGCAAGCGCGACAACCGCGGTATCGAACTGAGCGTGTTCGGCGAACCCGTGCAAGGCGTGCGCGTGCTGGGCGGGGTGATGTACATCGACAGTGAACTGACCGACACCATCGGTGGCGCCTACGATGGCAACCGCGCGCCGGCTACGCCCGAGTACAACGTCAACCTCGGCGCAGAATGGGATGTGCCTGGAATGAACGGCCTGACCCTGACGGCGCGGGGCATCCACTCGAGCTCGCAGTACCTGGACCAGAACAACAGCAAGCAGATCGACGGTTGGGAGCGTTACGACGTGGGGGCGCGTTATGCGTTCAAGGTGGATGCCACCCAGGTTACCTTGCGCGCCAGTGTCGAGAACGTGCTGGACGACCGCTACTGGAGTTCGGCCGGGGCCTCGGATGACAGCGAGCCGGGGCTGACGCTGTCTACGCCGCGTACCTACCTGCTGTCGGCGACAGTGGGTTTCTAGCCCATTTTAAAAGTTGGCGCGTTCCCTGTAGGAGCGGCCTTGTGTCGCGAAAGGGCTGCAAAGCAGCCCCAGCAATTTCAACTGCTGCGCATCAATCCTGGGGCCGCGTTGCGGCCCTTTCGCGACACAAGGCCGCTCCTACAGGGTGCCCTGTTCATGCAACTTACCGGGTCAGACCGAATCAGGCACCACGGCGATCACATCGATCTCCATCAACCACTCGGCCTGGGCCAACCCGGCTACCACCAGCCCAGTGGAAATCGGGAACACGCTCTTGAGCCACTTGCCTACCTCCTTGTACACCGGCTCGCGGAAGCGCGGGTCGGTGATGTAGGTGGTGGTCTTGACGATGTGCGACAGGTCCGAGCCGGCCTCTTCGAGCAGTTGCTTGACGTTCTTCATCGCCTGCTCGGCCTGCGCCCGTGGGTCACCCAGGCCCACCAGGTTGCCTTCGAAGTCAGTACCTACCTGGCCGCGCACGTAGATGGTGTTGCCGGCGCGTACTGCCTGGCACAGGTCGTTGTCCAGGGTCTGGTTGGGGTAGGTGACCTTGGTGTTGAACATGCGGATGCGAGTATGGGTAGGCATCAGTGGGCTCCGAGGGTGCTGACGTTGCTGATCTTGGGTTGCTGCTGCTCATCCGCTGCGCGTTGTTCGCGGTCGCGGTAGGCGGTATAGGTGCGTTGCGTGGCGATGTGGCCGGCGACGTGCTTGGCGTCGTGCCACACGCCCCAGATGAACGACGAGCCACGGCGCGACAGCCACGGCAGGCCAAGGAAGTACACCCCCGGCTCGCGGGCTACACCGCGTTGGTGCTGGGGCTTGCCGTTGGCGTCGAAGGTGTCTACCTGCAGCCAGCTGAAGTCGACACCGTAACCGGTAGCCCAGATGATGCTGGTAACGCCGGCCTTGGCCAGGTCCAGTTGCTGCAGCGGGTTGCGCATGCACTCAGGGTCGGCCAGGCGCTTGCGGGCTTCGGGCTCTTCCGGCAGGTCCAGGCCGTTGCGTTCGATGTAGGCATCGGCGGCATCCAGCAGGGCCAGGTAGTTGTCATCGCCGCGCTTGATGTTCTCGACCAGGTTGTCCTGGAAGCGTGCCACGCCGTTCTCGAACGACTGGGTCAGGCCGACCAGGGTCATGCCCTGGTGGGCGAGGGCGCGGAAGTCCACGGTGTGGCCGCCACGGGCACCACTGACGGCAATGGTCACGTGCTCGCGGCCAGGCTTGGCGATTTCCGCATCCCACTCACCCAGCACGCCCAGCCACCAGCAGAAGTCGCGGTTGCGGTAAGCGCGTGGCGGGCGATCATGGGCGCCGACCGAGAGGTACACTTGGCGCCCGGCACGCATCAGTTCTTCGGCGATCTGCACCCCGGAGGAACCGGCACCGACCACCAGCACAGCGCCTTCTGGCAATTGCTCGGGGTTGTAATAGGCGGCAGAGTGGATCTGGTGCAGGTTGCTGTCTTTCGGCGCGATGGCCGGGATCACCGGCTTCTGGAACGGGCCGGTGGCGGCGACCACGCGGTTGGCGCGAATCACGCCTTCATTGGTTTCGATGGTGAAACCGGGGCGGTCGCTGTTGCGCAGCACTTTCTTCACTTCGATGCCGGTGCGTACGGGCAGGTTGTACTTGCGTACGTACTGCTCGAAGTAGTCGGCCACCTGGTCCTTGCCGGCGAACGCATCGGCGTCGAGGTCGAATTCCAGCCCGGGGAAGCGGTCGTGCCAGACCGGGCCGTTGGCCACCAGCGAGTCCCAGCGGCCGGTGCGCCAGGCCTCGGCGATACGCTTGCGCTCCAGCACCAGGTGCGGCACGCCAAGCTTGCTCAGGTGTTCGCTCATGGCCACGCCGGCCTGGCCGGCGCCGACGACGAGGGTGTCGATTTCGAGGTTGTTCAGTGTCATGTCCGAGCCCTTGTTCAGGCGGTTTCTGTCAGGTCGGTTTGGAGGACCGCCGTTGCCTGGGGCCAGACTAGGGATGCCGTGGAAATGGCGAAAATAGTATTTAGCTGGGGCTTGCCGATAAAACGGCGAAGGCCCTGGATTCTGTGGCTTGCGAGTTGGACGCAAAGGGGCCGAGCGCTGTGCCGCCAGGAATGATTGGCCCGAAACAGATGCAGGAGCAGCCTTGTGCTGCGAAGCGCCGCGCCGGCGGCGCTCGATCTTTGCCAGAGCAAAGTTTTTTCCTGCCTAACCCCTCGGAAAAAGGTCGTTTCGCCTGCCGCAAGGTCATCCCAGAATGCCGTGTATCGCACAGCACAACAGGAACCATGACATGACTTTTTCCATCATCGGTCGTTGCCAGGAAACCGGCCAGGTCGGTATCGCCATCAGCTCTTCGAGCATCGCCGTGGGCGCCCGCTGCCCGTGGGTGCGGGCCGGGGTGGGCGCGGTCGCCACCCAGAACATCACGCTGCCTGCACTGGGCCCGCAGATTCTCGATGCTCTGGAACAGGGCCAGTTGCCGCCTGCCGCTGCGCTGGACCGGGTGCTGAGCGCCAATGGCTGGAGCGAGTACCGCCAGGTCACGGTGATCGACAGCCATGGCCAGGTTGCGCTGTTCACCGGCAAGGAAGCCTTGGGCACGCACTACGCCCTCGCCGGTGAGCAATGTGCGGCGGCAGGCAACCTGTTGGCTTCGACTCAGGTGATCGAGGCGATGGTGCAGGCCTTTGAACAAGCCGGCGGGCATCTGGCCGACCGCCTGCTGGCCGCCATGCACGCGGCGATGGCCGCAGGCGGCGAGGCCGGGCCGGTGCATTCGGCGGCGTTGAAGATTGCCGGCGAGCTGACCTGGCCGCTGGTGGACCTGCGTGTGGACTGGGCCGAGGCTGACCCGATCGCTGTACTCGACGGCCTGTGGCAGGCGTATCGGCCGCAGATGCAGGATTACGTTACCCGCGCCCTCAACCCGACGGCCGCGCCAAGCTACGGGGTGCCGGGCGATGAGTGAATCTGCCAGTCGCGCGCTGCTGGCCAGGCTGATCGGCTTTGCCACGGTCAGCCGGGATTCCAACCTCGAACTGATCAGCTTCATCCGCGACTACCTGGCCGAGATGGGGGTGGAAAGCGAACTGTTCCATAACCCGGAAGGCACCAAGGCCAACCTGTTCGCCACCATCGGCCCGCAGGGCGTTGGCGGCGTGGTGCTGTCCGGGCATACCGATGTGGTGCCGGTGGACGGCCAGGCCTGGACAGTCGAGCCGTTTGCCCTGAGTGAACGCGACGGGCGCCTGTATGGCCGTGGCACGGCCGACATGAAGGGCTTCATCGCTTCGGTGCTGGCGGCTGTCCCCGCGTTCCTCGCCCAGCCGTTGCGCATGCCGGTGCACCTGGCGTTCTCCTATGACGAGGAAGTCGGCTGCCTGGGGGTGCGCTCGATGCTGGCCGCTCTGGAGCAGCGCCCGCACAAGCCACGGCTGTGCCTGATTGGCGAACCCACCGAACTCAAGCCGGTGCTGGGACACAAGGGCAAGCTGGCGATGCGTTGCCAGGTGCATGGCGCGGCCTGCCACTCGGCGTACGCGCCGTATGGGGTGAATGCCATCGAGTATGCGGCGAAGCTGATCGGCAAGCTGGGTGATATCGGTGATGCCCTGGCGTTGCCGGAGCATCACGACGAGCGCTTCGACCCACCGTTCTCCACTGTGCAGACCGGTGTGATCAAGGGGGGCAGGGCGCTGAACATCGTGCCGGCGGAATGCGAATTCGATTTCGAAGTGCGGGCCTTGCCGGGGTTCGAGGCGCAGGCAGTGGCAGATCAGTTGCAGACCTATGCCGAGGCCGAATTGCTGCCGCGCATGCGCAAAGTGAATGCGGCCAGTGCCATTCGCCTGCAGCCGTTGAGTGCGTATCCGGGGCTGGCTACCCCAGCGGATAGCGAGGCGGCTGGCCTGGTGGCGTTGCTCAGTGGCTCGGATCAGTTCGGTACGGTGGCGTTTGGTACCGAAGGTGGGCTGTTCGACCAGGCGGGCATCCCGACCGTGGTGTGTGGGCCAGGGAGCATGGACCAGGGGCACAAGCCGGATGAGTTCGTCAGTGTCGAGCAGTTGCGGGGGTGTGATGCCATGTTGCTGAGGTTGGTGGATTACCTCAGGCAGGATTGACTGTGTTGGCTTCTTCGCGGGCTCGCCCGCTCCCACAGGATCTCGTCAGTCTCAAGGCCTGTGCAGTACCTGTGGGAGCGGGTTCACCCGCGAATGGGCCGCCGCGCGGCCCCGGGTATTCAGAAGGTAGCCTTGACCTGCAGGCCAACCACCAGCGCGTTGTCGATATCCTTTCCGGAGAACGCACCCGGTTCGATGATGTACTGCACATCCGGGCGCAGGTTCAGCCAGGGCGTGGCCTGGTAGCCATAGCTCAGCTCGATCAGTTGCTCGGCGCTGTCGATATCGGGGAACTGCTGCCCGGCATTGAACGCGGCATCCTCCAGCACGTCGCGGCTACGCGGGTTGGGCACGGCACGGCCATAGCCCAGCGCCACGGTATCCTTCGGGCGGCTTGCGAACGGCTTGTACAGCACCACGCCGGCGCCATACCACTTGGTAAACGGCGAGGCGGCCTTGCTCGACGCCGAGTACTGGCCGAAGGCGTGCAGGCTGCGGCCCGGCGAACCCTGGTCGTTCCACACGGCCTGGTCCACCAGCAAATAGTGGCCGCCACGGCCGGACACTTCCTCGTCGCTGCCGATGCGCTTCACATCGGAGCTGTCGTAGTAGTAGCCCAGCTTGTAC
Organism: Pseudomonas inefficax; assembly: GCF_900277125.1. Classification (GTDB taxonomy): domain Bacteria; phylum Pseudomonadota; class Gammaproteobacteria; order Pseudomonadales; family Pseudomonadaceae; genus Aquipseudomonas; species Aquipseudomonas inefficax. The sequence goes on from NZ_OPYN01000108.1 coordinate 90,275, forward strand.
TCGCCAGGCAGCTCGCCCTGCAGCTTGTAGACCAGCTCTACCGGTACCACCGTGCCGGTGGTGTGCTTGGGGCCCAGGTGCCAGGCGCGGCTGGAGTTGCCGTTGCTATCCGGATCGACGTTGAACGCCGCCACACGCAGTTGCCAGGACGGTGACAGGTCATACTTCACCCGCACGCCCAGGTGGGCATTTGGGTAATTGGTCCAGCCACTGCCACCAGACATGTTCAGCGGGTGACCGCAGAAGCCGGCGTTCATGAAATTGCACAGGATGCCACTGTCCAGGCCGCCGAGGTCGTTGCCCATGGCCATGTAGCCGAGCTTGACGTTGAGTGCCGGGGTGAACAGGGTTCGCTCGTAGCTCAGCTCGGTCAGGCGGGTGTACAGGCCGCCAAAGTTTTCCTGGATCGGCAAGCGGTTGCCCACCAGGTCTTCCGAGGCGCTGTTGCCGCGGCGGTCGTTGATGGTCAGTTGGACCTTGCCGCCGTTGTCCAGGCCATACAGTTTCGACAGGTCGAACTGCACGCCCAGTTTCAGGTTTTGCGAGTAGCGCGCCGAGCGGTGCAGGCCACCGTGGGCGTTGTAGGCGGTTTCGCCGCTGTAGTCGCCGGTGAACCTGACGCCGTCTTCTTCCAGCTGGTGACGCAGGCCGCCCCAGTCACCGGTCAGGGTGCTGCGGGTCATCAGGTCGCCGTCGGCCAGGGCGGTGGTACTGGCAAGGGCCAGCAGCAGGGTAGGGGTGATGCGAATTGCGGATGGCATTGCTGGATCTCGGGTTGTCTTCCAGGGCCTCTTCGCGGGTGAACCCGCTCCCACAGGTTTTTCACTGCCCTTGCAAACTGTGCAGTTCCTGTGGGAGCGGGTTTACCCGCGAAGAGGGCGACGCGGTCTTACGGCAGAGCGTAAGAAATCACGTAGTCGCCACGGTCAGTCGACTGGCGCGCGCCGCCAGCCGTGATCACCACGTACTGCTTGCCGGTTTTCGGCGAGACGTAGGTCATCGGGCCGCCTTGGCTGCCCACTGGCAGGCGAGCCTTCCAGATTTCGTTGCCGTTGCTGCTGTCGTAGGCGCGCAGGTAGAAGTCCTGGGTGCCGGCGATGAACACCAGGCCACCCTGGGTAGACAGGGTGCCGCCGAGGGTCGGCAGGCCGATCTTGATCGGCAGGTGCATGCGGATGCCGAGCGGGCCTGTGTCCTCGACGGTACCCACCGGTACCTGCCACGCCACCTGGCGAGTCTTCATGTCGATGGCGGTCAGGGTGCCGAAGGGTGGCGCCTGGCACGGAATGCCGGCCACCGACAGGAAGCGGTTCTTGTTCACCGCATACGGGGTGCCCTTGAGCGGTACTGCGCCCATGCCGGTGTTCAGCGCTTCGCCACCGGAAGCGGCACCGCCCTTGTTTTGCGACGGGATCATCTGGATCCACAGGCCCAGGCGCATGTCGTTGACGAAGATGAAACCATGTACCGGGTCGGTGGAAATGCTGCCCCAGTTCATGCCACCCAACGAACCCGGGAAGCTCAGCGACAGGTCGGTGCCCGGCGCGGTGTACAGGCCGTCGTAGCGCATTTTCTTGAAGTCGATGCGGCACAGCAGCTGGTCGTACGGGGTTGCGCCCCACATGTCCGATTCGGTCAGGGTCTGCGCGCCGATCTGCGGCATGCCCACCGACTTCGGCTGGGTTGGCGAGTACGGCTCGTTGGGGATGTTGCTTGGCTTGACCGGTACTTCGTCGACCTGGGTCAGCGGCTTGCCGGTGGCGCGGTCGAGCACGTAGATCTGCCCGGCCTTGGTGCCGATTACCACTGCAGGTACCGACTGGCCGTCGTCCTTGGTGAAATCGATCAGGCTCGGCTGCATCGGCAGGTCGAAGTCCCAAAGGTCGTTGTGCACGGTCTGGAACACCCACTTCTGGTTGCCGGTGGTGGCGTCCAGGGCCAGTACCGAAGCGCCATAGGTGTGGTCCAGCTTGCTGCGTTCGACACCGTAGATGTCGGTGGACGACGAGCCCATCGGCAGGAACACGGTATTCATCGCCGGGTCGTAGGACATCGGGGCCCAGCTGTTGGGAGTGCTGCGCACATAGGTGCTGTCGCCCTGCGGCGCCTGGCGATCTTCCGGGTTGCCGGGGTCGAAGGCCCAGCGCATTTCACCCGAGATCACATCGAAACCACGGATCACGCCGCCTGGCATGTCGGTCTGGACGTTGTCGGCGACGCGGCCGCCAACCACCACGGTGGTACCGGCCATCAGTGGGGCCGAGGACAGCTGGTAGTAGGAGTCCGGCACATCTCCCAGGCCTGCCTTGAGATCGACCTGGCCGTTGTTGCCGAAGCCCTGGCAGAACTCGCCGGTGTCGGCGTCGACGGCAATCAGGCGGCCATCGATAGTGTTGGTCAGCAGGCGACGCTGGCAGTTGGCACCGGCCGGTACGCTGGCGACGGTGACTGGCGAGCTGTTCGGCTGGGTGGGCTGGGCGATGGCGGCAGTGGCGTCGAAGTAGGCCATGCCACGGCAACGCTGCCAGACTTTGGACTGGGCGTTGATCGCGTTCTTCCACAGCTCCTTGCCAGTGTCGGCATCGAGGGCGATCAGGTTGTTGTGCGGCGTACAGATGAACACCTTGTTGCCGACCTGCAGCGGGGTCAGCTGGTCTTCGGCACCGTTGCCGTCGCTGAGCGCCACGTCACCGGTGTGGTAGGTCCAGGCCACTTTCAGCTTGTTGACGTTGTCGCGGTTGATCTGGTCCAGCGCAGCGAAGCGGCTGCCACCCTCGGTGTTGCCGTAGTGGGCCCAGTCCTTCTGCGCCTTGTCGGCCTCGACCGGGGTCATGCCCGGGCCTTTGCCGGTGGGGGCGACGCTGGGGTGGGCGACGAACATGTTGCCGGCGGCGATCACCAGCAGCACCGCCATCACCCCGGCAACGCCATAGGCACCGCGGCCGGCGCTGACACCATTGGCACGGGCCAGCAGCGGGTAGACCAACGCCACCACCATGCCGATTGCGCCGAACATGAACAGGCGCGAGAACAGTGGCCAGAACACCAGGCCAGCGTCGATCAGCGCCCAGATGGCAGTGCCGACCAGGAATGCCGCGTATAGCCAGGCACCAGCCCGTTTGCGGCGAGCGATGAGGACGCCGGCGATGGCCATGGCCAGGCCGCCGACCAGGAAGTACCAGGAACCGCCCAGGCCGGCCAGCTTGACGCCGCCCGCAGCCAGGAGGAGGCCGAGCAGGGCGATGATCACGCCCAGGCCGACCAGGATGATGTTTGTGGCGCCAGAGGCGCGCGGTGTTTCTTTCATGCCAGGGATCTCAGCAGGTGGAATGCGCGCAGTGTAATCGCTTAGCTTGCTAATTAACAAGTTGGTACATAATTTTGTGGGGCGGATTGTCGCAGGGCTGCGCGCTACAAGATGTGGCTAAAAGTCTAGATTACGCTGCTAAAATTGCGCGATAAGCGGAGAGAAGAAAGATTTTGCGTAATATGCGGGCGGCTTGGCGGCGCATGCACAAGCTGCCCGTAGCCGCTATTGGATGGATAGATTGTCCAACGCCATCAACGCGCCGTCTTCCATGCTGCTCATCAGTCTGAGCGTTTCTGGCGCCTCGACTTCCAATGTGAGGCGCCCCGACTGCATCGGGCCGATATGCTCGTCTTTGACCAGCACAGTTTCACGACCGCTACGCTCTTCGAGCACTACACAGTAGCTATTGCATGCCCACGAAAATTCGACCTTGCGAGCCTCTTTGGCATCCACCACTGCATCGATTGGGAAACGCACCAGATTGTCCAGCAGCAGGTAATTGCCAGACAGATGCGGTATGCCCTGGTCCGCATTACTGATTTCTACCCGTTTCGATACCGAGGTTTCGAAGCCGTACCCGCCAGACACGACATCGAGCGGGGACCCGGTCGGCAAATCTTCGAAGTCCACATGCACAGGGAGTGCAACAGAGTCGGCCTGGTCGCTTTCCAGAAAGCTGATGACCGTTGTGTCCTGCGCAAGGACGGGGAAAGCCATGCGTATCAGCGGCAAGGTAATCTTGTAGGCCTCGCGGTAGCGTGCCTGGTCCACCCGTGCCTTGGCGCGGGACTCAAGGCTTCGGGCAGGGTAGAAGAACGAATGCAGCGGAAGGTCGGCGCCCTCTCCAGTATTCCAGGTTGAAAGCATCAGCTCATTGAAGGTTTCGCGTGCCAGGCCGGTGAGCCCCTGGTGGGCATCAAGTGACATTTTGAACCAGGCTGCCGTATCACCACTGCCGTCACGTACGTCCCAACCACACACTTTGCTCAGTGTTGCCGTTCTGCCGTATTTTTCGAGCCAGTGCGAAGCGCTGTCGATACCGAGTGATTGGCATGTATCGGTATCGGGCTCATCTGGCATTGCGCCGCAACCTTGAAGGGTAGGCCGTTCCCATGTATTGGCGTTGATCGGGAAGGTGCACAGTACCTTGATGGTCTTTATCTTGCCGTCGGGAATGGCCTGATTGGGGTAGAAGACAAAGCCATTCCAGTTCTCCCACGTTCGGCTGAATGTCTGGTCTCGACGCAGCCATGAGAACGAGACCCCTCCCAGGCGTATTGCGCCGGGGCTAGGGTCCCAAGGGTAGAAGGCGGGATTGGTATCGGTCGCCCGAAGCAGAATGCCGCTGCACAAGTGTGCGGGCTTGTCGGGTCCTCCACAATCGGCAGAGGTATTCTCGTACCAGGCCTTGAGTTGGCGCACGGCTTCAGCCCCGGTTGGCCCGAAATTGGCAGCATGATGCACCTGAGGCGGCTTCGCGGTTTCTGGCTGTGAATCGTCGTTGCCGGTGTTGATACTGCAGCCTGTCACAACGAGCGCATAGAGTAATACTGGAGCGATACGCATGCTTTCGGGTCTCCCAGTCCATTACCTGGTTGGCGTCATCAAGTTCGTTGACGCAGCAACCGTTGTGCGCGTTCGATGGACCAAGCGAGACGTGATATTCACTTCACTTTGCGGAGCGCGCAGGCCGAGTATTGGTAGGAGCCTTTCACTACACAACTGGCAGAACTGCTAGTTGGCTGCCGTTGTAACCCCAGGTTTCGTATTGCGAATCGGGCAAAACACTCAGAGACTGGGCCAAGGGCTGTCGGCTCCGTAGAACACTGCCAGCCAGACGGTGGCAGTGCCGGGTGCGGTCCATTCCACGCGGTGGCGATAATGCGGCGGGATGTCCAGGCAATCGCCCGGTGCCAGCAGGCGGGTGTGGCTCTCGTGTTCGAAGCGCAGGCCGGCGGCGCCACTGAGCAGCACGATCCATTCACCTTCGGCCTGGTCGTACCAGAAACCGGGCGGGCTGGCCTGGCCGCTGGAGACGATACGTTCAACACGCACGCCCGGGCGGCTGAGCAGTTGGTCGACCCATTCGGAACTGGTGGGGTCGCAAGGGGGCAGGGCAGTCAGCAGGTTGGTCGGGATCATGGAAAACCTCGCTTGGAAGGGGGTGGTTCCACTATGGACGCAATTGCCGTGCGCCGCGCTTCTTGACCAGCCCGGCTGTTTGTAAGAACTTTCCGGGATTTGGAAGATGGGCAGCAAATGGACAAACTCCTGGCGATGAAGATGTTCGTGGCCACCGTCGATGCCCAAGGCTTTTCTGCCGCTGCACGCCGGCTCGGGCTGGCGACATCGTCGGTGACGCGCCTGGTCGATGCCCTGGAAGCGGCGTTGGGTGCCACCTTGCTCAACCGCTCCACCCGCCAGGTCAGCCTGACCGAGGCCGGCGCCCGTTATTACGAACGTGCGCGGGGTATTTTCGAGTCCCTGGACGAGGCCGATGCCAGCGTCGCCGACCGCGGCGAGGAGCCTGTCGGTGTACTACGCCTGTGCTTGCCGGTGGAGTTCGGCAGGCGGGTCATCGCCCCGCACCTGGGGCCGTTCCTGGCGCAGCATCCGGCTCTGGAGCTGGACATCGACCTCAGCGACCGCCTGGATGACCTGCTCGACGGGCGCTATGACCTGTCGATCCGCTTGGGCGACCCCTCGCCCAATGACGAGCTGGTATGCCGCCAGCTGGGTCGCTTCCAGCGTTGGCTGGTGGCCAGCCCGGCCTACCTGGCCGGGCGTGACGCGCTGGAGCACCCGCGGCAGCTGCTTGAGCACGCCTGCCTGCGCTTTCGCTACGGGCAGAAAGGGCGCCCCTGGCGCCTGGCACGCGGGCAGGACAGCCTGGAACTGGATGTGAGCGGGCCGTTGCGCAGTGCCAATGCCGACATGTTGCGCGAAACCGCGCTGGCGGGCAGCGGCATCGCGCTGCTGGCCGACTGGCTGGTGCGCGAGGATGTGGCGGCCGGGCGCCTGCAGCGGCTATTCCCCGATTGGCAGGCCAGCCCCGGCGCGGCCAATGACAGCATCAACGCGCTATACCTGCCCAACCATCGTGGTTCGCGCCGGGTCAATGCGTTCATCGACTTTTGCGAAAACCTGTTGTCGCGCAGCACCTAGCGTTGCGCAGTGCGCAAAGCCTTGTTGCGCCAGCGCTGGATTCTCGCCAAGCGTGCGTCTGGGTAAGGTGGCCGGCATATTCCACCCATTGCCGAGGACACTCGCATGACTCCCTCCCTTGCCGCCGTGCAGCCTACAGCCACCGGCCTCAGCCGGGCCCTGGTCGCCCTGCTGGCGTTCTGCTGCGGCGCGATCGTCGCCAATATCTACTATGCCCAGCCCATCGTCGGGCTGATCGCCCCGGACCTGGGGCTGTCCACCGAGCATGCCAGCCTCATCGTTTCGCTAACGCAGCTGGGCTATGCCTTGGGCCTGCTGTTGCTGGTACCGCTGGCCGACCTGTTGGAAAACCGCCGCTTGATGGTGGCTACTGCCGTGCTGGCCTGTGTCAGCCTGCTGCTGGCGGGGACCAGCAGCAGTGGCCAGGGCCAGCTGTTCCTCGGCTATGCACTGCTGATCGGTTTCAGTTCCGTGGCGGTACAGATGCTCATTCCGCTGGCGGCGCACCTGGCGCCGGAGCAGCAGCGTGGGCGGGTGGTCGGCAACATCATGGGCGGCCTGCTGCTGGGTATCCTGCTGGCGCGGCCGTTGTCCAGCCTGGTGGCCGACTACTTCGGCTGGCGTGCGGTGTTCATTGGCGCTGCCGTGGTGATGCTGGCGATCATCCTGTTGCTGGCCCTGACCTTGCCGCAGCGGGTGCCCGAGCACAAGGCCAGCTATGCCGGGCTGATGCTGTCGCTGCTCACGCTGCTGCGCCGTTATCCGTTGCTGCGCCAGCGCTCGCTGTACCAGGCATTGATGTTCGCCGCGTTCAGCCTCTACTGGACGGCGGTGCCGATGGCCCTGGCAACCCAGCATGGCCTGTCGCAGAGCCAGATCGCGGTATTCGCCCTGGTGGGCGCGGTGGGCGCCGTTGCCGCACCCATGGCCGGCCGTCTGGCCGATGCCGGGCATGCCCGGGCCGGTTCGCTGCTGGCGTTGTTGCTGGCACCGGCGGCACTGTTGCTGGGGCTGACGGTACCGGGCTACAGCGTGATCGGCCTGGGCCTGACCGGCGTGCTGCTGGATTTTGCGGTGCAGATGAACATGGTCATCGGCCAGCGTGAAGTGTACGCGCTGGACCCGGCCAGCCGCGGGCGGCTGAACGCGGTGTACATGACCAGTATCTTCCTGGGAGGGGCGCTGGGTTCGGCGGTGGCCAGTGCGGTGTTCGGCCAGTTTGGCTGGCAGGGTGTGGCGCTGGTGGGCGCGGGGCTGCCGCTCGTGGCCTTGATCATCTTCGTCGCCAAAGCGCGCCGGGGTTGAATGGTAGCGCGGTCACCTGTGGGAGCGGCCTTGCGTCGCGAAAGGGGTGCGAAGCGCCCCCAGGATCTACGCATCACTTCAGAATTGCCGGGGCCGCTTTGCGGCCCTTTCGCGACGCAAGGCCGCTCCCACAAAAAACTGCACACGCCTGTATCAGACGCTACCGCCCAAGCGGCAACGCCACACCAATCACGGCAAACAGGCTGCCGCAGCAGCGGTTGAAGCCCTTGCCGCCCTTGGCCAGCCATGGCCGTATGCGAAATGCCAGGCGCGCCAACAGGTATTCGACCAGGAATTCGACACTGGCAAAGGTAGCCGCCATTACCACGAACTGCAGCAGCAACCCACGCTGCGGGTCGATGAACTGCGGCAGGAAAGCGCCGTAGAACAGCAACACCTTGGGGTTGGCCATGGCCGACAGCAGGCCTTGGCGGAACAGGCCGGCATTGCCCAGCTGCGCGCTTCGCGCGGTCAGTTCCAGGTGCAGGCCCGGGCTGCGCCACAGCTGGATACCCAGCCAGATCAGATAGGCGCCACCCACCCACTTGAGCACGCTCAGCACCGACGCCGAAGCCTGTAGCAATGCGCTGAGGCCGAACATGGCCAGGGCGATCAGGGCACTGAAGCCAAACACCCCGCCAACGATGGTGAACAATGTCCGGCGTGCGCCATACAAGGCACCGTGGGTCAGGGCCAGCAGGCTGTTGGGGCCCGGGGTCAGCGACAGGCCGATGCTCGCCAGCAGGTAGATGAGCCAAGTGTCGAGTGCCATGGGGGAAGTGCCTTGTTGGTGTGGAGGGCGCCAGTCTATGGCGCCGGCCTTGGCCAGCAAGGGTATGATCCGGACATTTAATGGTCGTTTCTGGACGCGATGCCAATGCTCCCCGATATCCGCTTGCTGATCTTGCCGTTACCGGATTTTGCCCTGCTGCCGTTCGGTGCCTTTCTCGACAAGTTGCGTTTCAGTGCCGACGACGAGGACTACAGCCAGCAGCGCTACTGCAGCTGGACCGTGGCGGGGCTGTCCCTCGACCCGGTGCCGTCGAGCAGTGGCGCGGTGGTGCAGGTCGAGGCCGTCGCAGGCCAGCTCGAGCTGGCCGGTTTCGACTACCTGGTGGTGTTCGGCGGGCGCAACGCCATGGCCACCGCCGCGCTGGCGCCTCGCTACCGGGCCTTGCTAAGGCAGGCCGGCAAGGCTGGCGTCAAGCTGGTGGGGATCGACAACGGTGCTTTCCTGTTGGCCGCCTGCGGGTTGTTGCAGGGGCACAAGGTAGTGGTGCACTGGCGCCACGAAGCCGAATTTCGTGCGGCCTTTCCGCATTTGCAGGTGCTGACCGAGCAGCTGTATTGCATCGACGGTAGCCGCATCACCTGCGCCGGCGGCACAGCCGCCATCGACCTGGCCGTCGCGCTGTTGTCACGTGCCTGCGGGCGGACACGGGCGCTCAAGGGCCTGGCCGACATGCTGGTGGATGAAACCCGCGATAGCCGCCATGCCTTGCGCTCGCTGGAGCTGCCGGCCGGGCAGGGTAGGCAGGTGCAGCGCGCGCAGGCGTTGATGCGCCATCACCTGGGTACGCCGCTGACCGCGGAGCAGTTGGCGGCAGAGCTGGGCATCAGCCGGCGCCAGCTGGACCGGCAGTTTCACGCCAGCCATGGCATGAGCGCCAAGGCCTGGTGGCTGGAGATGCGCCTGCAACAGGCGCGCTGGCGCTTGCTCAATTCCAGCCACAGCCTGGCGCAGATTGCCGATGAAGTGGGCCTGGGCGATGCCAGTTACCTGGGCAAGTGCGTGCGGCGACGGTTTGGTTGTACGGCCATTGAACTGCGCTGTCAGGTAGAGAACTGAATTCACAAGCGGTCCACGTACCCTGTGGGAGCGGGCTTGCCCGCGAAGAGGACACCGCAGTGGATGGCACGGGCTTCGCCCGTGTTCGCGGGCAAGCCCGCTCCCACAGGGATCGCGCCAGCCTTTAGAAATTGAGCAAGACAGTTGCTCCCACAGGGTCCCTGCTAATTCAATGAGTCCGGTGAGAGCCGGCCTACTGCGGCGTCCCGAACAACCCCGTCCAGTAAATCCCTGCGTCACTCTTCGGGTCCACTGCATACGCAGCGCCCAGCTCACGAAAGTCCGGGTTCATCAGCGTCGCGCAATGCCCCGGGCTATCCAGCCAGCCATCGACCACCTTGCGCGCGGTGTCACGCCCGGCGGCGATGTTTTCACCAATCTGCTGGTACAGGTAGCCGGCCAGTTCTGCCCGGTCACCGGGGGTGCGGCCGTCCTTGTCGATGTGGTCGAAGAAGTTCTGGTTGGCCATGGCCCGGGTGTGGTTGGCGGCAACCCCGGCCAGCACCGTGCTCCAGCTCAGCGCGGGGGCGGCGGCGAAGGGCTGGCCACCGCACTGACGCGGTACCTTGCGCGCGGCATTGATCTCCTGCAGCACCTTCTGCCCCTCGGCCTGCCAGTCGCCCAGGCGACCACTGAGCAGCGGCCGGGCCAGCACGATGCGCCAGTCGCGGCCTTCCTGGCTGACGCCAATATCGACGAACTGCGGGTCGAGCACCACCTGGCAGAAACTCTCCTCGATGGCATGCATGGCCGCGCGCGCATCACGTGGCCCCGACAGGCTGATGGCCTGCACGTTGACCATCGGGTAGGCGGCGCGGGTCATGGCTTGCTGCAGGTCGCGGGTACCCTCCGGCGACAGCGCCAGGCGGGTATCGCTGTTGAGCGGTGGCAGCTCCAACGACGCTTCACCACCGCAGGGCTGGGCCTTGCTGCGGTAGACATTGATCGAATCGATCAGTTGCGCCTCTTCGCCGGTGGCAGCCAGTGCCCCGGCCGAGACGACCAGACCCAACGACAAGGCGGCAACGGATGACAGGACGCGCATGTGGATCTCCCTATGACTGGCAGCGTCGTGGTTTGCGCTGCTCATCCTACACAAGCCCGGGGCTTTTGGCCCGGGATCGTGCAAAGCAATGAAAACGCCGGCATTCGTTGCTGGCGGCAAAAGAGGGAGTAGACCACTGATCATCGGAAAAGTGCGAACAGTTGGTAATCATTCTTATCGAACCAAAGCTGTCAGCCCGTTTGCCGTCGCCCGGCGGGTATCAGCGCGCCACCGCCTGGTTCGGTTTGTAGAACAGAAAATGCCTGGTCTGCGCCGTCCGGCGGTAGGCTTTGGCCCAGTCCGGGCGCACATTGCGGTCGTGGAAGTACAAGGCACCGCCGGTGCGGTCTTTCAACTGCTGGTTGAGCGCCTTGCGCGCGATTTCCTTGGCAATGCCGTAGCGTTGCGCTTCTTCGACCTGGTCCGGGCGCCCGTCGCACCACCAGGAGAACTGGCAGGCCTTGCTTTCCACACCCTGCTTGACCACGCCGCAGATTGTATCCGGGAAGCCATCGTGGCCCAGGCGGTTGAGCACGACGTTGGCCACGGCGGCCATGTCTTCGGCGTCGGCACCCTTGGCCTCCCAGTAGATGGTGCGGGCCAGGCAGGTGATGCTGTCATCCAACGGCGCCTGGCCGGCAGGGTCCACTGCCTGCGCTTCGCCCGGTGTGAGAGTTTCGGCCTTTTTCGGGGGTGGCGTGTCGTTCACCACTTTTTCCTCGAGCACCTCGGCCTTGTCCTCGGCGACGGCAGCCTTGGCCGGGTCGGCGGCGTGCAAGGGGCCTGCGAGCAAGGCCGAGGCCAGGCCGATCACCATCCACGAAAAGCGCATGAGGCAAGCTCCCGAACTGTGGGCTGGTTCACAGTCTAGCCAAGCGCGAGCATCAGTACCAAAGGCAGGGTGGCGGCGGCGACCACGGTCTGCAGGGCGATGATGGTGGCCATCAGCGGTGCGTTACCGCCCATTTGCCGGGCCATCACATAGGAAGACGACGCGGTCGGCAGCGCCTGGAACAGCACCGCAACCACTGCTGCCTGGCCACCCAGGCCAAGCAGGCGGCACAAGCCCCATGTGGTCAGCGGCATGACCAGGAACTTGAATGCCGACGCTGCCATCAGCGGGTGCACCTGCTGGCCCAGGCGGGCGCTACCCAGGGCTGCGCCGACGCACAGCAGGCCCAGCGGCAGGGCGGCCTGGCCCAGGGCCTTGACCGTGGGTTCGATACCCGCTGGCAAGCCCAACCCGCTGGCGCGCAGCAGCAACCCGCCGGCGCAACCGACGATCAAGGGGTTGGCGAAGATGGCCCGCAGCACCGTCGCTGGTGAGCTATGGCGGGCACTGAAGCGGGCGAACACCAGCACGCAAAGCAGGTTGACCAGGGGCACGATTGCAGCGTTGGCCACCGCCGCCAGGGCGATGCCGGCGCTGCCATAGATACCTGCTGCAAGGGTGGCGCCGATGTAGTTGTTGAAGCGGATGCCGCCCTGGAACACCGAAGTGAAGTCGGCACCGTCATGGTTCATTGCGCCCTGGTATAGCACCAGCAGCACGGCCCCGGCCAGGGTCGAGAGCATCAGCACGCCGACCATGCCCAGCACCGGCACGCCATCGAGGTTGGCGGTGGCCAGGCCATGGAGGAACAGCGACGGCAGCAGTACGTAATAGCTAAGGCGCTCTGCGCCGGGCCAGAAGTTGTCGGCGAGGAAGCCGCGCAGGCGCAGGAAGGTGCCCAGGGCAATCAGCAGGATGATCGGCAGCAGGGTAGTGAGCAGCAAGTGGAGCATGGTCGACGTTCCGTGGTCGGGTACGAGGCACAGACTACGGGTGCGGATCGGTTTGTAAAAACGTTGATTTCTGTACTGACTGTTGAGGAAAAATGCATGTTTGCTCTGGGGGAGCTGCGCGCCCCTTTCGCGACGCAAGGCCGCTCCCACAGCGAACGCGTTGCATTTGAAGGCAGTGGCAAACCTGTGGGAGCGGCCTTGTGTCGCGAAAGGGCCGCGCAGCGGCCCCGGCAATCTCAAGCCTCCAGCGCAGTCTTCAATACTGCACTCAAATGCCGCCGCTGGCTCTTCTCATGCTCCAGCAATACCACCCGCCGAGTCAGCTGCGGTTCGCCAAACGGCAGGCAGGTGGCCGGTGGCAAGCGTTGCAGGTCGTCATCGGCCATGGGGATGATTGCCACGCCCAGGCCCATCACCGCCATGCGTGCCAGCGCTTCCTGGCTGTCCAGTTCCATCTGTTCGCTCACCTGCAAATGCTGGCGGCGCAGCTCCTGCTCGATCTGCCGCCCGGCCCAGGCACGCTTGTCGAAGCGCAGGAACGGCTGGCTGGCCAGCAACTGAGGCACGCTTTGCCCGGCGAGGTCGGGGCTGGCGATCGCCCAGAAGCGGTCTTCGAACAACGGTGTGAAGTCCAGGCTTTGCGGGTAGGGGCTGACCGGTTCGGTGGTGATCGCGGCATCAAGCTCGCCGTCTTCCACCCGTCGTGCCAGTTCCGCCGACATGCCGGAGGCCACGCTGACATGCAACTGCGGATGGTGCGCCTTGATCCATACCAGCGCCTTGGGCAGGCGCCGCGCCAGCACCGTGTGGATCGCCCCCAGGCGCAGGCGGCCGCGCAGGCTCGGGCCGCTGGCCAGGGCGTCGGCCAGTTCGTCATAGGCAGCCAGGATGGTTTCGGCCCGGGCCACCGCCAACTGGCCGGCTTCGGTCAGCGACACCTGCCTGCGGCTGCGGTCGAACAAGGTCACCTGCAGTTCGTCTTCGAGGGTCTTGATGTGCAGGCTGACCGCCGAAGGGGTGAGGCTGAGCAGGTCGGCGGCACGGGCGAAGGTGCCGTGACGGGCGATGGTCACCAGGGTGCGCAGGGCTTTGAGGGACATGCGGGTGGGTCCGGTTTCAGGCTGACAGGGCTGCATTGTCGGGCCCGGCCCTTTCGCAGCACAAGGCTGCTCCTACAGGTATTGCGCATGCCTGAACCATGGCGCTAACCCTGTAGGAGCAGCCTTGTGCTGCGAAAGGGTCGCCACAGACAACACTTCTCAGCGCTGGTTACGCCCATAGGCCTGGCTGATCCGGTCGATCACCATGGCCAGGGCGACGATCGCCAGCCCGGCCTCGACGCCTTGGCCGACATTCAAGGTCTGGATCCCCGACAGCACGTCCTCGCCCAGCCCGCGGGCGCCAATCATCGAAGCCACCACCACCATCGACAGGGCCATCATCACCGATTGGTTGAGCCCGGCCATGATGCTGGGCAGCGCCAGCGGCAGGGCGATGCGCCGCAACCGCTGCCAGCGGCTGGCCCCAAGGCCATGGGCGGCCTGCAGCAACGAAGGGTCGATCTGGCTCAGCCCCAGTTCGGTCAGCCGAACCAGCGGTGGCAGGGCATAAATCAGCGTGGCGAACACGGCAGGCACCTTGCCCAGGCCGAACAGCATCAGCACCGGGATCAGGTAAACGAAGGCCGGCAATGTCTGCATCACATCCAGTACCGGCAATAACAACCGCTTCGCCAGCGGCCGGGCAGCCAGCAGGATGCCCAGCGGCACGCCCACCAGCACGCAGAGGCCGGTACTGACCAGCACCAACGCCATGGTCTGCAGCAGTTTGTCCCACAACCCGAGCATGCCGATCAGGGCCAGCAGCGCCACCAGTACCGCGCTGCGCAGCACGCTGCGGCTGGCATGCCAGGCGAGCAGGCCGATCAGCAACAGCAGCAGCCACCAAGGCAGCAGGCGCAGCAGGGTTTCCAGGCCGACCAGTAGTTGCAGCAACTGGTCCGAGACGCTGCGCAGGTGATCGCCGTAATGCAGCACCAGCCAGTCGACCAAGCGGTTGACGCTGTCGGCAAAGGAGAATTGCAGGGTTTCAGGGAAGCCGCCGCTCACAGGCTGCCCTCGACCTTGCTGGCAATGTCCGCAGGCAACCAGGCTTTCCACACTTCGCGGTTATTGCGCAGGAAGGTGAGGGCAGCGTCACGGGGCGGTGTGCGCTTTTCGCTCATCTCGGCCAGTGCGCTGTTCAGACGGTCGATGGGCAGGTCGACCCGCTCGAACACGCTCACCAGCTCCGGGTAGCCCTCGCGGAAGGCCTTGGACACGCCAATCGACAATTTGGCCGGCAGCGAGCTGCTGCCCTTGGGCTCGGGATTACCGGCATCGGTGAGGGTGGCCCAGGCCTGGGCATCGAACGACGGCTCTTGCAGGCGTATGAGTTTGTAACGCCCCATCAAAGGGGTAGGGTTCCAGTAGTAGAACAGCACTGGTTGGCCACGGCGGATGGCCGAGCCGATTTCGGCATCCATTGCAGCCCCGGAGCCGCTGCGGAAGTTGGTATACAGCTCATTCAGCCCGTAGGCCTTGAGTTTCTGGCTGTTGACGGTCTCGGATGTCCAGCCGCTGGGGCTGTTGAGAAAACGCCCTTTGCCGGGCGACTCGGGGTCGCGGAACACCTGCGGGTAGCGCTTGAGGTCCTCGACGCTGCGCAATTCCGGCGCCACGGGTTTCAGCTTGCGTGCCGCATCGCCCTCGATCACGTAGGCCGGCACCCACCAGCCTTCTTCGGCATTCTTGACCGTGTCGCCCAACGCGAACACCTGCCCGGCGGCTTCTGCCTTGACCCAGGAAGGGCTGCGCCCGGCCCATTCCTCGGCGATGACTTGCAGATCGTTGCGCGCCAGCGCCACTTCCATGCTGACAGTACTGCCGGGCAGGGTGTCGGTGGAGTAGCCATACCCGCGCTCCACGATCAGCCGCAGGATCTCGGTGGTGAGGGCGCCGCTTTCCCAGCCGATGGCGCCAAAGTGAATGGGCGTGGTGCGTTCCGCCGAAGCGGCGCTATCGGTGCTGGCCATGCCCACCGCGAGCAGCAGGCCGGCCAGCAGCGTTGGAATCTTCTTCATCGGGGCCTTCGTCGATTGCCGTGGGGTAGGTGCGGGCAAGTGTAGACGACCCCTCCCAGGCGTTGCCGACGGCGGCAGGGAACGGGCTCCTGCTGCGAGGGGAAGCAGCGGTTTGCAAAGGTGCGCAGTGCCGTTTGGCAAGCACATTCTGCGAGGCATTCCTGATGACGCTGGACTTGAATTTTATCTATTACCGCAACTTCCGATTCGATGGAAAGCTGCACGTTCGTTGCACTGGCACAGACCTGCACAAGGTCAACCGCATTCGCTACGAGCTGGAGCGGGCGGGCCCGGATGGCTCGGTGTCGTTCCGAGGGGTTTCGGCCTATTCCCAGGCACACACCGGCAAACCGAGTGATCACGGCTGCCCAGCCACTTTGTCCGCCGAGGAGGAGGCGGGGGTCTACACCATCCGGCCAAGGGTGGTGCTGCGAGATGAACATGCCCGGGCGATGAATCGGCCTGTCGGGGCGGCCGGTGTCATCGACATGCCGCCGCTGGTACTCGATATCGCGGTCGAGGAGATCAACCGCAGCGTGCTCGACAAGGTCCCGTTGCCTTCTGCCGCCAAGCGTCGCAAGCGGGCGGCAGGCCCCGCGGACATGGCTGATCACGCTCAGCAAACGCTTCCCACGTTGGCGCCAGGTACCTCGTACCCGACACTGGTCATCGAGTTCGACAGCGGTGGGTATGAGCGCTTCCTTGACGACCTAGAGCCAGGCTCGGGCTCGACGCTGGTTCGCTATTGGCCGAACCTGAAGTCGGTGATCGCGCTCAGGCCTGTGCTGGACGAGCATGAAGTGGACGATGACAGGCTCCGGGCACTACGTCAGTACTATTACCTCGACCAGCCTGCCGGCATGCTCGATGACACCTATCTGGCATTGCTCAAGTCGTTGGCCGCACTGGACTATCTCGTATCCATGCAGGTGTCGCCGGTACTTCCGGAACCACACCCTGCCGCGTTCGTGCTGGCGGGGTTGCTGGCAACCTTGCTGACAGGTACTGCAGTGGTGGCAGGCAACAGGGCTTATGAAAATGCTCAGCCCACGCCCGACTTCGAGTCACTCCAGAACTACCTCGACGAACCCGGCCCCCGGTGGAAGGGCCTGAATGTGCGCAACGCCTGGGCCAACGAGGTGACGGGCAAGGGCGCGCGCATTCACTTCAGCGATGGTGGGTTGTACCCGCAGCATGAAGACTTGCGCGGCAACCCCGCCTTGCAAGTCATCTCGCTTGCGCCCAACCATGACCCCAGCCATGGCACGGCTTCGGCAGGGGTCATTCTGGCCACGCGCAACGGCATGGGAGTTACCGGAATCAGCCATGACAGCGAGCTGTACCTGTACAACAACCGCGCGCAAGACACCCCTGGCAGTTACCAGGTGCTCAAGGACCTGCTGCGCAATGTGGCGCCTGGGGATATCGTTGGCATCAATCGCCAGACTGCAAATATCGACGTGTTGAGCACGATGCTGCCATCCTTGCACGACAAGGCCTGGTGGACCGTCATGCAGCAGTTGAGCCGCCGCGGTGCGGTGGTGGTCAATGCGGCAGCCAATGGCAGTAGCAAGACCCTTGCAGAACGAGGTACCCAGGCGGGGCAGGGCGTAGACCTGGCCAATTGGCGTTACTTCGCTGACCATGGCGATTCAGGTACCATTCTGGTGGGTGCCAGCCACTCTTATGACGGCAAGCCCCACGCCTACTCCAACCACCATTACCCTTACCGCATGCTCAATGCCTGGGGTGACAGCGTAGTCACGCTTTCCGATGGCAGCTTGCAGGACCTGTCAGGCGATGACCGGGACTACACAGACAACTACGGCGGCACGTCCAGTGCGACGCCGATGGTGTGCGGCGCGCTGAGCCTGATCCAGTCCTATGCCATGGAGCACCACCACATCTACCTCAATGGCAACCAGATGCACCAGTTGGTCATGGCGTCCGGCTACCACGATGCCGCGTTGCCCGGCACCGACGTATTGCCGATGGGCGCCAGGCCCAATGTGCATGGCGCGTTGGTGCTGCTGGACCGCATTCTCGGCGGGGGCAGGTTCGAGGCCTGAACCTGGGCCGGCAGATGCCGGCCCTTGTCCAGTCAAACGCGGAACTGGTCCATCAGCGCCTGTTGCTGGTTGGCCAGGCTGTTCAGTGACTGGCTTACGCGTGCCGACTCGTTGGCCTGCCCGGACAGCGACTCGGTGACGTCGCGGATGGTCGCCACGTTGCTGTTGATTTCCTCGGCCACCGCGCTCTGCTCCTCGGCGGCCGAGGCGATCTGCAGGTTCATGTCGGTGATCACCGTCACGGCCTGGCCGATGCGCTGCAGCGCGGTGACGGCCTGGCCAACCTGCTGCACGCCGCCCTGGGCCTGGCGGTGGCTGTTGTCCATGGCCCCGACCACTTCGCGGGTACCGTTCTGCAAAGCCTCGATCACCTGGCGGGTTTCTTCCACCGATTCCTGGGTCCGCTGGGCCAGGTTGCGCACCTCGTCCGCGACCACGGCAAAGCCACGGCCGGCTTCACCGGCTCGGGCCGCCTCGATGGCGGCGTTGAGCGCCAGCAGGTTGGTCTGTTCGGCGATCGAACGGATCACCTCCAGTACCGAACCGATCTTCTCGCTGTTCTGCGCCAGGCCCTCGACTTCGGCCATGGCGTTGCTCATGTCGGCGGCCAGAGCATCGATGCTGTGGGTGGTGCGGTCGATCACCGCCAGGCCTTCGCGGGTGGCCTGGTCGGCGTCGCGGGCGGCCTGCGCGGCCTGGGCGGCGCTGCGGGCGACGTCCTGGGCGGTGGCACTCATCTCGTGCGAGGCAGTGGCCACCTGGTCGACCTGGCGGTACTGCTGCTCCATGCCGGCGCTGGTCTGGGTGGCAATTGCCGAAGACTGGTCGGCGGTGCCACGGGCGGCTTGCACCGAGCGTTTGACCTCGGCGATGGTCGGCTGCAGCTTGTCGAGGAACCGGTTGAACCAGCCGGCCAGCTCGCCCAGTTCGTCCTGCTTCTGGTAAGTCAGGCGGCGGGTCAGGTCACCTTCACCGCTGGCGATGTCCTTGAGCATGCTTGCCACGCCGAGGATCGGCCGGGTAACGCCGCGGGCCATCAGCCACACCATCAGCAGGCCGGCAATCGCCGCCGCCAGGCCCAGGCCAAGTTCCAGAAGGGTGCCGCTGGTGTTCAGCGCGTCCAGTTCCTGTTTCAGCGCTTCGGCCGGGCCGGTCAGGGCGTTTTCCGGCACATCCAGCAGCACGCCCCAAGGCTGGGCATCCGGAATCGGCCGGAATGCGGCCAGCACCTTCAGGCGCTGCTGGTCGTGGACGATGGTCATCTTGCCGTCGGCCAGCTTGCGCACCAGTTCGGCCCCCTTGGCGGTGTCGACCTGATCGAAGCGCTGGGCCAGCTTGCTGGCGTCGGCGCTGTAGCCGGCCAGCAGGCCGACCGGGCTGAGGATGCCGACCGTGGTGCGGCCTTCGTACAGGCTGCGGCTGGCCTCCTGGCTCAGGGCCTGCAGGCTGTTGAGGTTGATGTCGATGGACAGGGTGGCGATCACCTTGCCGTCTACCGCCAGCGGGAAGACGATGCTGGTCATCAGCACCTGCTGGCCATCGATGTCGTAGAAGTAGGGTTCCACCACGCACACTTTGCCGGACGTGCGTGGGCACACCCACCAGGTGTTGGCTGGCTGGCCGCTTGGGCCGATCTCGATGTTGGCCATGTCATGCTCGGGCAGGGCCATTGCCGTCAGCTGGCCGACACGCGGTTGCGACCAGTACAGGGCGAAGCGCCCGGTTTCGTTGCTGCCCAGCTCTGCCTTGCCGGCGAACAGGCTGTCCTTGTTGTCCAGGGCGTTGGGCTCGAACACCAGCGACAGGCCGAGCAGCTCAGGGTTGGCCTGCAGCGCCGCGCGTACCTGGCGGGTCATGTCTTCGCGCAGGTCGAAGGCATCGAGAAAGCGCTTTTCCGCCTGCTCGCGCAGGAACAGCACCTGGCGGGCGAAACCGGCGCCGTACTGGTAGGCGTCCATGAACTGGCGGCGGATGTTCAGCGCCTGCACCTCGCCCTGCGACTCTATGCGCGACTGCGCCGACTCGGTCAGCATCTGCATGCTGCTGGCCTTGACCAGGTCCGAGCTGTGGTCCATGCGGTACAGCGACAGGCCGACGAGCAGGGTGACGATGCCGGCCAGGCAGAGACCGGCGAGCAGGGTGATCTTCCACTGGATGGAAAGTTGGCGCAAAGGCATGGGGGCGGATCCCTTGTAATAAGAGTGTGGCTGACGATTGTGTCGGCCATCGCAGGCTTTTCTTTATTCAAACGTTCAATTTAACCGCCGGGCCGCACCAGGCATTGGTAATGCGCCGAAACATGGCGTTTTTGACATCCGCCGCCCACTGCTGCACAGTGCGCGCTTTTTTTCTGTCGCAATGAGGTAAGCCAACCATGAATGCAGTGATCGCCGCGGTCGGCATCATGCTGATACTCAGCCTGTCCCGCGTGCACGTGGTCATCGCCCTGATCATCGGGGCCCTGGCCGGTGGGCTGGTGGGCGGCCTGGGTATCGAGGGTACGCTCAAGGCCTTCAACGGCGGCCTCGGCGGTGGGGCTACGGTAGCCCTGTCCTATGCACTGCTGGGCGCCTTTGCCGTGGCCATCGCCAAGTCCGGCCTGGCCCATGCCCTGGCCGACCGCGCCCTGGCCATGATCGACCGCCAGGGCCATGCCAATGGCGGCAAGGTCAAATGGCTGCTGGTGGGCCTGATGCTGGTGGTGGCGGTGTCGTCGCAGAACATCCTGCCTATCCACATTGCCTTCATCCCCTTGCTGGTGCCGCCGCTGCTATACGTGCTGACCCGCCTGCGCATCGACCGCCGGCTGATCGCCTGTGTGATCACCTTCGGCCTGATCACCCCGTACATGTTCCTGCCGGTGGGCTTTGGCAACATCTTCCTCAACGAAATCCTGCTGGCCAACGTTGCCCGCGCGGGTGTCGACGTGAGTGGCGTGAATGTCACCCACGCCATGGCCATCCCGGCCGCCGGCATGCTGGCTGGCCTGTTGCTGGCAGTATTCATCAGCTACCGCAAGAAACGTGACTACGACCTGGCCCGCATCGAGCAGGTGGAGCAGGTGAGCGTGCAGTACAACCCGCTGACCTTGCTGGTGGCTGGGCTGGCGATTGCCTCGGCGTTCATCGTTCAGTTGTGGTTGGACTCGATGATCATCGGTGCCATGGTCGGCTTCCTGATCTTCTCGCTGTCGGGCATCGTGCGCTGGAAGGACACTGACGACCTGTTCACCGAAGGCATGAAGATGATGGCCATGATCGGCTTCATCATGATTGCCGCCTCAGGTTTTGCCGATGTGATGAAGGCCACCGGCGAAGTGAAGAGCCTGGTGGAAACCTCGGCACAGTGGATCGACCACAGCAAGGGCGTCGGTGCCCTGCTGATGTTGCTGGTGGGCCTGCTGGTGACCATGGGCATCGGCTCGTCGTTTTCCACCGTACCGATCCTGGCCGCGATCTTCGTGCCGCTGTGCGTGCAGCTGGGCTTCGACCCGCTGGCCACGGTGTGCATCGTTGGTACCGCCGGTGCCCTGGGTGATGCGGGCTCGCCTGCCTCGGACTCGACCCTGGGCCCGACCTCGGGGCTGAACGTGGATGGCCAGCACCACCATATCTGGGACACGGTGGTGCCTACCTTCATCCACTACAATCTGCCACTGCTGGCGTTCGGCTGGTTGGCGGCGATGACGCTGTAAGGCAGGAAGGGCATCAGCCCTTGTCGGGCGGCGGCGAGATGCGGTTGAGCACGGTGCTGCCGTCCTTGCTGCGGGTCAGGTAGACCGGCAGCACCTTGGGCAGGTTGTTGACCAGGCGCCCCACCTCGCGGGTGTTGTAGATGCCGCTGATGCGGATGCGGCCGGTGCTGGCGTCGGCCAGCAGCAGCGGTGCGTCGAGGTAGCGGTTGATCACCGGCAGGGCATCTTCCAGGCTCAGGTTGTCGAGCACCAGCTTGCCGTCGCGCCAGGCCAGGCTGTTGCCGAAGTCGTTGCTCTGCTCCAGTTGCGGCTCGAAGTCGCCCTTGTGGTAGCTTGCCTGCATCCCCGGGCCCAGGCGGTAGCCGCTGGCGCTGCCGTCGCTGGATACCAGTACCGAACCTTCCACCAGGGTGACCTTGACCTGGTCCTGGTACTTCCACACGTTGAACTGAGTGCCGGTGACGCGGGTCTGGCCACGACCGGCATGCACGATGAACGGGTGGCTGCTGTCGTGCTGTACCTTGAAGAACGCCTCGCCACGCTTGAGCAAGACCTGGCGCTGGTCCTTGTAGTTGAGGTAGGTGAGCTCGGTGTTGAGGTTGAGCTGCACCGTGCTGCCGTCGCTCAGCTGCACGGTCTGCATGTGTTCGTTGGCTTCGAAGTGCTGGTAGTGATTGGGCAGCCAGCCTTGTTCCCAGCCCACCCAGCCGGCCAGCGGCAGCACCGCCAGGGCGATTGCGGCAGCGGATGCCAGCGGCCGCCAGTTGCGCGGGCGCGCAGCCTTTTGCACGGGCGGGTTGAAGTCGATGACAGTGGCATTGCGCGGCAGCAGGTCGGCGGTTTGCCAGATTTCCAGCATCGCATGGTATTCCTCGGCGTGCCGCGGGTCGGCCGCCAGCCAGCGGGAGAACGCCTCGCGCTCGGCTACCGTGCAATCTTCGGCGTGCAGGCGCATGCACCAGTTCGCGGCGGCGTCGGTGATGGCATCGTCTGGGCTGGGATTGAGGCGGTCGTGGTTCATTGCGGCTCCGGGTTTTGCGCATTCTACCCTTGCTGGAGGGCTCCCGAGAACCGAAGTAATGGCGAATGACTATCAGTTGTGCCGGTTTTCGTCGGATTGATGATGGTTTTCCGGCGTTTGAGAACCCTTCGCGCATGTAAGAAGTTGCTGAAATCCTTGGGGCTGCCTTGCAGCCCATCGCGACACAAGGCCGCTCCTACATGGAATCGCGTTCCCCTGTAGGAGCGGCCTTGTGTCGCGATGGGGCGCAAAGCGCCCCCATGGCCTCTCAGAACTGCGCCGCCTCCAAACCATAAAGGCTGCCACTACCCGCCCGGATACTGGCCTCCAGCCCCAACCCCCGCGGCAACACCCGCTGAAAAAAGAACTCCGCACACGCAAGCTTGGCCCCATGAAACGCCGCATCCTCGTCACGCCTGGCCAACGCAACCGCCGCCATCCGCGCCCACATGTAGGCATACGCCGTCAGCCCGAACAGCTGCAGGTATTCCACCGCCACTGCGCTGACCAGGTTGGTATCTTCGCCGGCCCGCGCCTGCAGCCAGGCGCTGGTGGCCTCCAGCCGCGCCAGGCTCGCTTGCAGGGCTTCACGGTGCAGCGGCGCATCCACGCTGAAGGCCCGCACCTCGGCGGCAAAGCTGGCCAGCGCCTGGCCACCGTCGGCCAGCACCTTGCGCCCGAGCAGGTCGAGGGCCTGGATGCCGTTGGTGCCTTCGTAGATCTGCGCGATGCGCACGTCGCGCACCCGCTGCTCCTGGCCCCATTCGCGAATGTAGCCATGGCCGCCATACACCTGCTGGCCGAGCACGCAGCTTTCCAGGCCGTTGTCGGTGAAAAACGCCTTGGCCACCGGTGTCAGCAGCGCCACCAGGCGCTGCGCATGCTCGCGCTCGCCGGCGTCTTCGGCGTAGCGTGCCAGGTCCAGCTGCTGGCCGACGTAGGCGGCAAACGCCCGGCCACCTTCGGTGAGGGTACGCATGGTCAGCAGCATGCGCCGCACATCGCCGTGGTGGATGATCGGGTCGGCAGCCTTGTCCTGTGCCTTTGGGCCGCTGGCGGCGCGGCTTTGCAGGCGTTCGTTGGCGTAGCGGGCGGCGCTCTGGTAGGACGCCTCGGCACAACCGATGCCCTGGATGCCGATGGACAGGCGCTCGTAGTTCATCATGGTGAACATCGCCGCCAGGCCCTTGTTCGGCTCGCCCACCAGGTAGCCGACGGCACCATCGAAGTTCATGACGCAGGTGGCCGAGGCCTTGATGCCCATCTTGTGTTCGATCGAGCCGCAATGGGCGGCATTGCGCGCTCCCAGGCGGCCATCGGCCTCGACCAGGTACTTGGGCACCAGGAACAGCGAGATGCCCTTGGCGCCCGTTGGCGCATCCGGCAGCTTGGCCAGCACCAGGTGGACGATGTTTTCGGTCAGGTCCTGTTCGCCGCCGGTGATGAAGATCTTGCTGCCGCTGATGCGATAGCTGCCGTCGGCCTGGGGCTCGGCGCGGCTGCGGATCAGCCCCAGGTCGGTGCCGGCATGGGGTTCGGTGAGGCACATGGTGCCGGCCCAGCGGCCTTCGTACAGAGGCGGCAGGTAGGTGGCCTTGAGCGCTTCGCTGGCGTGGGCATCGATCGCCA
Organism: Pseudomonas inefficax; assembly: GCF_900277125.1. Lineage (GTDB taxonomy): Bacteria > Pseudomonadota > Gammaproteobacteria > Pseudomonadales > Pseudomonadaceae > Aquipseudomonas > Aquipseudomonas inefficax. Next base: position 114,268 of record NZ_OPYN01000108.1, read on the forward strand.
GGCAGCTGCCCGCGCTCAACGCCGAATACAGGCTGAAGCTGCAATCGGCGGCGTAGAGCATTTCTTCGAACAGTACACCGAGCATCTTCGGCATGCCCATGCCGCCATGTTCGGGGTTGCCGCCCAGGCCGACCCAACCGCCTTCGCGGTAGGTGTGCCAGGCCTCGCGGAAGCCGTCAGGGGTGGTGACTTCGCCTGCGGCGAAGCGCACGCCTTGCTCGTCACCGTTGCGGCTGAGCGGGGCAATCAGCTGGCTGGTGACCTTGGCTGCTTCTTCGAGGATGGCATCGGCGGTATCGGCGTCGATGCGCTCGGCCAGCGCAGGCAGGCGGGCCCACAGGGCCGGGGCGTCGAATACATCATGCAGGACGAAGCGCATGTCACGCAGGGGGGCTGTGTAGGTGGTCATTGGGGGCTCTTGAAAAAGTGGGAAATCTGGGCGGGCCTCTTCGCGGGTGAACCCGCTCCCACAGGTACAGTGCAGGGTTCAGGTCTGGTGCGATCCCTGTGGGAGCGGGTTCACCCGCGAAGAGGCAGCTACAGGATCAGAGGGCCTTGGCCCGGTCGCGCAGCACGTACTTCTGGATCTTGCCGGTAGAGGTCTTGGGCAATTCGCCGAACACCACTGTCTTCGGCACCTTGAACCCGGCCAGGTGCTCGCGGCACCAGCTGGTGATGTCGGCTTCGCGGGTGTCTTCGCGGCCCGCCTTGAGGGCGACGAAGGCACAGGGGGTTTCCCCCCATTTTTCATCCGGGCGCGCCACTACTGCGGCTTCCAGCACCGCCGGGTGCTTGTACAGGGCGTTCTCGACCTCGATGGTGGAGATGTTCTCGCCACCGGAAATGATGATGTCCTTGAGCCGGTCCTTGATCTCGACATAGCCGTCGGCATGCCACACGGCCAGGTCACCGGTGTGGAACCAACCGCCACGGAAGGCTTCGACGGTGGCCTCAGGGTTCTTCAGGTAGCCCTTCATCACCGTGTTGCCACGCATGAAGATCTCGCCCAGGGTGTTGCCGTCGCGCGGCACCGGTTCGAGGGTTTGCGGGTCGGCGACCATCAGGCCGTCGAGTGTCGGATAGCGCACACCCTGGCGGGACTTGATCCGCGCGCGCTCTTCCAGCGACAGTTCATCCCATTCGTCATGCCAGGCGCACACGGTGACCGGGCCGTAGACTTCGGTCAGGCCGTAGGTGTGGGTAACCTGGATGCCCATTTCTTCCACGGCGCCGATGACCTTGGCAGGTGGCGCGGCACCAGCGACCATGGCCTGCACCGGGTGCTCGATGGCCGCCTTGGCTGCCTCGGGCATGTTGACCAGGGCGTTGAGCACGATCGGTGCGCCGCAAAGGTGGCTGACCCGATGCTCGCGAATCAGGGTCAGGATCTTCTGCGGGTCGACCCGGCGCAGGAACACATGGGTGCCGGCCAGCGCGGTGATGGTCCACGGGTAGCACCAGCCGTTGCAGTGGAACATCGGCAAGGTCCACAGGTACACCGGGCGGTGGCCCATGGCCCAGACCATCTGGTTGCCCAGCGCGTTCAGGTAAGCGCCACGGTGGTGGTAGACCACGCCCTTGGGGTTGCCGGTAGTGCCGGAGGTGTAGTTGAGCGAGATTGCCTGCCACTCGTCATCGGGCCATTCCCAGGCAAAGTCCGGGTCGCCTTCGGCGAGGAACGCCTCATAATCCAGTTCGCTGACCGCACGGCCTTCGCCGTACTCCGGGTCATCCACATCCACCACCAATGGCGGGTGCTCGAGCAAGGCCAGGGCCGCCTCGATGACGGTATGGAACTCGCGGTCGGTAATCAGCACCTTGGCCTCGCCATGCTGCAGCATGAAGGCGATGGCCTCGGCGTCCAGGCGTACGTTCAGGGTATTGAGTACGGCGCCGGTCATGGGCACGCCAAAATGGGCTTCGAGCATGGCCGGAATGTTGGGCAACATCACCGCCACGGTGTCGCCACGGCCGATACCCCGGCCCACCAGGGCACTGGCCAGGCGCCGGCAGCGTTGGTAGGTCTGCTGCCAGTTGCGGCGGATGGCACCGTGGATCACCGCCGGGTAATCGCCATATACGGCAGCGGTGCGTTCGATGAAACTGAGCGGGGTGAGAGCGACATGGTTGACGGCAGCGGGCATCAGGCCCTGGGCATAGATCGACATGCGGTGATCCTGTAAGGGAGGCAGGCACAACCTGTGCGCTTGGCCCCCGGTGGCTGATTGTTAGCTCTGTTCAGGGTGCAGGGAGGCGGACGGTAGGTCGCCCCCTTGTCGCAGTTTTACGCGAGTCGCTATGGTATTAGGAATATCGACTATAGCAATATAGTAAAACTACTATAACAACGAGCCGCTTACCTTGGATAACACAGCCTATCCCTTGCTCGCCAAGGACCCGCAACCCAGCCTGATGCTGGCCGGCGACGCCAGGCCACTGGCACTCAACTCGGCACTGCAGGACTGGGTCGATGAAGGCCCGGCACTGGCCAGCTGGCTGCCGGGCAACTGCGCCGCCCTGGTGCGCGCCTGCCTGCGCCAGCGCCGGGCGATCGCCGACGTCGAAGTGCAGGTCGGTGAACGCATCGTACTGTGGAGCTTCATCCCTGACGACCAGGGCCAGCAGGTGCTGGCGCGTTGCCGAGACGCCAGCGACGAGCGCCATGGCGCACGGGAGGCCAGTCGCGCCCGGCGGCTGTACCGGCTGATCATCGAAAACACTACTGACCTGATCTCCCGGCACAGCCCCGACGGCCGTTTCCTCGATGCCTCGCCGGCGGCATTCCGCCTGCTTGGCCTGTGGCCAGAGCAATTGCGCGGCATGGCCGTGCATACCTTGTTGCACCCGCGTGAGCGCCGCCAGGTGCTGCGCCAGGCCGCCGCCGCCCTGGACCAGGACGGCTACCACACCATGACCTGCCGGGTGCGCCAGGCCGCAGGCGGCTACCGCTGGTTCGAAATCGCCAGCCGGGCCATCCGTGAAACGTACACCGGCGCGGTGGTGGAGGTGGTCAGCGTGTCACGCGACATCACCCTGCGCATCGAGGCCCAGGAAAGCCTGGCGCACAGTGCCCGGTTGGCCACCCTGGGCGAGCTGGCATCGGGTATTGCCCACGAAATCAACCAGCCGTTGGCCGCAGTGGTCAACTACGCCAACGCCAGCCAGCGCTACCTGCAGGGCCTGGAGCGCGACCCGCAGGCCCGCGAGCGGGTGGGGCAGGGCCTGCAGCGCATCAGCGAACAGGCCACCCATGCCGCCGAGGTGATCCGCCGCTTGCGCGCATTCCTGCGCAAGGGGCCGCGCCGCCTGCAGGCGCTGGACATGGCCGAGGTGGCCGGCGAAGCCATGCGCCTGTGCGCATGGGAGGCCGCGCGTGACCAGGTGGTGGTCGAGCTGCGCATGAGCGCGCAACTGCCCTTGGTGTATGCCGACCGGGTACTGCTGGAGCAGGTACTGGTGAACCTGCTGCGCAACGCCATCGATGCCAACCGCGAGCAGCATGGCGAGCGGCCGTCACGTATCCTGCTCGGCGCCGCGCGCGATGGCGACGGCGTGCTGGTCGAGGTGGCCGACCAGGGCCCGGGCGTTGCGCCCGAGCGCCTGGATGAAATCTTCACGCCGTTCACCACCAGCAAGGCCGACGGCCTGGGGTTGGGCCTGAGCATGAGCCGCAGCCTGATCGAAGGCTTTGGCGGCAGCCTGTGGGCGCGAGCCGGTGACAATGGCGGTCTGGTACTGTGCTGCCGCCTGGCGGTCAGCAGGGGATAAGGGGAGAGGGCGGTGCAAGCGAAAGTGTATGTGGTCGATGACGACCAGGGCATGCGGGATTCGACGGTGTGGCTACTGCAGTCGGTAGGTTTGCAGGCATTGCCGTTCGCCAGCGGGCAGGCGTTTCTCGACGCCTGCGTCGACGATGGCCCGGCCTGCGTGCTGCTGGATGTGCGCATGCCAGGGTTGGGCGGGTTGGCGGTGCAGCAGGCGATGCGCGAGCGTGGCCTGGGTTTGCCGGTGATCTTCGTCAGCGGCCATGCCGATGTGCCGATCGTGGTGCGGGCTTTCAAGGCCGGCGCTTGCGACTTCATCGAAAAACCCTACAACGATCAGTTGCTGCTCGACAGCGTACAGGCCGCGCTGGAAAGCGTCGGGCGGGCACGCCAGGACGACCAGGCGCTGGCCCGGGTGCAGGCGCGCATCGATGGCCTGACCCCGCGCGAGCGTGATGTGTTCGTGCCGTTGGCCCAAGGGTTGAGCAACCGCGAGATTGCCGAGCGGCTGGGCGTCAGCGTGAAGACGGTGGACCTGTACCGGGGGCGAGTGATGAAACGGTTGCAGGCCGATAGTCTGGCGGAGCTGGTGGGCATGGCCATTGCCTGCGGGGCGGTGGAGGCACTGGGCCTGCGAACACCGTAGCAGGCCTTGACGCATGGCCCTGTAGGAGCGGCCTTGTGTCGCGATGGGGCGCGAAGCGGCCCCAGGTTTTGTGCCCCAGCAAAAATTGCCGGGGCCGCTTTGCGGCCCATCGCGACACAAGGCCGCTCCTACAGGGGGCAGCGCAAGGGGCAGAAACCATGAAATTTTCCATAGCAACCTAATCAAAGCTTTGACATTCACTGCCTAGGCAGTAATATTTTCACACAATTACCCGAGCAGCCTCCGATGGCCCATTTTTCCCCCGAAAACTTCCAGACCTGCGCTATCGGCATGCTGCTTGGCCGCGCAGCGATCCTGAAGGACCGCATTCTCGACTGGCACCTCGAATCCGAAGGCGTCACCGCCGCGCAGTTCAAGGTGCTGATCATTGTCACCCAGTACCAGGTGGACACCCCGGCCGAGCTGTGCCGCTACCTGGGCCTGGACAGCGGGTCGATGACCCGCATGCTCGACCGCCTCGAGCAGAAGGAACTGATCGTGCGCAACCGTTGCGCCGACGACCGTCGCCAGGTGCGCCTGGCCCTTACCGCCGACGGCCAGCGCCTGGCTGACCGCCTGCCGGAAATCGGCGCGGCAGCCATGAACGAGTTGTGCGGCGCGCTGGCAGCCGAAGAGCTCCAGGCCCTGGAAGGCCTGCTGGCCAAGGTCCTGCTTGCTGCCGGCGACCCGTTGACGATACGCCGCTTCGGCGATCGTTGATCCCTGTCACGAATTATCCAAGGTATTGTCATGGCCACTCCCGCAGACACCCCGACTCCCTCCGCCGCGCCCGAACCGTCGCGCAAGCGCAAGGCCTGGCTGCTCGGCCTGCTGTTGCTGCTGATCGTTGCCGGCGCCGGCGCCTGGGCCTGGTACAGCCTGGTCGGGCGCTGGCACGAAAGCACCGACGACGCCTACGTCAACGGCAATGTGGTAGAGATCACGCCGCTGATCACCGGCACCGTCACCAGCATTGGCGCTGATGACGGCGACCTGGTCCACGCCGGCCAGGTACTGCTGCAATTCGACCCGGCCGACAGCCAGGTGGCCTTGCAGTCTGCAGAAGCCAGGCTGGCGCGCAGCGTGCGCCAGGTGCGCGGGTTGTACAGCAACGTCGACGCGCTCAAGGCCCAGCTGGAAACCCGCCAGGCCGAGCTGCGCAAGGCCCGCCAGGACTTCAACCGGCGCAAGGTGCTGGCCGACAGCGGTGCGATTGCTGCGGAGGAATTGTCCCACGCCCGCGATGACCTGAGCGTGGCCGAGGCCGCCGTCAACAGTGCACGCCAGCAGCTCAGCACCAGCAGCGCCCTGGTCGATGACACCGTGGTGTCCTCGCACCCCGAGGTGATGGCCGCCGCCGCCGACCTGCGCCAGGCCTACCTCGACCACGCCCGCACCACCCTGGTGGCACCGGTTACCGGTTACGTCGCCAAGCGTACCGTGCAGCTGGGCCAGCGCCTGCAACCGGGCACCGCGACCATGGCAGTGATCCCGCTGGACCAGGTGTGGATCGACGCCAACTTCAAGGAAACCCAGCTGCGCGACATGCGTATCGGCCAGCCGGTGCAGATCAGCGCCGACCTGTACGGCAGCGAGGTCAGGTACAGCGGCACGGTCGACAGCCTTGGCGCCGGCACCGGCAGCGCCTTCGCCCTGTTGCCGGCGCAGAATGCCACCGGCAACTGGATCAAGATCGTCCAGCGCGTGCCGGTGCGCATCCACCTCAGCCCCGACCAGCTCAAGGACCACCCGCTACGTATCGGCCTGTCCACCGTGGTCGAGGTCGACCTGCACGACCAGAGCGGCCCGACCCTGGCCCAGCAGCCACCGCAGCAGGCCAGCTACACCACCCAGGTGTATGACCGCCAGCTGGTCGAAGCCGACAACCTGATCGCGCGGCTGATCCACGAAAACAGCGCAACCGGCAAGACGGCCCAGCGATGAGCAACAACGCCGCTGCCCAGTTCACGCCGCCGAGCCTGCTGCTGACCACCATCGGCCTGTCGCTGGCGACGTTCATGCAGGTGCTTGACACCACCATCGCCAACGTGGCCTTGCCGACCATTTCCGGCAACCTTGGGGTTAGCTACGAGCAGGGCACCTGGGTCATCACCTCGTTCGCGGTGAGCAATGCCATCGCCCTGCCGCTGACCGGCTGGCTCAGCCGACGGTTTGGCGAGGTTAAGCTGTTCATCTGGGCCACGCTGCTGTTCGTGCTGGCCTCGTTCCTGTGCGGTATCGCCCAGTCGATGCCGGAGCTGGTCGGTTTTCGCGTGTTGCAGGGTGTGGTGGCCGGGCCTTTGTACCCGATGACCCAGACCTTGCTGATCGCCGTCTACCCGCCGGCCAAGCGCGGCATGGCCCTGGCGCTGCTGGCGATGGTCACGGTGGTGGCGCCGATTGCCGGGCCGATTCTCGGGGGCTGGATCACCGATAGCTACAGCTGGCCGTGGATCTTCTTCATCAACGTGCCCATCGGCCTGTTCGCCGCCGCCGTGGTGCGCCAGCAGATGCGCACCCGGCCAGTGGTCACCAGTCGCCAGCCAATGGACTACATCGGCCTGCTGACGCTGATCATCGGCGTCGGCGCCTTGCAGGTGGTGCTGGATAAGGGTAATGACCTGGACTGGTTCGAGTCGTCGTTCATCATCGTCGGCAGCCTGATCTCGCTGGTGTTCCTGGCAGTGTTCGTGATCTGGGAGCTGACCGACCGTCACCCGGTGGTCAACCTGCGCCTGTTCGCGCACCGCAACTTCCGCGTCGGCACCATCGTGCTGGTAGGGGGCTATGCCGGGTTCTTCGGCATCAACCTGATCCTGCCGCAGTGGCTGCAGACGCAGATGGGCTACACCGCTACCTGGGCTGGCCTGGCGGTGGCGCCGATCGGCCTGTTACCGGTGCTCATGTCGCCGTTCGTGGGCAAGTACGCGCACCGCTTCGACCTGCGTGTGCTGGCCGGGCTGGCGTTCCTGGCGATCGGCAGCAGCTGCTACATGCGTGCCGGGTTCACCAGCGAGGTGGACTTCCAGCATGTGGCGCTGGTACAGCTGTTCATGGGCATTGGCGTGGCGCTGTTCTTCATGCCGACCTTGAGCATCCTGCTGTCCGACCTGCCACCGCAGCAGATTGCCGATGGCTCGGGCCTGGCGACCTTCCTGCGTACCTTGGGCGGCAGTTTCGCGGCGTCGCTGACCACCTGGATCTGGATTCGCCGGGCGGACCAGCACCATGCCTACCTGAGCGAGCACATCAGCCAGTTCGACCCGGCCACGCGGCATACCCTGGAGCAGCTGGGCGGGGCCAGCCCGCAGAGCCATGCGCAGCTGGAGCAGATACTCAACGGGCAGGCGTACATGATGTCGACGGTGGACTACTTCACCCTGATGACCTGGGTTTTCGCCGGGTTGATCCTGCTGGTGTGGTTTGCCAAACCGCCCTTTACCGCCAAGGCGGGGCCGGCGTCGGCAGGGCATTGAGCCGGGCCAGAACAGGGCCCAGGCTCTAGCCCTTGGCAAATGCCATGTCAGGCATTGGCTGCTGCGTACCAGGGCCGCTGCATGCGCAGCACCAAGCGGTCGATTTGTGGCACCAGCAGGTTGCCGGCCAGCACCGCGAAGCAGAGGCCATCGGCATACAGCCCGAATTCGCGAATCAGTTCGGTCAGCGTGCCGACGGTCACGCCGAAGAGGATGCGACCGGCGCGGGTATTGGGGCTGGTGACCGGATCGGTGGCGATGAAGAAGGCGGTGAAGAGGTAGCCGCCGAGGCTGAGGTTGTACACGGCTTCCTGCAGGCTGTGGCCGGCGGCCATGCACAGCAATACTGTGCTGGCGAGCATCGCCAGCGGAATCTCGATGCGGATCACCCGCAGCAAAGCCAGCAACAAACCGCCGGCAATGTAGCCGAACCCCGACAGGTTGTGGGTGACATGGATGAAATCGTTCTGCGCCAGTTGAGTGGCGCCGGCGAACGCATCGAGATCCAGGCGTGGCACCAACTGTAACTGTTGGAGCAGAACCGCCTTGGCGTCCAGGGTTGCGGTCCAGGGGGCATGGTTCGATGGCGCGGGGTACAACTGCTGGTAGAAGCAGATGGCAACGATCCCCAGCCCTACCATGGCCGGGTTGAGACGGTTGCGGCCAAGGCCTCCACTGGCGTGCTTGCATAGGGCGAGCGCCGCAAAGCTGGCGAGGGCGATCATCCACAACGGCACCATCAGCGGCAATGCCCGAGCCAGTATCAGGCCCAGCACCAGCCAGCTGAGGTCGCTCAAACCCTCGCGTACGTCATGCCCGCGCAGGCGCAGCAGGGCGGCTTCGAAGCCCAGGGCGAACAGCACGCACCAGAACACTTGCAACCAGACCACGACGCCAAATTGCCAGGCATACAGGGCGGTGCCCGGCAGCAGGCACAAAACGACCAGCAGCATCACCGTGCGCAGTCGTTGCGGGATGGGGTGGCGTATCAGGCTCATGCGCGGACCTCCGTCTTGCTTTGGCGGAAGCGTTCGCGCAGCGGGATACTGCTTGGGCAGATGCTACTGCAGCTGCCGCATTCGATGCAGGCATCCAGGCGCAGCTCCTGCAGGCTGGCCTTGTCCAGGCGCTCGGCGGCAGCGTAGAGGTCCAGCGGCCTGAGCGACATCGGGCAGACATCCACGCAGCGCGTGCAGCGAATGCAGCTGCCGGCGGGGCGAGCAGCCGGCAGGTAGCGCTCGGCGCCGAATATCAGGCAACTGCTGGTCTTGCTGACGAAGGCGTTGGCGTCCGGTAGCGGCAGCCCCATCATCGGGCCGCCAACCTGGGTCAACTGCCCCGTGGCGGACGCGCCAGCAATCGCGCGCAGTTTGCTGACCGGGTAACCCACCGGCACCCGCACATTGCCCGGGCGTTCGCAGTCACCGGTCAGCGTCAGCACGCGGCTGGTCAGTGGTTCGCCCTGGAACATGGCCCGGCCCAGCGCGTAGAGCGTTGCGACATTCAACGCCAGCACGCCGATATCGGCGGGCCGGCTTCCCGGGGCCAGGTTGCGGCCACTGAGGCTCTTGATCATCAGCGGCTGCCCACCTGCGGGGTAACGCTCCGGTAGCGGACATATTTCGACCCGGGTACGCGCCTGGCGAGCGGCGGCACGTAACGTGGCCATCGCCTCCGGCTTGTTGGTTTCGATGCCGAAACGGGTTGTCGTTATTCCCAGCAGCGCGGCGATATGGTCGGCGGCCTTGATCAATGCTTCGGCGTTTTCGCGCATGAGGCGGTCATCGCAGGTAAGGAAGGGCTCGCATTCGGCACCGTTGATCAGCAGCAGATCGGGCTGGCGTGCGCCGGCCAGTTTGAGGGCCGTCGGGAAACCCGCCCCACCAAGGCCGACTATGCCCATTTGCAATGCGCGTTCGGCCAGCGCCTCTGGCGTTTGTGGCAGGCTCGGCGCCGGGCGTTCGATCCACTCATCCAGGCCATCTGCGTTCAGGATGACGGCCATGACTGGCTCGGCCGAGTCGGCCGCGAAGACATGTTCGATCCGTTCCACGACGCCAGAAGTACTGGCGTGCACCCAAGCGGTGGTGTTGTCGCCAATACCGATCACTTCGCCCTTGCGCACATGCTGGCCCGGCTGAACGCAAGGCTGGACAAACCGCCGACCCCGCCCGAGCGGAATCGCCAGCTGGATTATTCCGATCGCGACCGGGGCAATCGGCGTGGCGTTGGATAGTTCCTTGTATCCCCTGAGCTCGATCCCTCCGTGCCAACTACGCTGAGAGGAGGAGGCGATGGCCAGCAGGCGCTGCCAGAAAGGTTTGTGTTGCGGCAGGCGCTGGGCGCGGATGCGGCTCTGCAGGCGTTCGACGCTCTGCAACGAATGGCTAGACATGTACTGTCCTCCAATTTTTGGGCAAAGAACGCCCCTATGCGCTTATGCACATGATGGTTTTATTGCGTCCGGGACGTTCAGCGGAAAGGGAGGGGGATGATTGATCACCCGCGCAGATCAGAGTGTTCAATGATGATTTTGTTCGATTTTTGACCAGGTTTGCTGATGAACGGTAGGCCAATTGCCATCTCGCAATTCTGGTGAAATAGCCTGCGCCGCGAACGGGCGGCCAGAGTCTGCGAGGTGTCGAATGATGCGCGCGAGCCTGTTGGTGATGCTGGTGACGTTGCTGTATGGCTGCGGCGAAAGGATCGAACGCTTTGGCGGGCCGACCATGGGCAGCACGTATTCGATCCAGTACGTACCCAATGCGCAGACGCCTGATTCGCGGCAGGTAAAGGCCGAAGTCGAGCTGATTCTGGAGGCGCTCGACAAACAGTTTTCCAACTGGCGCGCTGATTCCGTGATTTCCCGCTTCAACGCTCTGCCGGCCGGCGCCTGTCAGGCGGTGCCGGAAGAGATGCAGCACTTGCTGGTGTACGGTGTGTCTCTGTTCCGTGAGAGTGGCGGGGCTTTCGACCTGACGGTTTTGCCACTGATGAACCTCTGGGGTTTCGGCCCGCAGTCACGCGGCAGGCAGGTGCCGGACGCCAGCACGCTGGCACGGGAGCAGGCACGGGTAGGCCTGCAGCATTTGCACCTGGATGGCGAAACGCTGTGCAAGGATGTGGCGGCGCAGCTGGATTTCGACAGCATGCTTGCCGGCCATGCAGTGGATCGGGTGGGTGACCGGCTTGCGGCCCTGGGTATCCGGGCCTATCTGGTCGAGATCACCGGCGAACTCAAGGGCGTCGGCCGCAAACCGGATGGCTCGCCCTGGCGCATCGCCCTCGAAGTACCGAGAGGCGAGGGTGAGCAGCAAGTGGAGCGCGCCATCGCCCTGGATGGCTACGGCGTTGCCACCGCCGGCGATTACCGCAACTATTTCGAGGAAGGTGGTCAGCGTTATTCGCACACCTTCGATCCACGTGTCGGCAGGCCGGTCAAACACGCGCTGGCGGCAGTGTCAGTGGTCGACCCTTCGGTGCTGCGTGCCGATGCCCTGGATACACTGTTGATGGTGCTCGGCCCGGAGGACGGCTATGCCTTCGCCGAGCGGCATGAAATCGCCGCCTATTTCATCATGCACCAGGGGCGGGGTTTCGCCGCGCGGGCCACGTCGCGGTTCGAGACGTTGTTCCCCACGCAGGGCAAGCCCGGGCCGTAGCTGAAGGAAGGTCATTCCCACACGCAGCCTTTTCCCCTATTGTCGATGCTCCCTTTCCAAACGATTGGCAGATCCATGGAGAAAGTCATCGTCATCACCGGTGCCAGCCGCGGCATCGGCGCCGCCACGGCGCTGCTGGCCGCCCGCGAGGGCTACCGCATCTGCATCAACTACCACGCCGACGACCAGGCCGCCGAGACCGTCCTCGGCCAGGTCCGCGAGCTGGGGGCCAAGGCCATCGCCGTGCGCGCCGACGCCAGTGTCGAGGATGAGGTCATCCAGCTGTTCCAGCGCGTGGACGAAGAACTCGGCCCGGTGACCGCGCTGGTCAACAATGCCGGCACCATCGGCCAGCAAAGCCGGGTCGAGGACATGTCCGAATTCCGCCTGCTCAAGATCATGAAGACCAACGTCGTCGGCCCCATGCTCTGCGCCAAGCACGCCCTGCTGCGCATGGCACGCCGGCACGGAGGGCAGGGCGGGGCCATCGTCAACGTGTCTTCGGTTGCCGCACGCTTGGGGTCGCCCAACGAATACGTGGATTATGCCGCTTCCAAGGGCGCTCTCGACACCTTCACCATTGGCCTGGCAAAGGAAGTGGCAGGCGAGGGTGTGCGTGTAAACGGCGTGCGGCCAGGCTACATCCACACCGGGTTCCATGCGCTGTCGGGCGACCCCGACCGGGTCAGCAAGCTCGAACCCGGCTTGCCGATGGGGCGCGGCGGGCACCCCGAAGAAGTGGCCGAGGCCATCCTCTGGCTGCTCTCGAACAAAGCCTCGTACTCTACCGGCAGCTTCATCGACCTGGGCGGCGGGCGCTGAACGCGCCGGTCAATCCTCCAGCAGCATGCCTACCCGTTCGGCCAGCACTTGCAGCTCGAACGGCTTGGTCAGTACCTGAGTACCTTGCAACAACTGGCCGTCACTGAGCGCCGCGCTTTCGTCATAGCCGGTGATGAACAGCACCTTCAGGTCGGGGTGGCGCTCGCGGCAGCGTTCAGCCAACTGGCGGCCGTTCAGGCCGCCGGGCAGGCCGATATCGCTCAGCAGCAGGTCTGGCCGCTCGCCATGTTGCAGGTGGGCCAGGGCGGCCGGGCCGTTCTCGAATGCATTGACCAGGTAACCCAGTTCTTCCAGCACCTCGCAGACGACCACGCGCAAGGCGGCCTGGTCTTCGACCAGCAGGATACGCTGCGTGGCTGTGCTGCTTTTGTCCGGCAATGTGCGCGGTGGCATGGGGGCCGGGGCTTCGGGGTGCTCGTGGTGGCGGGGAAGCAGCAGCTCGATGCGGGTGCCTTTGCCAAGCGTCGACAATACCCGTAGCTGCCCGCCCGACTGGCGCACGAAACCGTAGGTCATCGACAAGCCCAGGCCAGTGCCCTGGCCCATCGGTTTGGTGGTGAAGAACGGGTCGACGGCGCGCTCGGCCACCTCCGTCGACATGCCGTTGCCATTGTCGATGATGCTCAGCCGTACGTATTCGCCAGCTGGCAGTTCCAGTGCGCGGGCTTGCTCGTCGTCGAGCAGCAGGTTGTCACCGTGGATATCGATCACGCCGCCGGCAGGCATGGCATCGCGGGCATTGATGCACACGTTGAGCAGGGCGCTTTCCAGTTGCGGCGGGTCGATGAAGGTCGGCCACAGCTGGCGGGGGAAATGGCTGGCCAGGGTGATGGCGGGGCCGATGGTGCGGCGCAGCAGCTCTTCCATGCCGCACACCAGCGTGGCCACTTGCGTGGAACAGGGCTGCAGGGTCTGCTGACGGGAGAATGCCAGCAGCCGGTGCACCAGCGAGGAGGCCCGCTGCGCCGAACCGCTGGACAGTTCCAGCAAGGGCTCCAGGCTGTCGAAACGCGACTGACCCAGGCGCTGGCGCATCAGCTCCTGAGCTCCCAGAATGCCGCCCAGCAGGTTGTTGAAGTCGTGGGCGATGCCGCCAGTGAGCTGGCCCACGGCTTCCATCTTCTGTGCCTGGCGCAGGGCCTCCTCGGCCTTGGCCCGTTCTGCCACTGCCGCATTCACCCGTTCTTCCAACTCCTCGTTCAGGCGCTGCAGGGCAAGCTCGGCCCGCCGTCGTTCGGTAACGTCCTTGAACAGTACCGCCACCTGGCGCTTTTCGGCAGGCTCTACCCGGAAGGTGGTCACCGACAACACGTGACCGGTGGCGACCAGTTCCTGCTCGAAATGCAGCGGCTCGCCCGTGCGCAGCACCGCGCCATAACGAGCGACCCAGTCGTCGGCCTCATCGGGCACCATCTCGCGCAGTTTCTGCCCCACCACGTTGGGGATGCCGGCGTGTTTGGCATAGGCCGCATTGGCCAGTACATGCACATAGTCGCTCAGCGGGCCGTGCGGGCCGTCGAAGAACTCGATGATGCAGAAGCCTTCGTCCATGGTGTCGAACAGCGAGCGGTAGAAGTTCTGGTCGTGTTGCTGATGGCTTGCCAGGCGGGCCTGCAGCAACGCGTTCTGCTGCTGCAGGGCTTCGACTTGTTGGCGCAGTGAAAGCAGGTCGCGGGAGGGCATGCCGAAGTCCGACAAAAGATTAAGCCCAGACTTTAGCGTGTTCGGTAACTGGCGAATAGTCAGCCAACACGGGGGTAGCGGATCGGGCAACGATAGTCGCCCACCGAGGCACCAGCCATCAGAACGAGCGGATGATCCGCCCCAAGGTTTCCATCGCCCGTTCGGCATCCTCATGCCAGGGGCTGCCGTAGTTCAGGCGGATGCAGTTGCCGAAGCGCCGGGTAGGCGAGAAGATCGGGCCGGGTGCGATGCTGATGCCTTGGGCCAAGGCCATGTGGAACAGCTTGAGGGCGTCCATCCGTTCGGGCAGCTCCAACCACAGGAAGTAGCCGCCGGAAGGTTGGCTGACTCGCGTTTGCGCCGGAAAGTGCCGGGCGATGGCTGCCAGCATGTTGGCCTGCTGGCCTTCCAGGGCATAGCGCAGCTTGCGCAGGTGGCGGTCGTAGCCGCCGTGCTGCAGGTAATCGGCGATGGCCGCCTGGGCCGGCATCGAGGCACACAGCGAGGTCATCAGCTTGAGCCGCTCGATCTTCTGCGCAAAGCGCCCGGCCGCCACCCAGCCGATGCGGTAGCCAGGCGCCAGGCTCTTGGCGAACGAGCCGCAGTGCATCACCAGCCCCTGGGTGTCGAAGGCCTTGGCCGGTTTGGGGGCCTGTTGTGCGTAGTACAGTTCGGCGTACACATCGTCTTCGATCAATGGCACCTGATGGCGCGCCAGTAGCTCCACCAGTGCCTGCTTTTTCGCTTCCGGCATACTGGCGCCCACTGGGTTCTGGAAGTTGGTCATGCACCACACGGCCTTTACCGGGTGCTTTTCCAGCGTTTGCGCCAGCACGCCCAGGTCCATGCCTTCGCGCGGGTGCACGGGGATTTCCACGGCCTTGAGCTTGAGCCGCTCCAGCACCTGCAGGCAGGCATAGAAGGCCGGGGCTTCGATGGCCACCAAGTCACCGGGCTGGGTGACGGCCTGCAGGCACAGGTTCAGGGCTTCCAGCGCGCCGTTGGTGATCAGCAGCTCCTCCATGGGCAGCATCAACCCGCCGACCATGTAGCGAAGGGCAATCTGCCGACGCAGCTGCGGGTTGCCCGGTGACAGGTCGGTCACCACCATGCGCGGGTCCATGCTGCGGCTGGCGCTGGCCAGCGAGCGCGACAGGCGTTGCAGGGGAAACAGCTCGGGGCTGGGGAAGGCCGAGCCGAACGGCACGGTGTTGGGGTCCTTGATCGAGTCGAGGATCGAGAACACCAGCGCGCTGACGTCGACGTCGGTGGACTCGCTGACCGGTTGCAATGCCTGCGGCTCGCTGAACTGGCGCGGGGCGTGGGCGTTGACGAAGTAGCCCGAGCGCGGCCTTGCACGGATCAGCCCGCGCCGCTCCAGCAAGTAGTAGGCCTGGAACACGGTGGACGGGCTGACCCCGTGGGTCTGGCTGGCATAGCGCACCGAGGGCACGCGCTGGCCGGGGCCCAGCACCCCGGAGCGGATCAGTTCGGCGATGTCGTCGGCAAAGCGTTCGTAGCGTTTCATTCTGGCCTTCTGTCGAAGCCTGGCAGGCAAGGTGGAGTCAGTGTAAGGGATCAACGGTTCATCGGTGCGACGAAGCGGCTGTGGGCCACGCTGCGGATGGCGGGGTCGTCGCGCTCGCTGATCTCGAAACTCAGCGCCTGCGAGCTGCTGGCCGGGCGCTCGGCGAGCATCGCCACCGACACCGGCAGTTCGCTCATTTCACCGGCCGGGATCATGAATGAAGTCTTGCCCTGCAGGCTGAAACCGTCGGCGTCCAGCAGGCGCAGCTCGTAGTGCCGGGTGCTTTCGGTCTTGTTGATGACTTTCAGCAGGTAAATGTTCTCGATCTGGCCCTGGGCATTTTCGCGGAACAGGCCGCGGTCCTTGATCACGTCCAGCGACACCATCGGACGCATTTGCAAGGCCACCACCAGCGCCGCGATCATCACCGCCAGCGCGGCAGCGTAGCCCAGCAGGCGCGGGCGCAGCCAATGGGTGGTGCCACCTTGCAGGCTGCGTTCGGACTTGTAGCCGATCAGGCCACGAGCGTAGCCCATCTTGTCCATTACCCCGTCGCAGGCATCGATGCACGCCGCACAACCGATGCAGGCCATTTGCAGCCCATCGCGGATATCGATGCCGGTCGGGCACACCTGCACGCACAAGGTGCAGTCGATGCAGTCGCCCAGGCCCTGGGCTCGGAGGTCGCTGCCTTTCTTGCGCGGGCCACGGGCTTCGCCGCGACGCGGGTCATAGGCGACCGCCAGGGTGTCCTTGTCGAACATCACGCTCTGGAAGCGTGCATAGGGGCACATGTGCAGGCACACCGCTTCGCGCAGCAGGCCGGCATTGATGTAGGTGGCGGCGGTGAAGAACAACACCCAGAACAGCGCCACGCCGCCCAGTTGCAAGGTGAACAGTTCCGAGGCCAGTGGGCGGATCGGGGTGAAGTAGCCGACGAAGGTCAGCCCGGTGAGCACGCCAATGGCCAGCCACAGGCTGTGCTTCAGCGTGCGCCGGGCCAGTTTGTTCAGGCTCCAGGGTGCGGCGGCCAGTTTGATGCGCTGGTTGCGGTCGCCCTCGGTGACCTTTTCGCACCACATGAACAGCCAGGTCCAGGTGCTCTGCGGGCAGCTGTAGCCGCACCACACGCGGCCGGCATACACGGTGATGGCGAACAGGCCGAAGGCGCAGATGATCAGCAGCGCCGACAGCAGGATGAAGTCTTGCGGCCAGAAGGTGGCGCCGAAGATGTGGAATTTGCTGTTGCCCAGGTCCCACAGCACGGCCTGGCGGCCGTTCCAGTTCAGCCAGGCGGTGCCGAAGAACAGCACGAACAGGGCGCCGGCAAAGCCGATGCGCAGGTTGCGGTACAGCCCGGTGAAGCTGCGGGTATGGATGCCATTGTCAGCGCGGTGCAGCTGGGGGCTGGCTGGGGCGGTGGCGATCTCTGTGAAAGGGATTCTATCGTTCATGGCTCGGTGCTCATCAGGCCTCGATCAGGCATGAGCACTATGGCCCTGAGGCTGTTATCAGCACAGGCTCAGATTTTACGATAAAAACCGTATCAGATTTGCGGGCAAGCCCCGCCAGGCCTCAGATTACCGAGCCTGGCGTGCTGGCCTTCAGATGCCTGCGGCTATCCACCGCACCCGCGACGGTGAGTGCATCGGCCTCTGCTTCGGTGATGGGCACGCGCTGGCCGGCCAGCAGGGCCACTGACATGCGCAGCTGTTCGTCGGTGACGATTTCGATGTCCGGGCCATCACCCTCGATGCGCAGGTCTTCACCGATGAGGGTGCAGCGGCGGGTGGATTCGTCGATTTCAACGGGCATGGGGTGGTCCTCCTGGGAGTGGTTACAGGGTGGACCACAGGTGGAGGGCGGTTGCTGCATCAGGAAGCTGAGCGGCACTTTGCGCTGTGTTCATAGGTCAGTCTTTGTAGATGGCAGGCTCTGCCTCTTCGCGGGTAAACCCGCTCCCACAGGGATCGCAACACTTGTGGGAGCGGGTTTACCCGCGAAGAGGCCGGGCCTGGCAACACCAATGTCAGGCACGGGAACAACCGCAATGGACCTCATCTGGCAAGCGATCCAGGCTGAATTCGCCGATATCACCGACGCTCGCGAAGTCACGCAAATCCTCGTCCGCCTGTTGATGGCAGCCCTGCTCGGCGCCGTGCTGGGCTTCGAGCGCGAGCACAAGGGCAAGGCCGCCGGGGTGCGCACGCATATGCTGGTTTCGCTGGGCGCCGCGCTGTTCGTGCTGGCGCCGAGCATGGCTGGGGCCAATGAGCAGGCGCTGAGCCGGGTGATCCAGGGCATTGTCGCCGGTATCGGTTTTCTTGGTGCGGGCACCATTCTCAAGGGGAACGGCCAGGACGCCAGCCATGTGAAGGGCCTGACCACTGCGGCCGGGTTGTGGATGACCGCCGCCATCGGTACGGCAGCCGGCATGGGCCGCGAAGCCACGGCATTGATCAGCACGATACTGGCCCTGCTGGTGCTGGGCACGATGCCGTTGCTGGTGGACAAGCTCGAAGGGCAGGATGAGGGAAAGCAGGAGGAGGAAGAGGGCAGGAAGCACTGAGGGGAGCCGAAGCTCCCCTCAAAGCGTTGTTGCCTGCTCTTTTTTTATTATTGGGACCGGCCTGTTGTTGTTTTTGTCAGCCTGTCCTGGTGTTGCGGGCGACCCCCATGCGGGGTCAAGAGCAAACGTATTTTTTTGAGCGCTGACCTGCCTTCATCATTGCTGATCCGAACCTGGCTGCCGCTACCTTGAGGTAGTTTTATTGTTCTGTGCCAGACCGCGGGGCGTACCCCTGAAAAGCGTGTCTACTCCAAAAAAATCTGCTTGCTACGCCTCTGCCGTGTTGTTCTTGTTATGTCAGAGCCGTTACATGTTGTTTTTATTGGGTGTTACATTCTTTTTGTTGTTGTACCAGAGATATAGCAGGGTGCGTGCCAACTTTTGCAAAACCTTTAAAATCAAGCGCTTGGCGATTTCGTTCGAAATCGACCGGCCTGAAATTCTGCCGATTTGTTTCCCTGTTACCCGATTTTTTGCTGCAAGACGTGGGGGCGGTAACACTTCACCCACGCCAATGTGACACCCGTATGACTTATTGCGCGCTGCGCGCCCGCGCTACCCGCGACCCGTTGTCGCGGCCCAGCACACTGCTGATGCGGCGGCCGGCGGCGATCAGCCGGTCCAGGTCGATGCCGGTTTCAATGCCCAGCCCCTGCAGCAGGTACACCACGTCTTCACTGGCGATATTGCCGGTAGCGCCTTTGGCATAGGGGCAGCCGCCCAGCCCTGCCACGGAGCTGTCGAACACGCTTATGCCTTCGAGCAGACTGGCATACACGTTGGCCAGGGCCTGGCCATAGGTATCGTGGAAGTGCCCGGCCAGTTGCTCGCGCGGTACCTGTGCCGAAACTACCTCGAACAGGCGCCGGGTTTCGCCGGCGGTACCGGTGCCTATGGTGTCACCCAGCGATACCTCGTAGCAGCCCATGTCGTGCAGGGCACGGGCCACCGGGGCGACCTGCTCGGCGCTGACCTTGCCTTCATAGGGGCAGCCGAGCACGCACGACACATAGCCGCGTACGCGCACACCGTGGTTGCGCGCGGCTTCCATGATCGGCTCGAAGCGCTTGAGGCTGTCGCTGATCGAGCAGTTGATGTTGCGTTGCGAGAAGGCTTCGGACGCGGCCGCGAACACCGCCACTTCCTTCACGCCTGCGGCGAGGGCGTCCTCGAAGCCGCGCAGGTTGGGAGCCAGCGCCGCATAGGTGACACCCGGGCGCTGGTGGATGCCGGCGAAGACTTCGGCGGAGCCGGCCATCTGCGGTACCCACTTGGGCGAGACGAAGCTGCCCACTTCGATATAGGCCAGGCCCGCTTCGGTGAGGTCGTCCACCAGGCGCACCTTGTCGGCAACGCTGATGGGTTGGGCTTCGTTCTGCAGGCCGTCGCGGGGGCCTACTTCGACCAGGCGGACGTGTTTGGGCAAGGGCATGGCGGGTTTCCTGTGGCGTTCAGCGGTTGTCTTTGTTGTTCAGGGTGGCGGCCAGGGCTTGTTCGCAGCGCTCCTGGGCGGTGTCCAGTTCCAGCTGCATCTGGTGGATGTCGAGCATCTGCTGTTCCAGCTGGGCGCGGCGCTCGGCGATTTTCGCCAGCATGCTGTTGAGCTGCTTGAGGTTGCCGCTGGAGGGGTCGTACAGCTCGATCAGCTCGCGGCATTCGGCCAGCGAAAAGCCGATGCGCTTGCCGCGCAGGATGAGCTTGAGGCTGACCTTGTCACGCGCGGAATAGATACGCTCCAGGCCACGGCGCTCGGGGCTCAGCAGGCCCTGTTCCTCATAGAAGCGGATGGCGCGGGTGGTGATGTCCAGCTCGCGGGACAGGTCGGAAATGCTGTAGGTCTGGGTGCTCATGCTGGGGCTCGGCGTGGGGTATGCGGGTATCCTGAGGGCAGGTTGACGTATACGTCAAGCAGGGGCGCGGAATGGGTGTTGCCTGTGCCGCTCTCTTCGCGGGCTTGCTGAACTGGCCTAATGATCCCGGACACCTCTTAAGGGCGATATGATTCGCCCAATCAGGAGGTTTCATGCAAGAACGAAAGACCTACACCCGCGAGTTCAAGCAACGTGCCGCCAGCATGGTTCTAGATGACCACTGCTCGATTCCCGACGTCTGCGCTTCAATGGACGTCGGCCCTACAGCCCTGCGCCGCTGGGTTGATCAGGTACGTAAAGAGCGACAGAAGGGCCAGCCAGTAGCCGGTACCAAAGCGATCAGCGACGAACAGCGAGAGCTCCAGCAGCTGCGAGCCAAGATCAAGCGCCTGGAGACCGAGGCTGAAATCTTAAAAAAGGCTACGGCTCTCNTGATGTCGGATCCCGATCGTTTTTCCTGATCGAGGAACTGAGAGAGTCAGGCTCGTATCCGACCAGCCTCCTTTGCAGTGCGCTGAGCGTGTCCCGTAGC
>NZ_OPYN01000109.1 GCF_900277125.1 Pseudomonas inefficax
GTGCATCGCCGTCACCGCCCGCTCGGTACCGTTCTGGATACCGGCAATCATCTGCTCGATCTCTGCGGTCGACTGCTGGGTGCGGTGGGCGAGGGCGCGTACCTCATCGGCAACCACGGCAAAGCCTCGGCCCGCCTCGCCGGCGCGGGCCGCTTCGATGGCGGCATTCAGCGCCAGCAGGTTGGTCTGCCCGGCAATCGCGCCAATCACGTCCAGCACACGGCTGATCTCGTTGGCATTGCTGGCCAACTGTTCGATCTCGGCTGAGGTGCCGGTCACGTCAGCCACCAGATGCTGGATGGACGCCAGCGCCTGGTTGACCCGGTCGCGGCCATCACGGGTGGTCTGGTCGGCGCCCTTCGAGGCGTCGGCGGTGCTGACGGCATTGTTCGCCACTTCCTCGACCGCCGCAGTCATCTGGTTGACCGCGGTGGCCGCCTGGTCGATCTCCGCGCTTTGCTGGTGCAGGCCGCGGCTGGTGTCTTCGGTGACGGTGTGCAGTTCCTCCGAAGCCGAGGCCAACTGGTCGGACGAGGCGGCGATCTTGCGGATGGTGTCGCGCAGGCTGCCCTGCATCCGGCCCAGGGCGCGCAGCAGCAAGGCTGGCTCGTCGCGGCCGACTACACGGATGTCCTGGGTCAGGTCGCCGGTCGCCACGCGTTCGGCCACGCTCACCGCATCGGCCAGCGGCACGACGATGCTGCGGGTGAGCACGGTGGCAAGGGCGGTCAGGGCCAGCATGATCACCAGCAGCGAGACAATGATCGCGATGAACGCCTTGTCAGCCACGTCGCTGCTGCGCTGCGAGGCTTGTTCGGCACCTTTGCCGTTGTAGGCGATCAGCGCCGCCATGGCTTGCATCATGCTGTCGGCGCGCTGGGTCAGAGGGCCGGTGATCTGCTGCTTTGCGTTTTCCATGCGGCCAGCAACAATGTCCTGCAGCACGCGTGTCTGCAGCTTGAGGTATTGCTGGTGCGCGCTATCGAAGGTGTCGAACAGGGCGCGGTCATCGGCGGCGGTGATGGTGCCTTGGTATGCCTTCAGGCCATCCTTCATCTTGGCATTGGTATCGTCGAGCAGCTGCAGGTTGCGGCTGCGTTCGCTGGGGTTGTCGTCCAGGGCGGTGCGCAGGGTGAGGGCGCGGGCGCGGCCAAGGTTGCTGCTGATTTCGCTCAGGGCCACCACGGCGGGCAGCCAGTTGACCCGGATTTCGTCCGTGGCCTTGTCCATCTGCCGGGTTTCATAAAGTGCGGCAAGGCCCATGAACAGGACCAGGATACCCAACAGAGCGAACACGCAGGCAGCGCGAATGCCGATCTTCAAATTCCTTGATTGCATGACATGCTCCTTGATGGTGGCGTGCAGGCCCCCGGAGCTTGGGCGTATGGCCGGGCACCGGGTGTGGCGCCAGGCTCTGGAGGCGCTGCGGATTCAGTTGTGCTTCTCACCCTCTCGAATTCTTTTTTATTTCAATGATGCCATATGGCCATCATTTCGGAACAGTCATTTCATGTCATGACATCAAATGACAAAACCGCCATAAGGCGGCGGTTTTGTCCAGGCTTCGTGGTCAGACGATGGCGATCAGCGGGTCTGCAGCGGCCAGTGCCAAGGCGCGATCGGCCGCTGGCGGGTAGATCCATACAGAGTTGATCTGGCGCTTGATGTGTTTGCCTTCCTGGCCATGCAGCTTCAGTTCGCGCTCCCAACCCTCGCTGAACGTCGCGCCCCATTCGCCCAGGTCCAGGCAGGTGACGTACTTGGGCTGGCGGTACACCACCGGCTGCAGGCCGAGCAGGTCGGCTGCGGCGTTGTTGCCGGAGTGGCGGCCCATGGGGATGGCGTGCTGGCAGGTCATCAGGGCGTGGTTGCCCAGCTCGTCCACCGCGGCCCAGGCGGTGTCGCCCGTGGCGTACAC
>NZ_OPYN01000110.1 GCF_900277125.1 Pseudomonas inefficax
ATTTCATCGAAGGNATCCGGGTGCATGGCCATCAGCACATGCGGGCGGGCCAGCCAGTCGGCCAGTGCAAGGCAGCCGCTGGCCGGCAGCACCTGGCGGTCGGCAACGCTGATGAAGCTGTCTGTGAACAGCGGCTGCGCAGTGATGGCCTGGGGCAGGTCGGGGAAGATGCCCAGGGCCAGGTCCAGTTCACCATCGAGCAACTGGGCCAGCATGGTTTCGCGGCTGGCCTGGCTGATGGCCAGGTCCACCCCGGGCGCGACCTGGCGCAGATGGCGCAGCAGGGGTGGCAGGATGATCCGCGAGGAATAGTCGGACAGCGAGAGCCTGAAGCGACGCTGGGCCTTGGCCGGTTCGAACCGCGGGGCGGCCAGCAGGCCGTTGAGGTTGCCCAGTGCGTCGTGCAGCGGTTTGGCCAGCGACTGGGCGCGAGCGGTCAAGGCCATGCGGCCGTTCTGGCGCACCAGCAAGGGGTCGTCGAAATGCTTGCGCAACTGCGCCAGGGCGTGGCTTACCGCCGGTTGGCTGCGGTGCAGGCGCAGGGCGGCGCGGGTCACGTGCTTTTCGCTCAGCAGGGCGTGCAGGGCGAGCAGCAGGTTGAGGTCGATCTTGCGTAGTTCATCCATGGCGCGAATGGTCTTGGCCATCTCTTACGGTTTTGATCAGCTTAACAAATACCCAAGGCCGCTCCTACAAGGACCGTGTCAGTCGTTGGGGTTGTACTCGCCACCCGTTTCACGGATATCCCTGCTGCAAGCGGTGCAGAAATCATCTGCATCCCGCCTGATTGTTCAACTTTTTCTGCCTGTTTAGCCTGACTCGTCACTCATCCAACAGGATTCGATCATGGCTACCCGCATCGTTCTCAACAGCACCGGCACTGCCGAGGTCATGCATCTTGAACACTTGCAAGCACAAACCCCAGGACGCGGCCAGGTCTGGCTGGAACAGACGGCCATGGGGGTCAACCCGCTCGACTTGCTGCAGCGCAAGGGCGGCGCCCCTCTGGACCTGCCTTCCGGGCTGGGGCTGGAAGGGGCTGGGCGGGTCGCTGCCGTAGGCGATGGAGTACGTGACGTGCAGGTGGGCGACCGGGTCGCCTATGCCATGGGCCCGGTTGGTGGTTATGCCAGCGGCCGCCTGTACCCGGCCGAGCGCCTGGTCAAGCTGCCGTCTCAACTGGATGACCAGGCCGCCGCCGCCGTGCTGTTCAAGGGCATCACGGCGCAGTACTTGCTGAAGACTACTTATGCCGTGGGCCCCGGTAGCCAGGTGCTGTTGTACGGTGCCGCCGGTGCCTTGGGCCAGCTGATGGCGCCATGGGCGCGGCACCTGGGGGCGACGGTGATCGGCGTGGTATCACGCCCGCAGAGTGTGGCAAGGGCGCAGGCAGCGGGTTGCCACCATGTGCTGGTGTTCGACGCGGCAACCTTGGCCGGCCAGGTCCGCGAGCTGACCCAAGGGCAGGGCGTGGACGTGGTCTATGACTGTGTCGGCAAGGTGTCGCTGCAAGCCTCGCTGGACAGCCTGCGGGTGCGTGGCTTGCTGGTGTCGTTCGGCGGCACCTCCGGCGCGCCGGCGGCCATCGAGGTTGCCACGCTCAACGCCAAGGGCTCGCTGTATCTGACCCGGCCGTCGCTGGCGGCACACACCCGCACGGTCGACGAGTACCAGCAGCGCGCTGCCGATGTGCTGGCGGCGGTCGCGGAGGGTATCATCCAGCCTCGGGTCTGGCGTCGCTACCCACTGGCCGAAGCGGCCAGGGCCCACGGGGACCTGGAGCAAGGGCTGTCGGAGGGCGCGCTGATCCTCACTGCCTGATCCCCGACCCACAGCCTTGTGCCGAGCCTTGCCATGGATGCCTTCGACAGCCGCCGCGCCGATGAACTTGCCACCTTGCTGGCGCTGCACGAGCAGGGCTCGTTTGCCGCT
>NZ_OPYN01000111.1 GCF_900277125.1 Pseudomonas inefficax
CCGCCGCTCACAGGCTGCCCTCGACCTTGCTGGCAATGTCCGCAGGCAACCAGGCTTTCCACACTTCGCGGTTATTGCGCAGGAAGGTGAGGGCAGCGTCACGGGGCGGTGTGCGCTTTTCGCTCATCTCGGCCAGTGCGCTGTTCAGACGGTCGATGGGCAGGTCGACCCGCTCGAACACTCCCACCAGCTCCGGGCCGCCCTCGGGGAAGGCCTTGGACACGCCAATCGACAATTTGGCCGGCAGCGAGCTGCTGCCCTTGGGCTCGGGATTACCGGCATCGGTGAGGGTGGCCCAGGCGTTGGCATCGAACGGCGGCTCTTGCAGGCGTATGAGTTTGTAACGCCCCATCAAAGGGGTAGGGTTCCAGTAGTAGAACAGCACCGGTTGGCCACGGCGGATGGCCGAGTCGATTTCGGCATCCATTGCAGCGCCGGAGCCGCTGCGGAAGTTGGTATAGAGCTCATTCAGCCCGTAGGCCTTGAGTTTCTGGCTGTTGACGGTCTCGGATGTCCAGCCGCTGGGGCTGTTGAGAAAACGCCCTTTGTCGGGCGACTCGGGGTCGCGGAACACCTTCGGGTAACGCTCGAGGTCCTGGACGCTGCGCAAATCCGGCGCCACGGGTTTCAGCTTGCGTGCCGCATCGCCCTCGATCACGTAGGCCGGCACCCACCAGCCTTCTTCGGCATTCTTGACCGTATCGCCCAACGCGAACACCTGCCCGGCGGCTTCTGCCTTGACCCAGGCAGGGCTGCGCCCGGCCCATTCCTCGGCAATGACTTGCAGGTCGTTGCGCGCCAGCGCTACTTCCATGCTGACGGTGCTGCCGGGCAGGGTGTCGGTGGGGTAGCCATACCCGCGCTCCACGATCAGCCGCAGGATCTCGGTGGTGAGGGCGCCGCTTTCCCAGCCGATGGCGCCAAAGTGAATGGGCGTGGTCCGTTCCGCCGAAGCGGCGCTATCGGTGCTGGCCATGCCCACCGCCAGCAGCAGGCCGGCCAGTAGCGTTGGAATTTTCTTCATCGGGGCCTTCGTCGATTGCCGTGGGGTAGGTGCGGGCAAGTGTAGACGACCCCTCCCAGGCGTTGCCGACGGCAGCATGGAACGGGCTCCTGCTGCGAGTGGGAGCAGCGGTTTGCAAAGGTGCGCAGTGCCGTTTGGCAAGCACATTCTGCGAGGCATTCCTGATGACGCTGGACTTGAATTTTATTTATTACCGCAACTTCCGATTCGATGGAAAGCTGCATGTTCGTTGCATTGGCACAGACCTGTACAAGGTCAACCGCATTCGCTACGAACTGGAGCGGGCCGGCCCGGATGGCCCGGTGTCGTTCCGAGGGGTTTCGGCCTATTCACAGGCACACACCGGCAAAACGAGCGACCACGGCTGCCCAGCCACTTTGTTCGCCGAGGAGGAGGCGGGGGTCTACACCATCCGGCCAAGGGTGGTGCTGCGAGATGAACATGCCCGGGCGATGAACCGGCCTGTCGGGCCGGCCGGTGTCATCGACATGCCGCCGCTGGTACTCGATATCGCGGTCGAGGAGATCAACCGCAGCGTGCTCGACAAGGTCCCTTTGACTTCTGCCGCCAAGCGTCGCAAGCGGGCGGCAGGCCCCGCGGACGTGGCTGATCACGCTCAGCAAACGCTTCCTACGTTGGCGCCAGGTACCTCGTACCCGACACTGGTCATCGAGTTCGCTAGCGGTGGGTATGAGCACTTCCTTGACGACCTGGAGCCAGGCTCGGGCTCGACGCTGGTTCGCTATTGGCCGAACCTGAAGTCGGTGATCGCGCTCAGGCCGGTGCTGGACGAGCATGAAGTGGACGATGACAGGCTCCTGGCACTACGTCAGCACTATTACCTCGACCAGCCTGCCGGCATGCTCAATGACACCTATCTGGCATTGCTCAAGTCGTTGGCCGCGCTGGACTATGTCGTATCCATGCAGATGTCGCCGGCACCTTCGGAACCACACCCTGTCGCGTTCGTGCTGGCGGGGGTGCTGGCAACCTTGCTGACAGGTACTGCAGTGGTGGCAGGCAACAGGGCTTATGAGAATGCTCAGCCCACGCCCGACTTCGAATCACGCCAGAACTACCTCGACGAACCCGGCCCCCGGTGGAAGGGCCTGAATGTGCGCAAGGCCTGGGCCAACAAGGTGACGGGCAAGGGGGCGCGTATCCACTTCAGCGATGGCGGATTGTACCCGCAGCATGAAGACCTGCGCGGCAACCCAGCCTTGCAAGTCATCTCGCTTGCACCCAACCATGATCCCCGCCATGGCACGGCTTCGGCAGGGGTGATTCTGGCCGCACGCAACGGCATGGGGGTTACGGGAATCAGTCATGACAGCGAGCTGTACCTTTACAACAACCGCGCGCAAGACACCCCTGGCAATTACCAGGCGCTCAAGGATCTGCTGCGCAATGTGGAACCTGGTGATATCGTTGGCATCAATCGCCAGACTGCAAATATCGATGTGTTGAGCACGATGCTGCCGTCTTTGCACGACAAGGCCTGGTGGAACGTCATGCAGCAATTGAGCCGCCGTGGTGCGGTGGTGGTCAATGCCGCAGCCAATGGCAGCAGCGAGACCCTTGCAGAACGAGGTACCCAGGCGGGGCAGGGCGTAGATCTGACCAATTGGCGTTACTTCAATGACCATGGCGATTCAGGTACCATTCTGGTGGGCGCCAGCCACTCGTATGACGGCAAGCCCCACGCCTACTCCAACCACCATTACCCTTACCGCATGCTCAATGCGTGGGGTGACAGCGTGGTCACGCTTTCCTATGGCAACTTGCACGACCTGTCAGGCGATGACCGGGACTACACAGCCACCTACGGCGGCACATCCAGTGCGACGCCGATGGTGTGTGGCACACTGAGCCTGATCCAGTCCTATGCCATGGAGCACCACCACATCTACCTCAACGGCAACCAGATGCACCAGTTGGTCATGGCGTCCGGCTATCACGATGCCGTGTTGCCCGGCACCGACGTATTGCCGATGGGCGCCAGGCCCAATGTGCATGGCGCGTTGGTGCTGCTGGACCGCATTCTCGGCGGGGGCAGGTTCGAGGCCTGAACCTGGGCCGGCAGATGCTGGCCCTTGTCCAATCAAACGCGGAACTGGTCCATCAGCGCCTGTTGCTGGTTGGCCAGGCTGTTCAGCGACTGGCTGACCCGCGCCGACTCGTTGGCCTGCCCAGACAGCGACTCGGTGACGTCGCGGATGGTCGCCACGTTGCTGTTGATTTCCTCGGCCACCGCGCTCTGCTCCTCGGCGGCCGAGGCGATCTGCAGGTTCATGTCGGTGATCACCGTCACGGCCTGGCCGATGCGCTGCAGCGCGGTGACTGCCTGGCCAACCTGCTGCACGCCGCCCTGTGCCTGGCGGTGGCTGTTGTCCATGGCCCCGACCACTTCGCG
>NZ_OPYN01000112.1 GCF_900277125.1 Pseudomonas inefficax
CGCACCGACAGAGCGTTTCTTTGGGACGCTAAAGTCAGAATGGGTGCCGCCTAAGGGCTACAAGGAAGTTGAAGAGGCCAAGCAGGACATGACCAGCTTCTTCATGCGATACAACCGAATCAGGCTCCATAGCTACAACAACTACTTGTCGCCAATAGCTATGGAGCAGCAGGCGGCTTGATCACCGTAACTGGTGTCCGGAAATACTTGACCAGAACATGCCCGCTCCCACAGGGACGGCGGCGCCCTCAAGGCTCATGCGATACCTGTGGGAGCGGGCAAGCCCGCGAAGAGGCCAGCAAAGGCGAAAAAATTACTCAGACAACCCCGACCTGCGATACCCATTCGGTGTCTGCCCGCTCAACCGCTTGAACCACCGGGCAAAATACGTCGGGTCGGTAAACCCCAGGCTATCCGACAACTGCCCGATGCTCATCCGCGTATAGATCAGGTTGCGCCGCGCCTCCAGCAGCAACCGCTGGTGCACCACCTGCAGCGCGGTCTGCCCACTCAGCGCCCGGCACAGCTGGTTCAGCTGCAAACTCGGAATATTCAACTGCGCGGCAAAATCCTCCACCGACAAGTGCTCACGGTAATGCGCCTCGACCAGGCGCAGGTACTGCCCCAGCAACTGGCGGTCCCGTTCATCGCGGTTGCGCGGCGCCTGCCCCAGTTGCTGGCGGCGGCTGATCCACACCATCAGCGCCGTCACCAGTGCTTCGAGCAAGGCCGCCCGCGCCGGGGCGTTGCCCTGGTATTCCTGCTGCAGGGTGTCGATCAGGCTGCGCAGGCGCACCCGGTCTCGGCCCAGTGGGTAACAGGCTGCCTTTGCCAGCACCGCCAGCGGCGCACCCAGGCGCTGCTCCAGGTTTGCCACCAGTGCCGTGCCAAAGGTCAACACATGCCCCTGAATGTCGGCGCTGAAGCGAAAGCCGTGCACGGTCATCGGCGGTACCACCTGGATCGCCGCTTCGCTGATGGCGCTGCGCACCCCCTCGATCTCCACCTCGGCCCGGCCGCGCTGCACATACAGCAACTGGAACAGCTCGGCATGCTGGTGCGGCTTGATCTCCCAGTGGTGCAAACGGCTACGCGCCGGGATCGACTCGCAGTGCAGCAGGTCGGTGCCGGGCCAGGCTTGGTTTTCGCCATAGAGCTTGAACAGGGGGACGCCGGGGAGGGTGGATTTCATGCGTGCGGACCTGTCCGTTAATCGAACGTTTTTTGTAAAAGTGCAGGTTATGCATGGAATAGCACACTTCAATGGCTGTTTTTGCCAGTAAAAATGCAAGGGCAAACCCTAACAGCAGATGCCGCCCCACTGCCAGTCCAGGGCCGGCATCGTCCGCACAGAGACAACAACAATGAAAACTCAGGTCGCAATTATTGGTGCAGGTCCGTCTGGCCTGCTGCTCGGCCAACTGCTGCACAAGGCCGGTATCGATACGGTCATCGTCGAACGCCAGACCCCCGAATACGTGCTCGGCCGCATCCGTGCCGGGGTACTGGAACAAGGCACGGTCGACCTGCTGCGTGAAGCCGGGGTGGCTGAGCGCATGGACCGTGAGGGCCTGGTACACGAGGGTGTCGAGTTGCTGGTCGGCGGGCGCCGCCAACGCCTGGACCTCAAGGCCCTGACCGGTGGCAAGACGGTGATGGTATACGGCCAGACCGAAGTGACCCGTGACCTGATGCAGGCACGTGAAGCCAGCGGCGCGCCGATCATCTATTCGGCAAGCAATGTACAGCCGCACGAACTCAAGGGCGAACGGCCCTACCTGACCTATGAAAAAGACGGCCAGGTGCACCGGGTGGACTGCGACTACATCGCCGGCTGTGACGGCTTCCATGGTGTCTCGCGACAGAGCATCCCCGAGGGCATCCTCAAGCAGTACGAGCGGGTCTACCCGTTTGGCTGGCTGGGCATGCTGTCAGACACGCCACCGGTCAATCACGAACTGATCTATGCCCACCACGAACGGGGTTTCGTGCTGTGCAGCCAGCGTTCGCACACCCGTAGCCGTTACTACCTGCAGGTGCCGCTGGAAGAGCAGGTGGAGGCGTGGTCCGACGAGCGTTTCTGGCAGGAGCTCAAGGCACGCTTGCCCGAAGACGTGGCTGCGCGTCTGGTCACCGGCCCGGCTCTGGAAAAGAGCATCGCGCCGCTGCGCAGCCTGGTGGTCGAGCCGATGCAGTATGGCCACCTGTTCCTGGTCGGTGACGCCGCGCACATCGTCCCGCCGACCGGTGCCAAGGGCCTGAACCTGGCGGCATCGGACGTCAACTACCTGTACCGCATCCTGGTCAAGGTGTACCGCGAAGGGCGCACCGACCTGTTGCAGCAGTATTCGCCGCTGGCCCTGCGCCGGGTGTGGAAAGGCGAGCGCTTCAGCTGGTTCATGACCCAGCTGCTGCATGACTTCGGCAGCCACAAGGACGCCTGGGACCAGAAGATGCAGGAGGCCGACCGCGAGTACTTCCTGACCTCGCCGGCGGGGCTGGTGAACATTGCCGAGAACTATGTAGGGCTGCCGTTCGAAGAAGTGGCCTGATTGCCGGGGGCGCGTTGCGCCCCAATCGCGACGCAAGGCCGCTCCCACAGGTAATCATTTGCCTTACAGGCGCTGCTGTACCTGTGGGAGCGGCCTTGCGTCGCGATTGGGCTGCAAAGCAGCCCCGGCATTCGAAAGCCAGCATTGGCTAGCGGGCCAGCAACGCCTCCATCTCCCGATACCCCCGCTGCCGCGCATGCTCCAGCGCGGTCACCCCGTCCTTGTCGGCAATCTGCCGATCTGCCCCGGCCGCCAGCAGCCGGCGCACGATCTCTACATGCCGCGGCCCGCCGTCACCGAGGATCACCGCCTCCAGCAGCGCGGTCCAGTGCAGGCGGTTGAGATGGTTCACATCCACCCCGGCATCGATCAGTATCTGCACGGTCTCGACGTGCCCGCGTTCGGCGGCGGGTATCAGCGCTGTGCCTCCGTAACGGTTTGTGCTCCTAAGGTCGGCACCATGGTTCAACGTCAGCCGCAGGATGTCGTTCAGGCCACGCGCCCCGGCATACAGGTACGGGCTGTCGCCGATGTTGTCCTTGGCATTCACATCGGCACCAGCCTCGATCAGCGCTTTCGCGGCCGCAACCTGGTTGCCGTGGGTGGCCACCAGCAGCGCGGTGCGCCCTTGCTCGTCACGGCTCTCCAGCTGCGCACCTTGTGCCAGCAGTTGTTGCAGGGTGCGCACATCATCGTGACGGGCGGCGTTGTGCAGGCGGTTGTCCATGGCAGTGCTCTCGGCGTGGGCGGCAAGGCTGGTGCACAGGGCGAACAGCATGGCAGCAAGTAGTGAACGCATGGGGCAGGCTCCTCGGTGTCCTGCCCGCATCCTAGAAAAAACACGCCAGGGCTTGAAGTCAAGTTGGGGCATGACCCACAGTGCGCTGGTGAAGAGGTAATGGCAGGAAGCTTAAGGATGACAGTGCCCACCACCCTGATGGGCGCATTGTGCCTGGTAGCCGCCAGTGGCTGGGCCTGTGCCGACCAGGTGCTGCCGGCGCCACCGGAACTGGCCTCCGGCTACCGC
>NZ_OPYN01000113.1 GCF_900277125.1 Pseudomonas inefficax
CGGCCAGCGAAAAGCCGATGCGCTTGCCGCGCAGGATGAGCTTGAGGCTGACCTTGTCACGCGCGGAATAGATACGCTCCAGGCCACGGCGCTCGGGGCTCAGCAGGCCCTGTTCCTCATAGAAGCGGATGGCGCGGGTGGTGATGTCCAGCTCGCGGGACAGGTCGGAAATGCTGTAGGTCTGGGTGCTCATGCTGGGGCTCGGCGTGGGGTATGCGGGTATCCTGAGGTCAGGTTGACGTATACGTCAAGCAGGGTCGCGAGATGAGTGTTGCCAGTACTGGCCTCTTCGCGGGTAAACCCGCTCCCACAGGAAGTGCACAGGTCTTGAGCACACCGCCGTCACTGTGGGAGCGGGTTCACCCGCGAAGAGGCCAGCAAAGGCGAAAACATTACTCAGACAACCCCGACCTGCGATACCCATTCGGCGTCTGCCCACTCAACCGCTTGAACCACCGGGCAAAATACGTCGGGTCGGTAAACCCCAGGCTATCCGACAACTGCCCGATGCTCATCCGCGTATAGATCAGGTTGCGCCGCGCCTCCAGCAGCAACCGCTGGTGCACCACCTGCAGCGCGGTCTGCCCACTCAGCGCCCGGCACAGCTGGTTCAGCTGCAAACTCGGAATATTCAGCCGCGCGGCAAAATCCTCCACCGACAAGTGCTCGCGGTAATGCGTCTCGACCAGGCGCAGGTACTGCCCCAGCAGCTGGCGGTCGCGTTCATCGCGGTTGCGCGGCGCCTGCCCCAGTTGCTGGCGGCGGCTGATCCACACCATCAGCGCCGTTACCAGTGCTTCGAGCAGGGCCGCCCGCGCCGGGGCGTTGCTCTGGTACTCCTGCTGCAGGGTGTCGATCAGGCTGCGCAGGCGCACCCGGTCCCGGCCCAGCGGGTAACAAGCCGCCTTTGCCAGCACTGCCAGCGGTGCACCCAGGCGCTGCTCGAGGTTGGCCACCAGTGCCGTGCCAAAGGTCAGCACATGCCCCTGAATGTCGGCGCTGAAGCGAAAGCCGTGCACGGTCATCGGCGGCACTACCTGGATCGCCGCTTCGCTGATGGCGCTGCGCACCCCCTCGATCTCCACCTCGGCCCGGCCGCGCTGCACATACAGCAACTGGAACAGCTCGGCATGCTGGTGCGGCTTGATCTCCCAGTGGTGCAAACGGCTACGCGCCGGGATCGACTCGCAGTGCAGCAGGTCGGTGCCGGGCCAGGCCTGGTTTTCGCCATAGAGCTTGAACAGGGGGACGCCGGGGAGGGTGGATTTCATGCGTAAAAGCCTGTCCGTTAATCGAACGTTTTTTGTAAAAGTGCAGGTTATACATGGAATAGCACACTTCCATGGCTGTTTTTGCCAGTAAAAATGCAAAGGCAAACCCTAACAGCAGATGCCGCCCCACTGCCAGACCAGGGCCGGCATCGTCCGCACAGAGACAACAACAATGAAAACTCAAGTCGCAATTATTGGTGCAGGTCCGTCTGGCCTGCTGCTCGGCCAACTGCTGCACAAGGCCGGTATCGATACGGTCATCGTCGAACGCCAGACGCCGGAATACGTGCTCGGTCGCATCCGTGCCGGGGTACTGGAGCAAGGCACGGTCGACCTGCTGCGTGAAGCCGGAGTGGCCGAGCGCATGGACCGTGAGGGCCTGGTACACGAGGGTGTCGAGTTGCTGGTCGGCGGGCGCCGCCAACGCCTGGACCTCAAGGCCCTGACCGGTGGCAAGACGGTGATGGTGTACGGCCAGACCGAAGTCACCCGTGACCTGATGCAGGCCCGTGAAGCCAGCGGCGCGTCGATCGTCTATTCGGCAAGCAATGTCCAGCCGCACGAACTCAAGGGCGAACGGCCCTACCTGACCTATGAGAAAGACGGCCAGGTGCACCGAGTGGACTGCGACTACATTGCCGGCTGTGACGGTTTTCACGGTGTCTCGCGGCAAAGCATCCCCGAAGGCATCCTCAAGCAGTACGAGCGGGTCTACCCGTTTGGCTGGCTGGGCATGCTGTCAGACACGCCGCCGGTCAACCACGAACTTATCTATGCCTACCACGAACGGGGTTTCGTGCTGTGCAGCCAGCGTTCGCACACCCGTAGCCGCTACTATCTGCAGGTGCCGCTGGAAGAGCAGGTGGAGGCGTGGTCCGACGAGCGTTTCTGGCAGGAGCTCAAGGCGCGCTTGCCCGAAGATGTCGCTGGACGCCTGGTCACCGGCCCGGCCCTGGAAAAGAGCATCGCGCCGCTGCGCAGCCTGGTGGTCGAGCCGATGCAGTATGGCCACCTGTTCCTGGTTGGTGACGCCGCGCACATCGTCCCGCCGACCGGTGCCAAGGGCCTGAACCTGGCGGCATCGGACGTCAACTACCTGTACCGCATCCTGGTCAAGGTGTACCGCGAAGGGCGCACCGACCTGCTGCAGCAGTATTCGCCGCTGGCCCTGCGCCGGGTGTGGAAAGGCGAGCGCTTCAGCTGGTTCATGACCCAGCTGCTGCATGACTTCGGCAGCCACAAGGACGCCTGGGACCAGAAGATGCAGGAGGCCGACCGCGAGTACTTCCTGACCTCGCCGGCGGGGCTGGTAAACATCGCCGAGAACTATGTAGGGCTGCCGTTCGAAGAAGTGGCCTGACCTGCAGGTGAAAGCCTGGCCAACGCGCAATTCCTGTAGGAGCGGCCTTGTGTCGCGAAAGGGGGGCGAAGCGCCCCCGGGATCTTCGCATTCCTGCAAAATTGCTGGGGCCGCTTTGCGGCCCTTTCGCGACACAAGGCCGCTCCTACAAGGGCAGTGCCTGGCTTGAAATCAGCGGGCGAGCAAAGCCTCCATCTCCCGATACCCCCGCTGCCGCGCATGCTCCAGAGCAGTCACCCCGTCCTTGTCGGCAATCTGCCGATCTGCCCCGGCCGCCAGCAGCCGGCGCACGATCTCTACATGCCGCGGTCCGCCGTCACCGAGGATCACCGCCTCCAGCAGCGCGGTCCAGTGCAGGCGGTTGAGATGGTTCACATCCACCCCGGCATCGATCAGCATCTGCACGGTCTCGACATGCCCCCGTTCGGCGGCGGGTATCAGCGCTGTGCCCCCGTAACGGTTGGTGCTCCCAAGGTCGGCACCATGGTTCAACGTCAGTCGCAGGATGTCGTTCAGGCCACGCGCCCCGGCATACAGGTACGGGCTGTCGTCGATGTTGTCCCTGGCATTCACATCGGCACCAGCCTCGATCAGCACTTTCGCGGCTGCAATCTGGTTGCCGTGGGTGGCCACCAGCAGCGCGGTGCGCCCTTGCTCGTCGCGGCTCTCCAGCTGCGCACCTTGTGCCAGCAGTTGTTGCAGGGTGCGCACATCATCGTGACGGGCGGCGTTGTGCAGGCGGTTGTCCATGGCAGTGCTCTCGGCGTGGGCGGCAAGGCTGGTGCACAGGGCGAACAGCATGGCAGCAAGTAGTGAACGCATGGGGCAGGCTCCTCGGTGTCCTGCCCGCATCCTAGAAAAAACACGCCAGGGCTTGAAGTCAAGTTTGTGCATGACCCACAGTGCGCTGCTGAATAGGTAATGGCAGGAAGCTTAACGATGACATTCCCCACCCCCCTGATGGGCGCCTTGTGCCTGGTAGCCGCCAGTGGCTGGGCCTGTGCCGACCAGGTGCTGCCGGCGCCACCGGAACTGGCCTCCGGCTACCGCACTGGCCTGCAGCCGGTGCATGCCAGCCGGCACATGGCCGCCGCCGCCAACCCGCTGGCCAGCGAAGCGGGGCGGGCGATGCTGCGTGCCGGTGGCAGCGCCATCGACGCGGCCATCGCCATGCAGATGGTGCTGACCCTGGTCGAACCGCAATCCAGCGGCATTGGCGGCGGAGCGTTCATCCTTTACTGGGATGGCCAGCGCGTGCAGGCCTTCGATGGCCGCGAGGCAGCCCCGGCGGCGGTGACGGAAAACCTGTTCCTGCAAACCGATGGTTCCCCAATGCCGTTCAGGGCGGCGCAGATCGGCGGGCGTTCGGTGGGTGTACCGGGAGTTCTGCGTGCCCTGAAGCTGGCCCATGAGCAGCACGGCAAGCTGCCCTGGCGCGACCTGTTTGCCCCGGCCATTGCGCTGGCACGTAACGGTTTTGCGGTTTCCGAACGCCTTCACGCCCTGGTGGCGGGCGACCCGTTCATTGCCCGATCACCGGCCATGGCCCGCTATTTCCTGGATGAACAGGGCAAGCCGCTGGCGGTCGGGACTACCTTGCGCAACCCCGAGCTTGCGCAAACCTTCGAGCAGATTGCCGAGCAGGGCCCTGATGCGTTCTACACCGGTGAAATCGGCGAAGCCATGGTGGCCAAGGTCCGTGGCCACGCCAATGCCGGTTATCTGTCGCTACAGGACCTGCAGCAATACCAGGCCAAGGAACGCGACCCGGTATGCGGGCCTTACAAGGCCTGGCGCATCTGCGGCATGCCGCCACCATCATCGGGTGGGGTGACGGTGCTGCAGACTCTGGGAATTCTCGAAGCCGTGCAGCGCGCCTCGCCACAACGCGATCTGTCGGCGCTGCGGCCTGTAGCGACTTCGTCCCCGGCTGGCCTGGAGACGCCGCCGTTGGCGGTGCACCTGGTTGCCGAGGCCGAGCGCCTGGCCTACGCCGACCGCGCCCAATACCTGGCCGATAGCGATTACGTGCCGGTCCCGCTCAAGGCCTTGACCGACCCCGCTTATCTGGCCAGCCGCGCCGCGCTGGTTGGCGAGTACAGCATGAAGCGCGCCCGCCCGGGCCAGCCGCAGGGCGCCGACCTGGCCTTGGCGCCCGACCGCTCGCCACTGCGCATTTCCACCTCGCACCTCAGCGCGGTGGATGATAGCGGCCAGGCCCTGGCCATGACCACTTCGGTGGAAGCGGCGTTCGGCTCGCATCTGATGGTCAAGGGTTTTTTGCTCAACAACCACCTGACCGACTTCTCGTTCATCCCCCGGGAACAAGGCAAGCCCGTGGCCAACCGGGTGCAACCGGGCAAGCGACCGCTGTCGGCCATGGCGCCGACCCTGGTGTTCTCGCAAGCCTCCGGCGAGCTGGTGGCCAGCCTGGGCTCGCCCGGCGGCTCGCAGATCATCGGCTACGTGAACAAGGCGCTGATCGGCCTGCTGGATTGGCAGCTCGACCCGCAGCAGGCCGCCGGCCTGCCCAACTTCGGCAGCCGCAATGCCGGCACCGAAGTCGAAGCGGGGTTGGCCAGCCCGGCACTGATCCGGCAGTTGGCAGCCTGGGGGCATGAGGTGACGCCGATGACCATGACCAGCGGCATGCAGATTATCCAGCGCAGTGGCAAGGGCTGGTCGGGCGGTGCCGACCCTCGGCGCGAAGGGGTAGCGGTCGGCGACTAGCGGTGCGCGTTGCGGTGCAGCAGGTGGCGTGATAGAAGTCAGTCTTGCCATTCAGAAGTTGAATATCAAGATGTCAATCAGCTTGAAATCGAATAGGGCCCTGTTCGACCTCGACCTGCTGCGCGCCATTGTCGTGGTGGCCGATTGCGGCAGCTTCACCACGGCTGCTGCCCGCCTGCACTCCACCCAATCGACCATTAGCCAGAAGGTGCGCCGCCTGGAGGATATGGTTGGCCACCGCCTGCTGGTGCGTGGCAATCGCGATGTGCTGCCGACCGATGCCGGGCAGACCCTGCTCGGCTACGCCCGGCACATGCTGGCGCTCAACGACCAGATGCTCGAAGCCTTGGCCGGGGCGATGGTTGGCGTGACCGTGCGCCTTGGCGTGCCAGAGGACTTCGTGGGCGGGCGTACCACCAATGCGCTGTCGGCCTTCAGCCGACTGCACCCGCAGGTGAAGCTGGAAGTGACCAGCGGCCTGTGCCGCGACCTCAGCCAGGCCTACGACAACGGTGAGCTCGACCTGGTGTTGCTCAAGCAGCGGCGTAACAGCCGCGAAGGCGTGGCCTGCTGGCCTGAGCGCCTGCAGTGGATCGACAGCGCGCGCACGCCCGCCTTCGAACTGGACCCGATCCCGCTGGTGACTTTCCCGCCCCGCGGCCTGTACCGCGACGACATGATCACCGCCATTGAAGGCATGGGCCGGCGTTGGCGCATCAGCTTCACCAGCTCCAGTCTCAGCGGCATCCAGGCAGCGGTCGCCGATGGCATGGGTATCAGCCTGCTGCCGCCACGGGCGGCGACTGGCGAGCACCGGGTGCTGGGGGCAGGGCAAGGGCTGCCGGAGGTCGACAGCTATGAAATCGTCATCGTCCACCGGCCGACGGCGGATGTGATGGTCAAGGCGTTGGCCGAGGTGATGACGCAATTGCTTGCGGGTGGTGGGATCTGACACGGTTGGGGCCGCTTTGCGGCCCATCGCAGGCAAGCCAGCTCCCACAGGTACAGCCCGTGAGAAATGTGCGATTCCTAACTGTCTTGGATAGCTCTTCAAGCCAGCACTGGCCCTTGTAGGAGCGGCCTTGTGTCGCGATGGGCCGCGCAGCGGCCCCGGCAATCTTTGCTGCGAAGCTGAAAACCTGGGGCCGCTTCGCGCCCCATCGCGACACAAGGCCGCTCCTACAGGTATTTGCACATGGCTTGAGGCCGGTGTGGCCGAGGTGGGAGCACCTGTCTTGCTCAATTTCCAAAAGCTGGCGCGATCCCTGTGGGAGCTGGCTTGCCGGCGATGAGGCCGGTGCAGGCTTTCAATAGCCTCTAGGGCTGGCGCTCGGCCACCGCCCGCAAGGTTCGCAATGTCACCACCGGCGCATCCACCACAAACCGGTTGGCCAGCCACCCCGGCACATCCCCGGCAGGGTCGGCCTGTAGCTGGTAAGTCACCTCGGTCTTGCGCTCACCCAGCGGTTTCATCCGCCACTCGCCGCTTAAGTGCTGCACACGGATCAGCCCGTCCACCTTGGGGATCCTGCCGGGCTCGGCGCTCAGGTGGCGCAGAAGCGTGCCGTCCTCCAGGCGTTCGGTGCTGACCTTCAGTACGATGTCCCGCGGCATCGTCGGCCACGGCAGGTTGGTGGTCAGGTAAACCCAGGTGTTATCGCCTTCCACGTCCAGCAGGCGCATCTCGGCGCAGGCGTACAACCACTTGCAGGCTACCCGCAGGTTCTCCTGCAGGTCGACAAGGGTGCGTACGCTGGCTTTCATGGTGCTGATGCCACGGAATTGCTGGTAGGGCGAGTCGGGGGCGGCGCTCAGGTACACGCGGATGCCTTCGCGATCGTAGGCCAGGTTCCAGTCATCGGCGGCCGGGGCGGGTGTGCACAGCAGCAGGGCGGCGAGCAGCAGGCAGCGGTTCATGACTGGTACCGCGCGGGGGCAGGATTTTCAGTATGCGGCTACTGGGGCTGCTTTGCAGCCCTTTCGCGACACAAGGCCGCTCCCACAGTGGGCGGCGTACACCGTGCCTTTGTGGGAGCGGCCTTGTGTCGCGAAAGGGGCGCAAAGCGCCCCCATGCATCAACGCTTAGGGTTCAGCGTCAGGTGCACGTGACGGTTCACGTCCTTGTACAGCAGGTAGCTGAACTTGCCTGGGCCGCCGGCGTAGCAGGCTTGCGGGCAGAAGGCGCGCAGCCACATGAAGTCGCCGGCTTCCACTTCGACCCAGTCCTGGTTCAGGCGGTACACCGCCTTGCCTTCCAGCACGTACAGGCCATGTTCCATCACGTGGGTCTCGGCGAAAGGAATCACGCCGCCCGGTTGGAAGGTGACGATGTTCACGTGCATGTCGTGGCGCATGTCGGCCATGTCGACGAAGCGGGTGGTGACCCAGCGGCCTTCGGTGCCCGGCATTTCGATGACGGTGGCGTTGTCACGGTGGGTAACGAACGACTCGGGAACGTCCAGGCCTTCTACCTTCTGGTAGTGCTTGCGCAGCCAGTGGAAGGTGACGTTGGACTTGCTGTTGTTACGCAGGCTCCACTCGGCACCCGGGGCCAGGAAGGCGTAGCCGCCCGGTACCAGGGTGTGGTGCTTGCCTTCGACGGTGATGTCCAGTTCGCCTTCGACGATGAACACCACGGCTTCGGCGTTCGGGTCCAGTTCAGGGCGCTCGCTGCCGCCTTCCGGGGCCACTTCGACGATGTACTGGGAGAAGGTTTCGGCAAAACCGGTCAGCGGGCGGGCGATGACCCACATGCGCATCTTGTCCCAGAACGGCAGGTGGCTGGTGACGATGTCACGCATCACGCCCTTGGGGATGACGGCATAGGCTTCGGTGAACATGGCACGGTCAGTCAGCAGCTCGGTCTGAGCCGGGTGCCCACCGTGGGGGGCGAAGTAGGAATGGTTCGACATGGACGATCTCGACTTGTTGTTCTCTCCCCATGCCGTGAACCGCACCGGCCGGTGCGGCGCAGGGGATGTGGCGACAGAATAGGGTCGAGCGTGTGCCATCCACAAATTAAATGTTGGAATACCCGGTATTTGCCGGTTGAATGCGCACTTGTCGGCCAACGTGCTCTTCCGGCAAGCGGTCGCCTTGGCCGAAAAGCTTGTGGCGCAAGGTGCCTTCGGCATAGCTCAGCGGGTAGCGGCCACGGCGTTGCAGTTCGGGCACCAGCAACTCGACCACATGGGCCAGGTCGTCCGGTTGCACTGCGTAGGTCAGGTTGAAGCCATCGATGCCGGTCTGGTCCAGCCAGTTTTCCAGCTGGTCGGCCACCTCGCTGGCAGCACCCACCAGCACCGGCCCACGGCCTCCGAGGCCAATGAACTCGGCAGCTTCGCGCACGGTCCAGCGGCGGTTCGGGTCGGCGGCGGTGAAGGCGGCCAGGGCTGCGCGGCCGGCATCGTTCTCGACGTATTCGATCGGCGCATCGGGGTCGAGGCCAGCAAAGTCGATGCCGGTCCAGCCCGACAGCAGCGCCAGGGCAGCATCCAGGTCGACATGGCTGCGGTACTCGGCGAAGCGCGCCTCGGCCTCCTCCCGGGTGGGGGCAACGATCAACAGCGCCTGGGCGTAGATCAGCACCTCGTCCCGGCCACGCCCGGCCACCTCGCTGGCCTGGCGGATACCGTCGGCGTAGCGGCGCAGTACCGTGGGCGTCGGCCCGCTGATGAACACGCACTCGGCGTGCCGCGCCGCGAACTGCTGGCCGCGTGCCGAAGCACCGGCCTGGAACAGCACCGGCGTGCGTTGCGGCGAAGGTTGGCACAGGTGCATGCCTGGCACCTGGAAGTGCTCACCCACATGGTTGATGGGGTGCACTCGGGCAGGTTCGATATAGCGTCCGCTGTCACGCTCCAGCAGCACCGCGTCTTCCTCCCAGCTTTTTTCCCATAGCTTGTAAAGCACCTGCAGGTATTCCTCGGCAAGGTCATAGCGCTGGTCGTGGCCCAGTTGGCGCGCCAGGCCCAGGTTGCGCGCGGCGCTGTCGAGGTAGCCGGTGACGATGTTCCAGCCGACCCGGCCATTGCTCAGGTGGTCGAGCGTGGACATGCGCCGGGCGAAGGGGTAGGGGTGTTCATAGGTGAGCGAGAAGGTGACGCCGAAGCCCAGGTGCTCGGTAACCCCGGCCATGGCCGGCACCAGCAGCAGCGGGTCGTTGACCGGCACCTGCACGCCACCGCGCAGGGCGGCTTCGGGGCCGCCCTGGTAGACGTCGTAAATGCCCAGCACATCGGCGATGAACAGGGCGTCGAACAGGCCGCGTTCGAGCAGGCGGGCCAGGTCGGTCCAGTAGTCCAGGCGGTTGAAGGCCACGCTGGTGTTGCGCGGGTGGCGCCACAGGCCGGGGGACTGGTGGCTGGCGGCATTCATGCTGAAGGCGTTGAAGCGGATCGGGCGGGGCATGGTGGGCGTGCTCCGCTCAAGGCAACACGGAAGCCGGGTAGACCGCGTCGGCCACCTGCAGCTTGCGTGGAATCAGGCCCAGGCCCTGGAAGGTATCGGCCAGCTTCTGTTGCTCGGCAACGATCTGCGGGGTAATGGCCACGGCGTTGTAGTTGCGCCGCTCACTGGCCACTTGCAGCACATTGGCGTTGATCCCCAGTTGCGGGGCCAGCAGCGCGGCGACTTCGGCAGGTTTGGCATTGGCCCACTGGCTGACCTTGCCCAGCTCGGTAAAGAAGGTCTTCAGCAAGGCGCGATGCTGGTCGGCGAAGCTGGCGGTGGACAGGTAGAAGGTGCGGTTGTTGGACAGGCCGCTGCCATCGCGCAGGTTCTTCAGGCCCGGTTGGCTTTCTGCCGCGGCAAGGAACGGGTCCCACAGGGTCACGGCCTGGACGCTGCCCGATTGCAGGGCAGCCACGGCATCGGCGGCGTTGTTGACGTAGGCCGGGGTGATGTCCTGGTAGCTGAGGCCGGCCTGTTGCAGGGCAACGGCCAGCAGGTACTGGGCGTTCCAGCCGCGGCCAGTGGCCACGCGCTTGCCCTTGAGGTCTTGCACGCTGGCCAGGTGGTCCTGCTCGCGCACCACCAGGCCTATGCCGCGTGGGTAGGGTTGCTCGGCGGCCAGGTACACCACTGGCTTGCCCGCGGCCTGGGCGAACACCGAGGGTGCGTCGGCGGCATGGCCGAGGTCGATGGCGCCAGTGCTCAAGGCTTCGAGCAACTGCGGGCCGGCGGCGAACTCGTGCCAGCTGACTTTCACGCCTTGTGGTGCCAGGGCCTTCTCCAGGGCGCCGCTGCCCTTGAGGATGTTGATGCTGTTGAACTTCTGGTAACCGATGCGCAGAGTGCTGGTTTCGTCGGCCAGGGCTTGAGACCAGGGCAACAGGGTACTGGCGACACTGGCCAGCAAGCCGCCGATCAACAGGCGGCGCAGGGGGGAGAAGGCACGGGCGGGCATGGGCATTGCTCCTTGAGCTGGAAGGGAAACGATGTGCCCAGACTAAGGAGGTGGCGTTTGGCTTTCAATTTTTATATTCCTGTTTGTTAGATTGTTTTGTTATTTTTATATCCTTTTGTTTCGTAACGTTTGGTCCGTTTCGACATTTTTTTCACATTCGCTTGCTAGGCTGCCCGGCATTCCCAAGGAGCCCTACATGTCGCACATCCTGCGCAAGCGCAGCACTCGCATTGCCTTGGCCGCAACCGCCGGCCTGCTCACGGCCACCCTGGGCTTCTTTGCCTGGCAGAGTTTCTACCCGGTCCAGGCTGCCTCCGGCTGGGACGTCGAGGTGCTGCACCGCGATGTAACCAAGGCCGCGTCGCTGCTGCCGCAAGCCGATGGCAGCCTGCTGGTCAGCCGTGAACTGGATGATGGCCGTGGCAGCATCCTCAGGATTACCGCTGAAGGCGACCGGGTGGTAGTCATCGACAACTTGTCCAAGCCAGACGGCATGGTGGCAGCGCAGGGTGGCTGGGTGTTCAGCCAGGAAGGCGGGTTTGCCCCGGTCAGCCTGGCCCGCGATGGCCAGGTCACGCGGCTGTTCGACGGCGAGAGCGTGCAGGGCCTGTGGAACGACGGCGAGCACCTGTACGCCATCGAGGACCGCAAGGGCAATGGCCGTTTGATGCGTTATGACTGGCGCAGCGGCCAGCTCGATGTGCTGCGCTCCGGTCTGACCGAAACCGAAGGCCTGACGCGCTGCAGCGACGGGCGCTTGCTGTATACCGAAAAGGCCAACGGCAAGGTCCGCGCGCTGTCCGACGATGGCCGGGACCCGGTGGTGGTCGATGGTCTGCGCAACCCGACGTTCCTGTTCTGCGACCAGCGCGGCCTGTGGATCAGCGAAGACAACACCCACCGAGCCCGGCTGCTGCGCATCGATGCCGACGGCTCGAGACAGACCGTGCTGTCGTTCCTCAAGGCGCCCCAGTCGATCGTCGCCGATGGCAAGGGCGGCTATCTGCTGGCCGAAGGCGGGCGCAACCGCGTGCTGCATCTGACGCCGCCGCTGGAGCGCAATACCGCCCAGCGCGACTGACCCGGTGCCTGGCTGGGCAGGCGCCATTTGCAGGTGGCCAGTAGCGGTGGGTGATGGCCACCCGACCAACAGCGCGCTTCCCTGCATGGCTGCGCTCGCGGATAATCCCCCCATTCCAATAAACAGCCTGTGAGTGGGTATGAGTGATTCCGTAGTCAGCCTCGGCCAGCCAGAAACCGAAGGGGGGCGCAAGACGCGCAAGAACAACCCCGAGAAAACGCGCGAGGACATCCTCCAGGCCGCCATTAACGAGTTCGTCCAGCAAGGGCTGGCCGGTGCCCGCGTCGACGCGATCGCCGAGCGTACCGCCACCTCCAAGCGCATGATCTACTACTACTTCGGCAGCAAGGAGCAGCTGTACTGCGAGTGCCTGATCAAGCTGTACGGCGATATCCGCAAGACTGAGCAAAGCCTGGACCTGGAGTCGCTGCCGGCCGAGCAGGCGATCCGCCGGCTGGTGGAGTTCACCTTCGATCACCACGACCGCAACGTCGATTTCGTGCGGATCATCTGCACCGAAAACATCCACTACGGCGAGTACGTCAAGCAGTCGCCGGCGATTCGCGAAATGAGCAGCCTGGTGCTCGAGGCCTTGGGCAATACCTTGCGCCGTGGGGTGCAGGAAGGTGTGTTCCGCGCCGGCATCGAGGTCATCGACCTGCACATGCTGATGAGCTCGTTCTGTTTCTACCGGGTTTCGAACCGCCACACCTTTGGCGAGATCTTCCAGATCGACCTGTCCGATGAGCAGGTCAAGTTGCGGCACAAAGCGATGATCTGTGATGCGGTGTTGCGGTATATCCAGATCGAGCACCGCCCCTGAACATTTTCCATTGCCTGGGCCGGCCCCTTCGCGGGCATGCCCGCTCCCACAAGTACTGCATCTGCCTTGAATGCTGTGGTGATCCTGTGGGAGCGGGCGTGCCCGCGAAGAGGCCCCTCCAGGCCTCACATTCCTGACATCTGTTCCAGCTCACTCGCCCAACCGCTGCTCACGCGACGGCGGGTAGCCAAAGTAGGCCGCATAGCACTTGCTGAAGTGCGACACCGAAACGAACCCGCAGGCCACTGCCACCTCCATCACCGACAGGTCGGAATACTGCAACAGCCGGCGGCTCTTGGTGATGCGCAGCTCCATGTAGTAACGCCGCGGCGAGGTGCCCAGCTGGGCCTGGAACAGGCGGTCGATCTGCCGGCGCGAGCGCCCGCTGTAGGCCGCCAGCTGGTCGAGGCTGAGGGTTTCCTCGAGGTTGTTCTCCATCAGCTCGACGATGGTGCGCAAGTGCAGGCTCATGGACTTCTTCGCG
>NZ_OPYN01000114.1 GCF_900277125.1 Pseudomonas inefficax
ATACCGAAAAGGCCTACGGCAAGGTCCGCTCGCTGTCCGACGATGGCCGGGACCCGGGGGTGGTCGATGGCCTGCGCAACCCGACGTTCCTGTTCTGCGACCAGCGCGGCCTGTGGATCAGCGAAGACAACACCCACCGAGCCCGGCTGCTGCGCATCGATGCCGATGGCTCGAGACAGACCGTGCTGTCGTTCCTCAAGGCGCCCCAGTCGATTGTCGCCGAT
The DNA here is from genome assembly GCF_900277125.1 of Pseudomonas inefficax. Taxonomy (GTDB): domain Bacteria; phylum Pseudomonadota; class Gammaproteobacteria; order Pseudomonadales; family Pseudomonadaceae; genus Aquipseudomonas; species Aquipseudomonas inefficax. The sequence goes on from NZ_OPYN01000114.1 coordinate 225, forward strand.
GGCAAGGGCGGCTATCTGCTGGCCGAAGGCGGGCGCAACCGCGTGCTGCACCTGACGCCGTCGCTGGAGCGCAAGACCGCCCAGCGCGACTGACCGGGCGCCTGGCTGGGCAGGCGCCGTTTGCAGGTGGCCGGTAGCGGTGGGTGATGGCTACCCGACCAACAGCGCGCTTCCCTGCATGGCTGCGCTCGCGGATAATCCCCCCATTCCAATAAACAGCCTGTGAGTGGGTATGAGTGATTCCGTAGTCAGCCTCGGCCAGCCTGAAACCGAAGGGGGGCGCAAGACGCGCAAGAACAACCCCGAGAAAACGCGCGAGGACATCCTCCAGGCCGCCATCAACGAGTTCGTCCAGCAAGGGCTGGCCGGTGCCCGCGTCGACGCCATTGCCGAGCGCACCGCCACTTCCAAGCGCATGATCTACTACTACTTTGGCAGCAAGGAGCAGCTGTACTGCGAGTGCCTGATCAAGCTGTACGGCGATATCCGCAAGACCGAGCAAAGCCTGGACCTGGAGTCGCTGCCGGCCGAGCAGGCGATCCGCCGGCTGGTGGAGTTCACCTTCGATCACCACGACCGCAACGTCGATTTCGTGCGGATCATCTGCACCGAAAACATCCACTACGGCGAGTACGTCAAGCAGTCGCCGGCGATTCGCGAAATGAGCAGCCTGGTGCTCGAGGCCTTGGGCAATACCTTGCGCCGTGGGGTGCAGGAAGGTGTGTTCCGCGCCGGCATCGAGGTCATCGACCTGCACATGCTGATGAGCTCGTTCTGTTTCTACCGGGTTTCGAACCGCCACACCTTTGGCGAGATCTTCCAGATCGACCTGTCCGATGAGCAGGTCAAGGCGCGTCACAAGGCCATGATCTGTGATGCGGTGTTGCGGTATATCCAGATCGAGCGCCGTCCCTGAACGTTTTCCATTGCCTGGGCCGGCCTCTTCGCGGGTAAACCCGCTCCCACAGGATCACCGCTGTCCCAAAGATTTGCACAGTACCTGTGGGAGCGGGTCTACCCGCGAAGAGTCCAGCCCAGGTAACACATAATTAAGCCTTGATGCTCACTCGCCCAACCGCTGCTCACGCGACGGCGGGTAGCCAAAGTAGGCCGCATAGCACTTGCTGAAGTGCGACACCGAAACAAACCCGCAGGCCACTGCCACCTCCATCACCGACAGGTCGGAATACTGCAACAGCCGGCGGCTCTTGGTGATGCGCAGCTCCATGTAGTAACGCCGTGGCGAGGTGCCCAGCTGGGCCTGGAACAGGCGGTCGATCTGCCGGCGCGAGCGCCCGCTGTAGGCCGCCAGCTGGTCGAGGCTGAGGGTTTCCTCGAGGTTGTTCTCCATCAGCTCGACGATGGTGCGCAAGTGCAGGCTCATGGACTTCTTCGCGCCCGGGCCGACCTGGCGGTAGCGGGCACCGGAGAACGACAGGATTTCCTCGACGCCCTCGGCCAGGCCGTCGCCATACAGCCGGCGCACAAGGCCAAGCATCAGCTCCATGGCGCCATTGGGGCTGGCAGCGCTGAGGCGGTCGCGGTCGAGGGTGAAGCTGGCCGGGGTAATCCGCGTCTGCGGGCTGCGCTCGGACAGGCTGGCGCGCTGTTCGGGGTGGATACTGCAGCCATAGTCGTCCAGCACCCCGGCGCGGCCGAGGAACCACGCGCCGTTCCACAACCCGCCCAGGGCCATGCCGTGGGCCGCGCAATCGCCCAGCAGGCGGTCAAGCTCGGGGTACTTCAATGGCGTGCGCAGGCCGCCGCAGATCACCAGCAGGTCCAGTTCCTTCAGCGCCTCGGCGGACAACTCGGTGGCCACCAGTTCCAGCCCCAGGTCGCTGAGCACGCGGTCGCCATCCAGCGACAGCGGGGTGAACCGGAAGCTGTCGGCGCGCAGCAGGTTGGCTGTGACCAGCACATCCATGGCCACCGTGAAGCTGGCCATCGAAAAGTGTTCGAGCAATACGAAATCGACCCGATAGGGGGCTTGGGCATTGGCGCTGGTGGACTTCAGCCGCAGCATGTTGCTGGTACTGGTCTTCTTGCTGAACTGGCGTGGCGTGGGCACTCTGGACTCCGCTTCCTGGCTGGCCTCGAGAGTGTGGCGGGTGGCCGGGGGAAAGACAATCTCCCGGGTGGCCGTGTCGTGTTCCAGGTCGTGTTCAGACAACCTGTCTGGCCTGGCCCGTTGCCGCTATGCTGATGCGCCCGTCACTGAGGATACCTTGATGAAGTACGCCACTGCCCTGTTGCTATGCCTGATGCCATTGCTGGCCAATGCCCTGGAACCGGGCGACAGGCTCGCCCCGTGGACGCTGCTCGACCAGCACGACCAGGCCTACAGCCTCGACGCCGGTACGCAGATCCTGCTGGTGGCGCGTGACATGAATGGTGCCAAGCTGGTGAAGGCGGCGCTGGCCGACCTGCCCGAGGGGTACCTGGAAGCGCGCAATGCGGTGTTCGTTGCCGACATCCAGCGCATGCCGGCACTGATCAGCAAGCTGTTCGCCATCCCCGCCATGCGCGATTACAACTACCGGGTGCTGCTCGACCGCGACGGGCGGGTGGCCAGCCGTTATCCCGGGCAGGATGGCCAGGTGCAGTGGTTGCAACTGGAGCAGGGCAAGCTGGTGAGCCAGCGGGCATTTGCCGACGCGCCGGCGTTGAAGGCGGCGCTGGAGACTGCACCTCGGCATTGATTAAATCCCTGGCGTTTCGTTCAGTGAGATGGCACATCATGTGCGCAACCTGTGGGAGCGGCCTTGTGTCGCGAAAGGGGCGCGCAGCGGCCCCAGGATTCAATCGTCACCGAATGAATTGCCGGGGCTGCTGCGCAGCCCTTTCGCGACACAAGGCCGCTCCCACAGGTTCGCGCATGCCTTGGTGCCGTTCGATCAGCCAAATCAATCTGAACCCTCGGCAGCCTCTGCAACCCAACCCATTACATGCCAAATGGGAGAGCGCTCATGGAAATCGGAACGATCTGGATCATCATCGCGGCCTTTGTGATCCTGCTGGAAATCTGGGCCATCTGGCACATCATCGGCAGTGACCGGCGCGCCGAGCGCAAGATGCTGTGGATCGTCTTCGTGGTCTACGCGCCATTCCCAGGCTTGCTGTTCTGGGCCTGGCGTGGGCCCCGGGCGGTGAAGGGCAGGGCGGTACTGGAGGAAAAATGACAGTGCGCGGCATCAGGCGCGGGGGCGCCTGGTGCCGGCCCTTACCCTAGACGATGCTGAAACGGATCGCCGACCCCAGGCCGTCGACCATCAGGCAGCCATAGAATTTTACACTCGTCAGCACACGCAGGCGCTTGAGCTCCGCGTGGATTAAATCGCGGATCCACCGTTCGGCCTCGTTGGCCCGGCCAACAGGTGTGACGCTGTCTAGCTGGACCTGCCCCAAAAGGGTGGTTTCGATGTGTTCGACGGTATCCAGCCCGATGTTCTCGCGCAAATGCTGGCGTGCCTGCGCCGCATCGTACTCATCCGCGTCCGGATCGCGTGGCTTGATGGTGTAGGCGAGTAGAAATTGATGTTTGCTCATGGTGTTTTCCTTGTTGCATGCAGGCCTCCATGCCGGGGCCTTGCAATCTATCGCCTGGCGGCCATTGCGCATACAGACGCGTGGTTCAAGGAAGCCAGCGCGCTGTGCGAAACGTCTTACACCGGGCGCCTGCTTCGCGGGCAAGCCCGCCCCTGAAAACCGCGCTTGACCTCAAGTTGACTCAAGGTTCGATACTCCGTCCCTCTTCCAACTGATCGAGGGCTTATCGTGAGCCATTCAACCGCGTTCCAGCTGAGCAATCCCGAGGGCCTGTACGACCCCAGCGGCAATGCCTATTCCCATGTCGCCGAGGTTCGTGCCGACAGCCGCCTGCTGTTCATCGCCGGCCAGGGCGGGGAGGATCGCAACGGGCGGCTGTCGCCGCTGTTCGCCGAGCAGGCACGCCAGGCGCTGGCCAACCTGGAGATTGCCCTGGCGTCGAAAGGCGCCAGCCTGGCCCAGGTGTTCAAGCTGACCCTGCTGATCGCCGAGCATTCCGAAACGCGCCTGCGTGAGTGGGTAGCCGAGGCTGACAAGGCCTGGGGCCCATGCATGAAACCAACCTGTACGCTGATACCGGTACCCCGGCTGGCGCTGGACGGCATGCTGGTGGAGATCGAGGCGTTGGCAGCGGTATAGGTCCGGGCGATTCAGTGGTGGCGTCGGATAAACACTATGTTGTATATCGTTGCTCGCCCTAGCAGCATGGCAACCATTGATCTCAGAGGTGACCACACCATGAGCACCGGCACCACCACGCTCACCGACCGCAAGGCCCGGGCCTGGGTCTGGCCTGCACTTTTCAGCCTGGTGGCCTTCGCTGCCAACTCGGTGTTCTGTCGGCTCGCGCTGAAGGATGGGGCCATCGACCCGGCATCCTTCACCGTGGTGCGGCTGGCAAGTGGTGCACTATTGCTGCTGCTGTTGATCCGCCTGCGCAAACCCGCGCTTGCGATGGGGGGCAGCTGGCGCGGCGGCCTGGCGCTGTTCCTCTATGCATTCCTGTTTTCTGCGGCGTACCTGCAGCTGGGCGCAGGCGCGGGTGCCTTGCTGCTGTTCGGCGCGGTGCAGATCACCATGTTCGGCTTCGCCTGGTACAAAGGCGAACCTGTCACCGCGCGGATGCTGCTGGGCATGTTGATCGCCTTTGCCGGCCTGCTGGTGCTGCTGCTGCCCGGTACCGCGGCGCCCCCCTTTGCCAGCGCCTTGTTGATGGCACTGTCCGGCGTGGCCTGGGGCGTGTACACGCTGCTGGGCAAAGGCTCACCCCGGCCGCTGGCCGACACCGCTGGCAATTTCGCCCGGAGCCTGCCGTGCCTGGTGCTGCTGGCACCGGTGCTGTTGATGGGGGCCGGCTTGCACCTGAGCCCGCTTGGCTTGCTGTATGCGCTGGGTTCCGGTGTGCTGGCCTCGGGTGCGGGCTATGCCGTGTGGTACAGCGTGGTCAGGCAAATCAGCGCGCAGCAGGCGGCGACCATGCAGCTTGGCGTCCCGGTGATTGCAGCGTTGGGCGGGGTTGGCCTGATCGGCGAGCCATTGTCGTTGCGCTTGCTGGTGGCGTGCGTGGTGGTGTTGGGCGGTATCGCCCTGGCGCTGGCGCCGCGGCGTTAAAAGAAACTGCGTTGCGCCTTGAGCGTGACCATGCTGTCGCAATAGGTGTTGATGCCCGAATACGCATCACACCCGCCACCACTGAGGTTGGAGTTGCTGTAGATCAGGTTCAGGTCGATGCCGAGCCAGGGGCGGGAGAGCTCCAGCGACCAATCGGAAAAGGCATGCACCTGGCTGCCACCATCAATGGTGAATGGTGTACCCAGGCGGTGATGGGCTAGCTTGACGCTCAGGTCGACCTCAAACAGCGGCAGTTGGCCGAAGTCGGCGAACAGCGTGCCGGTGCGGTTGTCGGGGTTGTCGCGTAGCGCCCCACCGAAACGGCTGCCCAGCACCGAAACGCCACCGTACAGGGCATAGCTGTCAGGGCCAGCGATGTTTGGCTGACTATAGTGGATCAACCCCACCTCGTAGCCCAGGCTGCTGTCGAACTGGTGCTTGTAGCCCAGGTAACTGTCCAGCCGCAGGGTGGAGTCGGGCGTCACGCCCATGCTCGGGGCGTACTGGCCGAGGTACCAACCGTTGGGGTGGCTGAAGTCGAGGCCGCCGTGGAACGCACCGATGGCGCTGGGGGATATCAGCCCTTGGGCCATGCTGCGTGAGGGTGTGGTGCCGAGCGTGAAGTCGAAGCCGCCCAGTTCGCGTTTGATCTGTTGGGCCAGTAGCACGGGGCTGAACAGCAGTGCAGCACTCAGCAACAGAAGGGGCCTGGTCATGGTCTCCGTCCTGGAAGGCTTGCGATTGAGCGGTAGAGCATACCTGTGCAGTTAACGGGAGGGAACCGCTGGCTGGCCCACTCAGCCTTTGGTCGAACGGTCGGCGTCGGCAGCTTCGGTCACCACTGGCAGGTTGTCGGCACGCTGGATTACCCGCCGTTGCTGCTCGTAGTCGTCCAGCGACAGGCCACGGCGTTGCAAGGCTTCCAGTTGCAGTTGACGGGTTTCTTCGGCGGTGTAGGGGCGCAGTTCGGGGTGGCTGGCACAGCCGCTGATGATGGCGATGGCAATAACGGCAAGGGTAGCGGACAGCAGGCGGGCCAAGGTGTTCATCAGGTAGCTCCAAGGGGCCGGGTGGTGGGCGGCGAGTCGATGGAGCTAGGTTATTCGGCCATGTCGTTCGGCAGAAATTGCCATTCTCGATAGTGACTATCGATGGGTTCAACACGGGTTTGAATATTGTGGAGTACCTGCGGGAGCGGGCGTGCCCGCGAAAGGGCCGGTACAGTGAATTACAGATCTCAGCCCACCCTTGGAACGCGAAAATTTCGCGCACTCGCATCTGGTCAAAAGCAGCGTCATTGCTACCCTTAACCCACGCGATCTGATCTCATGGAGAGAAGCGATGCGCATCCCATTTACAGCGGTCCTGTTGGTAATCCTGTATCTGAATGCCGCGCCTGGCCCGGTGCTGGCAGAGGACGTACCGGCCCCCGACCCGGCACCACAAGCCGACACGGTCGCGGCCAAGGACCCGGTGTTCACCCAGGAGCAACTGGACCAGATGCTTGCGCCCATTGCGCTGTACCCCGATGCGCTGTTGGCACAGGTATTGATGGCCTCCACCTATCCGGGGCAAGTGAGCGAAGCGGTGACCTGGTCCAAGGCCAACCCCAAGGCCACCGGCGACGATGCCGTCAAGAAGGTGGGGAACCAGCCATGGGACCCAAGCGTACAAGCGCTGGTGGCCTTCCCGCAGGTGCTGGCAACCCTGGGGCAGGACCCGGTCTGGGTGCAGCGTCTGGGCGACGCCTTCCTCGCGCAGCCTGACGATGTCATGGGCGGCGTGCAGCGCCTGCGTCACCAGGCCCAGGCCGCTGGTAACCTGCAGAGCAACCAGTACCAGAACGTGACCGTGCAGACCGCCCCGGCACCGGCACCGGCCTCCAGCGGTAGCAGCACCCAGGTGGTTACGGCCAGCAGCCCGCCCACCACCATCATCATCGAGCCGGCCGACCCCCAAGTGGTGTACGTGCCCAGCTATAACCCGACCACCACTTACGGCACCTGGGCCTACCCGGCTTCGCCGCCGGCATACTACCCGCCACCGCCCATGTACTACCCCGGTTCCGCGCTGGTGGCAGGCCTGGCCTTCGGTACCGGCGTGGCGATCGTTGCCTCGCTGTGGGGTGACTGTGACTGGGGCAACAACGATATCGACATCGACGTCAACCGCTACAACAACATCAACGCCAACAACCGCATCACCAACAATCAGAACAAATGGCAACACAACGCCGCCAACCGCGACGGCGTACCGTACCGCGACTCCCGCAGCCGCCAGCAGTACGGTCGCCAACTGGACGGCGCTACCCAGCGTACTGCCTTCCGCGGTGACGACGCCCAGCGCGCCCAGGCGCGGGACAAGGCCAGGGCGTCGATGGACCGGGCTGGCATCGAACGGCCAGCCACCAGCAACCGCCAGGCACGCCAGCAGATGCGCGAGGCGCAGACGGGCAATTCGATCGGCAACCGCATGCAGCCCCGTAGCGACAACCCGAGGGCAACCGAACGCCGACAGGAAACCCGCAACACCCAGGTTCGGCAGCATAACAACCAGGTGAACCAGCGCAGGCAGGGCGAAGGCCAAGGGCGGCAGCTGGCGCAAAATCGGCCTTCCAATACCGCCGGCCGGGCGCGTAACAATGCTTTTGACGGCGTGCGTTCACCCTCGCGCACCAGTGCGCAGGCTAGTCGTGGTCGCACCAGCCAGTCGTTCGCCCAGCGCCCGAGCGCATCGCGTGCCGCCGGGCACCAGATTTCCCGGCCCAGTGCGCCCGCACGCCGCGGGGGAGGGGGCCGCCGATGAACCGTCAATCGATAGCGGCACTGGTAATCGCAGCCGGTATGGCCTGGTCAACCCTGGCCGCTGCGCAAGAAGTCTTCCCGACACCGGAGAAGGCGGTGGAGTCCTTTGTTGCGGCGCTGGGCGAAGAGAAACCTGATGAAGCCCGCCTGGCCCGATTGCTGGGCGATGACTGGCGTACCTACATACCGCGCGGCGGTGTGCAACGCAGTGACGTTGACACCTTCTTGGAGCAGTATCGGGCGCAGCACAGCATCGACATGTCGGGGGCAAACAAGGCCATTCTCGCGGTGGGCAGTGATCACTGGACGTTGCCCATACCTTTGACCAAAGGCGGCGAGGGTTGGCGTTTCGACCTCAAGGCCGGCAGCGCCGAAATCCGTGCCCGGCGTATTGGCCGTAACGAACTGGGTGCCATGCAATCGATGCTGGCCTACCACGATGCGCAGATGGACTACGCCACCCAGGACCACAACGGCAACGGTGCGCTGGAGTACGCGCAGAAGATATTCAGCGAGCCCGGCAAGCATGACGGGTTGTACTGGGACGACGACGGCGATGGCCAGGTCAGCCCGCTGGGCCCGCTGTTCGGCCAGGACATGGTCGGCGACGCCTGGTATGGCTACCACTTCCGTATCCTCGACGCACAGGGCCCATCCGCCCCCGGCGGTGCCTACAGCTACCTGATCGGTAACCAGATGAGCCGCGGCTTCGCCATGGTTGCCTGGCCGGCCAAGTACGACGACACCGGGGTGATGAGCTTCATGATCAGCCATGACGGCGAGGTGTTCGAGAAAGATCTCGGGCCGCACGGCGACAAGCTGGCCAAGGAAATGAAACGCTTCGATCCGGATGACAGCTGGAAGGTGGTGGACGTGCCGACGGGGGATTGAGCCGCTCGTATCGCTTCAGGGAGCTGTTCTCGATTCCAGATCCATATCGGACGGCCAGTTTACCTTGGGTGCCAAACGCAGGGCGAACTCACACCAGAGCACATCGTTGTGGTCTTTGGGTTCGCCTGGTGGCGGCAGGGCTGAGGGGCCTTCCTGCATGTAGGTGCAGATGTAGGCCCAGGCATGCTCATTGGCGCCCATCGTGACCAGAGGAAAACGGTCGATGACATTGTTTGTGCCTGGGGCAACGATGGAGAGTGTGACACCCCATTTGAAAATTAACCCACCGTTTGGCAGTGCGCCGGTCTGGGACCAGCGCTCGGCGCGGACTTGGAACCAGTCGTAACTGACCGGTACGACTTTGCCCTTGTCGAAGGGGTTCCACCATTGATGCTTGAAGTTGTAGGCGTAGATTTTATTACGGGCCCGGTTGAAGCGAATGGGCAGGTCTCGGGGCGCTGAGAGATCTGCCCGGAACAGGACAACGGTGCACCATGCTGACAATGAGAGCATGATAATTTCCTGAAGAACACTCTCGATGTCCGTTGGGTTTGTATGCCTGATCACCCAAGGAAGGTCAACCAGTATCGAAATCAGAAAGATAAGTGCCAATATCGAAACGATCCCACGATACGCCATTGCTGAGCGAGAAATCTCGAGGTAAATATCATCTTGAAAGTTCGGCGTATGGGGAGCCAAGCCAGGTTCTAGAATCGGTGCATCGAAGGGCGATGGCAAGTCTTCTTGCCAGCCAGTGCAGGGTGGGATCAGTCTTGGGCGGCTCATTTTTTTTTGCCCTTGTTGGTGCGTATCTCATTCTCTATTAATACAACCTGAGCGAGTGTTGTTTTGTCATCTTTGTCAGGCCAGAAGTTTAGGGTGAATTCTATTGCCTGGATGGTGTGGTGGTCGGACAATGGCAGCGTTCCTTGAATGGTGAGGGCTTTAGTCATTGGGTCGACCTTTGTGAATGGCTGCTCGGGTGTTCTTGAGAAGAGCTTATTGGTCGCTCTGTCTTGAGCTTGCAGTTCCAACGGCGACGAACTGTCTGCGGACAGTACAGCTAATTCACTACCTCTAGGTCCGTGGTACAGGCTTAAGCTCCACTCGTAATGCGATAGGTGCTGATTGAAGTTTGGAATGCGAACAAAGAAAATCAGGCCGACGCTTGCCGGGACCGCATTACTATCACTGGTAAATATCGTTGACGCATTTTCTTTGTCGATGGAGTGATTGATTTCGAATTGGATTTGAATCGAGACCTCCGCCTCCAAACCGAGGAGGGACGCATTGAGAGCGGCAATGGCCGCGTCCATATCGGTGTTGGTCACCCATTGGCGATGTGATTCCGGTAACCCCCACCGGGCATTTCTGGCCCAAATCTGCGTTGCTGATGATTCTTTGTGCTTGGCTGAAGTTGCAAGCAGATAGGCTGCTATGCCCAAGGTGATGCTTATGCCTATCGGGCCAAGTAAAGCGCTGGAGCCAAATGCGGCCCAGACGCCAAATGCTGCGGCCCCGAATGAAGTGGCACTTGCGAACCGGTAGAGGCGAGCTGCAGAGCCATCTCCTACTCTCTCGGATCTAAGGTTTGCATACCTGTACTGAGCCGCATCCATGACACCAGCAAGCGCAGAAATCCCCGCGCCGAATCTGGCAATACCGGTTCCCAATGAGATTGTTGTCACCGTCCCCGGCCACGGTATCTTCGGACGCACAAGCGCAACAACCAGTCCCGCTGCTTCGACGCTGGCACCCAACAACCCAAGCGAAGAAGACCAGATCGCCGCAAGCGCCTCCGGATTATTCTGATGCGTCTCTTGCAACGCCCGATAGTTCTTGCCCAGGCTATCCTGCTGGAACCATATACCCCCCAAGGCAAGCAGCAGCTTCACGCTCCCGCTACTCGCTGCAGCATCCCGCAGGCTGCGCATCGCATCGCTTGCCACGCTTTGCGCTGCTGTAGAACTGATCTTCAAACCACCCGTAACCTGCGCACGCAGCGTACCCGCACCAATCGCAACATTGCGTACCAGCGCCCCGACGCCGCCGGCTGCACCCTCGCGCAACTACACCAACCGCGCCTGCAAACTCTCGGCGCTTTCCAGCGTCCAGAGCATCACCTCGACCATCTGGCTACGGTTACCCGCTGCCGCGATATTAATCGCGCCACTCAGCACCATGGCTCGCACCTTGCGGCCCAGGGGATCACGGAACTGCTTGTCTACCTGCTGCAGAAACGCATCGGTCCGCGCCTCCAGGGCTTCATTGAGCAAACTCATGTACTCGCCCACTGTCAGCGACACCCGCAGCGGCGTCACCTTCTGCCCGGCGAACAGGGTAAACGCCGAGCGATGCACATCGCCGATCAGGGTCTTGGTCCGTTCACTCAGGTGCTGGTTGAGCGCATTCCCTGCGCTGTTGGTCGCGGCCAGCAACTGGCCAACGGCATCCTGTATCGGCTTGATCATCAACAGCTGGCCATCGGCGGTGCCGGCGATGCCCTTGATGATGTCGTACACCTTGCCGAAGTCGTCCCCGGCCAGCGCGCTGGTCACCTGCTGCATCAGCTTTTGGTTCTTGGCCAGTAGCGCCTTGTAAAGCAGGCTGCGCTCGTCTTCCAGCAGCTGCTGCCAGATATGCTGGGTGATCCCGAGCGGCTGACCCTCCTGAGGCAGGGTTTCAGTGGGCCCGCCGGCCAGGCAGGCGGCCATCATCTGGATGAAGTACTCCACCGAAACAGGGGAGGTCGCGTCATAGTCGTGGTAGCCGATCTGCTGAAACGCCCGTTTGGCATAGTGGCGCGCATACAGATCGCCAACCTGGTCGATCATCGACTGCCAGTTTTTCAGTTCGCGGTCGTAATCGGCCTGGAACGCGGCGCGGGCGCTTTCGTCGTAACGCTCTTCCAGCCGCTCGCGCGCTTCTTGCTGTTTGCGCGCGGTGTTGCGTGCGGTCTGCGCGTCGATGTCCACCTGCGGCAGATACGCCTTGGCCGCGATCGGGCTGTCGTTCCACTGCTCGACCTGCCTGGCTTCCCGCTGCGCGTCCTCGGCACCCTGCGCGGCCGCCATGGCCGCGTGCAGTTCGCGGATGCCCAGTAGCGCTTGCGAGGTGAAGTATTCGAAGTGCCGCTGCGGCTGCGCCCGCCATTCCTGCAGGGCTTGCACCCAGCCAGTGCGCTGCGCGTTGAGCTCCATGACCATGCCGACCGGGTCGGGCAGCGTCAGCGCCAGCAGGCCATTGGGCAGTTGTTCCTGCTGGATGACATTGCGCACATGGGTGCGAGTTTCATGCCAGCGGCCCAGGCGGCTGTAAAAGCCATGAGCGCTGGTAAACCTGGCAGAGGAAAAGGTAGAGAACTCCAGCACCTGCTCCAGGCCGAAGCGGAAGCTGTCGGTCATGGCGATGCCGAGGCTGGCAGGGTCGTTGCGTGCGGTGTTCAGGTCCACTTCGACGAAGCGGGCGAGGGTGCCCGGGTCACTGTCGGCGATGCCTTGCCGATAGCGGTCGAGTACCGCACGGGGCCAGGGGTCGTTGGCGAAGGCGATCCAGGCCTTGCGGTAGAGCAGGGTATCGATGTTGATGAACGAGGCGATCACATCGTGGCCTTCGGTGGCGCATACCTTGGGTAACGACCTGGGTGGCCCCAAGGGCATCTGCGATACCGGAAAGCGCTGCAAGGTGCCTTCCGCCGCTACCTCGTAGGCCTGCCAGATTTCCTGATCGAGCAGTACGTAGACATAACCCTGGCGCAGGAGGCGCAACTGGTCGGTGTGCATTGGGTGGAAGATGATTTCGCTATCGTCTGCCAGGCGATACGGGCGCCCCGTATCCGGGCGTGGGGCGTAGGCCTCGCGCAGCAGCAGAATCGGCAGGCCGGAGCGTTCGCAGGCATTGCAGGTGCCGTACGTGTTGGGGATCTCTTCCTGCATGGCGATGTGGATGGCTTTGCTGATGCTCATCAGGAGTTCCTTTTCCAGTGATTTGACGCAACGGCCAAAACACTAGCGAGGAACACCTTCGCGGGGGAGCGATGGGCTTCCTAAAACGTTGTAGGATTTTTCGCTTTAGTGCCCTGTAGGAGCGGCCTTGCGTCGCGACGGGCTGCACAGCAGCCCCAGGGTCTTGCAGGCGATAAAGGCCTATTGCCCCAACATCTGTCGCACCAGCCACTGCCCCGCCGGCCCCAGCGCGCGCCGGCTCGACCAGGCCACATCCATGTCAACCCGTCGCGGGTACCCGGCCACCTGCAGCTCCACCAGCCCACTGCCAAACCGAGCCACCAATGCCCTGGGCAGTTCGGCCCAGCCAAACCCGCGCACGGCGAACTCCAGCAGGGTGAGGTAGTCCGGTGCTGACCAGGCCTGGCCACGACCGTGATGCAAGCTAGGGGCATAGGTCTTGATATACAGCTGCCGGACGTTCTCCAGGTGCTGCGTCTGCACCTGGGGCAAAGCCGCCAACGAATGCCCGCTGGCCACGTACACCGCAAACTCTGCCTGCTCGGGCAAGCGTGCCACGGCAACGTCAGCGGGGTAGCTGGGCTGGGTGGCAAGAATGCCGATATGTGCCAGGCCCTGCTGGATCAGCTCGATCACATCGGCATCTTCCGACGGGCCGCAGCGCAACTCGGTATGCGGGTAGTGCTGGGCAAAGCGGGCCATCACCGCGCCCTGGAAGGTAACGCTGTAGCTGTCCGACATCACTACCGAGACCAGTGCCTCGACGTTTTCCGCCAGCCTTACCGCCAGGGCATCGAGTTGTGCACTGGCATCGAGAATCGCCTCCACATGGCTCAGCACCTGCCGCCCAGCCTCGTTCAGGGTGGGATGACGGCCGCCACGCTCGAACAACGGGCAACCTACATCGGCCTCGAAATTGGCGATGGCGATGCTGATGGTGGACTGGCTTTTGCGCAACTTGCGCGCCGCAGCGGAAAACGAACCCAGCGATGCAGCTTCGACAAAGGCGACCAGAGCTTCGGGTGAATATCGCATGGTATTGATAAAACCGATGGTAGCTATGTCGCGAGTATCAGTTCTATCAAAGAAAATGGGAAGCACGACTCACGCAATGGATGGAATTTGCAATGAAAAACGTGTCTTTCACCGAACGCCTGGTTCATGCCGTCGGTTATGAAGTGTTCGCCGTGCTGCTTTGTGCGCCGCTGTTGTCCTGGATCATGGGCAAGTCGCTGGCGACGGCGGGGGCGCTGGCGGTGACCCTGTCGGTGATCGCCATGTTGTGGAACATGGTCTACAACGCGCTGGTCGATCGCTACGTGCGGGTCGAGCGCATCCACTGGACGGCCGGCGCACGCTTCGTGCACGGCCTGGGCTTCGAAGCCGGGCTGGTGGTGTGGTGCCTGCCGGTGGCGGCGTGGATGCTGGAGATTTCGTTGCTGCAGGCGTTCATGGTGGAGCTGGGCTTCTTCGTGATCATCCTGCCCTACACCGTGCTGTACAACTGGGCTTTCGACAAGGCCCGGCACCTGTTGATGCAGCGTCGCCTTGCGTGAGAACTACCTGCCTGCGCCGTACCTCGATTTGTGCATTGTGCGGACATCCTGGGGCCGCTTCGCAGCCCTTTCGCGACACAAGGCCGCTCCTACAGGGACGGCGCTGGTTTCAGGCATGCGCTGTACCTGTGGGAGCGGCTTTAGCCGCGAACACCGGCGCAGCCGGTGCCATCCGAAGTTAACCGGGTCAGCCGAAAAAAAACGGGGCATGCCATCGCTGGCATGCCCCGTTCTTCAAACCGCTAAAGCGCCTCAGGCGACCTTGACGATCCAGCCAGCCGGTGCTTCCACATCACCGCTCTGGATACCGGTCAGCTCGTTGTAGAGCTTCTGAGTAACCGGACCGACCTTTTCCAGGTCGTGGAATACATGCAGCTTGCCGTTGTACTCGATGCCGCCGATCGGGGTGATCACCGCAGCGGTACCGCAGGCGCCGGCTTCGATGAAGCGGTCCAGCTTGTTGATCTCCACATCGCCTTCGATCACGGTCAGGCCCAGGCGCGATTGCGCCAGTTCCATCAGCGACAGACGGGTGATACCTGGCAGCACCGAAGCCGATTTCGGGGTGACGAACTCGTTGTTGGCGGTGATGCCGAAGAAGTTGGCCGAACCGACTTCCTCGATCTTGGTGTGGGTCAGCGGGTCGAGGTAGATGGCGTCGGCGAAGTTGGCCTTCTTCGCTTCTGCGCCCGGTTGCAGGCTGGCGGCGTAGTTGCCACCGACCTTGGCCGCGCCGGTGCCTTGTGGGGCCGCGCGGTCGAAGCTGGAGATCTGGAAGTTGTGCGGCTTCATGCCGCCCTTGAAGTACGAGCCAACCGGGATCGCGAAGATCGAGAAAATGAACTCGGGGGCGGTGCGCACGCCAATGTTGTCACCGGTGCCGATCACGAACGGACGCAGGTAGAGGGCGCCTTTACCGTGCGGTGGCACGAACTTCTCGTTGGCCTTGACCACTTGCTTGCACGCCTCGATGAACACATCGGTCGGCACCTGCGGCATCAGCAGGCGGGCGCAGCTGCGCTGCATGCGGGCGGCGTTCTGGTCCGGGCGGAACAGGTTGATCGAACCGTCCTTGCAACGGTAGGCCTTGAGGCCTTCGAAGCACTGCTGGCCGTAGTGCAGGGCCGTGGAGCCTTCACTGATGTGCAGTACGTTGTCTTCGGTCAGGGTGCCTTTGTCCCACTCGCCATTGCGCCATACGGACAGGTAGCGTTTGTCGGTCTTGATGTAGTCGAAACCGAGCTTGTCCCAATTAATGCTTTCGTTGCTCATGACACCCTCATTGTCTTGCAAGTGCCCGATTGCTCGGGCTGCTGTTATATGCGCACCACGCCACCATAATACATCCGTGGCAGATCGGGAACGGCCAGTCACGAATTGATAGCCTGCAATGCATTCATTGCGGCTTCTACAGGTGCAGGTACTCGTCCAGCGCCAGTTGGTCGAGCAGTACCTGGTCGTGGGACGCCACCACCAGCGCCCCGCGAAACTGCCCGAGCATGTGTTCCAGTGCGGCCAGCGACGGCAGGTCCAGGTGGTTGCCGGGTTCGTCCAGCAGCAACAGGTCGAGCGGCTGTTCGCGGTATAGCACGGCGGCCAGTGCTGCTTTCATCCGCTCACCACCGCTTAGCAGGCCGCTGGGCAGTTCGATGCGGGCCGCATCCAGGCCCAGTTGCGCCAGGCGGCTGCGCAAGTCGCTCTGGGCCAGTGTCGGGTTTGCCTGGCGCAGGTGGTCGAGCACGCTAGTGTGGCCTGGTAGCGCGCTGCAGTGCTGGTCGAGCAGGGCGGTTTCACCACTGAGGCGCAGGCTGTCGGGCGGTGCTGGCAACTCACCGTTCATCAGCCTGAGCAAGGTGGACTTGCCACTGCCATTGGCGCCGACCAGGCCCACCCGCTGGCCCAGGCACAAGCGCAGGTTCAGTGGTTTGCGCGTGCCGCGAGGCAGGTGCAGCGCCTGCAAGGCCAGCACTTCGCGGCCCGGATTACGCTGCGGCGTGGGTGCATGCAAGGTAATGGCGCTGTCCTGTTCGACTTCGCGGGCGGCGTCACGCACTTTGCCCTGCAGCGCCTGCCGGGCGTCGCGATGGTCGCGGCGCTGCTTGCCCGCAGTGGCCTGGCTGCGCTCCTGCTGGCGGTCGACCAGGATCTTGGCCTGGTTGGCGTGCCTGGCGTTGCGCCCGGCGCGGGCTTGATGACGTTCCAGGTCTTCGCGCTGGCGCTGCAGTTCGCGCGCCTGGCGTTGCTGCTGCTGTTTCAGCCGGGCAAGTTGCTGTTGGGCCAGCGCCGTCTGGCTGGCTTTCTGAGCCGAATAGAAACTGTAGTTGCCGCCATAGGCCTGCAAGCCCAGGCTGGACAATTCGACGATGCGTGTCATGTGCGCGAGCAGGCTGCGATCATGGCTGATCACCAGCAAGCCCCGGTCCCAGGCTTCGATCATGCTCAGCAGTTGGGCGCGGGCGTTGCTGTCCAGGTGATTGCTTGGTTCGTCGAGGATCAGGTAGTCCGCTTCGCTGAGCCAGGCGCCGACCAGCGCCACGCGCATGGCCTGGCCACCGCTCAGGCTGTGGGCGGGCTGCTGCCAGTCGAGCTGGCCCAGGCCGTGGCGTTGCAGGTGCCCCTGCAATTGCTCGCGGATATCCCAGCGTTCGCCAACGGTGTCGAAGTCACTGGCTGCGACGCTGCCTTGCTCGATGCGCTCCAGCGCAGCGAGCACCGTGCCTACCTGGGCCAGGTCGGCGACCGTTGCGCTGTGCTCGATCACCTGCTGGTTCAGAAGATGGATGCGCCCAAGGCGCCGACACTGGCCGCTGCTGGGTTCGCGCTGGCCGGCAAGTATCTGCCCGAGCAGGCTCTTGCCCACACCGTTGCGCCCGACCAGGCCGGTGCGGCGTTGGTCGAAGGTTTCGCTGAGGTCGGTAAATAACAGCCTGCCGTCAGGCAAGGCCAAGGAGACGCTGTCCAGCGTCAGGATCGACGTGTTCGTCATGCACAACTCCACAAATGCCGCGACATCTCCGGAGCGAACCGGAGCCTGAAGACTGGCCGTCGAAGGGACGGCGGCATCAATGGCGCATTGGACGAACACCTCATGACAGGGGAATGCGTAGCCTAGCGGAAAGAGGCATCGTTGTCGCGGGAAAGCAGATTCCACGAGTGCGCCGCGGCCCCTGTAGGAGCGGCCTTGTGTCGCGATAGGGCTGCGAAGCAGCCCCAGGGTTTCAGCAAAGCCGCACAAATTGCTGGGGCTGCTTCGCAGCCCTATCGCGACACAAGGCCGCTCCTACAAGAGCCAGGGCCGCGCATGCCCCTGGTTCAGCGCCCCATCAAGCGCCTGGCCCAGTCGCCGCCGTGGGTCTGCTGGCAGGCCTCTTCACTGTCAAACCGCACATGCCAGGCCGGATGATCCAGCTGAATGCCAGCCTGCTCTAGTGCAAGGCCCGTCAGCGCCAGCATGCGCACCTTCGCGTCGCCCGCCACGGCGGCGGCCTTGTCTGCCTCTCGCTCGAACACCCAGGTTATTCGCAGGCTGGCCGGAAAATCCTCGGGAGCGAGACGGTGGGTAAGCCAGCTGAAACCGACGATCTCGGCCTTGGCGGTTTCGCAGGCTTCGGTCAGGCAAACCACCAGTTCACGCTCCAGGCGTGCCATATCGCGCTTGTTCAGGGTTTTCACCGGTGGGCCTCGCTGCTCAAAGCCACCACTGTAACGCAGTTGCGCCCCTTGTTGTCGGCCAGCCCGACAGCAATGGTTGACCACCCGCCAGCCACTGCGTAGCCTTGCCACTTCGAGGTTCTTCGGCCAGGCCGAAGCTAAGACGGGAACGCGGTACAAGCCGCGGCTGCCCCCGCAACTGTAAGCACCGACAACGGATCGACACAGCCACTGCGCGCGCGCGGGAAGGCGTCATCCCGCCAGCCTGCTGCACCAGCGGGCACATGGAACGGTGCGAGCCAGGAGACCTGCCTCGTCACGTTTTCGACTTTCAACCGGGCGGGGTGATCCGGTGGCGAACAAGCCCGGCCGGCATGGCCCGCGGCTGTCGTCCTGCATGCCCGCGCCAATCTGCCAAGGGCAATGCGACATGAAAACACTGGCCAAGCTCCCCGTCACCATCGTCACCGGCTTCCTCGGCTCGGGCAAGACTACCTTGCTGCGCCACATGCTCGACAACGCCCAGGGCCGCCGCATTGCGGTGATCGTCAACGAGTTCGGCGAGCTGGGCATCGATGGCGAAATCCTCAAGCAGTGCAGCATCGGTTGCACCGAAGAAGAAGCCAGCGGCCGCGTCTACGAGCTGGCCAACGGCTGCCTGTGCTGCACCGTGCAGGAAGAGTTCTTCCCGGTGATGCGCGAACTGGTGGCACGCCGTGGCGATCTGGACCATATCCTCATCGAAACCAGCGGCCTGGCCCTGCCCAAACCGCTGGTACAAGCCTTCCAGTGGCCGGAAATCCGCAATGCCTGCACCGTCGACGCGGTGATCACCGTGGTCGACAGCCCGGCCGTGGCCGCTGGCACCTTCGCCGCCTACCCGGACCAGGTCGACGCCCAACGCAAGCTTGACCCCAACCTGGACCACGAATCGCCGCTGCACGAACTGTTCGCCGACCAGCTGGCCAGCGCCGACCTGGTGGTGCTGAACAAGGCCGACCTGATCGACGCCGAAGGCCTGGCCAAGGTCCGCGCCGAGGTGGCCGAAGAGCTGCCGGCGGCGGTCAAGGTGATCGAAGCCAGCAGCGGCAAGCTGCCGCTGGAGGTGCTGCTGGGCGTGGGCGCCGAGTCCGAAGCGCACATCGATGGCCGCCATACCCACCACGATTCGCACCATGACGGCGATGACCATGACGATCATGACCACGACGCCTTCGACTCCATCTCCATCGACCTGCCAGAAGCCGACGAAAGCCTGCTGCTCGACGCCCTGACCCAGCTGGTGGTGGAGTTCGGCATCCTGCGTGCAAAAGGCTTCGCGGCCATCCCGGGCAAGCCGATGCGCCTGCTGGTGCAAGGCGTGGGTACCCGTTTCGACAAGCACTTCGACCGCGCCTGGCGCGCCGACGAGCCGCGCATCACCCGCCTGGTGCTGATCGGCCAGGACCTCGATGCCGCCCAGCTGGAAGCGCGCCTGCGCCAGGCCCTGGGCGCCTGACCCATGCACCTGCTGCGGACCCAGCCCGGCGGCTTCGTGCCGGATGACAGCATTGCCGACCTCGGCCAGACGCCCGCCGAGCTGGTGATTCTCTGCAGCGGCGATTCGCACCTGGCATTGCTCGCCGACACCGCCGAGCAATTGCCCGACGATTACCCCAGCCTGCGCCTGGCCAACCCGATGCAGGTACAGAACCATGCCTCGGTCGACCTGTATGTCGACCAGGTACTGCGCCATGCCAAGGTCATCCTGGTGTCGCTGCACGGTGGCGTCGGCTACTGGCGCTATGGCGTCGAGCAATTGGTCGAGCTGGCCGGCCGTGGCGTGCAGCTGATCCTGGTGCCGGGCGACGACCGCCCGGACCCGGAGCTGACCAGCCTGGGCAATGTCAGCGGCGAGCAGGCCGAACGCCTCTGGCACTACCTGCGCCAGGGCGGCAAGGCCAACGCCATCAACCTGTTCAACTGCCTGGCCAGCCAGTGGCTGGGCCGCGACTATGCCTGGGACGAGCCGCAACCTTTGCCGCGCACCGCCGTGTATCACCCGGCCAAGGGCAGCGCCACGCTGGAGGACTGGTACCCGCAGTGGCACCCCGAACAGCCGGTGGCGCCGCTGCTGTTCTACCGCTCGCATCTGCAGGCTGCCAACACCGCGTTCATCGACGTGTTCTGCCAGCGCCTGCAGGCCGCCGGGCTCAACCCGTTGCCGATTGCCGTGGCCAGCCTCAAGGAAAGCGCCTGCCTGGAGCAGGTCGAAGCCTGGCTGGACGAGGTGGGTGCCGAAGTGCTGGTCAACACCACCGGCTTTGCCCTGTCCAGCCCCGAACGTCCCAACCTGCGCCCGTTCCGTCGCGACATCCCGGTGCTGCAGGCCATTTGCGCGCAAGACAACCAGCCCGGCTGGGAAGCCAGCGAGCAGGGCCTGGGGGCGCGTGACCTGGCCATGCACATTGCCTTGCCCGAACTGGACGGGCGCATCATTACCCGCCCGGTCAGTTTCAAGGACATGGCGTGGCGCAGCGAACGCAGCCAGTCCGACGTGGTCTGTTACCGCGCGCACCCCGAGCGCATGGATTTTGTCGCCGAGCTGGCTCGCCGCTGGGTCGAGCTGGCGCGCCTGCCGAATGCGCAAAAGCGCGTGGCCCTGGTGCTGGCCAACTACCCGACGCGGGATGGCCGCATTGGCAACGGCGTTGGTCTGGATACGCCAGCGGCCGCGCTGAACATCCTCCAGGCCCTGCAGGCCCAAGGCTATCCGCTGGCCGACTTGCCGGGCAGTGGCACGCAACTGATCCACCAGTTGCTCGGTGGCGTGACCAACGACCTCGACCAACTGGACCTGCGCCCCTGCGCGCAGAGCCTGAGCCTGGCCGATTACCAGGCCGCCTTCGAGCGCCTGCCAGAGGCCAACCGCCAGGCCGTGCTGGAGCGCTGGGGGCCGCCGCAGCAGGACCCGATGTACCGCAGTGGTCGGCTGATGGTGGCCGGCCTGCGCTTTGGCTTGACCTTCGTCGGCATCCAGCCGGCGCGGGGCTACCAGGTGGACCCCAGCGCGGTGTACCACGACCCCGACCTGGTGCCGCCGCACGGCTACCTGGCGTTTCACTTCTGGCTGCGCCATGCCTTTGCCGCCGACGCGGTGATTCACGTCGGCAAGCACGGCAACCTCGAATGGCTGCCCGGCAAGGGCGTCGGGTTGTCGGCGCAGTGCTGGCCGGACGCCTTGCTCGGCCCGTTGCCGAACATCTACCCGTTCATCGTCAACGACCCGGGTGAGGGGGCCCAGGCCAAGCGCCGCACCCAGGCGGTGATCATCGACCACCTGATGCCGCCGCTGACCCGTGCCGAAACCTATGGCCCGTTGCGCCACCTGGAGCAACTGGCCGACGAGTTCTACGAAGCACAGCTGCTCGACCCGCGGCGCGCGCGCGAGTTGCAGCGCGACATTCTGGAGCTGGTCAAGGCCAACCACATCGACCGCGAACTGCAGCTGGAAGGCCAGCTGGACGATGCCGCCGTGTGGCTGCCGCGTCTGGACACCTACCTGTGCGACCTGAAAGAGTCGCAAATTCGCGATGGCCTGCATGTGTTCGGCCAGTCCCCGGAAGGCCGGCTGCGCCTGGATACCCTGCTGGCGCTGGTGCGGGTCGAGCGTGGCGACGGTCGCGGCGGCAATGCCAGCCTGCTGCGGGCTTTGGCCAAGGCGCTGGTGCCGGGTTTCGACCCGCTCGATTGCGAACTCGGGCAGCCGTGGCAGGGCGCACGCCCCGAGCTGTTGCAGGCCGTGAGTAGCGAGCCCTGGCGCACCTGTGGCGATACCCGCGAACGCCTCGAACTGTTGGCGCTGCAAGTAATCGACCAGGCGCTGGGCGGAACAATACAGTTACCAGCCCAGAGCGAATGGCAGCCGGTGCACGATGTGGTGCAGGCGCTGCGCGAAGGGGTGGCCCCCAGCCTGGACGCCTGCGGTAGCGCTGAAATGAATGGCCTGCTGGCGGCGCTGGCCGGGCGTTTCGTGCCCGCCGGCCCCAGTGGTGCGCCCAGCCGCGGGCGCCTGGATGTGCTGCCCACCGGTCGCAACTTCTATACCGTGGATGTGCGCAACCTGCCCACCACCACCGCCTGGCGCCTGGGCTTCGCCTCGGCCAACCTGATCCTGGAGCGCCATCTGCAGGACCACGGCGACCACCTGCGCCAGCTCGGCCTTTCGGTGTGGGGCACGGCAACCATGCGTACTGGCGGTGACGACATCGCCCAGGCCATGGCGCTGATGGGCGTGCGGCCGGTGTGGGCCACCGGCAGCCAGCGGGTCGACGATTTCGAGATCCTGCCCCTCAGCCTGCTCGACCGCCCGCGGGTGGATGTGACCTTGCGCGTTTCCGGCTTTTTCCGTGATGCCTTCGGCAACCTCATCCGCCTGTTCGACGCCGCAGTGCAGGCGGTGGCCGCACTGGACGAACCCGACGATCTCAACCCCCTGGCTGCCCGCGTGCGCAGCGAACGGGCTGCGCTGCAGGCGCAGGGCGTGGACGCCGAGCAGGCTGCGCGCCAGGCCGGCTGGCGGGTGTTCGGTGCCAAACCGGGGGCCTACGGCGCCGGGGTGCAGAACGCGATCGACGGGCGCCTGTGGCACAGCCGCGACGACCTGGCCGAGGTCTACCTCAACCACGGCGGCTATGCCTACGGCGCCAGCGACGACGGTACCCCGGCCCGCGCCCAGTTCGCCCAGCGCCTGGCCAAGGTGCAGGCGGTGTTGCAGAACCAGGACAACCACGAACACGACCTGCTCGATTCCAACGACTACTACCAGTTCCAGGGTGGCATGTTGGCGGCGTCGGAAACCTTGTCCGGTGCGGCAGTTGCCAGTTACCACGGTGACCATAGCCAGGCCGACCGGCCGCGCATCCGTACCCTCAAGGAAGAACTGAACCGGGTCATCCGCGCCCGGGCGCTGAACCCGAAGTGGATCGACGGAGTCAAGCGCCATGGCTACAAAGGCGCCTTCGAGATGGCGGCGACGGTCGACAACCTGTTCGCCTTCGATGCCACCACGCAGCTGATCGACGACCATCATTACCAGGCGCTGGCCGATGCCTACGTGCTCGACCCGGCGACCCGCGATTTCATGCGCGAGCACAACCCCGAGGCCCTGCGCGACCTTACCGAGCGTTTGCTGGAGGCCCAGCAGCGCGGTCTGTGGCAGGCGCCGGGCGACTACCGCGAAGCCCTCGAGGAACAACTGCTCGACGGCGAGGAACAGGCTTGAAATGAGTGAACCCGTGCAATTTCCACTGGCAGCCGTGGTCGGTGCCGACGACCTGAAACTGGCGCTGTGCCTGACCGCCATCGACCCCAAGATTGGCGGCGTGCTGATCGAGGGGCCGCGCGGCATGGCCAAGAGTACCCTGGCCCGAGGCTTGGCCGACCTGCTCGGTGAGGGCCCGTTCGTCACCCTGCCACTGGGCGCCAGCGAAGAACGCTTGGTCGGCACCCTCGACCTGGATGCCGCACTGGGGCAGGGCAAGGCGCAGTTTTCCCCGGGGGTGCTGGCCCAGGCCGATGGCGGCGTGCTGTATGTCGATGAGGTCAACCTGCTGCCCGATACCCTGGTCGACCTGCTGCTTGACGTGGCGGCCAGTGGCACCAACCGTGTCGAGCGCGACGGTATCTCGCACCGGCACAGTGCCCGCTTCGTACTGATCGGCACCATGAACCCGGAGGAGGGCGAACTGCGCCCGCAGTTGCTCGACCGCTTTGGCCTCAACGTGGCCCTGGAAGGCTTGCCCGAGCCTGAGGCGCGTCAGCAGATCATTCGCCGCCGCCTGGCCTTCGACAGCGACCCGCAGGCCTTCTGCGCGCAATGGGCCGAGGCCCAGGCACAATTGCGCGAGCGCTGCCAGGCGGCGCGTCACGCCCTGGCCGATATTGCCCTGGACGACCAGGCGCTGGCCTGGATCACCGAACGCTGCTACGCCGCCGGGGTCGACGGCCTGCGCGCCGACTTGGTCTGGCTGCGCGCCGCACGCGCCCACTGTGCCTGGCGTGGTGGCGAGGCCATCGAAGAGGCCGATGTCGATGCAGTGGCCGAGTTCGCCTTGCGCCATCGCCGCCGCGTTACGCCCCAGGCCAACCCGCCTTCGGCGCCGCAGCAGCCTGAGCAACCACCCGGTCGCCAAGGCGCGGGCAACCCTGGCGAACAGGGCGGGCAGGGCGACTGGGGCGCAATGCCGGCGCAGCCGGTAGCCAGCGGCGCCCGCCGCGAGGTGCCGAACTGGGCAAAAAAGCCCTGAGCATCCCCCAGCCACCTGCCAAAGGGGCGGATGCCAAAGCAGGCGCAGGCAAGCAGTACGGGGCCAGCCGAGGCCGCGCGCACAGTGCTGCGGCCGGTCGGGTGGCCTGGTTGCCGACCCTGCTCAAGGGCCGGCCACGCCAGCGCCAGGACCTGTGCTGGCAGCAACGCCAGGCCAGGCCCGCAGAACTGTGGCTGGTAATCGTCGATGCATCGGCCTCGACCCGCCGCCACCAGGCGCTGGCACAAACCAAAGGGCTGCTGGCGGCGCTGTTCGACCAGGCCTACCGCCAACGTGCCCGGCTGGCCCTGCTTACCGCCAGCGGGCGCACGCCGCAGTGGCAGCGCCATGGCCTCAAGGCCTCGGCCGCTTTGCAACCGTGGCTGCAAGCCTTGGGGGCTGGTGGCGGCACGCCGTTGATCGCGGCGCTGGAGCTGGCTCGGCACTGGTTGCAGGCTCGGCGACGGGCCCATCCCGAAGAAGCATTACGCTGCCTGGTGTTTACCGACGGTCGCCTGCAGTACTGGAATACCGTTCAGCCGCTGCCGTGTGCCACCCTACTGGTGGATATGGAACTGGCGCCGGTGCGCCTGGGGCGTGCGCAGCGTCTGGCACAACAACTTCAGGCTGATTACCAGCACCTGCAACAGTTCAGGTTGGTGGATTGAGAAAGTATCGGTGCGGCACTATGCCGCAACAAGAAAAGTTGCCAGAACAGCAACCCGGAAGTTGTACAAGTGCGTGGCGATGCACGCACTTGGTTTGCCGGCCGATATTATTTCGGCATCGACCACGGTTGCAGGTCGTAACCTTTTTCGCACAGTTCGGCACGCACTTCCTCGATCAGGCTGGCCCACTGGGCCGGGTCGGAGTAGATGCGCGAAGACACCTGCTTGCTGCCGATGCGGGTGCTGGTCCGGTCGATCACTGCCAGGCTCAGTTCACCAGTACCGTTGGGTGCATCCCAGGCTACGCACTGGAAGGGTTCGAAGGCGTGGTCGGCAATCAGCAGTGCTTCGTTGACACGGAGCGGGGCATTCATGGTTCGGTCTCTCTATGGTCCCAAACATCCAGGTGAAGTCCGCGTTGCTTCATAGTCGCCTCGGTTATCGCGAAGTGCAGCGCGGGGTTATGTGTACTGATGCTCGTTGTCCGGGTGCGAGTCACACATTGGTTGTAAAAAAATTTGCCAAGGTTGAATCCGTTCTTGCCCATGCCGCCATGTGATGTCGATAAAGTGCGAAAATTCCCGTCACGTATTGTAAAAAATTGATTCGGCAGACAGACGGTACTGGGAACCGTCAACTTCGTTGCTACTGTTAATCGGGCGCCACAACTTGCTGTTTTATTTCAAAAAACCGAAAACTGGCGCCAAGGATCGGTCATGCAGCAGCCTGCCGCCCAACGCCGTTTGCTCATCGTCGACCCCTGCGATGACTGTCACCGTTTGTTGCCTGGTTTGCGCAGCGCGGGCTGGGATGTACACAGCTGCATGCTTGGTGCCGCGCTGGATCATCCTTGCGATGTGGGCCTGTTGCGCTTGCAGGCGTCGCACCTTAGGCGCCCCGACGGGGTCAAGGACTTGATCAAGCGCAGCCACACCGAATGGATTGCAGTGCTCAGCGCCGAACAGCTGCGAATGCCGGCGGTCGGCGATTTTGTTTGTGAATGGTTCTTCGATTTCCACACCTTGCCGTTCGACGTTTCCCGCGTGCAGGTTACCCTGGGCCGCGCCTTCGGCATGGCGCGCCTGCGCGGCAAAGGGGTGGCGAGGGTGGATGAAACGAGCCACGAGCTGCTCGGCGATAGCCGCCCGATCCGCGATCTGCGCAAGCTGCTGGGCAAGCTGGCGCCTACTGAGTCGCCAGTGCTGATCTGCGGTGAAAGCGGCACCGGCAAGGAACTGGTGGCCCGTACTTTGCACCGCCAGTCGCAACGCAGCGAGCAGCCGTTCGTTGCCATCAACTGCGGGGCCATTCCCGAGCACTTGATCCAGTCGGAACTGTTCGGCCATGAGAAGGGCGCTTTCACCGGTGCTCATCAGCGCAAGGCCGGGCGCATCGAAGCGGCTC
>NZ_OPYN01000115.1 GCF_900277125.1 Pseudomonas inefficax
AACCAGAACAAATGGCAACACAACGCCGCCAACCGCGACGGCGTACCGTACCGCGACTCCCGCAGCCGCCAGCAGTACGGTCGCCAGCTGGACGGCGCTACCCAGCGTACTGCCTTCCGCGGTGACGACGCCCAGCGCGCCCAGGCGCGTGACAAGGCCAGGGCGTCGATGGACCGGGCTGGCATCGAACGGCCAGCCACCAGCAACCGCCAGGCTCGCCAGCAGATGCGCGAGGCACAGGCGGGCAATTCGCTCGGCAACCGCATGCAGCCCCGTAGCGACAACCCGAGGGCAACCGACCGCCGACAGGAAACCCGCAACACCCAGGCTCGGCAGCAGAACAACCAGGTGAACCCGCGCAGGCAGGGCGAAGGCCAGGGGCGGCAGCTGGCGCAAAACCGGCCTTCCAATACCGCCGGCCGGGCACGTAACAATGCTTTTGACGGCGTGCGTTCACCCTCGCGCACCAGCGCGCAGGCCAATCGCGGTCGCACCAGCCAGTCGTTCGCCCAGCGCCCGAGCGCATCGCGTGCCGCCGGGCACCAGATTTCCCGGCCCAGTGCGCCCGTACGCCGCGGGGGAGGGGGCCGCCGATGAACCGTCAATCGATAGCGGCACTGGTGATCGCAGCCGGTATGGCCTGGTCAACCCTGGCCGCTGCGCAAGAAGTCTTCCCGACACCGGAGAAGGCGGTGGAATCCTTTGTCGCGGCACTGGGCGAGGAGAAACCTGATGAAGCCCGCCTGGCCCGATTGCTGGGCGATGACTGGCGTACCTACATACCGCGCGGCGGTGTGCAACGCAGTGACGTTGACTCCTTCCTGGCGCAGTATCGCGCGCAGCACAGCATCGACATGTCGGGGGCAAACAAGGCCATCCTCGCGGTGGGCGGTGATCACTGGACGTTGCCCATTCCATTGACCAAAGGCGACGAGGGTTGGCGTTTCGACCTCAAGGCCGGCAGCGCCGAAATACGTGCCCGGCGTATTGGCCGCAACGAACTGGGTGCCATGCAATCAATGCTGGCCTACCACGATGCGCAGATGGACTACGCCACCCAGGACCACAACGGCAACGGTGCGCTGGAGTACGCGCAGAAGATATTCAGCGAGCCAGGCAAGCATGACGGGATGTACTGGGACGAGGACGGCGATGGCCAGGTCAGCCCGCTGGGTCCGCTGTTCGGCCAGGACATGGTCGGCGACGCCTGGTATGGCTACCACTGCCGCATCCTCGGCGCACAAGGCCCATCCGCCCCCGGCGGTGCCTACAGCTACCTGATCGGT
>NZ_OPYN01000116.1 GCF_900277125.1 Pseudomonas inefficax
TGTACGAAGGTGACTGGGTGTTCCCGCAAGGGGTGGACCAGTGTGTGATTACACCGAACGACAGTTTTTCCACCAACGTCGCCGACGCCATGCTGGTGGCCAGCGAGTTGGGCATGGGCATCGGCCTGCTGCCGTTCTATACCGCCAGCCAGGCGATCGAACAGGGGCGGTTGTGCCGGTTGCTGGCGCCGTATCGCCTGCGCGAAAGCGCGCTGTATGCGATCTACCCGTCACGGCATTACCTGGATGCCAAGGTGCGCACCTGGATCGACTACCTCAAGGAGCAGCTGCCGGCGCTGTTCGAGGGGCATGCGAGGGTGGTGGATGATTCGCGGTATTGGCGATAGGCAAGGGGAGGTGACGCTGGCCATTGTAGGAGCGGCCTTGTGTCGCGAAAGGGCCGCTAAGCGGCCCCTGCAATTTGTGCATCAAAGCTGACATCCTGGGGCCGCGTTGCGGCCCTTTCGCGACACAAGGCCGCTCCTACAGGGGCGCGCAAGGCTTCAAAGCGGGTAGTGCTTCAACTCCCGCGCAATCAGCATCCGCTGGATCTCGCTCGACCCTTCATAGATCTGCGTGATCCGCGCATCGCGGTAATAGCGCTCTACCGGGTAATCCTCCAGGTAGCCATACCCGCCGTGCACCTGGATTGCCATCGAACATACCCGCTCGGCCATTTCCGAGGCGAACAGCTTGGCCTGTGAAGCCTCCGACAGGCACGGCTTGCCGGCGCTGCGCAGGCGTGCGGCATGCAGGATCAGCAGGCGAGCGGCGTTGATCTGCACCTGCATGTCGGCCAGCAGGTTGGCGATGCTCTGGTGCTCGTTGATCGGCTTGCCGAACTGTACCCGATCACGCGAGTAGGCCAACGCCGCCTCGAACGCGGCGCGTGCGATACCCAGCGCCTGGGCAGCAATGCCGATACGGCCGCCCTCGAGGTTGGACAGGGCGATGGCCAGGCCCTTGCCACGCTCACCGAGAATGTTGGCGGCGGGGATGCGGCAGTTGTCGAAGGTGACCGCGCAGGTGTCGGAGGCGCGGATGCCCATCTTGTGCTCGCTGCGATCGACCTTGAAGCCCGGNTTGTCGGTGGGCACCAGGAACGCTGACAGGCCCTTTTTGCCCAGTTCCGGGTCGGTCACCGCGAAGACGATGGCCAGGCCG
>NZ_OPYN01000117.1 GCF_900277125.1 Pseudomonas inefficax
CAGCCGGTGGTGGTGCGCCGTGCCACCTGTGCGGATGGCTGGGTGGCGGTGGGGCTGCGTGGCCAGGGCAGGGCGCAGCGGTCGGGTGTACTGATGCGGTTGGCCGATATCCAGTGTCAGCAAGGCCCCGAAACGCTGCGCTGGCAAGCTGAAAGCCCTTGGCCTGCATTGCAGGCCCTGGCCTCGGTCACACCGGTACTGGATGCCAGCGGGATGGCGTGGGGGCCTACAGGTGGGGTGGGGTACCAGATCGCCACCGGTATGGAGGTGGTACACGCCGACAGCGACCTGGACTTGCTGCTGCGTACGCCACAACCGCTGGCCCGGACGCAGGCGCGTGAGTTGCTGGATATCCTCGATTGCGCGCCTTGTCGTATCGACCTGCAGCTGGAAACCCCGGCGGGTGCGGTCGCCCTGCGTGAGTGGGCCGGCTTCGCCCGCCGCGTGCTGCTCAAGTCGGCCCATGGCCCACGCCTGGTCAGTGACCCATGGGCAGCGATGGAGCGCGCGGCATGAGCAGCCTGTTCGCCTTCCCCGGCCAGGGCGCCCAGCAGGTGGGCATGCTGCAGCGCCTGCCTGAGGGTGCCGGGCTGTTGCTGGAAGAAGCCAGTGACACCCTTGGCCAGCAGGCCCTGGCGCTGGACAGCCAGCAGGCCCTGCAGACGACCCGTGCCGTGCAGCTGTGCCTGTTGCTGGCTGGCGTGGCCTGGGCGCGTTGGCTGATGCAACGCAGCCCCGCCCCGGATTACGTAGCGGGATTGTCGATTGGCGCCTATCCTGCGGCGGTCACGGCGGGCGCCCTTGGCTTTGCCGATGCCGTGCGCCTGGTTGCCCTGCGTGGCGACCTGATGCAGCGCGCCTATCCGCAAGGCTATGGCATGACCGCACTCAGCGGGCTGGACCTGGCCAGTGTCGAACGCTTGTTGAACGATACGGACGACGAGGTGTATGTCGCCAATCTCAACAGCGACAACCAGATCGTCATCGCCGGTAGCGATGGCGCGATGGCTGCGGTTGCCGCCAAGGCACGCCGGCTGGGCCAGGGCGTGGCCCGGCGCCTGGCGGTCAGCGTGCCGTCGCATTGCCCGCTGCTGGATGGCCCGGCGGCCGAACTGGCCAGTGCCTTCGCCACGGTCGAGCTGCTGCGACCGCGTATCACCTACCTCAGCGGCAGCAGCGCGCGGCCGGTATTCGACCCACAGCGCCTGCGCGACGACCTGGCTTGCAACATGGCGCGGGTGGTCGACTGGCGTGCCACGTTGCGCAACGCCTATGAGCGTGGCGTGCGCCTGCACCTGGAACTGCCGCCCGGCAACGTGCTCAGCGGGCTGGCCCGGCCAGTGTTCGAACAGGGCAGGGTGGTTGCTGTTGAAGGCACCCGCTGGGACACCCTGGATGCGCTGC
>NZ_OPYN01000118.1 GCF_900277125.1 Pseudomonas inefficax
CCAAGCCGGCCTTGCCCGCAGGCGATCTCGGTGGATGACCCGGGCATGTTCGTCGTCAACTACCGCAACGAGCCCCTGGCCCTGCGTGTGTACGACCCGAACAAGGTCGGCCCGGACGGCAAGCGTGGCATGCAGGCCGACGGCCTGGCCGGCGACCTCAGCCATGCCTTGCAAACCCGTACCGACCGCGCCATCCCGGCGCTCAACCTGGCGCCCTCGGCGATCACCTCGGCGGTCGGCCCCACCGGTGGCACCACGCTGTTCCCGCCGCACATCAACGCGGCCGGCAGTGAACCGGGCGACCCGTTTACCCCGATGCTGCGCACCTACTCGGGTGACAACGTACGCCTGCGCATGCATGCCGGCGGCCATGAAGAGGAGCACAACATCACCTTGCACGGCGTGAAGTGGTTGCAGAACGGCACCGGCTACGGCAACAGCTCCAACTCCGGCTGGAAGGCATCGCAGATGATCGGTATTTCCGAACAACTGGGCTTCATGGCGCCGGTGTCGATGATCTCCAGTTCGGCGGCCACCAACGGTGACTACCTGTATTCGCTGGATGCGGCCCTGGAGGGCTACTGGAACGGCATCTGGGGCATCATGCGCAACTACACCGCGCAGCGTGCCGACCTGTTCCCGCTGCCCAACAACCCGCAGCCGGTGGCCATGCGCAACACCGTGAACTTCGACGGCATCTGCCCGAAAACCACGGCCAACCCCAACGGCATCGGCAGCCGCCCCACGGTCAAGCGCAACTACGAGATCGTCGCGGCACTGGCCAACGACATTCTCGAGAACCGCAACGGCGTGAGCATCAGCGACCCGGCCGGTGTCGGTCAGCATGTCGGCGGCCCGCTCAAGGCCAACGGCGGCACCCTGGTGTTCAACAGCCGCAAGACCGCCATCCCGCTGGTGAGCGGGGTAGACCCCGAAGATGGGGAACCCTTCACCATTGGTGGCCACAGCGCGCCACTGCACGACCCGACCGCGATCCTGTACGTGCGCAAGGCCGACTTGGATGCCACCACCGGCAAGCTCAAGGCGGGGGTGCCCGTGGAGCCGCTGGTGCTGCGCGCCAATGCCGGCGAGTGCATCAGCATTACCCTGGAAAACCGCCTGCCATTGGTGATGCCGGACCTGCCCAGCACTGCGGTGATGCACAACGTGGTCAAGCGTGACCGCTTCGACAGCGAGGGTGCCACCGCCTTCGCCAACAACCTGATGCGGCCATCCAGCCACGTGGGCCTGCATGCCCAACTGCTGGCCTACGACATCACCAAGTCGGACGGTGCCAACGTCGGCCTCAACCCGGTGCAGACCGTGCCCCCGCGCGCCGGCACCAGTGGCGCCTGGCCGACCCGTACCTA
>NZ_OPYN01000119.1 GCF_900277125.1 Pseudomonas inefficax
TCGCCTCGGTGGCGTTGGCCCATGAAGGCCATGCCNCGCAGGCGCCAGAACCGCAGCCGGCCCCGCAGGCGATGACCAGTGGCGGCGGCACCCGTGATGCCCAGACCTGGTTCACCGACACTGTGCTCAAGGACCAGAACGGCCGCGAGCTGCGCTTCTACAGCGATGTGCGCAAAGACAAGGTGGTGATGCCCAACGTGATCTTCACCCACTGCACCGACGCCTGCCCGCTGATTACCCGCAAGTTGCGCGAAGTACGCGAAACCATGGGGCCACAGCTGGCAAGCCAGGTGACCTTCGTGTCGATCAGCAGCGACCCGCTCAATGACAGCCCGGAGGTGCTCAAGGCNTTTGCCGGGAAGCAGGGCGTGGACCAGCCCAACTGGTTGTTCCTCACCGGTGACAAGGCCAATGTCGACCTGGTGCTCGGGCGCATCGGCCAGTTCCTGCCCAGCCCCGAGCAGCATTCGACACAGCTGATTGCCGGCGATGTGGCCGGCAAGCGCTGGAGCAAAATCCGCCCGGATGCACCGCCGGCGGCGATTGCCCAACGCATGCAATTGCTGGCCCTGCCTTTGGCAGGGCGGTGAGCATCATGCGCAGTACTTCGCCAATGCCGGCGCCAAATTTGGCGCGAACCCCGGCGCGAATCCCTGTAGGAGCGGCCTTGTGTCGCGACCGGGCGCGCAGCGGCCGCAGGATCGGCGAATGTGTTTCACCAGGTACTCCGCGTATGCCGGTTTTACGGCCGCTGCGCGCCCGGTCGCGACACAAGGCCGCTCCTACAGGGATTCGCGTACGTATTGAAGCAGTGCTGCGCTATCTGGCACTCGCATTAGGCATTTTCATGTGCAGCGGTACACTTGCCCTGGACCTGACCGAACATGAACAAGCCGGCAAAAACCTCTACCGCGAGGGCATCTCCAGCAGCGACGCACAGCTGCAAGCCCGGGTCGGTGCCAGTGACATGACAGTCCCCGCCAGCGTGCTGCCCTGCGCCAGCTGCCACGGCACCGATGGCCGCGGCCGAGCCGAAGGTGGTGTGCGCCCACCCAGCCTCGACTGGCAACGCCTGGCGCAAGGCCAGGGTGAACGCGAGGTCAACGGCCGACGCTATCCGGCCTACACCGACAGCAGCCTGGCCCGGGCCATCCAGCACGGCGTCGACCCGGCAGGCAATCGCCTGGATCCGGCCATGCCGCGCTTCGAACTGACCCTGGCCGACCAGCGCAATCTCACGGCCTACCTCAAGCGCCTGGCTCAGGAACGCGATCCCGGGGTAGAAGAGGGCGTGTTGCGCCTGGGCACCTTGCTGCCGGCCTCCGGCCCGTTGGCCGAGGCCGGGCAGGTGGTGCGTGCGGTGCTGGAAGACGGCCTGACGCAACTCAACCAGCAAGGGGGCATCCACGGGCGACGCCTGGAACTGGTGGTGCTCGACCCAGGTGTCGACCCGGCCAGCGCCGAACGGGCCCTGCAGCAGTTGCTCGAGCAGCAGCGGGTATTCGCCCTGATCACGCCATTGGCACCCATGCTCGACCAACGCCTGGCAACCATGCTGGCACCCCACAATGTACCGCTGATCGGCAGCACTCCACACAGCGGCGGCAGCCCACAGATTTTCGACCCGCTGCCCGGCTTGCCCGCGCAATTGCTGAGCCTGGCCGGCCACGCCCGAGCGGCGCTGGGCCTGAAAGCGGGCGACCTGCGTGTGGTGTATGCCGGCAATGAACAAGCGGCGTTGGCCGAGCAGGTGCGTGAGCGCCTGCTCCAGCAGGGCTGGGCAACACCTGCGGCCCAGGCCTTTGCTGGCCAGGCGGTGGACGGGCAGGGCATTGTCTTCCTCGGCCGTGCCCAGGCCTTTGCCGAACTGGCCTCGGCGTTGCAGGCCGCTGGCCGCCAGCCGTACCTGTTTGGTGCCTCCAGCCAAGTGACCGGCGCCGTGGCGCGCTTGCCCGAGTTCTGGTCGCAACGGGTGTACCTGGCTTATCCCTACGTGCCCGAGGACTGGACCGAACAGGGCCTGGCGACGCTGGCCGGCCTGCAGCAGCGCCAGGGCCTCGACCCTCGTCAGGCGTCGCTGCAGGTCAACACTCTGTGCGCCCTGCGCCTGCTGAGCGAAGCGTTGAAGCAGACTGGCCGTGACACCAGCCGCGAGCAGCTGATTGCCGCGCTGGAAGGCCTGCATGATGTGTCCACCGGCCTGACCCCGGCCTTGGGCTTCGGCCCCGGTCGCCGCCAGGGCATGGCCGGTGCCCATGTGGTGGCGGTGGCCCTGCCCGGGCCGCGCTTTACAGCA
>NZ_OPYN01000120.1 GCF_900277125.1 Pseudomonas inefficax
ACGGCGAGCACCTGCCACGGGTCTATCTGCATGCCCCGGGCCGGGGCGAGGTGCCGCAACTGGCGGCGGTGCAACTGTGCCAGCCGGCCAGCGATGCCGACCCGCTGTGCGCCATGTGGCGGGCGGTGGCCTGACATGCGCCGCCTCGACCTGGAATTCCAGCCCCGGCGCAACAGCCCGTTGGCCTGGTCGCTGCTGGCCGTGGCGAGCGCCATGGTCGCCGGCCTGGTGCTGCTGCAACAAAGCTTGCAGGCCGAGCAGGTCGAGCGGGAGGCCAGCGTGCACAGCCTGGAGCAACAACTGGGCCGTCGCCCAGCCACCGTCGTGCCGCTGGGCAGCGCCGCCAGCCGCGAACAGGCCGAGCGCCTGGCCCAGATGCAAAGCGTCTCGCAGCAGCTGCAACGGCCCTGGCAGCAGCTGTTCGCCATGCTCGAAGCGCAGCCCCAGGACGACGTGGCGTTGCTCAGCCTGGCCCCCGACGCGCGCAAAGGCCAACTGCGCATCACCGCCGAGGCACGCAACCTGGAAGCGATGCTGCAGTACCACCAACGCCTGGAAGCCAGTGCCGAGCTCAGCGATGTATCGCTGCTCAACCACGAGGTACTGGCCACGCAGCCCGAGCGCCCGGTGCGCTTCACCCTCACCGCCACCTGGGAGACCGGCCATGCGCGCCAGTGAATCGCTGAACAGCCTGATCCTCCAGGAGCGCCTGCGTCGCATCGGCCCGGTCGGCCTGGCTGCAATTGCGGTGGGCCTGCTGGCCGTGGGCGTGCTGTGCGCTGGGGTGTTGCCGCAATGGCAGGACCTGCGCGAGCTGCGCGCCACCGAAGCGGACGCCAGCGTGCAGGTCGAGCAGGTCAGGCGCGGCGAGCTGAAGATCGCCGTCAAACCCGAGCAGCAGGCGCTCGACAGCCTGCGCCAGCAACTGCCGGGGCAGCCCCAGGCCAGCGAGCTGATCGAGCGCCTGTACCACCTGGCCAGCGCCGAGCATATCAGCCTGGCGCGTGGCGAATATGCCCTGGGCATCGACCCCAGGACGCAGCTGGCGCGCTACCAGATCGTGCTGCCGGTGCGCGGCAGCTACCCGCAGATTCGCGGTTTTCTCAAGGGCCTGCTCAAGCAGTTGCCGACCCTGGTGCTGGAAGACCTGGAGCTGCAACGCAAACGCATTGGCGACAGCGAGCTCAACGCCCGCCTGCGTATGACCCTTTACCTGTCGAGGTCGTGATGAACACACAACGTGCTGTCATCTGGGTTGGCTTCCTCGGCGTCAGCGCGGCGCTGGCCTGGGCCCCGGGCCACTGGTTTGGCCAGGAAGACAGTGTCGCCCCCTTCGCGGGTAAACCCGCTCCCACAGGACCCGTGGGCGCCGCCGACCCTGTGGGAGCGGGTTCACCCGCGAATAGGCCGGAACAGGCCTCTGGTGATCTCTTCCCAACCCAGCAATGGACCAGACCCCAGGCCCTTGCCACCGTCACCGAACAACCCGTGAACGCCGCCCCGGTCG
>NZ_OPYN01000121.1 GCF_900277125.1 Pseudomonas inefficax
TCGATGAAATCGGCGACATGCCGCTGGCCTTGCAGGCGCGTCTGTTGCGGGTATTGCAGGAGCGCCGCGTAGCGCCATTGGGCGCAGGCGACGAACAAGACATCGACGTGGCGTTGATCTGCGCCACCCACCGCGACCTCAAGCGCCTCGTGCACGAACAACACTTCCGCGAAGACTTGTACTACCGGGTCAACGGCGTGTCGCTGCGCTTGCCGGCACTGCGCGAGCGCGACGACCTGGACGCAATCATCCAGGGGTTGCTGGACAAGTCCGATGCCCGGGGCGTGACCTTGGACCCGGCCCTGACTGCGCTGCTCGAAGGCTTCGACTGGCCGGGCAACATCCGCCAGCTGGAAATGGTGGTACGCACCGCACTGGCCATGCGCGAGGACGGCGAGCAGGTACTGACCCTCGACCACCTCACCGACTGCCTGCTGGACGAATTGGCCAACGGCACGGCACCTTCCGGCAGCCTCAAGGACAACGAGCTGGAGCTGATCCGTGGCGCCTTGGCGCGCCATCAGGGCAACGTGTCCGCAGCGGCCGAGGCGCTGGGTATCAGCCGGGCGACGCTGTACCGCAAGCTCAAGCAGTTGCGCGGCTGACGTGGGCGGCCTGTTCGCCCGGCTGGTGGAAACCAGCGACCCCGTGCTCATGCGCCAGGCGCTGGCCTGGCTGTATGGTTTCGTGCGCCCCCATCGACGCGCCATCGGCCTGTTGCTCGGTTTGTCGCTGGGCGCCTCGTTGCTGGCCCTGGCGCAACCCTGGCTGGTCAAGACGCTGATCGACGAGGGGCTGCTGGCCAAGAATTACCAGACCCTCTGGCACATGGCGGCGACCATGATCGGCGCAGGCCTGCTGGGCACGGTGCTGGCCGG
The DNA here is from genome assembly GCF_900277125.1 of Pseudomonas inefficax. Lineage (GTDB taxonomy): Bacteria > Pseudomonadota > Gammaproteobacteria > Pseudomonadales > Pseudomonadaceae > Aquipseudomonas > Aquipseudomonas inefficax. The sequence continues at coordinate 879 of NZ_OPYN01000121.1, forward strand.
GGTCAACCGCTACCTGCACACGCGCTTGTCGGGGCGCATCCTGTTTGCCCTGCGCGACGACCTTTACCGCCACCTGCAGCAGCTGTCGCCGACGTTCTACGGGCGGCGGCGCATCGGCGACATCCTTTCGCGCCTGGATGGCGATGTGGCGGAAATCCAGCGCTTTGCCGTGGATTCGCTGTTTTCGGCGGTGTCGGCAGTGATCGGCTTGGTGGGAGCGGTGGTGTTGATGCTGATGCTGTCGTGGCAACTGTCGCTGCTGCTGGCGCTGCTGGTGCCCCTCGAAGTGCTGTGGCTGCGCTGGATGCGGCGCAAGGTGGAGCGCGAAGTACGCAACCTGCGCGAACGCTCGGCGGATGTGTCGTCGTTCCTGGTCGAAACCCTGCCGGCGATGAAGTTCATCCAGGCCGCCGGCCAGCAAGGGCGCGAGGCGGGGCGCCTGGACCAGTTGGGCCAGGGCTACATGCGCCAGCTGCTCAAGGTGCAGGTGACCGAATTTTTCACCCAGGCCATCCCCGGCACGCTGACCTCCTGGTGCCGCGCCTGCGCGTTCCTGGTCGGCGGCTGGTGGGTGATTCAGGGTACCTGGCAGTTGGGTGCGCTGATCGCCTTTTCCACCTATATGGGCATGGCGGTAGGGCCGGTGCAGAGCATGTTGGGCCTGTACGTGGCGGTGCAGCGCATGGCGGTGAGCCTGGGGCGGGTGATGGAGCTGAAGACGGAGGCCGTGGCCGTGCGCCCGGCAGCCGACCCGCAGCCGATGCCCGACGGCCCGGGTGAATTGCGCCTGGAGGGGGTGAGCTTTGCCCATGAAGG
>NZ_OPYN01000122.1 GCF_900277125.1 Pseudomonas inefficax
GGAGCCCAGCGGTACGCTGGACCGAGGTGACCGAGGAGGGTTTCCAGGGCGGCCCGGGTGAATTGCGCCTGGAGGGGGTGAGCTTTGCCCATGAAGGGCGCCAGGGCGCGGTGCTGAACGACGTGCAGGTGTGCGTGCCGGGTGGCCTGAAGGTGGCCATCAGCGGTGCCTCCGGGGTGGGCAAGTCGACCCTGATCGACCTGCTGCAGCGCTTCTACGACCCGGACGCCGGGCGCATCCTGCTGGACGGCACCGACCTGCGCGAACTGGACCTGGCCGCGCTGCGCCGGCGCATCGCTGTGGTCAGCCAGGATATCGTGCTGTTCCGTGGCTCCCTGGCGCAGAACCTGGCCTATGGCGTGCCCGAGGCCAGCCGCGCGGAACTGGAGCGGGTGGTGCGCCTGGCGCGGCTGGACAGCCTGGTCGATAGCCTGCCGCTGGGCCTGGACGGCCTGCTGGGTGAGCGTGGTCAGCAGCTGTCCGGCGGGCAGAAGCAACGCATTGCGATCGCCCGCGCGGTGCTGCAGGCACCGGCGATTCTGGTGCTGGACGAGGCCACATCGGCGGTGGACGAAGCCACCGAGCGCGAAGTGATCGCGGCCATCGACCAGCTGTTCGCCGGCCGCACGCGCATCCTGATCAGCCACCGTGCTTCGACCCTGGCCGATGCCGACCTGCACCTGCAGCTGCACGCTGGCCAGTTGCAGGTGCTGCCCGATGAGGTAATCAAGCATGGGCACTGATGTGCGTATTGGCGTGATCGACAGTGGTTGCACGCCTGAGCAGGCCAGCGTCTTACTGGGTGCGCGCCGCTTCTGGCTGGAGGACGGCCAGCTGCGCGAAGGTGAAATGCTGCCCGACCAGCTTGGGCACGGCAGTGTGGTGCTCGCCGGCTTGCAGCGGGAGGCCGGGCCGGTGCCCGTGCTGCTGGCCCAGGTTTTCGGCTCCCAGGCCAGCACCAGCGCCCTGCAGGTGGCGGCCGCGCTGCTGTGGCTGGTGGAGGCGGGGGTTACGCTGATCAACCTCAGCCTTGGCCTGCAGCAGGACCGGCCTGTGCTGCACCAGGCCTGCGCCGAGGCTATGGCCGCGGGTGTGCTGTTGTGCGCCTCCAGCCCGGCCCAGGGCGGGCCCGTGTATCCGGCCAGCTACCCCGGGGTGATCCGGGTTACCGGCGATGCCCGCTGTGCGCCGGGCCAGTGGTCCTGGCTGGGTACCCGGCAGGCGGACTTCGGCGGTTATGTGGGTGCGGGCGGCAGGGCGGGCGCGAGTCTCGGCTGCGCGGCCCTGAGTGGCAGGATTGCTGCGTTGCTGCTTGAGGAACCGGGCATGAGCCGCCATCAGGTTCATGACTGGTTGCGCCAACACGCGGCGTTTACCGGCCCTGAGCGACGAGGTGCCGGCCATGGCTGAACCACGCATTGTGGTGCTGGGGGCAGGCCCTGCGGGTGCGGCCACGGCCATTGGCCTGCGGCGGCTGGGCTACGTGGTCACGGTGGTGTCCGAGTGGCGCCGGTTCGCGGCGGTCGAAGGGGTTTCGCAACGTGTACTGGACGGTCTGCGCCACGCAGGCCTTGGTGGGGCCTTGCGCCAGGCGGCGATGCCGGCGACTCGGCAAGTGCACTGGAACGGCCAGCAGCTACACCTGAACCAGGAGTTTTTGCTGGATCGGCAAAGGTTTGACCGGGCGTTGCGCGACGATCTTCAGCATGCGGGTGTGCGGGTGGTCGAGGGGCGGGTGCATGAGGTCGTCCCCGAAGGTGGTCATCGTATCCGCCTGGACGATGGGCAAGTACTGCAGGCCGATTTCCTGGTCGAAGCCCGAGGCCGCCAGGCCCCGCTGGCCGCAGACCGTCTGCGCGGGCCGGAAACGGTCAGCTTGCTGAATGTCTGGCAGGCAGCCCCCGGGGCGCCAGCATCGGCGGTGGAAAGCCTGGCGGATGGCTGGGCGTGG
>NZ_OPYN01000123.1 GCF_900277125.1 Pseudomonas inefficax
TTGTAAAAAAAATTGCCAAGGTCGAATCCGTTCTTGGCCATGCCGCCATGTGATGTCGATAAAGTGCGAAAATTCCCGTCACGTATTGTAAAAAATTGATTCGGCAGACAGACGGTACTGGGAACCGTCAACTTCGTTGCTACTGTTAATCGGGCGCCACAACTTACTGTTTTATTTCAAAAAACCGAAAACTGGCGCCAAGGATTGGTCATGCAGCAGCCTGCCGCCCAACGCCGTTTGCTCATCGTCGACCCCTGCGATGACTGTCACCGTTTGTTGCCTGGCTTGCGCAGCGCAGGCTGGGATGTACATAGCTGCATGCTCGGTGCCGCGCTGGACCATCCTTGCGATGTGGGCCTGTTGCGCTTGCAGGCGTCCCACCTTAGGCGCCCGGACGGGGTCAAGGATTTGATCAAGCGCAGCCATACCGAATGGATTGCGGTGCTCAGCGCAGAACAGCTGCGCATGCCGGCGGTGGGCGATTTCGTTTGTGAATGGTTCTTCGATTTCCACACTTTGCCATTCGACGTTTCCCGCGTGCAGGTTACCCTGGGCCGGGCGTTCGGCATGGCGCGCCTGCGCGACAAAGGGGTAGCGAGGGTAGATGAAACGAGCCACGAGCTGCTCGGTGATAGCCGCCCGATCCGCGATCTGCGCAAGCTGCTGGGCAAGCTGGCGCCCACTGAATCGCCGGTGCTGATCCGCGGTGAAAGCGGCACCGGCAAGGAACTGGTGGCCCGTACCCTGCACCGCCAGTCGCAACGCAGCGAGCAGCCGTTCGTTGCCATCAACTGCGGGGCCATTCCCGAGCACTTGATCCAGTCGGAACTGTTCGGCCATGAGAAGGGCGCTTTCACCGGTGCTCATCAGCGCAAGGCCGGGCGCATCGAAGCGGCTCATGGTGGCACGTTGTTCCTCGACGAAATTGGTGACTTGCCGCTGGAGTTGCAGGCCAATCTGCTGCGCTTTCTACAGGAAAAGCACATCGAGCGCGTGGGTGGCAGCCAGCCGATCCCGGTGGATGTGCGCGTTCTGGCGGCTACCCACGTGGACCTGGAAAGGGCCATCGAGCAAGGGCGGTTTCGCGAAGACCTGTATTACCGCCTGAACGTGTTGCAGGTAGTGACCGCGCCTTTGCGCGACCGGCATGGCGACCTGTCGATGCTGGCCAATCATTTTGCTCATTTCTACAGCCTGGAAACCGGGCGCAGGCCGCGCTCGTTCAGCGACCATGCCTTGGCGGCCATGGGCCGGCATGACTGGCCGGGCAATGTCCGTGAGTTGGCCAACCGGGTGCGACGCGGGCTGGTGCTGGCCGAAGGCCGACAAATCGAGGCGCAGGACCTGGGGTTGCAGACCCTGGACCAGGTACATCAACCACTGGGCACGCTGGAGGAGTACAAGCACCGGGCCGAGCGCCAGGCGCTGTGTGATGTACTCAGCAGGCACAGTAACAACCTGAGCGTGGCGGCCAAGGTGCTAGGTATTTCGCGGCCGACTTTCTATCGGTTGCTGCACAAGCATCAGATGCGCTGATCCCTGTGGGAGCGGGTTCACCCGCGAACCGGGCGCCGCGGTGGATGGCACCGGCTACGCCGGTGTTCGCGGGTAAACCCGCTCCCACAGGTATTGGCGCAGTTCCTGTGGGAGCGGGCATGTCCGCGAAGAGGCCCTTACAGGCTAACGATCAATGCGGCCCGCGCGGAATGGTCTTCAGCAGGTCTTCCGGGCTGATATGCCCAACCACCTGGGCTACCGCGCTGCCCGGGGTGGGCAGGTCAATGATGTGGCTTTTCATCTTGCCGATCACATGCATTTCGCACGGCTTGCAGTCGAACTTCAGGGTCAGCACTTCATCACCCTGGATCAGCTGCATCGGCGCCACCTTGGTGCGCACGCCGGTCACGCCCTTGGCCTGCTTGGGGCACAGGTTGAAGGAGAAGCGCAGGCAGTGCTTGGTGATCATCACCGGCACTTCGCCGTGTTCTTCATGGGCCTCGTAGGCCGCGTCGATCAGCTGCACGCCGTGGCGGTGGTAGAAGTCGCGAGCCTTCTGGTTGTACACGTTGGCCAGGAACGACAGGTGCGACTCGGGGTATACCGGCGGTGGCGTGGTCTCGGCCTTGCGCCCGCCACGCGGGTGCGCCTGAACCCGTGCTGCTGTCAACGCCTCGATGGCTTCGCGGCGCAGGGCCTTGAGCTGCGAGTTGGGGACGAAGTACGCCTGCGGTGCGTCCAGCTCGATGCTGTCGGCATGGTACATGGTGGTACCCAGCTGGCCGAGCAGGTCGTGCAACTGGTCCAGCGCCTGCTGCGGCTTGTTGGCCGGGCCGAACGGGCCGTCCAGTGCCACTTGCACGCTCACGCCTTCCTCGCTGGTGACGGTCAGCGCCAGGCGTTGCTCGCGCAGTACCGCCTGCCATTGCACGCCGATGCGGCGCTCGGCCGAAGTGCGTTGCAGGGCTTGCTGCCAGTTGTGGTCGAGGTTGCGCGACAGCGGGTGGTTGGGCCGCAGCTTGTGCAGGCCTTCGGGCATTTCGTTGGGCTCGACGCGGTAGCGGTAGCGCTTCTCGCCGTCTTCCTCGAACTCGCCACGCGGTTCGGCGATGTTGGCACGGAAGCCCACCACTTCGCGTTTTACCAGCACATTGAGGCCGTCGCCGTTGGTCAGCGGCACTTCGGTAACCACCTGCATGTCACGCTTGCCGACCTTTTCCACCACGCCCACCGGCAGGCCGGTGAAGGTTGGCGAGTCGAAGGCGCCGATGTCGACCTTGCGGTCGGTGACGAAGTAGTCGGTGCTGCCACGGTGGAAGGTCTTGTCCGGGTCGGGTACGAAGAAGTGCTCGGTGCGGCCGCTGGAGGCGCGGGCCAGCTCCGGACGGCCTTCGAGGATGGCGTCGAGTTCCTTGCGGTAGTGGGCGGTGATGTTCTTCACATAGGCCACATCCTTGTAGCGGCCTTCGATCTTGAACGAGCGCACGCCGGCATCGACCAGGTCAGCCAGGTTGGCGGTCTGGTTGTTGTCTTTCATCGACAGCAGGTGCTTCTCGAACGCGACCACGCGGCCCTGGTCATCCTTCAGGGTGTAGGGCAGGCGGCAGGCTTGCGAGCAGTCGCCACGGTTGGCGCTGCGGCCGGTCTGCGCATGGGAGATGTTGCACTGGCCGGAGAAGGCCACGCACAGCGCACCGTGGATGAAGAACTCGATGGCAGCGTCGGTTTCGGCGGCGATGGTGCGGATCTGCTGCAGGTTCAGCTCGCGTGCCAGCACCAGCTGGGAGAAGCCGGCCTGGTCGAGGAACCTGGCCCGTTCCAGGGTGCGGATGTCGGTCTGGGTGCTGGCGTGCAGCTCGATCGGCGGAATGTCCAGCTCCATCACCCCCAGGTCCTGCACGATCAGCGCGTCGACACCGGCGTCATACAGCTGGTGGATGAGCTTGCGCGCGGGCTCCAGCTCGTTGTCGTGGAGGATGGTGTTGATGGTGGTGAACACGCGTGCATGGTAGCGATGGGCGAACTCGACCAGTTCGGCGATATCGCTGACTTCGTTGCAGGCGTTATGGCGCGCGCCGAAGCTCGGGCCACCGATGTAGATGGCGTCTGCGCCGTGCAGGATCGCTTCGCGGGCGATGGCCACGTCACGGGCAGGGCTGAGCAGTTCCAGGTGATTCTTTGGAAGGGACATGTCGTTATAGGTTCGGGCTGTCACGGTTTAGGCGGGCATTGTAGCGGCGAAACGGGCTGGCGGCATCATCGGGGTGCTTGTAGGAGCGGCCTTGTGTCGCGAAGGGCCGCAACGCGGCCCCGGCAATATCTGCTGCGGAGCTGAGAATCTGGGGGCGCTGCGCACCCCAATCGCGACACAAGGCCGCTCCTACAGGATTGCGTATTGCGCGAAAATCAGCGCTTGGCAGCCATTGCGGTCACTTCCACACGCATGCCTTCGAACGCCAGCGCGGCCACACCCACTGCGGCGCGTACCGGCCAGGGCTTGCTGAAGAAGCGCTGGTACACCTCGTTGAATGCCGCGCGGTCGGCCATGTCGGTGAGGTAGATGGTCAGGTGCAGTACTCGGTCCATGCCGCTGCCGGCCTTCTCCAGCGCCACTTTCAACGCCTGCAGGGTGCACTCGCTCTGCTCGACGATGCCGCCCAGCTCCAGGCTGCCATCGGCGTGGGTCGGGATCTGCGTGGTGACCAGCACGCCGTTGAATTCGGCAACGTCGGAGGAAATCGACTCGGCGTCCGGGTCAGGGGTGTAGATGATGTCTGCTTGTGCCATTGTGTGTTTTGCCTTGCTACGGAAGGAAAGCGGCAAGCCTACGCGAGCCGGCCGGCCCGGTCGAGGGTGGCCGGCCCAGGGTGGCGAAGTTTGAAATGCGCGGCGTTCACCGTCAGAATCGCGGCCGATTGCAAAGCAGGGGTTTACGTTGAACGAACAGACATTGTCCAGGCGCCTGGAGCGCGTGGCTGCACAAGTACCGCAAGGCGCGCGCCTGGCCGACATTGGCTCGGACCATGGCTACCTGCCGGTAGCCCTGATGCTGCGCGGCGTGCTGGATGCGGCGGTAGCGGGCGAGGTGGCGCAGACGCCGTTCGCCTCGGCCCAGCGCAACGTGCGCAGGAACGGCCTGAAAGGCCGGGTCAGCGTGCGCCTGGCCGATGGCCTGGCGGCGGTCGAGCCGGAAGATCGAATCTCGGTGGTCAGCATCTGCGGCATGGGTGGCGACACCATGTGCGAGATCCTCGAGGCCGGCAAGCAGCGCCTGGCTGGCGTCACCCGCCTGGTGCTGCAGCCCAATGGCGCCGAGCGCGAACTGCGCCAGTGGCTGGTGGGCAATGGTTACCGGATCGTCAGCGAAGAACTGCTACGGGAAAACCGCTTCGACTACGAGATCATCGTCGCCGAGCCTGGCGGGGCGGCGTACACCGCTGAACAGCTGTACTTCGGCCCGGTGCTGGTGCAGGAGAAAAGCGAGGCGTTCCTGGTCAAGTGGCGGCGCATGCTGCGCCAGAAGCAGCAGACCCTGGCCAACTTCGAGCGGGCCCGCGGTGCGGTGCCTCAGGCGAAAATCGACGACTTCAGGCAACAGGTCGGCTGGATCACCGAGGTGCTGGCCTGACTCACTGCTGCGAGCAGTTGCCCATTTCCCGGTAGTCGATTTCGTGCTTCTGGCCCTGGTGGTCGACGTACACCATGTGCGCGGTGCCAACCTGGCAGTCGGCGGCGTTGCTGGCCGGGGTGATGGAGATGACCTTGGCCACATCCAGTGGCATGCCGTATTCGTAGTTGCTGCTGACCGGCTGGTTGCTGGCGGTGTCGGCAAGGGCACCGAACGACGCGAGAGCAGCGGCAACGGCAAGGACAGCGATCGAACGTTTCATGGCAGGCTCCTTTTTTTCAATGTGTGACTAATGATCTATTCATTGGTCATCCACAATAAATGGGCTAACCCGTGATAGATTCCTGCCTGTAACGCAAGAATAAGACCAGACAAGGAGCACACCTTCATGGACATGCTGCATGCCATGCGTACCTTCGCCCGTGTGGTGGAATGCGGCAGCTTCGCTGCGGCCGCCAATGCCCTGGACATTTCCGCGGCGCAGGTTTCGCGCATCGTTGCCGAGCTGGAAAACCAGCTGCAGACCCGCCTGCTGCACCGCACCACGCGGCGTTTGCGCATGAGCGAGGCGGGCGAGCGGTTTCTCGAGCGCTCGCGGCAGATCATGTTGCTGACCGAAGAGGCGGTGGGTGAGGCCCGTGGCGCGCACCTCACGCCCCGCGGCCGCCTGCGCCTGCATTGCCCGCACGGGCTGGGCTTGTTGCTGATGCCGCTGGTGGCGGGCTACAACGCATTGTGCCCGGAGGTGCTGATCGAGCTGACCCTGTCCCAGCGCAACCCGGACCCGCTGGCCGAAGGGCATGACGTGGTGATTACCGTGGACGGGGCGTTGCCGGATTCGCAGCTGATCGCCGTGCCGCTGGGCAACATCTTCAGCATCCCCTGCGCGGCGCCGAGCTACCTGGTGGCCCACGGCGTGCCAGAACGCCCGGAAGACCTGCACCAGCACCGTTGCCTGCGCATGGCTTATCCGGTGTACGAAGGTGACTGGGTGTTCCCGCAAGGGGTGGACCAGTGTGTGATCACACCGAACGACAGTTTTTCCACCAACGTCGCCGACGCCATGCTGGTAGCCAGCGAGCTGGGCATGGGCATTGGCCTGCTGCCGTTCTATACCGCCAGCCAGGCGATCGAACAGGGGCGGTTGTGCCGGTTGCTGGCGCCGTATCGCCTGCGCGAAAGCGCGCTGTATGCGATCTACCCGTCACGGCATTACCTGGATGCCAAGGTGCGCACCTGGATCGACTACCTCAAGGAGCAGCTGCCGGCGCTGTTCGAGGGGCATGCGAGGGTGGTGGATGATTCGCGGTATTGGCGTTGAAGCGCTGATCTGCTTTTGGAGGCAATTTCTTGCGCTGCCTTTACTGGCCCTATCGCCGGCAAGCCAGCTCCCACAGGTTCATCACATGTCCTGAGAGCGGCGCAGTACCTGTGGGAGCTGGCTTGCCGGCGATGGGCCGCACAGCGGCCCCAATATTCCAGCTAGTTACAGCGGGTAGTGCTTCAACTCCCGCGCAATCAGCATCCGCTGGATCTCGCTCGACCCTTCATAGATCTGCGTGATCCGCGCATCGCGGTAATAGCGCTCTACCGGGTAATCCTCCAGGTAGCCATACCCGCCGTGCACCTGGATTGCCATCGAGCACACCCGCTCGGCCATTTCCGAGGCGAACAGCTTGGCCTGCGAGGCCTCCGACAGGCACGGCTTGCCGGCGCTGCGCAGGCGTGCGGCATGCAGGATCAGCAGGCGAGCGGCGTTGATCTGCACCTGCATGTCGGCCAGCAGGTTGGCGATGCTCTGGTGCTCGTTGATCGGCTTGCCGAACTGTACCCGATCACGCGAGTAGGCCAACGCCGCCTCGAACGCGGCGCGTGCGATACCCAGCGCCTGGGCAGCAATGCCGATACGGCCGCCCTCGAGGTTGGACAGGGCGATGGCCAGGCCCTTGCCACGCTCACCGAGAATGTTGGCGGCGGGGATGCGGCAGTTGTCGAAGGTGACCGCGCAGGTGTCGGAGGCGCGGATGCCCATCTTGTGCTCGCTGCGATCGACCTTGAAGCCCGGGTTGTCGGTGGGCACCAGGAACGCTGACAGGCCCTTTTTGCCCAGGTCCGGGTCGGTCACCGCGAAGACGATGGCCAGGCCGGCGCGGCGGGCGTTGCTGACAAACTGCTTGGCGCCGTTGATTACCCACTGGCCATCCACCAGCTCGGCGCGGGTGCGCAGGTTGTGCGCCTCGGAACCGGCCTGTGGCTCGGTCAGGCAGAAGCAGCCGATCACCTCACCGGTGGCCAGGCGTGGCAACCACTGCTGTTGCTGTTCGGCCGTGCCGTAGGCCAGCAGCGGGCCGCAGCCCACCGAGTTGTGGATGCTCATCATCGCCCCGGTGGCGCCGCAGCCGGCGGCGATTTCTTCCACCGCCAGGGCGTAGGCGACGTAGTCGGTGTAGCTGCCGCCGAAGTCTTCCGGCACCACCATGCCCAGCAGGCCCAGTTCGCCCATCTTGCGCACCACGCCATCGTCGATCCAGCCGGCCTTTTCCCAGGCTTGGGCATGCGGGGCGATCTCGCCACGGGCAAAGTCCCGGGCCATGTCGCGGATCATGATCTGTTCTTCGCTCAGTTCCAGGTCTTGCATCTGTGTACTCCCGGGCTCACAGGCCTTCGAAGAATTGGTCGACCCGCTGGCGTTGCAGCGCGGCCAGGGTCGGCGGGTTCCAGCGTGGCTGCTTGTCCTTGTCGATGATCAGCGCGCGCACGCCTTCGATGATGTCGCCGTGCTGGAACCATTGGCGGTCCAGGTGCAGCTCCATGGCAAAGCAGTCGTCAAGGTCCAGCTGGCGACCCCGGCGCAGCATTTCCAGAGTAACCGCCATGGCCAGCGGCGAACGGCTTTCCAGCTGGTCGGCGGTGGCCACGGCCCAGGCGTGGCTGTCACCAATGCTCACCGCACGCAGTTGCTCGACAATGGCAGGCACGTCGGGCAGGGCGAAGTAGTGGTCGATGACCGGGCGCAGTTTTTCCAGTGGCGCATTGTCGAGCACCTGGGTGCCGAGCCTGGCCAGCAGGTTCTGCAGGTCCTTGAGTGGGTGGTCGCCAAAGCGTAGCTGGTCCAGGCCCTGGTCGAGGGCTGCAAGCTGGTCGCTGGCCAGGTACCAGTCGGCCAGGCCGCAGTACAGCGCATCGGCGGCATGGATCTGGGTGCCGCTGACGCCCAGGTAGATGCCCAGCTCGCCAGGGATGCGCGACAGGAAGTAGCTGCCACCCACATCCGGGAAGTAACCGATGCCCACTTCGGGCATGCCCAGGCGGCTGCGTTCGGTGACTACGCGCAGGTCGCAGCCCTGGGCCAGGCCCATGCCGCCACCGAGGGTGAAGCCGTCCATCAGCACCAGTATCGGCTTGCGGTAGCGGTGGATGGCGAGGTCAAGGGCGTATTCCTCGACGAAGAAGGTTTCATGCAGCGTTTCGCCGGCCTTGAAGCTGTCGTGCAGCGAGCGGATATCACCACCGGCGCAGAAACCCTTGGGGCCCTGGCCGCGCAGCACCACGGCATGTACTTGGGGGTCTTCGGCCCACAGGTCGAGGTGCTGGCGCAGGCTGCGGACCATGTCCAGGGTCAGGGCATTGAGGCCGGCGGGGCGGTTCAGGGTCAGATGGCCGATCTGGTTGCGGACCTCGGCCAGCACATGGTCGGTTGCCGAGGTATGAGCGTGCGCAGTCATTGCGTTCTCCCTGCTTTGTTATTGATTTTCCAAGTGAAGTCTGGAATTCGCTGGAGGATCGCAGGATCCTGTCATGCGAATTTGCCTTGCACAATCGACAATTGTGCAAGGGCATCGTGCATTTTTGCCCTGCCCGAGGGTAACGCGCTCCCTGTAGGAGCAGCCTTGTGCTGCGAAAGCGCTGGCAGGCTGAAGACATTCTATGGCCCCCAGGGCCTCTTCGCAGCACAAGGCTGCTCCTAGAAAAAAAGCAGGACGCCCTTGAATCATTAACCTGACAGTAATGAAAGTGCCAGAAGCTTGATTGATAGCCAGCGACCCCGGCCCTAAGGTGACCCCACGACAGCGAACCCGTGGAGTCACCATGACAACAACCAAGAATCCACCGCCGCAATGGTCGCGGCGGCGCGCCGAAAAGCAGCGTCGCCTTGACCGGGTCCGCCACCTCGCCGACGGCGTGGTGCTGCCCACCGAGCGTATCGTCGAAGCCCTGGAACTGCTGCTGGCGCCCGGCGACCGGGTAGTGCTCGAAGGCAACAACCAGAAGCAGGCCGACTTCCTCTCCCGCGCGCTGGCCAAGGTCGACCCTGGGCGCCTGCACGACCTGCACATGATCATGCCCAGCGTCAGCCGCGCCGAGCACCTGGACCTGTTCGAACGTGGTATCGCCCGCAAGCTCGACTTCTCCTTCGCCGGCCCGCAGAGCCTGCGCATTGGCCAGCTGCTGGAAGACGGCCTGCTCGAAGTCGGTGCCATCCACACCTACATCGAGCTGTACTCGCGGCTGCTGGTCGACCTGATCCCCAACGTCACCCTGGTGGCAGGCTTCATGGCCGACCGCGACGGCAACCTCTACACCGGCCCCAGCACCGAAGACACCCCGGCGCTGGTGGAGCCGGCCGCTTTCAGCGACGGCATCGTCATCGCCCAGGTCAACCAGCTGGTGGACCGCGTTGATGACCTGCCGCGGGTCGATATCCCGGCGTCCTGGGTCGATTTCGTGGTGGTGGCCGACCAGCCTTTCTATATAGAGCCGCTGTTCACCCGCGACCCGCGCCATATCAAGCCGGTGCACGTGCTGATGGCGATGATGGCCATTCGCGGCATCTACGAAAAGCACCAGGTGCAGTCCCTGAACCATGGCATAGGCTTCAACACCGCCGCCATCGAGCTGATCCTGCCTACCTATGGCGAGTCCCTGGGCCTGAAGGGCAAGATCTGCCGCAACTGGACACTCAACCCGCACCCGACGCTGATCCCGGCCATTGAGACCGGCTGGGTGGAAAGCGTGCACTGCTTCGGCACCGAGTTGGGCATGGAAGACTACATCGCCCAGCGCCCGGACGTGTTCTTCACCGGCCGTGATGGTTCGCTGCGTTCCAACCGCATGATGTGCCAGCTGGCCGGGCAGTACGCCGTCGACCTGTTCATCGGCGCCACCCTGCAGGTGGATGGCGATGGTCATTCCTCGACCGTGACCCGCGGCCGCCTGGCGGGCTTCGGTGGAGCGCCGAACATGGGCCACGACCCCCGTGGCCGGCGCCACGCGACCCCGGCCTGGCTGGACATGACCGTGCCGGAAACCATGCTCGAGCGCGGTCGCAAGCTGGTGGTGCAGATGGTCGAGACCTTCCAGGAGGGCGGCAAGCCCACCTTCGTGGAAACCCTCGATGCCGTGGAGGTGGCCAGGAAAGCCGGCATGCCGCTGGCGCCGGTGATGATCTATGGCGACGACGTCACCCACCTGCTGACCGAGGAGGGCATTGCCTACCTGTACAAGGCCCGCAGCCTGGAAGAACGCCAGCAGATGATCGCCGCCGTGGCCGGGGTTACCGCCATCGGCCTGCGGCACGACCCCAGGGACACCTTGCGCCTGCGCCAGCAAGGCCTGGTCGCCTTGCCCGAGGACCTCGGCATCCGCCGCACCGACGCCAGCCGCGAACTGCTGGCTGCGCGCAGCATCGCCGACCTGGTCGAATGGTCCGGCGGCCTCTACAACCCGCCTGCACGGTTCAGGAGCTGGTGATGAAAGCACTCGACTTGCAACCGCATGAGCTTCTTCGCGGGCACGCCCGCTCCCACAGGAAAAGTGACGCACTCGAAATTTGCACCATCCCTGTGGGAGCGGGCATGCCCGCGAAGAGGCCTGGCTCCGAGCCCAAACCAGGCGCGTTCGCTGTGGGAGCGGGCATGCCCGCGAAGAGGCCTGGCTCCGAGCCCAAACCAGGCGCGGTCCCTGTGGGAGCGGGCATGCCCGCGAAAAGGCCTGACGCCGAGCCCAAACCAGGCGCGGTCCCTGTGGGAGCGGGCATGCCCGCGAAGAGGCCTGGCTCCGAGCCCAAACCAGGCGCGGTCCCTGTGGGAGCGGGCATGCCCGCGAAAAGGCCTGACGCCGAGCCCAAACCAGGCGCGGCCCCTGTGGGAGCGGGCATGCCCGCGAAGAGGCCTGACGCTGAGCCCAAACCAGGCGCGGCCCCTGTGGGAGCGGGTTTACCCGCGAAGAGGCCAGCACAGGCAACCGAATTGCCCCTGGCCGACCACCTGGCCGACCTAGCCGTGGAAGCCTTGATCGACGAAGCCGACCTGTCCCCCAAACCCGGCCTGGTCGACCGACGTGGCAACGGCGCCCACCCCGACATGTCTCTGGCCCTGATGCACGCCTCGGCCCTGGCCTTGTGGCCATGTCTGCGGCAGATGGCCGAAGCCGCCCTGACCATCGGCGCAATCAGCCCCCTCCTGCGCGCCACACTGGGGCAGCTCGGCCGCGAAGGCGAAGTGGCGATGCTGGCCGCCACCGGCGGGGTCAACACCCACCGCGGCGCAATCTGGGCCCTCGGCCTGCTGGTAGCATCCAAGGCTCTCGACCCCCAGGCGCAAGCCACCACATTGGCCGCCCGCGCCGGGCGCATCGCACTGCTTGATGACCCAGCCACACCCTCGCAAGACAGCCACGGCCTGCAAGTACGCCGCCGCTACGGCACTGGCGGCGCCCGCGAACAGGCGCAACAAGGTTTCCCAGCGGTTATCGCCCACGGCCTGCCGCAACTGCAGCGCAGCCGCGCCGCTGGTGCCAGCGAGCCGCACGCCCGGCTCGACGCGCTTCTGGCGATCATGGCCGTGCTCAACGATACCTGCGTGCTCTGGCGCAGCGGCCCGACCGGGCTGGCTGCCGTCCAGCACGGCGCCCGTAGCGTGCTGAGCGACGGCGGCAGCGCCACGCTGGCCGGGCGCCGGCAGCTGCGCCGGCTGGACCAGCACCTGCTGCATCTGAATGCCTCACCGGGCGGCGCCGCCGATCTGCTGGCCGCCTGCCTGTTCCTCGACAAAGCCGGGAGCCTGTGACATGGAAACCCTGACCTTTCAATTCCCCGCCGCTGCACCTGGGCGTGGCCGCACGCTGGTGGGCTGCGTCAGCTCCGGCGACCTTGAGGTGCTGATCGAGCCTGGCACCGCCGGCAGCTTGCAAATCCAGGTAGTGACTTCGGTCAACGGCAGCGCTGCCCGCTGGGCGCAGCTGTTTCAGCGCCTGTTCGAAGGCCGCAGCTGGCCGGCCATGAACATCGACATCCATGATTTCGGCGCCACCCCAGGCGTGGTGCGCCTGCGCCTGGAGCAAGGCTTCGAGGAGATCGCCCATGACTGATACCGCACGCCTGCTGCACAGCCGCAGCTTTGTCGAGCTGGGCGCCCGCCAGCGCGCCCGCGCTGTGCTCGACCCGGGCAGCTTCCGTGAACTGCTGGGCCCGTTCGACCGGCTGATGTCACCGTGGCTGCCGCGCCAGGGCATCGTGCCCCAGGCCGATGATGGCGTGGTCATCGCCAAGGGCCTGCTGAACGGGCGCAACGCCGTGGTGGCCGCCATCGAAGGCGGTTTCCAGGGCGGCAGCATGGGCGAGGTGGGTGGTGCCAAGATCGCCGGTGCGCTGGAACTGGCGATCGAAGACAACCGCAACGGCATTCCCACCTGCGCTGTGTTACTGCTGGAAACCGGCGGTGTACGCCTGCAGGAAGCCAACCTGGGCCTGGCTGCGATTGCCGAAATACAGGCGGCGATTGTCGAACTGCGCGCCTGGCAGCCGGTGGTTGGCCTGGTCGCAGGTTCGGTCGGCTGTTTCGGCGGCATGTCCATCGCTGCCGGCCTGTGCAGCCACTTGCTGGTCACCCGCGAAGCCCGCCTGGGCCTCAACGGCCCGCAGGTGATCGAGCAGGAAGCGGGCATCAGTGAGTACGACGCCAAGGACCGCCCCTTGATCTGGAGCTTGACCGGCGGCGAGCAGCGCCACGCCAGCGGCCTGGTCGATGCCTGTGTGGCCGACGACATCGAGGCTTTGCGCGAACGCCTGCTGCAATTGCTCGACGAGCCTTCAACGGATCGCGCCGGTCAACACGCCTGGTTCCTCGAACGCCTGGCCCGGCTGGGTGATGGCTGCCCGCAACTGGATGCCGCTGCCGTGCGTGACCTTTACCAAGGAGAAGCCAAATGAACCGTGCCTTGAACTGGCTGCCAGGCCTGGCCGGCGGGCAGGCCTTACCCGGCTACCCTGCGTCGCTGCGGGTAATCGATGGTGAACTGGACAACCGTCTGGCGCGCTTCATTACCGTGGTGCCGGACGCCGACAACCCGTTCCCCCGTGCGCGCTCGGGCGAAGTCGGCCTGCTGGAAGGCTGGGGCTTGGCCAAGGCCGTGAGCGAAGCGGTCGAGGCTGACCGCCATGGCCAGAAGCGCGCCATCGTCGCGGTGATCGATGTGCCCAGCCAGGCCTATGGCCGCCGTGAGGAGGCGTTGGGCATTCATCAGGCTTTGGCCGCTGCGGTGCAGGCCTATGCCCAGGCACGGCTGGCCGGGCACCCGGTGATCGGCCTGCTGATCGGCAAGGCCATGTCAGGCGCCTTCCTGGCCCACGGTTACCAGGCCCAGCGCCTGATCGCCCTGGACGATGCCGGGGTCATGGTGCATGCCATGGGCAAGGCGGCAGCGGCGCGCATCACCCTGCGCAGCGTCGAGCAACTGGAAGCCCTGGCCGCCGAGGTGCCGCCGATGGCCTACGACCTTGCCAGCTACGCTTCGCTGGGCCTGCTATGGCGCCGCCTGACGGTGGACAACGCCGAGACGCCGAGTAGCGCCGATATCGCCCAGGTACGGGCCTGCCTGGCTGATGCGGTGCGCGACATCGGCAGCTCGAGCGACCTGTCGTCGCGGCTGGCGGGCGAACACCGCAGCGCCTCGCGCCAGGTGCGCGAACAGCTGCGCCGCCAGTGGCAGGGTGCTTGAGATGAACGTGCCAAGGCCGCACGACCTGCTCTGGGGCATGCCCGTATCGGGCCTGCCTGTTGATGCCCCGCGGTGGGCGCAGGATGTACTGCTGAGCGGCCAGCCGGTGGTGGTGCGCCGTGCCACCTGTGCGGATGGCTGGGTGGCGGTGGGGCTGCGTGGCCAGGGCAGGGCGCAGCGGTCGGGTGTACTGATGCGGCTGGCCGCTATCCAGTGTCAGCAAGGCCCCGAAACGCTGCGCTGGCAAGCTGAAAGCCCTTGGCCTGCATTGCAGGCCCTGGCCTCGGTCACCCCGGTACTGGATGCCAGCGGGATGGCGTGGGGGCCGACAGGTGGGGTGGGGTACCAGATCGCCACTGGCATTGAGGTGGTACACGCCGACAGCGACCTGGACTTGCTGCTGCGCACGCCACAACCGCTGGCCCGGGCGCAGGCGCGTGAGTTGCTGGATATCCTCGATTGCGCGCCTTGTCGCATCGACCTGCAGCTGGAAACCCCGGCGGGTGCGGTCGCCCTGCGTGAGTGGGCCGGCTTCGCCCGCCGCGTGCTGCTCAAGTCGGCCCATGGCCCACGCCTGGTCAGTGACCCATGGGCAGCGATGGAGCGTGCAGCATGAGCAGCCTGTTCGCCTTCCCCGGCCAGGGCGCCCAGCAGGTAGGCATGCTGCAGCGCCTGCCTGAGGGTGCCGGGCTGTTGCTGGAAGAAGCCAGTGACACCCTTGGCCAGCAGGCCCTGGCGCTGGACAGCCAGCAGGCCCTGCAGACGACCCGTGCCGTGCAGCTGTGCCTGTTGCTGGCTGGCGTGGCCTGGGCGCGCTGGCTGATGCAGCGCAGCCCCGCGCCGGATTACGTAGCGGGCTTGTCGATTGGCGCCTATCCTGCGGCGGTCACGGCGGGCGCCCTGGGCTTTGCCGATGCCGTGCGCCTGGTTGCCCTGCGTGGCGACCTGATGCAGCGCGCCTATCCGCAAGGCTATGGCATGACCGCACTCAGCGGGCTGGACCTGGCCAGTGTCGAACGCTTGTTGAACGATACGGACGACGAGGTGTATGTCGCCAACCTCAACAGCGACAACCAGATCGTCATCGCCGGCAGCGATACCGCGATGGCTGCGGTTGCCGCCAGGGCACGCCGCCTTGGCCAGGGCGTGGCCCGGCGCCTGGCGGTCAGCGTGCCGTCGCATTGCCCGCTGCTGGATGGCCCGGCGGCCGAACTGGCCAGTGCCTTCGCCACGGTCGAGTTGCAGCGACCGCGAATCACCTACCTCAGCGGCAGCAGCGCACGGCCGGTATTCGACCCACAACGCCTGCGCGACGACCTGGCCGGCAACATGGCGCGGGTGGTCGACTGGCGTGCTACGTTGCGCAACGCCTATGAGCGCGGCGTGCGTCTGCACCTGGAACTACCGCCCGGCAACGTGCTCAGCGGGCTGGCCCGGCCAGTGTTCGAACAGGGCAGGGTGGTTGCTGTTGAAGGCACCCGCTGGGACACCCTGGATGCGCTGCTGCGTCAGGAGGTGACCAACGATCGATGACAGCAACACCGCGGCGGATGGCGATCCCTGTGGGAGCGGCTTTAGCCGCGAAGAATCCAACGCGGTGCATGGCACCGGCTGCGCCGGTGTTCGCGGCTAAAGCCGCTCCCACAGCGTTCAGTTCCATGGGGGCAAAAGCCGCACAAAAGTGTGTTTACGAAGAACAACAACAAGCAACTTCGACACTACCTGAGGACAACAACAATGATCATCTATGGTGTGGCACTGCTGGCGGTCTGCACGCTTGCCGGCGTTATCGTCGGCGACTTCCTGGGCGTGCTGCTGGGCGTCAAATCCAATGTGGGCGGGGTCGGCATCGCCATGATCCTGCTGATCTGTGCACGCCTGTACATGCACCGCAACGGCGGCATGAGCAAGGAATGCGAGTTCGGCGTGGGCTTCTGGGGGGCCATGTACATCCCGGTGGTGGTGGCCATGGCCGCGCAGCAGAACGTGGTCACCGCCCTGCACGGCGGGCCGGTGGCGCTGCTGGCGGCAGTGGGGGCGGTACTGGTGTGCGGTGCGACCATTGCCCTGATCAGCCGCAGCCACCGTGGCGAACCGCTGCCGGCGCTGGAGGCCGGCCCCGAAAACAATGTGCAGGCCGCCCCTGCAGGAGGGCGTTGATCATGTGGCCGATCATTGACAATGCCCTGGAACATAACGGTTTGATCACTGCCTTCGCGGTGGTGGGCGCGATCATGTGGTTGTCGGTGGTGCTGTCGAAGTACCTGACCTTCGGCCGCGTGCACGGCTCGGCCATCGCCATCGTCATCGGCCTGGTGCTGGCCTGGGTCGGTGGCACCATTACCGGTGGCCAGAAAGGCCTGGCCGACATGGCGCTGTTCTCCGGCATCGGCCTGATGGGCGGGGCCATGTTGCGTGACTTCGCCATTGTTGCCACCGCCTTCGAGGTGCAGGCCACCGAGGCGCGCAGGGCCGGGATGATCGGTGCAGTGGCGCTGCTGCTTGGTACGGTGCTGCCGTTCATCGTCGGCGCGGCGGTGGCCTACGCCTTCGGTTACCGTGATGCGGTGAGCATGACCACCATCGGTGCGGGTGCGGTGACCTACATCGTCGGGCCGGTGACCGGGGCGGCGCTGGGGGCCAGCTCGGACGTGATGGCGCTGTCGATTGCCACCGGGCTGATCAAGGCGATCCTGGTGATGGTATTCACCCCGGTGTCAGCGCGCCTGCTGGCGCTGGACAACCCACGTTCGGCGATGGTGTTCGGCGGGTTGGCGGGGACGGTGTCGGGGGTGACGGCCGGGCTGGCGGCGACCGATCGGCGCCTGGTGCCGTACGGGGCGCTGACAGCCACCTTCCATACCGGGTTGGGCTGCCTGATGGGCCCGTCGATCCTGTACTTCTGCGTACGCGCCTTGGTTGGTTGACGGCAAACGCAGACCTGGAAGCCAGCGCAGATCCCTGTGGAACTGTCTTGCTCAAATTTAAAAGCTGGCGCGATCCCTGTGGGAGCGGCCTTGTGTCGCGAAAGGGCTGCAAAGCAGCCCCAGCAATTTCAACTGTTGCGCATCAACCCTGGGGCCGCGTTGCGGCCCTTTCGCGACACAAGGCCGCTCCCACAGGTACTGCGACAACCTCGAGAGCAATGCTGTACCTGTGGGAGATTGCCCAGCCCTTTGGGCTGCGCTGTCGCGTAGAAAACTGAATTCGCAAGCGGCCCGCGTACCCTGTGGGAGCGGCTTTAGCCGCGAAGAATCCAACGCGGTGCATGGCACCGGCTGCGCCGGTGTTCGCGGCTGAAGCCGCTCTCACAGAGTCCCTGCTAATTCGATGAGTTATGTGCAGCTCTATGAGAGCTGGCTTGCCGGCGGTGAGGCCAGTCGACTCTACTTCAATGCCAGGTGATATCCCCGAAAATCTTGTTACGAACACTTGCAACCCACCCCCCGTTTCGGGGAATACCGCTGGGGATTCCTCCCCAATCTGTTTCGCTTGCCAACGCAACCAGCTGATAACAATAGCAATTTTCACCTGGCATACACCTTGCTCCACCTCCACGCAGAGATCCTGTGTCCCGGAGGTGCGGCATGTCTACACCACTCAAAGGCCCCATCCTGTCATCACTCGTTCTGGCCTTGCTCGGCTGGGCGTCGACCAGCGAGGCCGCCGTGCAGTGCCAGCGCACCCTGGTCGCCAATGTGGTGGCACTGGACCAGCCACTGATGTTCAACCGCCTTGGCGCGCAAAACGCCAACGGCATGATGTTCGCCCTGCGCGAGGATGTGGTGGACGACAAGATGGTCCCCCTCAGCAGCGGCGGGGCGGCGGTCCCGGGCAAGGTCACCTTGCGCCCGGACAAGCGCCCGCGGCCCATCGTGCTGCGGGTAGCCGCCGGTGAATGCCTTACGGTCAACCTGACCAACCTGCTCGACTACAAGGCCAACCCCAACAAGCACGGCATCGAGGCTGAAGAGCCCGAGGGCGAAGAGGAGGGGCCGGAGCTCGAAAATGAAGCCGCCGAAGGCTTCGTCGCCGACGAGCAGGTGGCCGAGCGCATGGTCGGCTTCCAGGTCAATGGCATGCAGGCGGTCAACAGCATCGCCGACATCTCTGCCTACACCGGGCGTAACGGCAACTTCTTCGTCAGCCCCGGTAGCACCCGCAGCTATACCTTGTACGCCGAACGCGAAGGCGCTTTCGCCGCTACCAGCAAAGCCGCCACTTTCGGCGGCGAGGGTACTGCGGGCAACGTTGCCAACGGCCTGTTCGGCCAGGTAGTGGTGGTGCCCAAACTCGGCCGCACCTACCGCAATACCCTTACCGAAGAAGAAATGCGCCTGGCCACCACCGGCCGTACCGCCACCGGCCAGCCGGTGATCGACTACGAAGCGCGCTACCCGCAAATGCAGCCCTGGATCGCCGAAGGCAAGGCCGGCAAACCGATCATTGCCATGGTCGACGGCAACCAGATCATCAACAGCGAAACCGATGCCATCGTCATGGGCCCCAACCCCGATGGCAGCTTCCCCAAATCCACCTACCCGCTGGAAACCCTGGGCAAGCGCAACCCGGCGCTACCCAACCGCCTGGAGGCGTTCCGTGACTTCGCCTCGCAGTTCGCCGACGAGGTAGCCGGCACCCAGGCATTCCCTGGCTATTGGGCCGACCCGGTGATGGGCCACGTGCTGGAACCCACCCGTGACTCATTCATGATCAACTACGGTTCCGGTGGCATGGGCGCGGAAGTGGTGGCCAACCGCCTGGGCGTGGGGCCGATGCACGACTGCCTGTCGTGCGCCTATGAGGAGTTCTTCCTCAGTGCACATACTGTCGGTGATGTCGGGACCCTGGTGGATGTGCCGGCCAACGTCGGCCTGGAGCACATCCGCCCTGGCGAAGTGCCACCGGCCAACGCCGTCGGGGTCAAGGCCAGCATGGCCCTGTTCCCGGCCGAACCGGCCAACGTGCACCACAGCTACATTGGTGACTTCACCAAGTTCCGCAACACCCACAACGGCCATGAGCAGCACATCTTCCACCTGCACGGCCACCAGTGGCTGTTCAACCCCAATGACGACAATTCCGACTACATCGATGCCCAGGGTATCGGCGCGGGGGTCGGCTACACCTACGAAATCGCCAACGGCGGTGCGGGCAACCGCAACCGGGTAGCGGGCGATGCCATTTACCATTGCCACTTCTACCCGCACTTCGCCCAAGGCATGTGGGCCATGTGGCGGGTGCACGACGTGTTCGAGGAAGGCACCCGCCTTGCGGTGAGCGGGCAGGGCGAGAACGGCTTTCACAGCACTCCGTTCGCCCTGCGCAGCGGCAAACCGGCGGTTGGCGCCCGGGCGCTGCCCGATGGCGAGATCGTTGCCGGCACGCCGATCCCGGCCATCGTGCCACTGCCCGGCAAAGCCATGGCGCCGATGCCAGGCAAGGTGGTGGTGGTACCGAAGCTGTCCGAAGAACTGGTTGCCGCCAGTAATGACGATGAGCCCGAGGAAGAGGAGGAGGATGACGAGCCAGCCAACCAGGCGCCGGTACGCAAGGCCATTGGCTCGCTGGCGCTGGTCGACCGCAGCGACGCCAACCGCAACGCCGACGGCACCTTGAAGAACCCTGGCTATCCGTTCTGGATCGGCGGCATGGAAAGCAGCGTGGGCAACCGCCCACCAACCCCGCCACTGGATATGCTCGACCCTGCCATGGCACGCCAGCTCAAGGAAAGCGGCAAGGCACTGTGGGCCAACCTCGACCCGAACCAGGTCGATGGCTGGGACGGCGGCCTGGGGCGCCACGCGCTGGACGGCGTATCCGCTGGCGGTGAGGCCGAAACCACCACCACCAAGCTCGATTTCACCAAGGTGGTACACAAGGCCAAGCCGATCTACCTGCCTGAAGAGGGCACCGATGTCGAGCAGGCGGCCATGCAGTTCCACGCCCTGGCCGAACACCCAAGCTTTGCCCTGATCCCCGGCAGCGAGCCGGTGGCCAAGGCGTTCCGCACCAACGGCGCCTTGCCGACTGCCGGCGCGCCGTTCTACGAGCCGTGCATGGATGACCGGGGCAAGCGCCTGACCCAGTCTTCCGGGGCAGGCGAGTTCTTCAGCGGCGAAAGCCTGTCGGGCCTGAACTTCCGTGGCGCCTCGGCCTTCACCGCCGACCGCCCACGCATCTACAAGGGCGCCAACATCCAGTTCGACGCGGTGTACAACAAGGTCGGCTACCACTTCCCGCAAGCCCGCATCATTGCTCTGTGGGAGGACGCCTGGCCAGTGATCACCAAGCAGCGCCCGCCAGAGCCGCTGGTGATGCGCATGAACACCTTCGACTGCACCATGTACCAGCACACCAACCTGATCCCGAACATCTACGAGATGGACGACTACCAGGTGCGCACCCCGACCGACGTGATCGGCCAGCACATCCACCTGCCCAAGTGGGACCTGACCGCCGCCGACGGCTCGGCCAACGGCTGGAACTACGAAGACGGTATCCTCTCGCCCGGCAGCGTGGTCGAGCGGGTGCAAGCCATTCGTGCCTACAACGGCTGCACCCAGGGCGATAGCCGCGACGGCACCGCCGCCTGCCCGCAAGCCCGGCAGCACCCGTACTTCGGCCGCTTCGGCCGGGCCGACTGGCTGGGCGCACGCACGGCCATGCAGCGCTGGTTCGCCGACCCACTGGTGAACGTGTACAACGTCGACCGTGGCCTGGGCACCATCTTCACTCACGACCACCTTGGCCCATCGACCCACCAGCAGCTTGGGCTGTATGCCACCGTATTGGCCGAACCGGCCAACTCCACCTGGTACCACGCCGAAACCGGCGAGAAACTGTACAACCCGGCCACGCGCCAGGACGGTGGCCCGACCTCGTGGCAGGCGGTGATCCAGACCGGTGACCATGATGGCGACGGCAAGAACGACAGTTATCGCGAGTTCTTCCTGGAATACAGCGACTTCCAGCACGCCTACGAGGCCGGTGTGTACGTCGGCGCCGGGCCGGACGGCATCCCCAATGCCCAGTCGTACCCGGCCACCGCCGACAGCTTCCGCTACGCCATCAACCCGCCGGTGCGCGGCAAGGCGTCTAACCTGCTGGAGGCCATCGTCGAGGAACGCGGCGGCATCAACCCGGGTTGCCCAAGCCGGCCTTGCCCGCAGGCGATCTCGGTGGATGACCCGGGTATGTTCGTCGTCAACTACCGCAACGAGCCCCTGGCCCTGCGTGTGTACGACCCGAACAAGGTCGGCCCGGACGGCAAGCGTGGCATGCAGGCCGACGGCCTGGCCGGCGACCTCAGCCATGCCTTGCAAACCCGTACCGACCGCGCCATTCCGGCACTGAACCTGGCGCCCTCGGCGATCACCTCGGCGGTCGGTCCCACCGGTGGCACCACGCTGTTCCCGCCGCACATCAACACGGCCGGCAGCGAACCCGGCGACCCGTTCACCCCGATGCTGCGCACCTATTCCGGTGACAACGTACGCCTGCGCATGCACGCCGGCGGCCATGAGGAGGAGCACAACGTCACCTTGCACGGCGTGAAGTGGCTGCAGAACGGCACCGGCTACGGCAACAGCTCCAACTCCGGCTGGAAGGCATCGCAGATGATCGGTATTTCCGAACAGCTGGGCTTCATGGCACCTGTGTCGATGATATCGAGTTCGGCGGCCACCAACGGTGACTACCTGTATTCGCTGGATGCGGCCCTGGAGGGCTACTGGAACGGCATCTGGGGCATCATGCGCAACTACACCGCGCAACGTGCCGACCTGTTCCCGGTGCCCAACAACCCGCAACCGGTGGCCATGCGCAACACCGTGAACTTCGACGGCATCTGCCCGAAAACCACGGCCAACCCCAACGGCATCGGCAGCCGCCCCACGGTCAAGCGCAACTACGAGATCGTCGCGGCACTGGCCAACGACATTCTCGAGAACCGCAACGGCGTCAGCATCAGCGACCCGGCTGGTGTCGGCCAGCATGTCGGTGGCCCGCTCAAGGCCAACGGCGGCACCCTGGTGTTCAATAGCCGCAAGACCGCCATCCCGCTGGTCAGTGGGGTAGACCCCGAAGATGGGGAACCCTTCACCATTGGTGGCCACAGCGCGCCGCTGCACGACCCGACCGCCATCCTGTATGTGCGCAAGGCCGACCTGGACGCCACCACCGGCAAGCTCAAGGCGGGGGTGCCCGTGGAGCCGCTGGTGCTGCGCGCCAATGCCGGCGAGTGCATCAGCATTACCTTGGAAAACCGCCTGCCACTGGTGATGCCAGACCTGCCCAGCACTGCGGTGATGCACAACGTGGTCAAGCGTGACCGCTTCGACAGCGAGGGTGCCACCGCCTTCGCCAACAACCTGATGCGGCCATCCAGCCACGTGGGCTTGCATGCCCAACTGCTGGCCTACGACATCACCAAGTCGGACGGTGCCAACGTCGGCCTCAACCCGGTGCAGACCGTGCCCCCGCGTGCCGGCACCAGTGGCGCCTGGCCAACCCGGACCTACCAGTACTATGCGGGCCACCTGGAGCGTGAAGGCAAACCGGTGTCGCAACTGGGCCGCACGGTGGACAACATCAACAGCACCGCCATCGAGTTCGGCGGCCTCAACCTGACCCCGTCGGACGTCATCAAGCAGCCGCAGAAAGGCCTGGTGGGTGCCATGAGCATCCTGCCGCAAACCGCCACCTGGACCGAAGACACCGCAACGCGGGCCCAGGCCACGGTCAAAGTCAGCGGCCAGCCGGACTACCGCGACTTCGTCACGGTCTGGCAGCGTGCGCTGAACATGCGCTGGGCCGACGGCCGCCCGGTGGAGGGGATCAATACCGAAGGCAACGGCGCCGCCGGCGATCCGCAGGACAACGGCAACATGGCGGTCAACTACAAGACCGAACCCCTGTGGCTGCGCTTCGGCATGGCCCCCGACTCACCCTTCGGCCGCGCCGGCGGCCTGGGCTTTGGCGATGTACCCAACGCCCACATGGCCTACGCCAACGCCCTGGTCGGTGGCGACCCGCAAACCCCGGTGCTGTACGCCAAGCCTGGCCAGCCGGTGCGCAACCATATCGTGATGCCCAGTGGCGGCAGCCGCGGCATGGTCTACCAGCTGGATGGCCACTTGTGGCCACTGCACAACTACCAGGCCGAGAAGAACGACGTGGACGGCTACCCGCTGAGCCTGCCCGGCATCGGCTCGGTGCGCTTCGGCTACAACCCGATGGCCATGTACATCGGTGCCCAGGAAAGCGTCCTGCCGGCTGCGCACTTCAGCTTCATGCTGCCCAGTGCCGGCGGCGCCAACGCGGTGGCGGGTGACTACCTGTTCCGCGACTACGCCGCCTACGGCAACCTCTCGGGGCTGTGGGGGATCTTGCGGGTGACCAATGAAGCGCCACCGGCAACGGCACCGGCGCAGTGAAGTGGATGGGGGCGCGAAAATGAACAAGAAGACCCGCCTTGGATACATGGGGGTAGCACTGGGGGCTGTGCTGATCGGCCTGGGCGTGGCCTATGAAAGCCTCTGGTGCGATCCGCGCGAGCTGTTGCAGGAATCTGCCGACCCGCAGGCCCTGCACCGGCTCAGCCGGGACGGCGTGACCGTGGAGTTCGAGGCGCGGCCGCTGGCGGGGGGCGAGCTGCAGGAGGGCAGCTTCGCCAACATCCGTTTCAAGGTCAGCGACCAGGCCAGTGGCCAGCCGCTGTCGGGCATGGCCCCGGGGGCGTGGATCGACCCGACGCAGTCGGCCCCGGAGGGGGACCGCGACCAGAGCTGCAAGGCCCGTGTCGCGTTGTTCCTCAAAAGCAGTATCGGCGCCCGTCCGTTGCTCGACCTGAACAGCTACTTCCTGTTGATGATGAACAAGGACGCCAGCCTGACGGTGATCGACCCCACCGTTTCAGTGGGCGGCGTGACCAGTACCATGGCCCGTATCGACCTGCCTGGGCGGCCCATGGACTGGGTGGCAACCGGTGACGACAAGCAGGTGTTCGTGTCCATTCCCGAGCGCGGCAAGGTCTCGGTGATCGACACCGAAACCTTCACTCGCGTGGCCGACCTGGACGCTGGCGACCAGCCGCTGCGCGTGGCCCTGCAGCCGGACCAGCACCGGCTGTGGGTAGGCAACAACAGCAGCGACCCGGCCAAGGGCGGGGTAACGGTGATCGATGTACCGGGGCGTAACACCCTGAAAACCTTCAACACCGGCGGCGGCCACCACGAAATCGCCTTCAGTTCCGACTCGCGCTACGCCTTTGTCAGCAACCGTGACAGCGGCACCCTGAGCGTCATCGACATCCCGGAAATGCGCCTGGCCAAGACCATCAAGGTTGGCCCGCACCCGCTGTCGGTCAGTTATTCGGCGTTGTCCCAGGCGGTGTACGTGGTCGATGGCAAGGAGGGCAGCGTGCGCGTGTTCGATGCCCGCAACCACCAGCTGCGCCACACCGTCCAGGCCGAACAGGGCCTGGGGCCGATGCGCTTCAGCAGCGATGGCCGCTACGGCATCGTGCTCAATACCCTGGAGAACCAGGCCCTGGTGATCGACGCCAGTACCGACAGGCTGATCCACCGCATCCCGGTGGCGGCCGAACCGTACCAGCTGACCTTCACCAAGGGCTATGCCTACGTACGCGGCCTGGCGTCGCCGAAGGTGAGCATGATCAACCTGGCCAGCCTGGGCGAAGGGCGCTCGCCGATCATCCAGGGCTTCGAGGCCGGCCCGGCGGCGCCACGCCAGGCTGGTGACTTGCCGCTGGCTCAGGGCCTGTCGGTGTCACGCGACGACAATTCGGTGTTCGTGGTCAACCCGGTGGACAACACCACCTACTTCTACGCCGAAGGCATGAACGCACCGATGTCCGGCTACAACAACCGTGGCCACCAGGCTCGCGCCGCCATCGTCGTCGACCGCAGCCTGCGCGAGCTGGCGCCGGGGGTGTACGGCTCGACGGTGAAGATGCCCGCCGCCGGCAAGTTCGACGTGGCCTTCCTGCTCAACCAGCCGCAGATCATCCACTGCTTCAGCACCGACGTGGCCGCAGCGCCGAATACCGGCAAGCGCAAGGGCGCGCACGCCGAGTTCATCGGCCTGGACCGGCCGTTGTCGCAGCACAGCGCCATTACTGCACGGGTGCGCATCGTCGGCGACGACGGCCAGCCGCGCCTGGGCCTGAGCGACCTGAGCCTGCGCTACTTCCTGGCGCCTTCGTCGATGCCGCGCAACCTGCAGCTGGAGGAGGTGGGCGAGGGCATCTACCAAGCGGCCCTGACCCTGCCCGAAGCCGGCGCCTGGTACCTGCATGTGCAATCGCCGTCGCTTGGGCGCAGGTTCGCCGAGGAAAACTACACCAGCCTGCGCGTCCTGCCGGCCGCCACGTCCACCGTTTCCGAGAATGATGTGAGGAACCTGCGATGAACGCCAAGCATCCTTGCAAACTGTTGGCCCTGAGCCTGGCTTTTGCCGGCAACCTGGCCCTGGCCCATGGCGGCCACGATCATGACGGCCACGCCGCACAGCCGCCGGCGGCGCACCAGGAAAAGGCCAGCGTGCGCTTTGCCGATGTCTCGCTGCTGAACCAGGACGGTATGCCGGTACGCCTGGAGAAAGACCTGGTGGGCGACCATCTGGTGGTCATGGGCTTCATCTACACCAGCTGCACCACGGTGTGCCCGGTGGTGTCATCGATCATGGGCAAGGTCCAGCAGCAATTGGGTGGCCGGGTAGGGCAGGACATTCATCTGGTGTCGATCAGCGTCGACCCGCAACGTGACGACGCCAGGCGCCTGCAGGACTACGCCAAGGCCTTCCAGAAGGGGCCGGGCTGGAGCTGGCTGACCGGCACGCCATACGCTATCAGCGAAACCCTCAAGGGCCTGGGCAGTTTCAGCGCCGACCTCACTCAGCATCCGCCGCTGATTCTGGTAGGTGACGGGCGCACCGGGCACTGGACGCGCTACTACGGCTTCACCGACCCGGCAGTGCTGATCGATGAAATCAACCGCCTCGGCGCCCGCCGGGTGCATGCCAAGAGCACGGCGATTGCCGACCATCACGAGGTGCAACCATGAGCCAGACAAGCTCCCGCCGCGTAGGCATGCGCGGTTTTGACTGGCTGGTGCTGGGGGGCTGCCTGTGGATCCTCGCCTCGGTGGCGTTGGCCCATGAAGGCCATGCCGCGCAGGCGCCAGAACCGCAGCCGGCCCCGCCGGCGATGACCAGTGGCGGCGGCACCCGTGATGCCCAGACCTGGTTCACCGACACTGTGCTCAAGGACCAGAACGGCCGCGAGCTGCGCTTCTACAGCGATGTGCTGAAGGACAAGGTGGTGATGCTCAACGTGATCTTCACCCACTGCACCGACGCCTGCCCGCTGATTACCCGCAAGTTGCGCGAAGTACGCGAAACCATGGGGCCGCAGCTGGCCAGCCAGGTGACCTTCGTGTCGATCAGCAGCGACCCGCTCAATGACAGCCCGGAGGTGCTCAAGGCGTTTGCCGGGAAGCAGGGCGTGGACGGGCCCAACTGGTTGTTCCTGACCGGTGACAAAGCCAATGTCGACCTGGTGCTCGGGCGCATCGGCCAGTTCCTGCCCAGCCCCGAGCAGCATTCGACACAGCTGATTGCCGGCGATGTGGCCGGCAAGCGCTGGAGCAAGATCCGCCCGGATGCACCGCCGGCGGCGATTGCCCAACGCATGCAATTGCTGGCCCTGCCTTTGGCAGGGCGGTGAGCATCATGCGATCCCTGCGGAAGCGGCCATCGTGGGAATTCCCTTTGTGGGAGCGGCCTTGCGTCGCGAAAGGAGCGCGCAGCGCTCCCCGTTTTCTGGGATGGTGCAACTATTGCTGGGGCTGCTGCGCAGCCCTTTCGCGACGCAAGGCCGCTCCCACAAGGGCCGCATTCACAAGCGCGGCGCCCATAGGGCTTTCGGTCTGGTTGGCGTTCGTGGTCAGCATGGCACCCTTTTCTTCTGCCTTTGCCCTGGACCTGACCGAACATGAACAAGCCGGCAAACACCTCTACCGCCTCGGCATCTCCAGCAGCGACGCACAACTGCAAGCCCGGGTCGGCGCCAGCGACATGACAGTCCCCGCCAACGTGCTGCCCTGCGCCAGCTGCCACGGCAACGATGGCCGCGGCCGAGCCGAAGGTGGTGTGCGCCCGCCCAGCCTCGACTGGCAACGCCTGACGCAAGGCCAGGGCGAACGCGAGGTCAACGGACGACGCTATCCGGCCTACACCGACAGTAGCCTGGCCCGGGCCATCCAGCACGGCTTCGATCCGGCAGGCAATCGCCTGGATCCGGCCATGCCGCGCTTCGAGCTGACCCTGGCCGACCAGCGCAATCTCACGGCCTACCTCAAGCGCCTGGCCGAGGAACGCGATCCCGGGGTAGAAGAGGGCGTGTTGCGCCTGGGCACCTTGCTGCCGGCCTCCGGCCCGTTGGCCGAGGCCGGGCAGGTGGTGCGTGCGGTGCTGGAAGACGGCCTGACGCAACTCAACCAGCAAGGGGGCATCCACGGGCGACGCCTGGAACTGGTGGTGCTCGACCCAGGTGTCGACCCGGCCAGCGCCGAACGGGCCCTGCAGCAATTGCTGGAGCAGCAGCGGGTGTTCGCCCTGATCGCGCCATTGGCACCCATGCTCGACCAACGCCTGGCAACCTTGCTGGCACTCCACAATGTACCGCTGATCGGCAGCACCCCACACAGCGGCGGCAGCCCACAGATTTTCGACCCGTTGCCCGGCTTGCCCGCGCAATTGCTGAGCCTGGCCGGCCACGCCCGAGCGGCGCTGGGCGTGAAAGCGGGCGACCTGCGTGTGGTGTATGCCGGCAATGAACAAGCGGCGTTGGCCGAGCAGGTGCGTGAGCGCCTGCTCCAGCAGGGCTGGGCAACGCCTGCGGCCCAGGCCTTTGCTGGCCAGGCGGTGGACGGGCAGGGCATTGTCTTCCTCGGCCGTGCCCAGGCCTTTGCCGAACTGGCCTCGGCGTTGCAGGCCGCTGGTCGCCAGCCGTACCTGTTTGGTGCCTCCAGCCAAGTGACCGGCGCCGTGGCGCGCTTGCCCGAGTTCTGGTCGCAACGGGTGTTCCTGGCTTATCCCTACGTGCCCGAGGACTGGACCGAGCAGGGTTTGGCGACGCTGGCCGGTCTGCAGCAGCGCCACGGCCTCGACCCTCGCCAGGCGTCGCTGCAGGTCAATACCCTGTGCGCCCTGCGCCTGCTGAGCGAAGCGTTGAAGCAGACTGGCCGTGACACCAGCCGCGAGCAGCTGATTGCCGCGCTGGAAGGCCTGCATGATGTGTCCACCGGCCTGACCCCGGCCTTGGGCTTCGGCCCCGGTCGCCGCCAGGGCATGGCCGGTGCCCATGTGGTGGCGGTGGCCCTGCCCGGGCCGCGCTTTACCGCAGTCACCCCGTACCGGCCGCTGCCGGACAGCCCTTGAGCGGAGGTTGCCATGCGTGTTTTGTTGTTGTGCCTGTTGCAGGTACTGGCCAAGGCAAGCTGGGCCGATATGCCGGCGGCGCGGGTCAACGGTGTGGAGATCGGGACGATGCGCCTTGAGCGCTATTTCAGCGAATACCTGGACGCCCAGGGCCGCGCGGTGGCCAGTATCCGCAACCCGAACCTGTACCAGCGCCTGCGCGACCAGGCCCTGGAGGAACTGATCGACAAAGAGCTGTTGTGGCAGGAGGCCCAGCACCGCGGCATAGCCATCAGCGACGAGCAGGTGTCGGCGCATGTGGGCCAGGTCGAGGCCGCGCTTGGCAGCCCGGCAATTTTCGAACGGCGGCTGGCGGAAGCGGGTTTCGATAGGGCACAGTACAATGAGTACACCCGGCGTGAGCTGGCCGCGCAGCAGGTGTATGCCCAGCTCAGTGCGGTCGCCGCGCCCAGCCAGGCCGAAGTGGAGGCATTCTATGATGCCAACCGGGAAACCCTGCAAGGAGCGCAGCAACAAAGTGACGAGCCTTCGGTCATACGCGAACAGGGCCTGGTCCTGGCCAGGGCCACGCTCATCGGACAGCGGGAGGCGCAGGCGCGCCACTCCGTGCGCCAACGTTTGCGTGCGTCCGCTACGGTGGAGATCGCCGACTGAGGTCCCTGATGGCGTTTCCCCAATGATGGGGAATAACGATCTGGCAGTGTGCCAGCAGTTTCCCCGCATGTGGGGAACGGGGCCGGCGTGCCTGCCCGTCGCGTTGCGTATGTTGGACAGTGTCCTCGGAAAATCAATGACTTACAGTGGTGCAGCATGACTATTCACGCCTGGCACGAAGCCTGCTCAAGCCTGTACAGGGGCGCACTTCGCAGACCGGGTTACCGGGCAGTTCTTGGGAGTCGACCTTGGTGAACAGAGTATTGGTAGTCGATGACGAACAGACTCTTGCGCAGAACCTGCAAGCGTACCTGCAGGCGCAAGGCCTGGAAGTTCATGTTGCCCACGACGGTGCCAGTGGTATCGAGCAGGCCGCAAGCCTGGCACCGCAAGTGATCGTGCTGGATTACCGCTTGC
This sequence comes from Pseudomonas inefficax, assembly GCF_900277125.1. Lineage (GTDB taxonomy): Bacteria > Pseudomonadota > Gammaproteobacteria > Pseudomonadales > Pseudomonadaceae > Aquipseudomonas > Aquipseudomonas inefficax. Next base: position 29,657 of record NZ_OPYN01000123.1, read on the forward strand.
CCGACATGGAGGGTTTTCAGGTTCTGGAGACCGTACGCAGGAACAGGCAGTGCCACTTCGTGCTGATTACCGCCCACCCCACTGTCGAGGTGCGTGAGCGGGCCGCCGAACTGGGGGTGAGCCATGTCCTGTTCAAGCCGTTCCCATTGGTGGAACTGGCCCGTGCGGTCTTCGACCTGATGGGCATCGAGCGCCGGCGCAGGGCCACGGACAACCCGGCTGAAGGGTTCGTCGAGCGACGCCAGAACAGGAACGAATCGTTCCCCCTGCAGTTGTACGATGGAAGCTGGGTTTTGGCCGACCGCCGCCGTAACGGCGCCAAGCCTCCAGGGCCCGACGACGATCAACTGCTCACAGGGGAATAGCGGCGCCCGCACCCCTGGCCGAGCCAGCCTGCGACGCGCCCCTGAGCGGAGTCGCAGGCCATGCCAGAAGCATTCGATGGATCACAGGAAGCGTTACCGCCTGCACCGGCCTCTTCGCGGGTAAACCCGCTCCCACAGGGGCACTGCAATCTTGAAGACCTCGGACATCCTGTGGGAGCGGGTTTACCCGCGAAAGGGCCGGCACAGGTAAAAGCATATTCTGCCTACCCCCGCGACCTCTTGGCCCAGGCCCGCCTGCAAACCAGCGACGAACGCCTGCTCACTCGCCTGGAACAACTGGCCTGCGACACCCCCGACACCTTCACCCAGCGCCTGGGCCTGACCCTGCATTACCCGGTGCTGGACAGCCACACCCTGCTGGCCAGCACCCCACGCTTCGACAAGGTCAGCCTGGCGATGTGCCTGAAGCGCGAGTTCGTGCTGATCGAGCAGGGCGGCCAACTGCTGGGCGTGTTCGCCGACCCCTTCGACCATGCCCGCCTGGCCTGGATCGACGATGTGCTGCAAGGCGCACCGCTTTACCTGGCCCACGCTGCAGACCTGGCCACCTTCCTGGCCCGCCACGAAGAAAGCTTCCACGCCGTGGACGCTCTTGACCACGATGCCGAAGCCAGCAGCGAAAGCGACCCGCTGCAGCGCCTGTCGCTGGCCAGCATCAGCGAAGACCAGAGCCGCGTGGTCAAGCTGGTCAACTCCACCTTGTACGACGCCCTGAAGCTGCACGCCAGTGACATCCACCTGGGCATGACCGGCCAGGGCCTGACCATCAAGTACCGTATCGACGGCGTGCTCAACGGTGCCGGCAAGGCCAGCGGCAGCGCCTTCGCCGACCAGGTGATCTCGCGCATCAAGGTGATGGCCGAGTTGGACATCGGCGAAAAACGCGTGCCCCAGGACGGCCGTTTCAAGGTTGCCGTGGGCGACCGGCAAATCGACTTCCGGGTATCGATCATGCCCAGCATCTTCGGCGAAGACGCGGTGCTGCGGGTGCTCGACAAACAGGACCTGTCCGACCGGGTCAGCGGCGTGCAGCTGCAGGCCCTGGGCTTTGCCGAGGAAACCCTGCGCGCCCTGCGCCGGTTGGCTGCCGAACCCTACGGCATGATCCTGGTCACCGGCCCCACCGGCAGCGGCAAGACCACCACCCTGTACGCCATGATCAGCGAGATCAACCACGGCGTGGACAAGATCATCACCATCGAGGACCCGGTCGAATACCAGCTGCCCGGCGTGCTGCAGATCCCGGTCAACGAGAAGAAGGGCCTGACGTTCGCCCGCGGCCTGCGCTCGATCCTGCGCCACGACCCGGACAAGATCCTGGTCGGTGAAATCCGCGATCCGGACACCGCGCAAATCGCCGTGCAGTCGGCGCTTACCGGCCACCTGGTGTTCACCACCATCCACGCCAACAACGTGTTCGATGTGATCGGCCGCTTCAGCCAGATGCAGGTCGACCCCTACAGCTTCGTCTCCGCGCTCAATGCGGTGCTGGCCCAGCGCCTGATCCGCCTGGCCTGCCCGCACTGCGCCACGCCGTGCGAAGTCGACGACGACACCCTGTACGGCGCGGGCCTGACCCGCGAGGGCGTGGCCGGCTGGAAGTTCGTCCGCGCCCAGGGCTGCGGCCAATGCCGCGGCAGTGGCTACCGTGGCCGCAGCGCCATCGCCGAACTGCTGCACCTGGACGACGACCTGCGGCAGATGATCGTCGAGCGCCGCCCTCTGTCGCAGATCAAGAACCTCGCCTGCCAGCGCGGCCTGCGCCTGCTGCGGGCCTCGGCCCTGGACTTGGTCCGTGATGGCCGTACCACTCTCGAGGAGATCAACCGTGTCACATTCATCTGATCGTGGCGTTTACAGATACAGCGCCGTGCTCGGCGCCGAAGGTGCAGGCCTGGGTAGCTGGCACGCCAATCACCATCAATGGCTGGGCAGCCGCGACTTTACCTGCGATGCCGCCCAACCGGCCTGGGAGGCCGCCGTCGACGCCCTGGCCACGCTGCTGACCGAGCATGCCGTGCGCGGTGCCCAGTTGCGGGTGCTGCTGTCGGCCCGCTACAGCCGCTTCTGCCTGGTGCCCTGGAGTGATGCCATCAGCCACCCGCGCGAGCTGGACGCCTACGCCCGGGCCTGTTTCGAAAACCTCTACGGGCAGCCGCTGGACGACTGGCGCATCGTGCTGTCGCCCGAGCCGGCCGGTGCCGCGCGCATCGCCACGGCGTTGCCCGAAGCCCTGCTGCAGCGGCTGCAGGCGCTGGGCCGGGAAAACCACCTGAGCCTGCGCTCGGTGCAGCCGTACCTGATGGCCGCCTACAACCGCTGCTCGGCACAGCTGGAGCAGGGCGACTTCCTGTTCGTCCTGGCCGAACCGCGCCGCAGCGTGCTGCTGCTGGCTGCCGGCGGGGCCTGGCAGCAAGTGCTGGCGCAAGGCTGCGCCGATAGCGATCAGGCCCTGCAAGCACTGATCGAGCGCACCTGCGAGCTGTACGGCGAGCACCTGCCACGGGTCTACCTGCATGCCCCGGGCCGGGGCGAGGTGCCGCAACTGGCGGCGGTGCAACTGTGCCAGCCGGCCAGCGATGCCGACCCGCTGTGCGCCATGTGGCGGGCGGTGGCCTGACATGCGCCGCCTCGACCTGGAATTCCAGCCCCGGCGCAACAGCCCGTTGGCCTGGTCGCTGCTGGCCGTGGCGAGCGCCATGGTCGCCGGCCTGGTGCTGCTGCAACACAGTTTGCAGGCCGAGCAGGTCGAACGGGAGACCAGCGTGCATAGCCTGGAGCAGCAACTGGGCCGCCGCCCAGCCACCGTCGCGCCACTGAGCAGCGCCGCCAGCCGCGAACAGGCCGAGCGCCTGGCCCAGATGCAAAGCGTCTCGCAGCAGCTGCAACGGCCCTGGCAGCAGCTGTTCGCCATGCTCGAAGCGCAGCCCCAGGACAACGTGGCGTTGCTCAGCCTGGCCCCCGACGCGCGCAAAGGCCAACTGCGCATCACCGCCGAGGCGCGCAACCTGGAAGCGATGCTGCAGTACCACCAACGCCTGGAAGCCAGTGCCGAGCTCAGCGATGTGTCGCTGCTCAACCACGAGGTACTGGCCACGCAGCCCGAGCGCCCGGTGCGCTTCACCCTCACCGCCACTTGGGAGACCGGCCATGCGCGCCCATGAATCGCTGAACAGCCTGATCCTCCAGGAGCACCTGCGTCGCGTCGGCCCGGTCGGCCTGGCGGCGGTTGCGGTGGGCCTGCTGGCCGTGGGCGTGCTGTGCGCCGGGGTGTTGCCGCAATGGCAGAACCTGCGCGAGCTGCGCGCCACCGAAGCGGACGCCAGCGTGCAGGTCGAGCGGGTCAGGCGTGGCGAGCTGAAGATCGCCGTCAAGCCCGGGCAGCAGGCGCTCGACAGCCTGCGCCAGCAACTGCCGGGGCAGCCCCAGGCCAGCGAGCTGATCGAGCGCCTGTATCACCTGGCCAGCGCCGAACATATCAGCCTGGCACGTGGCGAATATGCCCTGGGCGTCGACCCCAGAACGCAACTGGCGCGCTACCAGATCGTGCTGCCGGTGCGTGGCAGCTACCCGCAGATTCGCGGTTTTCTCAAGGGCCTGCTCAAGCAGTTGCCGACCCTGGTGCTGGAAGACCTGGAGCTGCAACGCAAACGCATTGGCGACAGCGAGCTTAACGCCCGCCTGCGCATGACCCTTTACCTGTCGAGGTCGTGATGAACACACAACGTGCTGTCATCTGGGTTGGCTTCCTCGGCGTCAGCGCGGCGCTGGCCTGGGCCCCGGGCCATTGGTTCGGCCAGGAAGACAGTGTTGCCCCCTTCGCGGGTGAACCCGCTCCCACAGGCCCCGTGGGCGCCGCCGACCCTGTGGGAGCGGGTTCACCCGCGAATAGGCCGGAACAGGCGTCTGGTGATCTCTTCCCAACCCAGCAATGGACCAAACCCCAGGCCCTTGCCACCGTCACCGAACAACCCGTGAACGCCGCCCCGGTCGCCCCCTCAGCCCCGACTGCCCCGGCCCTGCCATTCCAGTTCATTGGCCGCATGGGCGAGCGCGACGACCTGCAGATCTTCCTGCAGAGCGGCGAAAAACTCTACGTCGTGCGCCAGGGCGACGTGATCGAAGACACCTACCGCCTCGAGCGGGTATCGGCCAGCGAACTGCACCTTGTCTACCTGCCTTTGCATCAGTCGCAGACTTTGTCTGTAGGGAGCGCACCATGAAGTCGTCAAAGCTGTGCAAACCGGCTCCGTTCCTGCTTGTGGCGCTGTGCGTGGCCATTGCCGGCTGCGGTTCCAGTGCGGTACGCAAGGACAGCGAACAGTTGATGAAGGAGGGCCAGTACGAAGCCGGCATCGCCAGCCTGGAAGAAGCCCTGCGCGAAGACCCGCGTGACACCGAGCTGAACATCGCCCTGGCCCACAGCCGCCAGGCCGCGGTCGAGGCGCTGCTGACCCAGGCCGACGCCGACCGCATCCGCCACGACTTCGCCGGCGCCCGCATGGGCTATGGCCGGGTGCTGACCCTGGAGCCGAACAACCGCCGCGCCCAGGAAGGCATTCGCCAGCTGGAGCTGATCCGCACCCTCGACGAGCGCGTGGCGCTGGGCCAGGCGGCGTTGCGCCAGGGCGACCTGTTCGGTGCCGAGCGCTACATGCGCGAAGTGCTGCGCCTGGACCCGCAGAACCAGAAGGGCGTGGCCCTGCGCAGCGACATCGAGAACGTCCAGGCGCGCACCGCGCAACCGTTCCCGCAGCTGCGCAGCAAGCTGGAGCGGCCGGTGACCCTGGAGTTTCGCGATGCCAACCTCAAGACCATCTTCGAGGTGTTGTCCCAGGTTGCCGGCATCAACTTCATCTTCGACAAGGACATGCGCCCGGACATGAAGGCCACCATCTTCGTGCGCGAGTTGCGTATCGAGGACGCCGTGGCGCTGCTGCTGGAGCAGAACCAGCTGCGGCAGAAGATCGTCAACGAAAACACCCTGATGATCTACCCCGACTCGCCGCAAAAGACCAAGGACTACCAGGAACTGGTCATGCGTACCTTCTACCTGACCAGCATCGACTCCAACACCGCGCTGAACATGGTCAAGACCATGCTCAAGACCCGGGATGTGTTCGTCGACGAACGCCTCAACACCCTGACCATGCGCGACACCCCCGATGCCGTGCGCATGGCCGAGAAGCTGCTGCAATCGCAGGACCAGTCCAACCCCGAGGTGGTGCTGGAAGTGGAGGTGATGGAGGTAGCCACTTCGCGCATCCTCGACCTCGGCCTGCAATGGCCCAACACCTTCGGCGTGCTGAGCTCCGACGGCCAGCCGGTGAGCGTGCTCGACCAACTCAAGGGCATCGACTCCAGCCGCATCAGCATCGCGCCGGCGCCGCAGGCCAAGATCAACGCCCAGGACAAGGACATCAACACGCTGGCCAGCCCGGTGATCCGTGTCAGCAACCGTGAGCAGGCACGTATCCACATCGGCCAGCGGGTGCCGATCATCAGCGCCACCTCGGTGCCGTCCACCCAGGGCCCGGTGATCACCGAAAGCGTCACCTACCTGGACGTGGGCCTGAAGCTTGAAGTGCAGCCCACCGTGCACCTGAACAACGAAGTGGCGATCAAGGTAGCCCTGGAGGTGAGCAACGCCACTCCACTGGAGGCCACGCGTCAGGGCACCATTCCGGTCCAGGTCGACACCCGCAACGCCCAGACCACCCTGCGCCTGCACGATGGTGAAACCCAGGTGCTGGCCGGCCTGGTGCGCAACGACCACAACGCCAGCGGCAACAAGATCCCGGGCCTTGGCGACATCCCCGGCCTGGGCCGGCTGTTCGGCAGCAACAAGGACGACATGAGCAAATCGGAGCTGGTGCTGGCGATCACCCCGCGCATCGTGCGCAACCTGCCGTACCAGAGCCCGTCGGACATGGAGTTCGCCACCGGTACCGAGTCGGCCATGCAGGTGCGGCAGATGGCGCCGCTGCCGCCGGCAGACGTGCCTGGCAATGCCCCGGCCACCGATACACCGGTGGTGGAGAGCCAGATGGCTATCGCCCCGGCCAAAGGGAGCCCGCGGCCATGATCGCGCAGCGCCGCATGCAGGGCTTCAGCCTGATCGAAGTGGTGCTGACCCTGGCGCTGCTCGGGCTGCTTGCCAGCATGGCCGCGCCGCTGACCGAAACCGTGGTGCGCCGCGGCAAGGAACAGCAACTGCGCGAGGCGCTGTACCAGATTCGTGACGCCATCGACGCCTACAAGCGAGCGTTCGATGCCGGGTACATCGAGAAGCGCCTGGATGCCAGTGGTTACCCGCCGAACCTGCAGGTGCTGGTCGACGGCGTGCGCGATGTGCGCAGCGCCAAAGGTGCCAAGTTCTACTTCCTGCGGCGCATCCCGCACGACCCGCTGGTGGCGGCCAAGGGGGAGGACGAAGGCGGGTGGGGGCTGCGCGCCTACGACAGCAGCCCCGACAACCCGCGTGAAGGCGAAGACGTGTTCGACGTGTATTCCAAGGCCCGCGGCAAAGGCCTCAACAACATCCCCTACGGGCAATGGTGACAGCCATGAAGCGCAGCCGAGGCTTCACCCTGATCGAACTGCTGGTGGTGCTGGCGATCATCGCCACGCTGATGACCATCGCCATGCCGCGCTACTTCAACAGCCTGGAGAGCTCCCGCGAAGCCACCCTGCGCCAGAGCCTGGCGGTGCTGCGCGAAGCGCTGGACCACTACTACGGCGACACCGGCCACTATCCCGACTCGCTGGAGCAACTGGTGGAGCAGCGTTACCTGCGCAACACCCCGGTAGACCCGATCACCGAACGCAGCGATGCCTGGCAGCTGGTGCCACCGCCCGAAGGCGTGGCCGGTGGCGTGGCCGATATCAAGAGCGGTGCCACAGGGAGGGCGCGCGATGGCAGCCTGTTCGCTGAATGGTAAGGCCGACGCCGGCTTCACCTACCTGGGCGTGTTGCTGCTGATTGCGGTCAGCAGCGTGGCCCTGGCCGCCACCGGCACGCTCTGGGCCAGTGCTGCCCAGCGTGACCGCGAACGCCAGCTGTTGTGGGTGGGCGGCCAGTATGCCCAGGCCCTGCGCAGCTACTACCGCGCCTCGCCGGGGCTGGCCCAGTATCCGCAGGACCTGGCCGACCTGCTGCAGGACAACCGCTTCCCGCAGGCCAGGCGGCATATTCGCCAGCTGTACCCCGACCCCATCACCAACAGTGACGATTGGGGCCTGCTGCGCTCGATCGATGGCCGCATTACCGGCGTGCACAGCCGCTCGGACGCCACCCCGTTCAAGCGCAGTGGCTTCAGTACCGAATGGAGCGGTTTCGACGGGCTGGAGCACTACAGCGACTGGCAGTTCGTCGCCGAACAGGCCTTTACCGAAAGTGCCGGTGGCGTGCAGACCCATGCCGGCCCGGGAGACGCGCCATGAGCCGCCTGGCCGCGCTGTGCCTGGGTCTGCTGCTGGTGGCAGTGCTGGCCACCTCGGCCCGGGCCGGGGACGAGGACGAGATGCAAGGCTTCATCGTCGACAACACCATCTCGCACATCGGCCACGACTTCTACTTCTACTTCGCCGACCGCCTGCGCGCCACCAGCCGGCTGGACTTCAACCTGGTGGTGCGCGAACGCCCGGATGCCCGCTGGGGCAGCCTGGTAACCGTGGAATTCGACCGTGAGGTGGTGTACCGCCGCTTCCTGCCACCGAACACCACCGAGCTCAAGGACGAGGCCGTTGCAGCAGCCGACCTAGTCAAGCAGCAAATCATTCAACGCAAGTTGCAACGCCTGCTGCAGGACACCACCGATCTGGAGAGGGACGAACTATGAAGCACCACATACCCCGTTGCATCGCCGCCTGCCTGTTTGCCAGCGCATGTGCCGCCCAGGCCACCGAGCTGGTGTACACCCCGGTCAACCCGGCCTTTGGCGGCAACCCGCTCAATGGCACCTGGTTGCTGAACAACGCCCAGGCGCAGAACGACTACGACGACCCCGACCTCAAGGACCGCTCCTCGGCCTTTACCGGCACCACGGCCCTGGAGCGCTTCAGCAACCAGCTGGAGTCGCGGATGTTGTCGCAGTTGCTGGACAACATCAGTAACGGCAACACCGGCAGCATGGCGACCGATGCGTTTCTCATCGACGTCATCGACGATTCCGGGGCCTTGAGTATCAAGGTCACCGATCGCGCCACAGGAGAAATTTCGATCATTGAGGTCAGCGGCCTGAACCCTTGAGGGCAGAGGCTATTTGTTGGGGAGAGAACACCATGAAACGTCTGCTGAGCACGCTGCTGATCCTCACCGCCCTGGGTCTGCACGGTTGTGGCCTGCGCGAACCGATGCCCGCCGAACAGGACTCGGAAACCCCGACCCTGACCCCCCGGGCCTCGACCTACTACGACCTGATCAACATGCCACGACCCAAGGGTCGGTTGATGGCGGTGGTGTACGGCTTCCGCGACCAGACCGGGCAGTACAAGCCGACCCCGGCCAGCTCGTTCTCCACCAGCGTCACCCAGGGTGCGGCAAGCATGCTGATGGACGCGCTGAACGCCAGCGGCTGGTTCGTGGTGCTGGAGCGTGAAGGCCTGCAGAACCTGCTGACCGAGCGCAAGATCATCCGAGCTTCGCAGAAAAAGCCTGATGTACCGGAAAATATCATGGGCGAGTTGCCACCGCTGCAGGCCGCCAACCTGATGCTGGAGGGCGGCATCATTGCCTACGACACCAACGTGCGCAGCGGCGGCGAAGGCGCCCGCTACTTAGGGATAGACATCTCCCGCGAGTACCGCGTCGACCAGGTGACCGTGAACCTGCGTGCGGTGGACGTGCGTACCGGGCAGGTGCTGGCCAACGTGATGACCAGCAAGACCATCTATTCGGTCGGGCGTAGTGCCGGGGTGTTCAAGTTCATCGAGTTCAAGAAGCTGCTGGAGGCCGAGGTGGGGTATACCACCAATGAGCCGGCGCAACTGTGCGTGCTGTCGGCGATCGAGGCGGCGGTGGGGCACTTGCTGGCGCAGGGGATTGAACGGCGGCTGTGGCAGGTTGCGGGGGATGCGGGGGAGGGGCAGGCTACGGTGGACAAGTATCTGAGCCAGAATGAGCAGCAGTGATTGGCTTCGAGGGCCTCTTCGCGGGTGAACCCGCTCCCACAGGTTCAGCGTCAACTCGAAGCCAGCACAGTACCAGTGGGAGCGGGCGCGCCCGCGAAAAAGGCGACGCGGTGGATGGCACCGGCTTTGCCGGTGTTCGCGGGCATGCCCGCTCCCACAGGTTCAGCGTCAACTCGAAGCCCGCGCCGTCCCTGTGGGACCGGGCGCGCCCGCGAAACAGACAACGCGAGCGCTGTTCAAATCGTGCAAGCCTGCGAAGAGGACGATGCATGAAACCACGTTCTTCAGGTCGTTCAGCCCTCTTTGGCATAAGGTCCCGAACAGGTAGATGAAACCTTGCACCCACAAGCAAGCTCCGCAGGCTCGAATACCAAAGAAATACCGTTGAACAAGACACTACCGTCACCGCCAGAGACCAATGCAAATGTCCCTCCATGAAGCGCGCATGGCGCACGATCTCCGAGAACGCATTGTTGCCGCCCGTTGACAAGAACTCCGCTTCCTTCCCCCATCCGACCACCCCCGCTGTGGGGATCACCTTTTCGAATCGCACCTTGTCGGGACATCGCTCAATCCTTTGCGCTGTTTTGCATGATTGCTTCGTAAAGGCCGGTCGGTACGGCATCAGGATCGTGTTTGCAGGCGGCAGCGAGGAAGCGCATAAGCAGTTCATCCGGCTCGAAGCGCATGCCAGGCGGGCAGGTCAGCCTGGCGTAGGGTGTTTTCATCAATGGGTGGTCGATGGAAGGGTTCGGCAGGCCCAGCGAACGGCGCAGGTTGAGAATGGCCAGGATCTCGGCGGGGTAGCCGGCCTCGAAGGGGGAGCCGAATTCGAAATTGCCGGAGTCGAGTTCGCGGGATGTCAGGGCGATGCGTTGGACATGAGTGTCGCAGGCCGCCACCAGAACAGGCGCCAGTTTATCGGGATCAGGTTCGCGCCAATGGGCGACCAATTGACCCCAGGCAGGGTCGCGAGGCAGGGCGTGCTTGTCGAGGTCGAGCGGTTTGCCGAGCCAATCGCCGATAATGGTCAGGCCGAAAGCGGCGTAGCGTAAGGTGGTACCGATTGGCAAATTGTGGCCATCGCTGACACCGTAGCCATTATGAATACCTGTGAAAATAGCTTGGTGAAAGGGCTCAACCAGTTCAAACCGGCCAGTAGCCAGTGCACACAACATTAGGTGAGTGGTCCCATCTAAATTGCCGATGCTACTTTCTTTAGTGTCCGCGAGTTTTTGTATTAAGATTGCTTCAGCGATTAACATCTGTGTAATGCCAGAAACGAAATCCAATGACGCTGGCCCATGTGGGTGCTGCGGTGCAAGCTGTAAACCTTTTCCAATATTGTTCATGCCAGCTTTGAATATCTGATTGCAAGCGATGCCGATGATTTCGCCAGTCATGATGTAAGACGTCAGCATGTCGCACCTCACGTGTAGGTCCTCTCTCGCCCATTCATGTATTTTTTTCAAGCTGACTTTGAGTCGATCTTCTGCCTGTCTATTCATGTTGGTTCCAGAGATTAATTTGTATTCCGCTTCGGTCACCGGCAATGCTATTAGGGTGACCTTTCGAGTCAAAGAATACTTGTGCATGAAGAAATGAGACTTTTCGCGAATCCAAGCTGTCCTCTACTGCTTGGTACTTTGTAATAAAGGCGGGGTCAGTTTTTGTAAGGGCTTCTCCCCAACCTTGTCTTTTCCTGCGAATCAAGTCCTGTATGCGCTGAAGGTTGGCTTTGCCTCCTGCTTTCTGGGTGTTGATAAAAGCAGGCGTCTTGCTTTTCCCTAAAGTCGTCTTCACTTCGATCACCAACAACGTACCCGCCTTGAACTGCAGCTCTTCCACGGGTGCCGTCCCCTTCAGCCCATCAATGTGATGCCGCATTTCCTGCGTCGTCGGATTACGCACCGTCATCGAGGGCGGTGGTGGTACGTACACCAGCATGTCGATGCCCTGGTCGCTGTTGTTCTTCAAACCGAACTGGCTGGGCCGGGAAGGGTGGGTGCTCAGGCCGAGGATGTTCTCCGGCTTGACCTTCCAGTGGCTGACCAGGGCCGCCGCCAGGGCTTCTTCGCCGGCATCGGCGACGACCCGGGTCAGACTGCCGCCCATGCGCACCGGCCCGATGCTGTGCTGGATCATGGCCACCAGCCGGTCGCGCAGGGTGGTGGCCATGTAGGCGTAGTCGGCCTTGCCGCCGACCACATCGAGCGCGACCAGGCTGGCATTGCGCTCCACCGAGTGCAGTTCATGTGCTGTGACCGGCAGCTCACCCTCGCGGGGACGTCGCTGGATGCGGGTTTCCAGTACGGTGACTTCGCCGGCGCTACGGTTGCCAAGGCGCCGGACTTCCTCTTGCGACAGCGCGGCGTTGTCGAGGCGTACGGTGGTCATGCTGCCGGGCTGCAACTTGTGCATCAGCCAACGGGCGCCGCCGATGGCGGCCGGCAGCAGCAGGGCCAGGTTGATGGCCATGAATACCTGCTTGCCACGTGCCTCGGCAGTGTCGGGGTTGGCCAGGCGCGCCAGGTCGGTGAAGAACTGCTCGCCGATACTCAGGCCTTCGCCAGTGATCATGCGGCTGCTGCCGTCGACCATGGCATCGGCGGCCAGCGCGGCTTCCAAGGCGACGAAGGCATAGCGGCCGAGGGTTGCGGCGCCTTTGATGCCACGGACCACTGGCACCATCGCCAGCACCCCGAGGGCGAATTCGCCCGCGCCAATGACGCCTTGCCAGAAGCGAGCCCGGGCCTTGGCTTCGGCGTAGTGCCGGGCCAGCTGTTCACAGGCCTGTTCGATCGGGTACAGGCCACTGGGCGTGTGCCAGGTGTAGGGCGGGCTGATGCGCTGGGTGCCGTGCTCGTCGACGTACTCTTCCCGTTGCGCCTCGGCCCACTGCACATGGGTGAAGGTGGCGAAATAGATCTTGTGGTCGGTGAAGAAGAAATTGCTGTGCAGGGTGAAGCCATAACCGTGCTGGCTACGCCCGCCCATATGGTCGAGTACGGGCGGGGGGAGTTCGTCGAGGCGGATCTCGTCGTCGATGCACACCAGCTGCAACTTTTCGCTGGCGGCAAAGGCATAGAACTCAGCCAGCCAGGCAATGCCCAGCGTGTCGCCGGCATGCTCCAGCACCTGCTGGAGGAAGGTATCGCGGTGGTTGCGTTCCTGGTCGCGGATCCAGGGATTGTTGCGAAACCAGGCAGAGCCGACGCCGTTCTGTGAGGGGATGCCTAGCAACTGGTCGCAACCGTCGCCGCCGTCGAGGGAGAACAGCGCGCCGGGCAGGGAGCAGGGTACGCAAATGTCGGGTGGGACAGGCAGCGCGCCGTTGAGTGCGGCTTGCCCCAGTGCTTGTAAAGCTGATGCTTCAACCATGCGGACTCGGCTCCTTGAGTGCTTGTTGGTGGGCTGCCAGTTGATCTGCCAACACCCTGCAGCGCTCTCGGGGAGAGTCGGTGGCTTCAAGCAACTTCACCCAAGGGGTGAACAATGGGTTGAGGTAAAAGTGTCGACCGAACGCGATCGCCAGGAGCACATGCACCAGCACTTGGCTGCGGGGCAACGGGGGCAGCTTGTACAGGTCATCGGACGGCTGAGGTAGCCGTTTTCCGTAATAGCGGTAGGCGAGGATCTCGTTGCCGTTCAGCTCTTTGTGGTTGATGGCGGGCAGCGCATAGCGGCGGCTGGCATCCGACTCATAGCAGCAGTAGCAAGACTGCTGCGCGTCAGCTGGTATGCCGCGCAGGGTCATCAGTTGCTCCAGCGATCGCCACTGCCGGTCGTGGTCGCAATCGTCATCGGGCAGGCGCAAAATCTGCCGTGTGACGTCATGCATAAGGGTAAGTTGACCCTCCCACTGCATACGGTGGGCTACTGCCCGCACGGTCAGCATTTCGAGTCGCTCATCCTGGGTAAGGCCGGGAACCTGGTGGATTGACCACACCGATACGCTTGCGGGGTCGTTCCACCAGCCCAGACCCAGCAAGAAGTGGCTCAGCACCAGCAAGCTGTATTCCTTGCCGCAGGTGTAGCCCCTGTTGCTGACCAGAGCCCCCGCATTGGCTACCAGCAGGGGAACATCCTCGGGACGGGTATGAAAACGCGCAAGCGAACCGTCCAACGTCCCCAGCAGGAAGCGGGACAGTCGACGGTTGGTGGACCGTAGCGAGGCAGCTTGCAGCGCACCCAGATTCAGACTCGGCAGGCTCATGCAGGGACCTCGTGGCGCAATGGCAGCCAGGCCAGGCAGCCTTCCCGTTCGATGCTGCTTTCTGTTTGCTCGAACAGCGGCTGTGCGCCAAGTGCAAGCCCGGTTCGTGAATCGTGAAAGTAGAGTTTGCGTATGCGTCCGTGATCGAACAGCCGGGCCAGGGTGTCTGGCTGCTGCGTCAGTGAGCCGACGTAGAAGCTTAACGACCGAGGATCACCAAGCCTCATGAAGTAACGACGTCGTCCTTCCTGGACTTTGCCAAAGCGGCGCAGGTGCCGCGCGAGGGCTTCGAGGGGCAGTGTGGTCTCGGCGAAAGTACAGGCGAAGGCCCCGTCCAGGCTGCCAAGCCAGGCATCCAGTTCGCTGCCTGCTGTCAGCTGGAACAGTAATGGCGCATGCTTCTCCAGCCCGGTGTGATGGTCCAGGTGCCATAGGCATTGGTGTCGGGTGGAATGAAACTCGAGCCTGCCCAGCAGGCCCGGATTGGCCGACGCTTCGGCAAGCACGAACAGGCTTGCACTGACGACACCCGTGTACAGGCTGCCTTCGCTTAATTGCTGGTGCAGGCTCATGCGTCGTCCTTCCCGGCAAAGGGGCATTCTTCGATCAGCGGTGAGCCTTCTCGAATAGCGGCCTCGATGGCTTCGACCTGTGCCTGCACAGGTGTTTGGTAGGTGACATTGCCTTTGAAACGGATGTTGGGGGCTTCGATGGTTATGCCGTCGGCATCGAAGATGATCTTGCCGCTCGGGCCACGGATGTGAATACGTTCCGTGCCCTGAAGCATGTAGGACCGTGTCAGCAGACGCTGAGCGGTACGGGCTTCAATGGCGCGCGTACCTTCGATGACGAGCGACTGATTGCCGCCGATACTCAGGCTGTGGTCGGCGGCAATGGTGATGCGGCTTGTGTTGCCAATGGAGTGGATATCGTTGCGGTCGATGCTGGTGAATCGGTCCTGGTGCACATGATCGCGGCGATCACGTCCCGTATCGATAGTCTCGTCACGCGCAATGCTGGTGTTTTGGTCGCGGCCTGTCGCAGTGGCGCGATCATTGCCGACGTTCAGGGTCTGGTCGTGTTTGACCTTGGTATTCATGTTCCTTTCGGCATGCACGTACACTTCCTGCCGACCCAGTTCATCTTCGAAACGCAGTTCGTTGAAGCCATTGCCTTTGTGGGTCTGGCTCTTGATGGTCATGCGCGTCTTGTGTTCCGGCAGCTCGTAGGGCGGCAGTTGATCGCCGCAGTAGGTGCGCCCGGTGATAATCGGCTGGTCGGGGTCGGCGTTAACGTACTGGATGATCACGTCCTGGCCGATGCGTGGGATAGCCATCGAGCCCCAGCTGCCGCCTGCCCAGCCCTGCGACACACGCACCCAGCAGGAGCTGAACTCGTTGTTTCTGCTCTCGCGATCCCAGGGGAAGCTGACCTTGACCCGTCCCCATTCGTCACAATAGATCTCCTCGCCGGGTGGACCGACGACGGTGGCCATGTGCGGCCCATCGATGCGCGGTTTGTCCAGCGGCGCAGGTCGCCATTCGATCCGGCCGGGCACCAGCACGGCTTCCTGCGAGTAGCGCGTTCCTTGTTCGGCCCCGGCAGCTTCTTCTTGCAGGCTGGTGAACTGGCTACCCTCATGATGTACACGCATTACGCGCCAATGGGCGTTGAGGTCTTTGCGCGGATGCTCGATTAGGGTAAAGCTCAGCCCCGGTTGCAGGCGTACATCGTCACCCTCGACATCGGCAATACGGGCGTCATGGCGCAGGGCTGTGAGGCGGGTGGCGGTGAAGGGCACGCCGACCACATCGCGCTTGTAGCGGCCGGGGTAGTCGAAGCGCTCATAGTCCTGGGACTGATGGGTGATGCCACTTTCATCTGCGCGGTGTTCTTGCCGGTACTGCGGGTTGGTGAAGGTGTAGTCCCGCTGTACCTGTCGAGCAGTGCGTACCTGCTCGCTGTAACGCAGGCGCCGCAGGCAAGGCCTAGCCTGATCACCACCGCTGTTGGCGCGGTACAGCACCTGGTCGGGGCCGACGTCGTCCTCTTCATTAAGCCCTTCATCGTAATCTTCGGTCCTGATCGCTCCTCGGCTTATCTGCCCCAGCGCCAGCACCCGGTCGGTGATGACCAGCAGGTGGTGTTTCGGTGTGTGCTCGAAGCGATAGACGAAACCCTCTTCACCCGCCAGGCGGGCGATGAAGTCGAGGTCCGTTTCACCGGCCTGTACGCAGAACTCGCGCACCTGGTGCTCGCCAAAAATGTGCAACTCGAAATGAAGGATGCACTGGCGCTTGAGCATGATTTCGAGAATCTGCGGCACGGTTTTCTGCTGGAAGATGCGCCAGTTCGAACGCAGCCTGCCGCGGGCCAGGAGGGGCTCGACCAGGGCGTGGTAACGGGTGCGATAAAAGCCCGTTTCACCTTGGCTGAAGCTGCTTGTCACGCCGTGTACGTAGCGCAATGGGCGTTCGTGCTGCCAGATCGTGAACAGTACCGGCTTGTCGAGCAACTGACCGAAGTCAACTTCATCTTCGTGACTGATCAGCTCCAGCTTCAACTGGAATGGTGCGCTGATGGCTTCGTCGAGTTCGAATGAAAGCACCTCGAACTGAATGTCGCCAGCCAAGGGTTGAAAGCTGAAGCGCAGATCAGATTGTCGGTACATGGCGTGTTTTTCCTTGTGAAGAATTGCTCCGGTATCAGCCGTAATCTTGGTGTAAAGAGGGCCTGGGGTAAGGTTGATGGCGATGGCGGGAGTTGCAGGGTAGGCGGGCTGCGGCGGGATTTAAATAAACAGGGTGTCGTTGTTTTTGGATATAAGTAGGAACTTTCTGAAACTTGTAACTTAGTGTTTTTCTTAGTTGTTGGGTTGGCCATTTGGTTGAGAGCAAGTTGTGCGCTGCTTCTGCAGGAGCGGCCTTATGTCCGGTTATTTCGTTTTATGGTGGCTAAGACAGCGCAGTACCTGTGGGATGTCGAATACGACGCCGCCCCTATGGGAGCGGGTTTACCCGCGAATGGGCCGGTGCCGAGTGTCTGGCGGGCACCTGGGCTTTGTTGAAATCAAGCGGAAGCCGTGATTGACCTTGAGGGCCTCTTCGCGGGTGAACCCGCTCCCATAGGTTCTGCGTCAACTCGAAGCCCGCGCCGTCCCTGTGGGAGCGGGCGCGCCCGCGAAGCAGAGGACGCGGTGAATGGCACCGGCTTTGCCGGTGTTCGCGGGCATGCCCGCTCCCACAAAGCTTGCGCAAGCTTTCAGATCTTGAGCAAGACAGTGCTTCTGGGCGTCCCTTTACGTAAACGTCACCATATGCCACCTTCTACCGCAGCCTGATGACGGCCAGGGATTTCTCCCGCACACTGCGGAAAATTCCCAAGCCCGTTCCCCGCCATCTTGCGGGGTACAGCCGGAGTAGAAAATGGCGCGACAACTCATAACAAACGCCCACGACCCGCTGCACGAATCCCGCCAGGCCCGCCTCAAGCTGGCGAGTGAAGGCGAGCTGCCGCTGGGCATGCTGCGCGACGAGATCGACGCCTCCTGGCGCCGCAGCCTGGGCCATGGCCTGGACTGCCTGCAGGGCGAACAAGTCGGCCTGGGCCTGGAGCAGGGCCACGACCTGCGTGTGCTGCTGGAGCGCAACCGCCTGCTGGTCGACGCCGTTACCCCCGAACTGGACTACTTGGTCACGCGGCAGGGCAAGGCCGGCATCGTCATCCTCGGCGATGCCCAGGCCAACGTGCTGGCCATCGAAGGCCAGACCCACGTGCTCAGCCGCGAGGGCCTGCGCGACCTGCACCCGGGCAGTTGCTGGAGCGAGTCATTGCGTGGCACCAACGCCATCGGCACGGCAGTGGTGGAAGGCCGGCCGACCTTGATCAACTGCGGCGAACATTACCTCGACCGCCTCAGCCCGTTCTCCTGCACTTCGGTACCCCTGCGCGACCCGCGCGGCGAGGTGATCGGCGTGCTCGACATCACCCGTGAAGGGGTGATGGCGCAACCACAGGACAGCCTGACAACACTGATGCTGGCGGCCGGCAACATCGAAAGCCGCATGTTCGGCCTGTGTCACCCGGAGCAATTGGTGCTGGCCTTCCACAGCCGCCCGCAATACCTCAACAGCGCCTGGCATGGCCTGCTGGCGCTGAGCCTGGACGGTGAAGTGCTGGCTGCCAACGACAGTGCCTGCCAGCTGTTGCAGGTCCCCCGCCATGAGCTGTTGGGCCGGCGCAGCAGCGACTTGCTGGGCGAACGTTCGCCGGCCTTCATCGCCCGCCTGTGGCAGGGCGGGGTGAGCAGTGTGCAGACCGCCAAGGGCGAGTTCTACTTCCGCGCCTTGCAGCTGCCACGCCATGGCCGGGTCAATGGCAGCACGCCGGTCAGTAAGCCGACGCTGAGCAAGCAGTCGCCTGCACTCGATGCGCTGGCCGGGGGCGACCCGCGCCTGGCGCGCAATCTGCGTATGGCCCGCCAGGGGCTGGGTAATGGCTTGCCGATATTGCTGCTGGGTGAGACCGGTACCGGCAAGGAAGTGGTCGCCCGGGCCCTGCACCAGGCCAGCCCGCGTGCTGAAAAACCGTTTGTGGCGGTCAACTGCGCGGCCATCCCTGAAGGGCTGATCGAGTCCGAGCTGTTCGGCTACCGCGAGGGCGCTTTCACCGGTTCACGCCGGGGCGGCATGGTCGGCCGGCTGATGCAGGCTCACGGCGGCACGCTGTTCCTCGATGAAATCGGCGACATGCCGCTGGCCTTGCAGGCGCGCCTGTTGCGGGTATTGCAGGAGCGCCGCGTAGCGCCACTGGGCGCAGGCGACGAACAAGACATCGACGTGGCGTTGATCTGCGCCACCCACCGGGACCTCAAGCGCCTCGTGCACGAACAACACTTCCGCGAAGACTTGTACTACCGGGTCAACGGCGTGTCGCTGCGTTTGCCGGCGCTGCGCGAGCGGGATGACCTGACCACGATCATCCAGGGCCTGCTGGACAAGTCCGAAGCCAGGGGCGTGACCCTGGACCCGGCCCTGACTGCGCTGCTCGAAGGCTTCGACTGGCCGGGCAACATCCGCCAGCTGGAAATGGTGGTACGCACTGCACTAGCCATGCGCGAGGACGGCGAGCAGGTGCTGACCCTCGACCACCTCACCGACTGCCTGCTGGACGAACTGGCCAGCAGCGCGACGCCTTCCGGCAGCCTCAAGGACAACGAACTGGAGCTGATCCGTGGCGCCTTGTCGCGCCATCAGGGCAACGTGTCCGCAGCGGCCGAGGCGCTGGGTATCAGCCGGGCGACGCTGTACCGCAAGCTCAAGCAGTTGCGCGGCTGACGTGGGCGGCCTGTTCGCCCGGCTGGTGGAATCCAGCGACCCGGTGCTCATGCGCCAGGCGCTGGCCTGGCTGTATGGTTTCGTGCGCCCGCACCGGCGCGCCATCGGCCTGTTGCTCGGCTTGTCGCTGGGCGCCTCGTTGCTGGCCCTGGCGCAACCCTGGCTGGTCAAGACGCTGATCGACGAGGGGCTGCTGGCCAAGAATTACCAGACCCTCTGGCACATGGCGGCGATCATGATCGGCGCGGGCCTGCTGGGTACCGTGCTGGCCGGGGTCAACCGCTACCTGCACACGCGCCTGTCGGGGCGCATCCTGTTTGCCCTGCGCGATGACCTTTACCGCCACCTGCAGCAGCTGTCGCCGACGTTCTACGGGCGGCGGCGCATAGGCGACATCCTTTCGCGGCTGGACGGCGATGTGGCGGAAATCCAGCGCTTTGCCGTGGATTCGCTGTTTTCGGCGGTGTCGGCAGTGATCGGCTTGGTGGGCGCGGTGGTGTTGATGCTGATGCTGTCGTGGCAACTGTCGCTGCTGCTGGCGCTGCTGGTGCCCCTCGAAGTGCTGTGGCTGCGCTGGATGCGGCGCAAGGTGGAGCGCGAAGTACGCAACCTGCGCGAACGCTCGGCGGATGTGTCGTCGTTCTTGGTCGAGACTTTGCCGGCGATGAAGTTCATCCAGGCGGCTGGCCAGCAAGGGCGCGAGGCGGGGCGCCTGGACCAGCTGGGCCAGGGCTACATGCGCCAGTTGCTCAAGGTGCAGGTGACCGAATTCTTCACCCAGGCCATCCCCGGCACGCTGACCTCCTGGTGCCGCGCCTGCGCGTTCCTGGTCGGCGGCTGGTGGGTGATTCAGGGTACCTGGCAGTTGGGTGCGCTGATCGCCTTTTCCACCTATATGGGCATGGCGGTAGGGCCGGTGCAGAGCCTGTTGGGCCTGTACGTGGCGGTGCAGCGCATGGCGGTGAGCCTGGGGCGGGTGATGGAGCTGAAGCAGGAGGCCGTGGCCGTGCGCCCGGCAGCCGACCCGCAGCCGATGCCCGACGGCCCGGGTGAATTGCGCCTGGAGGGGGTGAGCTTTGCCCATGAAGGGCGCCAGGGCGCGGTGCTGAACGACGTGCAGGTGTGCGTGCCGGGTGGCCTGAAGGTGGCCATCAGCGGTGCCTCGGGGGTGGGCAAGTCGACCCTGATCGACCTGCTGCAGCGCTTCTACGACCCGGACGCCGGGCGCATCCTGCTGGACGGCACCGACCTGCGCGAACTGGACCTGGCCGCGCTGCGCCGGCGCATTGCGGTGGTCAGCCAGGATATCGTGCTGTTCCGCGGCACCCTGGCACAGAACCTGGCCTATGGCGTGCCCGAGGCCAGCCGCGCGGAACTGGAGCGGGTGGTGCGCCTGGCGCGGCTGGACAGCCTGGTCGACAGCCTGCCGCTGGGCCTGGACGGCCTGCTGGGTGAGCGTGGTCAGCAGCTGTCCGGCGGGCAGAAGCAACGCATTGCCATCGCCCGCGCGGTGCTGCAGGCACCGGCGATCCTGGTGCTGGACGAGGCCACATCGGCGGTGGACGAAGCCACCGAGCGCGAAGTGATCGCGGCCATCGACCAGCTGTTCGCCGGCCGCACGCGCATCCTGATCAGCCACCGTGCTTCGACCCTGGCCGATGCCGACCTGCACCTGCAGCTGCACGCTGGCCAATTGCAGGTGCTGCCCGAGGAGGTGAGCAAGCATGGGCACTGACTTGCGCGTTGGGGTGATCGACAGTGGCTGCTCGCCGGAGCAGGCCAGTGCCTTGCTGGGCGCGCGTCGCTTCTGGCTGGAGGACGGCCAGCTGCGCGAAGGTGAAATGCTGCCCGACCAGCTTGGGCACGGCAGTGTGGTGCTCGCCGGCTTGCAGCGGGAAGCCGGGCCGGTGCCCGCGCTGCTGGCCCAGGTTTTCGGCGCCCAGGCCAGCACCAGCGCCCTGCAGGTGGCGGCCGCGCTGCTGTGGCTGGTGGAGGCGGGGGTTACGCTGGTCAACCTCAGCCTTGGCTTGCAGCAGGACCGGCCTGTGCTGGCCCAGGCCTGCGCCGAGGCCTTGGCCGCGGGCGTGCTGTTGTGCGCCTCCAGCCCGGCCCAGGGCGGGCCAGTGTACCCGGCCAGCTACCCCGGGGTGATCCGGGTCACCGGCGATGCCCGGTGTGCGCCGGGCCAGTGGTCCTGGCTGGGTACCCGGCAGGCGGACTTCGGCGGTTATGTGGGGGCGGGCGGCAGGGCGGGCGCGAGCCTCGGCTGCGCGGCCCTGAGTGGCAGGATTGCCGCGTTGCTGCGTGAGAAGCCGGGCATGAGCCGCCAGCAGGTTCATGACTGGTTGCGCCAACACGCGGCGTTTACCGGCCCTGAGCGAAGAGGTGCCGGCCATGGCTGAACCACGCATTGTCGTGTTGGGGGCAGGCCCTGCGGGTGCGGCCACGGCCATTGGCCTGCGGCGGCTGGGCTATGCGGTCACGGTGGTGTCCGAGTGGCGCCGGTTCGCGGCGGTCGAAGGGGTTTCGCAACGGGTACTGGATGGTCTGCGCCACGCCGGCCTTGGTGGGGCCTTGCGCCAGGCGGCGATGCCGGCGACTCGGCAAGTGCACTGGAACGGCCAGCAGCTACACCTGAACCAGGAGTTTCTGCTGGATCGGCAAAGGTTTGATCGGGCGTTGCGCGACGACCTCCAACTCGCGGGTGTGCGAGTGGTCGAGGGGCGGGTGCGTGAGGTTGTCCCCGAAGGTGGCCATCGTATCCGCCTGGACGATGGGCAAGTACTGCAGGCCGATTTCCTGGTCGAAGCCCGAGGCCGCCAGGCCCCGCTGGCTGCAGACCGCCTGCGCGGGCCGGAAACGGTCAGCTTGCTGAATGTCTGGCAGGCCGCCCCCGGGGCGCCAGCATCGGCGGTGGAAAGCCTGGCGGATGGCTGGGCGTGGATGGCGCGCCTGGAAGATGGCCGCTGCTACTGGCAAGTCACCCTGGACGCCGCCGGGCTGCCGGGCAAGGCCGGGTTGGCGGACTATTGCGCGGCGCGGCGAGCCGGCAGCGCGCTGGTGGCCGAACTGTTCGATGCCAGGGCATTGGCGCCGGCTGAGGTGTACGCGCGCAGCAGTACCGCGATTCTGGCCGGTGAGTGCGTCGGGCAGGACTGGATACGCGTGGGTGATGCCGCGATGGCGGTTGATCCGCTTTCGGGCAACGGGATTTTCCAGTCGCTGTCTTCGGCGTTGCAGGCGCCGGTGGTGATCAATACGTTGCTGCGCAAGCCCGAGCGGGCTGCGTTGGCGCGGCAGTTCCATCAGCAGCGGGTTGAGCAGCTGTTCTTGCGCTTTGCCAGGATTGGGCGGGACTTCTATGGTCAGGAGCAGGGTCGCGTGGGTCAACCTTTCTGGGATCAGCGCCAAGGCTGGCCGGATGTGCAGCCACTGCATCTGGCAGCGGATTGGCACGCGGTACGGGTCGAGCGGCGGCCTGTACTGCGTGACGGGCTGGTGGACGAGGCCGAAGTTGTAGTGACGGCGGACCAGCCGCTGGGGGTGTGGCATTTGCAGGGGGTGGAGCTGGCGCCGGTGGTGCGGGAAGTGCGTAGTGGCAGGCCGGTTGAGGCAGTATTGTCAGGCTTGGCGGGTGAACAGCAGATGATGGTGCGGCGTTGGCTGTTGGAGCAGGGGTTGGTTTGAGATCGCCGGGGCCGCTGTGCGGCCCTTTCGCGACACAAGGCCGCTCCCACAGGTACAGCGCTAGCTTCAAGGTTTATGCTGAACCTGTGGGAGCGGCCTTGTGTCGCGATGGGCTGCGCAGCAGCCCCGGGATCTCGAATCAGAAGAAAGTCCCGACGATCAACTGCATGTAGGTCCCGGTATCCCGGCCACCGAGCTGCGTCCCTCCATTGGCCGCACTGCGCTCCGGCTTGTAGAACCCCACCAGCGGGCTGATCAGCAGATGGTCGTTGACCATCCATTCCACATACAGGTCCAGCTCCCGCCCGCCCAGGTTGCCTTGGTCGGTGTCCAGCGTATCGAAGTCGAAGTACAGCGCCCCGACAGTCAGGTTGTCCCGTGGTTTGCCCTTCAGCGCCACGTGGTGCACCTGGCTGTTGCTGTTGAACGGCCCGGCATAGTTGGCCGCCACTTCACCCTGGAACCAGGTGCCATAGCCACGGCTCAGGCCGTAGAACAGCGGGTCGAAGTCTTCGGAAAAGCGGCTGTAGCGGTAGGTGGCGGTGGGTGACCAGGGCAGTTCGGAGAAGGTCCAGTTGCCCTCCAGATACCAGGCGTTCTCCCGCCCGCCGGTTTTGTCCTGGGTCACGTACTCGGCTGCCAGCTCCAGGTTTTTCACCCCCAGGTTGCCACGCCCGCGCAGGCTGGCGGTGTTCATGCCGTCGCGGTGTTCCAGGCCCATGATCTGTGCGTAGCGCTGGTCCACATCGAGACCGCGGATCCAGCTCACGCCCACGGTACCGGCGTCGGCGACGTGTTCCAGGTTGGCCACCGCCAGCGAGGTGTCGGCCTGGTAGTGGTTGTCGGACTTCAGCCACATCAGGTCGCCGCGCCAGCCTTGCTTGCCGCCCAGACGCAGCACGGCCGTGCGGTCGAAGGCTTTGCGTGCGGCCAGGTAGTAGGCACCGCCGCGGTCGAAGTTGGCGCCAAGGTCGACCTTGCCCAAGTTCACCGGGTCGCCCTGGATCAGGAAGCCGTCGCCCAGGGTCACCACCTGGCGGCCGCCGGAAATGTCCACGCCGTCTTCGCCCAGGGCCGGGAACAGGTTGGCCGAGCGCCAGCCCAGGTACAGGTCTTCGATGGCGGTGCGGCGCTCGTCACCCAGGGTCAGGCCGGCAGCATCGCCATCGCCCCAGGTGGCGGAGCTGAGCAGGTTGAAGGCGCCGTAGAGCGCGCCGCTGTCGGCCAGGGCCTGGCTGCCGCTGAGGCCATACTTGATGTAGCCCTCCTGCCAGGCGCTGCTGCCGGGCTTGCGGTTGCCGGCCAGGTTGTAGCTTTCGTCGCTGTGGAAGGCGCCGAACAGGGCTTCGAGGTCGGCGTTGAGGGTGGTGCCGTCGTGGTTGTACAGCTCGTAGGCCTGGGTGACCGGGGCGGCGAACAGCAGGGCCAATGTGCAGGCGAGTTTGTGCCTCATGGTGTGCTCCATGTTTTTGTTGTTTTTGGGTTGCCTGTACCGGCCTCTTCGCGGGTGAACCCGCTCCCACAGGGAACCCACGATGTTCAGAACTGTGGTGATCCTGTGGGAGCGGGTTTACCCGCGAAAGGGCCGGTACAGGCTGAAGGTCAGAGCTTGATCAACACCGACTTCAGCTCGGTGTAGTGCTCTATGGCAGCCGCCCCCATCTCACGGCCGACGCCGGACATTTTGTAGCCACCAAAAGGCAAGGCAGGGTCGAGGGCGCTGTGGCAGTTGACCCACACCGACCCCGACTTGATGCGCGGGATCATCCGGTGCACGGCAGCCAGGTCGTTGGACCAGATGCTGGCACCCAGGCCATAGGGGTTGTCGTTGGCCATGCCGATCACTTCGTCGATGTCATCGAACGGCATTGCCACCAGCACCGGCCCGAAGATCTCTTCCTGCACCAGGCGGTGGCGCTGGTCGACATCGACGATCACTGTCGGCTTGACGAAGTAGCCCGGCCCGAAGCCTTCGCCACCGCAGGCGATGGTTGCGCCCAGTTCGCGGCCAAGCTCGATGTAGCCGGTGACGCGGTCCTGCTGCTTGGCCGAGATCAGCGGGCCCATCTGCACCGCAGGGTCCAGGCCGCTGCCCAGCTTCATGCCGTTGGCGATGCCGGCGATGTCGGCGACCACGTTGTCGAAGTGCTTGCGGTGCACATACAGGCGCGACCCGGCGCAGCACACCTGCCCCTGGTTGAAGAAGATCGCCGTGGCGGCGCCGGCGGCGGCTTCCTGCAGGTTGGCGTCGGGCATGACGATGGTCGGCGACTTGCCGCCGAGTTCCAGGGTGACGCGGGTCATGTTGTCCATGGCCGCCTTGCCGATCAGCTTGCCGACCTCGGTAGAGCCGGTGAAGGTCAGCTTGTCCACGCCTGGGTGGCGGCTGAGCGCGGCGCCGGCGTTCAGGCCGGTGCCGGTGACCACGTTGAACACGCCGGCGGGGTAGCCGGCTTCGTCCACCAGCTCAGCCAGCTTGAGCACGCTCAGCGGTGTTTCGTCGGCGGGCTTGAGCACGACGGTGCAGCCGGTAGCCAGGGCCGGGCCGAGCTTCCAGCAGGCCAGCAGCAACGGGAAGTTCCAGGCGACGATGGCACCGACCACGCCCACTGCCTCGCGCCGCACGAAACCATGGAACTGGTCGTTGGGCATCAACGGCATCGAGGCTTCGACGGTGCTACCCTCGATCTTGGTGGCCCAGCCGGCCATGTAGCGCAGGAAGTCGATGGCCAGTTGCACGTCCATTACCTGGGCAACGGCGGCACTCTTGCCGTTGTTCAGGCATTCCAGTTCGGCCAGCTGGCGGGCATCGCGCTCCATCAGGTCGGCCAGGCGCCACAGCAGGTTCTGCCGTTCGCGCGGGCGCAGGCGGCTCCACGGCGAATCATCGAAGGCCTGGCGTGCGGCGCGCACGGCGCGGTCGACATCTTCGGCCTCGGCGGCGGGCACTTCACCCAGCACCTGGCCAGTGGCCGGGTTGCGGAACGACAGGGTGCGACCGCTGGCGGCGTCCTGCCAGTCGGCGCCGATGCGCATCTTCAGTTTGCGTTCGAGAAAGGCGCGGGTGGCGGGCAGGATGGGCAGTTCGGAAAGCATGGGACGGTGCCTCTTGTCATTGGATGTGACAGGCATAGGCGCAATGGGCGTGCCAAGGTGGGTAGATGGCCGCAAGCCGTTGAACGGGTTGGGTTTTGTCCTGCTGCAAGGTTGGGCTTGCAGGGTTGCGCTGTTGCACATTGAGACGGTGTGAGACGGTGGTGAAACAGTGGCTGTTCCGGCCCCTTCGCGGGCTTGCCCGCTCCCACAGGTACAGCGCTGGGCCCTGGGGCGGCGCAATTCCTGTGGGAGCGGGCAAGCCCGCGAAGGCCTGCGCAGCAGGCCCTGTCTCAGGATGAAACACCCTGTCGCGAAATGGCACGCTGCAATTGGCCATACCTGCTGCTGGCCAAAGCCCGAAAACCGGCTAAAAGGTTGAAAGAAAACGCTTTTACAGNACCTGGCACAGTTCCTGTATCGCAACCGTCACATGCACACCTGCTGTACCAAAGCGTGCGAAAACGATAAGAACAACAACCGTGGAGGTCTGACCTTGAAGACGACTCGACTCCGGCGGCATGCGGGCAAACTGGCGCTGGTCGCCGCCGCGCTGCTGAGCACCCAGGCCATGGCGGCCGAGCAGGGCCCGAGCCTGTTGCAGAACAAGTGCATGGGGTGCCATATCCCCGAAGGCAACGACACCTACAGCCGTATCAGCCACCAGCGCAAGACGCCGGAAGGCTGGCTGATGAGCATCGCCCGCATGCAGGTGATGCATGGGTTGCAGATCAGCGACGACGACCGCCGCACCCTGGTCAAGTACCTGGCCGACAAGCAGGGCCTGGCGCCCAGCGAAACCGATGGCGTGCGTTATGCCATGGAGCGCCGGCTGAACACCGTCGAGCAGTTCGACACCCAGCTCAGCGAAACCTGTGGCCGCTGCCACTCCGGTGCCCGCGTCGCCTTGCAGCGGCGCCCGGCCAAGGAATGGGAACACCTGGTCAACTTCCATCTCGGCCAGTGGCCGTCCCTCGAATACCAGGCCCAGGCGCGTGACCGCGACTGGCTGCCGATCGCTCTGCAGCAGGTGGTGCCGGACCTGGCCAAGCGCTACCCGCTGGAAAGCGCGGCGTGGGCCGAATGGCAGAAGGCCAGGCCCAAGGCCGATGCGCTGCCGGGCCAGTGGGCATTCAGCGGCCACATGCTGGCAAAGGGCGATGTGCGCGGGGTGATGAGCGTCACGCCTGACCAGGGCGACACCTTCAAGGTCGAGGTCAAGGGCGCTTATGCCGACGGCACGCCGTTCAATGGCAGCGGTTCGGCGATCCTCTACAACGGCTATGAATGGCGTGGCAACGTCAAGGTCGGCGACGCCAACCTGCGTCAGGTGTTCGCCGCGCTGGATGGCGAAATGAAGGGCCGCATGTTCGAGGCCGAGCACGATGAGCGTGGCCTGGACTTCACCGCGGTGAAGGAGGGCAAGGCGCGCCTGCTGGCGGTACAACCGGCATTCATCAAGGCCGGTGGCGAAAGCGAGATCACCTTGGTCGGCAGCGGCCTGTCCGGCAAACCGGACCTGGGCGCTGGCGTGGAAGTGACCGAGGTGCTGGAGCAGACCCCGACCCTGGTACGGGTGAAGGCCCGCGCCGCGGCCGATGCCAAGCCTGGGCAACGCGAGGTCGCGGTAGGTGCGCTCAAGGGCGTCAACCTGGCGGTGTACGACAAGGTCGAGGAAGTGAAAGTGGTGCCGGCGTTCTCCATCGCCCGCATCGGCGAAAACGGCGCCTCGGTGCCCAAGGTGCAGGGCCGCTTCGAGGCCGAAGCCTGGGGCAAGGACGCCAATGGCCAGCCGCTGCGCATCGGCTACCTGCCGGCCAGCTGGAAGGTCGAGCCGTTCAACGAGCGCGCGGTCGAGGACGAAGACGTCAAGTTCGCCGGCAAGATGCAGGCCGATGGTGTGTTCGTGCCAGGCGGTGCTGGCCCCAACCCCGAGCGCAAGATGATGACCAACAACGCCGGCAACCTGAAGGTCATCGCCACCCTGGCCGACGGTGGCCAGACGGGCGAAGGGCACATGATCGTCACCGTACAGCGCTGGAACAACCCGCCGCTGCCGTAACGGCAGGTGGCTTACGGTTTTCCAACGCATCGATTATCGGGAGGTCGCCATGGGCGCGCTACTGAACCTGGTCGAACGCAACCTGCATGAAGTGCAGGTCGACGCCGACCGCATGCTGTTCCATATCCCCAGCAGTTCGCTGTTCACCGCCGACGCGGTGACCGGCGGCATCATCGACACCCTGCGCCAGCAAGGCTGCTCGGCCGAGGAGCTGATGCAGCGCCTTGGCCAGCAGTTTGCCGGCAGCGATATCCAGGACACCCTGCGCGAGCTGATCGCGCTGGAACTGGTCAGCGACGGCTCGCCGCTGACCCCGGAAATCGCCCTCAAGCAGGTCGAACGCACGGCACTGAACACCGTGGTGCTGAACGTCAACACCGGCTGTAACCTCAGCTGCACCTACTGCTACAAGGAAGACCTGGACAAACCGTCCGCAGGCAAGAAGATGAGTACCGCCACCGCCGAGGCTTCGGTGGAGATGCTGCTCAAGGAGTCGCCCGACGAGCAGCGTTACAGCGTGGTGTTCTTTGGTGGCGAGCCGCTGTCCAATCGGCCACTGATCGAGCACATGGTCGCCTACTGCGAGCGGCGCTTCGCCGAGGCCGGCAAGCAGGTGGAGTTCATCATGACCACCAATGCCACCTTGCTTACCGAAGAGATCGTCGACTGGCTCAACGCCCACCGCTTCGGCCTGTCGATCAGCATCGACGGCCCCAAGACCGTGCACGACCGCAACCGCATCACCGTGGGCGGGCAGGGCACCTATGACGTGGTACGGCGCAAGGTCGACATGCTGCTGTCGCGCTACCACAGCCGCCCGGTGGGCGCGCGGGTCACGCTGACCCGTGGCATCACCGACGTCGAGACCATCTGGAACCACCTGTTCAATGAACTGGGCTTCGCTGAAGTCGGCTTTGCCCCGGTCACCTCCGGTGACATGGCCAACTTCAACCTCACCGGCGAAGAACTGGTGCAGGTGTTCGCCAACATGAAGGCGCTGGGCCGGCGCTACCTGGAGGCGGCGCTGGAGCACCGCAACATCGGCTTCTCCAACCTGCACCAGCTGATCACCGACATTCACGAAGGCCACAAGAAGGCCCTACCGTGCGGCGCCGGGTTGAAGATGCTGGCCGTGGACCATGAGGGCGAGCTGAACCTGTGCCACCGCTTCACCGGCTCCAGCCTGCCGACCTTCGGCAACGTGCACCAGGGCGTGAAGCAGGCACAGCTCAATGACTTCCTGTCGCAGCGCCTGGACCGCAGCAACACCGGCTGCGAGAGCTGCCGCATCCGCAACCTGTGCTCCGGCGGCTGCTACCACGAAAGCTATGCCCGCTATGGCGACCCGCAGCACCCGACCTACCACTATTGCGAACTGATGCGCGACTGGGTCGACTTCGGCATCGAAGTCTACAGCCGCATCATGGCCGCCAACCCGGCCTTCATCGATCGCTACATCACCCCGCGGAAGGCGCACTGACATGAAGCACTTGAAGCCCCTGAACAACAAGGCGCGCATCCTCGAGCAGGCCGCCGCCGAAGACCGCGTCGAAGAAGTCATGGCCATGAGCGCAGTGGCGGGCTGCACCGCTACCACCGACCCGGGCTGGGAAGTGGACGCCTTTGGTGGCGTGAGCTCGCTGTGCCAGCCGATGGAGGCCGACCTGTATGGCTGCTCCGACCCTTGCTGGTGGCCGGCCCAGGTGCCGGACATGATGAGCACCTACCAGGACTGGAACGCCCAGGCGAGCAACTCTGCTGAAGACTGGCGCAACCTCGGCACTGTGTTCCCGAAAGACAAGTGACCGGCCCAACAAGAATGACAAGGGGAAACCGCATGAAAGCTGGACGCTGCGCGTCACTCGCGCTCACCATCGCCGCCACGGCCTGTGCCGGGCTGGTACAGGCCGCCGACACCGGGCCGGCGCTGAAGGCTGGCCACGAATACATGATCGTGACCAACTACCCGAACAACCTGCATGTGGTCGATGTGGCCAGTGACTCGGTGTACAAGAGCTGCGCGATGCCGGACAAGTTCGGCCCAGGCACCGCGATGATGGCGCCGGACAACCGCACCGCCTACGTACTCAACAACCACTACGGCGATATCTACGGCATCGACCTGGACACCTGCAAGAACACCTTCCACGCCAACCTGTCCAGTGTGCCGGGTGAGGTGGGCCGGTCGATGTACTCGTTCGCCATCAGCCCGGACGGCAAGGAAGTGTATGCCACGGTCAACCCGACCCAGCGCCTGAACGACCACTACGTGGTCAAGCCACCGCGGCTGGAAGTGTTCAGCACCGCCGATGGCCTGGAGGCCAAGCCGGTGCGCACCTTCCCGATGCCGCGCCAGGTGTACCTGATGCGTGCTGCGGACGATGGCAGCCTGTACGTCGCCGGGCCGGACATCTACAAGATGGATGTGAACACCGGCAAGTACACGGTGGCCTTGCCGCTGCGCAACTGGAACCGCAAAGGCTACAGCGCCCCGGACGTGCTGTACTTCTGGCCGCACCAGAGCGCGCGCCACGAGTTCTCGATGCTGTACACCATTGCCAGGTTCAAGGATGACAAGCAGGACCCGGCGACTGCCGATCTGCTGTATGGCTACCTGAGCGTCGACCTGAAGACCGGCAAGACCCACACCCAGGAATTTGCCGACCTGACCGAGCTGTACTTCACCGGGCTGCGTTCGCCAAAAGACCCGAACCAGATCTACGGCGTGCTCAACCGCCTGGCCAAGTACGACCTGAAACAGCGCAAGCTGATCAAGGCGGCGAATCTGGACCACACTTACTACTGCGTGGCCTTCGACAAGAAGGGCGACAAGTTGTACCTGGGCGGCACCTTCAACGACCTGGCGGTGTTCAACCCGGATACGCTGGAGAAGGTGAAGAACATCAAGTTGCCGGGTGGTGACATGTCCACCACCACGCCGCAGGTGTTCATCCGTTAAACCGGTGCTGGCTTCTTCGCGGGCTTGCCCGCTCCCACAGGGAAAGCATAGGCCTTGAAACCTGTGTGGTACCTGTGGGAGCGGGCGAGCCCGCGAAGAGGCCGGTACAGACAGCACAAGAACAACAAGAGACCGCCCATGCCCCAGCCAAGCTACTCCCAGGGCAACCAGGACAAACCCCTGCTTACCCAGTGCATCGGCGACGCCTTCGACACCACCGTCGCCCGCTTCCCTGACCGCGAAGCCCTGGTAGTCCGCCACCAGGCCCTGCGCTACACCTGGCAGCAACTGGCCGAAGCCGTCGACCAGCATGCCCGTGCGCTGATGGCCCTGGGCGTGCAGCCCGGTGATCGCCTCGGCATCTGGGCGCCCAACTGCGCAGAGTGGTGCATCACCCAGTTCGCCAGCGCCAAGGTGGGCGCGATCCTGGTCAACATCAACCCAGCCTACCGCTCCAGCGAACTGGACTACGCCCTCGGCCAGTCCGGCTGCCGCTGGGTGATCTGTGCCGACGCGTTCAAGACCTCCGACTACCACGCCATGCTGCTGGGCCTGGTCCCGGGCCTGGCCGCTGGCCAGCCGGGCGCCCTGATCTGCGAACGCTTCCCTGAACTGCGTGGTGTGGTCAGCCTGGCCGTCGCGCCTCCGCCGGGCTTTCTTGCCTGGCACGACCTGCAGGCCCGTGCCGCGGCCGTCAGCCGCGAAGCCCTTGCCGAGCGCCAGGCGCAGTTGCACTGCGACGACCCGATCAATATCCAGTACACCTCGGGCACCACTGGTTTCCCGAAAGGCGCCACCCTTAGCCACAGCAACATCCTCAACAACGGCTACATGGTCGGTGAAAGCCTGGGCTTGACCGAGCATGACCGGCTGGTGGTGCCGGTGCCGCTGTACCACTGCTTTGGCATGGTCATGGCCAACCTCGGCTGCATGACCCACGGCAGCACCCTGATCTACCCCAACGACGCCTTCGACCCGCTGGCCACCCTGCGCGCCGTGGCGGAAGAAAAGGCCACTGCGTTGTATGGCGTGCCAACCATGTTCATCGCCGAGCTGGACCACCCCCAGCGTGGCGAGTTCGACCTGTCGAGCCTGCGCACCGGGATCATGGCCGGCGCAACCTGCCCGATCGAAGTGATGCGCCGGGTGATCGGCGAGATGCACATGGCCGAGGTGCAGATTGCCTATGGCATGACCGAAACCAGCCCGGTGTCGCTGCAGACCGGTGCCAGCGACGACCTGGAGCGCCGCGTGACCAGCGTCGGGCGCACCCAGCCGCGGCTGGAGAACAAGGTGATCGATGCCGACGGCAACACCCTGCCGCGTGGCGAGATCGGCGAGCTGTGCACCCGGGGTTACAGCGTGATGCTGGGCTACTGGAACAACCCCAAGGCCACGGCCGAAAGCATCGATGAGGAAGGCTGGATGCACACCGGCGACCTGGCGGTGATGGACGAGCAGGGCTATGTGCGTATTGTCGGGCGCAGCAAGGACATGATCATTCGCGGCGGCGAGAACATCTACCCGCGCGAGCTGGAGGAGTTCTTCTTCACCCACCCGGCGGTAGCTGATGTGCAGGTGATTGGCGTGCCGTGCAGCAAGTACGGCGAAGAGATCGTGGCCTGGGTGCGGTTGCATCCGGGGCATACGGCCAGTGCGGAGGAACTGCGCGATTGGGCGAAGGCACGGATCGCGCACTTCAAGGTGCCCCGGTACTTCCGCTTTGTCGATGAGTTCCCGATGACGGTGACCGGCAAGGTGCAGAAGTTCCGCATGCGCGAGATCAGTGTCGAGGAGCTGTCTGCCGGGTGATGTGTCGCCTGTGCTGGCCTCTTCGCGGGTAAACCCGCTCCCACAGGTACTGCACAGGCCTCAAGGGCAGTGAAGAACCTGTGGGAGCGGCCTTGTGTCGCGAAAGGGCCGCAGAGCGGCCCCAGCAATTGATGCGTCACAGCTGAAATTCTGGGGCTGCTGCGCAGCCCTTTCGCGACGCGAGGCCGCTCCCACAATGATCGCGCCAGGCATTCAGCCTTGTAGTAATTCCGGGCTGTTGAAGTTGCTCAACCTGCGATCATCGTCGGCACACTCCAGCCCCTGCACCGCCTCGCGCAGCAAGGCCTTCTGCAAACTCCGCTCGCCCGCCGCCCAGGCCTGCTCCAGCACCGGCAATACCCGGCGTGGCAGCACGCTGAACATCGGCTGCCAGTACCCAGCCTGGCGCACCATGGCCGCACTGTCACTGGTCACCGCCAGCCGCAGCAGGTCCTCGATCAAACCCCGGTCGACCAGCGGTGCATCGCAGGCCAGCAGTACCACCCATTCATGCCGCGCCACCTTGAGCCCGGCAGTTACCCCTGCCAACGGCCCGGGGTAGTCCGCCTCGGCATCGCCCACCAACTGGTCGGCATACGCCCGGTAGGCATCCTGGTTTCGGTTGCAGGAAATCACCAGGTCATCGCTGAGCGGCCGTACCACGCGCTGCACATGCGCCACCAGCGGTTCGCCCTGCCAGTCGACCAGACCCTTGTCACGGCCGCCCATGCGCTGGCCGCGGCCACCGGCCAGAATGAGGATGGAGCATGGGGGCAGGGCTTCAGGCATGAAAAAGGGTTCCGGGCAGTCATTGCCGAGAACCCTCCCATTTCACGCGGGGCTTGTCCAGTCAGCTGTCGCTGGTCACGGTCTGCGTGTCGGCATTACCTGCCCGGCGCCGCCCGGCAAGGCGCATCACCACGACGAAGAACACCGGCACGAACACCACCGCCAGGGTGGCGCTGAGCATGCCGCCGATCACCCCGGTGCCGATTGCCTGCTGGCTGGCCGAACTGGCGCCGCTGGCAATGGCCAGCGGTACCACGCCCAGGATGAACGCCAGCGAGGTCATCACGATCGGCCGCAGGCGCAGGCGCGCGGCCTGCACGGCGGCGTCGGCGGCATCGACGCCCTGGTCGACCAGGCTCTTGGCGAACTCGATGATCAGAATGGCATTCTTTGCCGACAGGCCGATCAGGGTGATCAGGCCAACCTTGAAGAACACGTCGTTGGGCATGCCGCGCAGGGTCACCGCCAGCACCGCACCGAGCACGCCCAGCGGTACTACCAGCAGTACCGCAGTGGGGATCGACCAGCTTTCGTACAGCGCTGCCAGGCACAGGAACACCACCAGCAACGACAGTGCCATCAGCATCGGTGCCTGGCTGCCGGATAGCCGTTCCTGCAACGACAGGCCAGTCCATTCCAGACCGGCACCGGCCGGCAGTTGGGCCACCAGGCGCTCGATTTCGGCCATGGCTTCGCCCGAACTGTAGCCGGCCGCCGGTTCGCCGGAAATCGACACCGCCGGATAGCCGTTGTAGCGGGTCAGCTGCACCGGGCCGCTGACCCACCTGGCCTGGACGAAGGCGCCCAGTGGCACCATCTTGCCGCTGTCGTTGCGCACGTGGATCTGCAGCAGGTCTTCGACCTGGCTGCGCTGGTCGCCTTCGGCCTGCACCACCACCCGTTGCATGCGGCCCTGGTTGGGGAAGTCGTTGACGTAGCTGGAGCCCACGGCCACGTCCAGCACCGAGCCGATATCGGCGAACGATACGCCCAGGGCATTGGCCTGGCGGCGGTCGATTTCCAGCTGCACCTGCGGGCTTTCCGCCAGCGAGGCTTCGCGCACGTTGGTCAGCACCTTGCTCTTGCCGGCGTTGGCCAGCAGTTCGTCGCGCGCGGCCATCAGCTCAGCGTGGCCCATGCCGCCGCGGTCCTGCAGGCGGAACTCGAAGCCGGTCGACTCGCCAAGGCCGTCGATCGGCGGTGGCAGCACGGCGTAGGCCACGGCGTCCTTGAGCTGGGTGAAGGCCATGGTCGCGCGGTCAGCAATCGACTGGGCGCTGTCGTCGGCGCCGCGTTCGGACCAGTCCTTGAGCGTGGTGAAGGCCAGTGCCGCGTTCTGCCCGCTGCCCGAGAAGCTGAAACCCAGGATCAAGGTAGTGTTACCCACGCCCGGCTCTTCGGCGTTGTGCGCCTCGATCTGTGCCGCCACCTGTTCGGTGCGCATGCGGCTGGCGCCCGGCGGCAGCTGGATATCGGTGATGGTGTAACCCTGATCTTCGGTGGGCAGGAACGCCGTGGGCAGCTGGCTGAAGCCATAGCCCAGCACCGCCAGCAGCACCGCGTATACCAGCAGGTAGCGGCCGCTGCGCTTGAGCGCCTGCATCACCCAGCGCTGGTAGCCGTTGCTCATGCCTTCGAAGCGGCGGTTGAACCAGCCGAAGAAGCCCTTGCGTTCGTGGTGCTCGCCCTTGGCTACCGGCTTGAGCAGGGTGGCACACAGCGCCGGGGTCAGGCTGAGGGCCAGGAACGCCGAGAACAGGATCGACACTGCCATCGACAGCGAGAACTGCTGGTAGATCACCCCTACCGAGCCTTGCATGAAGGCCATGGGCAGAAATACCGCCACCAGCACCAGGGTAATGCCGACGATCGCGCCGCTGATCTGGCCCATGGCCTTGCGCGTGGCCTCCTTGGGCGGCAGGCCTTCCTCGGCCATGATCCGCTCGACGTTTTCCACCACAACGATGGCGTCGTCGACCAGGATGCCGATGGCCAGCACCATGCCGAACAGGGTCAGCACGTTGACCGAGAAACCCATGGCCAGCATCACGGCGAAGGTACCCATCAGGGCCACCGGCACCACCAGGGTCGGGATCAGGGTGTAGCGCAGGTTCTGCAGGAACAGGAACATCACCGCGAATACCAGCAGCATGGCTTCGAACAGGGTATTGATCACCTGTTCGATCGACACCTTGACGAATGGCGAGGTGTCGTAGGGGATGTCGTACTTGACGCCTTCCGGGAAGTAGCGCGCCAGCTCCTGCATCTTCGCCCGCACCAGGGTGGCGGTTTCCATGGCGTTGGCGCCCGGCGACAGCTGCACGCTGAAGGCGGTGGCCGGCTTGCCGTTCAGGCGCGTGCCGTATTGGTACTCCTGGGCACCGATCTCGACCCGTGCCACATCGCCGATGGTCACCGTGGAACCGTCCGGGTTGGCGCGCAGGACTATCCCGGCGAACTCCTCGGGGGTGCTCAGCTGGCCCTTGACCACCACGTTGGCGGTGATTTCCTGGGTGCCGCGGCTGGGCAGGTCGCCGATGCTGCCGGGGGCCACCTGGGCGTTCTGCGCGGCGATGGCCTCGGCCACGTCGTTGGGTGTTAGGTTGAAGCCGATCAGCTTGCGCGGGTCGATCCAGATGCGCATGGCGCGTTCCGAACCGTACAGCTGGGCCTTGCCGACGCCCTTGAGGCGGCGGATTTCGTCCATCACGTTGCGCGCGAGGATATCCGACAGGGCGGTTTCATCGAGCTTGCCGTCTTCGGAGGTGAGGGTGGCCAGCAGCAAGAAGCCGGTGGAGACCTTTTCCACCTGCAGGCCTTGCTGGGTTACCGGGCGCGGCAGGCGCGACTCGACCACCTTCAGGCGGTTCTGCACGTCGACCTGGGCCAGGTCCGGGTTGGTACCCGGGGCGAAGGTGGCGGTGATGGTGGCGCTGCCCAGGCTGCTCTGCGATTCGAAGTACAGCAGGTTATCGGCGCCATTGAGCTCCTGCTCGATCAGGCTGACCACGCTCTCGTCCATGGTCGCCGCCGAAGCGCCCGGGTACACGGCGTAGATTTCCACCTGCGGCGGGGCCACGTTGGGGTACTGGGCTACCGGCAGCTGCGGGATGGCCAGGGCACCGGCGAGCAGGATGAACAGGGCGACCACCCAGGCGAATACCGGGCGGTCGATGAAGAATTGCGGCATGAATCAGGCCCTCACTGGCCAGTGTGCTGTGCGATGGGCGATGCCCCTGGTGCGTTGTCGACCTGCACCTGGTCACCGGCCTTGACGTGTTGCAGGCCCTCGACCACCACCCGTTCGCCGGGGGCCAGGCCTTCGCTGACGATCCAGCGGTCGCCCTGGGCGCTGCCCAGGACTACCTGGCGGTCGCTGACCCGGGCCTGCGCATCGACCACCAGCACCTTGGGTACGCCGGCGCTGTCGCGCAGGATGGCACGCTGCGGCACGCTCAGGCCCTTGGGCTGCACGGCCTGTTCCAGGCGTACGCGCACGTAGCTGCCGGGCAGCAGGTCGAGGTCCGGGTTGGGGAACTCGCTGCGCAGGGTGATCTGGTTGGTGCTGGGGTCGACGCTGATGTCGGAGAACAGCAGTTTGCCTGGCAGCGGGTAGGTGCTGCCATCGTCCTGGATCAGCGTGGCCCGGGCCTGGCCGTCGCCGACCTGCTGCAGTTCGCCGGCACGCAGGGCGCGGCGCAGGGCGTTGAGCTCGCGGGTGGACTGGGTGACATCGGCGTGGATCGGGTCCAGCTGCTGGATGGTCGCCAGTGGCGTGGTCTCGTTCTGCCCGACCAGCGCACCTTCGGTGACCTGGGCGCGGCCGATACGGCCGGAAATCGGCGCGGTCACGGTGGCGTAGCCGAGGTTGAGGCGGGCGCGCTCCAGCGCGGCCCTGGCCTCGGCCACTGCGGCATCGGCCTGCAGGTAGCTGGCCTTCGCGTTGTCGTATTCCTGGCGGCTGACGGCCTTGTCGTCGACCAGCTCGCGGTAGCGCTGCTCCTGCAGGCGTGCCTGGTACAGGGTGGCCTCGGCCTTGGCCAAGGTGGCGCGGGCGCTGTCGTGGTCGGCCTTGAACGGCGCCGGGTCGATCAGGAACAGCACATCGCCCTGCCTGACGTCGCTGCCTTCACGGTACACCCGCTTGAGCACCACGCCCGCGACCCGCGCGCGCACTTCGGCGGTGCGCGGCGCCAGGATGCGGCCGCTGAGCTCACTGCTGATGGCCAGTGGCTGCAACTGCAGGGTTTCTACCCGCACTTGCGGGGTGGGAGCCTGTTCTTCCTGTTCGGCGCTGTCGTTGCAGCCGGCCAGGGACAGGCCCAGGAACGCCAGAAGCGCCAATGGGCGCAGGCGTGGGGGGAGGGTAGTAGGCATACGGATCTTCCGATGATGACCCCGGTATGCTACGGCAGGCGTTCCTTGGGTGGCTGTTAATACCTGTAGGACGAGTGTGAAAAAGTGTTAAGAACAATCCTCTCGACCTGTAGGGTTCTATATTCTGCGTGTACCTGTACCGGCCTCTTCGCGGGTAAACCCGCTCCCACAGGGACCGCACAGCATCTGGAAGCTGTGCAGTCCCTGTGGGAGCGGGTTTACCCGCGAAGAGGCCAGTGAGGCCTACCCCAATCCAGATTCCCAAGCGCCTATGCCGAATATTTTCCTGGTCGAAGACGACAGCGCCCTGTCCGAGCTGATCGCCAGCTACCTGCAACGCAACGACTTCCATGTCCAGGTGATCGCCCGTGGCGATCATGTGCTGGACGAGTACCGCCGGCAAAAGCCCGACCTTGTCATCCTTGACCTGATGCTGCCGGGTATCGATGGCCTGCAACTGTGCCGCCTGCTACGCCAGGAGTCGCAGGGCCTGCCGATCCTGATGCTGACTGCCCGCGACGACAGCCACGACCAGGTCCTGGGCCTGGAAATGGGCGCCGATGACTACGTGACCAAACCCTGCGAGCCGCGTGTGCTGCTGGCCCGCGTGCGCACCTTGCTGCGCCGCAGCAGCGTCAACGAGCCGCGCCTGGACAACGACCTGATCCTGATCGGTGGCCTGCGCATCGACCTGGCCGAGCGCACCGTGAGCTGGCGCGGCGAAGAAGTGGAGCTGTCCAGCGGCGAGTACAACCTGCTGGTGGTACTGGCGCGCAATGCCGGCGAGGTGCTGAACCGCGACCGCATCCTGCAGCAACTGCGCGGTATCGAATTCAACGGTACCGACCGCTCGGTGGATGTGGCCATCTCCAAGCTGCGGCGCAAGTTCGACGATAACGCCGGCGAAGCGCGCAAGATCAAGACCGTGTGGGGCAAGGGCTACCTGTTCAGCCGCGTCGAGTGGGAGTGCTGACCGGCCATGCTGAAGATTCTGGTGCGGCTGTACCTGGTGATCATCGTTGCCTATGCCGGTGCGCTGTTGTTCATCCCTGACACCATCGTCGGCCTGTTCCAGGACCGCTTCATGGCCTACAACCTGGACCAGGCCAAGGGCGTGCAGTCGCTGATCGTGCGCCAGTTCCGCCAGGCCCCGCGCGAGCAGTGGCCGGCGGTCGAGCAAGAGCTGGCCAGTGATTTCGCGCCGCTGGAACTGCAGCTGCTGCGCATGGACCAGGCCGACCTGAGCGAGGACGAGCAGGCGCGCCTGGAGCATGGCCTGTACGCCGTGCGCATCGCCGAATGGGGCTACTACGAGACCGTGCTGGCGCCGCTGGACAGGGAATGGCTGGTGCGCCTGCACTCACCACCAGACCCGCTGGATATCAACGTGCTGTCGTGGGGCGTGACCGTACTGATCGGTGCAGCCATGCTCGGTTGCCTGCTGCTGTGGGTATGGCCGCACTGGCGCGACCTGGAGCGCCTGAAGGAGACCGCCCGGCGACTTGGCCAAGGGCAGATGTCTGAGCGTACGCACATCTCGCCGCACTCCAACATCGGTGAGCTGGCCGGGGTGTTCGACACCATGGCCAGTGACCTGGAGCGCCATGTCAACCAGCAGCGCGAGCTGCTCAATGCGGTGTCGCATGAGTTGCGCACGCCGCTGACCCGCCTGGATTTCGGCCTGGTGCTGCTGTTCGACGAGGTACCGCCGGCCAGCCGCAAGCGCTTGCTGGAGCTGGTGGGGCATGTGCGTGAGCTGGATGAGCTGGTGCTGGAGCTGTTGTCCTACAGCCGGTTGTACAACGCCGACCAGGCACGCGAGCGGGTCGAGGTGTCGTTGCTGGAGCTGGTCGACAGCGTACTCGGCGGCTTTGCCGAGGAACTCGATGGCCGGGGTATCCAGTGGGAGGTGCGCGCCGAGGGGGATTTGCCGCGTTTTGTACTGGACCCACGGCTGACGGCACGGGCGGTGCAGAACCTGGTGCGCAATGCCATGCGTTACTGCGACGAGAGCCTGTTGCTGCGCTTGCGCCTGGAGGACGATGGCGCTTGCCTGTTGACGGTGGAGGATGACGGGATTGGTATTCCGGTGGAGGAGCGCGAGCGGATTTTCCAGCCGTTCTACCGCCTGGACCGTAGCCGTGACCGCAATACCGGCGGGTTTGGCCTGGGCTTGGCGATCAGTCGGCGGGCGATCGAGGGGCAGGGGGGCACCTTGACCGTGGCGCAGTCAGCGCTGGGTGGGGCGCAGTTCCGCATTCGCTTGCCTGCCGGTTGATGGATTGCCTGCACCGGCCCTTTCGCGGGTGAACCCGCTCCCACAAGGACCGCACAGATTTCAAACACTGTAGAGAACCTGTGGGAGCGGGTTCACCCGCGAAAGGGCCGGGCCTGCTAACCCTGGTCCTCCACAGGTACCACACAGATCTCAAACACTGCGCAGCACCTGTGGGAGCGGGCGAGCCCGCGAAGAGGCCGGGCCTGCTAACCCTGGTCTGCCAGCCGGGCTGACCACAGCACAAACCGGTCCTTGCCACTGTGCTTGGCCGCGTACAACGCCTG
This sequence comes from Pseudomonas inefficax, assembly GCF_900277125.1. Classification (GTDB taxonomy): domain Bacteria; phylum Pseudomonadota; class Gammaproteobacteria; order Pseudomonadales; family Pseudomonadaceae; genus Aquipseudomonas; species Aquipseudomonas inefficax. The sequence continues at coordinate 70,068 of NZ_OPYN01000123.1, forward strand.
GTCGGCACGCACCAGCGCCGTGGTCAGGCTGTCGCCCTGGCCCACCCGGGCCAGGCCGATGCTGACGGTCACCGGGTGCTCGCCAACGTCTTCGCGCACCCGTTGGCACAGCGCCGCCACCCGTTGCTCGGCGCCTTGCTGGTCCAGCCCCTGGAAAAAGATCGCGAATTCCTCACCGCCCAGGCGGGCAAACGCGTAATCGGCCATGCTCGCCTTGATATGCAGGGCCACGCGCTTGAGCACTTCATCGCCCACGTCATGGCCGAAACGGTCATTCACCCGTTTGAAGTTGTCGATGTCGATCATCGCCAGGTACTGCTCGGCGGTGGCCAGACGCAGTTGGCGGTCGGCCTGCACCATGAACGAGCGGCGGTTGGGAATTTCGGTCAGGGCATCGACATAGGCCTGGTCCAGCAGCACCTTGGACAGGTAGAAGTTGTGCAGCTTGGCCTTGCGCATCTGCAGGTAGCTGTAGATGACCAGGCCGCTGAGGAACACCGCATAGCTGATCAGCATGGCGCCCTCGAGTTCGTCCGGCCCGATACGGGTGTGGTAGAACGGGTTGAGCACCACCCAGGTGATGGCCATGGCGCAGAAGAACGACCAACGCCGCACCGGTAGCACCGACACGGCATACAGCACGGTGGAGACCCCGAGCACCAGCCATACCGGGCGCAGGGCTACCGGGATGCCTTCGATCACCAGGCGCATGCCCAAGGTGATGGCGGTGATGAACAGCAGGTTGAGCACATCGAAGTGATGGCTGCGCCGGGTGAACCGCAGCACCACGGTGAGGCTACCGAGCAGGGTGATGAACAGATAGGACAACCAGGTGAAACCCTGGCCACCGAGGAAGCTTACGATCAGGTCGAAGACCAGCCAGATCAGGATGCTGAGGCAGAATACCAGCAGGCAGAACGGGCGCATGGTCTCGAATTCGTGCTGGCGGAATTCGGCGCGCAGGGCGGCGGGGGCGACCTGCTTGCGCACGTGGGTTTCGATGGTCTTGAACATCGGTGGGCTCCTGGGCGTACTGCTTTACCAGGCCTGGCCCTTTCGCAGCACAAGGCTGCTCCTACAGGTGACGCATTTCTCCTGTAGGAGCAGCCTTGTGCTGCGAAGAGGCCAGGCCTGGAGACTCAATTCTTGGGCAGAACACCCTGGGCCCAGGGCCGGTAACGCAGGTCGAACACCGCCTCGGCATGGCACCCGCCGCCCAGCTTCGGTTGGGCAGGCTCAGCCCGAAACGCCTGCCCTGGCGCGCTCACCTGGCGGAACGCCTCGCGCACCACGCCCACCCGGCACGGCAAGGCCTGTTCGTACCCCTGGCGCACCAGCGCGGGCAAGCGCCCGGTCCCGGCGCCATCCTGCCACCACACAGTCAAGCCCAACCCGGCCAGTTGATCCAGCCATGCGGCATTGGCCCGCGGTGAGAGTTTTCCGGCGCTGAAGGCACTGATGTGCAAAGGCTTGTCCAGTTGCCGGTTGAAGGCCTGCAACTGGCTGTGCAGGGCATCACGGCGCTCGGCCTCGCGAAAATGATGATCGTCCAGCTCCAGGGGCAGATACCAGCCGTCCACCGGCAACTGCCACGCCTGGCGCAGTTGCCGGTACTGGCTGAGCGAGCGCCCCAACTGCGCCTTCCAGTAACTGTTCAGGCCTTCACCATCGAGTTCGTCGAGACGCTGGTAATAGGCTGGGTCCATATACAGCCCCAGCACCAGTTGCAGGCCCTGGGCACGCGCGCTGCGCAGGCTGTCGGCCAGCCAGCCCTGGGCACCGCCGAAATCGCTGTCGCCGTAGGCGCTCCACTGCACGATCAGGGTCTTGCCGCCCTGGGCCACGGTGGCGCGCCACAGTTGCTGCCACTGAGCGGGGGTGACATTGGCGTCGCGGTTCAGGGGTTGGTAGAACAGGCGCTGGTCGGCGCTGGCTGGCAGCCACAGGGCAAGCAGGCAGAGGGCCAGGAACGTACGCATCAGAAGGTCATCTCCGCACCGACCAGCACGCCGTTGGCGCGCTCGTATAGATTGCCGCCCAGCGATTGCTGGTATTCGGCACGCACTTTCAGCGAACCGCGGTAGGCGTTGTAGCGGTCGTCATCGAACCACCATTGCCAGCGCACACCAACCCCGGCCCGGGCGTCCTGGCGCCAGTCGTTGCTCGGATCCTGGCTGGAAAACTCGACAAAGCCATAAGGCATGATGGTTTGCGGCGAGCTGCCCGGCAGCTTCCAGGCGTGGCCCTGCTGGTAGCGCGACAGCCAGGCGTGGTCGCCGGCACGGGTCCACCAGGCGGCGTCGAGGTAGAGGAAGCGCTCGTTCCAGTCGTCTTCATCGACCCGCCAGTCGTTGCGCCAGTCACCCTGGTCGAGGAACGAGGCGGTGGCACGCAACAGCAGGTCGTTGCTCGATTCGGCGTGGTGACGCAGGTCGCCCCAGTTGCCGCCGACCTTGGCCGGGCTCAGCAGCTGGCCCAGGCTCAGCCCGCGGTAGTGTTCGTCGTCGATCTGGCGCTGGTGGTACAGCTCGGCATACAGGTTGAGGTTGGCCTGGCCGAATGGCTTGTAGCGCAGGCCGACGCCCGTACCCATGCTTTGCGCATAGTCGGTGCGGCTTTGGCCACCGAACAGCACGCGGCCATAAACCGACAGGGTGCTGCCGTTGCGGCTGGGCTCTTCGCCCAGGGCATGGTCCCACATGGCCAGTTGCACGTTCTGCGATTGCGCGCGGCGCGAAGTGCCGCTGCGCTGGCCATTGTCGAGGAACTTGTCGTTGGTCGAGGTGCCGGCCGGTGACCAGGTGCTGGCCAGGGTGATGGTGTCGCGCCGTGACAGTGTTTCGTGGGCGCGGCGCTGGCGGTACTTGCGGGCTTCCAGGCTGCCGTATTCGTCGTCGCCGTCAACCAGGTCCTGCTCCACATCGAGAATGCGGCGCAGTTCGCGGCGCGCCGAAGCGCTGTCTTCGGCTTCGTCGTAGCGCAGGGCCAGGGTTTCGCCGAGGCGGTAGTCCTCGGGGAAGTCGCGGGTGGCGCGCTCCAGGTAGGGGATCGACTGGCGGCGCTGGGCCTTGTCCGTCGAGCCGGCCAGGCGCATGCCGTAGTCGGCGCGGTAGCGTGGCTGGTCGGGAGCCAGGCGCACGGCTTCAGCCAGCCAGGTGCTGCTCTGGGCGCTGTCGCCAGCCAGTTGCGCGGTGCTGGAGGCGGCGTAGTAATGGTCGGCCCGCGGGTTGTGCGCCAGGGCCTGGCGCTGGAAGCCCAGCGCCGCCTGGTAATCGCCTTGGCGCTGGGCGATGGCGGCACCCAGGGCCCAGTTGTCGGCGCTGTCGTGCGCGGCGGCGTCCCAGTAGCGCCGGGCCGCTTGTGCGTCGCCGGCGTTCAGCGCGCCACGGGCGGCGGTAAGGCGGGCATTGTCGGTCCAGGCGCTGTCCGGCTGGGTGCGCCAGATGGGCAGGGCCGCTTCGGAGTCGCCTGCGGCTTCCAGGGCATAGGCCAGGGGCAAGCGACTGCCGCTGTCGCCCAGGCGCTCGGCAGCCTGGTAGTAGACCACCGCTGCGCCTGGCTGGTCGGGCATGGCGCAACGGCCGAGGGCGCGGTACTGGCCAGGCTCGCTCGGGGTGGCCGGTACGGCCTGGCGCACGGCATCGCATTGGCCAGCCTCGGCCAGGCGGCCAAGTAGCTGGGCGCGGGTACTGGCATCGACTCGGGGCATCAGGCCGAGCATGCGGCGGCTGTCCAGCGGCCCGTCGTTACGCGCATACAGGTTGCCGAGGCGCTGCAGCAGTGAAGGTGCAAGGCGGCCCTGGTGGCGGTCGTAGGCCTGCTCCAGCAGTTGCCGGGCGTGTTCGCCATGGCCCTGTTGCGTGAGCAGGAAGGTGGCTTGCTCCAGTGCGGCCATATCGCCGCTCTGCCGATAGCGTTGCTCCCATTCGCCAGCGGTGCGTGGTTGCGGCGGCTGGGGCGGGTCGCCGTACAGGCGTTGCTTGAGCACGGCGTAGGCCCTGGGGTCGGTGCTGGCGGTGCAGCCTTTGAACTGCTCGCGCGCCAGCTCTGGGTCGCGACGCGACAGCCAGTCGACGGTTTCCAGGCAGGGCCGTTGCAGTTCGTTGCTCAGGCGCTGTACCAGCGGCGCGTCGTCGCCTTGGCGGGCCAGTTCCCACAGTTGCTGGCGCTGGTCGGGCTGGTTCAACTGCTCATCCGGCAATGCTTGCAGCCAGCGCTTGGCCTGTTGGTTGTGGCCGACGGCGATGGCGCGGTTGGCCATGGCCAGGCGGGCCTGGTTGGCTGCTTCAGGGGAAGGGGCGCTGGGCAGCAGCGCGTTCAGCCCTTGTTCATCCACCTGTTGGATGTAGGCATTGGCCAGGCGTTGCCAGTCTTGCGCGGGCAATTGGCCTTGGTCGGCCAGGGGCTGCAGCTGTTCGATGGTTTCCTTCCAGTTGCGCAGTTGCTCGGCGAAGTTGGCCCGGGCCAGGCGCAGCACTTGGCCATCCCCCTGTGGCGGCAGTTGGTTGAGCCAGTCCAGCGCCTTGGCGGCGCCGCCGAACTTGGCCAGGCTCAGGCTGTAGGCCTGCCACAGGCGCACCCGGTGGGTGCCGTCGCTGTTGGCCAGCCACAGTTCCACCTGGCTGGCCGGCGGCGGGTCCTGTTCGATCCAGGCCAGGCGTAGTTCAAGCAGGGCGTTGGCGTATTCGGGGCTGTCGCCCAACTGTTCGGCAACGGCTTCGGCCTCTTTGTAGCGGCGCTGGTGAGCCAGTGCCTCCACCAGCAGTGCACGGGCTTCGTCGTTGTTCGGCACCCGGCCCAGCACGTGGCGGGTCAGGCGTTCGACCTCGGGCCAGTTGTCCTTCTTCGCTTCGCGGTAGCTGCGTTCCATGAACGGGTAGCTGGTGAACCGCTGAAAGTCGGTCATCGGCGCCGAAGCGGCGCAGGGCAGGGCGGCGGAGCACAGCAACAGGCCAGTGAAAGTGAGGGAAAAGCGCGGCTTCATGCCACCTCCCGGATCAGGTCAAAGGCGGCCTGCTGTTCGCTGGCCTGTTCGATCAGGGCCTGCTGCAGCACCTGCTCGGTAATGATGCCGCGGGCGATCAGGTGCTCGCCAAGGCTCTGGTGTTCCGGATCGAAGTCGATCAGCGCCTGGTTGAACAAAGTGACCGGGACCATGCCGCGCACCTGCAGCAGGGCACCGAGCATTACCTGGTGGTGGCTGACCCGTTCCAGCAGCGCTTCGTCGTCCTGATGGCGTTCGAGGATGGCCAGCATGTCGCGGGTTTCCGGCTTCTGCCAGGGGCTTGGGTAGTGGTAGCGCAGGCCCAGGGTCACCCGGCCCTGGGGCGCCAGGCGGGCGCTGACCGGGCGCTTCAGGTGGCGACTGATTACCCCGAGCGACACCTGGCTGACCGGGCTTTCGCTGGCCAGTACCAGGGTGTCGCCATCTTCGCCCACCGGCAGTACGCCGTAGTGCGTCGCCAGCTTGCGCGGCAGTTTGGCGATCAGCTGCGGGTCGAGCTTGAACGGGTTCAATGGTGCCCACGGCAGGTCCAGTTGCTCGGCCAGGGTGGCGACCAGCTGTTCGCTGTTCAGCCAACCGCGCAGCAGTAGCTCGCGGCCCAGGCGCCGGCGTACCGGGCTGGTGATCGCCTGTTGCAGCTGTTCGTCGCTGATCAGGCCCTTGGCCACCAGGCGCTGGCCCAGCGGTGTGCGGGCGGGGGCGGCGATGGCGGGGAATTCGTGGGTGGTCTTGTCCCAGGCCACGCGCCGCGAGTCACCCATTTCCATCACCTGGCGCAGTGCACGCAGGTTGGCGAAGAAGTTGACGAAGTTGCTCCACATCATCCGCGGTGCCGATAGCAGCCCTTCGCCGATGCCATAGAAGCGGGTGACGAACCAGGCGCGCTGGAACAGGCGGTTGAACAGCATCAGCCCGTTCAGCCACAGCAAGGTAGTCAACAGCCAGCTGTCGCTGAGGATCGACATGAAGCGCCACGACTCTGGCGCAATCACCGTGACCAGCCACATGGCCAGCAATACCAGCAGCAACAGGTTGACCAGGAAACTCAGCAGGTAGGCGAACAGGCCGCGGCGGTCACGCCAGAGGAAGTAGTTGAGTGCGCCCTTGCGGCTCCAGCCGAGGTTGCTGGTGCCCTGGAACACGATGCCTACGATCCACCGCGACTTCTGCCGGATGGCATGCTGCCAGTCGCGCGGGAAATGCTCGCGCACGCAGATCACCTGGGAGAATTCGCGGCTCATGCCCGGGCGCCATTCCTGCTTCAGGGTCAGCGCCGGGTCGGTGATGGAGTAGCGGGCGAAAATGCACTTCATGCCCTTCTGCTTCAGGCGGAAGCCGATGTCGTAGTCTTCGGTGAGGCTCTGTACGTCGAAGGCGATGCCGTCGCCGTCCTCGAGCAGCGCGCTGATGGCGCGGCGGCTGAAGCAGGTGCCGACCCCGGCGCTGGGCACCTGACCGGTCAGGGCCTCGCGCACTATCACGTCCTTACCGTGGTTTTCGGCGAACTCGTCGACATAGTGGCCTGCCGTGAAGCCTTTCCATTCCGGTGCGTAGGGGTACACCGGGATCTGGATCATGTCCTTGTTCGGCAGCAGGTAGTTGAACAGGCGCAGTTCCATGGGCGAGATCACGTCTTCGGCATCGTGCAGGATGAAACCTGCGAACTGGATGCCGGCGTCCTGCTGGAAGCGCAGCAGCGCGTCGATGATGTTGTTCAGGCAGTCGGCCTTGCTGGTGGGGCCGGGGCGGGCGCAGACCACCTTGTGCACGTTGGGGTAGTGCAGGCACACCGCGTCGACGTCGGCCTGGGTTTGTGGGTCGTTGGGGTAGGTGCCGACGAAGATCTGGTAGTTCTCGTAATCGATGGTCGAGGCTGCCAGGCGCGCCATCTCACCGACCACGCCTACTTCGTTCCAGGCCGGGACCATGATGGCCAGGGGTTTCTCCGGTACCTCGAACAGGCGTTTTTCGTCGGCTTTTTCGTACTTGTCGTAGATGCGAAAGCGCCGGATCAGTTTGCGGCCCCAGTAGCAGAGGTCGATGAACAGGTCATCCAGGCCCAGCAGGAACATCAGCGAAGCCAGGACGATCGCCAGGATCTTCAGGCCGAACAGCACATAGGTGAGAAAATCGATGAATGCCAGGCTCATGTGGCGGTCACCGGCAGGAAGGGGTAGGCCATCGTCTATATCCTCGTTCGATTCCCTGGACGAAGTTGTACGACTTGTCGCCGTTTGTACTGGATAGATACAAGCAGCCGAACGCGGGGTTGTCCAAATTTCAGGCTTTTTCTTGTGGGCCACTTCTTGTAGCTTTACAGGTCGTTTACCCAGGGAGCTGAACATGCAAGGCAAGGCACGCAAGATCGTCCAGGCCATTCTTTACGAAGCCATCGCTGTCGCCTGCGTGGCGCCCGCGCTGGAGTTGGCGTTCGGTGCCGGGATGGCGCAGTCGACCGTGCTGTCGGTGCTGATGTCGGGCATCGCGATGAGCTGGAACATGGCCTACAACTGGGTGTTCGAACGCTGGGAAGCGCGCCAGCACCGGCGTGAGCGCACGTTCCTGCGGCGCCTGCTGCATGCGCTGGGCTTCGAGGGCGGGCTGGTGCTGATACTGCTGCCGCTGGTGGCGTACTGGCTGGACGTCAGCCTGTGGGCGGCGTTGCTGACCAACCTGGCGTTGTTCGTGTTCTTCTTCGTTTACGCGTTTGTCTTCCAGTGGGGCTTTGACAAGGTGTTCGACGTGCCGCTTTCGGCGCAGCAGGCGAAGTGTTGACTTTGTGTCGCACTAGCGGCTAAGTTGCTACCCATGAACACTTTCCAGCACGTCAACGCCATTATTATTACCGCCATTATCAGCTTGGCGGGCTAGCGCGTACGTGCACCGAACCCGCCCTGGAGGCGGGTTTCTTCTCTCTGACTCCTGGGCAATGTGAATACAGCCAAGGAGTCATCGATGACCAGCTTCGTCAGCCCTCGTTCTACCGTCACCCCCCAGCAACTGCTGTCGGAACAGGTGCGGCGCATTCTTGCCGCCCCGGTGTACGACCTGGCCATTGAAACGCCCTTGCAAACTGCGCCTGCGTTGTCTGCCAGCCTGGGCAACCAGGTGTTGCTCAAGCGCGAAGACCTGCAGCCTACCTTCTCGTTCAAGATCCGCGGTGCGTACACTCGCCTGTCACGGCTGAGTACCGTGCAGCGCGAGCGCGGGGTGATCACTGCCTCCGCAGGCAACCATGCCCAGGGTGTGGCCCTGGCGGCATCGCACCTGGGCATGAAGGCTACCATCGTCATGCCTACCACCACGCCGTCGCTGAAGGTGGAAGGAGTACGTTCGCGCGGTGGCCATGTAGTGTTGCACGGCGAGAGTTTCCCCCATGCCTTGGCCCACGCGCTGAAACTGGCCGAAAGCGAAGGTGCCACCTTCGTGCCACCGTTCGACGACCCGGATGTGATCGCCGGGCAGGGCACCGTGGCCATGGAGATCCTGCGCCAGCGCCCGGGTGCGCTGGACGCCATCTTCGTGCCGGTGGGTGGCGGTGGGTTGATCGCTGGCATCGCCGCCTATGTGAAGTACCTGCGCCCTGAGGTGAAGGTGATCGGTGTCGAGCCAGAGGACTCCAACTGCCTGCAGGCTGCCATGGCAGCCGGTGAGCGGGTGATCCTGCCGCAGGTCGGCACCTTCGCCGATGGTGTGGCGGTGGCGCAGATCGGCGCCCATTGCTTCGAGCTGTGCCGGCACTTCGTTGACGAAGTGGTGACCGTGAGCAGCGACGAGTTGTGCGCGGCGATCAAGGACATCTATGACGACACCCGCTCGATCACCGAGCCGTCCGGCGCCCTGGCCGTGGCGGGGATCAAGAAGTACGTGGCGCGCGACGGCATGCAGGGGCAGACCCTGGTGGCCATCGACTCCGGGGCCAACGTCAATTTCGACCGCCTGCGCCATGTGGCCGAACGTGCCGAACTGGGCGAGCAGCGCGAGGCGATCATCGCAGTCACCATCCCGGAGCAACCGGGCAGCTTCCGCGCCTTCTGCCAGGCCCTGGGCAAGCGGCAGATCACCGAATTCAACTATCGCTATTACCCTGGCAAGGAGGCGCGACTGTTCGTTGGGGTGCAGACACACCCGCTGCACGACCCACGCGACCAGTTGTTGGCCAGCCTGCGCGAGCAGGGCTACAACGTGCTGGACCTGACCGACAACGAACTGGCCAAGCTGCATGTGCGCCATACCGTCGGCGGCCATGCCGCGCCCGGGGCTGACGAACGGGTGCTGCGCTTCGAATTCCCCGAGCGCCCGGGGGCCTTGCTGGGCTTTTTGGAGCGGTTGGGCAAGCGCTGGAACATCAGCCTGTTCCATTACCGCAACCATGGTGCGGCAGAGGCACGGGTGTTCGCGGCGCTGGAGGTGCCTGGGGACGAGCTGGCGGGGTTGCCATTGGCGCTGGATGAGATGGGGTACCGGTACTGGGATGAGACCGACAACCCGGCGTACAAGCTGTTCCTTGGTTGATACGCCAACCTCGTGCAGCCTGTACGGGCCTCTTCGCGGGCACGCCCGCTCCCACAGGGTCGGCGCATGGCTTGAGGTTGATGCGGTCCAGGTGGGAGCAACTGTCTTGGATATCTCTTCAAGCCAGCACTGGCCCTTGTAGGAGCGGCCTTGTGTCGCGATGGGCCGCGCAGCGGCCCCGGCAATCTTTGCTGCGAAGCTGAAAACCTGGGGCCGCTTCGCGCCCCATCGCGACACAAGGCCGCTCCTACAAGGTTTTGTGTGTGCCGGTAGAGGGGGCTCAGCGCTCGCGCATGAAGAACCCGGCGACGAACTTGCGGAAGGTTTCCAGGCTCTTGAAGTCGGCGTAGCGCTTGAAGTTCTCGGTATCCGGTTCAGGGCCGATCGGCTGGTCCAGCAACGATATCGACAGCACTCGGTCCTGGTCAGAGGTCATCACCAATTCATCCATTACCTGGCCGCCAATCACCGGGCGGCGCATCTGCACTTTCACGCCTTTGCCGGCCATCCAGTCGACCAGCGATACCAGGGCCTTGAGCGGTTCGCGTTCCTCGTCGCGATACACCGGGAACAGATGAGCGCGGGACAGCACCGGAACGCTGGCCACATGGATCAACTCGTAGAAATGGCTGCCGGCACTGGTCGGCGAGTACAGTGCCAAGGCCAGCAATGGCCCGGCGGTGCGGTTGCCACCCCAATATAGATGGTGCCCCTGGAAGTCGAAGCCGTCTTCACTGCGGTTGTTGAACAGCTTGCGCCCTTTTATCTGGTCCACGCAGTCCAGCAGCAGGCCGTGCCGGCGGTGGTTGCCGAACACCGTGGCTTCGCGCAGTCGGGACTTGAGCATCATCATGTGCTTCATGTCCAGGCGGGTTTCCAGGTAGTTGCTGGCGGGCACCCGTTCCAGCAGCGGATAGCGGCTGGCCACGCTGCGCAACTCGGCAAACTGCCCGGTCAGGTCCTTTTTCAGGTGCGTGGCATACAGGTTCAGGCCGCTGGTCTCGATCCAGGTCAGCAACAGTGACAGCAGGCGCTGTTGGTCGCGCCGCTCGCTGCCATCACCACCAGCACCGGCGGTGCCGCTGCGAAAATCGCCGATCAGGCGCAATGGTGTGTCGGGCGGTAGCCAGGCAGCAGGTGGCGCGGGGTCGTTCTCGCGCTCGGCCGCTTCCCGCTCGTCCTTGGTGAACGGGCAGCCGGGCGCATGTTCGGCGGTACCCGGATTGTTCTTGAGAAACAGCGTGCCGGTGTTGCCGTTGAGGGTGACATTGAGCACCGGCAAGGCATCGTTGCGGCAGTCGCAGGCCAGCCACTGGTTGGCGTTGCGCACCTTCATCAGTAACTGGTTGGCCTGCAGCAGGCGCGGGCCGGCGAGGCTGCCGGTGGCAAAGCCGACCAGCAGCTCCTCTTCTGCAGGGGTCAGGCTACGGACCTGTGCGGCGGTTTTGTCGATGATTCGCATGAAGCAGCTCCCAGCTACGAGCCCCAAGCTTCAAGCAAAGTCGCGCCGCTTTCAACTTACTGGGCAGTGCCACCGAACATCTTCGCCGCGCGGGCGCGAATTTCGTCGGGGGTCAGGTCCTCCTTGTGGGTGGAAACGAACCAGATATTGCCGAACGGGTCTTTCAGGGTGCCGCTACGGTCGCCGTAGAACTGATCTGTCACCGCATGCAACTCGGTGGCGCCGGCCGCCAAGGCCTGGGCATAGACCTTGTCGCAGTCCTCGACATACAGGTGCAGCCCTACGCCTGCGCCGTTGAGCTTCTGGCTGGCGGTGAGACCGCCTTCCATGTCGCAGGGGTCGCCCAGCATCAGCGACGAATCGCCGATCTTCAGCTCGGCGTGGCCGACGCGGCCGCCCGGGGCGTCAAGGCGGAACATCTCGATGGCGGAGAAGGCCTTCTTGTAGAACTCGATAGCCTTGGCGGCGTCGTTGATGGCCAGGTAGGGCGTGATGCTGTGCTGGCCTTCGGGGATGGGTTTGGCTGCCATGTTCGACTCTCCTTGGAAGTGGGCGCCGGTTGGCGCCCTGTTGCTTAGAGTCGTTTGCGCGGATGGAAAATCGACAGGGGCTATAGATCGATTCTCTATAAACGCGGTGGTCAGAAGATGTAGTCGGTGGTCAGGAAGCTCGACTGCCGGTTGCGAATGATCTCGCTGATCAGTTCCTTGTTGGCCTCCTGGAAGCGCGTGGCGACCAACGTGCGGATCGAGAACACACGCAGGGCGTCGTGTACCGACAGGGTGCCTTCTGCGCTGTTCTTGCGGCCGTTGAACGGGTAGGTGTCGGGGCCGCGCTGGCATTGCGCGTTAATGTTGATGCGCCCGACCTGGTTGGCAAAGATGTCGACCAGGCTGCCGATGGTCGCCGGGTCATTGCCGAACAGGCTCAATTGCTGGCCGTAGTCGGAGTCCAGTACATAGTCGATCACCGTTTGCAGGTCGCGGTAGGGCACTACCGGTACCAGCGGGCCGAACTGTTCCTCGTGGTAGACGCGCATGTCACTCTTCACCGGGTACAGCACGGCCGGGTAGAAGAATGAGCCGCGGCTGTGCCCGCCGCCTTCGTTGAGCACGCGTGCGCCCTTGGCGGTGGCGTCGGCGAGCAGGCCGTCGAGGTAGTCGACCTTGCCGGGCTCGGGCAACGGTGTCAGCGCCACGCCTGGTTCCCAGGGCATGCCAGGCTTGAGCGCGGCCAGCTTGCGCTGGAACTTGTCGAGGAAGGCATCGACCACGTCCTCGTGGACGAACAGGATCTTCAGCGCCGTGCAGCGCTGGCCATTGAACGACAGCGCACCGGTGACTGCCTCTTCGACGGCGTTGTCGAGGTCCACCTGGGGCAGCACGATGCCCGGGTTCTTGGCATCCAGCCCCAGCGCGGCGCGCAGCCGGTGCGGGCGCGGGTGCAGTTTTTTCAGGTCGCTGGCGGCCTTGTGCGTGCCGATGAAGGCGAACACATCGATTTTGCCGCTGGCCATCAGCGCGCTCACTGTTTCCCGGCCGCGGCCGTAGATGACGTTGATCACCCCCGGCGGGAAGCTGTCACGGAAGGCTTCGAGCAACGGCCGAATCAGCAGCACACCGAACTTGGCCGGCTTGAACACCACGGTGTTGCCCATGATCAGCGCCGGGATCAGCGTGGTGAAGGTTTCGTTCAGCGGGTAGTTGTATGGACCCATGCACAGCGCCACGCCCAGCGGTGCACGGCGGATCTGGCCCAGCGTGCCCTGTTCCAGCTCGAAGCGGCTGGAGCGGCGGTCGAGGTCCTTGAGGGCATTGATGGTGTCGACGATGTAGTCGCAGGTGCGGTCGAATTCCTTTTCCGAATCCTTGAGGTTCTTGCCGATTTCCCACATCAGCAGCTTGACCACGGCCTGGCGCTGCTCACGCATGCGCGCCAGGAAGGTCTCGACGTGCTGGATGCGCTCGGCCACGCGCATGTTCGGCCAGGCGCCGCGGCCTTTGTCGTAGGCTTGCACGGCGGCATCGAGGGCGGTGAGCGCGGTGTCGGCATCGAGCAGCGGGGCGCTGCCCAGCACCACCTGGTGCTCATCGTTGCCTTCCTTGAGCCAGACCGGGCTGCGCACCGTGGCCAAGGGGCCATCCCAGCGCCTCAGCTCGCCGTTCACCAGATAGTCGCGTTGTTCCAGGGGGGCTCCCAGGCGCCAGGTTTCCGGGATGTTCTCGGCGCTGGGGAAGAGTGAATCGAGCAGACGGTCCATGGGTACTGCACCTCACATTGCTGGGCGGGTTTCGAGCCAGGTGAATCGCTTCAGCTTTGAGCATGCACCGGCTGCCGGAAAAACACCAGTCTGGCTTAACATGGGCACGAATGCCTGCCCTGTTGCGCAGGCAGGCACCCAAGGGCTGTCAAAGCGGGAGGTTGAACAGGTCGTACGGTGGGTGTGTCAACCATTGCTGACGCAGGGCGGGGTCTGCGTCGATCAGAGCCAGGCGCCGCCAGAATTCGGCGCGCGCTTGCCGTGGGTGGGAGACGAACGGTTCAAGTTCAAGCAACGGCCTGAGGTCGCGCCGATATTGCAGTGGCAATCGCTGCCACACGGCCATTTCGGCCGGGCCGGTCTGTTCGAAGAATTCCAGGTAGTCGCCTTCGCACACCAACAGGTCCACCTGATGCACGGTGTTGTAGGCCTCGATCTGCGCAAGCACAGGTGCGCCCAGCCATTCGCTTTCCAGGCGCAGGGCGTTTGCGACTGGCCGTGGTACGTTGAAACCGTCTGGCAACCGCAGCAGCTGGTTTTCGCCGATATCCACAATGTTGGGCTCGACCATCTGGCTCAGGCCTTGTGGCAATTCGCTAAGCGCACAGTCGTTCAGGAACAGCGTCCTCAGGTAGGCCAGCCCACGCAGGTCCGGGGCCTGCAGCAGCGGGTTGCCCGAAAGGTCCAGCACCACAAGCCCGGGGCAGCGGTTCAGTGCCTGCTGGGCCTGGGCACTCCAGGTAATGCGGTTGCCTTCCAGGTCCAGCCAGGCGAGCTGCTCAGGGTTGCCCAGATGGGGCACGGTGTCGAACCGGCAGTCGGTCAGCAGCAAGCGATTGAGGTTGGGGAAGCGTTCGTGGAACTCGGCCGGCAACTGGCTTAGCGAGCGGTTGTAGCTGAGTGACAAGTGCTGCACATGGGTGAAGTCGTCTGGCAAGGCCAGGCTGGCCAGGGCCTGGTTGTCCAGTTCCAGGCCAGACAGGTCCAGGCTGTGCAGGCGGCCACCCCCTTCAAGCGCTATGGTCGACAGCCGCCGCCAGGCGTTGATGATGGGGCGGATGGCCAGGTGCCGCTGGTGAGGGTGCTGGGGATCGGGCCTGGCCCATTCATGCAGGTCGCGGCGCAAAGTATCCAGACGCTGCTGCAGGTCGTGCAGCCGCTGTGTGGGTGAGCGAATGTCATCGGCGTTGGGGTTGTCCTCATCGTTGCCCAGCCAGTTTTCGAACTCCTGATCGGTGGCGTCCGGGAACAAGCGGCGATAGGCTCCGGCCAGCGAGCCTGCCAGGCGCGGCTGAGGCGGTTCGGGGGCCAGCGGCCGCCCGCCGCGCAAGCCTCCCAAGGGCTTGCGCAGTGCCGTTCGCTGCCCCCAGAGCCGCTGGGCCAATGTCTCCCTGTGCTTGTCGACCCAATCCAGTACGTGCTGGCGTAGCGAACTGCCATCGGCGGTCGTGATACCCAGCATGTCGCGGTGCGAGCGTGACAGTGCCTGCTCTATGGCGCGACAGAGGTCCGGATCCCGCAGCGCAGGTGCAGGGCGCTCGCCTAGGTCGACCTCATAGCCTTCGACCGATTTGATCACCCGACGCAGGGTGGTGGCGTGGTCGCTGCCGACCTGCTCCAGCCGCGGGCCTTCAGGGCTGGCGCCGCGCAGCTCCAGGCGCACGTCCCCAGGCCAGTCGGGCATCGCATCCAGTGCGCTGAACAGCAGGCGTTCGCTGTCACTGCTGGCCCGGGCAGGCTGAAGCACGCCTTCCAGCGCGCGTACCAGGGGCAGCTCGCCATGCACTTGCTCCAGCAACTGGCGAACTTGCGTGGGCAGCTGTCCGTACTGTTGCCAGGCGAGCGATTCGGCTTCGCCCAACGGTGCCAGCAAACGCTTGGCCAGGGCAGGGGAAAGCCGTGGATAGGCATCGAGCAGTTTCCGGGTCGACGGAGTGGTGGGCTCGCTGCCGTTGTAGAGCCGCTCGAACAGGCCCGGCGGGGCCTTCTCGGCCAACGCCTCTACCTCGGCCTGCGCCGCCATGCGCTGCAGGGCATCGAGCAACAGCGGCGGCGTTGGCTGGCCCTCCAGGTGCACTCGGCGCAAGCGCGCGGCGTCGACGCCACAGAGGCGGCCGGCCTGCGTCAGCTGTTCTGGGGTGTACGTGGCATATGGCTGGCCAAGACGGCGTACCAGCTTCGCGAATGGCCACTGGCCGGGCTGCTCATGCTGACCACGCCAGGCGCCTTGGCTGTTGTGCGCCAGCGGTGGCTGCCAGGCATCGGGCACCTCGGGGTGAATGGCCCGCCATTGCTGCAAATGGCTGTCGAAGCGTTGCTCGAAGAGTTGGCCGTCCATGCGGATGAAGTGCCGGCCCTCGTACAGGTACTGGCCAAGTGCATTGGGCTGCAGGTTTTCGGGCAGTGTGACGGCACTGCGGTAGGGGGTGAGGTCTTCATTCCAGAGCCTGTAGCGGCCGTCGTTGCTGCGTACTTGCTGCAGGTTTTCCATCAACGGGCTGTTGAACAGCTTGGGTACCAACTTGCCCGCTGCCACGAAGCCACCGACAAGGGCCAGGTTCAGGCCTACCGCCTCCAAGTGGCGTAGCGCCAGGTGACGGTCGCCTTCATGCCAGGCTTCGTAGCCTTCGAAGGCCTCGCCGAGCAGTTGGCAGGCGGTGACGGCCAGCATCAGGGTGCCTGCACCTGGAATGAAGAACGCGGCGATATTGAGCGCATCCAGGCCAAGGCTTTCCCATTCCTCCAGGCGCCTGGCCCGTGCATCGGCATCGGCCGCCGCTGTCGGCACTGCCAGCAGGCTGGCTTCATGCTTGAGGCGCGCCAGGTGCAGGTCCTGGTAGTGGCCGAAAGGCTCGGCCGTGATGGCCACGCGCGTGGGGCGCAGGTCGGCATGCGCTGCGCGCTGCCAAGGGCGGTCATAGGCAGTGTTGCCTGTGACGTCGAGGTTTTGCCGAAGCAGGTCGAGAAAATGCGTGCGCTCGTCCTGCCTGATGTAGGCCATGAAGGCCTGGCGGGCATCGGGCTCCAGCAGCAAGGTCGCCAGTGTATCGTGTACCGCGTCCAGGTTGTTGCATTGGCGCAGGGCCGGGTCATGGCCGGGCAAGTACAGCGCCAGCGCCCCACTGCCGGCATCGATCAGCATGACTTCGTACAGGGGCGTGCCGAACAGCGCCAGCTGCCAGCATCTCACCGCACCACCCTGCAACAACTGTTCGACCTGATCGCGCGTGCTGCCGTCAAGCAGGTGCCGCAGATAGGCAAGGTCGGCCGCAAGGCGCAGGCGGTCTTGCTGCACCCTGATGGCCAGGGCTCGGGTAACGGGTCGGGCGAAGTGCTGTTCCAGGTGGGCCTGGTAAGCGCTACCCAGGTCCAGGTCGCGGCACATTGTGGCAAAGGTGGCCGGGGCAAGTGGCAGTCGGTCAACCTGGTAGCGCTCCGATGTCAGCGCAAAGTGCGCCACCGGTACTTGCATGCCAAGTGGGGCCGAGCCTTGTACTTGGACCGCTGTTACCTGAATGCTGTGGCTCGGGGCAATGGCACTTTCGGGAGTGAAGACCTCATCGTCGGCGAAGTTCTGCAGGGCGGCCTGTAGCAGGTTGTCGCGACGATGGCGGTACAGGTAACGCAGGCCAATCCAGTGCCAGTCGCGTTCGACCCGCAGCAGCTCGGTAGAGCGCAACGGCGCGTGAACGCCTTGTGCGGCAATAGCGCCCTGCAGCAATGGTTCTGCGAACTCGGTGATCTGTTTCAGCCCTTTGAGCGCGCGGGCCAAGGCCGCTTGCGAATGTATCAGGCGCGCCTGGCTGGCATGCACCGCCTGGCGCAGGTCGGGAGCTGCATTGGCAAACCAGTCCTGCGTCTGCCATGGGGCGGTCTGGGTTTGCTTCAACGCGGCCCACTGGTCGGGGGCTGCCTGGCGGGCCCAGTGCGGCAGCTGCGCCTCGAGCAAGGGTTGATGGGGGTTTTTGGCCGTCATGTCGATGCTCCTTTCATGCAAAGAAGGCATCAAACGCTATTCCGCTAAAGCCAAGTGGTAATGGGATAACGCGACTTGGGTATATTGAGGCCTGTCAGGGCGATAGGCGTGTACTATCCAGGCGCAGGACAGTGGCTAGGGGGTGAGGAATGATCGAGGTATCACGGTTCTGGCGCGACCCGGCGTTGCCTTTCGTCGAAGCCCGGCGGGTAGGGGACGGGCGCCAGGTGTGCTACGCCGCGCATTCCCACGAGAGCTTTTCCATCGGGGTGATAACGGGAGGGCGCAGCTCCTACCTGTACGGTGACCGGTGCATCGAGGTGACGGCTGGTTCCACGGTACTGATGAACCCGGGTGTGGTGCATGCCTGCAATCCCATCGACGGGGAGCCTTGGTCCTACCTCATGTTGTTCGTCGATATGCCCTGGTTGCAGGCGCTGGGATTTACCTTGCCGGCCCAGGCCTGGAGCAGCTCGCCGGTGTTGTACCAGGGCCTGTTGCAGGTCTTTGCCGACCTGTTTGACGCCAGCGTGCCAGACCGGGAAGGGCGCCTGGCGGCGCTGTTTGCTGCATTGCCGGGGTTGCTTGGCGGTAATGCCAGCGTGAACGACGATGGCAACCCGCGGCTGGATGCGGCGGCAGCGTTCATACGCGCCCATCGTGGCGACCCGCTGAGCCTGGACGACATCTGCGCCGCATGCGGGCTGTCGCGTTCCTACCTGATTCGCGCGTTCCGCCAACGCTTCGGACTGACGCCGCATGGCTACCTGCTCGACCAGCGCGTGCAGCTGGCCAGGGCGCAACTGCGCCAGGGCCGGGCAATTGCCGAGGTGGCGCAGGAGGCCGGGTTTGCCGACCAGGCGCACCTGCAGCGGGCCTTCAAGCGGCACCTGGCGACGACACCGGGGCATTACCGCAATGCACTTGGCTGAGTGGCCATATTGGCTGTGATGGCCCATCGCCGGCAAGCCAGCTCCCACAGGGATCGCGCCAGCCTTTAGAAATTGAGTAAGACAGTTGCTCCCAGGTACTGCACAGGTCTTAGGGGCAACGCGGTCGGGGTGGGAGCAACTGTCTTGGATATCTCTTCAAGCCAGCACTGGCCCTTGTAGGAGCGGCCTTGTGTCGCGATGGGGCGCGAAGCGGCCCTAGGGTTTCAGCTTCGCAGCAAAGGTTGTCGGGGCCGCTGCGCGGCCCATCGCGACACAAGGCCGCTCCTACAGGTATTTGCACATGGCTTGAGGCCAGTGTGGTCGGGTGGGAGCTGGCTTGCCGGCGACAGGGCCGGTGCAGCTAGCCTTGAATAACCAGATAAACCGCACTGCCCACGAGCAGCAGCGCCAAGCACCGATTCAGCAGGCGCATGTGCCGTGGGTTGCCCAGGTACTGGCGAATCACGCTTCCGGCCCACGCCCAGCTGGCCACCGAAATGAAGCAGATCGGTCCGTAGATCCAGGCAAACAGCCACAGCAACTGCTGCTCACCGCCGGTGTAGGCACCCACCCCGGCCACCGCTGCCAGCCATGCCTTGGGGTTGAGCCATTGCATCGCCGCGCCGTGCCAGGCCGAGGGGGCCTGGGAGTGATGTGTAGCAACCAGCTGACCGTCATCGCTGGCCAGCTTCCTTGCCATGTACAGCAGGAACGCCACGCCGCCCCAGTGCAACAGCAGGCCAAGCAAAGGCCAGCGCAGCAACAACTGGTGCAGGCCCAGCCCGACCAGCACCAGCAACAGGCAGAAACCCAGCGTGGCGCCAGCCACATGCGCAAGGCTCGCACGCAGGCCATGGCGGGCACCGCTGCCCAGCGCGACGATGTTGACCGGGCCGGGGGAGATCGAAGCCGCCAGTGCGAAAGCGGCCATGGATAGAGACAGGCTCATGAGGATGATCCGTTTGGGTGAAGGTGACCTCCATGCTGGGGTATCGACAGCCTGCGGTATTGAAGGAAAGTACCCATATCGGCCTTATGCCTTTCTGTGGGAGCGGCCTTGCGTCGCGAAAGGGCCGCAGAGCGGCCCCAGCGATTTGCAGAGATGCTGCAATCCCAGGGGCTGCTGCGCAGCCCTTTCGCGACGCAAGGCCGCTCCCACAGGTGGAGGCGTGGCTCTAGAGGCGTTGTTACAGGTTTTGTAATAGTTTTGCGCTGTTACGGAAAGCTGCTGTGCTTGTAGGATCGTTCTCCCAATTTGCTATCAAGGTCTATATGAGCACCTTCGCGGAGCCCCCCAGTCCCCGGCCTTCAAGGCCTTCCTTCTTCCGTCCTCGTGACGCTGCCCTCGTGAGTACCCGCTAATGGAATGGCTAGCCGACCCCACGGCCTGGCTGGGCCTGCTGACGCTTATCGTCCTCGAGCTGGTACTGGGTATCGACAACCTGGTGTTCATCGCCATTCTCGCCGACAAGCTGCCACCGCATCAGCGCGACCGCGCGCGGGTCATTGGCCTGAGCCTGGCGTTGATCATGCGCCTGGGCCTGTTGGCCAGTATCTCGTGGATGGTCACCCTGACCGCGCCGTTGTTCGAGGTGTTCGACAAGAGCTTCTCGGGCCGCGACCTGATCATGCTGTTCGGTGGCGTGTTCCTGCTGTTCAAGGCCACCATGGAGCTGCACGAACGCCTGGAAGGCCACGTGGCCCAGGCCAGCGGCGCAGTGCGCCACGCTGCGTTCTGGCCGATCGTCGCGCAGATCGTGGTGCTCGATGCGGTGTTCTCGCTGGACGCGGTAATTACCGCGGTGGGCATGGTCGAACATTTGTCGGTAATGATGATCGCGGTGATCTTCTCGATCGGCATCATGATCGTTGCCAGCAAGCCGCTGACCCGCTTCGTCAACGCCCACCCCACGGTGATCATGCTGTGCCTGGGCTTCCTGATGATGATCGGCTTCAGCCTCACCGCCGAAGGCCTGGGCTTCCATATCCCGAAAGGTTACCTGTACGCGGCCATCGGCTTCTCGATCCTGATCGAGCTGTTCAACCAGTTGGCCCGTGCCCGCCGCAAGCGCAGCCTGCAGCAGCACCGGCCGCTGCGTGAGCGCACCGCGCATGCCGTGCTGCGCCTGCTGGGTGGCCGCCGGGTCGAGGCTGACGAGGTGGGCGAGGAAATCGCCGACCTGGTCGAAGGTGGTGAGGAGCAGGTGCTGTTCGACCGCCGTGAACGGGTGATGATCAGTGGCGTGCTGAACCTGGCCGAGCGGCCGATTCGCACGGTGATGACTGCCCGCGCCGAGGTCGATGTGATCGACCTGGCGCAGCCGGCCGACGCCATTGCACAGGCCCTGGCCAATTCGCCGTACTCGCGCCTGCCAGTGATCCGCGACGGCCGCGTGGACGAGCCACTGGGCTTCGTGCACAAGAAGGAGCTGCTCAAGGAGCTGCTGTCGGGTAGCCAGCCTGATCTGGAAGGCATGGCCCGGGTACCGCTGAACCTGCTGGAAAGCTTCAGCATCCTCAATGCCCTGGAGCAGATGCGAAGCCAGTCGACGCACATCGCCTTCGTGGTCAACGAATTCGGTGACTTCACCGGCCTGCTGACCATGACCGATATCCTCGAGTCGATTGCCGGCGAGTTGCCGGATGCCAGCGAGGTCGAAGGCCCGGGCATCGTCCAGGAAGGTGAAGGTTTTGTGGTCAGCGGTGCATTGAACCTGAGCCAGGTGCAGGCCCGTACCGGCTTCAGCGCCCGCGCCACCGAGGACTACCAGACCCTCGCGGGCCTGGTGATGAGCCTGCTCGACCGCTTGCCCATGGTCGGTGACCGCCTGGCCTGGAATGGCTGGACGCTGACCGTGGAGGCGGTCGAGGAGCGGCGGGTGCGCCAGGTTCGGCTTACACCGACCGGCGACGTTGACGCAGCAGGTGCTTGAAGCCCTCGATCACCAGCACCAGCACCGCGGCCCAGATCGGCAGGTAGGTCAGCCACTGATCCGGGCCGATGGTTTCGCCAAGCAGCAGCGCCACGCCCACCAGCAGCACCGGCTCGACGTAGCTGAGCAGGCCGAACAGGCTGAACGGCAGCAGGCGGCTGGCAAGCACGTAGGCAATCAAGGCCGAGGCGCTGATCGCCCCCAGGATCGGGATCAACGCATACAGCCCGGGGTGTGCCTGCAGGTCGGCAGGAGCGAGTGGGCCCTGGATCACGAAGTACAACGCCCAGGGCAACAGCAGGCACATGTCGCACCACAGGCCGCCCAGGTGGTCGGTGCGGCAGCGCTTGCGCAACACGAAATAGATCGGGTAGCCGATCGTTACCAACAGGGTCTCCCAGGCGAAACTGCCATTCTGGTACAGCTCGTGGCCTACGCCCAGCGCGGCGCAGGCCACGGCCACCTTCTGCAGGCGTGACAGGCGCTCGCCATACACCAGCCGGCCGGTCAGGACCATGGCCAGCGGCAGCAGGAAGTAACCCATCGACACCTCCAGGCTGCGCCCGTGCAGGGGCGCCCAGAGAAACAGCCACAGCTGCACGCCCATCAGCCACGATGTGCCGAGCATGCCCAGCAACAGCAGCGGCGTGCGTTTTACCCGGGCGAGCAGTTCGCCCACCCGTTTCCAGTCTTTCGAGACAAGCATGAACAGGGTCAGGCAGGGTAGCGTCAACAGGGTGCGCCAGCCAAAGATCTCTTCGCCATCGAGTGGCGTGAGCAGAGAGGTATAGAAGTACATCACGGCGAACAGACAGGACGCCATGACCGACGAAAGAATGCCTTTTGACACGAATGCCTCGAATAGGAAATTGAGCGGGTGGATCAGCCGCGCATGATCTCAGGGGGCGCGGCTTGCGGCAACCGCGACGCAGCCGGGCGCGCCGCCAGTGCTTCGAGAAACTGGGCAGCCGGCATTGGCCTGGCGAACAGGTAGCCCTGCTGGAAGTCCACCTCGTGACGGGCCAGGTAGTCGCGCTGGGCTTCTGTTTCCACGCCCTCGGCAACGATGCCCAGGCCCAGCTTGGCCGACAGCTCGATGATGGTCTCGAGGATGTGCAGCGACAGTGCGTCACCACCGATCATGGCAACGAAGCTCTGGTCGATCTTCAGGTAATCGACCTTGAACTGGCGCAGGTAGTTGAGGCTTGACTGGCCGGTGCCGAAGTCGTCCAGGGCGATCTTCACACCCATGGCGTCGAGCTTCTCGAACAGTTCCAGAGTCACCGGCGTGGCTTCGATCAGCTTGCGCTCGGTCAGCTCCAGGGTCAGCACCACCCGGCCTGGCGGGAAGTGCTGGAGAAAGGTGCGGCAGTCGTCCAGCAGGCTGAAGTCGCGACAGTGGTCGGCAGTGATGTTGATGCCGATATGGAAACCGTCCTCCAGCAGCCCGGCATAGGGTGCCAGGTTCTGGGCAGTGTGCATCATCAGCGCACGGGTCATGGCAACGATCTGCCCGCTGTGTTCGGCGTAGGGGATGAACAGGTCGGGGCGTACCAGGCCTTCGCGCGGGTGGTTCCAGCGCATCAGCACTTCGGCGCCGGCCCAGCGGTAATCGCCCTTGCGCACCACCGGCTGGAAGTACGGCAGGAACTCGTCGGCCTCCAGCGCCCGGCGCAGTTCGGCACGCGGCGAGTTGGCGCGGCGAACCTGCCAGCGGCACACCAGGGCGGCTACCGCGCCCAGTACCAGCAGCAACGCGAACAGGGCGGGGTAGTGGCTGCGCCACAGCTGGCCCTGCCTGTCGGCGCCATAGCCGCCCTGCACGCTGAATGGGTAACGGGTCGAGCCCAGCAGTACATTTGCGCTGGCCGCGGCCGGCGGCAAGCCCTTGTGCACGATGCCATCCTTGCCCAGCCAGGCATCGCCCACGCGGATGTGCAGGTCTTCATCGGGGCCGATCAGGCGCAGCGCCGTCAGCAGGTGGTCGCCATCCACCGTACTGATTGCGCCGCGGTCGCCGTCGCTGGCTCGATACACCAGCAGCGGGTGGCCGGGGGTGACCGAGTTGCCGTCCATCAGCCACAGCTTGCCGTCAATGTAGTCGCCGGGGTTGACCGGCTCGTCGAACGCGCCGAACAGCGAGGTGCAATAAAGGGCGTTGTGCCGGAACAGGTTGGTCGAGCGTACGAAGGCGTTGCGCGTGACCTGGGCGCGCAGCATGAGCTGGGCCTCGTCGCACGGGCTGTCGGCAAGCGGCAGCAGGGCATTGGCAGCGCTGGACAGGTTGTCGAGAATGCGCTCGACATGCTCCACCACCTGGCGGGCGGTGGCCTGGCTGCTGGCCTGCATTTCGCGCTCGATCTGCCAATTCATCACGGCCAGGCCGCACGCCACCGGCAGCACGCCGACGACCCAAGGCAACAGGGTGCGCCAGCTGAGGCGAGCGCGGCGTTTTACGGAAAGGGGCATGCTGACCTGATCTGTAGGAGGATTACGAGAGGATAGCCGCTTGTCGGAACCCGTGAGCAACTAAAGCGCGACAAACCATTTTACGCAATGTAGAATCGATTTACGAATACAACAATAAGGTCCTTCGATACCGGAGGATCAAGCCCGCCGAGAATGGGTCCATATGACATACCATGGGTTCAAGCTGTTAATAGGTGATTTCCTCGCCCGCAGCGTGCGGGGTATCCCTTGCTCACCGCCGTTTCCGTGCCACATCCCGCGCAATCAATAATTTTTCGCTGCAGATGAGGACACGAACATGGCTGATATATTCGACAATCCAATGGGCCTGATGGGCTTCGAGTTCATCGAACTGGCTTCGCCTACCCCTGGCGTACTCGAGCCGGTATTCCAGATGCTGGGCTTCACCAAGGTGGCTACCCACCGTTCCAAGGATGTGCACCTGTATCGGCAGGGTGACATCAACCTGATCCTGAACAACGAACCCAAGAGCATCGCCTCCTACTTCGCCGCCGAACACGGCCCGTCGGTATGCGGCATGGCGTTCCGCGTGCGCAACGCCCATGAGGCCTATGCCCGCGCCCTGGAACTGGGCGCCCAGCCGGTGGAAATCGAGACCGGCCCGATGGAGCTGCGCCTGCCGGCGATCAAAGGCATCGGCGGTGCGCCGCTGTACCTGATCGACCGTTTCGAGGAAGGCAGCTCGATCTACGATATCGACTTCAAGTTCATCGAGGGTGTGGACCGCAACCCGGTGGGTGCCGGCCTGAAGATTATCGACCACCTTACCCACAACGTCTATCGCGGGCGCATGTCGTACTGGGCCGGCTTCTACGAGAAACTGTTCAACTTCCGTGAAATCCGCTATTTCGATATCAAAGGTGAGTACACCGGCCTGACTTCGCGCGCCATGACCGCACCGGATGGCATGATCCGCATTCCGCTGAACGAAGAATCGTCCAAGGGCTCAGGGCAGATCGAAGAGTTCCTGATGCAGTTCAACGGTGAAGGCATCCAGCATGTCGCCTTCCTGACCGATGACCTGCTCAAGACCTGGGACGCCCTCAAGGGCTTCGGCATGCGCTTCATGACTGCACCGCCGCAAACCTACTACGAAATGCTCGAAGAGCGCCTGCCAGGTCACGGCGAGCCGGTAGACCAGTTGCAGGCACGTGGCATCCTCCTCGATGGCGCCTCCCAGTCTGACGACAAGCGCCTGCTGCTGCAGATCTTCTCCGAGACCCTGCTCGGCCCGGTGTTCTTCGAGTTCATCCAGCGCAAGGGTGATGACGGCTTTGGCGAGGGCAACTTCAAGGCCCTGTTCGAGTCCATCGAGCGCGACCAGGTACGCCGTGGTGTGCTGAGCACCGACTGAACCAAGGGTACCGCCGTCACGCTCGATGGCGGCGGTATCAACCCTTCTTCTTGCGCGAACTGGTCAGGCCCAGGTACATGATGACCATGCTAGCCACCCCGACCAGTACCAGCGAAGGCAGTACTTGGTGCAGGGAGACGCGAAACTCCTGGGCGGCGTACCCTCTGGGGTAGCCACCGATCACCACGTAGCCATACTTCTCGGATACCGTTTGCTCGGTGAATTCGACCTGGGAGGGGCGTTGTGCATCGCGGCTGTCTCCCTCGCTCCAGATATACAGGTCGTTGAATTCCAGCAGCAATGTCAGGCCGTCCTGGAAGGCACGCAGTTCGTCACGCAACTGCCGACCGTACGCTGTTGCGATTATCCCGGGGTCGCTGTTTGGTTTCTGGATCTTTATGATCGCCGCGTTAGGCGACGACGGTGCGTCGAACGCCAGTTGCGTCTGCCGTCCGGACAGGGAAAAAGCCGAGATATATGCCAAAGGGTCCATATCCGTCGCACAATACGCTTGTTGGTTGCGGGTGAGTATCAATGAGCGAAGATGCGGGTTATTGGCAACTCTTTGCTCCAGGATGTCGAGCACTTCGTCACATGGCTTGCCTGCCAATGGCAGGATCGAGTCCAGATCGGCTTCCATGCGGCCCAGTGCCTGATCGATGCTGAAAACAGCCTCTTGAACGGAAACCTTGGCATTTTCCTCAAGTTTTCTGTCCAGCTGATAGTCCATCATCAGTAACCCGGATAGCACCGGTATTGCGCCGATGGACAATATCAAAAGTAATTTTCGCCAGTTGATGCCGACACTCGGTATTGCTGCCATAGGACCGCCGCTCCGTTGAACCTTGCTGTTCGGGTTGAACAGGTCAGCGCTGATCCTATGTACTTGATGAAGCTTCGGCTGTAGGCCAAAAGTGTTGCGGTTTTACAGAAAAGCAGAAGCAGGTTGTCAGCCTTCCTTCAGTCGATCGAGCACTTTTTTGGCCAGCAGGGCCGTGGAAGCCGGGTTCTGCCCGGTGATCAGCCGATCATCGGCCACCACGAACGGCTGCCAGGGGTCATCATGCTTGCTGTAGGTACCGCCGCGGGCGCGCAGCTCATTTTCGGTCAGGAAGGGGACCACCTTGTCCAACTCGGCTAACTTCTCCTCGGTATTGGAGAAGCCGGTCACCTGACGGCCCTTGAGCAACAGGCTGTTGTCGCTGAGCTTGATGTTCAGCAGGCCGACAACGCCATGGCAGACCGCTGCGACTATGCCCTTGTGCTCGTAGATCCGACGGGCCAGCTCTTGCAGCGGCTGGTTGTCGGGAAAGTCATACATTACGCCGTGCCCACCGGTGTAGTAGATGACGCTGTACTCTTCTGCCTTCGCCTTCACCTGGCCAGGGCTCGAGGTGTTGCCCAGGCGGGCCATGAAGCGCTTGTCGTCATACCACTGCCAATCCAGGTCGGGGGCCATCTGCAGGCTATGCGGGTCGACAGGCACGTAGCCACCCAGCGGGCTGACGTAATCGACCGAGTGACCGGCTTTTTCGACTTGTTCGACAAAGTGCACGGCTTCCCCCAGCCACAACCCGGTCGCCCGCTTGAGGGACGGATACTTGGCTGTGTTGGTCAGCACCACCAGCATTTTCTTGCTCATGACCACGCTCCCGTCGGCAACCTGAATGGGCCGTTGCTCCCTGGCCCGAGGGAAAACCTAATGAGCATAGCTCTCAGGTGCCAGTACGCCATATTGCGTGGCGTGTGTTGTGCTAACGTGAATCACATCCACGGGGCGCCCGTACTTTCCCTGAACCATGCTGGAGTCACGATAGTGGTCGCAAATGGTACGCCGCCCGAGCCTGCGTCGAAGATCATCCTGCAGCCGCCTGTGCCGGCACCCGTCGACCTCATGGGCGAACGGATTGTTCGGTTCGATTGGGGCAGCACATCGCTCGGGCCGCTGCCGCGCTGGTCGGCCTCGCTGCGCATTGCCGTCGACGTGATGCACTTGTCACCGTTACCGTGCGCCGTGGTCTGGGGGCCAGACCTGTGCGTGGTCCACAATGAAGGCTACCGGGCATTGCGGCCGGTTGCCCCGGACGCATTGGGCATGGCCTTCGATGCGCTGTGGAGCGATGTATGGCCGGCGATGGGCCCCTGGGTTTTCAAGGCGCTCGATGGGCACTCCAGCTTTGTCGAGGACCCACCACTGCGTATTGTCAGCGGCGAGGGCGGGGAGCCGTTGTGGTGTGCGTTCGGCTTCACACCGTTGCACGATGAGTTGGGCAACGTGGCAGGGTTTCTGCACGCGGTGATCGAGACCACGGCCAGCGTCGAGGCGCACCGCCACTGGCGTGAGCAGGCGCAAGGCTTCGAGCGGCAGGTCGAGCGACACCAGGTAGAGCGCGAGCAGTTCTGGCAGTTGTCGCGTGATGCGATGATCACGGTTACACCCGAGCTGAAGGTGCATGCCGCCAACCCCGCCTTGTACCGTACTCTGGGTTGGGCCGAGGAGCAGATACGGGGCATACCGGTGCTGGACTTGGTACATCCGGCGGATCGCGCCGAGGTTCAGGTGGCAATTTCCGGGTGCCTGCAATACCGCAATGCCGAGCAGATAGAGACGCGCCTGCGCCACCTCGATGGCCATTACCACTGTTTTCGCTGGAGTGCACGGTTCGATGGCAGCCTGCTGACTGCCGTAGGCCGGGACATTACCGAGGAACGTGAGGAGGCCGCTCGTCAATCCGAAGCCCTGATGCGCAACAACGAACGCCTGGAGTTGGTTGGCCAGTTGGCCGGGGGCATTGGGCATGAGCTGAACAACTTGTTGTCCGGCATCGGCGGCAGCCTCGAGTTGCTGCAACGGCGCCTGCAGGAAGGCCGGCTGGAGCGGGTAGAGGCCTATGTCGAGGTGGCGCATGATTCGGTGCAGCGTGCCATGGAGCTGACCCATCGCTTGCTGGCGTTTTCACGTCATCAACCATTGGCGCCCAGGCCGCTGGACTTCAACCGGCAATTGCGCCTGAGCGAACCACTGCTGCGGAGCACGCTGGGCGCGGAGATGCGTTTGCACTGGCAGCTGGATGTAACGCCGTGGGCGGTAAACCTTGATGTTTGCCAGCTTGAAAATGCCTTGATCAATCTTTGCGCCAATGCCCGCGAAGCGTGCCTGGAACGCGGTAATGTCACGCTGCGCAGCTTCAACCAGCGGCTGACGACATGGTTCCCGGATGAGGGTGGCCTGCCGCCAGGCGATTACGTTGCCTTGCATGTGGAGGATGATGGCCATGGCATGTCGCCGGTGGACATTGCCAGGGCCTTCGAACCGTTCTTCACCACCAAGCCGATCGGGCATGGCTCAGGCCTTGGCTTGTCGATGGTGTATGGTTTTGTCGGCCAGTCGGGGGGCTACGCCTGGATCGAGTCGGCGCCGAACCAGGGCACCAAGGTCTGCATGCTTTTTCCACGGTGCCTTGATTCGGTACCTGAGGCGCCCGCGGTGGTGCAGCGCTCGCAGCGCATGGCCGGCGGGCAGCGCCTGTTGCTGGTGGATGACGAACTCGGTTTGCGCGCGGTAATGCGCGAATACCTGACCGAGCGTGGTTTCGAGGTCATTGATGTGGGCGACGCCAATAGTGCACTGGAGCGCTTCCACCATGACGGCCCGTACGACCTGGTGGTCACCGATGTCGGCTTGCCGGGTGGTTTCAGTGGCCGTCAGGTGGCCAAGGTCATGCGCATGCAGTGGCCGCTGCAGAAGATCCTGTTCATCACCGGTTATGCGGGCCAGCCGATCGATGCGCAGCTGCTCGAACAGCCGGGCACGGCATTGATGAACAAGCCGTTCCCGCTGGCGGACCTTTTTGATGAGGCGCTACGTTTGCTCGAGGGGTGATGTGGTTCAGTGCTTGCCCAGTATCTGGGTCACCTGGGCCTGCAACTGCTTCAGCTCGAAGGGCTTGCAGATCAGGTGCATCCCCGCCTCCAGGAAACCCTCGCGGGCCATGGCCGTTTCCGCATAGCCGGTAATGAACAAGACCGGCAGGCGTGGGCGCAGGCTGCGTGCAATCTCGGCCAACTGGCGGCCATTCATGCCGGGCAAACCGACATCGCTGACCAGCAGATCCACCGGTTGGGTCGAGCGCAGTACCTTCAGGCCCTCATTGGCATCGGCGGCACTGTGGCAGGCGAAGCCATCCTCGCGCAGAGCCTGGCACAGTAAGTGGCGTACATGCGGGTCGTCCTCGACAACCAGCACGTGATGGCCCTGGTAACCTCGCACGGGCTGTACGGGTTTGACCGGTGCCTGGCCCTGGTCGACATGGCGCGGCAGGTACAAGTCCACCCGGGTCCCCTGGCCGATCTGGCTGTGCAGGGTGACGTGACCACGGGATTGCTTGCTGAAGCCATACACCATCGACAGGCCCAGGCCGATGCCCTGGCCGATCGCCTTGGTGCTGAAGAACGGCTCGAAGGCATGCTCCAGCGTGCTTTGCGCCATGCCCTGGCCGTCATCGATGATGCGCAGGCGTACATAGTCGCCAGCGCACAGGGCACCGCCGGGGAATTGCCCGGCGCCGATGTGCTGGTTACTTGCCTCGATGCGCAGTTGGCCGCCATTGGGCATGGCTTCGCAGGCATTGAGCAGCAGGTTTTCGAGGGCTTCGTGCAACTGCTGGTCATCGGCTTCTACGGACCACAGGCCCTTGTCGATTTGCACCTGCAGGGTCACGGCCGGGGTAAGGCAAGCCGTCAGGCGCTTTGTCTGGAGCAGGTCGTGCAGGTCTATCTGCTGGCTGTGCAGCGATTGCCGAGAAGAGAAGGCCAGCAGACGGTGGGTCAGACGGGCTGCGCGTGACACGGCCTCGCGGCCCATGCGTAGCACGTTGTCCAAGCCATCGCTGCGGCCCTGGCGCAAGCGCCGGTCGATAAGCTCGAAGCTGCCGCCAATGCTGGTGAGCAGGTTGTTGAAGTCATGGGCGACCCCACCGGCCAGTTGGCCTATAGCCTCCATCTTGCGCGTCTGATGGCGGGCGAACTCGCTGCGCTGCTGCGCTTCGCCGGGAGGTGCGGCCAGGGCATCAAGGCGTTGCTGCAGGGTCTGCAACTGGTCGCGCGCCAGGTATTGCCGGCGCCGGTTGCGCAGGGCGGACTGGGTCACGTGCAGCAGCTGGGCGGTTTCGAACGGTGCGACCAGCACGGCCAGATTGCCCACCGGGTGGTTGGTCGAGCCCTTGGCTGTTTGGTCCCCTTGTCCGAGCAGTACGATGGGCAGGTCCGACCAGCACGGTTGCTGGTCGATGAATGCCTGCAGCGATGCGCTTGGGCCCTGCTCGAACACTTGCTCGGCAATGATCGCCAGGCCCGCGCCTTCGGCCAGGCGGGCTTGCAGGTTGGCCAAGTCAACCGCGCACAGGCTTTCGATGCCCGCGCAAGCGAGCAGGCGCGCAATATCCGCGGCTATTGGCGGGGGCGCCAGGATCAATGCACGTTCGTCCAGCGCCAACGAACTGGCCAAAACGACTCTCCTGTAGGGTAGCCCGATATCCACTGGACCTCGGGCATAGCCCCAGGGTTCAACAATTTTCGGACATTGCCTACAGGCCCTGTTGCAGGACGGGGTCGTCCGGGTTCTGCCGCTCCAGCTCGGCCAGCAGCACCTGTACGTTCTGCAATTGGCCGGTTTCCTTCCAGTACTGGATCAGCAGCACCCGCGCCCGGCGATTGGCCGGCTGACGGCTGAGCACGGTTTCCAGTTGCTTTTGCGCGGCGTCGACTTGTTCCAGCTCATGCAGGGTTACCGCAAGTGTATAGCGATAGTCGGCGTTGTCCGGGTCCAGTTCGACGGCGCGGGACAAGGCCAGCAGTGCGTACTCGCGCTGTTCGTGACGGTTCAGCCAGAGCCCCAGTTCGTGCTGCAGAAAAGCCGAGTCGGGGCTCAGCGCCAGGGCTTTGCCCAGTACCTGACGCGAGGCATCGTGGTGGCCCTGGCGTTCCAGCAGGCGTACCTGGGTCGCCAGTGCGTCGAGGTTGCCTGGTGCTACCGTCAGGGCACGTTGCAGGGCGGTGGCGGCCAGGGTGTAGTCGTTTTCGTGCAGGTACAGGCGCGCCAGGTGGACCTGGGCGTCGGCGTCTTCGGGTTGTTGCTCCAGGGCCTGCTGGTATTGCTCCAGGGCGACCTGTAGCGGGCCGAAATACAGGCCGATGTCATCCGGGGCAAGGCCGAGCAGGGCATCTACTGCGGCGAAGCGCACGCTTTGTTCGTCGTCGTCCAGCAGTGGGCCTAGCACCAGGCTGCGCTGCGCCGCTGGCAGCAGGCGGCGGATACCGGCAATGGCTGCGCGGCGCACCAGCGGGTCGGCATGCTCGAGGTCCTGGCGGGCGAGTTTCAATGCCTGGGGCGAAGGGTAGTTGGGCAGTTCGGCATACAAGGCCGCCCGGCGGATGGGCGGCAGATCCGTGCGCTGCAATTGTTGGTACAGCAGCCGTGCAGCGCCGGGCTGGCCCTCATGAGCCTGGCGCAGGGCCTTGGCGTAGCTGTGGGGCGGGAGGGTTGGCGGGGCTGGTGGAGTGTCGCGCCACAGGTAGCCGAACAGGGCCGATACCAGGATCAACAGCAGCAGGGCGATCAGGTAGCGGTTGCGTCTGGGCATCGGACGATCCGTGGCGGCGGGAAGGGCAGAGCTTGGGCTAGCTGGGGGGTAAATGCAACCGAGTGAGGGCTGACAGGTGCCTGGCTCGGTTTTTTTGGGGGGGCACAAATCGAGCGCCGCGCGGGCGGCGCTCGATCTCACAGGCGCTGAAGATTCAGAGGCATGCACCCTGCACCCACAATCAGCATAAAAAAGCCCCGCGGACCAAGGCCTGCGGGGCAAACGGTTGGGGGAGGAGCCAACCAAAGGAGTCGTTGAAACGGGCGTATCAGCGCGCGCTGGCTACAGTCTCCGGTTGCCAGCCGCCGCCCAGGGCCTTGTAGATGGAGACGATGCCGCGGTACAGCTCGACTTCACCCTGGGCCTGGGCATCTTCAGCGCTCAGCCGCTCACGTTCGGCATCGAGCAGCACCAGGTAGTCCACCGTACCCTCGCGATAACGAATCGAGGCCAGTTCCGCCGCCTTGCGGCTGGCGTCGCTCTGGCGCATCAGCGACAACAGCCGCTGCTGGGTCTTGTCGTAGTCGCTGAAGGCGTTGGCCGATTCTTCCAGGGCCAGCAACACCTGCTGTTCATAGTTGGCCAGTGCCCCTTCGGCATCGGCCTTGGCACCGCGCAGGCGGGCGCGCACGCTGCCCAGGTCGAAGGCGGCCCAGGTGATGCTCGGGCCCAACGCCCAGGCATTGGCTGCCGAGGAGCCTATCTGCGAGCCACGGGCGGCAGTAAAGCCGAGGAAGCCGCTGAGGCTGACGCGCGGGAACAGGTCGGCGGTTGCCACGCCAACGTTGGCGGTGGCAGCCGCCAGTTGGCGTTCGGCGCTACGGATGTCCGGGCGGCGGCGCAGCAGTTCTCCCGGGTCTCCCACCGGTAGCGCCTTGGCGATGGCCGGCAGGGCCTTGGGCGACAGGTCGACGCTGAGCGCCTCGGGGCGCTGGCCGAGCAGAGTGGCGATGCGATGCCGGGCCCGCGCCTGTTCCGCCTGCAGTTGCGGTACGGTGGCTTCGACCCCGGCCAGGCGCGCGTCGGCCCGCACCACGTCAAGGTCGTTGCCCACGCCGGCATCGCGCAGGGTTTCGGTGATGGCCCGCGATTCCTGCTGGGTCTTGAGGTTGGCCAGGGCGATCTTCTCGCGCAACTGCGCGCCGCGCAGCTGGCCGTAGGCATCGACCAGCTCGGCGATCAGGCTGACCTGCAGCTGTTGCAGGTCAGCTGCGGCTACCGCTTCCTGGGCCTCGCTGGCTTCGATCTGGCGCTGGATGCGGCCGAACAGGTCAAGTTCCCAGGCCATGTCCAGGCCCAGGTCGTAGCGCTCGCTGTTAACCCGTTGCGTGGTCTGGCCGGGGACCTGGCCCTTGCCGATGTCGCTGCTGGCGCGGCTGGTGACCACCGGGAACTGGTCGTTCTCGGCATCTTCACGGATCGAGCGGGCCGACTTCAGGCGGGCAAAGGCCACGCGCAGGTCACGGTTGCCGTCCAGCGAAGCCTGCACCAGCTGGTTCAGCACTGGGTCGTCGAACTGCTTCCACCACAGGCCTTCGAAACGGCTACGGTCGTAAGCCTTGGCCTGTACATCGCTGGCCAGTTGCGCGGGCTCGGTGGCCGGCGCCTGGTAGTCCGGGCCTACCGCGCAGGCCGCCAGGGCCAGCGCCAGCAGGCTCGGGGTCAAGGGTTTGAGCAGGTTCATGCATGGTTCTCCAGCGAGTGGGCGCGTTCGGCCTTGCGGGCCTGGCGACGCTCGACGAAACGGCGAATCAGGAAGAAGAACACCGGGGTCAGGAACAGGCCGAACACGGTCACACCGATCATCCCCGAGAACACCGCCACACCCATGGCATGGCGCATTTCAGAACCTGCACCGGAGCTGAACACCAGTGGAACCACACCCATGATGAAGGCGATCGAGGTCATCAGGATCGGCCGCAGACGCAAGCGGCAGGCTTCCAGTACCGCAGCCAGCGGGTCGAGCCCCTTGGCTTGTTCGTCCTTGGCGAACTCGACGATCAGGATCGCGTTCTTGCACGCCAGGCCCACCAGTACGATCAGGCCGATCTGGGTGAAGATGTTGTTGTCACCCCCCGACACGATCACCCCGGTGATGGCCGACAGCAGGGTCATCGGTACGATCAGGATCACCGCCAGCGGCAGGCTCCAGCTTTCGTACTGGGCCGCAAGCACCAGGAAGGCCAGCAGCACGCACAGCGGGAAGACGAACAGTGCAGTGTTACCCGAGAGGATCTGCTGGTAGGTCAGGTCGGTCCACTCGAAGGTCATGCCGTTGGGCAATTCCTCTTTCAGCAGCTTCTCGATCGCTGCCTCGGCCTGGCCGGAGCTGTAGCCTGGGGCAGCGGCGCCGTTGATTTCGGCGGTGATGAAGCCGTTGTAGTGCATCACACGGTCAGGCCCGGAGGTGTCGCTGACCTTGAGGAAGGTCGCCAGCGGGATCATCTCGCCGAGGTTGTTGCGCACCTTCAACTGGCCGATCTGCTCGGCATCGAGGCGGAACTGCTGCTCGGCCTGGACATTGACCTGGTAGGTACGGCCAAAGCGGTTGAAGTCGTTGGTGTACAGAGAGCCCAGGTAGACCTGCAGGGTGTCGAAGATGTCGGTGATCGCCACACCGTGGGTCTTGGCCTTTTCCCGGTCGATGGCGGCATCGACCTGCGGCACGTTGACCTGGTAGCTGGTGAACAGGCCCGCCAGTTCCGGCACGTTGTGGCTCTTGGCGATGATGTTCTGGGTTTCCTTGTACAGCGCTTCGTAGCCCAGGTTGCCACGGTCTTCGATCTGCAGGCGGAAGCCGCCGATGGTGCCCAGGCCTTGTACCGGCGGTGGCGGGAAGATCGCGATGTAGGCGTCCTGGATGTCGGCGAACTGGGCATTGAGCGCGGCAGCAATGGCTGCAGCCGACTGGCTCGGGTCCTTGCGCTCGTCGAAAGGCTTGAGCGGGGTGAACACGATGCCGCTGTTAGGGCTGTTGGTGAAACCGTTGATCGACAGGCCAGGGAAGGCCACCGAGTCGGCCACGCCAGGCTGCTTCAGGGCAATTTCGCTCATGCGCTTGATGACTGCCTCGGTACGGTCGAGGCTGGCGGCGTCAGGCAGCTGGGCGAAGGCTACCAGGTACTGCTTGTCCTGGGCCGGCACGAAACCGGTCGGGGTGGACGAGAAGCCCAGGTAGGTCAGGCCCATCAGGCCGGCATACACGAACAGCGCGATACCGCTGGAGCGGATGACCCGGCGCACACCGCCGACATAGCCGTGGCTGGCGCGGTCGAAGAAGCGGTTGAACGGTGCGAACAGCCAGCTGCCCAGCAGTTTTTCCAGGAACCGCGAGAAACGGTCCTTGGGCGCGTGGTGGTCCTTCAGCAGCACGGCAGCCAGGGCCGGCGACAGGGTCAGCGAGTTGAACGCCGAGATCACCGTGGAAATGGCGATGGTCAGGGCGAACTGCTTGTAGAACTGCCCGGTCAGGCCGGAAATGAACGCAGCAGGTACGAACACGGCGCACAGCACCAGCGCGGTGGCGATGATCGGCCCGGTGACTTCGCTCATGGCCTTTTGCGTGGCTTCCAGCGGTTTCAGGCCAAGCCCGATATTACGTTCGACGTTCTCTACCACAACGATGGCGTCGTCCACCACGATACCGATGGCCAGGACCAGGCCGAACAAGGACAGCGCGTTGAGCGAGAAGCCGAACAGGTGCATTACCGCAAAGGTACCGATCAACGATACCGGCACGGCCATCAGCGGGATGATCGAGGCACGCCAGGTCTGCAGGAACAGGATGACGACCAGCACGACCAGCACCAGCGCTTCGAACAGGGTGTGCACCACGGCTTCGATGGAACCACGGACGAACACGGTCGGGTCATAGACGATGCTGTAGTCCATGCCCTCGGGGAAGTCCTTCTTCAGCTCGGCCATCTTCGCCCGCACTTCGTCGGAGATCTCGATGGCGTTGGAGCCTGGGCGCTGGAAGATCGGGATGGCCACTGCCGGCTGGTTGTTCAGCAGCGAACGCAGGGCGTACTGGCTGGAACCGAGTTCGACCCGGGCGATGTCCTTCAGGCGGGTGATTTCGCCATCGGCACCGGCGCGGATGATGATGTTCTCGAACTCTTCCTCGTTGACCAGGCGGCCCTGGGTGTTGATCGACAGCTGGAAGCTGGTCGAACCCGGGGCGGGTGGGGCGCCCAGCTGGCCGGCGGCCACCTGGCGGTTCTGCTCGCGGATCGCAGCCACCACATCACTGGCGGTGAGGTTGCGCGAAGCGGTCTTGTTCGGGTCCAGCCACACGCGCAGCGAGTAGTCGCCCATGCCGAACAGCTGCACATCGCCCACGCCGCCCAGGCGCGCCAGCTCGTCCTTGATGTTGAGGATGGCGTAGTTGGACAGGTAGAGCATGTCGTAGCGGTTGTCCGGCGAGGTCAGGTGCACGACCATGGTCAGGTCGGGCGAGGCCTTGTCGACGGTGATACCGATGCGGGTCACTTCCTCTGGCAGCTTGGGCTGGGTACGGGTGACGCGGTTCTGCACCTGCACCTGGGCATTGTCCAGGTCGGTGCCCAGGGCGAAGGTGATGGTCAGCGTCAGCTTGCCATCAGCGGTGGACTGGGAGGACATGTAGAGCATGTTCTCCACGCCGGTAATCGCCTGCTCCAATGGCGCGGCGACGGTTTCGCCGATGACCTTGGGGTTGGCGCCGGGGAAGTTGGCGCGCACCACCACGGTGGGTGGCACCACTTCGGGGTATTCGCTGATCGGCAGCTGGAACAGCGAGATCGAACCCGCGATCAGCAGCACCAGCGACAGCACCGCGGCGAAGATCGGCCGGGTAATGAAGAATTTCGAGAAGTTCATCGGTGTGGTCCCTTAACCGCGTGGCGCCTGGGCGCTGGCGACTTTCACGTTGTTGCCCGCCACCTTTGGCGCCGGGTTGCTGGCCTCCAGGGCCTGGCGCTGCTGGGCGAGGGCGGCGAGGGTCTGCTCGCTGGCCATCGGTGTCTCTTGCGGGGTGACCGGTGAGCCAGGGCGCACGCGCTGCAGGCCCTTGACCACGATGCGGTCGTCCTTGCCCAGGCCGCTGCGCACGATGCGCAGGCCTTCCAGCTTCGGCCCCAGCTCGACAGCGCGGTAGGCGGCCTTGTTGTCCTTGTCCATGACCAGCACGAACTTCTTGCCAAGGTCGGTGCCCACGGCTTCGTCGTTGATCAGCACGGCCTGGTACTGGGCGCTGCCTACCAGCTTCAGGCGTGCGTACAGGCCTGGGGTGAACTGGCCATCGCTGTTGTCGAACACCGCACGGCCACGGATGGTGCCGGTACGCGGGTTGACCTGGTTGTCGACGAAGTTCATCTGGCCCAGGTGCGGGTTGCCGGTTTCGTTGGTCAGGCCCAGGTACACCGGGGTGCTCTGGCCACGCTGGCCTTCGCGGGCCAGCTGGGTGTACTTGAGGTACACGCGCTCGTCGGCGTCGAAGTAGGCGTACACCTTGTCGGTGGAGACCACGCTGGTCAGCGGCGTGACATCGGCGGTGACGATGTTGCCGGCGGTGAACTGGGCGCGGCTGACGCGGCCGCTGATGGGCGCGGTGACACGGGTGAAGCTGAGGTTCAGGCGTGCCAGGTCGAGCTGCGCCTGGATCGCGTCGACCCCGGCGCGGGCTTCGGCGGCGGCGCTGCTGCGCGATTCGGCCAGCTCTGCGGAAATGGCATTGCTGTCACGCAGGCGTTCGCCACGGCGGGCTTCGTTGGCGCTGCGGATGGCGGTGGCCTTGGCTTGCTGTAGCTGGGCTTCGAGGCGGCGGACCTCTGCCTGGAACGGGCGAGGGTCGATCTGGAACAGCAGATCGCCTTTCTTGACCTGGGCGCCTTCAGTGAAGGCCACCAGATCGATCTGGCCGGACACCCGTGGGCGTACCTCGACGGTTTCCGGGGCTTCGAGGCGGCCGGTGAACTCGTCCCATTCGTTGATCGGTTGCTCGATCACCTTGGCCACACTGACCTTCGGCGCGGCGGGAGCCTGCACCGCGTCGGGGGTTCGACCGCAAGCGCTGATCACCACCACTGCCAGGGCAGCGAGGGGGAAGCGCAAGGGTTTGAGTGATTGTTCCATGGAGAACTCCGCCAATGTATTAGTAGTGGGCGGAGTGTGAGTGTCTTGCGCGTGATGCACGAATCGAACGGGCCGAAGGTTATTATCACGATGAATGATATGTGAGGATCAGTCATCGATTTTGGGCATGTTCGCAAGCGATCCGCTTACCCTGTGGGAGCGGCTTCAGCCGCGAAGAATCCAGCGCGGTGCATGGCACCGGCTGCGCCGGTGTTCGCGGCTGAAGCCGCTCCCACAGGAACCCTGCTGATTCAACAAGTCGTATGCAGTTCCGTGACAGCGGCGCGCTTGGTCCTGCAGTGGCTACTCAGTG
This sequence comes from Pseudomonas inefficax, assembly GCF_900277125.1. Lineage (GTDB taxonomy): Bacteria > Pseudomonadota > Gammaproteobacteria > Pseudomonadales > Pseudomonadaceae > Aquipseudomonas > Aquipseudomonas inefficax. Next base: position 108,063 of record NZ_OPYN01000123.1, read on the forward strand.
AATGCTCGAGGCCAGTTCGAAGATCGGCATGTACATCAGGATCACGATCAGGCCGATCAGCAGGCCGATGAAGGTCATCAGCAGTGGTTCGAACAGCTTGACGAACCATTCCACCCAGCGGCCGATTTCCTGGTCATGGAAGTCGGCGCAGCGCTCCAGCATCTCGCCCAGGTTGCCGGACTGCTCGCCGGCCCGCAGCAGGCGCAAAGATACCGGTGTGACCAGTTGCCCCGCTTCCAGCGCGTCGGACAGCGGCAGCCCTTCGCCGACCCGCTGGCTGGCGTGTTCCAGGCCTTGGGCCGCCGCGCTGCCGAGCAGGCCGCGGGCCATGCCCATGGCGGTGAGGATGGGGATGCCGCCTTGCAGCAGGATGCCCAGCGAGCGGTAGAAGCGCGCCAGTTCGTACATCATCAGGCGTTGGTGCAGTGCAGGCAGGCGCCGCAACTGGCACGCTGCCCAGCGCCGCACCCGTGGCTGGCGACGCAGCAGCCACAGCGTCGTGACCACGCCGACGGCGCCCAGCGCCAGCGGCAATTGCTGGGCATGCAGGAACAAGCCGATCTGCATCAGCAGCCGAGACAGCCAGGGCAACTCGGTGCCCATGCCCTCGAATACCTGGCTGAAACGCGGCACCACGTAGCCAAGCAGGAACAGCACCACGCCACCGCCCACCAACAACAGCAGCAACGGGTACACCGAGGCGCCCACCAGCTTCTGCCGTACCAGGTCCAGGCGCTGGCGGTAGCTGATGTAGCGGGCGAGGGCGTCGCCCAGCGCGCCGGTTCGCTCGCTGGATTGCACCAGCGCTACGTACAGTGGCGGGAACACCCGTGGCTGCTGGCCCAGGGCCTGGGACAGCGAGCGGCCTTCGTACAGTTGGCGGACCAGTTCGCCGAGCACTTTGCGCGTTGCGGCAGCGGGGGCCTTTTCGGCCAGGCTTTCCAGTGCGTCGATCAGCGGCAGGCCGGCGTTGAGCAGGGTCGAAAGTTCCTGGCTGAACAGCACCAGGTCAAAGCTTGCTTCACGGCGCCAGGCCATGCCGCGCAAGACGCCGCCGTGGCCACGCAGGGTGAGTACGCGCAGGCCCTGGTCCTCGGCCTGGCGGCGAGCCTGGTCGGCGTCCTCGGCGTCGATCTGCAACTGCACCACACCCTGCCTGCCCAGGGCCTTGAGGCTGTAGCGCATGGCCGTTCTCCCTACTGCCAACTGGTGATTTCGGCGTTTTCCCCGTCGCCACCGGGCTGGCCATCCTTGCCCATCGACAGCAGGTCGTACTCGCCGCCGTTTTCGCCAGGTTGCCGGTAAATGTACGCGCGGCCCCACGGGTCCTGCGGCACGGCCTTCTGCAGGTACGGGCCAGTCCAGCGCGCTTCGCCACTGGGGGCGACCACCAGGGCCTGCAGGCCTTGCTCGCTGCTGGGGTAGTGGCCGACTTCCAGGCGGTACAGGTCCAGCGCCTTGCTCAGGCCCTCTATCTGCGCCCGCGCCACTTTGGCCTCGGAGCGGCCGAGCTGGCTGAAGTACTTGGGCGCGACGATCCCGGCCAACAGGCCGAGCACCACCAGGACTACCAGGAGTTCGAGCAGGGTGAAGCCACGTTGGGGGTTGGTTCTGCGCTGCATGGTGAAGCCCTCCGCTGCATGGAGACAAGCTTTTGGCAAGCCCCATGCAACAGCCGTGCACGCCTGCGCTGGCGCCTTGCATCATGCGGCATGCAAAGCGGCACAGTGCTTGCGTCGTGGTCATCGACCTCGGGTTTTCCGGGGTATATCCCCCAACATCGGGGGTACCACGAAGAGGCGACCGACATGCGTGGACTCATTCTCGGTTTGATCTGGCTGGTGGCAGGTGCTGCCCAGGCCGATGTGTACATTTCCATCGACGCCAAGGGCAGCTACATACTGACCAACGTCCATCGACCGGGGCGCCTCTATGAAACGGTGATCAGCGAGCCGAAGGCCCAGGCCGGCCCGGCCAACGCGCAGCTGATCACCGGCCGCCCCTATGCCAAGCTGGTCGCCGCCGCGGCGCGTACCCATGACGTCCCCCCGGCGTTGCTGCATGCGGTGATCAAGGCCGAGTCCGGCTACAACCCCAAGGCCCGTTCGCCGGCGGGCGCGGTGGGGCTGATGCAATTGATGCCGGATACCGCCCGCGAGATGGGCGTGGAAAACCGCCTGGACCCGGAAGACAACGTGCAGGGCGGGGCCCGCTACCTCAAGCGCATGCTCGACTTGTTCGACAATGACATCACTCTGGCCGTGGCGGCCTACAACGCTGGCCCGGATGCGGTGTTACGCCGTGGCGCGGTACCGCCATTCGCCGAGACTCGGCGCTACGTTCCCAATGTGCTGCGCGAATACCGCAGGTTGCAGGGGTTGGTGGGGGATTAGCCTTTATAACTGCCTTTAAATGCTGGCGCGGTCGCTGTGGGAGCGGGTTTACCCGCGAAGAATGCGACGCGGTGGATGGCACCGGCTGCGCCGGTGTTCGCGGGTAAACCCGCTCCCACAGGGATCGTGGGGGCATTTGGATTTTTGCAAGGCAGGTACATTCACCGCAATGACAGAAACCATACCCTTCGGCGGATGCCACCAAGCCGACCCAATGGTTTCCCCAACTCTGGGCTATAACCTTCTGAAGGTGCCCAGTTGTGGAGTCCGTCATGGACATCGCCCCTCGTTCCGACGCTATTGACGTACCCGCCGGTAACGAACTGGCCACCCCACGCAAGCCGTTCAACCTGCTGCGCTGGTACGCCTGGGTCAGCCTGGCCATCATCCTCTCGGTAGCGGTAGGGCTGGGGTTGATTTCCAGCCGTTTCATCATCGACGAAAGCATCGAACGCGATGCCTTGCTCACCGCACAATTCATAACCTCCATCGCCGATGCCGAAGTGCGCCATGTGTCGATCCCCAATGTGCGCACCATGGGTGAACTGCTTGACCCGCGCGTCGACCGCGCCAACCTGCTCGACGTCGACCCGGACGCCCGGCGCAGGGCGCGTGGCGAGTTTCTCGACCACATCGCCCACCTGCCCGACATGCTGCTGGCCAACATCTATGCCCCGGACCGTACGGTGATCTGGTCCAGCAACCCCGCACTGGTCGGCAAGCTGATCGAAGGTGATGACGACCTGGAGCAGGCCTTCGAGTACAAGATGCGAGTCTCGGCCAGCTACCACAACTTCGAGCAGGCCCGCGCCGAACAGAAGTTCGTCATCCCACCCGAGCAGTTGTTCATCGAGAACTACATTCCACTGTTCGATGCCGATGGCGAGCAGGTCACGGCGATGGTCGAGATCTACAAGGAGCCCCATGACCTGATCGTGCGCATCGAGCATGGCCTGATCCTGATCTGGCTGGCGATCACCGTCGGCGCCGGGCTGGTCTATGTCGGCCTGTACGGCATCATGCACCGCGCCGCGCGCCTGCTGTCGGTGCAGCAGAAGCGACTGATCAGCAATGAAACCTACGTGGCATTGGGTGAGGTGTCTTCGGCGGTGGCCCACAGCCTGCGCAACCCACTGGCCAGCATCCGTTCCAGTGCCGAGCTGGCCCAGGCATTCGACGATGGCCCGGCGCAGCGCAATGTCAACGATATCATCAGCCAGGTCGACCGCATGTCGCAGTGGATCCGGCAGATGTTGCAGTCGTTGCGCCCGCTCAACGATGAGGCAGTGGCGGTGGATTTGCCGCTGGCATTGCAGGAAAGCCTGCAGACCTACGCGGTGCCGCTGGCGCGCGGTGGAGTGAGCCTGGACCTGCAACCTGTACCGGCGGTTCAGGTGCTGGGGCACCCGGTGTTACTGCGGCAGATTTTCAGCAGCCTGATCGCCAACGCCCTGGAGTCGATGGAGCACGGGGGGCGGTTGCGTGTCGAGGTGGTGCGTCACGACCGGCGTAACCTGACCCTGCGCCTGTCCGACAACGGCAAAGGCATGAACGAAGAGCAGCAGCGCATGGCCTTCCGGCCTTTCTTCACCACCAAGCAGGGTGGGCTGGGTGTGGGCCTGGTGTTGGTGAAACGCATCATGGAACGCTTCGGTGGCGGCGTGCGGCTTAGTAGCAGTGAAGGCCATGGCACCAGGGTTTCGCTGAGTTTCCGGCTGGTCAAATGATGCTATTTGACATAAGAAAGCTTGTATAAGATTTTGTTTATAAAGGATTTTGTCTTTTTTGGGTGAAAATCCCCAACTATGGGGAATTAACCTCCATACCGATTTAGAAAAGTTCAGTAAAGCCATGATTTATAACGATTATTTAGATAGTCAAACTGGCTGGTAGGGTTCTTGCAGTGTGGCAGATGGAGCGCAACACACGACCAATGGCAGCTGCGGCTGCACGGGTGGAGTGCTATCAATTGGCTACTGTTCGTCGCCTCGAGGCATTTCTGAACGGACGTCCTGCGCGGGAAGCACGCAATGCAGATGCTGGATAATGAGGTTCCCGACAAGGCCAGTACCAGCGCCAGCGGTGCGGCGGTGCCATTGCGCGAATTCAATCTGCTGCGCTGGTTTTCGGTTATCAGCCTGCTGATCATCGCCTCGGTGGCGGGCGGGCTGGGTTATGTGTCGACGCGTTTCGTGGTGCGCGACAGCGTCGAGCGCGATGCCATGCTCACCGCCCAGTTCATCCAGGCCATGGCCCAGGCCGAAGTGCGCCATTCCCAATTGCCACCGGGCACCACCATGGGCGAGTTGCTTGACCCGCGGCTGGACCAGCAGCACTTGCAGTTCACCCCGGAGCTGGCTGAATCGACCCGGGTCGAGTTCCTCGACCATGTCGACCACCTGCCCGACACCTTGCTGGCCAACGTCTATGCACGTGACCGAACCATTGTCTGGTCGACCAACCCGGAGCTGATCGGCAAGCGCATCGAGGCCGATGGCGACCTCGACCGCGCCTTCCGCTCGCGCAAGGCAGTGTCGGCCAGCTACCACCAGGCCGAGGATGACCGCGAAGAGCAGAAGTTCCAGCGTGAACCGCGCTACCTGTTCATCGAGAACTACATCCCGCTGTTCGACAGCCAGGGCGAGCAGGTGCTGGCCATGGTGGAAATCTACAAGGAACCGCAGGATCTGGTTCGGCGCATCCAGCGCGGCTATGTGTTGATCTGGGCATCGACCCTGGTAGGCGGGGCGCTGGTCTACTTCGGCCTGTTCTGGATCGTGCGCCGCGCGGCGCAGCTGCTGCACCTGCAGCAGGACCGGCTGGTGGCCAGTGAAACCTATGTGGCCCTGGGCGAGATGTCTTCGGCGGTGGCGCATAGCTTGCGCAACCCGCTGGCGAACATTCGCTCCAGCGCCGAACTGGCCCAGGAAATCGCCAACCCCGCAGCGCAGAAGAACATCACCGACATCATCAGCCAGGTCGACCGCATGTCGCGCTGGGTGCGTGACCTGCTGGTGTCGCTGCGCCCGAGCAGTGACGAAGCCGAGGCCGTGGACTTGGTGACCGCCATCGAGGACACCCATCTGGCCTTCGCCCAGCAGATCGAACGCAACGGTGTACGCTTTTGCTACGAAGGCCCCGGGTCACAATGGGTGGCCAGCCAGCCCCTACAGCTCACGCAGATTCTCAATACCCTGTTCTCCAATGCCCTGGAAGCCATGCCCGAAGGCGGCATGCTGCGCGCCCAGGTCAATGTGCAGGATGGGCAGCGTGCCGAGTTCGTCCTCAGCGATACCGGCAAGGGCATGAGCCAACAACAGGAACGGATGGTGTTCAAGCCGTTCTACACCACCAAGCAGGGCGGCCTCGGCGTAGGCCTTGCCCTGGTGAAACGCATCATGGAGCGTTTTGGCGGCTCGGTCAGCCTGAGCAGCCGCGAAGAGGAAGGAACCCGCGTCAGCCTCACATTCAATATCGCAGCGGGAGGGGACCATGGAGCACAGCATCCTGGTAGTCGAGGATGATGAAATTCTCGCCGACAACATTCGCACCTACCTTGGCCTCAAGGGCTTCGAGGTCACCGTGTGCCACAGTGCGGAGCTGGCGCTGGAGCAGATCAAGCGGGGCCAGCCCGATGCGGTGCTGACCGACAACTCGCTGCCGGGCATGAGCGGGCATGACCTGCTGCGTACCTTGGTGGCGCAGGTGCCGGACCTGAAAGTGATCATGATGACCGGCTACGGCAATGTGGAAGATGCCGTGCAGGCAATGAAGGAAGGCGCCTTCCATTACCTGACCAAACCGGTGGTGCTGGCCGAGCTCAAGCTGACCCTGGACAAGGCACTGGCTGCCGAACGCATGGAGCGCACGTTGTCGTTCTACCAGGAGCGCGAGGCGCAGAAGTCCGGGTTGCAGGCGTTGATCGGCGAATCACCGACCATGCTCACGCTCAAGCACACCCTGCGCCAGGTGCTGGATGCCGAGCGGCGCATGGCCAGTGACGACCTACCACCGGTGCTGATCGAAGGCGAGACCGGTACCGGCAAGGAGCTGGTCGCCCGCGCCCTGCATTTCGATGGTTCGCGTAGCAAGGGGCCGTTCATCGAATTCAACTGCGCCTCGATCCCGGCCAACCTGCTGGAGGCCGAGCTGTTCGGCCACGAGAAAGGTGCCTTTACCGATGCCAAGGAGCGCCGGGTGGGCCTGGTGGAGGCTGCCGATGGCGGCACCTTGTTCCTCGACGAGATTGGCGAGATGGACCTGGTGCTGCAGGCCAAGCTGCTCAAGTTGCTGGAGGACCGCAGTATCCGCCGGATCGGCGCGGTAAAGGAGCGCAAGGTCGACCTGCGGGTGATCAGTGCTACCAACTGCAACCTGGAGCAGATGGTGCAGCAGGGCAAGTTCCGCCGCGACCTGTTCTTCCGCTTGCGCATCATTGCCTTGAAGGTACCGCGCCTGTATGCCCGCGGGCAGGACGTGCTGCTGTTGGCGCGGCATTTCCTGGCTCATCATGGCCGGCGTTACGGCAAGCCGAACCTGCGCTTTTCCGCCGAGGCGGAAAACCTGATGCTCGGTTACAGCTGGCCAGGCAATGTGCGCGAACTGCGCAACATGCTGGAGCAGACCGTGCTGCTGGCACCGAACGAGGTGGTGCAGGCGCACCAGCTCAATCTGTGCATGACCCTGATCGACGAGCCGCTTGTGCAGCAGGCGGCGCCTGCAGTGTTCGAAATGCCCCGGCACGAACCCGAGCCCGGCACCAGCCTGCCGGACATGGAGCGCGACCTGGTATGCAAGACCCTGGATCGCACGGACTGGAACGTGACCAAGTCGGCGCGCATGCTCGGGCTGTCGCGGGACATGCTGCGCTACCGGATCGAGAAGCTGGGGCTGACCCGGCCGGACAAGCGCCAGTGGTAGCATCAGGTAAAGGGGCCGTACAGGCCCCTGTGGGAGCAACTGTCTTACTCAATTTCTAAAGGCTGGCGCGATCCCTGTGGGAGCGGCCTTGTGTCGCGAAAGGGCCGCAACGCGGCCCCGAGATTGATGCGCAACAGTTGGAATTGCTGGGGCTGCTTTGCAGCCCTTTCGCGACACAGGGCCGCTCCCACAGGGATTGCGGCAACTTTTGGAGTTTGAGCAAGACAGTTGTATCCACAGGTCCGCGAAACATTCAGGATCGTTGATCAACGCTGATTATCGGCTGCCCCCTGCCGCCCGGTACCTTCCGAACCACTGCCATCCATCCCCGGCAAATCCCGGTTGTCATTCTGTTCAGCTGGCGGGCTGTCCGGGTCGTTGCCTTGTATGCGCGGGTCGGTGTCCCGCGGCATGGGCTTTTCGATCGGGTTGAGGGTACTGTCCGCGCCCGGCTTGGGCGCCGGGTTGTGCGGGTCGTCGGGGTAGGTGGGGCCGGTGCCGGCAGCCATGGCAAATGGCGCGGCGAGCAGGGCAATCAGCAGGATGCTTGAACGGGGCATGGCAGACTCCTTTGCTTCGGGCAGGGCTGATACTTCCCTTCGGCCCTGCCCGAAGCTTCAAGGTGCCATTACCCCGATCAACGGTTACACCACCAGCGACAGCAACATGATGAAGATGATGCCGACGATCGACAGGATGGTCTCCATCATGCTCCAGGTCTTGAACGTTTCCGCCACGGTCATGTTGAAGTACTGCTTCACCAGCCAGAAGCCGGCGTCGTTGACATGGGACAGGATCAACGAACCGGCGCCGGTGGCCAGTACCAGCAGTTCACGGTTGACCCCCGGCACCAGGTCGATCACCGGTGCCACGATGCCCGCGCCGGTGATGGTGGCAACCGTGGCGGAGCCGGTGGCGATGCGGATTACCGCGGCGACCAGCCAGGCCAGCATGATGGGCGAAATCTCCGCTTGCACGGCCATCTGCCCGATCACGTTGCCCACACCGGTGTCTACCAGCATCTGCTTGAAGCCGCCACCTGCACCCACGATCAGCACGATCGCCGCAGTTGGTGCCAGGCTCTGGTCGAGCATCTTCATGATCTGCTGGCGGTTGAAGCCACGGGCCGAGCCAAAGGTGTAGAAGGCCAGCAGCAGGGCAGCGAGCAAGGCGGTGATGGGGTGGCCGATCAGGTCCATCCACTGGCGCACGATATGCTCGGCCGGCAGTACCACGTCGGCGAAGGTTTTCAGCAGCATCAGCACCACCGGCAGCAGCACGGTGACCAGGGTGATGGTGAAGCTCGGCAAATTGCCCTGGTCGGACTCCTTGGCGATCTGGTCCATCAGCTCCTGGGACGGGTTGCCCGGGATGTAGCGGGAAATGAAATTACCGAACAGCGGACCGGCGATGATGGCGGTAGGCAGCGCCACGATCAGGCCATAGAAAATGGTCTTGCCGATGTCGGCATGGAAGATGCCGATCGCCAGCAGCGGGCCCGGGTGCGGGGGCACCAGGCCGTGCACCACCGACAGGCCGGCCAGCAGCGGAATGCCGATCTTGATCAGCGACACGCCCGAGCGCCGGGCGACGATGAACACCAGCGGAATCAGCAGCACGAAGCCGATCTCGAAGAACAGCGGGATACCGACCAGGAAGGCGGCGAACATCATCGCCCAGTGCACGTTCTTCTTGCCGAAGGCTCGAATGAGCGTTTGCGCGATCTGGTCGGCCCCTCCGGAGTCGGCCATCAGCTTGCCAAGCATGGTGCCCAGGGCGAGCACGATGCCGACGAAGCCCAGAACGCCGCCGAAACCGTCCTGGAACGACTTCATGACCTTGGCCACCGGCATGCCGGAGGTCAGGCCAAGGAAGCCGGCCGCGATGGTCAGGGCGACGAAGGGGTGGACTTTGAAATGGGTGATCAGCAGGATCAGCCCGACGATGGTAACCAGCGCGTCGAGCAGCAGGAAGGTATCAGTAGCCAGTCCGAACATGGTTTGAAGGCCTCGGTCTTATCGTTGTTTTGGCGTAGCTTTTTTGCAACTTTGCTTGCGCTTGCGGGGCAGGGTAGCGCTGTCTTGGGTGAGCCGGGAAAGCCGCCGGGGTCAGGCGGTTTGTGCCAGGCCCGGCTCACCGCGGCCCTTTAGCCAGCGGTCCACCTCATCAGCAAGCGCTTCGATGGGCTTGGTGGCGTCAAGCGCGATAGTCAGGGGTTCGCCGTGTGGCGGCTCCAGGGCAGCGAACTGGCTGTCGATGAGGCTCGCCGGCATGAAATGCCCGGGGCGGGCCAGCACGCGTTTTTCCGCCTCGGCGGGTGACAGCTCGAGGAATACGAACACCAGCCCGGGCATGGCACCGCGCAGGGAGTCGCGATAGCGGCGCTTGAGGGCCGAACAGGTCAGGATTGGACGCTCCCCGGCCTGGGTCGTGGCTTGCAGCTCCTCACCAAGACGCACCAGCCAGCCGGCACGGTCGCTGTCGTCCAGGGGGATGCCAGCGCTCATCTTGCGGATGTTTTCGGCAGGGTGGAAAGCGTCGCCTTCGATCAGGCGACCGCCGCTTCGGGCGGCGATGGCAGCGCCGATGCAGCTTTTGCCGCATCCGGCCACGCCCATCACCACGATGGCGGACAGGGGAGAATTCATCAGTACCTCCTGCGGGGGAGATAGCGCTGTCTCGTCGTCGACGAACAGCTTCCTCCCCTGTGTTATTGATCTTGTCCTTACGCAGTATGGACGCTTGGCGGCGAGCGCGCGGTGGCTGCTACCAAAGATTACATTGCCTGCGTCCTGAGACAGCGCTACCTTAGTGGCCGTTCCCTTTCCTTGCAAGTAGTAAAATTACAACATTCATGTCTCGCACCGGCTCCCGTACCACAGGTCGTCCCACCCTGGCAGAAGTCGCCAGGCTTTCCGGGGTTTCCCCGATTACCGCCTCGCGCGCCTTGCGCGGGGTCAGCACGGTTGCGCCGGCGCTGGTGGAAAAGGTCGTTGCTGCCGCGGCCAGCCTCGGCTATGTGGCCAACCCGGCAGCTCGCGCCCTGGCGTCGGCGCGCAGCCAGTCGGTGGTGGTATTGATCCCGTCGCTGTCCAACCAGTTGTTCATCGATACCCTGGAAGCCATTCATGAGGTCATGCGCCCACGCGGGCTCGAGGTGCTGATTGGCAACTATCACTACGATCTTGCCGAAGAAGAGAACCTCATCCGCAATTACCTGGCCTACCAGCCCTGCGGCATGCTGTTGACCGGTTTCGAGCGCAGCGAGGCATCGCGGCAGATGCTGGCGGCCAGTGGCGTACCCTGTGTGCACATGATGGAACTGAATGGCGAGGCCGGGGCGTTGTCGGTCGGCTTCTCGCAGCAGCAGGCCGGGCGCGCCGCGGCCCGCCACCTGATCGAGCGGGGGCGCAAGCGCCTGGCGTTCATTGCCGCCCAGCTCGACCCTCGGGTGATGCAGCGTGCCGAAGGGTTCCGCCAGGCGTTGGCCGAAGCCGGCTTGCAGGCGGCCGAGCTGGAAGTGCTGGCGCCGGAGCCTTCTTCGATTGCCTTGGGCAGCGCGTTGTTCAGCCAGCTGTTGCAGCAGGCGCCGGATGTGGACGGTATCTTCTTCTGCAACGACGACCTGGCCCAGGGCGCGGTGCTGCAGGCACTCCGCCAAGGGGTGGAGGTGCCTCGGCAGGTGGCGATGGTCGGTTTCAACGACCTTCCGGCTTCGGCGCACATGGTGCCGCGGCTGACCTCGATTCGCACGCCTCGGGCCGCCGTAGGGCGCGGTGCCGCGCAGGCGCTGCTGGCGTTGCTCGATGGCAAGCGGGTACCGAATGCGCAGCAGGACCTGGGCTTCGAGTTGATGGTGCGGGAGAGTTCCTGAGTTTGTCTTGAGCGGGTGCGGTGGTTTCGAGGCCGAGCGCCGCGCGGGCGGCGCTCGATCTAACAGGCGCCACACAAACCACGACTTACGCCAGGCGATCTATGCTCAGGACACCGCGCATACAGGAGCCGGGCGTCATGTTCGATTTCCACCGCAAGTCCGATCTGGTCGAAATCCAGCGCAGTCATCAGGCCTTGGCCAGCTTGCAGGCCAAGCTGGCGGCGATCAGCCGCTCCATGGCAATGATCGAGTTCACCCCCGACGGCACGATCCTCGATGCCAATGAGCGCTTCTGCCAGGCCATGGGCTACAGCGCCGAGGAGTTGCGCGGCAAGCACCATCGGCTGTTCTGCGACCCGGGCTACGCGAAAAGCGCCGAATACCAGCAACTGTGGCATGAACTGGGGCAGGGCAAAGCCATCAGCGGTACCTTCGAGCGCATCGACAAGGCCGGCCGCGAGGTCTGGCTGGAAGCCAGCTACATGCCGGTAATGGACGAACAGCGCCAGGTCACCAGTGTTATCAAGGTGGCATCCGACATCAGCCAGCGGGTGATGGAGGAGCACGAGAGCGAAAGCCTGCTCAAGGCCATCAGCCGCTCCATGGCGGTGATCGAATTCACCCCGCAAGGCCGGGTGATCAAGGCCAACCAGAACTTCCTCGACACCATGGGCTATCGCCTGGACGAGGTGGTCGGCCGTCATCACGGGCTGTTCTGCCTGGCGCATGAGCGCGAATCAGCCGACTACCGCGAATTCTGGGCTTCGCTCAACCGTGGCGAATACCATTCACACCGTTTCGAGCGCGTCGACAAACATGGCCGGACGGTCTATCTGGAGGCTTCCTACAACCCGATCTTCGACAGCAAGGGCCGCTTGTACAAGGTAGTGAAGTTCGCCAGCGACATCACCCGCCAGGTCAGCACCCAGCAAAGCGCTGCCGATGCCGCCCATGCCAGTTCGGTGCAGACCGATGCCTGCGCGCGCAAGGGCACCGAGGTGGTACAGCAGGCGGTACAGGTGATCGAGCAGATTTCCCATGAGCTCAACGACGCGGCACGCAGCATCGATGCGGTGAGCAAGCAGTCGGATGTGATTGGGCAGATCGTGCTGACCATCCGTGGCATAGCCGATCAGACCAACCTGCTGGCTTTGAACGCGGCCATCGAGGCGGCCCGCGCTGGCGAGCACGGGCGCGGTTTTGCCGTTGTGGCCGACGAGGTGCGCAACCTGGCGGCGCGAACCAGCAAGGCCACCCTGGAGATCGTCGATGTGGTGCGACAGAACCACGACCTGTCGCTGCTGGCCGTGGCCAGCATGCAGTCGAGCCTGAAGCGTACCGGCCATGGTGTGGCGCTGGCCAACGAGGCTGGCACGGTGATCATGGAAATTCAGCAGGGTTCACGGCACGTGGTAAACGCCATCAGCCAGATCAGTTCGACGCTGCAATTGCATTGAGCGCATCGCCCAACTCGTCCAGCAGGGTCTCCAGGCTGGCCTGCAATTGCAGGCGCAGGTCAACCGTCGGCAGGCCTTGCTCGTGGGCCTGTTCGATGGCTTCGCAATCTTTGACCAGTGTGCGTACCTTGAGCATCTTCGCACCGCCCTTGATCCGGTGAGCCAGGGCACGCACCGCCTCGTCCGGGGCGTCTGCCGCCAATGCACGCAAGGTCTCCAGGTCTTCGCTGACGCTTTGGGACAACTGTTCCAGCAAATGTCGAGTCAGTTGTTCATCGTCCTGGGTCAGGTGGCGCAACTCGCCCAGGTTGAACCCGCTGGCGCGCCGCGCTGGCGGCTGTTGCCGGGGGTTAGCGTGGGGAAGGTGGGTCTTGAGCGTACGCAGGCCAATCGGTTTGAACAGGCATTCGTCCATGCCACTGGCCAGGCAGCGGGCACGCTCCTCGGCCTGGGCGTTGGCGGTGACGCCGAGAATGTGGCATGCCGCCAGGCCGCGTTCGCCCTCCAGGCTGCGGATGCGGCGGGTCAGTTCGTGGCCGTCCATGACCGGCATGCTGCAGTCGGTGATCACCAGGTCGAAGCGCGCGGCCTGCCAGCGTGCCAGTGCGATTTCCCCGTTCTCTGCCAGCGTAACCCGATGCCCCAGGCTATGCAGTTGCCGCTCCAGTAGCAGCAGGTTGGCGGGGTAGTCGTCGACTACCAGTATGTTCAGCGGGCCGCTGCTGTTCTCCAGCACCGGGTCGTGCTGTTCGGCCTGTTCCGGTGTTGAGCAGGCGGGCAGTTGCAGGCTTACCTGCACCTTGGTGCCAACCCCTTCGACGCTCTGCAAGCTCAAGGTACCGCCCATCAATTCGGCGAGGGTGCGGCTGATGACCAGGCCCAGGCCGGCGCCCTGGCGTGCCCGGGGGCCGTCGGCCTGGACGAAGGCGTTGAACAGCCGCGCCTGGTCGGCAGGGCTGATGCCGATGCCGGTGTCTCGCACAGTCAGTTCCACTGCCAGGTTGCCAGTGTCGCTGGGCGAGGGCAGCAGCAGGCTGGCCTGGACTTCACCGCGCTCGGTGAACTTGATGGCGTTGCTGATCAGGTTGGACAAGACCTGCTTGAGCCGCAGCGGATCAGCCAGCACCCAGACCGGCGAAGTTGGCAGCTCGCTGTGCAAGTGCAGGCCTTTGGCCCGTGCGTTGCCTTCGAACACACGCACGGTGGCGCGTAGCAGTTCGACCAGGTTGGTGGGCACGGGCTGCAGGGTGATGTGCCCGGATTCGATACGGGAAATGTCGAGAATGTCGCCAATCAGCTCAAGCAGGCCGATCGCCGAATCGTGGGCGGTCTGCAAGGTCTGGGTGTCGCAGCGGCCGCTGCGGCTGTCTTCCAGGGCCAATTCCAGCAGGCCGATCACGGCATTCATCGGGGTTCGGATTTCATGGCTCATGGTGGCCAGGAAGGTGCTTTTGGTCTGGCTGGCCTGTTCGGCGTCGTCCTTGGCCTGGCGCAACTGCTCGAGCAGGCCGCGGCTAAGCGCCAGCTGCGCTTGCAGGGCATGCTGGGCTTCGGTGCGCTGGTTGATCAGCTTGCGCAGGTAGCTGTTCCAGAACACCACCCCGGCCAGCAACAAGGCCGACAGCACCAGTACCTGCAAGGCCAGGGTACGGTAGTCGCGCCAGGGGCTGTCACTGACCAGGGTGGTGGTGCGCCAGCGGTTGATCAACTGGTCCAGCTCTTCGGGTGGGATGCTCAGCAGCGCCTTGTCGAGGATTGCCTGCAACTGCGGCTGGTCCGCGGCCACGGCGAAGGCGGCGATGGCCGGGTCGTCGTCGAGCACGCTGGCAATGCGCAGGCGGTCCTTGAACACATGGCTGATGTAGTAGGCGGCATTGATGTGGCTGCTCAGGGCGACGTCGGCGGCACCGTTGGCCACGGCTTCCATCAGGCCGAGCGGGTTGTCCACTTCGACCATTTTGGCCTGCGGGTAGCGTTGTTGCAGCACGGCCCGTTGCGGCGAGCCGCGCACCACGGCGATGCGCTGGCCATCCAGCTGCATGGCTTGCGCCGGTGATGCATTGTCGCCCCGGGTGACCAGCACCCGTGGGCTGACCAGGTAAGGGCGGGTATAGCGCATTTTTTTCGAACGGTCCGCGCTATAGCCCAATGCGCCGATCATCTGCGCATCGCCACGCGCCAGGCGCTCGATCATTGCTTGCGCCGACGGGCTTTCGACCGGCTTGAAATGCAGCCCGGTGCGCAACGAGATCTGCTTGAGCAACTCGAGGGTGATGCCGCTGGGACGGTGCTGGGTGTCGTTGAAGGTAAGCGGTGCCAGTGAAGTGTTGACCAGCACGCTGACGCTGGGGTTGGCGGCGATCCAGGCTTCTTCTTCGGCGGTCAGCGCGGTGAGGTGGCGCTGCAGCAGCAGGCTGGTGTTGCCACTGCTCCAGCGGCGCAGGATATTCAGGCGTTCGCTTTCGCTGATACGCGCCAGCGCCTTGTCGACCAACTGTTGCAGGCGCGGGTTGTCGCTGGCCATGGCAAAGGCGAACGTGCCGGGGGCAACCTGACAGAAGTGGTCGATCTTCAGTGTGCCCTGGTAACTCTTGCCAATCGCGAAGTCGGTACTGATGGCGTCGCCCAGGTAGGCGTCTGCCTCGCCCAGTTCGACGGCAGCCAGCCCGGCCAGGGTCGAGCGATACAGGCTCAATTGCGCCTTCGGGTACAGGCTGCGCACGCTGCTGGCCGGCAGGTAATGATCGACCATGGCCAGGCGCAGGCCGGCGAGGTCGGGGGTGTTCTTCAAGCTGCGCCCCTCGCGGGTGACGATGACCGGCAGATCGTCGGCGTAGCTCGCACTGAGGCTGAGCTGGGCATCCGCCGCCTCGAAGGCATTGGAGCTGCCGAGCAGGTCGATATGGCCGTCGCGTAGCGCAGCGATGGCTTCGTGGCGGCTGTCGAAACGTCGCACTTCGATGCTGATGCCTAGCTGTTCGGCAATGATGCCCGCGTAATCGGCGCTGAGGCCTTCGTAGTCGCGCTGGCTGACATTGATTTCCAACGGAGGGTAGTCCGGGCGCGAACTGCCCAGCACCAAGTGTTGGCGCCGCTGTAGCCATTGCCGGTCTTCGTTGGATAGCGTCAGCGGTGCGGCCGCACTGACCGAGC
Organism: Pseudomonas inefficax; assembly: GCF_900277125.1. GTDB lineage: Bacteria > Pseudomonadota > Gammaproteobacteria > Pseudomonadales > Pseudomonadaceae > Aquipseudomonas > Aquipseudomonas inefficax. The sequence continues at coordinate 123,860 of NZ_OPYN01000123.1, forward strand.
GGGCGAGCAGTTGGCGGGGTTCGCTATCGGCCAACGCGCAGGAATTGGCCAGGCCGATGGCCAGGAGGGCGCTTGCCAGCAGGCGCTTCATCGCCACTAGACGTTGTTGCGCTTGGCCAGGTCGACCATTTCAACCAGCGATTCGGTCTTGAGCTTTTCCATGATGCGGCCCCGGTAGGTGCTGATGGTCTTGGCGCTGAGGTTCATGCAGATGCCGATATTCTTGTTGTTCTCGCCGCGCGCCAGGCGCCGCAGTACTTCCATTTCCCGGTTGGACAGGTTGCCCAGGCGATCTTGCTCGCTTCCCAGCGAGTTGCTGTTGACCGACATCTGCGGGAAGGTCGAGTAGCCCTTGACCAGGGCCTTCATGGCAAACACCACCGCGTCGAGGTCTTCTCCCTTGGTGACGAAACCGCCGATACCGGCATCCAGGCAGCGCCGCACGTACAGGTCGGAGGCCTGGCCGGTCAACACCATGATCTTGGGGGGCGACTCCAGGCATTGCAGGCGCTTGATCACTTCCATGCCATCCAGGCCGGGCAGGCCGATGTCGAGAATCACCACATCCGGTCGCAGCTCACGGGCCACCTGAGCCACCTCGCTGCCATTGCCGAGTTGGCCGACGACCTCGAAGCGCTCGTTTTCGAGCAACATTTTCAAGGAAAGTCGCACGATTGGATGGTCATCGACGATCAGCACGGTAGTCATGAAGAAACTCCTGTCAGGATGTGGTCCGCTTCCTGGATCACTCAGGAATACGTCTGCAAGTGGGGTTATCGGAAGCGCTGCAAGATACGACCATTCCCGGAATTTGGTAATGCCGAGTATATAAGTGTTGAAAGTCTCTGTGCTTATTGTTGAAAAATCCTACAAAAAACGGGAAGACATCGCCCTGGCAAAGCGACAATGTCTGTTTTGTGAATTAGCTTATGCGCAGGCGGAGTGCGATTTGTTCACGCGCTGGGTCGAGGCGGGGTTGTTGGCCAACGCCTGGCCGACCCGTGTCGGGCGTGCTACCAGCTGGCCGGTGCAGTTCGGGCAGCGGCCGTGGAAACGGGTTTCGGCACAAGTGCGGCAAAAAGTGCATTCAAAGGAGCAGATCAGCGCATCGGGGCTGTCGCCCGGCAGGTCGGTATCGCAGCACTCGCAGTTTGGGCGTAGGTCCAGCATGGGCGTGACTCCTGTTTGCAGGCGGGAAACCGGAGTCTGCTACGCCCGCAGCGAACCTGGCAATGCTCAGTCGCCAGGGCGATACAGGTGGGCGTGCCCGGCGCGGTACAACGCCGACTCGGCAAACGGTGTGTCGCCCAGCACATGGCCCACCAGGATTAGCGCCGTGCGCCGGAAGTCCTTGGCCGCGACGCGTTCGACGATATCGCCGAGGGTACCGCGCACCCAGTCCTGGTCTGGCCAGGTGGCGCGATGCACCACCGCCACCGGGCAGTGCGCGCCATAGTGCGGCAACAGCTCTTCGACGATTCGCGACAGGTGCTTGACCCCCAGGTGAATCGCCAGGGTGCTGCCGTGGCGCGCCAGCTCGCCCAGTTGCTCGCCGGGCGGCATCGGCGAACTGTCGCCGTAGCGGGTGAGGATGACGGTCTGCGCTACCTGGGGCAGGGTCAGTTCGCAGCCGAGCAGGGCGGCGCTGGCCGCCGTGGCGGTGACCCCGGGGATGATCTGGTAATCGATGCCCAGCGCCTGCAGGTGGCGGATCTGCTCGCCGATGGCGCCGTACAGGCTGGGGTCGCCACTGTGTACCCGGGCCACATCCTGGCCTCGTTCATGCGCGCTGCGCATGGCGGCAATGATCTGTTCCAGGTGCAGTTCGGCGCTGTTGATCACGGTCTCGGCCTGGTGCCCCTCGAGCACGGCGGCCGGCACCAGCGAACCGGCATAGATGATCACCGGGCACTGGCGGATCAGCCGTTGGCCCTTGACCGTGATCAGTTCCGGGTCGCCGGGGCCGGCGCCGATGAAGTAGACCGTCATGGAAAGTCCTTGCGAGAAAGAGGGGGGAGGAAGCGTTCAACAGGCCAGGGCGAGGGTAGCCGGGCCCAGTACCTGGCGTTTCAGCAGCAACCTGGCAGTGCCAGCCCGCTGGCAGGCCAGGGCCAGTGCCGCACTCTCTGCCACACCCCAGCAGCCGCTGTGAGCATGGGCCGTGGCGGAGCGGTGGCTGAGCTGGGGTTCGTAAGGTTGCAACTGCGCGGTATCGTACAGTACCAAGGGCAGGTCGAGGCGCTCAGCCAATTGCTGCAAACCGGGTTCGTCGGCCTTCAGGCTGATGCTGGCGATGCCTTGCAGGTCGGCCAACGCCAGGCCCTGGTTGGCCAGGGCCTGGCGTAGCAATGTTTCCAGCGTATCCGCCGGGCAACCTCGGCGGCAGCCGAAGCCAGCGTAAAAGGCAGGCATCAGGCCTGGCTGGAGCGCCGGAACAGCCAGGCGCTGAGCAGGCCCAGGGCCAGCCAGAAGGCAGCGTTGGTCAGCCAGGAGGCCACTTTGAACTGGGTTTCCAACGCTGCGGGGGCCAGGCTTTCGTGCACCTCGGGTTGCGGCGCACCGATCACATGGGGAATGACCAGCAGCACGGCGCCCAGCGCCTTGAGCAACCAGTGGCGGGCGAACACCAGCAGGGCGAGGCCCAGCGCGGTGGCGCTGGCGGTGCCGACCCACCACGCCTGGCGTTGCCCCAGGTCGGCGGCGGCAGTACCTGGCAGTTCCGGCGGCAGGCCCAGGGTCGGGGCCAGGCAGAACACAGCGAAGCCGGCCAGGCCCCACAGTGCACCGGTGCCGGCACGCTTGGGTTCGCGCAGGCTGTACAGGGCGGTGAGGATCAGGGCGAAGCCGACCGCGACTACAAGGTTGCCGCCGGTGGTGGATAGCACCCGCTGCCAGCCATCTTCCGGCGACCAGGCTTCGGGGCTGTGTTCATGGGCTGCCACTTCGCCGGCATGCTCGTGCTGGCCGACCGGGGCTGCGGATTCGTAGGTTTCTGCCTCGAGAATCAGCGGGGCGACCCAGAAGCTTTGCAGCAAGGTCAGCAGCAAGGCCGCCAGCAACCCGCTGAAGCCCGCGGTACGGGCAATGCGTGTGATCATCGGGCGTACTCAGTGGCAGGGGAAGGCGGCGCTGTGGCGGGTGTCGTGGGCGGCATTGTGCACGGCCTCGATGTGCGAGAAGCCAGCGAAGTACACCAGGCACAAGCCCAGCAGGCTGGCGCCGACGGCGATGACGACACGCTGGCTGAGGGTAACGGGGGTAGTAATGCTGTGTTGCTTGGCGCTGGTGACGGGCATGACGCGTTCCTCTGCTTTTTGTGGGCAACGGGCAAGCGCGGCAGCCCCGAGCGTGGCAGCCCAGGGGAATGCAACAGCGCCCGCCCACCGCGGGGTGTTCATGAACGCCAGGCCGGTCTCCGGGCTTGCGAGGAGGAGCCAGGCTCCTGGAAGGCGTCACCTTCCCATGCCGGGTGATCGGGCACAGTGGTACAGACGCTTCGCTCGCTTACCGTTGCGGGGGCAGCACCGGCCTTGTCCGGCCCAGCTGGAGGGCCTGCGACGCACCGGTTTCCCGTTTCACCCCCATTGGGGGCACCTGAACGTGAGGCATAAGGAGAGCATGGGGCGGGGCTGCCGTCAATTGCCAGAATCGAGTTTGCCGGCGCCTCGGGTGCCGGTGTTCGCGGCTAAAGCCTACACAGGTACAGCGTTGCTCTCGAGGTTGTCGCTGTACTTGTGGGAGCGGCCTTGTGTCGCGAAAGGGCCGCAAAGCGGCCCCAGGATTGATGCGCGACAGTTGAAATTGCTGGGGCTGCTTTGCAGCCCTTTCGCGACACAAGGCCGCTCCCACAGGGATTGTGAAGCGGACGCAAAGCTCTCCCGGTCAGCCCCGGGCAAACGCCGCCAGCTTGTCCCCATCCAGCCGGTAACGCACCCACTCATCCTGCGGCTCGGCACCCAGCTTCTGGTAAAAGCCGATCGCCGGCTCGTTCCAGTCCAGCACGCTCCATTCCAGCCGACCACACTTGTTCGCCACCGCCTCGCGGGCAATGTGCTGCAGCAACTGCCGGCCGGCGCCGTCGCCGCGTTGCTCAGGAGTGATGTACAGGTCTTCCAGGTAGATACCGTTGCGGCCTAGCCAGGTCGAGTAGCTGTAGAAATACACGGCAAAGCCGATTGCCTGGCCATCGCGTTCGCAAATCAGGCTGTGCACGGTGCTGCCCTCGCCGAAAAGGCTGTGCTCGATATCGGCAACGCTGGCGATTACCTCGTGGCGGGCGCGTTCGTACTCGGCCAGTTCGGTGATGAAGGCCAGGATCTGCTCGGCATCGTTGCGAACGGCAGGGCGAATGGTGAGGCTCATGGTGACGGCTTCCTTGGTCTGGGGGTAGCGGTACAGCGAGGTGTATCTACACAATTTAGTAAAACTGTACCGGTTGTAGAGGAGGGGACTCCGTTAGTGTGACAGCACCCATAACGAAAGTGGAATGCCTGCCATGCTTGCCTCTGCCGACCTGCTGACCGCCTTCGTGCTGTTCGCCTTCGTGTCTTCCATCACTCCTGGCCCCAACAACACCATGCTGTTGGCCTCGGGTGTCAACTTCGGCGTGCGCCGCTCCATTCCCCATGCCATGGGTATCAGCGTCGGTTTCATGGTCATGGTGCTGGCCGTTGGCTTGGGCCTGGGGGAGGTGTTCAAGGCCTGGCCGATGCTGTACACGGTATTGCGCTACACCGGCGCCGCCTACCTGCTGTACCTGGCCTGGAAAATCGCCACCTCCGGGCCGGTCGGCACTGCTTCGTCCAGTGCCCGCAAACCGCTGGGCTTCTGGGGCGCGGCGGCATTCCAGTGGGTCAACCCCAAGGCCTGGGTGATGGCAGTGGGGGCAATCACCACCTACACGCCGGCGCAAGGCTATGTGACCAACGTCATTGTCATTGCCGCCTTGTTCGCCCTGGTCAACCTGCCGAGCGTCGGGGTGTGGGTGATGTTTGGCAGTGCCCTGCGCAACCTGTTGCAGAACCCGCGCTGGCTGATGCTGTTCAATGTCCTGATGGCCCTGTTGCTGGTGATTTCACTGTACCCGCTGCTGTTTGTAGAATCGGCATTTTCCTGACCCCGCGAGTACAGTAAGCCGATGCAGTTGATCCCCTGGTCCCACGAATGCGCCGAAGGCTTCACCCTGCGGGGCTGGCGCACCCCGGCCAGTGGCAAGCCGCTGCTGCATTTTCTGCACGGCAACGGCTTCTGCTGCCTGGCCTACCAGCCATTGCTGATGCGTCTGGGCGAATATTTCGACCTGTGGCTCAGTGACGTCCAGGGCCATGGTGACAGCGACCATGGCGGCGTGTTTCGTGGCTGGAACCGGACCGCTGCGCTGGCAGTGGACGCTTTCGCAGCCGGGCGAGGCGAGTATGGCGACGTGCCGCGCTTTGCCGTCGGGCACAGCTTCGGTGGCGTGCTCACCGGCCTGATCCTGGCCAGTGAACCGCAACTGTTCACGCGTGCCGTGCTGCTTGACCCGGTACTGTTCAGCCGGCGCATGCTGGGTGTGATGGGCGTGGCGGCCCTGGTCGGCCTGCACCAGCGTCATGCGCTGGCGCGCAAGGCTGCCACCCGTCGCAGCCACTGGCCCGACCGCGAGGCAGCCCTGGCCTCGCTGCATGGGCGGGGTATCTTCAAGGGCTGGACCGATGAGGCGTTGCGGGCCTACGTAGAGCATGCCATCGGCGACTGTGGCGAAGCGGTGGTGCTCAAGTGCCGGCCCAGCCGCGAAGTGGAAATCTTCAGTTCGTTTCCCAAACGCATGTGGGCGAGCCTGGCGGCGATCCGCACGCCCACGCGGGTGCTTTATGGCGAGCACACTTACCCCTTCGTGCCCCATTCGGTGAACCGCCTGGCGGCGCTCAACCCTCATGTCAGCGGCAGGCAGGTCGCCGGCGGGCATTGTTTCATGCAGGAAGACCCGGTCATGGCTGCCGAACAGGTGCTCGGTTTCTTGCAAGGCTGACTGTTCCATGAGTGGAACGATGAATGCCAAACAAGCCTGCTACCGCCTGATTGGCATCATTGATAAGGTTATCTCAACCAAGAGAGGAGCCTTCTCATGAAAACGATTCTGGGTATTCACCGCAGCCCTCACGCCCACTGGGTAGGTGATGGGTTTCCGGTGCGCAGCCTGTTTACCTACGACAACCTGGCCAGCAAGATCAGCCCGTTCCTGCTGCTGGACTATGCCGGCCCTCACGACTTCACCCCCACCAGTGCGCGGCGTGGCGTTGGCCAGCATCCGCACCGCGGTTTCGAAACCGTGACCATCGTTTACCAGGGCGAACTGGAGCACCGTGACTCCACCGGCGCTGGCGGCTTGATCGGCCCAGGTGACGTGCAGTGGATGACTGCTGCCAATGGCATCATCCATGAAGAGTTCCATTCCCCAGGCTTCGCCCGCACTGGCGGTACCTTGGAGATGGTGCAGCTGTGGGTCAACCTGCCGGCCCGGGACAAGCGCGCAGCGGCTGGCTACCAGACGCTGCTGGCCGAGGACATCCCGGTGGTGGCGCTGGATGGCGAGCGCGGCAGCCTGCGAGTGATTGCAGGTGACTATCGTGGGCATACGGGGCCGGCGCGGACTTTTACCGCCATGGATGTCTGGGACCTGCGCCTGAATGCCGGTGCAGCCTTGCAGTTGCCGGTTGCCGCCGGGCGCAATGCGGCGCTGGTGGTTTTGCGCGGCAACGTGCGGATCAACGGCGAACGCGACGCCGGCCCATCCAGCCTGGTTCTGCTTGACCGCGCCGGTGAGGATGTTGCCGTCGAAGCGCTGGAAGGCGCCAGCCTGCTGCTGCTCAGCGGTGAACCGATCGACGAGCCGATCGTGGGTTATGGCCCGTTCGTGATGAACAGCCAGGCAGAAATTGCCGAGTCGTTCGACGACTTCCATGCCGGGCGGTTCGGGCAGATGCAGGATACGCAGGACGGAGCGGCGCATTGATCCTGGTTGCTTGAATGGCTTGCCGGCGATAGGGCCGGTACAGGCATTACATTTGCTGGCATGATGCGGCCATGCCCAAGCTTACAGCCCTGCACGCCGTGCGCCGATCATTGCCCACCCCCGGCCGCCACATCCTGTGGCTACGCTACCATGCCCCTTACCACTGGCCTTCGACCATGGCCTTCCTCGCTGCCCGCTGCATCCCCGGCATCGAGACCTGCCTCGACGGCACCTACCACCGTACCCTGGTAACTGCTGGCCGCCACGGCGTCTTGCACGCTAGCCCTTCGGGCAACCAGTACCTGCGGGTCTGCCTCGAAGGCGTCCCGGCCCGCGCGCTGCCCGGCCTGATCGCAAGGCTGAGGCGGTTCTTCGACCTCGATGCCGACCCCGCGCGCATCACTGCCGAACTGTCCCGCGATCCGCTGATGGCCCGCCTGCTACAGGAACGCCCCGGCCTGCGCGTGCCGCAAGGCTGGGACGCTTGCGAGCAGGCCATGCGCACAGTGCTGGGCCAGCAGGTGAGTGTGGCCGGGGCCATGACCCTGGCCGGCCGCCTGGTGCAACGCCATGGCGTGCCCTTGCGTTTGCCCGCACCGGGCCTGAGCCACGTGTTCCCGGCGTTACCGGTATTGGCAGCTGCGCAGTTCGTTGGCATGGGCATGCCGCGGGCGCGCGCCGCCACACTGGGTACGCTGGCCAATGCATTGCTCGCCGAGCCGGGGTTGCTCCGCCGCGGGCAAGTGCTGGATGAACTGCTGCGCAACCTGTGCCAGCTCAAAGGTATCGGCCCGTGGAGCGCGCATTACCTGGCGTTGCGCCAGGCCGGCGCGGCCGACGCCTTGCCGCTGGGCGATGTGGCGCTGATCAAGGCGCTGCGCCTGCTGGAAGGCGACGACGCCCAACTGGCGCAACGCGCCCTGGCCTGGCGACCGTGGCGGGCCTATGCGGCGCAGCATCTTTGGGCATCGCTGGGGCCTGCCGGGACCGCTCGTCGCTAAGTCTGCCAGTGCGTTCGAACGCGCGGCCTGCCAAGGCAATCTTCCACTAAGGTGCTAGAGGATTCGCTGCATGCTCATTGCCCAGGCGCATGGATGCCTGCCCCGGCATGCGCAATATCAATTGGCGCCTCGCCCGACAAAGGCGTACTCACACAACAGGCCATCCCAAAGAGAGGGTCGTACCATGTCGTTGATAGGAGTTTCGATGCTAGAAATGCGGCAGATGATCGAGCAGGCCTGCCTGCCCGACCGTTGTGAAGTCAGCTGCACGGACGGCGCCAACCTGACCATCCGCCTGGGTCAGGGCCAGAGTCTCGATGAGGGCGTGACCTTGAGCGGGGTCCCCCTGCAAAGCCTCAATAGTTGCCGCGACCTGGTCAACCTGGTGGGGCAGCTGCATGCGCTGCGTGACAGCCACCCGGCGCCACTAAAGGCGATCGCCTGAGGCGTCTGCCGCGCCCCGGTCAGCCCAGGCTGGCCGGGCGCACATATTCCGGCATCAGGCCGTTGAACCAGAACAGGATCATCGCCACCAGGATGGTCACCAGCAGCAGTAACCCCACTCCCCACACGCAGGTTGCGAACAGCATGGCCTGTTCCTTCTTCAGTCTCAGGAAAGTCTGCAACCCGCCATACAGCAACACGCTGGCATACGCCGAGGCTGCCAGCAGGGCCGCCAGCGCCAGCCAGCGGATCGGCAGCAGGCCGACCACCCCGGCAAAGAACCATGGCGTGGCGCAGTAGGCGGCAAAACCGATGCACTGGTTGAGGCTGGGCTGTGCATCGAAACCGCGCGACATCCAGCGGATCATCATGCCCATCAACATCACCCCGACGACCGTTGTGGCATACAGCAGGCCCGCCAGCTGCGCTGCGCTGGCCATGCTCAGGCGTACGCGTTCCTCGGCCGCCAGGCTCCAGCCAAAGGTGGTGGTGCCGACGAACAGGCACACCGCGGGGATCAAGGCCAAGGCCAGCAGGCGCGGCAGATATTGCTGCGGGTGGTCTTCCTCGGCCCGGCGAATTTCCAGCCAGGCGTCGGCGGGGTGAGTGAAGAGCTTGAGCAACGGGCTGTTCATTGGCGTTCTCCGTTTTCCGGCAGGTGTGGGCCCTTTTGCTATGGAGGCATGCCGCGCCGTGCGGGTTCAGCCGAGTTGATCGCCGTTGATCGTCTTACAGCAGTTCCAGCAGCAGATTCAGGCCGCCATCACCGCATTTGCCTTGGTCGCGGACCACACCGTGGTAGCTGCGCCCGTCCCAGACGAAGGCCACGCTGTGGGCACGGTCAACCTTGTCGGGCAGCGGCGGGCAAATGTGCAGGCGCAGGCCTGGGCGGCCTTGCAGGTTGAGGGCCGCGAGCTGGCACTGGCACTCCACGCTTTGTGCCACCGGGCCGAACAGGGTATCGCGTACGTAATCGAGTTGTACTGAGGCATTGGGCGCGCGGCAGGGCATTTTCATCGGCGCGCGGCTCCGCTGTGAGGGGTCAGGAAACAGGGCTGGCAGGGCATGGCGAGCTCCAGGCTGAAGAAGGCGTGGCTTATCGTTTGAAGCTTGCCTGGCCAAGATGTTCAACGCGTTTCATGCGCGTTCATCTTTTTTTGCGCCGGGTGACCGGCCGTTGGTCCGGTTCAGCCACCGGCCTTGCGCAAGGTCAGGTTGATCCGCCGTTCACCCAGGCGCGGATGCACGCCAGGCTTGATCGGGAGCACGCCGTGAAAGCGCAAGCGGTCTTCGCCGCCCCAGACCAGCACATCGCCATGGTTCAGCGGGATGCGCTGGGTCTTGTCGGCGCGCTGCAACCCACCGAACAGGAACACCGCCGGCAAGCCCAGCGAAACCGACACGATCGGCTGGCCGAAGTCGTGCTCGTCACGGTCCTGGTGCAGGCTCAGGCGGGTGCCCGGCAGGTAGTGGTTGACCAGGCAGGCATCCGGCACGAAACCGTCGAACCCGGCCATGGCAGCGGCGCGGGCGGCCAGCTGGAGCAACACCGGGGGCAGGGCGGGCCAGGGTTTGCCGCTGAGCGGGTCGCAGGGGCTGTAGCGGTAGCCGTGTTCATCACTGACCCAACCCAGCGTGCCGCAGTTGGTCAGCCCTACCGCCATGCGCAGGCCACCCGGGGTATGCATGTGCCGGAACGGCGCAGCACGCAGCACCGGGCGCAGGGCATCGAGCAGGGCCTCGATCTCGGCCAGGGCGAAACCGGGCAGCAGCACGGTGTGGCTGGCCAGGCGTTGCGGCTGGGGGCCGAACAGGTCGAGGTCGGACTGGATCATGGAATTGGGTATCGGCTTGGATGGGCACCATTGTAATGCGCTTGGCAGGTTTGGCCTATTCGCGGGCATGCCCGCTCCCACAGGGTTGGCGCAGGCTTTGATGGCGGTGGAATACCTGTGGGAGCGGGCGTGCCCGCGAACAGGTCGGCAAGAAAACGCCGTTCTGACAGGAATAAAAAGGAACCGCGGCACCAGGGAGAGGAGCACCGCGGTTCAAGGGGGGAGCGATCTATTGCTGGGTCACAGTGGCCACGTTCGCGCTGCCCAGCTGGGTAATGGTTGCGGTCTGGGTGACACCGCTCTGGTCGACATACGCCTTGTTGCCCTGGCCTCCCTGGGTCACGTAGGCGATGTTGTAGCTGTCAACCTGCTTGATGTTGGCTTCGTTGCCGCCGCCGTACAGCTGGTTGGTGTAGCTCTGGTTGCTGTAGCCGGACTGGTCCAGGTTGATGACGTTGCCGTTGCCCTGGCTGTTGCCATAGGCATAGTTTTCGGTGCCACGCTGGTCGGCAATCAGGATGTTGTCAGTGCCGTTCTGCTCGAAGTACAGCTCGTTGTTCATGTCGGCCTGCTTGGTCTCCATCTGGTTGCCGGTGCCTTTCTGGGTCAGCGTGGCCAGCTGGTTGTCACCGTTCTGGGTCAGGTTGACGCCATTGCCGTTGCCGTTCTGGTTGATGGTGGCGTTCTGGTTGGTACCGAACTGGCCGCCCATCTTGGCGCCTTTCCAGTTGCTGGCGGTGACGCTGTTGCCGTTGCCCTTGGTGTTGATGGTCAGGTTGAGGTTTTCACCGTTCTGGTAGGTGAAATGCAGGTTGTTGCTACCGGTCTGGGTGATGGTGGTGGTCGAGTTGTTGGTTTCGAACTGGTCCGACCAGCTGGCGTTGGCCGTGCCCTGTTGCGACAGGCTGACCGTGTTGTTGGTGCCGAAGCTCTGGTCGATATAGCCTTCGTTCAGCTGGCCGGACTGGGTCACCGATGCCTGGCTGGCGGTCTGGTTGTCCTGCCACACTTCCACCGAGTTGCCGCCACCGTACTGGCCAATGCCGATGGTGCCGCCAGTGCCGTCGCGCTGGTCGCCATACGCCCAGTTACCCTTGCCCTCCTGGTAGACCTGGATATCGCCATCGACGTAGTTCAGGTGCTCGGCGGCGGCGTAGTTGTCCTGGCCGACCTGGTTGATGCTGCTGCGGTTGTTGCTGCCACCAAAGGTCTGCTCGATGAAGGCTTCGTTGCGCTGGCCGGATTGCCAGGTGGTGGCCTTGCTGCCTTCCTGGCTGTCCTGCCACACGGTCGAGGCGTTTTCGGCGCCTTGCTGGGTTTGCAGCGCTTGGTTGCCCAGGCCCAGCGACTGGCTGGCGAAGGCATCGTTGTAGCTGCCGCCGGCGTGCTGGGTGATCTGGCTGCCGTTCTCGAACAGTTGGTCGGCGTAGCCTGCGTTGTACTGGCCGTTGGCGCTCTGCTGGATATCGCTGGTGCTCTCCGATTGCACCGCAAGGTGGTTGTTGCCCTTGCCGGTCTGGGTCTGTGTGGCCGAGGCGAATGGCGCCAGGGACTGGCTGACCTCGGCGATGTTTTCCTTGCCGTCCTGGGTCTGCGACGAGGTGCTGTCAGCAGCCATGGCCTGACCTGCAAGGGCCAGGACGATGGCGGCACTTAACGGAGCGAGCTTGTACATGGGGGTGCCTCCAGGTCTATCGGTATTGGGTGATCTGAACGTGCTGGCCATTGCCGGCCTGGGTCACGGAGCTGGTGAGGCCTGTGCCCGCCTGCACGATGCTGGCGCTGTTGTCGTTGCCGATCTGCTCGATGGCCGCGCTGTTGCTGCTGCCGGTCTGGCGGATTGACGCGGTGTTGCCATTTCCCTGTTGGCTGATGATGGCCATCAGGTCACTACCTTCCTGCAAGATGTACGCTTCTTGCGCGCCACCGGCCTGGACGATGCGGCCCAGCAGGGCCTGGCCGTTCTGGTCGAGGGCGGCGCGGTTGCCCGCGCCTTGCTGCTCGACCACCGCAGCCTGGCCGGCGCCCGCCGGCAGCAGGCGGATGATCACCGGTTCGCCGAGGTCGTTGCCGGGCGCGAGGTCGGCATTGTCCAGCAGGTCCTCGGCCCAGCAGGCCTGGCCCACCAGGGCCAGGCCGAGCAGCAGGGAATACAGGCGTTTCATTGCAACCTCCGGCCTTTACTGCACGGTTACGTTGACGGTGCGTGTGGTGCCCTGGCTGCTGGTGATCGTCGCCGTCGGTGCCGCAGTCGGGATGATCGTGGTGCTATTGCTCACCGCCAGTCGCCAGCGGCCGGTCAGCGCTACCGTGGCAGTGCCAAGGGTCTGCACGCCGGTAGTGGTGGTTACCCGCACGGTGATGGTGTTGCCGGTGGTGACCGACGAGGTGCCGCTGAGGTCCCAGTTGTAACGGTTGTTGGAGCGTGCCGTGACCGTGGCAGCCGTGACCGCGAAGGTTTCGGCGGCAGGCCGTGGCGACACGTTGACGGTGACCGTGCCGGAGTTGGACAGGGCCCCCAGCGAGTCACGAGCCTGGTAGGTGAAGGTGGTGGTGAAGGCCGAGGTCACCGTGGCCGGTGGGGTGTAAGTCACCGTGGTGCCGTCGGTGCTGACGGTGCCCCGGCCGGCAGCTGGCTGGGTGAGCGAGGCAGCGGGGACAGTCAGCGGCAGGTTGCCTTCCGGATCGGTGTCGTTGGCCAGCACGTTGATGGTCAATGGCACGCCCAGGGTGGCAACGGTTTCCGGGTTGGCGGTTGGGGCCCGGTTAGGTGCCACGTTGACGGTGACCGTGGCCGGTTCCGACTTCAGGCCCTTGGCGTCCACCGCCCGGTAACTGAAGGTGGCCACCACGGGTTGCGTGGCCCCGGCTGGCGGGGTGTAGGTGACCGATGTGGTGCCGTTCATCACCACGCCGCCAAGACCGGTACCGGGCTGGGTCAGGTCGCTGATGGTCAGCGGCACGTTGCCATCCGGGTCGCTGTCGTTCTGCAGCAGGTTGAGGGTGATCGGGATGCCGACGCTGGTGCTGCCGATATCGGCCTGGGCCAGCGGTGGCTGGTTGGCCGCCTCGACCGGCGCGTTGCCGACCACGACCACCGGTTCGACATCGCTGCCGCCACGTGCCGATTTGACCGTGATGGTGGCCGGTGGCTGCGGCACGTCGTTGACGGTCAGGCTCTGCAGCGTACCCGCCTTGGACAGGCGACCATAGCCCTGGGCGAGCAGGTCGGGGATCGCTACCTCGTCACTGGAACTGGCCTCGATCAGCAGGCGCTTGTTGGCCCAGTCGTAGCGTGCGGTGCTGACCTTGACCACGTCGGTGAGCTTGCTCGACAGCGCGGTCGGCTGAGTTCCGCCGGCGTTGTCGCTGGCGGTGACCACCACCACCGCAGGCGGTGCTTCCTGGCTGAGCTGCTGGTGGAAGAACAGCCCGTTGTTGTCGGCGGTGAGGGTGTACTGGCACGGCGAAGGCGGGGTGCCGACCAGGGCGATGCCATTGCGCATGCACAAGCTGGCTGCGCTGGGCGCCTTGGCGAACACCTCGGTACGGGTGCCGGTGGCGTTGCGCGAGTAGGTGGCGCGTTCCAGGCTGACCGGGGTCTGGGCACGTTGGTCCAGTACCTTGCCGGAAACGGTGAAGGTGTTGGTCTGGATGGTGCCAGCGGGGCCTTGGATGCGCACGAAGTTGGTGTTGAAGGGGCTGCCGGTCACCGCTTCGGTGATATTGGGGTCGCCGATGTAGGTTTCGATGGTGCCGGTATCGGGGTTGACCGCGGTATAAGGCCCACCAACACCTCTCAGCCAGGGGCCGATCGCCCCCGCCAGCGCGCCGCGGAAGTTGCCCGGTGCGCCGATGCCGATGTCGCGTGTGATGTTGATTGCCCGTCGGCCTGGCGTAGTGACGTTGACCGTCTCCACCCCGTAAGGGTGGGTGATGGTGTAGGTACCGGTGCTTGGGACCGAAGCACGGATACGGATCCGGGCGAAGCTTTGCTGGTCACCATCGACCGGGTTTTCGGCGGCGAAAGCTGCCTCCACCCCGGCTACATAGACCTCCAGCTCATAGCCACTGTTGCCCACCTGTGGGATGTCGGTTTCAGCCAGGAACCAGAACATCTCGGGCGGCCAGTTGTCCGGGAACACCAGCGGCAGGGCATCGTCATAGATGCCGGGCTCGGGCAGCAAGGTACACATGTAGGCTGGTGCCCCTGGTGCGCCCGGCGCACGTGTACTGGTGGCACGGGACTGGCACAGCTCCAGGGACTGGTCGAGGCTGTCCTTGTACCACATCGGATAGCCACCGGTGGCGAAGGTGTAGGGCCCCGGGTCGACATCGGACAGCGCGGCAAACGCGGCGCTGGTAACGGTAAGGGAGAAACCGGCGGCCAACAGCGCACGGCGCGACCAAGTGTTCATGCTGCCTCCTTGAAGGCTGAGCCTTTGTCTGTTCATGGCACCAGCACCACGTCTTCGGTGTCGCTACCGCCGTTGGTACTGGTGACCTGCACCTTGGCCGGCGGGATGGGCGACAGGCTGGTGCTCAGCGTCTTCACGGCGCCAGTGCCGCTCAGGTTGCCGATCAGCGCGCCGTTGCCGGTATGTGCGGTGAGCACTGGCGGCGTGGTCTCGTCGCTGGTGCTGGCCACCAGGGTCAGCTCGCCGGTGGACAGGCGGTACTGGGCCTGGGTGATGGTGACCAGGTCGGTCAACGGCACGTTGGCGGTGGTCAGGCTGCTGGTGGGTATCGCCACGCTGTTGTCGGCGGTCAGCGTCAGGATCGACCCGGCGGCCGGGTCGAGCACCGACTGGGCGTACCAGGCACCGGTACCGTTGGCTTCGGTGAGGTTCAGGTTGGGTGTCTGGCTGGTCAGGGTGACGCTGGCTGGTGGCGGTGGGGCCATCGCGAAGATGTCCTGCTGCGCGTGCAGGTCGCCGTTCTCGGTATGCCGCGAGTAGGTACTGCGTTGCGGCATCAGCGGGGTTGGCAGGGCCACTTCGGATAGCTTGCCCGAGACCGCGAACAGCTCGGTGCGCAGGTCGATGCCACCGGGGCCTTCGATGCGTACGTAGTTGGTATTGAACGGGCTGCCGGTCACCCGTTCTTCCAGGTTCGGGTCGCCGATGAAGCGCTCGCTGCCTTCGGTGTAGGGGCCGTTGACGCTGCGCAGGAATGGCCCGACATCGCCTTTCAGGGCGCCAGTGAAGTCGCCAGCGCCGGCAATGCCAATGTCGCGGGTCATGTTGATCGCCCGGCGCCCGCCTGCAGGCACATCGAACACTTCAACGCCGTATGGGTGAGTGACCACGTAGGTGCCGGCGGTTGGTACATCGACCCGGATACGCACCCGGGCGAAGCTGACCTGGTCGCCTTCGACCGGTTCTTCAGCGGCAAAGGCCGCTTCGATCGCGCTGACGTAGGTGAGGTCGATGCCGCGGGTGGCGTCGACGATGGCGGCATCGGCGGTGAACCAGAACGCCTCGTCAGGGAAGTTGGTAGGGAAGACGATGGGTTGGGTATCGTCGAACACGCCGGGGGTGGGCAGCAGCGTGCACATGTACGAAGGTGCGCCGGGCGCGCCAGGCACCCGCGAGCTGACGGCCTTGGTCAGGCACAGGTCGAGGGTACGACCATGGCTGTCCTGGTACCAGGCGGGGAACCCGCCGTTGGCGGGAACATAGGCGCCAGGGTCGACAGCGTTCAAGGCAGCCTGCGCCGGGAGCTGGAGCATGCCGGCGAAAATCGCCACTGCCAGCGGGTGGGGAATCGGTCGGTGCATGAGTCATTTCCTCCTGCAAACGGGCCCATGGACTTGGGGCGTCTGGCAGGAGATCGGCAATAGGCGTGCCAAACCAGGGAAAAACATGCTGTAGCCCTTGCAGGGCAAGGGATCCAATTCTATTGCGAAGGCTTTGGCAGGTATTCGCCGTTGGGCGCCGTGCCCCAAGGTTGGGGACTGGGGAGGGTCGTAGCTACCCAATCATCGCACTTCTGTGAGCGCAGCCCTGGGGCGCGGCCTTGCTTGGGGATGCCCATGTAGCCAGCCAAGGCCACAGGCCGGGCACAACGGCCGGCCACCCTTGCAGTTCAGACATGAAACCGGTTTCAAAACATTTCTGAACACGCTAGATTATCCGGCTGTTTTCTTGATGGCCCATCAAGACCACCCCCCATATTGAAAACCAGATGGCGCTTTTCAAGGCCGCACACAGCCGATGAGGATTCGCAATGCCTGAGCATGCCCCAGACAACCCGCGCAGGGACTTTCTGCGCAAGACCTTGACCTTGATCCCTGTGGTCACCGTGGCCAGCACGGGGTTTGGCGTGGGCGCCGGTCAGCTGCTTGCGGCCCCGCAACACGAACCCAAAGTGCCGGCAACGCCACCAGCGGGCAACTACCAGCCGACATTCTTCACTGCCGAGGAGTGGGCTTTCGTGCAGGCAGCCGTCTCGCGCATCATCCCGGCCGACGAGCTTGGCCCTGGCGCACTTGAAGCCGGCGCTGCCGAATTCATCGACCGGCAGATGAACACCCCCTACGCAACTGGCGCGCAGTGGTACATGCAAGGCCCGTTCAAGGCCGACGCCGCGCCCGAACTGGGTTACCAACTGCAACTCAGCCCGCAACAGATCTACCGCCTGGGCATCGCCGCCGTGGACGGCTGGTGCAAGGCCAATTCCGGGCAAGTTTTTGCTGCGCAAGATAGCGCTACCCGGGACCACGTTCTCAGCAAGGTCGAGTCTGGAGAGCTGGTTTTCGACACCGTGCCGGCCAAGGTGTTCTTCAGCTTGCTGGTGCAGAACACCCGTGAAGGGTTCTTCTGCGACCCAATCCACGGCGGCAACAAAGGCATGGTCGGCTGGACCCAGATCGGCTTCCCCGGCGCCCGCGCCGATTTCATGGACTGGGTCGAGCGCAACGAGCCTTACCCGTTCCCGGCTGTTTCGATCCGTGGCGAGAGGGCCTGAGGCATGGCGACCGTGATGAAGAAAGTGGACGCGGTAATCGTGGGTTTTGGCTGGGCCGGGGCGATCATGGCCAAGGAACTGACCGAAGCCGGGCTGCAGGTAGTGGCCCTGGAGCGGGGGCCGATGCAGGACACCTACCCGGAAGGCAGCTACCCGCAGGTGATCGACGAGCTGACCTACAGCGTGCGCAAGAAGCTGTTCGTCGATGTGTCGAAGGAAACCGTCACCATCCGCCATGGCATGAACGATGTGGCACTGCCCAATCGCCAGCTCGGTGCCTTCCTGCCGGGCAAAGGTGTAGGTGGCGCAGGCCTGCACTGGTCTGGCGTGCACTTCCGGGTGGACCCGATGGAGCTGCGCATGCGCAGCCACTACGAAGAACGCTACGGGCGCAAGTTCATCCCTGAAGACATGACTATCCAGGACTTCGGGGTCAGCTACGAAGAACTGGAACCGCATTTCGACTTCGCCGAAAAGGTATTCGGTACCTCTGGCCAGGCGTGGACCGTCAACGGCCAGCTCGTTGGCGAAGGGAAGGGCGGCAACCCCTATGCACCAGACCGCTCCAGCCCGTTCCCGCTGCCTTCGCAGAAAAACGTCGTGTCGGCCAGGCTGTTCGAAAAGGCGGCGGCCAGCCTGGGCTACAAGCCCTACAACTTGCCGTCGGCCAACACCTCCGACGCGTACACCAACCCCTACGGGGCGCAGATGGGGCCGTGCAACTTCTGCGGCTTCTGCAGTGGCTACGTGTGCTACATGTACTCCAAGGCCTCGCCCAACGTGAACATCCTGCCGGCGCTGCGCCAGGTGCCGAACTTCGAATTGCGGCCCAACGCCCATGTGCTGCGGGTGAACCTGGATGACAGCAAGCGCAAGGCCACCGGGGTGACCTACATCGACGCCCAGGGGCGGGAAGTGGAGCAGCCGGCGGACCTGGTGATCCTGGCGGCGTTCCAGTTCAACAACGTGCGCCTGATGCTGCTGTCCGGCATCGGCAAACCCTACGACCCCATCAAGAACGAAGGCGTGGTGGGGCGTAACTTCGCCTACCAGAACATGGGCACGGTCAAGGCGTTCTTCGACAAGGACACCTACACCAACAACTTCATCGGCGCCGGTGGCAACGGTATTGCCATCGATGACTTCAACGCCGACAACTTCGACCATGGCCCCCACGGTTTCGTCGGCGGTTCGCCGATGTGGGTGAACCAGGCCGGCACGCGGCCGATTGCCGGTGGCGCGACCCCGCCGGGCACACCGGCCTGGGGCAGCGCCTGGAAGAAGGCCACCGCCGACTACTACACCCACCAAGTGTCTATGGACGCCCACGGCGCTCACCAGTCCTACCGCGGCAACTACCTGGACCTCGACCCGACCTACCGCGACGCCTACGGCCAGCCGCTGCTGCGCATGACCTTCGACTGGCAGGAAAACGACATCAGGATGAACCAGTTCATGGTCGACAAGCTCAGCAAGATCGCCCAGGCGATGAACCCCAAGGCCATTGCCGTGCTGGGCAAGAAGGTCAAGGACCACTTCAACACCGCCAGCTACCAGACCACCCATCTGAACGGCGGCGCGATCATGGGCACCGACCCGAAAACCAGTGCGTTGAACCGCTACCTGCAAAGCTGGGACGTGCACAACGTGTTCGTTCCGGGGGCTTCGGCGTTCCCTCAGGGGCTGGGTTACAACCCGACCGGGCTGGTGGCTGCGCTGACCTACTGGTCGGCCCGCGCCATCCGCGAGCAGTACCTGAAAAACCCTGGTCCGCTGGTTCAGGCTTGAGGAGCGATGCGCATGAAGACAATGTTGATCGCAACCCTGCTGGGTGCCAGCGTGGCTGCCCAGGCAGCACCGAATGACGATGCGCAGGTGCACCAGGGCGAGTACCTGGCCCGCGCCGGCGACTGCGTCGCCTGCCATACCGCCAAAGGCGGCAAGCCGTTCGCCGGTGGGCTGCCGATGGAAACACCGATCGGCACGGTGTACTCAACCAACATCACCCCGGCGGCCAGTGGCATCGGCCAGTACAGCTTCGAAGACTTCGACCAGGCGGTGCGCAAGGGCATCGGCAAGGACGGCAGCACCCTGTATCCCGCCATGCCATACCCGTCCTATGCGCGCGTCAGCGAGCAGGACATGCAGGCGCTGTATGCCTACTTCATGAAGGGCGTGGAACCGGTCGAGCAGCCGAACAAGGCCAGCGACATCCCCTGGCCACTGAGCATGCGCTGGCCGCTGGCGATCTGGCGCGGCTTGTTCGCGCCTGAGGCCAAGCCCTGGCAGGCATCCGCAGCGGCCGACCCGGTGGTCAACCGCGGTGCCTACCTAGTCGAGGGCCTGGGGCACTGTGGTGCGTGCCATACGCCGCGGGCGCTGACCATGCAGGAAAAGGCACTGAGCCCACAGGATGGCGAGCAGTTCCTGGCTGGCAGTGCACCGCTGGAAGGCTGGATTGCCAAGAATCTGCGTGGCGACCACAAGGACGGCCTGGGTAGCTGGAGCGAAGAGCAGTTGGTGCAGTTTCTCAAGACTGGCCGTAGCGACCGCAGCGCCGTGTTCGGTGGCATGAGCGACGTGGTCGAGCACAGCATGCAACACCTGAGCGATGCCGACCTGACTGCTATCGCCCGCTATTTGAAGACGCTGCCGCCAAGCAACCCTGACGACCGGCCGCACGTGTACGACAAACAGGTGGCGGATGCCCTGTGGAAGGGCGACGACAGCAAACCCGGGGCGGCGGTGTACATCGACAACTGCGCAGCCTGCCACCGTACCGATGGCCAGGGCTATACCCGCGTGTTCCCGGCCCTGGCCGGCAATCCGGTGGTGCAGACGGCGGATGCCACATCGCTGATCCATGTGGTGTTGGCGGGGGGCACGGTGCCGGCGACGCACACAGCGCCGTCGAACTTCACCATGCCGGCGTTCGGCTGGCGCCTGAGTGACCAGGAGGTTGCCGAGGTGGTGAACTTCATTCGCACCAGTTGGGGTAATCAGGGCAGCGCCGTTACTGCCAGTGACGTGAAATCCCTCCGTTAACTGCATCCCTCTGTCTGCACCCCCAATCCACTGTGGGAGCGGGTTTACCCGCGAATGCGTCGGCACATTCAACATCGCATTCGCGGGTGAACCCGCTCCCACAGTGTTTCGCGTTTACTTTCTATATTTATCAGTTAGTTAAAACGTATTCTTATCAGGAGGTTGCCGAGGTGGTGAACTTCATTCACACCAGTTGGGGTAACCAAGGGATGCCGTCACCGCCGGTGATGTGAAAGCCCTCCGTTAACTCCATCCCTCTGGCTGCACCCCCAATCCAATGTGGGAGCGGGTTTACCCGCGAATGCGTCGGCACATTCACCATCGCATTCGCCGGTGAACCCGCTCCCACAGGGTTTCGCGTTTACTTGTCTATATGTATCAGCTAGTTAAAGCGTATTCTTATCGCATTTACTACGCATGAATTTCGTACTCCCGACCAACGGCATGTTGACGAACCCTTGCGATTTTGCTGTATTGAAACCGGTTTCATCGCTATCACAACAATCATAAGGACAGCCCATGACCGACGCGCCTGCCCATGCCCGCGAACGGGTCACCATCAGCGAAGTAGCGCGTGTCGCTGGCGTTTCCAAGGCCACCGTCTCCCGTTACATCGGGGGTGATCGCCAGTTGCTCGCCGAAGCCACCGCCAAGCGCCTGGAAGAGGTCATCGAGCGCCTCGGTTACCGCCCCAACCAGATGGCCCGTGGCCTGAAGCGCGGCCAGACGCGCCTGATCGGCATGCTGGTGGCCGATATCCTCAACCCCTATTCAGTGGCCGTGATGCATGGCGTGGAAACTGCCTGCCGCCAGCACGGCTACAGCCTGGTGGTGTGCAACACCAACCGCGACGACGAGCAGGAGCGTCACCACCTGGTGGCCCTGCAGTCCTACAACGTCGAAGGGCTGATCGTGAACACGCTTGGCCATCACCCCGGCGAATTGCTCCACCTGCAGCGCGACATTCCCATGGTGCTGGTCGACCGCCAGTTGCCCGAACTGAATGTCGACCTGGTGGGCCTGGACAATGCCGACGCGGTCGAGCAGGCCCTGGACCACCTGCAGGCGCAAGGCTACCGCGACATCATGGCGGTCACCGAGCCGCTTGATGGCACCAGCTCGCGCCTGGAGCGGGTACAGGCGTTCGGCACGTCGGTCAGCCGTCGCCATGGCATGCGCCAGCAGGTGCTGGAAATCGGCCCCGGGCTGGATGACCAGCTGGCTTCGTTCCTCGCCGGCAGGGGTCATGGCCCGCAGGCCATCTTCACCTTCAACGGTGTCGCCACCCTGGCCGTCAGCCGGGCCCTGCACCAGACAGGGTGCAATCTGTTCGCGGACGTCGGGCTGATCGCCCTCGACGACCTCGACTGGTACCCCTTGGTCGGCAGTGGCATCACTGCACTGGCCCAGCCCACCGAGCGAATCGGCGTGGCAGCATTCGAGAGCCTGCTTGGCCGCCTGCGCGGCGACAGCGGGGCGGCCCGGCGCATCGACTTCAAGGCCGAGCTGATCATCCGAGGTTCAACCCAGCCACAGTAATCACAGGCAGGCACCTCCCTGCCTGCCTGTTATCAGCAAAAATGAAACCGGTTTCACAAGGACAATAACAATGCACTCGAACCCCGTTTCCATCAGTCTCTCCAGCTACGGCGCCGACTTTGTCCGGCAGCGTGGCCAGGAGCACTTCCTTGGCCTGCTGGCTGCCGCCGGCGTCACCCGTGTTGAACTGCGCGAAGAGCTGTTCACCCAGGCACCGGACACTGCAGCGCTGGCTGCCGCCATTGCCGCACAGGGCCTGGAGTGCCTGTATTCCACGCCCCTCGAACTGTGGACCGTACAGGGCGTGCCTGACCCGCAATTGGCGCACAAACTGCAAACCGCCCGAGCCCTTGGCGCGGTAGCGCTCAAGGTTTCCCTGGGCCACTACCACGCAGGCTGTGACGTCGCGGCCTTGGCGACGCTGTTGCCGGTGCACGGGCCGTTGTTGCTGGTGGAGAACGACCAGACCACCCAAGGTGGGCGAATTGAACCCCTGCAGCAGTTTTTCCAGCGCGCCGACGAGCTCGGGCTGACCCTGGGCATGACCTTCGACATC
This sequence comes from Pseudomonas inefficax, assembly GCF_900277125.1. Classification (GTDB taxonomy): domain Bacteria; phylum Pseudomonadota; class Gammaproteobacteria; order Pseudomonadales; family Pseudomonadaceae; genus Aquipseudomonas; species Aquipseudomonas inefficax. Next base: position 146,243 of record NZ_OPYN01000123.1, read on the forward strand.
GGTAACTGGCAGTGGCAGGGCGAGCCTGCCCGGCACGCCGCACGCCAGCTTGGCCGCTGGGTGCGCTATGTGCATTGCAAGGCAGTGCAGCGCCGGCCCGATGGCCGCCTGGTCGCCATCCCGCCAGCGACCGCGGACCTGCAGGAATGGGCTGAGCTGATGGCCGAGTTCACCCCCGGCGTGGCGCGTGCTGTCGAGTACCCGTTGGTGAGCGACGATCTGCTGGCGCTGACCCGCGACCAGGTGCGCGACCTGGCGGCGCTGGGGCAGGGCGTATCGAGTGAGGAGCTGAGCCATGCATGAGCATGACGTGTTGTGTTTCGGCGAGACCATGGCCATGTTCGTCGCCGAGCAGGCCGGCGACCTGGCCAGTGTCGGCCAGTTCGGCAAGCGCATTGCCGGCGCCGACAGCAACGTGGCCATCGGCCTGGCGCGGCTGGGCTTCAAGGTCCGCTGGCTGAGCCGGGTGGGCGACGATTCGCTGGGCCGTTTCGTGCTCGACAGCCTGCGCCGCGAAGGCCTGGACTGCTCCGGTGTCGAGGTGGATGCCAGCTACCCCACCGGCTTCCAGCTCAAGGCCCGCTGCGATGACGGCAGCGACCCGGCGGTGGAGTACTTCCGCCGTGGTTCGGCAGCCAGCCAGCTGTCGCCGGCGCTGCTGCGCCCGGGCTTTGTGCAAGCCCGCCATTTGCACGCCACCGGCATCCCGCCGGCGCTGTCGGAGGGCTGCCGGGCGCTCTCCCATGCGTTGATGGATGCCATGCGTGCCGCCGGGCGCAGCATCTCGTTCGACCCCAACCTGCGCCCCTCGCTGTGGCCTGACCAAAGCAGCATGGTGCGCGAAGTCAATGCCCTGGCGGCCAAGGCCGACTGGGTTCTGCCTGGCCTGGAAGAGGGCCGCCTGCTGACCGGCCAGCACACCCCGGCAGACATCGCCGCGTTCTACCTCGACCAAGGGGTGGAACTGGTGGTGATCAAGCTGGGCGACGCCGGTGCCTACTTCCGCAGCGCCAAGGGCGAGGGCCAGGTGGCACCAGTACCGGTCAGCCGGGTGGTAGACACCGTTGGCGCAGGCGATGCCTTTGCCGTCGGTGTGCTCAGTGCGCTGCTGGAGGGCCACCCGGTAGCCGAGGCAGTGGCGCGTGGCAACTGGTGCGGCAGCCGCGCCGTGCAGTCGCGTGGCGACATGGAAGGGCTTCCGCTGCGCCATGAGCTGCAAGCCCACGACCTGCGCAGAAGCGCGTGATCACTTGACCCGAAACACCTGTTGCAACAAAAACAACAAGCTCAGGAGAAACGAACCATGCAAAGCCAAAGCCTGGCACCTCGCCGCTGGTGGTACATCATCCCGATCGTGTTCTTCACCTATAGCCTGGCGTACCTGGACCGCGCCAACTACGGGTTCGCCGCCGCTTCCGGCATGGCTGAAGACCTGCATATCACCCCCGCACTGTCTTCGCTGCTGGGGGCACTGTTCTTTCTTGGTTACTTCTTCTTCCAGGTGCCCGGCGCCATCTACGCCGAAAAGCGCAGCGTGAAGAAGCTGATCTTTGTCTGCCTGATCCTCTGGGGTGGCCTTGCCACGCTTACCGGCGTGGTCAGCAACGTCTACATGCTGATCGGCATCCGCTTCCTGCTCGGGGTGGTGGAGGCGGCGGTGATGCCGGCCATGCTGGTGTACCTGTGCCACTGGTTCACCCGCGCCGAACGTTCGCGCGCCAATACCTTCCTGATCCTCGGCAACCCGGTGACCATCCTGTGGATGTCGGTGGTGTCGGGCTATCTCGTCAAGCATTACGACTGGCGCTGGATGTTCATCATCGAAGGCCTGCCCGCCGTCATCTGGGCGTTCTTCTGGTGGCGCCTGGTGGATGACCGCCCGGCCCAGGTGAACTGGTTGAGCGAGCAGGAAAAAGCCGCCCTGGAGCAGGCGCTGGCTGCCGAGCAGCAAGGCATAAAGCCGGTGAAGAACTACCGCGAGGCGTTCCGTTCGCCGCAGGTGATCATCCTTTCGCTGCAGTACTTCTGCTGGAGCATTGGTGTGTATGGCTTCGTGCTGTGGTTGCCGTCGATTCTCAAGCAGGCGGCCAACCTCGATATCGTGCAGGCCGGCTGGCTGTCGTCGGTCCCTTACCTGGCGGCGGTGCTGGGCATGGTCGGTGTGTCGTGGGCGTCTGACCGGCTGCAGAAGCGCAAGCGCTTCGTCTGGCCGCCACTGTTGATCGCCGCCGTCGCGTTCTATGGCTCCTACGCCCTGGGCAGCGAGCACTTCTGGCTGTCGTACGCGTTGCTGGTGGTTGCCGGCGCCTGCATGTACGCACCCTATGGCCCGTTCTTCGCGATCGTGCCCGAGATCCTGCCGGCCAACGTCGCGGGCGGTGCCATGGCGCTGATCAACAGCATGGGTGCGCTGGGCTCGTTCGGTGGCTCATGGCTGGTGGGCTACCTCAATGGCGTCACGGGCGGGCCCGGTGCCTCCTACCTGTTCATGTGTGGTGCGTTGCTGACTGCAGTGGCGCTTACCGCCGCACTCAATACTTCCCAGACATCTGGCCGGGCCAAGCGCGGCAACTCGCGTCTGGCCATGAACCATTAGGAACCTGCGCAATGAAGAAGCGAATCGTGCTGTACAAACGCCTGTCCGACGACTTGATGGCGCGCCTGCAAGANCGCGTCGAGGTGACCTGGGTGGATACCTCCGGGCCCGATGGCCTGGCGCGCCTGCGCGATGCTTTGCCCGGTGCGCACGGGCTGCTGGGAGCCAGCCTGCGCCTGGACGCCAGCCTGCTCGACCTGGCGCCACAGCTTGAAGTGGTGTCCAGCGTTTCGGTCGGGGTGGACAACTANGACATCGCCGAACTCAGCCGGCGGGGCGTGATGTTGACCAACACGCCGGATGTGCTGACCGAAACCACCGCCGATACCGGCTTTGCCTTGATCCTGGCTACCGCCAGGCGGGTTGTGGAACTGGCGAACTGGGTGCGAGACGGCCACTGGCAGGCCAACCTTGGCCCGGCGCATTTCGGCAGCGATGTGCACGGCAAGACACTGGGCATCGTCGGCATGGGCCGCATCGGCGAGGCCCTGGCCCGGCGCGCCGCGGCTGGCTTCGGCATGCGTGTGCTGTATCACAGCCAGCGTGCCAAGCCTGAGGTGGAGGCGCGCCATGCTGCGCGTCAATGCAGCCTGGACGAGCTGTTGCAGCAGGCAGATTTCGTTTGCCTGACCGTGCCGCTCAGTGCCAGCACCGAAGGCCTGATCGGCGCGCGGGAGCTGGCGCTGATGAAACCACAGGCAATCCTGGTGAACATTTCCCGCGGGCGCGTGGTGGATGAGCCGGCGCTGATCGAAGCTTTGCGTGCCCGACGCATACGCGGCGCCGGCTTGGATGTATTCGCGCAGGAGCCGTTGTCGGCGCAGTCGCCGTTGTTGCAACTGGACAACGTGGTGGCGACCCCGCATATCGGCTCTGCGACCGAAGAAACCCGCCAGGCCATGGCGCGCTGTGCGGTGGACAACCTGCTCAGTGCGCTGGCCGGCGAGCGCCCGGCCAACCTGGTGAATGGCTGACGCCAGGTTCACAAGCCTGCGGGGTCCCTGTGGGAGCGGGCATGCCCGCGAAGCAGGCGACGCGGTGGATGGCACCGGCTACGCCGGTGTTCGCGGCTAAAGCCGCTCCCACAGGTACGGCGCATTCCTTCAGCTGACGGGGGACTCTGTGGGAGCGGGCATGCCCGCGAAGCAGGCAACGCGGTGGATGGCACCGGCTGCGCCGGTGTTCGCGGGCGCGCCCGCTCCCACAGGTATGGCGCATTCCTTCAGCCGGTGGGGGTCTCTGTGGGAGTGGGCATGCCCGCGAAGCAGGCAACGCGGTGGATGGCACCGGCTGCGCCGGTGTTCGCGGGCGCGCCCGCTCCCACAGGTTGGTGCATTCCTTCAGCTGATGGGAGACTCTGTGGGAGCGGGTTTACCCGCGAAGAATCCAACACGGTGCATGGCACCGGCTACGCCGGTGTTCGCGGGCGCGCCCGCTCCCACAGGTATGGCGCATTCCTTCAGCTGACGGGAGACTCTGTGGGAGCGGGTTTACCCGCGAAGAATCCAACACGGTGCATGGCACCGGCTACGCCGGTGTTCGCGGGCGCGCCCGCTCCCACAGGTTGGTGCATTCCTTTAGCTGATGGGGCTCCTGTGGGAGCGGCCTTGCCGGGGCGCCGGACCGGTCGGAAAGGGCTGCAAGGCAGCCCCCGGAGTCAATGCGATTCTGAACGCTGCGCCTGCGCTGGCGCAGCAGCCTCTACAGGCTCCAGCGGTGGGTGCTCCTGCGCCGCATGCATCAGGTCTTCGGTCACCCGCAGCTCGGCACCGGTCGGCGAGAAGGTGGTNGAAGCGGTGAACGGCGCTGGGTGCTCTGCCGCCGGGCGCTTGCCACGGCGCCACATGAAGAAGCACACCATGGCCAGATTGACCACGGCAAAGGCCCAGAACAACCCGGCCTCGCCAAACTCGGTCATCATCGGCGAAATCGCCACCGGCGCCATGGCCGAACCCAGCGAGTTGATCAGCAGCAGGCCCTGGATCATTGGCACCAGTGCATCCGATGGCGCCCGGTCGGCCGCATGGCTGACCGCCACCGGGTACAGGGTGAACACGCCACCCCCCAGCAGGAACAGCATCGCCGGCAGCAGGATCGAGTCCGACGGCAGGAATACCGTGACCAGCGACAGCAGCACGCACAGCGCGGCCAGGGCGATCAGCACATCCTGGCGGTCCTTGCGGTCGGACCAGCGCCCGACCGGATATTGCAGCAGCATGGCCCCCAGAATCACCCAGGCCATCATGTTGCCGACCTCGCCCACATCCAGACCGATGCGCTGCAGGTACAGCGGCAGCAGGGCATAGATGCCGGCAATGGCCACACCTGATCCGAAGCAGCCAACCAGGCCCGACGGCGCCACGCCCAGCAACTGGCGCGGCTTGAGCGGTTCGACCTGATCCAGCAGCGGTGACACCCGTGGCAGGATCACGATGGGCAGCACCGACAGGGCGGCGAGCACGCCGGCCAGCATGAACGGTGCGGTGTCACCCATGTGGGTGATTTCGCCAAGGCCGGCCTGGGCGATGACCCCGGCGCCATAGAAGGCGATCATGTACAGCGCCAGCAGGCGGCCGCGGATCTTGGCGTCACCGGCTAGCAACAGCCAGCTTTCGATCACCAGGAACACGCCCACCGCCGCCCAGCCGTTGATCAGGCGCAGCAGCGACCACCAGGTGACGTCGTAGAACAGGCCTTGCAGCAGGATGGTCACGGCGATCAGCGAGGCGAAGCTGGTGTAGGCGCGGATATGGCCGATGCGCAGGATCAACCGGTCGTTGAAGATGGCACCCAGGGTCAGGCCGATGAAGTAGGTCGAGGAGACCACACCGATGGTGGTGGCCGACTCGCCGGCAGCGCCCAGGCGCAGCGTGGTAAGGGAAGACATGAAGCCGTTGCCCAAGGCAATGATGAACAGCCCGAGCAGGGGCGCCAGCGCCATGGCCAGCAAACGCGGAGACATATGTACCTCTAGTTGGATGAGCGGAATGAGCGCCTTTTCGGACGCGCACGCCGGCTCGACCCGAACGGGGCCGAGGGGCTGCACGATGTGCCTGGGCTGGATGCGACGCTGCCGGTTGCCACCGTTCAAGGCGACGGGCGAAAAGGAAGCGCGATTCTACGGGCTTGCGCGGTTTTGCCCAAGGGGCCTGGGTGTGCGACGAGACGCCGCAGTCTGTGGGCGGCACGAATGCGTCTGTGGCAGACATCCAAGGGGCCGCTATGCGGCCCAATCGCCGGCAAGCCAGCTCCCACAGGTAACGTGCCAAGCCTGAAGTAGCGCTGGCCCCTATGGGAGCTGGCTTGCCGGCGATTGGGCTGCAAAGCAGCCCCCGGCAATCCCGAAGTCTGCGGCATAATGCGGGGCCCACCTCCAAGGAAGGCCACCATGTTCGCTTCGCTGTTCGCCGTCTTGGCCCCGGTTTTCATCGTCGCTGGCATCGGCTATGCCTGGGCCCGCAAGGGCCTGGACTACCCCACCGAATTCATCGCCCGGGTGGTGATGACCGTCGGCACCCCGTCGCTGGTGCTGTCCACGCTCAGCCGCACCGAGCTGGACCCGAATGCCTTCACCAGCATGGCCATGGCTTGCCTGCTGTGCACCCTGGGCATGGCCCTGGCCGGCTTGCTGGTGTGCCGCGCCTCGGGCCTGCACTGGCGTGTGCTGCTGCCGGCGTTCATGTTCCCCAACACCGGCAACATGGGCTTGCCGATCAGCCTGTATGCCTTTGGTGAGCACGGCCTGGCCCTGGCGGTGGCGTTCTTCCTGACCCTGTCGATCGTGCAGTTCACCCTTGGCATGGCCATTTCCGGTACTGCGGCTTCGTTCAAGGCACTGCTGCGCAACCCCATCGTGATCAGCCTGGCCGGCGCCATGCCGATCATCTTTTTCGATTTCGAGTTGCCGCGCTGGCTGGCCAATACGGCAGACCTGCTGGGCGGCATGACCATCCCGCTGATGTTGCTGACACTGGGCGTGTCGCTGGCCAGCATTCGCCTGCGCCATGTGGGCAGCGGCATGCTGCTGGGCGGTTTGCGCATTGGCCTGGGTGCTGCCGTGGGCTGGGCGGTGGGGGAGGCGCTGGGCATGGCCAGCCTGGAGCGTGCGGTGCTGGTGGTGCAGTCGGCGATGCCGGTGGCGGTGTTCAACTACCTGATGGCGGTGCGCGCCAACCGCGAGCCGGAGCAAGTGGCGAACCTGGTGATGTGNTCCACGGTGCTGTCGTTTGCCTGGTTGCCGGTGGTGCTGGCCTGGTGGATGTAAGCCGCTTGTACCGGCCTCTTCGCGGGCATGCCCGCTCCCACAGGTACAGCGCAGCTCTCAAAACCAGTGGTGCACCTGTGGGAGCGGGCGAGCCCGCGAAGAGGCCGGTACAGCAAACGGCTATTTCTCCTGCAACCGCCACCCTTGGCTGGTCAGCACCATCGCCCGGGTTTCCTTGAGCGGCGTGTCATTGCTGGCCACCGCCTTGCCCAGTTCGGCAATGCTGGCCTTGACCCCGTCATCCCCAGCCCAAGCCGGCAACCCGGTGATCCTGTAGGCATAGGTGACATTCGAAATCTTCTGCCCGGTCACCTCGCTCGGCTCACTGAACTGCTCGATCGCGGTGACCTGAGCCTTGCCGAAGCACAGCCCGTTATCTGCCTTGTAATACTTTCGGCCTTCGTCGGTGAGGTCATAGGCGTAATAGATGTCCGTGCGTGCCGCTTGCCACAGGCGGGCGGGCACTTCGGTACGCGAGATCTCCTTTTCGCTGACCACACCTACCTGGGCCAGGGCATGCAACGCCTTGTTGGTGCCATGGAGGTCGAAGTCCTGGGTTCTGGTAGGGAATGAACTGATGACGAAGCAGTGCGGGTACTGGGTATCGAGGTAGGCCTGGGCGGCCTTCTGGAAACTGGCCTCGCTGATGTCCTCGCTGTTCGAGCAACCGGCCAGGGTTGCCAACAGCGCCAGCGGCACGATCTTCCTGTACATGGTGACACTTCCTTGAGTGGCATAGGCAAACGGGTCGTGCGCGATTAGAACCTACGGGCTAGAGCGGCGCAATCATGGCACGACGGCATCTCTGCATGTGCTTCGTTGGCCTCTTCGCGGGTGAACCCGCTCCCACAGGCATGCACAGTTTTCAAGACCTGTGCTGAACCTGTGGGAGCGGGTTTACCCGCGAAGAGGCCAGTGGCATCAACATCAATCCTGGCTGCGCGTATCAATACTGACCACCACCGACATCCCCGGCCGCAAGTGCTTGGCCTCTGGCTGCCCGGCATCCACGGTGATCCGCACCGGTATGCGCTGGGCAATCTTGACGAAGTTGCCAGTCGCATTGTCCGCCTGCAGCAAGGCGAACTCCGAGCCGGTGGCCGGCGAGATCTGCTGCACGTGCCCATGCAGCTTCAGGTGGTTCAGCGCATCCACGGTGAAACTTGTCGGTTGGCCAATGCGCACATTCGCCATCTGGGTTTCTTTCATGTTGGCGATCACCCACAGGGTGTCGGGCACCAGCGCCATCAACTGCGCACCAGAATTGACATAGGCCCCAAGGCGCGTGCCGATCTGCCCCAGCTGGCCGTCGCGCGGGGCGGTGACGCGGGTGTTGTCGAGGTCGATGCGGGCCAGCTCCACGGCGGCCTTGGCGTTTTCCACCGAGGCCTCCAGCGCGGCCCGGTTGACCACTACGGTTTCGCGGTCCTGGCGGGCGATTTCCAGCGCCGCCTTGGCCTGGGCCAGGCTGGCGACCGCTGCGGCTTCGCTGGCTCGGGCCAGGTCCAGGTCGCGGCGCGACACCGAGCCATCGCTGACTAGCGCCTGGTTGCGGCTGAGGTCGGCCCTGGCCTTGGCTGCCTGGGCAGTGGCATCGCCAATGGCGGCCTGGCGCTGGGCAATGGTGGCTTCGGCACTTTTACGCTGTTGCAGGTTGTTGGCCAGGGCCGCCTGTTGTTGCTGCAGCTGGGCGATGGCCTGGGCCAGACGTTGCTTGTAGATGCGGTCGTCCAGTTGCACCAGCAGGTCGCCGGCCTTGACGAACTGGAAGTCATGCACCGGCACATCGACGATATAGCCGCTCAGCTGCGGCCCGATGATGGTCACCTGGCCACGCACCAGAGCGTTCTCGGTGCTTTCGATGGCACTGCCGAATGGCGGCAGGCGCCAGGCATACAGCACCAGCAGGATGCCGGCCAGGGCTACGCAGGCAAAGCTGATCGAAGACAGGATACGCACCCGCCGCGAGCGCACCGGGCTGGTCGGCTCGCTGGGCGGCGTGGCGCCTTCCGGGGTTTCGGCGATGGCAGTGGTGGTCGTGGTGCGGGTGTCGTCGGTCATCGGGTGGGCGCGCCGGGGTTGGATTCAGGGGAAACGGCCCGGCGCTTGGTGTGCCAGAGCCAGGTGCTACGGATGCAGATCCAGACCATGGTCAGGATAGCGATGCTGCCGATCAGCACGAACACATCGTTGTAGGCCATGATATTCGCCTCGCGGGTGGCGGCACTGGCCAGCAGGCGCATGCCGGCTTCGCTGCGCAGGGCTGGGTCGGCAATGATGCCGCCGTAGCCGGCACCGCCACTTTGCACGCGGGCCGTGACCAACGGTTCCAGGTAGCTGAGGCGGTCCATCAGGTGGCTGGAGTGGAATTTTTCCCGCCAGGTCTGGAAGGTGCCCAGCAGCGCCGCGCCAATCAGGCCGCCGAGGTTGTTGCAGATGCCGAACAGCACCGAGAAACTCACCAGGTTGCGCGGGTTGGCGCGCACATGGCTGATGCCAAGGGCCATGGACGGGCCGAGGAAGAAGGTGCTGCCGAACGCCAGCAGGAACTGGCTGAGGTACATCTGCGCCGGGCGGGTGAGGTTGCTCGAACTGCTGTCCATGAAGGCGCCTGTGGCCATGGCCAGCAGCGAGATCAACAGCGGGATCACCAGATGGTTGGGGTTGATGGTGAGGGCACTGCTGGCCAGGCCGGCCACCGCGCCCAGCAGCATGACCGCGTACAGCGTGCGCATCTGTTCGCTGCCCAGGTTCAGCGCCTGCAGGAAGCCGACCGCCCCGGTGGACTGCTCCGAGGTGACCATGCGGATCAGCACCACGCACAGGGCCAGGCGAATGATCGCGCCGCTACCCAGCCAGCGGGTCATCAGCAACGGGTTCTGGCGGTTGTGCTCGATGGCCAGGCCGCTGAAGATCAGCGCGATCGAGGCCGCCAGGGCCATGCCGATCCAGGGCGCCTCCAGCCACCAGTCGATACGCCCCAGTGACAGCACGGCGCAAAGCAGCGCGGTGCCGCTGGCCATCAGCGAGAAGGTGAGGAAGTCCAGCGGCTCGAAGGTCTTGAAGCGGTCACCGGGGGGCAGCTTGAGCATCAGCACGCAGCCCAGAGCGGCAAGCGCCAGGCCCAGCTCGAACAGGTACAGGCCGCGCCATTCGGCGATCTGCAGCAGGTCTTCGGAAAATATCCGCGCCAGCGGCAACGCCAGCTGCGAGGCGCCCAGGCCCAGCACCATCGCCTTCAACCGCCATTGCGCCGGGAACGCCTGGATCATGTAGTACAGCCCCAGCGAGCTGAGCGCGGCGCCGACCATGCCGTGGGCCGCGCGTACGGCGATGGCCGAGTTGAGGTCGTTGACCAGCAGGTGGGCGAAGGTGACCAGGGCATAGAGCACCAGGAACACCTCGGTGAACGCGCGCAGGCCGAACTGCTGGCGGAACTTCACCAGCAGCAGGTTGATGGACACATTGGTCATTACGTAGGCGGCCGGCAGCCAGGCCATTTCCGCCGTGGTTGCGCCCAGCGCACCTTGCAGGAACACAAGGTTGGCGGTGACCAGCGCGTTGCCCAGGCCACCGGTGATGGCCACCAGCAGCCCGACCACGCCGTAGGCCAGGCGTTTGGCGGGCGTGTGCAGGGGCGTGGAGGGGGAGCCCGGCAGGCTGGGTTTTTCGTGGGGGAGCCACTGGCGTGGGGCGTATTTGTCCATGGGGCAGACTGTACTTCAGCGGCCATTGCAAAAAGACAGTCTACAGCCTGCACCGGCCCNTTCGCAGCACAAGGCTGCTCCTACAGGTACTGGTGCTATACCGGTAGGAGCAGCCTTGTGCTGCGAAGGGGCCGGAGCAGGCGCTACAAGGCCTTGGCCAAAAACTGCGCAGTGCGGCTTTCAGCACACCCGGCCACCACCTGCGGCGTGCCGCTGACCACCACCTGCCCCCCGGCATCCCCGGCCCCAGGCCCGATGTCGATCACCCAGTCGCTCTGCGCCACCACTCGCATGTCATGCTCGACCACCACCACGCTGT
>NZ_OPYN01000124.1 GCF_900277125.1 Pseudomonas inefficax
CTGCTCTGGGCGCTGTCGCCAGCCAGTTGCGCGGTGCTGGAGGCGGCGTAGTAATGGTCGGCCCGCGGGTTGTGCGCCAGGGCCTGGCGCTGGAAGCCCAGCGCCGCCTGGTAATCGCCTTGGCGCTGTGCGATGGCGGCACCCAGGGCCCAGTCGTCGGCGCTGTCGTGCGCGGCGGCGTCCCAGTAGCGCCGGGCTGCCTGTGCGTCGCCAGCGTTCAGCGCGCCACGGGCGGCGGTGAGGCGGGCATTGTCGGTCCAGGCGCTGTCCGGCTGGGTGCGCCAGATGGGCAGGGCCGCTTCGGAGTCGCCTGCGGCTTCCAGGGCATAGGCCAGGGGCAAGCGACTGCCGCTGTCGCCCAGGCGCTCGGCAGCCTGGTAGTAGACCACCGCTGCGCCTGGCTGGTCGGGCATGGCGCAACGGCCGAGGGCGCGGTACTGGCCAGGCTCGCTCGGGGTGGCCGGTACGGCCTGGCGCACGGCATCGCATTGGCCAGCCTCGGCCAGGCGGCCAAGTAGCTGGGCACGAGTACCGGCATCGACGCGAGGGATCAGACCAAGCATGCGGCGGCTGTCCAGCGGCCCGTCGTTACGCGCATAGAGGTTGCCCAGGCGCTGCAGCAACGACGGTGCAAGGCGGCCCTGGTGGCGGTCGTAGGCCTGCTCCAGCAGTTGCCGGGCGTGTTCGCCATGGCCCTGTTGCGTGAGCAGGAAGGTGGCTTGCTCCAGTGCGGCCATATCGCCGCTCTGCCGATAGCGTTGCTCCCATTCGGCAGCGGTGCGTGGTTGCGGCGGCTGGAGCGGGTCGCCGTACAGACGTTGCTTGAGCACGGCGTAGGCCCTGGGGTCGGTGCTGGCGGTGCAGCCTTTGAACTGCTCGCGCGCCAGCTCTGGGTCGCGGCGCGACAGCCAGTCGACGGTTTCCAGGCAGGGCCGTTGCAGGTCGTTGCTCAGGCGCTGTACCAGCGGCGCGTCGTCGCCTTCGCGGGCCAGCTCCCACAGTTGCTGGCGCTGGTCGGGCTGGTTCAGCTGCTCGTCCGGCAGTGTTTGTAGCCAACGCTGGGCCTGTTGGTTATGGCCGACGGCGATGGCGCGGTTGGCCATGGCCAGGCGAGCCTGGTTGGCAGCTTCGGGGGATGGGGCGCTGGGCAGCAGCGCGTTCAGCCCTGGTTCATCCACCTGCTGGATATAGGCATTGGCCAGGCGCTGCCAGTCTTGTGCAGGCAGCTGGCCTTGGTCGGCCAACGGCTGCAGTTGTTCGATGGTTTCCTTCCAGTTGCGCAGCTGTTCGGCGAAGTTGGCCCGGGCCAGGCGCAGGACCTGGCCATCCCGCTGTAGCGGCAGCTGGTTGAGCCAGTCCAGCGCCTTGGCGGCGCCGCCGAACTTGGCCAGGCTCAGGCTGTAGGCCTGCCACAGGCGCACCCGATGGGTGCCGTCGCTGCTGGCCAGCCACTGTTCCACCTGGCTGGCCGGGGGTGGATCCTGTTCGATCCAGGTCAGGCGCAGTTCGAGCAGGGCGTTGGCGTACTCGGTGCTGCCGTCCAGTTGTGCGGCCAGTGCTTCGGCTTCCTTGTAGCGGCGCTGGTGGGCCAGGGCTTCCACCAGCAGCGCGCGGGCTTCGTCGTTGTTCGGCACCCGGCCCAGTACGTGGCGGGTCAGGCGTTCGACCTCGGCCCAGTTGTCCTTCTTCGCTTCGCGGTAGCTGCGCTCCATGAATGGGTAGCTGGTGAACCGCTGAAAGTCGGTCATCGGCGCCGAAGCGGCGCAGGGCAGGGCGGCGGAGCACAGCAACAGACCAGTGAAAGTGAGGGAAAAGCGCGGCTTCATGCCACCTCCCGGATCAGGTCAAAGGCGGCCTGC
>NZ_OPYN01000125.1 GCF_900277125.1 Pseudomonas inefficax
GCGCGGGCCGGCGAGGCTGCCGGTGGCAAAGCCGACCAGCAACTCCTCTTCTGCAGGGGTCAGGCNACGGACCTGTGCGGCGGTTTTGTCGATGATTCGCATGAAGCAGCTCCCAGCTACGAGCCCCAAGCTTCAAGCAAAGTCGCGCCGCTTTCAACTTACTGGGCAGTGCCACCGAACATCTTCGCCGCGCGGGCGCGAATTTCGTCGGGGGTCAGGTCCTCCTTGTGAGTGGAAACGAACCAGATGTTGCCGAACGGGTCTTTCAGGGTGCCGCTACGGTCGCCGTAGAACTGGTCCGTCACCGCATGCAGCTGGGTGGCGCCGGCCGCCAAGGCCTGGGCATAGACCTTGTCGCAGTCCTCGACATAAAGGTGCAGCCCTACGCCTGCGCCGTTGAGCTTCTGGCTGGCGGTGAGACCGCCTTCCATGTCGCAGGGGTCGCCCAGCATCAGCGACGAGTCGCCGATCTTCAGCTCGGCATGGCCGACGCGGCCGCCCGGGGCGTCGAGGCGAAACATTTCGACGGCGGAGAAGGCCTTCTTGTAGAACTCGATAGCCTTGGCGGCGTCGTTGATGGCCAGGTAGGGCGTGATGCTGTGCTGGCCTTCGGGGATGGGTTTGGCTGCCATGTTCGACTCTCCTTGGAAGTGGGCGCCGGTTGGCGCCCTGTTGCTTAGAGTCGTTTGCGCGGATGGAAAATCGACAGGGGGGATAGATCGATTCTCTATAAGCGCGGTGGTCAGAAGATGTAGTCGGTGGTCAGGAAGCTCGACTGCCGGTTGCGAATGATCTCGCTGATCAGTTCCTTGTTGGCCTCCTGGAAGCGCGTGGCGACCAACGTGCGGATCGAGAACACACGCAGGGCGTCGTGTACCGACAGGGTGCCTTCGGCGCTGTTCTTGCGGCCGTTGAACGGATAGGTGTCGGGGCCGCGCTGGCATTGCGCGTTGATGTTGATGCGCCCGACCTGGTTGGCAAAGATGTCGACCAGGCTGCCGATGGTCGCCGGGTCATTGCCGAACAGGCTCAGTTGCTGGCCGTAGTCGGACTCCAGTACATAGTCGATCACCGTTTGCAGGTTGCGGTAGGGCACTACCGGCACCAGCGGGCCGAACTGCTCCTCGTGGTACACGCGCATGTCGCTCTTCACCGGGTACAGCACGGCGGGGTAGAAGAACGAGCCACGGCTGTGCCCGCCGCCTTCGTTGAGCACGCGGGCGCCCTTGGCGGTGGCATCGGCGACCAGGCCGTCGAGGTAATCGACCTTGCCGGGCTCCGGCAGCGGTGTCAGCGCCACGCCTGGCTCCCAAGGCATGCCAGGCTTGAGCGCGGCCAGCTTGCGCTGGAACTTGTCGAGGAAAGCATCGACCACGTCCTCGTGTACGAACAGGATCTTCAGCGCCGTGCAGCGCTGGCCATTGAACGACAGCGCACCGGTGACTGCCTCTTCGACGGCGTTGTCGAGGTCCACCTGGGGCAGCACGATGCCCGGGTTCTTGGCATCCAGCCCCAGCGCGGCGCGCAGCCGGTGCGGGCGCGGGTGCAGTTTTTTCAGGTCGCCGGCGG
>NZ_OPYN01000126.1 GCF_900277125.1 Pseudomonas inefficax
CGGAAGGCTTCGAGCAACGGCCGAATCAGCAGCACACCGAACTTGGCCGGCTTGAACACCACGGTGTTGCCCATGATCAGCGCCGGGATCAGCGTGGTGAAGGTTTCGTTCAGCGGGTAGGTGTATGGCCCCATGCACAAGGCCACGCCCAGCGGTGCACGGCGGATCTGGCCCAGCGTGCCCTGTTCCAGCTCGAAGCGGCTGGAGCGGCGGTCGAGGTCCTTGAGGGCATTGATGGTATCGACGATGTAGTCGCAGGTGCGGTCGAATTCCTTCTCCGAATCCTTGAGGTTCTTGCCGATTTCCCACATCAGCAGTTTGACCACGGCCTGGCGCTGCTCACGCATGCGCGCCAGGAAGGTCTCGACGTGCTGGATGCGCTCGGCCACGCGCATGTTGGGCCAGGCGCCACGGCCTTTGTCGTAGGCCAGCACGGCGGCATCGAGGGCGGTGAGCGCGGTGTCGGCATCGAGCAGCGGGGCGCTGCCCAGTACCACCTGGTGCTCATCGTTACCTTCCTTGAGCCAGACCGGGCTGCGCACCGTGGCCAGGGGGCCGTCCCAGCGCCTCAGCTCGCCGTTCACCAGATAGTCGCGTTGTTCCAGGGGGGCTTCCAGGCGCCAGGCTTGCGGGATGTTCTCGGCGCTGGGGAAGAGTGAATCGAGCAGACGGTCCATGGGTACTGCACCTCACATTGCTGGGCGGGTTTCGAGCCAGGTGAATCGCTTCAGCTACGAGCATGCACCGGCCGCCGGAAAAACACCAGTCTGGCTTAACATGACGGTAAATGCCTGCCTGTTGCGCAGGCAGGCACCCGGGGGCTGTCAAAGCGGGAGGTTGAACAGGTCGTACGGTGGGTGTGTCAACCATTGCTGATGCAGGGCGGGGTTTGCATCAATCAGGGCCAGACGCCGCCAGAACTCTGCGCGGGCATACTGCGGGCGAGACAGGAACGGCTCCAGATCCAGCAATGCCCTGAGGTCACGTCGATACTGCAGCGGTAATCGCTGCCACAGGGCCATTTCGGCCGGGCCGGTCTGGTCGAAGAATTCCAGGTAGTCGCCTTCGCATACCAGTAGGTCAACCTGATGCACGGTATTGTAGGCCTCGATCTGCGCAAGCACAGGTGCGCCCAGCCACTCGCTTTCCAGGCGCAGGGCGTTTGCGACTGGCCTTGGTACGTTGAAACCGTCTGGCAGCCGCAGCAGCTGGTTGTCGCCAATGTCCATGATGATGGGCTCGATCATCTGGTCCAGGCCTTGCGGCAGTTCGCTGAGCGCGCAGTCGTTCAGGAACAGCGTGTTCAGATAGGCCAGCCCACGCAGGTCAGGGGCCTCCAGCAGCGGGTTGCCCGAAAGGTCCAGCACGGTAAGGCCAGGGCAGCGCTCGAGTGCCTGCTGGGCCTGGGTACTCCAGGTAATGCGGTTGCCTTCCAGGTCCAGCCAGGCGAGCTGCTCAGGGTTGCCCAGGTGGGGTACGGTGTCGAACCGGCAGTCGGTCAGCAGCAAGCGAATGAGGTTGGGGAAGCGCTCGTGGAACTCGGCCGGCAACTGGCTTAGCGAACGATTGTAGCTGAGTGACAGGTGCTGCACATGGGTGAAGTCGTCTGGCAAGGCCAGGCTGGCCAGGGCCTGGTTGTCCAGTTCCAGGCCGGACAGGTCCAGGCTGTGCAGGCGGCCACCCCCTTCAAGCGCTATGGTCGACAGCCGCCGCCAGGCGTTGATGATGGGGCGGATGGCCAGGTGCCGCTGGTGAGGATGCTGGGGATCGGGCCTGGCCCATTCATGCAGGTCACGGCGCAAAGTATCCAGACGCTGCTGCAGGTCGTGCAGCCGCTGTGTGGGTGAGCGAATGTCATCGGCGTTGAGGTTGTCCTCATCGTTGCCCAGCCAGTTTTCGAACTCCTGATCGGTGGCGTCCGGGAACAAGCGGCGATAGGCCCCGGCCAGCGAGCCTGCCAGGCGCGGCTGAGGCGGTTCGGGGGTCAACGGCAGCCCGCCGCGCAAGCTTCCCAAGGGCTTGCGCAGTGCCGTTCGCTGCCCCCAGAGCCGCTGGGCCAATGTCTCCCTGTGCTTGTCGACCCAATCCAGAACGTGCTGGCGTAGCGAACTGCCATCGGCGCTCGGGATACCCAGCATGTCGCGGTGCGAGCGTGACAGTGCCTGCTCTATGGCGCGACAGAGGTCCGGATCACGCAGCGCAGGTGCAGGGCGCTCGCCCAGGTCGACCTCATAGCCCTCGACCGATTTGATCACGCGACGCAGGGTGGTGGCCTGGTCGCTGCCGACCTGCTCCAGCCGCGGGCCTTCAGGGCTGGCGCCGCGCAGCTCCAGGCGCAGGTCCCCAGGCCAGTCGGGCATCGCATCCAGTGCGCAGAAAAGCAGGCGTTCGCTGTGACTGCTGGCCCGGGCAGGCTGAAGCACGCCTTCCAGCGCGCGTACCAGGGGCAGCTCGCCATGCACTTGCTCCAGCAACTGGCGAACTTGCGTGGGCAGCTGACCGTGCTGTTGCCAGGCGAGCGATTCGGCTTCGCCCAACGGTGCCAGCAAACGCTTGGCCAGGGCAGGGGAAAGCCGTGGATAGGCATCGAGCAGTTTCCGGGTCGACGGGGTGGTGGGCTCGCTGCCGTTGTAGAGCCGCTCGAACAGGCCTGGTGGGGCCTTCTCGGCCAACGCCGCTACCTCGGCCTGCGCCGCCATGCGTTGCAGGGCATCGAGCAACAGCGGCGGCGTTGGCTGGCCCTCCAGGTGCACACGGCGCAAGCACGCGGCGTCGACGCCACAGAGGCGGCTGGCCTGCGTCAGCTGTTCTGGGGTGAACGCTGCATATGGCTGGCCAAGACGGCGTACCAGCTTCGCGAATGGCCACTGGCCGGGCTGCTCATGCTGACCACGCCAGGCGCCTTGGCTGTTGTGCGCCAGCGGTGGCTGCCAGGCATCGGGCACCTCGGGGTGAATGGCCCGCCATTGCTGCAAATGGCTGTCGAAGCGTTGCTCGAAGAGTTCGCCGTCCATGCGGATGAAGTGCCGGCCCTCGT
>NZ_OPYN01000127.1 GCF_900277125.1 Pseudomonas inefficax
CCCCGCCTCCAGGAAACCCTCGCGGGCCATGGCCGTTTCCGCATAGCCGGTAATGAACAAGACTGGCAAGCGTGGGCGCAGGCTGCGTGCAATCTCGGCCAACTGGCGGCCATTCATGCCGGGCAAACCGACATCGCTGACCAGCAGATCCACCGGTTGGGTCGAGCGCAGTACCTTCAGGCCCTCATTGGCATCGGCGGCACTGTGGCAGGCGAAGCCATCCTCGCGCAGAGCCTGGCACAGCAATTGGCGTACATGCAGGTCGTCCTCGACCACCAGCACGTGATGGCCCTGGTAACCACGCACGGGCTGTACGGGTTTGACCGGTGCCTGGCCCTGGTCGACATGGCGCGGCAGGTACAAGTCCACCCGGGTCCCCTGACCGATCTGGCTGTGCAGGGTGACATGGCCACGGGATTGCTTGCTGAAGCCGTACACCATCGACAGGCCCAGGCCGATGCCCTGGCCGATCGCCTTGGTGCTGAAGAACGGCTCGAAGGCATGCTCCAACGTGCTTTGCGCCATGCCCTGGCCGTCATCGATGATGCGCAGACGTACATAGTCGCCGACGCACAGGGCGCCGGGGAATTGCCCGGCACCGATGTGCTGGTTACTTGCCTCGATGCGCAGTTGGCCACCGTTGGGCATGGCTTCACAGGCATTGAGTAGCAGGTTTTCGAGGGCTTCATGCAACTGCTGGTCATCGGCTTCGACGGACCACAGGCCCTTGTCGATTTGCACCTGCAGGGTCACGGCCGGGGTAAGGCAAGCCTTCAGGCGCTTTGTCTGGAGCAGGTCGTGCAGGTCTATTTGCTGGCTGTGCAGCGATTGCCGAGAAGAGAAGGCCAGCAGGCGGTGGGTCAGACGTGCTGCGCGTGACACCGCCTCGCGGCCCATGCGCAGCACGTTATCCAGGCCATCGCTGCGGCCCTGGCGCAAGCGCCGGTCGATCAGCTCGAAGCTGCCGCCAATGCTGGTGAGCAGGTTGTTGAAGTCATGGGCGACCCCACCGGCCAGTTGGCCGATGGCCTCCATCTTGCGCGTCTGGTGGCGGGCAAACTCGCTGCGCTGCTGCGCTTCGCCGGGAGGTTCGGCCAGGGCATCAAGGCGTTGCTGCAGGTTCTGCAACTGGTCGCGCGCCAAGTACTGCCGGCGCCGGTTGCGCAGGGCGGACTGGGTCACGCGCAGCAGCTGGGCGTTTTCAAAAGGTGCGACCAGCAGGAGCAGGTTGCCCACCGGATTGTTGGTCGAGCCATTGGCTGATTGACTCCCTTGACCGAGCAGTACGATGGGCAGGTCCGACCAGCACGGTTGCTGGTCGATGAATGCCTGCAGCAATGGGCTTGGACCCTGCTGGAACGCTTGCTCGGCAATGATTGCCAGGCCCGCGCCTTCGGCCAGGCAGGCTTTCAGGTTGGCCAGATCGACCGCGCACAGGCTGTCGATGCCCGCGCAAGCGAGCAGCCGAGCAGTATCCGCGGCTATTGGCGGGGGCGCCAGGATCAATGCACGTTCGTCCAGCGCCAACGAACTGGCCAAAACGACTCTCCTGTAGGGCGGCCTGATATCCACTGGACCTCCGGCATAGCCTCAGGGTTCAATAAATTTCGGACAGTGCCTACAGGCCCTGTTGCAGCACGGGGTCGTCCGGGTTCTGCCGCTCCAGCTCGGCCAGCAGCACCTGCACGTTCTGCAACTGGCCGGTTTCCTTCCAGTACTGGATCAGCAGCACCCGTGCCCGGCGATTGGCCGGCTGACGGCTGAGCACGGTTTCCAGTTGCTTTTGCGCGGCGTCGAGTTGTTCCAGCTCATGCAGGGTTACCGCCAGTGTATAGCGGTAGTCGGCGTTGTCCGGGTCCAGTTCGACGGCGCGGGACAAGGCCAGCAGTGCGTATTCGCGCTGTTCGTGGCGGTTCAACCAGAGCCCTAGTTCGTGCTGCAGAAAAGCCGAGTCGGGGCTCAGCGCCAGGGCTTTGCCCAGTACCTGACGCGAGGCATCGTGGTGGCCCTGGCGCTCCAGCAGGCGTACCTGGGTCGCAAGTGCGTCGAGGTTGCCTGGCGCTACCGTCAGGGCTCGTTGCAGGGCAGTGGCGGCCAGGGTGTAGTCGTTTTCGTGCAGGTACAGGCGCGCCAGGTGGACTTGCGCGTCGGCGTCTTCGGGCTGTTGCTCCAGGGCCTGCTGGTATTGCTCCAGGGCGACCTGCAGTGGGCCGAAATACAGGCCGATGTCATCCGGGGCAAGGCCGAGCAGGGCATCTACTGCGGCGAAGCGCACGCTTTGTTCGTCGTCGTCCAGCAGTGGGCCGAGCACCAGGCTGCGCTGCGCCGCTGGCAGCAGGCGGCGGATACCGGCAATGGCTGCGCGGCGCACCAGCGGGTCGGCATGCTCGAGGTCCTGACGGGCGAGTTTCAATGCCTGGGGCGAAGGGTAGTTGGGCAGTTCGGCATACAAGGCCGCCCGGCGGATGGGTGGCAGGTCGGTGCGCTGCAGTTGCTGGTACAGCACCCGTGCAGCGCCGGGTTGGCCCTCATGAGCCTGGCGCAGGGCCTTGGCGTAGCTGTGGGCCGGGAGGGTTGGCGGGGCTGGTGGGGTGTCCCGCCACAGGTAGCCGAACAGGGCCGATACCAGGATCAACAGCAGCAGGGCGATCAGGTAGCGGTTGCGTCTGGGCATCGGACGATCCGTGGCGGCGGGAAGGGCAGAGCTTGGGCTAGCTGGGGGGTAAATGCAACCGAGTGAGGGCTGACAGGTGCCTGGCTCGGATCTTTTTGGGGGGGCACAAATCGAGCGCCGCCCGCGCGGCGCTTCGCAGCACAAGGCTGCTCCTACATCTGTTTCAGGCCAGTAACGCCTGTGCCAATGCACGCGACCGCCCTGCGTGCCCGGCACGATATCAAGGTGGACACCAAAGGGCCCGCGCGCATCTGCCTCAGGAGTAACTGGCCCGCAACAGATGTAGGA
>NZ_OPYN01000128.1 GCF_900277125.1 Pseudomonas inefficax
ATAACGAATCGAGGCCAGTTCCGCCGCCTTGCGGCTGGCGTCGCTCTGGCGCATCAGCGNCAACAGCCGCTGCTGGGTCTTGATGTAGTGGCTGAAGCCGTTAGCCGATTCTTACAGGACGAGCAACACCTGCTGTTCATAGTTGGCCAGCGCCCCTTCGGCATCGGCCTTGGCACCGCGCAGGCGGGCGCGCACGCTGCCCAGGTCGAAGGCAGCCCAGGTGATGCTCGGGCCCAGCGCCCAGGCATTGGCTGCCGAGGAGCCTATTTGCGAGCCACGGGCGGCAGTAAAGCCGAGGAAGCCGCTGAGGCTGACACGCGGGAACAGGTCGGCCGTCGCTACGCCAACGTTGGCGGTGGCAGCCGCCAGCTGGCGTTCGGCGCTGCGGATGTCCGGGCGGCGGCGCAGCAGTTCTCCCGGGTCTCCCACCGGTAGCGCCTTGGCAATGGCCGGCAGGGCCTTGGGCGACAGGTCGACGCTGAGCGCCTCGGGGCGCTGCCCGAGCAGGGTGGCGATGCGATGCCGGGCCCGCGCCTGTTCCGCCTGCAGTTGCGGCACGGTGGCTTCGACCCCGGCCAGGCGCGCGTCGGCCCGCACCACGTCAAGGTCATTGCCCACGCCGGCATCGCGCAGGGTTTCGGTGATGGCCCGCGATTCCTGCTGGGTCTTGAGGTTGGCCAGGGCGATCTTCTCGCGCAACTGCGCGCCGCGCAGCTGGCCGTAGGCATCGACCAGCTCGGCGATCAGGCTGACCTGCAGCTGCTGCAGGTCGGCCGCGGCTACCGCTTCCTGGGCTTCGCTGGCCTCGATCTGGCGCTGAATGCGGCCGAACAGGTCAAGTTCCCAGGCCATGTCCAGGCCCAGGTCGTAGCGCTCGCTGTTCACCCGTTGCGTGGTCTGGCCGGGGACCTGGCCCTTGCCGATGTCACTGCTGGCGCGGCTGGTGACCACCGGGAACTGATCGTTCTCGGCGTCTTCGCGGATCGAACGGGCCGACTTCAGGCGGGCAAAGGCCACGCGCAGGTCACGGTTGCCGTCCAGCGAAGCCTGCACCAGCTGGTTCAGCACCGGGTCGTCGAACTGCTTCCACCACAGGCCTTCGAAACGGTTACGGTCGTAAGCCTTGGCCTGTACATCGCTGGCCAGTTGCGCGGGCTCGGTGGCCGGCGCCTGGTAGTCCGGGCCTACCGCGCAGGCCGCCAGGGCCAGCGCCAGCAAGCTCGGGGTAAAGGGTTTGAGCAGGTTCATGC
>NZ_OPYN01000129.1 GCF_900277125.1 Pseudomonas inefficax
TCTTCAAGCTGCGCCCCTCGCGGGTGACGATGACCGGCAGATCGTCGGCGTAGCTTGCACTGAGGCTGAGCTGGGCATCCGCCGCCTCGAAGGCATTGGAGCTGCCGAGCAGGTCGATACGGCCGTCGCGTAGCGCAGCGATGGCTTCGTGGCGGCTGTCGAAGCGTCGCACTTCGATGCTGATGCCTAGCTGTTCGGCAATGATGCCCGCGTAATCGGCGCTGAGGCCTTCGTAGTCGCGTTGGCTGACATTGATTTCCAACGGAGGGTAATCCGGGCGCGAACTGCCTAGCACCAGGTGCTGTCGCCGCTGTAACCATTGCCGGTCTTCGTTGGATAGCGCCAGCGGTGCGGCGGCACTGACCGAGCGGGCGAGCAGCTGGCGGGGTTCGCTATCGGCCAGCGCGCAGGAGCTGGCCAGGCCGATGGCCAGGAGGGCGCTTGCCAGCATTCGCTTCATTGCCACCGAGCGCTCAGTTGACGTTGTTGCGCTTGGCCAGGTCGACCATTTCAACCAGCGATTCGGTCTTGAGCTTTTCCATGATGCGGCCCCGGTAAGTGCTGATGGTCTTGGCGCTGAGGTTCATGCAGGTGCCGATATTCTTGTTGTTCTCGCCGCGCGCCAGGCGCCGCAGCACTTCCATTTCCCGGTTGGACAGGCTGGCTAGGCGCACTGGTTCGCTTTCCAGCGAGTTGCTGTTGACCGACATCTGCGGGAAGGTCGAATAGCCCTTGACCAGGGCCTTCATGGCAAACACCACCGCCTCGAGGTCTTCTCCCTTGGTGACGAAACCGCCGATGCCGGCATCCAGGCAGCGCCGCACGTACAGGTCGGAGGCCTGGCCGGTCAACACCAGGATCTTGGGGGCCGACTCCAGGCATTGCAGGCGCTTGATCACTTCCATGCCATCCAGGCCGGGCAGGCCGATGTCGAGAATCACCACATCCGGGCGCAGGTCGCGGGCCACCTGCGCCACCTCGCTGCCATTGCCGACCTCGCCGACGACACGGAAGCGCTCGCGTTCGAGCAAGATGCGCAAGGATAGTCGCACGATTGGGTGGTCGTCGACGATCAGCACGGTAGTCATGAAGAAACTCCTGTCAGGATGTGGTCCGCTTCCTGGATCACTCAGGAATACGTCTGCAAGTGGGGTTATCGGAAGCGCTGCACGATACGACCATTCCCGGAATTTGGTAATGCCGAGTATATAAGTGTTGAAAGTCTCCGTGCTTATTGTTGAAAAATCCTACAAAAAACGGGAAGACATCGCCCTGGCAAAGCGGCAATGTCTGTTTTGTGAATTAGCTTACGCGCAGGCGGAATGCGATTTGTTCACGCGCTGGGTCGAGGCGGGGTTGTTGGCCAGCGCCTGGCCGACCCGTGTCGGGCGTG
>NZ_OPYN01000130.1 GCF_900277125.1 Pseudomonas inefficax
ACGCACTCGCAAGCAACGCCCAGGTGGCAGTGATCGGTGCGGGCGCCATGGGCGCCGGTATCGCCCAGGTTGCGGCCCAGGCCGGCCACCCGGTAAAGCTCTACGACAATCGCCCGGGCGCAGCAGCCCAGGCGGTGGCCGGCATTGACCGGCAACTCACCCGCCTGGTGGAAAAAGGCAAGTTGCAGGCGGTCGAGCGGGAAGCCATCAGCGCCCGGCTGTGCCCGGTGGACGCCCTCGAAGCCCTGGCCGATGCCCGCCTGGTGATCGAGGCCATCGTCGAGAACCTGCAAGTCAAGCAAGCGCTGTTCAGCCAGTTGGAAGCCTTGTGCGCCGCCGACTGCATCTTCGCCAGCAACACCTCGTCGCTGTCCATCACCAGCCTTGCCGCCGGGCTGCAACGCCCGCAACAGGTGGTTGGCATGCACTTCTTCAACCCGGCACCGCTGATGGCTCTGGTCGAAGTGGTCTCGGGCCTGGCCACCGCCCCGGCCGTTGCTGCCTGCATTCATGCTACAGCCCAGGCCTGGGGCAAGCTGCCAGTGCACACGCGCTCCACGCCGGGCTTCATCGTCAACCGCGTGGCGCGGCCATTCTATGCCGAAAGCCTGCGCCTGCTGCAGGAAGGCGCAGCCGATTGCGCCAGCCTCGATGCGCTGCTGCGCGATGCCGGTGGTTTTCGCATGGGCGCGTTCGAGCTTACCGACCTGATCGGCCACGACGTCAATTACGCCGTTACCTGTTCGGTCTTCGATGCGTTCTATGGCGATTTCCGTTTCCAGCCTTCGCTGGTGCAAAAAGAACTCGTGGACGCGGGCCGCCTCGGGCGCAAGACCGGCCAAGGCTTCTACAGCTATGGCGAAGGCGCGGAGCACCCGCAACCAGCCGAACTGCACAGCGCCGCCATCGTCGATGCCTGCGTCGTCGAAGGCGACCTGGCGGTGATGCAGCCGCTGGTCGAGCGCCTGCGCCTAAGTGGCATCGCCGTGACCCGACGCGCGGGTTGCGGCCTGATCCAGGTGGGCGATGCCACCTTGGCACTGTCCGACGGCCGACTGGCCAGCCAGCGTGCCCGGGAAGATGGCCTGCGTAACCTGGTGCTGCTCGACCTGGCCCTGGATTACGCCACCGCCACCCGCCTCGCCATCAGCTGGTCGGCCGACACCAGCGACCACGCTCGCGACCAGGCAGTGGCCTTGCTGCAGCATGCCGGGCTGAAGGTAACGGCGGTCGCGGACCTGCCCGGCCTGGTGGTGTTGCGCACCGTGGCGATGCTCGCCAACGAGGCCGCCGATGCCGTGCTGCAAGGCGTCGGTAGCGCCGCCGACATCGACCTGGCCATGCGCGCCGGGGTCAACTACCCCTGCGGCCCGCTGGCCTGGGCCGCGAACATCGGCATCCCCCATACCCTGCGCGTGCTCGACAACCTGCAGCGCAGCTACGGCGAGAGCCGTTACCGC
>NZ_OPYN01000131.1 GCF_900277125.1 Pseudomonas inefficax
GCGCCCCTTCACCGCATGATGCAACCGGTGCGCGCGGTGCAGGCGCCTGAGGTAGCGGTTGACCGGCCGTGGCTTGCGTGGCCAGTGCCGGTGAAAGAACCCGTCATGGGCCACGATATACAGCACGCCATACCCCGCCACCCCGCCGCCCACCCACTGCAAGGGCGCATGACCACCCTTGCCCAGGGCCACCAGCACCGTAGCGATCAGCCCCAAGGCCACCAGGTACAGGTCATTGGTTTCGAGCATGCCCAGTTGCGGCTCATGGTGCGAGCGATGCAGCCACCAGCCCCAGCCATGCATGATGTACTTGTGAGCCAGCGTGCCAACGCCCTCCATGGCCACCAGGGTGCCGAACAGTACGGCGAGATTGAACAGCATGGAACGGTCCGGGGATGGCAAGGGAAGGCGCAAGGGTACCGATTGCCCGCGTTTTTTTCCATGCAGGCGTGACCTGTTGCAGGCCCGGTACGGATGAACCCATTGTCATCTTTTCACCCTTGACCTGGCCTGCCACGGGGCGTAAGGTCCACGACGCAATTTTGCATCCCTGAACAGGAGCCCTGCATTGGACAGTAGCCCCAGTCGCATGCGACAGGCCCACGTGGCGCGCTAGTCAGGTAGTGTTCTGCACTGTCTGGCCGGCCTGGCAAGACGGTGGTTTCTTGTAACCCTCCTTTTCTTCCTTCCCCTCCATGGTCCTGCGCATTTTCTGGTTTTTCAACCACGCCAGCTGATGGCGTTCATGCGGGCGTGTGCCCGTGGAAGAGGTTTGCTATGGATTGGAACGTATTTCTGCTGCGTGTCAGCATCGCCTTGCTGCTAGGGGCGCTGATTGGCGCCGAGCGTCAATTGCGCCAGCGTTTGACCGGGCTGCGCACCAATGCACTGGTTAGCACCGGTGCCTGCCTGTTCGTGCTAATGACCCAAGCGGTGCCGGGCATGGCGCCGACCGACGCATCGCGTGTCGCCGCGTATGTGGTGTCGGGCATCGGTTTTCTCGGTGGCGGCGTGATCATGCGCGACGGGTTCAACGTGCGTGGCCTGAACACCGCCGCCACGCTGTGGTGCACGGCCGCGGTCGGCGTACTGTGCAGCCTTGGGCTGCTGCTGGAAGCGACGCTGGGTAGCCTGGCGGTGCTGTGCGCCAATATCCTGTTGCGCGATATTGCCCAGCGCCTGGACCGCCAGGATATGGTGCCGGCCAGCGAGGTAGAGCAGCACTTCGAGGTGCGCATAGTCTGCCGCGCCGAGGACGAGATCCAGGTCCGCAGCCTGATGTTGCACAGCCTGGGCGACCCGCAGCTGAGGCTGCAGTCACTGCACAGCCAAGACCTTGCGAACCCTGCACGCCTGGAAGTGCGCGCCGAACTGCTGGGTACCGCGCAGGCGCCAGCGCAACTGGAGCAGTTGGTCAGCCGGGTCAGCCTGGAGAAAGGTGTCAGCTCGGTGCGCTGGCAATTGCAGCCGCAGGTACTGGCTACAGACTAGAACGAAAGGACTTCTTCATGCGCATTCGCCCTACCCTCGATCAGGACATTCAATGGCTACCGGGCGTCGAACGCTCGGCTGCCCAGGCCTTTGCCGCCTGGCCGGCACTGGCATGGCTGGCGCAGGGTGACGTGATGGATTGCGAGGCTCACCGGGCGTTTGTCGACGCAGGCGGTAGCTGGGTGGTCGAGGACCTGGATGGGTGCATTCTGGGGTTTGCCTGTGCCCGGCTCGAGGATCAGGCGCTACACCTTCATGAAGTTTCGGTACGCCTGGAGGCCCAGGGGCAAGGTGTCGGGCGCAAGCTGCTGCAGCAGGTGGCCGATGCGGCGCGCCAGGTAGGGGCGCGGGAGCTGACCTTGACCACCTTTGCCGATGTGCCATGGAATGCACCGTTCTATGCGCGGTTGGGGTTCGAGGTGATTGATGAGGGGCTGCTGGATGCACGCTTGCAGCAGATTCTGGCCGGCGAGCGTGCCCATGGGTTCGAGGGCCGTTGTGCGATGCGCCTTGGTATAGATAACTAGACCCCGGGGCTGCTTTGCAGCCCATCGCCGGTACAGGCAACCCGGGGCCTTCATTCCTCTACACCCACCACCGAACTTTCTGCCACACAATACCCATCCCGTCCCTGGCGCTTGGCCTGGTACAGCGCCGCATCCGCCGCGGCCATCAGGCGCTCGGCCGTCACCCCCTCTCGCGCCAGGTCTCCCACAGCAATCCCCGCACTGAACGACACCCGGCCCAGTGGGCTACCCACATGCTCCAGCAGCTGCCGGCGCAACAGCTGTTGCACCT
>NZ_OPYN01000132.1 GCF_900277125.1 Pseudomonas inefficax
CCCGCCAGGTGGATTCGGCGCTCAGCCACNTCACCGTGATCAGCGACGGCNGCGCGCTCACCTTCGACCTGCCACGCAATACCCAGAACGTGCTGGACGCCGGCAATGCCATCGGCGCCGAGCTGCCGTACCCGTGAAAGGCTGGCGTGTGCTCGACCTGCAAGTGCCGGGTGATCGAGGGCGAAGTGGAAATGGACAGCAACCATGCCCTGGAGGATTACGAAGTGGCAGCGGGGTATGTGCTGTCGTGCCAGACCTACCCGGTTAGCGACAAGGTGGTGCTCGATTTCGACCAGCTCTGAAACCGCGTCGCCTGCTTCGCGGGTGAACCCGCTCCCACAGGGACTGCACAAGACCTGAGAGCAGCGCCCTACCTGTGGGAGCGGGTTTACCCGCGAAGAGGCCCTAAGCAACACCGCAACACCCGCGTGACCTCAATAAAACAATTACAACACCCAGAGATCGCAACCCATGACACCCGAACGCATCGAAAGCATCGCCAACCACCCCGACTTCCAGCACCTGGTGCAGCGCAAACGCCGCCTCAACGGCAGCCTGACCCTGGCCATGCTGGTGATCTACTACGGCTTCGTCCTGCTGGTAGCGTTCTCGCCCAGCACCCTCGGCCAGTCCCTCAGCGGTGGCGTCACCACCGTCGGCATGCTGGTCGGTGTGCTGATGGTGCTGCTGTCCTTCGCCCTGACCGGTATCTATGTGCACCGCGCCAACAACGTGCTCGACCCGCTCAACGACAAGGTCAAGCAGGAGTGCGCACAATGAACTGGACCGCCATCTCGATGTTCATGGTGTTCGTCTGCTTCACCCTGCTGGTCACCCGCTGGGCTGCCATGCGCACCCGCTCGGCCAGCGACTTCTACACCGCCGGCGGGGGCCTGACCGGCATGCAGAACGGCCTGGCGATCGCCGGTGACATGATCAGCGCCGCCTCGTTCCTGGGCATTTCGGCAATGATGTTCATGAACGGCTACGACGGCCTGCTGTATGCCCTGGGCGTACTGGCCGGCTGGCCGATCATCCTGTTCCTGATCGCCGAACGCCTGCGCAACCTGGGCAAGTACACCTTCGCCGACGTGGTCAGCTACCGCCTGGCGCAAACCCCGGTGCGCCTGACCTCGGCCTTCGGCACCCTGGTGGTGGCGCTGATGTACCTGGTGGCGCAGATGGTCGGTGCCGGCAAGCTGATCGAACTGCTATTCGGCATCAGCTACCTGTACGCGGTGATGCTGGTCGGCGTGCTGATGGTCGCCTACGTCACCTTCGGCGGCATGCTCGCCACCACCTGGGTGCAGATCATCAAGGCGGTGATGCTGCTGTCGGGCACCAGCTTCATGGCCTTCATGGTGCTCAAGCACTTCGGTTTCAGCACCGAGGCGATGTTCGCCAGCGCCGTGGCCGTGCATGCCAAGGGCCAGGCGATCATGGCCCCGGGTGGCTTGCTGTCCAACCCGGTGGATGCCATTTCCCTGGGCCTGGGCATGATGTTCGGTACCGCCGGCCTGCCGCATATCCTGATGCGCTTCTTCACCGTCAGCGATGCCAAGGAAGCGCGCAAGAGCGTGTTCTATGCCACCGGGTTCATCGGCTACTTCTACCTGCTGCTGATCGTCATCGGCTTTGGTGCCATCGTCATGGTCGGCACCGAGCCGTCCTACCGTGACGCCACCGGAGCGATCATCGGCGGCGGCAACATGGTCGCTGTGCACCTGGCGCAGGCCGTGGGTGGCAATCTGTTCCTCGGCTTCATCTCCGCCGTGGCCTTCGCCACCATTCTTGCGGTGGTCGCCGGCCTGGCGCTGTCCGGTGCATCGGCTGTTTCCCACGACCTGTACGCCTGCGTGGTGCGCCAAGGCAAGGCCAGCGAACAGGAGGAAATGCGCGTGTCGCGTATCGCCACGCTGCTGATCGGCCTGCTGGCGGTAATCCTCGGCCTGATGTTCGAGTCGCAGAACATCGCCTTCCTTTCCGGCCTGGTGCTGGCCGTGGCCGCTTCGGTCAACTTCCCGGTACTGCTGCTTTCGATGTTCTGGAAAGGCTTGACCACTCGCGGCGCAGTGTGCGGCAGCATGGCCGGCCTGGTTTCGGCGGTGCTGCTGGTGGTACTGGGCCCGGCGGTGTGGGTCAACGTGCTGCATAACGAGAAGGCGCTGTTCCCCTACAGCAACCCCGCACTGTTCTCCATGAGCCTGGCCTTCCTCGGCGCCTGGGTGTTCTCGGTCACTGACAGCTCCGAGCGCGCCAGCCAGGAGCGTGGCCGCTACCTGGCGCAGTTCATCCGCTCCATGACCGGAATCGGCGCTGCCGGCGCCAGCAAGCACTGACTCTCAGGGAAGAACAACCATGTCGGGTAAAACAACAACAATGAACCGCACGCACTTCATTTCGGCCGCCTGGCTGGCGGCCCTCGCCCTGCCGATGCCGGCGATGGCAGATTTCATCGGTGACAGCCACGCCCGGTTGGAGCTGCGCAACCACTACCTCAACCGCGACTTCCGCCAGAGCAACGCACCACAGGCCAAGGCCGAGGAGTGGGGCCAGGGCTTTACCGCCAAGCTGGAGTCGGGGTTCACCGAAGGCCCGGTCGGCTTTGGTGTCGACGCCATTGGCCAACTGGGCATCAAGCTCGACTCCAGCCGCGACCGCCGCAATACTGGCCTGCTGCCCTTCGGCCCGAACAGCCATGAACCGGTTGACGACTACAGCGAACTGGGCCTCACCGGCAAGGTACGGGTGTCCAAGAGCACCCTGCGCCTGGGGACCTTGCAACCGATCCTGCCGGTGGTGGTGTACAACGACACCCGCCTGCTGGCCTCCACCTTCCAGGGCGGCCTGCTCACCAGCCAGGACCTGGCCGGCCTGACCTTCAACGGCGGCCGCCTGACCAAGGCCAACCTGCGTGATTCCTCGGGCCGCGACGACATCGGCTACGGCGCCGCCAGCAGCGACCACCTGGACTTCGGTGGCGGCAGCTACGCCCTCAGCCCGCAAACCAGCGTCAGCTACTACTACGCCAAACTAGAGGACATCTACCGCCAGCAGTTCGTCGGCCTGATCGATACCCGCCCGTTGGGCGAAGGCCTGAGCCTGCGCACCGACCTGCGCTACTTCGACAGCCGCAACGACGGCGCCGAACGTGCTGGCAACATCGACAACCGCAACTTCAACGCCATGTTCACCCTCGGTGTACGGGCCCACAAGTTCACCGCCGCCTGGCAGCAGATGTCCGGCGACAGTGCCTTCCCGTTCGTGAACGGTGGCGACCCGTTCACCGTCAACCTGGTCACCTACAACACCTTCACCCGCGCCGGGCTGGACTCGTGGCAGCTGCGTTACGACTACGACTTCGTCGCCATGGGTATCCCCGGCCTGAGCTTCATGACCCGCTACACCGATGGCCGCCACGCCGAAACCGCCACCGTCAGCAATGGCCGTGAGCGTGAGCGCGACACCGACATCACCTATGTCATCCAGAGCGGCCCGTTCAAGGACGTCAGCCTGCGCTGGCGCAACGTCACCTTCCGTTCCGGCAATGGCCTGACCAACGCCGTGGACGAAAACCGCCTGATCATCGGCTACACCGTGGCGCTGTGGTAACAGCGCCCCCCTCTACATTGGAGAACAGCATGTCTGCCGCCCCTACCCTGCAAAGCTTCATCGCCGGCCGCTGGTTTGGCCAGCATGGCGCCCAGGCCCTGCGTAGCGCCCTGGATGGCCACGTTTTGGCCTACAGCCACGAAGAGCGCCCGGATTTCGCCGAAGCCCTGGACTTTGCCCGTGCCCGTGGTCTGGCCACGCTGATGGCCCTGGACTTCCAGCAGCGCGCCGCGCGCCTGAAGGCACTGGCCCTGTACCTGGCCGAGCGCAAGGAACAGCTCTACGCCTTGTCCCACCACAGCGGCGCGACGCGTGCCGACAGCTGGATCGACATCGAAGGCGGCAACGCCACGCTGTTCTCCTATGCGGGCATCGGCAGTCGCGAATTGCCGTCGGGCAATCTGGTACATGAAGGCCCGGCCATCCCGCTGGGCAAGCAAGGCCATTTCGCCGGCAGCCACATCCTGGTGCCGCGTGCCGGCGTAGCGGTACACATCAACGCCTTCAACTTCCCCATCTGGGGCATGCTGGAGAAGTTCGCCCCGACCTTCCTGGCCGGCATGCCGTGCATCGTCAAGCCGGCGACCTCGACCAGCTACCTGACCGAGGCCGTGGTGCGCCTGATGAATGCATCCGGGCTGTTGCCCGAAGGCAGCCTGCAACTGGTGATCGGCAGCACCGGCGACCTGCTCGACCGCCTGCAGGGCCAGGACGTGGTGACTTTCACTGGCTCCGCCGACACCGCCGCCAAGTTGCGTGTCACGCCGAACCTGGTGCGCAACTCGGTGCCGTTCACCGCCGAAGCGGATTCGCTGAACTGCGCCATCCTGGGGCCGGACGTGACCCCGGACAGCGAAGAGTTCGACCTGTACATCAAGGAGGTGGTCCGCGAAATGACCACCAAGGCCGGGCAAAAATGCACCGCCATCCGCCGCGCCATCGTACCGGCCAGGCACATCGATGCCGTTGCCACGCGCCTGCGCGAACGGCTGGCCAAGGTGGTGGTCGGCGACCCCTCGCTGGAAGGTGTGCGCATGGGCGCCCTGGCCTCTCACGACCAGCAGCGCGATGTGGCCGAGCGGGTGCGTAGCCTGCTGCAGAGCTGCGACCAGCTGTTCGGCGCCAGCGATGGCTTTGCGCCGCGTGGCGAAGGCGTGGCCGAGGGCGCGTTCTTTGCCCCGACCCTGCTGCAGGCCCGCGATCCGCACGCTGAAGGTGGCGCCCATGATATCGAAGCATTCGGCCCGGTCAGCACGCTGATGGCGTATGACGACCTCGATGAAGCCCTGGCGCTGGCCGCGCGAGGCAAAGGCAGCCTGGTGGCAACCTTGGTCACCGCCGACCGCAGCGTGGCAGCCACGGCCATCCCGGTGGCCGCCGCCTGGCATGGCCGCCTGCTGGTACTCGACAGCGAGGCGGCCAAGGAATCCACGGGGCATGGCTCGCCATTGCCGCAGCTCAAGCACGGCGGCCCGGGCCGCGCGGGCGGTGGCGAAGAGCTGGGTGGCCTGCGTGCCGTCAAGCATTACCTGCAGCGTGCCGCAGTACAGGGTTCGCCGAGCATGCTGACGGCGGTTACCGGCGAATATGTGCGCGGTGGCGAAGTGATCGAAACCGAAGTGCACCCGTTCCGCCGCTATTTCGAGCAGTTGCGCATCGGCGAGTCGCTGCTCACCCATCGGCGCACCGTGACCGAAGCCGATCTGGTCAACTTCGGCTGCCTGTCGGGCGACCATTTCTACATGCACTTCGACGAGATCGCCGCCAAGCAATCGCAGTTCGGCAAGCGCATCGCCCACGGCTATTTCGTGCTGTCGGCAGCGGCCGGGCTGTTCGTCTCCCCGGGGGCAGGCCCGGTACTGGCCAACTACGGCCTGGACACCCTGCGCTTCATCAACCCGGTGGGCATCGGCGACACCATCCAGGCGCGCCTGACCTGCAAGCGCAAGATCGACCAGGGCAAGACCAGCCCACTGGGCGAGCCCCAGGGTGTCGTGGCCTGGGATGTGGAGGTGACCAACCAGTTGGGCGAGCTGGTCGCCAGCTACGACATTCTCACCCTGGTGCTGAAAAAGCCCTGACAGTGCCGTTTGTCAGGGGCGGTGGCAATCCAACCGACCTCCCCTGGCTGTTGCCGCTCTCATTCAATGAGGGGTGGTCAATGGCTTCGCCTCTCACTCCTGTATTGGGCCCGCCTGATCGCGGGCCGTTTTTTCATCGAGAGCGAGGGTTGCGAGATGAATGGCTTGATGGCAATGGGTGGCGGCAGCGCACAGGATGACTGGCCAGAGCTCGAGCCGGACCAGCGCAATGACCGGGCAGATGACCCGGATGCCGACCCCAATGTGGCAGATGACGAAGAAAACCGCCCGGGTGTACCGGCCAGCGACCCCGAATCCGGTGCCTAGGCGCCCTGCGCGTGCCTCGGAGCGGCTTTAGCCGCGAAGAATCCAACGCGGTGCATGGCACCGGCTGCGCCGGTGTTCGCGGGCGCGCCCGCTCCCACAGGTATGGCGCACTCCTTGAGCTGGTGGTGTCCCTGTGGGAGCGGGCATGCCCGCGAAGCAGGCGACGCGGTGCTTTGAGCAAGACAGTTGTTCATACAAGGATTGCGCAAGGTCTTGCAATCGGGAATCACATTGTCGCCGCAGACTGGTTCGGTTTGCCGCCGGAAAGCCGCCAGCTCACTGCGGTAATGCCGTAGCGCTCGGCCATCGGCCTGCTGACTTTTCTGATTTTTTCGCGCCCGAACTTGGGGATGATGCCGATGCCCGCATCGCAACTCGCCCAATGCCAGGCCTCGGCATTGTCCAGCGTCTCCAGACGAATGATGAAACTGCGCGGCTGGCCATGCAGTTGGTAATCGATGATGTATAACTGTGGGCTAGGCATCGCAGGGGCCTCCCTTTCTCCATGGATGACACCCTGATTGATCGGAGCACGGCCAGAAGATTCAAAAAATTGTCGAACAATAGGGATCAAAGGCTATTGCAGCCTTGGTACGCAGAGCTGTACGCAGAGCTCGGCCGGCACCCGGCACAGCGGGTACCGGGTGTCCGGCAACCCTTCAGCTCACTGTTGGCGCCCCCCGCCATGGCTGTTCTGGCCGCCCTTGCGGCCGGCCTCCGATGCCCGTTGGCGGTCATTGGCGAAGTTGCCGCCAGAAGCCTGCCCGCCTTTGTGCCCAGCGCGGGAGGCCCGTTCCCGGTCATTGGCGAAATTGCCTGGGTTGGTTTCCTTGGTGCCGCCGCGCTGGCTGGCTCGCTCTTGATCCTGCGCCATGTGGTATCTCCTTGCGATGGATGGGTCGCATTAATATTTGCCATGCCTTGGTTCCGAGCCGCCGATCACAAAGTCTGCTCAATGGTTTTGCCGGCAACTGACCAGTGGCACCAAACATGGGCCGGCAAAAGGTTTGCGTGGCGGAAGCAGGTAGATCGCACTTTCCTTTGCCGGCGGAGGTCTCAACAACATGGCGACGGCCTATAATCGCGCCACACACACGCCCGATGATGCTGCTTCGGGCGGAACGTTCCGGTCTGTACAAGGCTCCGTCCATGAAGTCGTCCGCCAAGCAACCTGCCTCGCCCCAGAACCCGGCGCTCAGCCCCAGCCACCTGGATTTCCCGGTGGTGGGCATCGGTGCATCGGCAGGCGGCCTGGAAGCGATCTGTACGCTGTTCCGGCAAATGCCCGGCGATTGCGGCATGGCCTTCGTCGTGGTCTTGCACCTGTCCCCCGACCACCAGAGCGTCGCCGACCGCATCATCCAGGAGACCACGCAAATGCCGGTGCGCCAGGTGACCGAGCCGGTGCCGATCGAGCGCAACCACATCTACGTGATTTCCCCGGCCAATCGCCTGTCCACCAACGACGGCTACCTGCGCGTGACCCCGGCCAACCGGCGCCGTGGCGACCACGTGGCCATCGACCTGTTCTTCCGTGACCTGGCTGACGTGCACAAGGACCACGCCTTCTGCGTGGTGTTGTCTGGTACCGGTGCCGATGGTGCCGTGGGCCTGTCACGGATCAAGGAGCAAGGCGGCGTGACCCTGGCGCAAACCCCGGACGACGCCCAGTACGACAGCATGCCCCGCGCTGCCATCGAGACCGGCATGGTCGACCTGGTGCTGCCGGCGGCAGAAATGCCGCAGAAGCTGCTGGAGCTGTGGCGCAATGCCCGTCAGGTGAGGCTCCCGGAAATCGAGGACGACACCCTGCCCCCGGCTTTGGGCACCCGTGCCGGTGATCCCCAGGCTTGCGAGCCGATGCTCGAGGAGATCCTGCTGCAATTGCGCAGCAATACCGGCCACGACTTCCAGCACTACAAGCGCGCGACGGTGCTGCGGCGCATCGAGCGCCGCCTGCATGTAACCGGCCAGGCGGACCTGGCGGCCTACCTGCATTACCTGGAGCAGCACCCCGCGGAATCCAGGGCGTTGCTGGCCGACATGTTGATTGGCGTGACCAATTTCTTCCGTGATCGCGAAGCCTTCGAAGCACTGGAGCGTCATGTGCTGCCGCAGCTGGCCTGCGAGCGCGACCCTGCCGATGGCGCGGACGAGATTCGCGTATGGTCGGCCGGTTGCTCCACCGGTGAGGAGGCGTACAGCCTGGCCATGCTGGTTTGCGAGCAGCTGGCACTGGAACAGCGCACGAGCAAGGTACAAGTGTTCGCCACTGACCTGGATGAACGCGCCATCGCCATTGCCCGCAGTGGCTCCTATTCCGAAGCGATCGTCACCGATGTGCCGCCCAGCCGGCTGCGCCAGTTCTTCCTCAAGGAAGACCAGCATTACCGGGTGCGAAAAGAGGTTCGCGAAAAGGTGCTGTTTGCCCGTCATAACCTGTTGTCGGACCCACCGTTCTCGCAGATCGACTTGATTGTCTGCCGCAACCTGCTGATCTACCTGGACCGCGAGGTGCAGAGGGACATTCTGCAGATGTTCCACTTCGCCCTGCGCCCAGGTGGCTACCTGTTCCTCGGTTCGTCCGAGTCGGCCGACATGGCCAATGAACTGTTTACCCCGGTGGACAAGCGCAATCGCATTTTCCGCGCACTGGATGCCAGCAATACCGGCCGTAGCTCTGGCCATAAACCTGGCCGTCAGCTGCCCGGTACTTCTGCCGTCAACATGCCGCAGGAAACACTGGCCACGGCCAAGGCCAAACCGGGGCGCAAGCCATCCTTCGCCGACCTGCACCACCGCGCCCTGGCGCGGCGCATGCCGCCCAGCCTGATCGTCGATATCGACGGCAATATCCTGCACATGAGCGAAGGCGTGGGTCGCTTCCTGCAACTGGCCGGGGGCGAACCGAGCCGCAACCTGCTCAACCTGGTGCTGCCGCCCCTGCGCCTGGCCCTGCGCAGCACCTTGTTCCAGGCGCGTCAGGGTACCGAGGCGGTGACCTCGCGCCCTGTCGACCTGGCGGAATCCATGGGCAAACTGCAGGTGGAGATCACCGTGCAGCCGTACAAGGACGACCTCAGCGCCAGCGATTGCATGCTGGTGGTATTCGAAGAGCGCGCGCCCGACCCATCCCTGCCGTTGCCAGGCGTCATCCGCCAGACCGACAGCATGGTCCTGCACAACCTCGAGCGCGAACTGCTGCGCACTCGGCTGCTACTGCAGGAAACCATCGAGCAGTCAGAGGTTTCCAGCGAGGAGCTGACCGCTTCCAATGAAGAGATGCAGGCCATCAACGAGGAGTTGCGTTCGGCCAGCGAAGAATTGGAAACCAGCAAGGAAGAGCTGCAATCGATCAACGAGGAGTTGCTTACGGTCAACTACGAGCTGAAGAACAAGGTCGAAGAAACCGACAAGATCAACGACTACCTCAGCAACCTGATCGCCTGCACCGAGATCGCCACGGTGTTCGTCGACCGTAACCTGCATATCCGCTGGTTCACGCCGCGCGCCACCGACCTGTTCAACATGCTGCCAGTCGATACCGGCCGTTCCCTGCTCGACATCACCCATCGCCTGGATTACCCGGCACTGGCCGACGATGCTCGCGCCGTGGCCCAGGGCGAGGCCATCATCGAGCGTGAAATCGGTAGCCAGGGCGATCACTGGTACCTGGCGCGCCTGCTGCCCTACCGCTCCAGCGAGCAGAAGATCGACGGCACGGTGCTGACCTTCATCGACATCAGCAGCAGCCATGCCGCCGAAGAGCGCGTGCGCCTGGGCGAAGAGCGCCTGAGCAAACAGTTGGCCGAGACGCAGAATACCAGCCACATGAAGGACGAGTTCTTCGCCGTCATGTCCCATGAGCTCAAGCACCCGCTCAACCTGATCCAGCTCAACGCCGAAATCCTGCGCCGCCTGCCGTCGCTCAGGAACATCAGTGCAGCGAGCAAGGCCGTTGGTACCATCTGCGATGCGGTAACCAGCCAGGCGCGGATAATCGACGACCTCCTGGATGTGGCGCGCATTCGTACTGGCAAGCTCAAGCTCAAGACCGAGCCTGTGGATCTGCTTGCCGTCCTGCAGGGCATCCATGGCGTGGTAGTGAGCGAGCAACATCCCTGCCCGGTTCGCCTGGAGCTGCCCGCCGACAACCTGCCGGTAATGATCGAGGGTGACGTAACGCGCCTGGAGCAGATCATCTGGAACCTGCTGAACAACGCGCTGAAATTCAGCCCGGCAGGCAATGAGATACGCCTGGTGCTGAGCCACGACGAAGACCACGCGCGCCTGCAGGTGATCGACCATGGCGTGGGCCTGAGCCACGACAGCCTCGAGCACATCTTCGACCTGTTCAGCCAGGCTGCGCCGCAACAGGCCAGCCACAGCCGCGAGGGCCTGGGCATTGGCCTGTCACTGGTGCGGCAACTGGCCGAGGCCCATGGCGGTAGCGTACGCGCCACATCACCGGGGCTTGGCCTGGGCTGCACCTTTACGGTCACCCTGCCCCTTTGCGAAGTTCAGCACCCGCAGCGTGCGCAGGGCTCGGAGCCACTGAGCGAGGGCCGTCTGAATGGTATTCGCGTGTTGCTGGTGGATGACTCCGTAGAGGTGCTGGCGGTAATGCAGGAGCTGCTGGAAATGGAGAGCGCCACTGTTCATGCCTTCAGCAAGCCGCGTGAGGCCCTGGACGCCGCTGCGGGTGAGGAATACGACATCATCCTGTCCGACATCGGCATGCCGGTGATGGACGGCCACGCGTTGATCAAGGCCCTGCGTGGCTATGTGCATCTGCGCCATACCCCCGCCATCGCCCTGACCGGCTATGGCGCCAGTGCCGATCAGCACAAGTCACGCCAGTCGGGCTTCGACCGGCACTTGAACAAGCCTGTGGGTTATGACGAGCTGGTGGAAGCCATCGAAGCATTGAGCGGCTCGGTGCCTTACTGACCGCTGGTCGCTTTCAACGCAACGTTCATTGCAGCCGGGGGCCGAATCATTCATGGAATGAGGGATTCGCCCAGGAGCCTGAATGAAGCCAGTCAAGCATCGCGCCACCATCATCTGCCGGCATGGCAAACAAACCCATAAATGGTTGTGGGTAAGAAAGCCCAATGCCGCCTGGACCCTGCCCGGCGGCAAGATCGAACCCGGCGAGACGCCGGTACAGGCGGCGGAGCGTGAATTGCTTGAAGAAACCGGGTTGCAGGCAGAATCACTGACGCTGTTGATGCGCCATGAAACGGCACAGCGCATGCATTATGTGTTCGAGGCGGAGTTCATCGAGGCCCCGCACCCCAAGGCCTTGCACGAGATTGCCGACTGCCGGTTCGCTCATCTGGACCAGGTGCCCATGCTCAAGGACGAGATCAAGCTGCTGATCCGCTCGTTGCTGGCGTGTGATCGGGCGACGGCAGCATCGGTGAGATAGGCCTTTATTGCCCGTGCCGGCCCTTTCGCGGGCTTGCCCGCTCCCACAGGTGCTCCACCGCTTCTGAAGCAGGTGTTAAACCTGTGGGAGCGGGCAAGCCCGCGAAGAGGCCGGTACAGGCACGCGCTAGGCATGCACACTCCACTGGCAGGCCTCCACCTCGATCGGCATCTCGTCTATGGCATGGATCATCCCGTTCGCCAGTGCCTCCCGGGGGCCGAGTATTCGCGGATAGGCCATCAGATAACGTGGCACATCCAGCACCTCATCCGCCCCTTCGGTCCGCTCGGCGACGATCTGTGCATACAGCCGCAGGTCGTAGTCCAGGCTCATTGCATACTCGGCCATGCGTGAGTGGTCGACAGAGCCATGCAAGGTCCAGTGGAACGGATGGAACAGGAACTTGCTGTAACTGCATGCCGTGCGCCGTTCCCCGGCCAGGAACAGGATGTTGCCCATGGACTCCACCGTGCCCAGGTTGTGGGTATGCACCTCGATCGGTAACGCCCGCAGAAAGTTGTACAAGGTAAACCCGTAACTGCACTCGCCGCCCATGGTGGCGATGTTCAGTTGCAGGACCTCGGCCCCTTGCTGCAACGCCCGGGAACAGGTGTTGATCAGGTTGCCGCAGGTGGATGAGTTGATAGGCCCGGTAAAGTGGACGATATGTCTGGCCATGCTTGCCTCCAGTGTTGGCAGGTCATTCCTTGGTTTTCTGCGCATCGTCACCCTGCCCGGCCATTTGCCGGTACTGCTTGCGCAGGGCATGCAGCTCGGCCGGATCCATGTCTTCAAGGTCCAGCAGCGCCTTGTGCGCCTGTTGGGTGGTGCGCAACAGTTCATCGATCTTGATGTGCAGTTCGTCGTTGTCGCGGTTCTGGGTGTTCTGGATCAGGAACACCATGAGGAAGGTGATGATGGTGGTCGAGGTATTGATCACCAGTTGCCAGGTGTCGTTGAAACCGAACAACGGCCCGGTCACCGCCCAGCTCAGGATCAGCAGGCAGGCGATGCCAAAGGTCAGCGGGCGGCCGGCCCAATTGGCCAGCCACTGGGCGAAACGGTCGAATTTCATCCTGGCGCCCTTCCTCGTAGCAGGTATTGGGTGGAAACGTCGCGGGCCGCAAAGTTCAACGCGGCATCCGCCTTTTCCGTTGGTCAACCGTGCTGAACCCTGGCCGCTGTTCACCAGTCGCACCTTCAGAGTGACCGAACAAGGACCCGGCAATGAGGAAGGCAGCGTGAGCGATATCCGCATCGGCATCTCTGGTTGGCGCTACGGCCCGTGGCGCAAGGATTTCTACCCGAAGGGCCTGCCGCAGGACGACGAACTGGCGTTCGCTTCGCGAGCGGTCAACAGCATTGAAATCAACGGCTCGTTCTACAGCCTGCAAACGCCCGAACGCTATCGGGGCTGGCATGACGAAACACCGCCCGGCTTCGTGTTCGCGGTAAAGGCCCCCCGCTACATCACCCATGTACGCCGGCTCAAGGATATCGAAGAACCCATGGCCAATTTTTTTGCTTCCGGGCCGCTGCTGCTCGGCAAGAAACTGGGCCCGTTCCTGTGGCAATTTCCACCGAACATGAAGTTCGACGAGGCCCGGTTCGCCCGTTTTCTCGAACT
This sequence comes from Pseudomonas inefficax, assembly GCF_900277125.1. Classification (GTDB taxonomy): domain Bacteria; phylum Pseudomonadota; class Gammaproteobacteria; order Pseudomonadales; family Pseudomonadaceae; genus Aquipseudomonas; species Aquipseudomonas inefficax. The sequence goes on from NZ_OPYN01000132.1 coordinate 13,079, forward strand.
TTTACCGCACAGCCGCAAGGCTGCGCGCGAATGCGCACAGGGCTGTGCGCAGCGCCTGCAGGGCAACGGCAGCACTGATATCAAGGGTAATGCTCGGCTGCGCCACGCCGTGGAAATCCGCAACGAAAGCTTTCTGTGCGAAGCCTTCATCAAGTTGCTGCGCAAGCACCGGGTGGCGCTGGTAGTGGCTGACAGCGCCGGGAAATGGCCGTATGTCGAAGACCTTACCGCCGACTTCGTGTACATGCGCCTGCATGGCGATGTCGAGCTGTACAGCAGTGGCTATACCGCCCAGGCGCTGCGGCGCTGGAAGCAGCGCATCCAGCTGTGGAGCCAGGGCGGCCAGGCCGACGATGCCCAGCTGATCGTGCCGGGGCCGCCACCACGGCGCGCCGCCCGTGACGTCTACTGCTATTTCGACAACGACCAGAAAGTGCATGCGCCGTATGACGCCCGGCGCCTGTTGCAGAAGCTGTCGCTGGACCATGAGCTGATGACCGAGCCTGGCGTGGTGCCGGAGGTGACCCTGTGAACAGGACACTGCCTGCCCCGCACTGCATCATCGACAAGATCACCGCCGTGCATCGGCTTAATGTACTGACCTTGAACGTGCACAAGGGCTTCACCTTCTTCAACCGGCGCTTCATCCTGCCCGAGCTGCGCGAAGCGGTGCGCGCCACCGGTGCCGACCTGGTGTTCCTCCAGGAAGTGCACGGCAGCCACCAGCAACATGCGCTGCGCCACCCGGCCTGGCCGGAGACGCCACAATACGAGTTCCTGGCCGACAGCATGTGGCCGCAGTTCGCCTACGGCCGTAACGCCGTGTACCCCCATGGTGACCACGGCAACGCGCTGCTGTCGAAATTCCCCATCAGCCGCTTCGACAACCTCGACGTCTCGGTGCAGGGCAACGAGCAGCGCGGCCTGCTGCATTGCCAGCTGGAGGTGCCGGGCCATGACCAGGTGCATGCGGTGTGCGTGCACCTGGGCCTGCGCGAGGCACACCGGCAACGCCAGGTGAAGCTGCTGCTGGACCTGCTCGACAGCCTGCCGCCCAAGGCGCCGGTAATCGTGGCCGGCGACTTCAACGATTGGCGGCTGAAGGCCGATGCGGTGCTGTGCGAACACCTGGTAGAAGCCTTCGGCGAGCATTTCGGCACCCCGGCGCGCAGCTTTCCGGCGCGCCTGCCGCTGTTGCGCCTGGACCGCATCTACCTGCGCAACGCCATGCCCGGCAGCGCCCAGGTGCTGTCGAAATACCCGTGGTCGCACCTTTCCGACCACGCCCCTCTGGCATCGGAGATCAACCTGTGAACCGACCCTGGGTAGACGGCAACAGCGTGCAGTTGCTGATCAATGGCGAGCAATACTACCCCCGCGTGTTCGAGGCCATGGCCCAGGCACGCGAGGAAATCCTGCTGGAGACCTTCATCATCTTCGATGACAAGGTTGGCCAGCAATTGCAGCAGGTACTGATCGATGCCGCCCGGCGCGGCGTGCGTGTCGAAGTGGCCGTGGATGGCTACGGCACGGCCGACCTGCCTGCGCCGTTCATAGCGGCCATGACCGATGCCGGGGTCAGTTTCCACGCCTTCGACCCGCAGCCGCGGCTGGTGGGCATGCGCACCAACCTGTTCCGGCGCCTGCACCGCAAGATCGTGGTGATCGATGGCGAGCGGGCGTTCATTGGCGGCATCAACTACAGCGCCGACCACCTGGGCGACTTTGGTGCCATGGCCAAGCAGGACTATGCCGTGGAGGTCGCCGGCCCGGTGGTGGCGCAGGTGCATGCCGCCAGCAAGCGCCTGATGTCGCCGGTACTGCAGCCGCCCAGCGCGGTACGGCCGCTGACCGAGCCTGCCGGTACCTGTAGCGCAGTGCTGGTCGAACGTGACAACGGGGTGCGCAGTACCGATATCGAGGCCCACTACCTGCAGGCGTTTCGCAGTGCCCGGCAGCGTATCGTGGTGGCCAATGCGTATTTCTTCCCCGGCTACCGGCTAATGCGCGAACTGCGCAATGCATCCCGGCGTGGCGTGGAGGTGCGGCTGATCCTGCAGGGCCAGCCGGACATGCGCTGGGTGCGGGCGTTGTCGCGGCTGCTGTACAACTACCTGTTGCGCGACGGTGTGGCCATTCACGAGTACTGCCAGCGGCCGTTGCACGGCAAGGTGGCGCTGGTGGACGACCAGTGGGCTACGGTCGGCTCCAGCAACCTGGACCCATTGAGCCTGTCGTTCAACCTGGAAGCCAACCTGTTCATCCGTGATCGCGCCTTCAATCACCAACTCAACCAGCACCTGCAGGCGCTGGCCCGCGAACAATGCAAACCGGTCACGCTGGAACGCATGGTTCGCGGCTACTGGTGGCGCGCGCCGTTGATTTTCCTGTGCTTCCACGTGATCCGCCATTTCCCGCGGATTGCCGGTTGGTTCCCGGCGCACCGCCAGCACCTGCGTTCGCTGCAACCAGAAGCCGAGGCTCAGGGTGACTATCACGAGGGCAAGACCTGATGGCGCGAAAACACTGGCAAACCTGGGGCAAACGGCTGTTCACCCTGGCATTCCTGATCCTGATCCCTGCGCTGCTGTACCTGCTGGCGCGTAACCTGGACTGGAACGAGGTACGCCAGTCGTTGCTGGCCTACAAGCCCGGGACCTTGGCCATCGGCCTGGCGCTGGCCGGGTGCAGCTACCTGACATTCGCCAGTTACGACCTGCTTGCCCGGGCCTACACCGGCCACCACCTGCCGGCTCGCCAGGTTTTGCCAGTGGCCTTCGTGTGCTATGCCTTCAACCTCAATTTCACCACCTGGGTGGGTGGTGTGGCCTTGCGCTACCGGCTGTACAGCCGCCTGGGCCTGGACACGGCAACCATCACGCGCATCATCACCCTGGGTCTGCTGACCAACTGGATGGGTTACATGCTGCTGGCTGGCACGGTGTTCGCCTTGCGCCTGGTCGAGCTGCCTGCCAACTGGGCGGTCGGCGCCAGCGGCCTGCAACTGATCGGCCTGGTTTTGCTGGCGATTGCCGCAGGTTACCTGCTGGCCTGTGGTTTCGCCAAAAAGCGCACCTGGCGCTGGCGCGAGCATGAGGTAACGCTGCCATCGCTGCGCCTGGCGCTGTGCCAGGTGGTGCTAGGGGCCAGCAACTGGGCGCTAATGGCACTGCTGATCTTCTGGTTGCTGCCTGGCGAAGCCTTCTACCCCTCGATACTTGGCATCCTGCTGATCAGCTGCGTGGCTGGTGTGGTCGCGCATATCCCGGCCGGGCTGGGTGTGCTGGAAACGGTGTTCCTGGCCCTGCTGCACGGGCAACTTGCCCAGGGTACGCTGGTGGCGGCCCTGCTGGGCTACCGCACGCTTTACTATCTGGTGCCGCTGTTGCTGGCGGTGCTTACCTACCTGATCCTGGAAAAGCGCGCCAAGGCCATGCGCCGGCGCGACAAGCCTGCCTAGACCTGACAAGGGCCATTGGCCCGGGAGGTGGCAAATGCGTGGCGCTGTCTTGAAGCCGATGTTCATCCTGATGGTGGCCAGCCTGGTCAGCGGCCAGGCCCTGGCCGAAGCCTGCAATGTGCTTACCCGTTCCTCCAGCGAGGCGGTAACGCCGGTGGAGCGGCACAGCTGTTACAGCTACAGCAACCTGCCCGCCGAGGCGATCAACTGGTCGTGCAGCAACGAGAGCAAGGACATGCTCAACAGCGAAAAGCACAAGGTAGCGCGTTGTGCGGATGGTAGCGTTGGCAGTTGCATCGCACCCTTGACCCAGGAAGCATTGGCCAACCCCAAGGCCGCCGGCGGTGACAGGCCGGCGTTGCCCAAGGATGCGCGAGTCATCACCTACTACTACGACACCCCCAGCCTGGGCCAGGCCCGCACTGATTGTGAGCGTAGCAATGGCATTTGGCAGACTCATTGATCTGCAGGCCTGCGCGCTGCTTTGTGTGGGAGCGGCCTTGTGTCGCGAAAGGGCCGCAGCGCGGCCCCAGGGTTTCAGCTTCGCACGGAAAATTGCCGAGGCCGCTTTGCGGCCCTTTCGCGACGCAAGGCCGCTCCCACAGGATCATCACAGCCCAATAGACCTATGCAGAACCTATGAGACAGCGATGTTTCAGGGCGAAATCGGGTCACTCGCCGGGAAAGTCTCGTCCAGCGCATTGTCCACTGCGCTTTCCCCGGTTTTCTCGCCACAGTGGCAATCAGGCATCCGGCACGGCTCGCCATTGCGATGCCCGCTGGCACAGGCCTCGCAACAATACACCTTGCCTTCGAGCTGCAAGGCATTGGCATCCACGGTGCAGGAACAATCTGCACAGGCACAACGCAGTTCGTTCATGGCTTGCTCTCCTCGTCATCGACTACATCATCGGTCCACGGTTCGCCATCCAGCGGCGCGGAGCGGGCCAGTTCGGCTTCGTCCAGGCCTATGCCGCCGCCAATTTCGCTGGCCCCCACCCGCCGCAGGGTCTTGTCTGCCGGGCCGCCGCTGCCACCCGGTTCGTGCGGGTCGCGGGCGCCGGTTTCGTCCAGCAAGGTGTCCGGGCTCAAGTCGTCATAAGTGACATTGTCCTCGTGCAGGCTGTCGCTCAACGCCTCGCCGCCGGTCATGCCGCTTTCGGCTACGCGCCGGGGCGGGAACTCGCGGGCCACCTCCGCGGCTGGTCGCTCGTCACCCACACGCCCCTCGCGCTCATCCAGGCGCTCATCGAAATCCAGTTCGTGCACGCTGCCCATGCGGTCTTCGGTGTCGTCGATTTCGCTGGGGGTATACGGTTTCGGTTCATCTGCTCGGGCCATGTGCGTTCTCCGTCAGGTGGCTTCATTCGGTCGACTGCACCTGCTGCTGGAAGATTCAGAGTTTTTTTGAACTACCGCCCGGGCCGCTGCCTCCCAGCTTAGGGTTTGTATGAAAAGTCGCCGAGCGGCGATCAGGCAAGGCGAAAACAGGCGAGGAAGCGGAGTTTACGGGTTGTAAATGAGCATTCCGAGCCTGTTTTCAACGCAGCATGATCGTCGCGCAGGCACTTTTCGTACAAAGCCTAGAGACTGCGAACCGCCCGGAGCCCGCCATGGCCAAACCCCTGCAGGAATATGCGCGCAAGCGCGACTTCAATGCCACGCCCGAGCCCAGCGGCAAGCGCAGCCGTGGCAAGCGGGCCCACGCACTGCAGTTCTGCATCCAGAAGCACGATGCCAGCCACCTGCACTACGACTTCCGCCTGGAGCTCGATGGCACGCTGAAAAGCTGGGCCATCCCCAAAGGGCCGTCGCTGGACCCCAAGGTGCGCCGCCTGGCCGTGCACGTGGAGGACCACCCGCTGGACTACGCCGACTTCGAAGGCCATATACCCGAAGGCCATTACGGTGCAGGCGACGTGATTGTCTGGGACCGGGGCATCTGGGAGCCCGAAGGCGATGCGCTTGAGGCCTATGCCAAGGGCAAACTGCGTTTCCGCCTGCAAGGCGAAAAGCTCGGCGGTGTATGGAACCTGTTCCGCACCCACCTGGCCGGCAAGAAGGAACAGTGGATGCTGGTCAAGTCGCACGACGGCCAGGCGCGCAGCGAAGCCGACTACAGCATCGTCGACGCCCAGCCCGACAGCGTGCTCAGCGACCGCACGCTGGTACCGCGCAAGCCGGCAGCAAAAAAGGCCGCCGCGCCACGTCGCAAATCCGCCAGCAAAGGCCGGAAGGTGCCGTTGCCGGCGCAGTTGCAGCCACAATTGGCGACCTTGGTCGACTCCCCGCCCAATGGCGACTGGCGCTACGAGGTCAAGTTCGACGGTTATCGCATCCTTGCCCGCATCGACGGTGACGACGTGCGCCTGTTCACCCGCAATGGTCATGACTGGAGCAGCAAGATGCCCCGGCAGGTTGCCGCCTTGCGTGCGCTGGGCCTCGATTCGGCCTGGCTCGACGGCGAGGTGGTGGTGGCCGACGATAACGGTTCGGCGGACTTCCAGGCGCTGCAGAACGCCTTCGACACCGACAATGACGAGCACATCACCTATTACGTGTTCGACCTGCCCTTCCTCGGCGGCCAGGACCTGCGCCAGTTACCGCTGCAGGACCGGCGCAGCACCTTGCAGCACTTGCTGGAACACAACGAATCGGACCTGCTCAAGTACTCCGCCGACTTTGACCAACCCGTCGAATCCCTGCTCGACAGTGCCTGCCGGCTGCAACTCGAAGGCCTGATCGGCAAGCGCGTCGACAGCCCCTACAGTGGGCGCCGCAGCCCCGACTGGATCAAGCTCAAGTGCAAGCAGCGCCAGGAGTTCGTGATCGTCGGCTACACCGACCCCAAAGGCAGCCGCAGCGGTTTCGGTGCCCTGCTGCTGGCCTTGCACGACAACGGCAGCGGCGAGTTGCGCTATGCCGGCAAGGTCGGCACCGGCTTCAGTGCCACCACTTTGGCCAGCATCCATGCCCGGCTGAAACCCTTGGAAATCGCCAGGCCGGCCCTGCCCAACCCGCCCACCGGGGCCGAAGCCCGGGGCGTGCACTGGCTGAAACCGCAACTGCTGGCCGAAGTCGCCTATGCCCAGATGACCCGTGACGGCATCGTGCGCCACTCGGTGTTCCACGGCCTGCGCGATGACAAACCGGCTACCGCCATCGACCTGGAGCGCAGCATGCCTGCCAAGACCCTGCCCACGCGCAAGCAGGCCAAGGCCCCCGAGGCCTTGGGCGAGCTGCGCCTGACCCACCCCGAACGTGTGGTCGACGCCACCAGCGGCGTTACCAAGCGCGAAGTCGCCGAGTACTACGCCGCCGTCAGCCAGTGGATAATGCCCCAACTCAAGCACCGCCCGGTCGCGCTGGTGCGCGCGCCGGACGGCCTGGCCGGGGAGCTGTTCTTCCAGAAGAACGCCGGTCAGCTGCATCTACCCAACGTGCTCAGTTACGACAAGGCCGAGGCCGGCCAGGCGGCGATGGTCATCAACCGCGCCGACACCTTGCTGGGTGCTGTGCAGATGAACATGCTCGAGTTGCACACCTGGAACGCCACCGACAAGGACTTCGACAAGCCCGACCGCTTCGTCCTCGACCTCGACCCGGATCCGGCACTGCCGTGGAAGGCCATGCTCGAGGCCACCCAACTGGCCCTGACGCTGCTGGATGAACTGGGCTTGAAGGTATTCCTCAAGACCAGTGGCGGCAAAGGCATGCACCTGGTCGTGCCGCTGACCCGGCGGGCCAGCTGGGATGAAGTCAAGGCGTTCAGCCACGGCATCGTCGATTACCTGGCCAGGCTGTTCCCCGACAGGCTCAGTGCCGTTTCCGGGCCAAAAAATCGCATCGGGCGCATCTTCATCGACTACCTGCGCAACGGCAAGGGCGCAACCACCGCCTGCGCGTATTCCCTGCGCGCCCGCGAAGGCCTGCCGGTATCCGTGCCGATCTGGCGCGAGGAACTGCCACAACTCAAGGGTGCCAACCAGTGGAACATCGGCAACGTGCTTGAACGCCTGGGCGATGTGGATGACCCCTGGGCCGATTATGCCAAGACAAGGCAATCGATCACCGTAGGCATGCGCAAGCAACTGGGGCTGGCCCGATGACGGCTTGCCTGCAGCGCTACGCCCGCAGTGCCTCACCAAGGAGCCGAGCCCATGAGCATCGTTCAGGATTTTGACCTGACCAACCTCGATCGCCTGCTGCGTGCCTTCGGTGAGCGGCAGCAACCGCTCAACCTGGATACCCAGTTGCCGCAACTGATTCAGGCACTGCAAGCCGACCACCTCGACCTGCTCCCCCTGCCCGGCCAGGGCAATACCCTGCGGCGCTGGCAAACCCTGGCGCGGGTGGCAGGCTGTGACCTGGCCTTGGCCAAGCTGTACGAGGGCCACACCGACGCGTTGGCAATCCTTGCCGAATGCGCTGCGGCACACCACGCCGCCGAGGGTATATGGGGCGTTTGGGCCGCCGAACCGCCGGATGCCCGCGCCTTCATCGTGGACCGTGAGGGCGACCAGGTTCGCCTGAAGGGTCGCAAGGCCTGGTGTTCGGGCGCACTGCAGATCGACCGGGCATTGGTCACCGCGTGGGACCAGCACGACCAGCCCCAGTTGGTGGCCATCGAACTGTCCCATCCCAGCCAGGGCCTTGCCATAGAACGCTGGCAGGCCATCGGCATGGCCACCACCGCCAGTGTCGAAATCGAATTCAACCACACCCCTGGCATCGCCATCGGCCGCCCCGGGCAATACCTCTCCCGCCCTGGTTTCTGGCATGGCGGTGCTGGTATTGCGGCCTGTTGGTACGGCGCCGCGGAAGCTTTGGCCGATTACCTGCGCGAACACTGCCGCAACCCCCGCCCCGACCCACACGCCGATGCTCACCTGGGTGCGGTCGACGCCGCCTTGTACGGCGCCAGGGCGGCACTGCGCGAATGCGCGGCGTGGATCGACCGCCAGCCAGGCGCAGACGCCAGCTTCGAAGTGCGCCGCACCCGCGCCCAGGTGGAGCAGGCCGTGGAACAGGTGATCCACCACGTTGGCCGGGCGCTGGGCGCCTCTCCTTTCTGCCGTGACAACCATTTTGCCCGGCTGAGCGCCGACTTGCCGGTGTTCCTGCGCCAGAGCCATGCCGAGCGCGACCTGGCGGCGCTCGGTGAGCAGTTGGCCCAACAGCCGGCAGGAGTCTGGCAGCTATGAGCGAGAACCTGATCCAGGCGAACAGCGGTACACCGTGGGCTGCCTGGCAGCAGGCCGCGCACCTGGCCAGGGCTACCTGGATCACCCCGCAGCAGCTGTGCCCACCGGGCCGTCGCCTGGTACTGCTGGCTCCCCACCCCGATGACGAGATTCTCATGGCCGGTGGGCTGCTGGCAGGCTTCCAGGGCCGGGAAGACGACCTGGTGCTGATCTCCGCGACCGATGGTGAAGCCAGTCACCCTGGCTCTGCCCACTGGAGCGAACACCGCCTGCGCCGACAAAGGCCGCTGGAAAGCCGCCATGCACTGCAACAGCTTGACCTCGACCTCGGCCGCCTGGACTGGCGGCGGCTCCACCTCAAGGACGGCGCGTTGCCGCGCAACGAGGCGTTCCTGCTCAACCACCTGAGCCAGTTGCTCAGGCCTGACGACCTGCTGATAGCCACCTGGAGCGGCGATGGCCACTGTGACCACGAGGCAGCGGGCCGGGCTGCGGCGCAGGCGGCCCGGATGCGCAAGGTGCAATGCCTGGAAGTACCGGTATGGGCCTGGCACTGGGCGCAACCGGACGACCCGCGCCTGCCATGGCCACGCGCTCACCGCATCCAGCTGGACGAGGCCAGCCTGGCCCGCAAGCGCAAGGCCCTGGCCGCCCATGTCAGCCAACTCGAGCCGGATGGCCTGCGCCCGCCCGTACTGCCGCCGAACTTGCTGGAGTGTCTGCTGCAACCTTTCGAACTGGTGTTCCTGTAAATGGAGTTGTCATGAGCCTCGACCCACAGTATTTCGCTGACCTGTACGCCAGCAGTGAAGACCCTTGGGCCTTTCGCACCCGCTGGTACGAAAAGCGCAAACGCGACCTGGTCATGGCCAGCCTGCCGCGCCAGTGCTACCAGCGGGTGTTCGAGCCGGCGTGCGCCAATGGCGAGCTCAGCGCCTTGCTGGCCGAGCGTTGCGCCAACCTGTTGAGCCAGGACCTGGACCCTACTGCGGTAGCGCTGGCCGGTGAACGCTTGGCTGCACTGCGAAATGTCTCGGTGGAGTTGGCGCGGCTGCCCTCGGACTGGCCGGGTGGGAGTTTCGACCTGATCGTGCTGAGCGAGGTGGGTTACTACCTAGACCCGACCGACTGGCTGCAGGTGATCGAACAGTCGGTGGCCAGCCTGACCTACGACGGCGGGCTGCTGGCGTGCCACTGGAAGCATCCCATCGCTGGCTGCCCGCAAGACGGGCGTGAAGTGCATCGCATGCTGGCCCGGCACCTTCCGTTGCATCTGCAGTTGCAGCATGACGAGGCAGACTTCGTGCTGGAGTACTGGTCCACCCAGCCCAGCGTGGTCGACCTCGACGAGACTTGCCCATGATTGCCGTGGTGATCCCGGCCCACAACGAGGCCCGGCGCCTTGGGCGCTGCCTGCGGGCAGTACTGGCTGCCGCCCAGCAGGCGCAGCAGGCAGGGCACCAGGTGGAGGTGCTGGTGGTGCTGGACCGCTGCAGCGATGGCAGCGCCGCCGTGGCAAGACGCCTCGGTGTACCGGTACTGACGGTGGATGCCGGCAACGTCGGTATGGCCCGCCGGGTTGGCGCAGCGTACATGGTCGAGCGCGGCGCGCAGTGGCTGGCGTGCACCGATGCCGACAGCCGGGTGCCAGCGCACTGGCTGCTGTCGCAACTGGCCTGCAGGGCCGAGGTGGTTTGCGGAACGGTACATGTCGAGTCCTGGCAACCCTGGCAGACAGCGGCCTTGCGCAAGCTGTACCACAGCCGTTACCAGGCATGTGAGGGGCATCGGCATGTGCATGGGGCCAACCTCGGTGTATGTGCCGACGCCTATGATCGGGTGGGTGGTTTCCAGCCCCTGGCGGCGCATGAAGATGTGCAGCTGGTCAGCGACCTGCAGGCCAGTGGCGCGCAGATCGTCTGGACCGCCAGGCACAGCGTGGCCACCAGCAGCCGGCGCGACAGCCGCGCCCGCGAAGGGTTTGGCGATTATCTGGCGGGGTTGCAGACACAGATCTGATGCTGGTTCGCAGGCGGCGCGTACCCACACTGGCCTCAAGCCATGTGCAAATACCTGTAGGAGCGGCTTTAGCCGCGAAGAATTCAACGCGGTGCATGGCACCGGCTACGCCGGTGTTCGCGGCTAAAGCCGCTCCCACAGGGGCCCCGCGTTATGTACAGTTCCATGCGAGCTGGCTTGCGGTGACGATTCCTTTCACGACGCCTTGCGTGTCTTCTTCGCCGGCTTCTTGCCACCCAGGCTGCGCTTGAGCAGTTCGGTGAGGTCGAGGATGTCGGCGCCTTTCCCTGCTTCCGTCGCCTCGCCCTTCTCCACCGTCTCGATCTTGCCCTTGCTGGCCTTCTCTTCCACCAGGTCCATGATGGTCTGGCGGAATACATCCTGGTAGTCCGCCGGTTTCCACTCCCCGCTCATGTCTTCCACCAGCCGCTTGGCCATGTCCAGCTCGCGCTTGTCCACCTTGGCCTCTGTCACACTGCTGTCCAGCTCCAGTGTTTCCAGCCCGCGCACTTCCTCGGGCCAGCGCAGGGTGATCATCACCAACGCGTCGTCCAGCGGCCGCAACAGCGCCAGGTGCTGGCGGGTGTGCAGCACCACCGTGGCCAGCGCCACCTTGTTGGTCTTCGCCAGGGTTTCGCGCAGCAAGGCGTACACCTTGCCGCCACGACGGTCCGGGGTAAGGTAGTACGGCGTGTCAAAATACTGCAGCGGAATCTCGCCGGCCTCTACGAAGGAAAAGATGTCGATCGTCTGGGTCGCCTCGGGCCTGGCCTTGCGAATTTCCTCTTCGCTGATTACCACGTAGCGGCCCTTCTCGAACTCGACGCCCTTGACGATGTTGTCCTTGTCGATTTCCTTGCCGGTGACCTTGTTCACCCGCTTGTAGCCGACCGGCTCCATGCTGCGCTTGTCGAGCCAGTCGAAATCGACCCGCTCGGTGCGCACCGCGGTATTGAGGGCCACGGGTATGTGCACGAGGCCGAAACTGATGGCGCCTTTCCAGATTGCCCTAGCCATTGGAGGTGCTCCCAGGGTTGCCTGCCAATACCTGAATCGACTGCAGCGGGCGGCGAAGGTTTAGCCGCCCTGCCCTACGGTAGCGGGTTGCCGCCCGTCACGCCGAACACCTCCCCGGTGATGTAGCTGGACTCCTGGCTGGCCAGCAACACATACACCGGCGCACACTCGGCGGGCTGCCCCGGGCGCTTCATCGGTGTTTGCGCGCCGAAGTCGGGGATTTTCTCCGGTGGTTGGCCGCCACTCGGTTGCAGCACGGTCCAGATGGGGCCCGGGGCCACGGCGTTGACCCGGATACCGCGCTCGATTACCTGCTTGGCCAAGGCCTTGGTGAAAGCGACGATCGCGGCCTTGGTGGTGGCATAGTCGAGCAAGGTGGCTGAAGGCTGGTAGGACTGGATCGAGGCGGTGTTGATGATGGTCGCCCCTGCCGGCATCAGCGGCACTGCGGCCTGGCAAAGCCAGAAAAGCGCGTAGACGTTGGTTTTCAGGGTGTGGTCGAACTGCTCGTGGCTGATCTGACTGATATCCTTGCGCGCTTCCTGCTTGCCGGCAACGTTGACCAGGATGTCCAGGCCGCCGAGCTGCTCGTGGGCCTGGTCGACCAGTTCCTTGCAGAACTGCTCATCCTTCAGGTCACCAGCAATGGCCACTACCTTGCGGCCTTCGGCTTCGATCAGCTTGATGACTTCGCGGGCGTCGGGTTGTTCGATGGGCAGGTAATTGAGGGCAATGTCGGCACCCTCGCGGGCAAAGGCGATGGCCACTGCCCGGCCGATGCCCGAATCGGCACCGGTGATCAGCGCCTTGCGCCCTGCCAGGCGGCCAAAGCCCTTGTAGGTGGTTTCGCCGTGATCTGGCTCAGGCTGCATGTTGGCATCCAGCCCCGGCGCTGGCTGGCCTTGGGCAGGGAACGGTGGGTGCGGGTACTGAGTCAGCGGGTTCTGCATGCTGAACTGGTCGTGGGGTTTGTTGGGCATGGGGGTCACTCCTCTGGTGAAACCGGTATCGGCCCTTCGCGGGCTTGCCCGCTGCCACAGGTCTTGAAGCTGGTGGTAGTCCTGTGGGAGCGGGCAAGCCCGTGAAGGCCGCTCTACCGTTTTCGAGGTAAACCGCCATCGATGGTTTTTTCCGACTGGTCCATACACCGACCAGCGGTCGATACGTCACTCAGAGCGACTAGTTCCGTGCCTCGACTGCGTCGACATCCGGCGCGTCCGGTGCATCAGGGGCATCTGGCGCGTCGTCCACATCCGCCTTGGCAGCGTCCCTGGCTGCATTGGCAGCGACTTTGGCCTCGTCCCTTGCAGCATCAGCAGTTGCCCTGGCTGCATCTCTGGCCGCGTCAGCTTCGTTTCTGGCTGCGTCCCGGGCGGCATCTGCCGCGTCCCGGGCAGCGTCTCTGGCTTCATCTGCGCCTGCCAAGCCAGCCGCTTTTGCAGCGTCGCGGGCTGCGTCCGCCTCGGCTCGGGCAGCGTCTCTGGCTGCATCCGCAGTAGCTTTGGCCGCATCCCGGGCGGCATCCGCCTCAGCCCTGGCAGCGTCCCGCGCTGCATCAGCATCGTTTCGGGCTGCATCCCTGGCAGCATCTGCCGCATCGTTGTCGTTGTCGTTGTCGTTGTCATGCGCATCGCCTGGGCCTCTGCCGGCCATGCCACCACGGTCACCATGGTCACCATGGTCACCATCGCCGCCACCCGGGCCGCCATGTCCGCCACCACCATCACCGCCATGACCACTTCCAGAGCCACCGCTGCCACCACCGTGACCGCCACCGCCTCCAGAGCCACCGCTGCCACCGCCGTGGCCGCCGCCGCTTCCAGAGCCACCGCTGCCACCACCGTGCCCACCGCCACCTCCTGAGCCACCGCCACCGCCACTGCCGCCGTGACCACCGCCGCCGCCGCTACCACCGTCCTTGGCATACACGCTGGAGAAACTACCGATGTAGTCGGGCACCAGGACGGTCGATGCCGACAGGACGCCACCTATTGCCAATGCCAACAAACATTTCTTGAGCAACATGATGCACCTCCGCTTGGAGTTGCGTCGTCATCTCCGTATCGAACGCAATGACCAATGAGTTCGCAACCGCCCATGGAGCGGACAGCCAACCGGCGCGGCCATAGATCTGCAATGTCAGCGAGCAGCCTCAGTTTTCGCACGATCCTTCAGAGCCAGTCAGCATCTTTGCGTGGGAAATATTCCCACATATTAAGACTAGTACTGTCTGCCTGAGTTCCAAGGACCGAATATCAGGCCAAGGCACGTTTCAGGACTTGCCAGCAGTCACGCCTGGCTGAAAAGCACCCGCCTGAAAGCCTCGGCCGCCAGGTGTACCTGCACCGCCCAGTCCTGCGCCGCGTCACTGCCGGCATCATCGGAAATGTATTTCAGGCACACGAACGGGATGCCTTCGCTACGTGCGATCAGCGCCAGCACGTAGGCTTCCATGTCGACCACGTCGTAAGGTGCATCGCCATGGTTGATTTCGAAGCTGTCGCCACTGCCGCAGGTTTCCAGGGGCAGGCCGGGGATCTGCGCCCCATGCTCCAACACCACCGGGATGTCCGACAAAGGCGTCTGGTAGCGGGCAAAGCCCAGCGGGGTCACATCCATGTCGCGCTGCACGAAGCGGGTGCAGCACACCACCTCGCCTTTGCCATGGCGCTGGCTGCCGGCCGAGCCAAGGTTCACGATCAGCCTGGGCCGGCGTGCGGCAATAGCGTTGGTCAGGGCGATGGCAGCATTGACCTTGCCGATGCCGGTGAACACGGTGTCGAGCTCAGCGAATACATCCCCGGCTTCGGCTTCGAGGGCGAAGACAAACAACGTGTCGTCCAGGGAAATGTCGGGGAATTGCTTGATCAGCATCATGGCGCGGGTGGTTCCGAGTGGCTGCGAAAGGCGCGGCCATTTTCGGCCAACCCCGGCTAATTGCAAGCCCCGGCGGCCACCACCGCCCGTAACGCCTGCGCCCTGCCCAGGCCGGCAGCGCTGGCCTGGGCCAGGCATTGCAGTTGCTGGTCGGCATGGGTGCCTTGGCGCAACAGGTGTCGTGCATGGTGGAAGGCACGCTCGGCATCTGCCGTATCGACCGGCAACTGCTCCTGCAACTGGGCCAACCAACCTTCGGCCGTGACCGGCTGTTGCTCATGCAGGCCGATGAACTCGCCCTGGCGCCCATGGCGCATGGCGCGCCAGTAGTTTTCCTGGGTGATCCAGCGCTGCTCGCGGCTGCAGGCCACCGGGTCATGCCGGTACATGACGCTGTGCTCTACCAGGTGGCGAAACAGCGCAGCGATGCACAGCGCGTCCTCCAGGCGCGGGCAGCCATCGCAGATGCGCAGCTCGACCGTGGGGAAGCGCCGCGAAGGCCGGATCGCCCACCAGAAGTCGCCATCCGCGGCCAGCGACCCAGTGCGTTGCAGCAATGCGCGGTAGCGCTCGTAGGCGGCCCAGTCCGGCAAAGGCTCGGGCAAGCCCATGTGCGGCCACTCCCCGCAAATCACTCGACGGTAGCTCATGTAGCCGGTGCACTGGCCTGCCCACAGCGGCGATGACGTACTCAGTACCAACAACAAGGGCAGCCAGCCCAGTACACGGTTGATCAATTGCATGCGGTCGCAGCCTGGCGGTACGCCCACGTGTACATGCAGGCCGTTGAGCAGGCTGCGCTGCGCTACATGCCGGTAGTCAGCGAACAATTGCCGGTAATGCGCCGGGGTAGCCGGTTTCTGCCGCAGCCAGGCGGCATTGGGGTGGCTGGCCGCACCGTACAGGCCCATGCCCTCTTCGGCCAGCACCGTGTTCAACCGCTGGCGGCTGTGCTGGAAGAACTCGCGTGCCTCGAACTGGTTGGCGAACACCGGCGAGGCCACTTCGATCTGGCTGCGGAACATTTCCTGGGCAAAATACTGGCCCAAGGCCTCCCGGCAACGCCCGACTACGGCTGGCGAAGGTGTGGCCGGTACCTGCCCTGAGTCCAGGTTCACCAGCAGGTATTCTTCCTCGATGCCGAATGTGCAGGGTCGGGCCATGCTGCCTCAGCTGTTGCGGGTGACGGTAAGCACCACGGCGGCGATGCGTTCTACCTGCTCGTAACCCGGTTCGTTCAGTTGCTCGCCAAACACGTCCGGGTCGATTTCCCGATACACCCAGGACCATTCCGGGCCCGCCAGGCGCAGGCGGATGGCTTCGAGCAAGGCGTCCCGGCCTTCGATTATCGCCACGCCGGTATACAACAGTAGCGTGCCTCCTGAACCCAGCCGCTCGCAGGCTTGTTCGACGATCCGCAGCGACAGCTGGGCGCCGAGTGAACCACCGCCATGCCGATAGGTACGCTCACCGGCATCCAGCATGTACGGCGGGTTGGCAACGATAAGGTCGAACAGCCCGGTAATGCCGCCGAGCAGATCACTCGGTTCTACGGATACATTGCTCAGGCCCGCCAATGCCGCGTTGATCGCGGTGTAACGCAGCGCGAGCGGGTTGATATCCACGGCGCTGACATGGGCATGGGGCGCCGCCCGCGCAATCAGCAAGGCGCCCACGCCTGTACCGCAACCAATATCCACGGCATGCTCGACGCGTTTCGGGGTGCGTTGCAGATGATCGTGGATGACCTGGGCGAAACGGTAACTGTCCGGGCCGAGAAACACCGCGTCGGCTTCCTGGGTGGGGTACGCAGAGTGCACCAGCAGCAGGTCGTCGATAGTCGACCAGCGCACGGTGCTGATCAGCATGTCCCCGTGCTCGTTCAGCACTTGGGCCAGGCGCATTTGTTCCAGCTCGTCGGCAGAAACCAGTGACGAACGGAACGGACGGTTCCAGCCGAATACATCGCGCACTGTCCTGGCCTGCTCAGCTTCCGGGCGCGCATTCACGCGCGCATGGGTTGCCGGGGTGACACAGGTGAAGCGATAGCCGTCGGCGCGCAGGCGTTTGCCCAACTGCAGCATTGCCTGGTCAGCCTGGATTTGTTGGGGATCGAGCAGCATCAGCGGGTTACCTCCTGGATCAGGCCGGTAGCACGCAAATAACGCCGGGTGGCCAGCAATCCTTCCGGTGTCGCATGGCGGTTACCGGCCATCGTGTCGATCAAAGTTTCGATATCGGCGTCCTGGGCAGGAGTCGCGGGCGTATCATCCGATTGCACTTGCACCTCCCAACTGCCTGGCAGCACCCGGCGACCCCGGGCTTGCCAGCCTGCCGCGATCCAGTCGTGCCAGAGTTGTTTTTCATAAGCCGTGAACACGCCATACATCGGTGCCGAAGGGCCGTCGATGAGCCCCCACCAGCGGCTGTTGGTGGGCGCTTCACCACGACATATCCAGCCTTGCGCCTGCAGGGCCTGCAGGAACGCGGGCATGGCGCCGGGCTCGGCCAGCCATTGGTTGACGGTGCGCTTTTGCAAGCGGCAATGATCGGAATGCATGAATCGGCCAAAATTGCGCTTTTGTTCCAGTGCCGACAGCAGTTCGAATTCAAGGTCGAAGCTGCTGACAAGGCTGGGGGTATCGAGCCCCAGGTCGTTCAAGCGGTACCCGCTGCGCACCCGCTGGTAGAACTGACCAGCGTCGTCGCGCGGGCACAATTGGCGCAGCGCCTGAATGGACAGATGCGCATGCCCGCTGGCCGCGTTGTCGATGGTGACGTGGAGCTGGAAGTAATGGCCATCGATGCCCAATTCCGCCAGTTCGTAGGTGGTAATCAGCAAATGCAACGGTGGCTGTTCATAGCCCAGGTTGTAGCCGATCACCTCGGGAAGAAATTCATCGCCGTGGCGCCCCAATGCCAATTGCAAGGCGCCTTGCAGGTAACGCTGGTCATCCAGTTCAGGGAGGTCAAGGCAACCCAGCCGGCTCAACAGCCGTTGGTAGATCATTACATGGTTACAGCGCGGGTCGCCGCCGCCCAGTTCTTCCATGTAAGTGCGAATCAAGCCGTGATAGCGCGGATCCCCCCAGTGTCGCAAGGTACTGTGCAACCATGCACCGTCCACTGCCTTGGTGGGCGCCACCTGTTGCAGGAACCACAACGCCTGGGCGCGGTTGGCAAAATAGCGCCGTGGTGCGCCTTGGCGGCGTTGCTCGAGGTAACTGGCGTAGGCTTCAGCCACCCCGCTTGCGTGGCGAGCGCTCCAGGCTTCCAGCTCAGCAGGGTCTGCAGGCAAGTCATCCGGCAAACGCTGCGCGTGTGCCAACTGTTCGCCCAGCCATGCAGTGCTCGTGCTGTCGTGGCCCACGAGCAACCTCTGGTAGCGCTCCTTAAGGCTTGGCCCATTTGCCGAAGCCGGTATCACCGCGTCGGTCTTGCGGGTCATTACCGTCATGCCGTAGTCCTTGTCCGCATTTTATTGGCTGGGTTTCTGACCAGGCATCGGTTCAGGGTCTGGCGCAGGTTGTGAAGCAGGTTTGTCGTCGGGTTGCTGCATTTGCAGCGAGGGTTTGCTTTGGTCGGCATCCTTCGCCGGGTGGTCGTTGTCCCGGTCAAAACAGCCACCCAGCAAGCCAAGCGTGCCCACCAGGGTTATCAGAGGGATCAATCGCATGGGGTTCTCCTTCTGTGCAAAATCGCAGTGCCCGATCACCCGGGCACTGCGTAGCCTCACTTACGAACGGCCGCCCTTGCGGCCCGATTCGCTGGTACGGCCACCACCGGATTGCTGGCCGCCCTTGCGCCCAGCTTCGGAGGCTTTTTCGCGGTCATTGGCAAAGTTGCCCGGGTTCTTGTTGCCACCCTGGCTGCCTTGCTGGTTGCCGGTGCGGCTGTTCTCTTTGTTGGCCATGGTCTTAAACCTCGTATGACTTCGGAATGCACGGCATTACCTGCCGTACACCTGTTGGGAGTTCAGTCATTTCGGCGGATTCGGTTTAATGCGAAGCGTTCTGACCAGCGGCATTAAATAAGCGGCGTCAGCATATTTGGTGCGCCTGTCAGTCGCGCGATAGGCGGGCCAGCTGGCTCTGCCAATGGCAACGCAGTCGAGGTGGGAGCAACTGTCTTGCTCAATCTTTAAAAGCGGGCGCGATCCCTGTGGGAGCGGGCGCGCCCGCGAACACGGGCGAAGCCCGTGCCATCCACCGCGTCGCCTGTTTCGCGGGCTTGCCCGCTCCCACAGGTACTGCACATGGCTTGGGGTCGACGCGGTCGAGGCGGGAGCTGGCTTGCCGGCGAGGGGCTGCACAGCAGCCCCAACATTAGCCAAGGCGGCGTATGCTGCCCCGGCTTGTGACGGCCAGCAAGCCCAAGCTGGGTGTTTAGCGATCAGGCTTGCAACAGCAGGCGCAGGTCGACACCCGTCTCGCTCATGGGCGGGCACCAGTAGTATCCACCGGTCAATGGCCGGCTGAAGCGGTACAGGCCGTCGATGATGCCGTCCTCCAGGCCGCTCATGCGCCGCAGCTGTACCTCGAACGCATCGAAGCTGTGACCAAGGGCCACGAAGGCCAGGCCAGCGCCACGCTGGTCTGCCCAGGCCACCGAACGACGGACCATGAACGCCTCTGGTTCAAAGTTTTCCTGGGCCGTGCGCTTGACATGGGCCGACTCGGGGGCGTCATCGAGCTCTTCGTTGTCGCTCAGGCGGCGACCGATGATGTTGTCCTGGTCGGCCTGGGGCAGCGACTTGAAGTACTCAAGGTCGTGCTTCCACAACTGGAACGCGGCAAAGCTTGCGCCATCGGCGCCAATGGCCACCTGCACGGCCGCTTCGTCCACCGGGTTTTCGGTGCCGTCTTCATAGCCGGTCAAGTCATGGCCACCGCGGTGCAGGAAGCCGTCGACGCTATCGGCCAGCCGCAGGGCCGGAGCCAATGCTTGCTCCAGGGCCTGGGCCCGCAGCAGCAGGTCGCCCCGCTCGTTGCCACGCAGCCACAGCCACAGGGCGTGTTGGGTGCTGGGGTTCTCCACTGCAGCATCCAGCTGAGGGAAGGCGCGCAAGCCAGGTACCTCACGGCCCAGGGCCTTGGCCATCGGGGCGCCGACACCTAGGATCAACTGTACGCCATCGACCTGCGGCAGCAAGGCATCCAGGGCGGCAGGCAGGGCCTCGGGCGAATGCAGGGCGAAGAACAGGTGACGGGCGTGAGCCGGCACCGGGGTGGCAAGCAGACCTTGCTGGAACGGCATGACAGGAAAATCCTTGGTAAAAAAAGGAATGCTACTGCGCCTGCAGGCCTACTGCAACGCGGCATACAGCCTCGCCAGCCGCTGCGCTTGGTAATAAACGGTTACCAAGTGCTGGCGCTTTGCAATTAGCTATCAATCAGGGCCGACCTACACTCCTCCCGATCCTTCGCCCGAGAGACCGCCCATGACCGCCTCGCCTTTGCTCACCGCCTTCCTGCCGCTGGCCCTGGGCATCATCATGCTCGGCCTCGGGTTATCACTGACCCTGGCCGACTTTGCTCGCGTGGTGAAGTACCCCAAGCCAGTGGTGATAGGCCTGGTTTGCCAGATCCTGCTGCTGCCGCTGGTGTGCTTCCTGATCGCCAATGGCTTTGGCCTGGAGTCGGCCCTGGCGGTGGGGCTGATGCTGCTGGCCGCGTCGCCAGGCGGCACCACGGCCAACCTTTTCAGCCACCTGGCCCATGGCGATGTGGCATTGAATATCACCCTGACGGCGGTCAACTCGCTGATCGCTATCCTGACCATGCCACTGTTGGTGAACCTGTCGCTGAGCTGGTTCATGGCATCAGACCAGGCCATACCGCTGCAGTTTGCCAAGGTGATGCAGGTGTTCGCCATCGTCCTGCTGCCGGTAGCGCTGGGCATGCTGATTCGCCGCTTCGCACCCGCTTTTGCCGCGCGCATGGAAAAGCCGATGAAGCTGGTGGCCGCGTTGTTCCTGGCGTTCACCATCGTCCTGGCGCTGGCCAAGGACTGGCAGACCGTGGTTGCATACGCGCCGGTGGTGGGCCTGGCCGCGCTGCTGTTCAACCTGCTGAGCCTGAGCGTGGGCTACTGGGTGCCGCGCCTGCTGAACATTCCCAAGCGCCAGGCGATTGCCATCGGCATGGAGATCGGCATCCACAACGGCACCTTGGCGATTGCCCTGGCATTGAGCCCTTCGCTGCTGAACAACGCCACCATGGCGGTGCCGGCGGCGCTGTACAGCCTGATCATGTTCTTCACCGCAGCGGCATTTGGCTGGTGGGTGAGCCGCGGGCATGTGGCGGCGCAGCCCAAGGGCGAAACGGTTAACTGAGGGCCTTTGCAAGCGCTCCACGTACCCTGTGGGAGCGGGTTCACCCGCGAAGAATCCAACCTGGTGCATGGCACCGGCTGCGCCGGTGTTCGCGGCTGAAGCCGCTCCCACAGGGTCCCCGCTTACTCAAGGAGTCATGTGCAGTTCCATCATGGTGGGCTGCTCTGCCAGTCCCTGTCACGACTGGCTGCGCTTACGCTTCAACTGCTGCTTCAACACCTTCAATGGCGGTGCATAGAAAAACCCGAACGACACACTCCCCGTGCGCCCCTTCACCGCATGATGCAACCGGTGCGCGCGGTGCAGGCGCCTGAGGTAGCGGTTGACCGGCCGTGGCTTGCGTGGCCAGTGCCGGTGAAAGAACCCGTCATGGGCCACGATATACAGCACGCCATACCCCGCCACCCCGCCGCCCACCCACTGCAAGGGTGCATGACCACCCTTGCCCAGAGCCACCAGCACCGTCGCGATCAACCCCAGGGCCACCAGGTACAAGTCATTGGTTTCGAGCATGCCCAGTTGCGGCTCATGGTGCGAGCGATGCAGCCACCAGCCCCAGCCATGCATGATGTACTTGTGAGCCAGCGTGCCAACGCCCTCCATGGCTACCAGGGTGCCGAACAGTACGGCGAGATTGAACAGCATGGAACGGTCCGGGGGATGGCAAGGGAAGGCGCAAGGGTACCGATTGCCCGCGTTTTTTTCCATGCAGGCGTGGCTAGCTGACAAAAGGTGTAAGCTCGGTGCGCTGACAATTGCAGCCGCAGGTGCTGCCGGCAGACCAGGACATACAACTTGAAAAGGACTTGTTGATGCGCATCCGCCCTACTCTCGCGCGGGACATTCAATCGCTCCCGGAGGTCGAGCGCTCGGCTGCCCAGGCCTTTGCCGCCTGGCCGGCACTGGCATGGCTGGCGCAGGGTGACGTGATGGATTGCGAGGCTCACCGGGCGTTTGTCGACGCAGGCGGTAGCTGGGTGGTCGAGGACCTGGATGGGTGCATTCTGGGGTTTGCCTGTGCCCGGCTCGAGGATCAGGCGCTACACCTTCATGAAGTTTCGGTACGCCTGGAGGCCCAGGGGCAAGGTGTCGGGCGCAAGCTGCTGCAGCAGGTGGCCGATGCGGCGCGCCAGGTAGGGGCGCGGGAGCTGACCTTGACCACCTTTGCCGATGTGCCATGGAATGCACCGTTCTATGCGCGGTTGGGGTTCGAGGTGATTGATGAGGGGCTGCTGGATGCACGCTTGCAGCAGATTCTGGCCGGCGAGCGTGCCCATGGGTTCGAGGGCCGTTGTGCGATGCGCCTTGGTATAGATAACTAGACCCCGGGGCTGCTTTGCAGCCCATCGCCGGCAAGCCAGCTCCCACAGGTAATGAGCACTGCGCGGTCTTTGTGGGGGCTGGCTTGCCGGCGATGGGGCCGGTACAGGCAACCCGGGGCCTTCATTCCTCTACACCCACCACCGAACTTTCTGCCACACAATACCCATCCCGTCCCTGGCGCTTGGCCTGGTACAGCGCCGCATCCGCCGCGGCCATCAGGCGCTCGGCCGTCACCCCCTCTCGCGCCAGGTCTCCCACAGCAATCCCCGCACTGAACGACACCCGGCCCAGTGGGCTACCCACATGCTCCAGCAGCTGCCGGCGCAACAGCTGTTGCACCTCCTGCACCAGCAGCTCCGCCCCGCGAGCATCGGTATCGGGCAGCAGCAGTGTGAACTCCTCGCCACCATAGCGCACAGCCAGGTCGGCCGGCCGCTTCAGCGCCTGCTGCAGCACCTCGGCAAAACGCCGCAGGCACTGGTCGCCCGCAGGGTGCCCATAACGGTCGTTGTAGGCCTTGAAGTAATCCAGGTCGAGCATCACCAGCGCCAGCGGATAGCCCTTGCGTCGTGCC
Organism: Pseudomonas inefficax; assembly: GCF_900277125.1. Taxonomy (GTDB): domain Bacteria; phylum Pseudomonadota; class Gammaproteobacteria; order Pseudomonadales; family Pseudomonadaceae; genus Aquipseudomonas; species Aquipseudomonas inefficax. The sequence continues at coordinate 35,887 of NZ_OPYN01000132.1, forward strand.
CTGCGCAGCTCCGGCTCGAACACTGCATCCAGCCGCCGGCGGTTACCCAAGCCGGTCAGGCTGTCGGTCAGTGCCAGAGCCTTCAGGGTCTGATGCGCCTGGTGCAACGCCCGCTCGATGACGATACGCTCGCGCAGCTGGCGCAACACCACACCACCAAAGGCCGCCAGGCCCACCAGCAACAGCAGCAATACCGCCACCGACTTGATCGCATCGTGCCGCCAGGGTGCGACGATCGACTCCCGCGACAAGCCCGCCTCCACCACCAACGGGTAGCTGGCCAGTGCGCGATAGCCATACAGCCGTGGCGTGCCGTCCACCACGGCGACCGCTTCGGCCACCCCTTCACTTGCATGCGGCAGGTGAATGCGGAAAATCTCACTGCTGCTCAGGCTGCGGCCCACCACCTGCTCGACGAACGGCCGCCGTACCAGGATGGTGCCGTCGCGCTTGGCCAGTACCAACGCGCCGCGTTCGTCGATCTTGAAGTCACCGTAGTAGCGCACGAACCACTCCACCTTGATGGTGCCCAGCAACACCCCGGCGAAGCTGCCATCGGCATATTGCAGGCGCCGTGAAATGGGGATGATCAGGTCGCCAGTGGAGCGGCTGCGCACCACCGAGCCGATGTGTATCCCACGGTCGGGATGGTCGCGGTGGTAGATGAAGTAGTCGCGGTCGGCATTGTTGGCATTGGGCGGGACTACCTCCTGGTCAGTCACGATCCAGCTGCCATCCGGGCCATACACGAACAACCCGTGCAGCTGCGGCATGATGCTTTTCTGCTGCACCAGCAACGTATGCAGGCGCGGCCGGTCGATATGCTCGAAACCGTCGCCTTCCAGGCGCTCGGCCAGCGCCGCGGTAATGGCGTCGACCTGGCGGATGGCGTCTTCGGCATGCTGCGCCGTGGCCCGGGCCAGGTTGGTGACCATGTTCTCGGCATTGGTGAAGGCGTGCCGGTAATCACGCCAGATACGCCAGCCTTCCACCACGACGAAGGCCAGCATCACCACCAGCATGAACGCCAGTACCAGGCGGAAAAGCGCCACGGCGCGGCCCTCGCCGGTTAGCGCGAAGAGCCCGTCTTCATCCTGTTTCCTGGCTGCACACATTGAAATCCCTAGCCATACCGCGTTCGCCGCCTTTCACTATAGTTGAGCACCATCTGCACGCAGCCGGCCAGGAAAAAGATTAAACCTTTGCCCCCCGTTCACCCTCAACCGTACGCGACACTGAGGTCGCGCCACGGTTTAAGGAGTGAAGCATGAGCAGTCTCTTCATCAAGCGCGTCGGTTTTTCCATGGTGTTGGGCTTGGCATCGGTGCATGCGATGGCGGCAAGTTCCGATGACTTCGTCGAAGCGGCCACCGAGGCCGGTATTGCTGAAGTGGTAACCGGCAAGCTGGCGCTGGAAAAAACTCAGAATGCCGAAATCAAGACCTTCGCCCAGCAGATGGTCACCGACCACACTCAAGCCAACCAGAAGCTTGGCGACATCGCTCGCAAGCTCGACATTTCCGTACCTGACGAAGCGGCGATAACCGACAAGGTCAAGAAAATGATCCTGGAATGGCGGGAGGAGTCGTTTGACAAGTCCTACGTCAACAACCAGGTCGACGCTCACGAAAAGGCGGTAGAGCTGTTCAAGAAGGAAGCGGCATCGTCCGACAAGGCTGAGCTGAAGGCCTTCGCCAGTGAAACCCTGCCCAAGCTCGAACAGCATCTGGAGCATGCCAAGGCGCTTCAGGCCAAACACGGCAAGTGAGGCCCGCCATGAGTAACGATGCATTGAAAGCCGAAGTGCTGACTCGCCTGCTACATGCTCACCCCCAGGGGCTGGGCAAGGAGGTGCTGGACAACTACCGGGGCGAGAAAGCCGTTGCCGGCATGCTGAAAACGTTGCAGGAGGCCGGTTTAATCCAGGATGGCAGCGTGGCGGTTGGCAGCGACCACCAGATCAGCGTGAACTATCCGATCAAACTCTCGGCTGCGGGCGTGGAGGCAGCCAGGCAGGCAGAGTCCTGAGTCGTATGAGCGGGGCTTGCCTGGCCAAGGGCTCGAGCCAGCCTGCCCCGAGCAATGCCGTCTTGATCGCAGGGGCCGCTGCGCGGCCCTTTGCGACAATGCCGAGGTCATGGGGATTTTTCGACGTCCCGCGGTGGCTTGGCAGGCCCTTGAGGGTCGACTTGCGGATCTTCCACATCGGGTGAATCGGGATCGAAACCCAAGTCCTCGCTTTTGTTCGCCTGCTCGGACGAATGAGGCCCTTGGGGATGTTTGCCTGGCTGTTCTGGTTCGGGCATGAGGCTATCTCCGGTAAGTGTCTAGGGAAGAAACCACCGGCGGTAAAAAGTTTGATTAATCTGCATCCACAGCTAGCCGAGCGCGGCATTCAACCAACGCTTGATCACGCTCGTTGAGCTGTTCCTCGAGCCGCTGGAGTTGACGAGCCTGTTCCGCGCACAAATCGCGCCTGGCCTCCAGGCTCTGTGCCTGCACATCCAGCTGCCGGCGCATTTCCTCGCTGGCACCCTGCGCCTGGGCCAGGATCGTGCGCAAGCCCTGAATCTGCGCATCACGCTGCTCCAGCAATTCATCCTGCGCCCTGCAGGCGCTTGCGGCCTGGCGATGTTCACCCAGCAAGCGCTCGTTGTCGCGGTGCAGGCGGGTCAGCTCGTCCTGCTTGACGATCATGCCCTGCTGCAGTTGACGCAACTCCACTTGCAACTGTTGCAGCTGCGCTTCGTGGCGGCGCTGTTCCTGCTCACGCTGTTCGCGGCTGGCGTTGCGGTAGTGCTCCAGCGCGTCGCGGGCATGACGGTGCTTGTCTTCCAGTGATTTGACCTGCTCGTCCTTGTCGGCCAGGCGCACCTGCATCTCGCCCAGCGACTGGTTGAGGCTGGCACTGCGCAGCTGTTCGGCCTGCAGGGTGCTTTGGGTGGAAAGCAGTTTTTCCGATTCGGCGGCCAGTGCGGCCACATCAATCTGATGCTGTTGATGCGCCGCAGCCAATGCCTGCTGGGCAATGGCCAGTTGTGCCTCCAGTTGCTCGCGCTGCCGAGTGAAGGCGCTTTCGGCCTGCTCGATCTTCAGGTCGGCCTCGTCCTGCAACTGGGTTGCCAGTTGCCCGACCATTCGGCTCAGCACGTCGCTCAGCGCAATACCGCCCTCGGAGGTCACAGGCTGCTGGCCGTTCAGCTCTTTCAGGTAGCGGTGAATCGTGGTCTTGGAGCCGGTGTTGCCCAGCTCGATACGTATCGCATCGATGCTGGGATTTTCGCCCCGGGCAATCAGTGCCTGACGCGCCTGCTGCACTACAACCTTGTTTATACCGCCCCGGGCCATGCTTGCTCCTACGATTTTGTACCGTGTTATGTACCATGTAATTACATACCAATTATGGAGACAAGGAATTACCCACGCAAACATTTCCTATGGTGGAATAATCACGGCTTATCGCATGTGAGTGGGTCATGGAGGCTGTGCAAGGGGATAAAACAGTACGCCAGACAGCAAAGCGCCCCGCACGGCTTCAAGCCGGCGGGGCGCTGCAAAACGCTGACGCAGCTAGCGTCAGGTGTAGTGTTTAACCTTGGCAGGTGTTCTACGCATCAGCACCTTGCCACTGCGTACCGACACCAGCGCATGCCCCTGGCTGCGCACCATCTCGTAATCGTCTGGCGCGGACAGCAGCAACAGGTTCGCCGGGCGCCCCACCTCGATGCCGTAGCGCTCGCCCAGGTTCAGGGTGCGGGCGCTGTTGTCGGTGATCAGGTCCAGGCAGCGCTGCAGGTCTTCGTAGCCAAGCATGTGGCAGATGTGCAGGCCGGCCTCGAGAATACGCAGGATGTTGCCATTGCCCAGCGGGTACCAAGGGTCGACGATGGAATCCTGGCCAAAGCACACGTTCATACCAGCCCGATCGAGCTCGGCCACACGGGTGACGCCGCGGCGTTTCGGGTAGTTGTCGAAACGCCCTTGCAGGTGAATGCTCTCGGTCGGGCAGGACACGAAATTGATACCCGACTGCTTGAGCAGGCGAAACAGTTTGTAGCAGTAGGCATTATCGTACGAGCCCATGGCCACGGTATGGCTGGCTGTTACCCGGGGGCCCATGCCGCGCAACCGCGCCTCTTCGGCCAACACTTCGAGAAAGCGCGACTGCGGGTCGTCGGTTTCGTCGCAATGCACATCCACCAGGCAGCCGGTACGCTCGGCCAGGTCCATCAGGAACTTCACCGACGACACACCCTGGTCGCGGGTGTTCTCGAAATGAGGGATGCCGCCTACCACATCTGCACCGATGGCCACCGCCTCGGTCATCAGCGCCCGGCCGTTCGCGTAAGATTCAATACCCTCCTGGGGAAAGGCGACGATCTGCAGGTCGAGCAGGTGGCGCACTTCGTCACGCACTTCGACCATGGCCTTGAGCGCGGTCAGGGTGGGGTCGGTGACATCGACATGGGTGCGCACGTGCTGGATGCCATGCTCCACCAGCATGCCGATGGTCTTTTTCGCGCGGTTCTTGATGTCGTCGTGGGTGGTGATCGCCTTGCGCTCGGCCCAGCACTCAATCCCTTCGAACAGGGTGCCACTCATGTTCCACCGCGGCTCGCCGGCGGTCAGCGTGGCGTCCAGGTGAATGTGCGGTTCGATAAACGGCGCTACCACCAGGTTTTGCCCGGCGTCCAGGTCATCGGCAGCACGCACCGTCACCTCTTCTGCCTGGGGCAGAATGGCGGCGATGCGTTCGCCGCTGAGCTCGATGCGGAACAGGCCAGGCTTGCCGCGCAGGCGTGCGTTGATGATGTTCATGATGCGTCTCCCTGGGCTTTGCTGGTGGCCCTGCCAGCATAGTGGCCGAAATCTCATCTGCCCGGCTAGCGAGGACCTTTGTAGGAGCGGCCTTGTGTCGCGAAAGGGCTGCGAAGCAGCCCCAGGATTTCAGCGCAGAAGCACAAATTGCTGGGGCTGCTTTGCAGCCCTTTCGCGACACAAGGCCGCTCCTACATGAGTACGCCAAGGGCCATGCAGTACGTTACTGGCTATCCAATCCCGTCTGCCAGAAATCCGCCTCCAGGCTGGACGCCTGGCCGAAAATCCCCACCAGCTCGGCGAACCGCTGCTCGGTCATGCTTCGTGCCGCCAGTTCATCCAGGTGCTTGCGCGCCGCCGCTGCAACCCCTTGGTAGCCCTCCCCGGCATATTCGCCGATCCATTCGCGGTACGGGTGATTGCTCAAATCGCCGATGCGCTCGGCCAGGGTTCGGCCGATCTCGGCATAGCCGATCACGCACGGCGCCAACGCCACATGCAACTCCAGCAGGTCACCCGCGGCACCGCAGTCCAGCACATAGCGGGTATAGGCAACCGTGGCCTGGTGTTCAGGCGCGGCCTCGATATCGGCCTGGGTCAGGCCCCAGCGTGCACACAGCCGCAAGTGCAGCTCGGTTTCATCCAGAATCGCCGCCAGCCCGGCCTGTGCGGCGCGGATGTCGGCCGGGCGACGGCTCTTGTAGGCGGCCAACGCCCAGGCGCGGGCGAACTGGATGAGGAACAGGTAATCCTGTACCAGATAGGTACGGAAGGCGGCTTCGCTCAGCGTACCCTCGCCCATCTGGCGCACGAATTCGTGGTCGACATAGCTGTTCCACTGCGGCGTGGCGGCAGCCTTGAGGCGGTCGAAGATATCCATGCTCATTTGTCCTCCGGGTAGACGGCATCGAAGAAGGCCAGCTCCAGTGCCACGGTGCGCTGGTAGAAGTCACCCGCCAGCGCGGCATCCTGCGGGCCGACGCGGTCGAGTTCGGCTTGCAGGAAGGTAACGAAGTCCTGAAATGCCGGGTTGTCGTGCAGGGTGATCCATTCGGCGTGGACGAAGTTGTCCGGCATCGGTTTTGGCGCCTTCAGCGCCCAGTCCAGATACAGGCCTTCGGCGACGTTGAGCACCGCCAGCGCGGCTGCATAGGACCGGGTGGCCGCCGCTTCGCGCATGATCGCCTTGAAACCTGCGGTCGGCACGGTGTCGGCCGGCTCGCTGCGTTGTGCAGCACTGACCCCGAGGGCCTCGAAGGCGCGCAGGAAGTAGGTGTTCTCGTCACTGGAGATCATCCCGGCAAAACGACCGAAGCGCAGGCGCGCCTCGAAGGTGTCGGCGGTGGCAATGGCTGCGCCCAGCAGGGTCAAGAAGCTGTCGAGGAAGCGGTGGTCCTGCACCAGGTAGTCGACCATGATCGGGTCCGGCAGGCTGCCGTCGCACAATTGGGTGACGAAGCGATGGCCAACGGCCGCCGACCAGGTCGGCTCGCTGCGGCGGCGCAGGGACTGGCTGAAACGTTCGGTCATGTTGCTGTCCTTGATGGGGGTGACAGCGAGACCGCGGTGGTTGGCATGGACGGGCCTCGCAGTGAGGCCGGCAAAAAGGCAGGTTTCAAGTCCCATCCCTTCGCCGGCATGATCCGGATCAGGTTCGAAGGGTCACCGCGCTGCAGCATCCAGCGGTTTCTCAGCCCGTTGCCAGGCTCCCCTTGGTGGCGCTCAGGTATACCCCAGGGCGCCGCTGCTGTCACCACCCAATCTGTGGGCAATCGGGGACCCACTAGTGGGGACCTTCACCCATTTTTGACGCCACGGTATTTAGCGCACATCAAGCGCCACAAGGATTTGTTTAGAAACATATTCCTCGTGTTTGGGTTGGCACACCCGTTGCTCCAGCCCCAGAAACGGGCAAAAAGCCATTGATGGCCGCAAGCCATGATGTCGCGAACGAGGCACAAGGCAATGAAAACACCTGCCGTGATCCACCCTGCCAGGCATGCATTCCAGCTTTCCACCCTCACCACGTTGATGCTCGGGCTGATCACGGCTACGGCGGCTCCCCTTGACGACAACAGCATGCCACCGCCGACTGACCCTTCGGCCTACACCAACCAGCCGGCTGACCCGACCCAGGCTTTGCTGGACCTGTACAGCATGCCAGAGGCAAATCGAGGCTCACTCGAGCTGACCGATGGAGTGTACGGCGACCGCGACACGGTACGCGCAAACAATGTGCTGCCGCCGGCTCTGCAAACCGGGGAAAAATACCCCACCAATGGCAAACCCAGCCCGCTGTTCGGGGCGCTGCCATTCACCCAGCAGTTACTGTTGTTCGAGGAATTCGGCACGGAAAGACTCGACCCCACGCTGCCGCCGCCCGCTCTTACCTTCCCGGTGCCCACCCTGGGCGCGGCACCGGCGCAGGACCCTAACGTGGTGGCCCGCAGCGGCCCCAGCGGTACAGCCCTGGAAGCCTTCCTCAAACAGCCGGGCCTGTACCCTTTCCCGACCCAGTATTCCAACGTGCTCGACCGCAACCCCTGGAAAGCACAGATCGAGATGTTCCTCAACCGCCAGCCGGTCGGTTCGCCTGCAGAAGGCCGGCCGCCAGGAAAAGGCTGGTCGCATCAGCGCTGGAACGAGTTCTATCCGCAGGCAGGATTCAAGACTGCCCAGGCCGGTGCGCGCATCAATCTCGGCTTGCGTGACCGCAAGCAACTGCACAACTATGCAGTTGGCGAGTTCGCCCCGGGCGGCCTGTACTACCAGACCTCGGATATCCCGAACACGCTGGGCACCACCAAGGGCATCGACACCCGCTTCCACCCGAAAATGCCGCTGCAAAATCACAAATCGCTATGGACCTTCGACGGGACCTTCCCACCCAAACTGCTGATGGCGCGCTATGGCCAACCGATCCTCATGCGCCATTACAACGCGTTGCCGATCGACCCCTCGGCCAACGCCGGGTTTGGCCTGCATACCCTTTCGACCCATGAGCACAACGGCCACTCCCCCGCCGAAAGCGATGGCTATGCAAACGCCTACTTCTTCCCGGGGCAGTACTACGATTACCGCTGGCCACTGCAACTGGCCGGCTATGACACCATCAATACCCGTGCCGAAGACCCACGTGCCGCGTTCCCCTGCTCGGCGGGCGAAACCTTGTTCGTCAATGATGCCAACCCCGGCCTGAAAACCTGCCAGAACGGCAGTATCAAGATCCGTGGAGACTGGCGCGAAACCATGAGCACCCACTGGTTCCACGACCACATGATGGATTTCACGGCGCAGAACGTCTACAAAGGCAACGCCGTGATGATGAACTACTACAGCGCCCTGGACCGCGGCAACGAGGCCCTGCAGGATGGCGTCAACCTGCGCTTTCCCAGCGGCTCGGGCATGCCGTGGGGCAACCGCGACTACGACGTCAACCTGGTGATCGCCGACAAGGCCTGGGATGCCAACGGCCAGCTGTGGTTCAACCCGTTCAACACCGATGGCTTCCTCGGCGACCAGATCCTGGTCAACTGGCAATACCGGCCCACGCTCAAGGTCCGCGCGCGCAGTTACCGGTTCCGTATTCTCAATGGCTCGGTGTCGCGCTACCTGAAGCTTGCCGTAGTGCGGGAAATCGCCGGCAACAGCGGCGAATTCAAAGGCCCGACCGGCTCCAACCTGTCGTATGCGCGGGTGCCGTTCCACATGATCGCCAACGACGGCAACATCATGGAACACACCGTGCCGTTCGACGGGACGATGGACCTCAACGGTGATGGCAACCTGCAGGACAACAATGGCGTCTTGCCGTTGCAGGGCATCGCCGAGCGCTACGACATCATCATCAACTTCGCCAAGCATGGCATCAAGGTTGGCGACAAACTGTACCTCGTCAACCTGGAGGAGCATCAGAGCGGCAAGGGCCCGGAAGGTGCCATTGCGCTGGCCGATGTGCTGTCGGAGAAATACAAGGCCGTGATCAAGCAGACCAGCAGCGGGCCGGAGTGGGACAACGGCGACCCGGCGATCGGCAAGTTCCTGCAGTTTGTGGTTCAACCCTACAGCGGCCAGGACCTGAGCATGGACCCGGTTGCCTATGAACCGGCAAAACCGGGCAAGGCCGAAGGCCTGAGAATGCTGCCGCTGCCAATTGACCGGAACTCGGCCACCGACCAGGCCAAGCTCAAGGATGCCCGCCATCGCGAGTTCATCTTCGGTCGCTCGGACGGTACCGACACCCAGCCCTGGACCATCAAGACCGATGGCGGCTTTGGCTACAGCATGGACCCACGGCGCATCAGCGCGGCGCCACAACTGGCCCAGCAGTCCACCGACGGCGGCTTCAGCGGCGACGGCACCCTGGAAGTGTGGAAGATCATCAACGGTGGCAATGGCTGGAGCCACCCGGTGCATGTGCACTTCGAGGAAGGCGTGGTCCTCAGCCGCGATGGCAAGGCCCCGCCAGAATGGGAAAAATGGGCGCGCAAGGACGTGTATCGCATCGGGCCGGATATCGACTCTTCGGAAGAAGTGGAAGTGGCGATCCGCTTCCGCGAGTTTGCCGGGACCTACATGGAACACTGCCACAACACCCAGCATGAAGACTCGTCGATGCTGCTGCGCTGGGACCTGGAGCACCCCGGCCAGTTCCAGGTGATGCCGACCCCGCTGCCAGGCTGGGATGGCGTGGAGTACGTGGCTTCGGTTGGCCTGCCGACCTTCCGCACCAACGACCACGATGACGACGACCCGGCCAACAAACCGCCGGTCGCAGCCAACGACACCGCAGCTACCACGGCCGGAAAGCAGATCACCTTGAACGTGCTGGCCAACGACACCGATCCGGAGAACAACCTGCCGTTGACCGTCGTCGGCCTCAGCCAGCCGGGCTCCGGCCAGGGCGCTACCAGTACCGACGGCAACACGGTCACCTACGTCCCGCCGGCCTCGGTAACCACAGCGTTCACCGCCAGCTTCAACTACTCGGCTCGTGATGCCAAGGGCGCTGAATCGGTGACCCCGGCCACGGTCAGCATTGCGGTGAGCCCGGCAGTGGCGCTCGACCAGATCCAGATCACCAGTGCCACGGTGCAGGTGCGCAGCGGCAACCGCTTCACCTGGGACGTTTCGGGCACCACCACGGTGGCCACCGGCAACAGTATTACCGTGACTGCGGCAACTACCAGCGGCCCGCTGCTGCTGGGTACGGCCACGCTCAGTGCTACGACCAGCGGTGCCCGTTGGCGGTTGTCGACCACCACCACCGGCAGCGGCCCGGCCACACCGGCGACCGTGACCGTGAAATCGGCGCTGGGGCAGAGCGTGACGGCACCTGTCAGCATCAGGTAACCGAAAAGCGGGGGCCGCTGTGCGGCCCATCGCCGGCAAGCCAGCTCCCACATTGTCAGCACCGACTTCCAGGCATGCACAGATCAGTAGGAGCAGCCTTGTGCTGCGAAGAGGTCGGAAGGGCAAAAAATCCTCTTTGCCGGTAATGGCCTCTTCGCAGCACAAGGCTGCTCCTACAGGCAATGAGGCAACCTGATGGGGCAAGACAGTTGCTCCCACCTCGACCGCATCGGCTCCGAGCCTTGTGCAGTACCTGTGGGAGCTGGCTTGCCTGCGATGGGCGGCAGCGCCGCCCCCAACATCGTTATCGACGAGGACCGCATCATGTCCGGTTCATGGCGTTTCCTGCTGGTGCTTTCGCTGTTCGCCGCCAGCATCCCGTTCTGGCCGCTGCAACCGCAACAACCCGTAGCCAAGGAAGCGGCAACCCCTTGGGGCGCCAACTACTTCCCCAACGTCCCCCTGCTCACCCAGGACGGTGAAAAGGTGCATTTCTTCGACGACCTGATCAAGGACAAAGTGGTTGCCATCAACTTCATCTTCACCGGCTGTTCCGACTCCTGCCCGGTGGAAACCGCCCGCCTGCGCCAGGTGCAGAAAATCCTCGGTGACCGGGTCGGCAAGGATATCTTCCTCTATTCCATCAGCATCGACCCCTACAACGACACCCCCGCCACCCTCAAGCGCTACGCCGAAAAGTTCGGCATCGGCCCCGGCTGGACGCTGCTCACTGGCGAGCCTGCCGATATCGAACAATTGCGCCGCAGCCTGGGCCTGTACATCGATGGCCTGGAAAACGGCCGCTCCAAGGACCACAACCTGAGCCTGATCATCGGCAACCAGGCCACCGGCCGCTGGATGAAGGCCTCGCCCTTCGAAAACCCGTACATCCTCGCCGACCGCCTGGGCAACAGCCTGCACAACTGGAAACAGGCCAGCGCCATGGCCAATGACTACGCCCAGGCTCCCAAGGTGCGCACCCCCAGCAGTGGTGAGCAGCTGTTCCGTACCCGCTGCTCGTCCTGCCACACCCTGGGCAACGCCGAGCCAGGGCAACCCGGCATCGGCCCCGATCTACTGGGCGTGACCCGCCAGCGTGATACCAACTGGCTGACCCGCTGGCTGAAGGAGCCCGACCAGATGCTGGCACAGAAAGACCCCCTGGCCATGCTGCTGTACGAACAGTACAACCGCGTGGCCATGCCCAACATGCGCCTGGGCGATACCGAAGTCAGCGCGCTGATGAACTACATGGAGGAAGAAACCGCGCGCCTGCAGACACCCCTTGCAGATAAGGGAAATCCTTAAAGGCAATTAGCCACCAGTCATTAGGCTGTCATCTTACTGTCGTATTTTTCGACCCATCACCCAGGGTCGGGAACTATCAGCAGTGATTCGCCGTTCGCTTTCATCCGCCAGCCTTCTGCGGCTGCTGATTTTGATGCTCTGTGCAGCCACCCTCGCCTTTCTCTGGGGGCTGCACGTTTCGCAGAAGGCCGCCGCCCGCCAGGATGCGCTGTCGGCCAAGGCCGCCGAGCATCTGAACCTGGCCAGTATCGTCGGCGAAAGCCTGCGCCAGCTGGTGGATCGCGCCCAGGCCGTGGGCCGGGTTACCCAGGACGACATGAAGGTGCTGCGCAAGGGCAGTGTCAGCCTGGCGCGGATGCTTGCCGAAGACCCGGTATTCAAGCGCATGAGCCTGTACGATCGGCAAGGCCGGCTGTTGTCGGCCAGCCACGCCGACGAAGCTGCCGAACTGCCCGAGGACTGGTTGCGCCAGCTGCAGCGGCACGTTGCCCGCTACGGTTTCAAGCCGCTTCTACCCAGCGTGCAGGCACCCGGCCAGCCAGCCACCTTGCCCAACGGGCGGCTGCCCTTCCTGCTGCCGCTGACCAATCTGCCTGGTCGCGAAATCGACAATATCCTGGTGGTGCAGCTGGACATCGGCTACCTGGCGGTGCTGCTACAGCACATCGACCTGGGCAGCAGCGGGCTGGTGCGCCTGTTGCAGGATGACGGCCCGGAGCGGTTGCGCATCGATAGCAGCGGCGTGGTGGTGGCCGGTGACGCACTGCTGCCCAAGCTACCGGACAGCGGCAGTGAAACAGGCATGCTGACTCAATACACGGCCGGCGACCCGTACCAGAGCCTGTACCGGCGCCTGCCCGAGCGGGGTTTCAGCGTGGTGGTCAGCCAACGTCAGGACGAAATACTCGCGCCGTCCGCGCTGGCCTATGCCCGGCAGTTCTGGCTGAACCTGAGCATGACCCTGATGATCCTCGCCAGCCTGCTGTGGACCTTGCGCCTGTTGCGCAAGCGCCAGGAGGCCTTCAGCGCGCTGGAACAGGCCCAGCAGGTCAACCAGCAGTTGATCGGCCGCCTTGAGGACGAACACCGGCGCAGCAGCCATGCCGCAGCCACCGACCATCTCAGCGGCCTGCACAACCGCCGCCAGTTCGTCGAGGTGGCTGGCCAGGCGCTGACCCGGCAGCGCGGCAAGCGCCGGCTGATGGCGATTTTGTTCATCGACATGGACCGCTTCAAGTCGATCAACGACTCGCTCGGGCACAAGATCGGCGACCTGCTGCTGCAGGCCGTGGCCGGGCGCATCCAGCGCCTGCTCGAGCCCGGCGACGAGGCTTCGCGCTTTGGTGGCGACGAGTTCGTGGTGCTGCTGGCCGGCGAGCGCAGCGAGGAACAGATCAATGCCTGGGTCCGCGTACTGGTGCAAAAGCTGTCGGCCACCTATGCGCTGGACGGCCAGGAGGTCAACACCAGCCCCAGCGTGGGCGTTAGTATCTGCCCACGCGATGGCCAGGACATCGACAGCCTGATCCGCAGTGCCGATGCCGCGATGTACTCGGCCAAGCAGGCCGGGCGCGCGCAGTACCGTTTCTTCGACCCGTCGCTGAACCGGGCCGACATCCACGCCTTCACCCTCGAGCAGGCCTTCGGCAGCGCCCTTGCCGAGCGCCAGTTCGTGCTGCATTACCAGCCACAGATCCGCCTCGACACCCAGCAGGTGCTGGGCTACGAAGCGCTGGTGCGCTGGGACCACCCCGAGTTCGGCCTGCTGTACCCGGACCGGTTCATTGACCTTGCCGAGCGCAGCGGCTTCATTGTCGAACTGGGTTGGGAGGTGTTGCGCCTGGCTTGCGAGGCCTTGTCGGCTTGGGACGCCCAAGGCCGGGAGACACGGCTGGCGGTCAATGTATCCGCCCTGCAGCTGCGCCAGGCGGACTTCGCTGCACGGCTGTTGAGCAAACTGCAGCAGTACGCCATCGCCCCGCAGCGGCTGGAGCTGGAAATCACCGAAACCACCATTCTCGACGCCGAAGGCACGGCGGTGGCACACCTTCACACCCTGCGCGACGCCGGCCTGGGCATCAGCCTGGACGATTTCGGCCGCGGCTACGCCGGCTTCGCCCACCTGCACTCACTGCCGCTGAGCAAGCTGAAGATAGACCGCTCGCTGATTGCGCCGCTGTCCAACAGCCACGACGACAGCCCGATCGTGTCGTCCACCATCATCCTTGCCAAACGCCTGGGCCTGGAAGTGGTGGCCGAAGGCGTGGAAACCCGCGAACAAGTGGTGTGCCTGAAGCTTGCCGGCTGCGATATCGCCCAGGGCTACCACTTCAGCCGGCCGCTGTCGCCGGCGCAGCTGCGGGAGTACCCGCAGTTCAACGGTGTCGAGGACAAGGCCTGCGTGTAACGTAAGTCCTGCCCGGGAGCAGCGGATGAGTGATGCGTCGTTGGCACGCCAGATTGGGGCTGCTTCGCAGCCCATCGCGACACAAGGCCGCTCCCACAGGTACAGCGCTGGACCTGCAGGCAGCGCAACCCTGTGGGAGCGGCCTTGTGTCGCGAAAGGGGCGCAAAGCGCCCCCGAAAATCCCGACAGCATCGCAGCCAGGACAGGCAATCCATTTCGGTTTATCGTGTACCCATCATCCGTTTGCGCACGCACCATGACCGACATCGAGCGCTACCTCCGCGCCGCCACCCGCGACAACACCCGGCGCAGCTACCAGGCCGCCATCGAGCATTTTGAAACCCACTGGGGCGGCTTTCTCCCGGCCACGGCCGAGAGCATCGCTCGCTACCTGGCCGACCACGCCGACCAGCATGCCGTCAGCACGCTGCGCCAGCGCCTGGCGGCGCTCAGCCAATGGCACGTCGCCCAAGGTTTCCCCGACCCGACCAAGGCGCCGCTGGTGCGCCAGGTACTCCGCGGCATCCGCACCTTGCACCCGACACCGCCCAGGCAAGCCGCGCCGTTGTTGCTGCAGCACCTGCAAAGCGCAGTGGAATGTTTCGAAGAAGAAGCCCGCCAAGCCCGGGAACAGCATGACCTGGCCACCCTGCGCCGGGCGCGTCGCGACGCTGCGCTGCTGTTGTTGGGCTTCTGGCGTGGTTTTCGCGGCGATGAACTGGCACGCCTGCGGGTGGAGCACATCCAGGCCGAGGCCGGTGTCGGCATCACCCTGTTCCTGCCCCGCAGCAAGGGCGACCGCGAAGCCCTGGGCGTACAACACCGCACCCCGGCGCTCAAGGCCTTGTGCCCGGTCGCGGCCTACCTGCTATGGCTGGAGGTCGCCGGCATCGCCCATGGGCCGGTGTTCCGCAAGCTCGACCGCTGGGGCAACCTCGGCGACACCGCGCTCAACAGCAACAGCCTGGTCGGCCTGCTGCGGCGCATGCTGGAGCGCGCCGGGGTCCCGGCGGCGCTGTACACCGGCCACTCGCTACGCCGTGGCTTCGCCACCTGGGCCACGGCCAACGGTTGGGAGTTGAAGGCGCTGATGAGCTATGTGGGCTGGAAAGACGCCAAGTCGGCATTACGCTACATCGACGCAGCGCAGCGCTTTGGCGAACTGGCCGTGCTACCGGCCAGCCAGGTGCAAAAGCTTATTCCTTGAAGGTGTGGCGGGGGATGCCGCCAATTGCCGGGCTGAAGGCATACAGATCGCCTGCATCAGGGTAATGGTGCAGGTCTTCGGCACTCATGCCGAAGCGCGCGGTGCTGATGAACAAGGTATTCATCCCCTCCCCGCCGAAGCAGCAACTGGTGGGGCACGGTACTGGCATCAGCACCTGGTCGGTCAGTTGGCCATGGCGGTCATAACGCAGCAGGCAACTGCCATGGTATTGGCACACCCACAGGCCGCCTTCGCGGTCCAGCGCAAGGCCGTCCGGCCGCCCCAGTTCGGCAGGGGTTTCGGCAAACAGTGTGACCGCGCCAAGCCGGCCTTCGGCCAGGTACCTGGCGCGGTAGATCGAGCGCGCCGCCGAATCGACGAAGTACACCGTGTGGCCGTCCTGCGACCAGGCCAGACCGGTGGGCAATGCCATGTCGTCGTGGATCACCTGGTCACTCAACTTCCCGTCAAAGCGGAACAGCGCCCCGGTGTTGCCGCTCAGGGCATCGTCCATCAGCCCGGTCACGAATCGGCCCTGCGGGTCGCAGGCGCCGTCATTGAAACGGTAGGTCGAGCGCGGGTGAACCGAAACCGAATGCCGGCGCACCCTGCGCAACGACACATCGAAGATGGCCACGCTGGCGTCTTCGGTGAAAATCAGGTTGCCTTGGTCGGTCAACGCCAGCGCGCCGATGCGTGCCGCGGATTCGTACAGGCACTGGGCTTGGCCATCGGGTATCAGACGGTTGATGCGCCCGCCAGAGATATCGACGAAGTACAACGCGCCGCTGCCTTCATCCCAGACCAGGCTTTCGCCCAGGTCGGCGCGGGTACTGGCGACGTTGACTGGCACGTAGCTGCACGCCTTGAGGCGGTTGCGCAGCTCGTCCACCTCAGCCACCGTCATGGTACAGGCCAATCCCAGGCCCTGTGCGGCGTCGGTGAAGGCCGCGACGTTGTCTTGGAAAGGCTCTGTGACGGGCATTTGCTGGTTACCTTCGATTTTCCTGTCTACGATAACAACAAAAAAATCAATGACCAAGCGCGGGGTGCGGCTGACTGCAGCGGTCGATCAGGTTCGTGTTGCGCAGCGCCACAGCCGCCCGATATCACAAGCTCGCGCCTGCAACAGCTCAGCGGCATTGGCGCATGCCTGCTCCAGGCTCATCGGCCCGCTGGCCAGGGCAAAGGCGGCATCGACACCATGGGCATACAGCTGCTGGTAGCCTTCACCCAAGGTCCCGGCCAACACCACCACCGGTACCCCATGGCGCTTGGCAACCCGTGCCACGCCCATCGGCGTCTTGCCACGCAAGGTCTGGGCGTCGAAGCGCCCCTCGCCGGTCACCACCAGGGCTGCGCCCTGCACCAAGGCATCCAGGCCGGCCAGTTCGGCCACCACTTCCACCCCGGGGCGGAACTGCGCGCCCATGAATGCCCGGGCCGCGAACCCCATGCCGCCGGCAGCGCCGCAGCCAGGGTAGTCGCGCACATCCTCACCCAGCAGCTGCGCACAATGGTCGGCAAAATGCCCCAGAGCCTGGTCCAGTGCCTGCACCTGCTGTGGGTTGGCGCCCTTCTGCGGGCCGAAGATAGCCGATGCGCCATTGGTGCCACACAGTGGGTTGTCGACGTCTGCTGCGACTTCGAATTGCACCTCGGCCAGGCGCGGGTCGAGGTCGCTGGCATCGATGCGGGCCAGCTTGGCCAAGGCCAGTCCACCTTCCTCCAGTGCTTGCCCGTCGGCGTCCAGCAGGCGCAGGCCCAGCGCGCGCAACATGCCGCTGCCCGCGTCGTTGGTGGCACTGCCGCCGATGGCCAGCACTATCCGTTGCGCGCCTGCGGCCAGGGCGGCGGCAATCAGCTCGCCGGTGCCCCAGGTGCTGCTGCGGCAGGCATCGCGCTGGCCGGTCGGCACCAGCTGCAGGCCACTGGCCTGGGCCATTTCGATGATGGCCGTGCGGCTTTGCGGCAGCCAGCCCCAGCCCGCCTCCACGCTTTGCCCCAACGGCCCGCGTACGGTCTGACGACGCAGTTGGCCGTGGCTGGCGGCGAGAATCGCATCCATGGTGCCTTCGCCACCGTCGGCCATCGGGCACTCGACCAGCTCGGCCTCCGGCCAGGCCTCGCCCAGGCCCGCCGCGATGGCGCGTGCGACACCGGCAGCGTCGAGGCTGTCCTTGAACGAGTCGGGGGCTATGACGATCTTCATGGGGTTTCTCCTGTCCTGATGAGCGGCATGCTGACAGGTGGCTGGCAAGGAGGCCTCGGTCAAATGCACAAAACGCCGGGCGGGTTGTTTGGGCGGATGCCTTCGTGGCTGCCTCCACCTCTGTAGGAGCAGCCTTGTGCTGCGAAGAGGCCCGTACTGACAATGCACATCTGTTGCCTGTACCTGCCTCTTCGCAGCACACGGCTGCTCCTACAGGTCTCGTGTCAATCTGCTGGCAGCAGCTGCAACCCCAGGTACAGGCTGAGCATCCCTTCCATGCGCAGAGGGTCCACCTCACCCAGCTCGGCAACCCGCTCCAGGCGGTAGCGCAAGCTGTTGCGGTGGATGCCCAGGGCATCGGCACAGGCCTGGCTCTGGCCGTCATGGGCACACCAGGCGCGCAGGGTGGTGAGCAACTGCCCACTGCTGTCCTTGTTGCGAATACGCTGCAAGGGCTCCAACAACTCATCCAGCGCATCATCGTTGCGATGGCGCCACAGCAATGCCGGCAATCGGTAGCGCTGCAGGCTGAGCAGGCGCTCGCCCGGCAGTACCTCGCGCCCATAGGCCAACAGGTCGCGCACCCGGCGATAACCCCGACGCAGTTGCTCCAGACTTTGCGCGGCACTGCCCAGGGCCAGCCGTTCCACTTCCCAGCCATGGCGCTGCAGGCGCTCCAGCAGGCGAGGTTCGTCCAGCGCCACGCCTGATGGGCGACACCACAACAACGACTGGCGAGCCGGGCTGACGCACCAACTGTCCGGGTAGCGGCTCATCAACCATGCCGCCAGGGTTTCGGCGGCTGACCCCGAGGCCAGTTCGAACAGGCACGGTACCCGCGGCAACTGCGGCTTCAGGCCCAGCTGTCGGGCCTCGTCGAGCAATCGCGGAGAATCGCCGCTGCCGCCCAGCAGCAGGGCCAGCAGATCGTCACAGCGCTGCCGTCGCCATTGCTGATCGGCCTGCAGATGGCGCTGGGCCAGCAGCATTTCGGCGGTCATGCGCACCAGTTCGCCATAGGTACGCACTTGCTGCGGGTCACCGGTCAGGCCTAGTACGCCCATCAATCGGCCATCGAGCATCAGCGGCAGGTTCACCCCGGGCTGCACACCCTTCAGGCATTTGGCCGCGTCGGTATCCAGCTCGACGATGCGGCCGTTGGCAAGCACCAGTTGCGCGCCCTCGTGGCGGGTGTTGATACGCTCCGGTTCGCCACTGCCGAGGATCAACCCCTGGCTGTCCATGACATTGACGTTGCATGGCAGAATGGCCATCGCGCGGTCAACGATATCCTGTGCCAGGTCATGGTCGAGTTCGAACATTGAACGGTCCTTTGGGTGTCAGGGTTTTGGGCTCGGGCACAGCAGCCCGGTACAAGTGCTGTGCAAAAGCACAAAGACAGGCACGCCGCAGTCCCCGAGACTCGTCAGGGCGAGCGCCGGAACAGGCGACGCGGCGACAACCATAACAACAGAGAACCCGATCATGGCATACAGCCCCGCCCCTGACCAAGGCACGGACACCAACCGCAACGCGCTGTACCGGCGCATCACCCTGCGGCTGATTCCGTTCATTTTCATCTGCTACCTGTTCAACTACCTGGACCGCGTCAACGTCGGCTTTGCCAAGCTGCAGATGCTCGACGCGCTCAAGTTCAGCGAAACGGTGTACGGCCTTGGCGCCGGCATCTTCTTCATCGGCTATGTGCTCTGCGGCCTGCCAAGCAACCTGGCGCTCAACCGCTTCGGCCCGCGACGCTGGATCGCGCTGATGATGATCGCCTGGGGCAGCCTCTCCACCTGCCTGCTGTTCGTCACCACACCCACCGAATTCTACGCCCTGCGCCTGCTGACCGGCGCCGCCGAAGCCGGCTTCTTCCCGGGCGTGGTGCTGTACCTTTCGCGCTGGTTCCCGGCGGCCCGTCGCGGTCGCATCATGGCCCTGTTCATGTCGGCGATCCCGGTATCGGGCCTGCTCGGCGGGCCATTCTCCGGCTGGATCCTGCAACACTTCGCCGCTGGCCAGCACGGCCTGGCCGGCTGGCAATGGATGTTCCTGATCCAGGGCCTGCCGACCGTTGCCCTGGGTGTACTGGCGGTGTTCCTGCTCAGTGACGGCTACCAGAAAGCCGCCTGGCTGAGCCCGGCCGAACGCCAGCTGATCGCCGCCGACCTCGAAGCCGATGCCGCCGGCAAGCCGAGCACCACCGGCGACAGCGTGCTCGCCGTGCTGACCAACCCGCTGATCTGGACCTTCGGCTTCGTCTATTTCTGCATCCAGAGCGGTGTGTACGCGATCAACTTCTGGCTGCCGTCGATCATCAAGAACATGGGCTTCGACAACCCGCTGCTGATCGGCTGGCTCAGCGCCATCCCGTACCTGCTGGCCGGTGTGTTCATGATCCTCTGCGGGCGTTCGGCCGACCTGCGCAACGAGCGCCGCTGGCACCTTGTAGTACCGATGCTGATGGGCGCCATCGGGCTCTTGATCGCGGTGAACTTCGCCGGCAACCCGGCCATCGCCATCCTCGGCCTGTCGATCGCCACCATGGGCGCGCTCACCGGCCTGCCGATGTTCTGGCCGATGCCCACCGCGCTGCTCAGCGCCGGCGCGGCTGTCGCGGGCCTTGCGATCATCAACTCGGTGGGCCAGATGGCCGGCTTCCTCAGCCCGTACCTGGTCGGCTTCATCAAGGACCAGACCGGCTCGACCGATGCCGCACTGTATTCGCTGGCGGCGTTGATCGTGCTGGGTAGCCTGGTGGCCCTGCGCGTTACCCGGGCCGGTGCGCTGAGTACTGCAAGGGCCAGTTGAGGCATTCGCGGGTAAACCCGCTCCCACAGGATCACCACCAACTCGAAGCTGGTGAAATCCATGTGGGAGCGGGTTCACCCGCGAAGAGGCCCGTCCAGACCACACAAGCTCCACACCCCGCGCCGATCGTCAGCTCAACGCATCCCCTCCCCGACCCAGGCGTCAAATGGTTCCAAAGCCCCCTTTGGAGAGCCTTCATGACCCAGCACGCCGTGGCCCGCCTGACCCAACTCGACGAACACCGCCCCCTGCGCGTCCAGGCCGGCAGCGAAGAAATCATCCTCATCCGCCAGGGCGACCAGGTGCACGGCTACCAGGGCAACTGCCCCCACGAAGGGGCACCACTCAATGAAGGCGTGGTGTGTGGCGGCCTGCTGGTGTGCCCCTGGCACAAGGCCGCGTTCGCCGTGGACGAGGGTGCGGTCTGCGAGCCGCCGGCCTGGCCGATCTGCGTCGCTATCGAACCTGGGTCAAGGGTGACGAGATATGGGTCGACG
Source organism: Pseudomonas inefficax (assembly GCF_900277125.1). Lineage (GTDB taxonomy): Bacteria > Pseudomonadota > Gammaproteobacteria > Pseudomonadales > Pseudomonadaceae > Aquipseudomonas > Aquipseudomonas inefficax. Next base: position 56,502 of record NZ_OPYN01000132.1, read on the forward strand.
ACCAACCCCTGCCCAGAACCGAGCCGCCCCGCCACAGTGATGCCCGTTGCTTCGTGGTGGTCGGCGCCGGTGCCGCAGGCAGTGCCGCAGTCGCCACCCTGTTGGCCCATGGCTTTGCCGGCCGCCTGGTCTGGGTCGATCAGGAGCGCCAGCCAGCCTACGATCGTACTTCACTCAGCAAGTTCGTGATCGCCGGGCAGATGCCGCCCGATGAAGTGCCGGGCCTGCTTGAAGCCGACGCCCTGCGCAAAGGCCAGCTGGAACGCAAGCATGGCAAGGTGCGTACCCTGAACACCCAGAAACGCCAGCTCACCCTGGCCGACGGCCAGCAGATCGACTATGACGCCTGCCTGCTGGCCACCGGCGGCAAGGCGTTGCGGCCCGATATCCCGGATGTGGAGCTGCCCGGGGTATTTACCCTGCGCTCACGGGAGGACGCCGCGCACCTGCTGGACGCTGCCGAGCCCGGCCAGCCGGCAGTGATCGTCGGTGACGGCTTCATCGGCCTGGAAGCCGCCTCGGCTTTGCGCAAGTACGGCGTGCAGGTGCACGTGGTCACCCGCCACGAGGTCCCCCTGGCCCGCCAGCTGGGCGAGCGCATCGGTCGTAGCATCCGCGAGTTGCACGAACGCAAGGGGGTCATCTTCCACGGCCCCACCGAGGTCGAACGGATCGAGGGCCAGGGCAAGGTCGAGGCGGTGCAGCTAGCCAACGGTGAGCGGCTACAGACCCCATTGGTGCTGCTGGGCACCGGGGTAAGACCGGCGACAGCGTTTATCCAGGGCGTGCTGCTGAGCGAAGACAAGTCGGTGCGAGTCGACGCTGAAATGCGCGCTGCAGGTGGCCTGTGGGCCGCGGGGGATATCGCCACCTGCCCGCTCAGCGGGCGCCCGGTGCGTATCGAACACTGGCGCCTGGCCCAGCAACATGGGGTGATCGCCGCCGCCAACATGCTCGGCGAGCAGCGCCGCTACGCCGATGTACCGTTCTTCTGGACCTACCAGCACGGCCGCACCTACGAAGTACTCGGCCACGCGCGGGACTGGAACCGCATCGAGTTCGTCGGCGAGCCGGAAAAAGGCGACTTCATCGCCTTGCAATGTGTGGATGAGCAGGTCGAGGCGGTCATCGCCAAGGGTTATTCCGATGCCATGGCGACACTGTCGCAACGCCTGAAGCGCCCATTGACCTTGCAGGAAGCCTTGGCGCTGATCGGTTGAGGCTGCCTTTCATTGCGCCCCGGTTGTGTGTAAAACGGGTAGATCAGCCGACTGCACAAGGACCCAAACGCATGATATACCGCCCCCTCGGCCAAAGTGGCCTGCAGGTTTCAGCCCTTACCCTGGGCAGCATGATGTTCGGCGAGCAGACCAGCACCGAGGACGCCCTGCGCATCATCGACAAGGCCTGGGGCCAGGGCGTCAACTTCATCGACACCGCTGACGTTTACAACGCCGGGCGCGCGGAAGAAATCGTCGGCGAAGCGGTGGCCCGCCATCGCCAGGACTGGATCGTGGCCAGCAAGGTCGGCTTTGGCCCGGCCGATGGCCTGCCCAACCGCAGCGGGCTGTCGCGCAAGCACATCTTCAATGCCCTCGATGCCACGCTGACGCGCATGGACATGGACTACCTGGACATCTACTACCTGCACCGCGAAGACCACAAAGTGCCGCTGGAGGAAACCGTGCAAGCCATCGGCGACCTGCTGCGCCAGGGCAAGATCCGCTACTGGGGCCTGTCCAATTTCCGCGGCTGGCGCATCGCCGAGGCCTGCCACATTGCCGAGCGCCTGGGCGTGCCCAGGCCGGTGGTGAGCCAGCCGCTGTACAACATCGTCAACCGCCAGGCCGAGCCGGAGCAGCTCACCGCTGCGGCCGCCCATGGCCTGGGCGTGGTGCCATTCAGCCCGCTCGCGCGGGGCGTGCTCAGCGGCAAGTATGCGCCGGGTACGGCGCCGGATGCCGGTAGCCGTGCCGGGCGCCAGGACAAGCGCATCATGGAGGTGGAATGGCGCCAGGAGTCGCTGGCCATTGCCCGGCAGATCCAGGCCTATGTAGAGGCCAAGGGCGTGGGTATCGTCGAGTTCGCGATTGCCTGGGTGCTGAACAACCGATTGGTCAGTTCAGCCATTGTCGGGCCGCGGACGGAAGAACAGTGGGATACCTATGGCGGTGCGCTGGCGGTGAAGATTACCGCGGAGGATGAAGCGTTCATTGATTCGCTGGTCACGCCGGGGCATGCGTCGACGCCGGGGTTCAATGATGTGGCGCATTATGTGAGCGGGCGGTTGGCCCGCAGCTGATCGTTCTCCTGTTCTGGCCTCTTCGCGGGTGAACCCGCTCCCACAGGATCACCACAGCCTGGGGAATTGTGGGAACCCTGTGGGAGCGGGCGAGCCCGCGAAGAGGCCAGAACAGGCGGTGCACAAGCATCAGGAACAGCAATTGGGGAGCCCAATGCCGGGCTCCCGGTCCCCCCTTTCCCCAATCACCTCGGTATCGTGCGCACCATTGGTTTCCCACCTCTGGAGCAGCAATGAAACTCTTGCAACCCCTGAAAGTCGGCCCGCTCACCCTGCCCAACCGCGTGTTCATGGCCCCCCTCACCCGCCTGCGCAGCCTGGAGCCGGGTGACGTGCCTACCCCACTGATGGCCGAGTACTACCGCCAGCGCGCCAGCGCCGGGCTGATCATCACCGAAGCCACGCAGATTTCCTTCCAGGCCAAAGGCTATTCCGGCTCGCCAGGCATCCACAGCGCCGAGCAGATCGCTGCATGGAAGCATGTCAGCGAGGGCATACACGCCGATGGCGGCCACAGCGCCGTGCAGGTGTGGCACACCGGGCGGGTATCGCATACTTCCCTGCAACCCGGCGGCGAAGCCCCGGTGGCACCTTCGGCGCTGCCGGCTGCTGCCCGCACTACCCTGCGTGACGAGCACGGCAACCTGATGCGTGTGGAAACCTCTGCGCCGCGGGCGCTGAGCGAGGCGGAAATCGCCGGTATCGTCGCCGACTTCGGCCAGGCGGCCGCCAATGCCCGTGAAGCCGGCTTCGACTTCATCGAGCTGCACGCCGCCCACGGCTACCTGCTGCACCAGTTCCTCACCCCCAGCGCCAACCAACGCGAAGACCGCTACGGCGGCAGCGTCGAGAACCGTGCGCGGATCGTGCTTGAAGCAGTGGATGCGGCGATTGCCAGCTGGAGCGCCGACCGCGTGGGTATCCGCGTTTTCCCGCTGGGTGGTTTCAATGGTGTGGACAATGGCGAGGACCAGGAAGCTGCGGGCCTGTACCTGATCCGCGAACTGGCCAAGCGCAACCTTGCCTACCTGCACCTGTCCGAACCGGACTGGGCCGGCGGCAAGCCGCTGCGTGACGAGTTCCGCCAGGCGATTCGCGCGGCCTACCCGGGGGTGATCGTTGCTGCCGGTGCCTACACCGCCGAGAAGGGTGAAGACCTGATCGGGCGTGGTTTGATCGATGCCGTAGCGTTCGGGCGCAGCTTCATTGCCAACCCGGACCTGGTAGAACGGTTGCGGGTGCAGGCGCCGTTGAATGCGCACCGAGCGCAGTTCGATTATGCCAATGGGGCTGAGGGGTATACGGATTATCCGTTCCTGAAGCAGGCTTGATGCTGATAAAGGGAGCTTTCAGGCTCCCTTTTTTGTTGCCTGTGCCGGCCTCTTCGCGGGTGAACCCGCTCCCACAGGGGGCCCACAAAGTTCAAGCCTGTGGTCATCCTGTGGGAGCGGGTTTACCCGCGAAGAGGCCGGTAGCTTTAACTCAACTGCGCCAGGGCCTGCGCGGCATAGGCATGCGAACGCTGCCGCGCCAGCGGGTCGTGGATGCGGCAGTCGATCATCAGTTCATCCGCGCCGGTCTGCTCGATCAGCGTGCGCAACCCTTCCCTTACCCGCTCCGGCCCGCCGGCCACGGTGCAGGCCATCACCTGCTCAAGTACGGCGCGCTCATGGTCCGGCAAGCTCTGGACATAACCCTCCTGCGGCTTGGGCAGCAGGCCGAAGCGCCCGACATGCAGGTCCAGCATCCACTTGCGATGGGAGCTGGCCAGGTAATCCGCCTCGGCATCGCTGTCGGCGGCAAACAGGTTCATGCCCACCATCACATACGGTTTGGCCAGTTGTGCCGAAGGCTGGAAGTTCGCCCGGTAGTGGGCGATGGCCTGCAGCAAGTAGCGCGGCGCAAAGTGCGAGGCGAAGGCATAGGGCAGCCCCAGTTTCGCTGCCAGGTCGGCGCCGAAAAGACTGGAGCCGAGGATCCACACCGGGACGTCGTGCGTGCCCGGCACGCCGCGCACCCGCCGTTTGCCGTTGTCAGCCAGGTAGTCGCGCAGTTCGGCGATGTCCTGGCCGAAGTCGCGCTCTGGCGCAGCACCACGCAAGGCGCGCAAGGTCGGGCCGGAGCTGCCCGGTGCACGGCCCAGGCCGAGGTCGATGCGGCCCGGGTGCAGGGTGTCGAGCGTACCGAACTGCTCGGCCACCACCAAGGGCGCATGGTTGGGCAGCATGATGCCACCAGCGCCGACGCGGATATGCCGGGTGGCGTTGGCGATTTCGTTGATGACCAATGACGTGGCGGCCGAGCCGATGCCCGGCATGTCGTGGTGTTCGGCGATCCAGTAGCGGCTGTATTGCTGTTGCTCGACATGGCGCGCCAGTTGGCGGGACTCTTCGATCGCGTCGGCGAAGGTCTTGCCTTCACCGATCATGACCAGGTCCAGTACGGACAGTGCAGTCATGGGGTCTCCACAGGGATTATCAGTGACTGCCAGTTTCCCTGCTGCGCAGCCAGCGATAAACCCGGCTTCAGGCCCGGCACAGGGGCCTGTCAGTCCCCAATCAGTATTCCCAGGGCACACCCGGTTCCCAGCTGGCTACCAGCAGGTCGATGAACCCGCGTACCCGTGGCGACAGGTGGCGCTTGCTTGGGTACACGATACGAATCGGGTCCGCCGGCGGCCGATAGGCTTGCAGCACCTCCACCAAGGTGCCGGTGCGCAGGTCGTCGCCAGTGATGTAGGTGGGCAGGTGAATCAGCCCGAAACCCGCCCGCGCGCCATCGAGCATCGCCTCGGAGCTGTCGATGTTCAGCCGCCCGGGGTCTTCGCACAGGTGCAGCCCCGCTTCGGTATGGAAGCGCCACGGCATGGCCTTTTCGCCGGCCAGGAAGGCGATCTTGTCGTGCCCGTAGAGGTCGCCGGGCACCTGCGGTACGCCGCGTGTGTCCAGGTACGCGGGCGAGGCGCAGGTGACGAACTGCTGCCAGGCCACCGTGCGGGTCAACAGTTGCGAGTCTTCCTTCGGTGCACCGATACGCACCGCAACGTCGATACCCTCCTCGACCAGGTCGACGAAACGGTCGGTGAAGCGGATATCCGCGCGCAGCTCGGGCCACTGCTTCAGGTACTGGTCAAGAATCGGCAGCACATGGCGCTGGCCGAACGACAGAGGTGCTGTCAGGCGCAGGGTGCCGGTGGGCTTGCCACGGCGCTGGGCCATGGTGCTTTCCACTTCGTCCAGGTCATCCAGAATCTGCCGCCAGCGCTCGTAGGCCACCAGGCCCTCGTCTGTCAGGCTCAGCTTGCGCGTGGTGCGGTTGAGCAGGCGCACGGCCATGCGCGACTCCAGGCGAGCGATGCTCTTGCCCACCGCCGAGCGCGTCAGGCCCAAGGTGGCGGCGGCAGCGGTAAAACTACCGGCCTTCGCGGCACTGACGAAGGCGGCGATGTCGCCGAAGCGGTTGGGTTCCATGGGTGGTTCCTGAATCTGATGCGGCCGGCTTAGATGGGTATGAATCTGTGAAATGCAAGCAGGACTGTCGAGGCAGCACAGCACGTGTAGGAGCGGCCTTGTGTCGCGAAAGGGCTGTGCAACAGCCCCGGCAATTTTCCTGGCGATTGAAATAGCCGGGGCCGCTGCGCGACCCTTTCGCGACACAAGGCCGCTCCTACAATGATTTTCGCATGCAAAAACGGAAGGTGTGGCTGCCAGAGTGATCAAGCGAAGACCTTGATCACCAATAAATGTACCGGATAGAACAGATAACCCCAACGTCCGACTGCTGGCACCCGCCTATCATCATGACGCAGCAACAAGCACCCGAGCGGAATCGCCAAGGCTGCAGCAATCAGCGTCAGCACGGTGATAGGCGCCAGCAGATGCTCCTTCAACCAGCTGTTGGTCAGGTTCCCGCCCATGGCCAACAGGCAAGGCAACAACCAGGCCGCCCCTCCTGTTCGGCGGGCCATCAACCATGCGCCCGGCAGCATCACCCCCGGCAGCCCGTACATCAGCTGTTCGCTGAACAGCCACCCTGCAAGCAGACCGGCGAAGCCAAGCACTCGCGCCGACCTCGACGGATGGTGCACACCCCAGGCAACCAGTAACCCCAACACCAGGGTCGGCATCACGCTGAACGTTGGCGAACCACTGTCCAGCCAACGGTACGCAGGCTCCGACAGCACCGCGAACACCAGCATCAGCCCCAGATAACGCAGGTTGCCGCGGGTATGGAGCGCCCCGCCCCTGGAGCGCCCCACATTAACCGCAATCGCCAGGCAAAACAGCGGAAACGCCAACCGGCCCAGTACGAACAAGGCGTCGGCATCAGGCCACAGGAAACGCAGGTGGTCGGCGACCATGGTCAGCATCGCCGTCCACTTGACCAGGTCCAACCCGGCTGAACGCATGCCTCAGCGCCCGGGCTCGACTGTGGCGGGCCCCAGGTAACGATCGGTCCAGGCAGCCAGCGGCAACGGTGGCTGCTGTTCGACGATCCGTCGCCAGATCAGCACCAGGTCGTCGCCATTGAATGCCGCCCCTGGCCCGGCGCCCTTCCACATCGACGGCACATCGGTAATCCAGTGCCCCTGGCTGTCACGATGGGCCATGTTGAAGCGGAACGTGTAGTTCCCCGGGATGCCCATGCGCAGGTCGCTGACCACCAGCGCATCGCCGACCTGGTCGTAGCGCAGCCAGTCATCGGTGAACCAGCGCAAGCGCTGATGCAACGGGTTCCCGGCCAGCGCTTGTGCCAGTTGCAGGTTACGCGGCAAACGCTGCATTTCTGGCGTTTGCTGGTCGAACCCACTGCTGATGCCTTCGTAGTAATCGCCGTCCGGGGTCTTGGCCAGCACTCGCCAGACCAGGCTGTTGAAGGCTATCGGCACGGCACGTACCTGGCTGACGGCGATGCCTTGGCGATCGAGGGCAGCCTGAAACCGCTGCTCGGCCGCCATGCGTCCGGCCAGGCCGAAACCCAGGTAGGCTGCGCTGAATACCAAGGCCAGGGTCAGTAACTGCGTCGCCTTGCTGGTCAGCCCTTTGATGATTGCGTAAATCACCGCAGCCAGCAGCGGCACGGTGTAGACCGGGTCGATGATGAACACCGCTGCCCAGCTTTGCGGGGTGGCTTGCAAGGGCCAGAACAACTGCGTGCCATAGACCGTGAAGGCGTCGAGCAACGGGTGGGTGACCAGCACCAGCCAGAACGCCAGGAACAGCCTGGGCAAGGTATAACCTTTGCCTGGCCAGCACTTGTTGACCAGCCAGGCCAGCAGCAAGGCCAGCCCGCTGAGCACGAACAGGGAATGAGAGAAACCGCGGTGGTAAGTCATCTGCGACACCGGGTCGGCGTAGCGGATGATCACATCCAGGTCGGGCAGCGTGCCCAGCGCCGCGCCATACAGCAGCGAGCGGCGGCCCTGGATACGGCCGAGTACGGTACCTTGCAGGGCGGCGCCGAGTACTGCTTGGGTGATGGAGTCCAAGGGGGCATTCCTGAAAGGGTGGTTTCCGGAAGCTAACTTCATCCGGGCCCAATGCGCAATTCCTCTTGTGGGAGCATCTGTAACGGGCTGCCTGCCCTGGCCTCATCGCCGGCAAGCCAGCTCCCACCCCGACCGCGCTGCCCTCAAGACTTGCGCAGTACCTGTGGGAGCGGGCAAGCCCGCGAAACAGGCGACGCGGTGGATGGCACGGGCTTCGCCCGTGTTCGCGGGCGCGCCCGCTCCCACAGGGATCGCGCCCGCGCTGACCTCAAGCCATGCGCGATCCCTGTGGGAGCTGGCTTGCCGGCGATGAGGCCAGTGCAGGCAATATGAGACAGCTGCTCCCACCGGGTTTGCACATGCCTCTATGGATGATTCAGAACAACTGCCAGGTGTACACCAGCGTCAAGCGGTTCTCGTCGATGTCGCTGCGGTAGTTGGACCGGGCCATGGCATTGCGCACCCGGATCCCCAGCCCCTTCAGCACCCCGCCCTGCACCGCATAACCAATGTCCAGGTCGCGCTCGCGGTCGCGCCCTTCATACCCCTGCCCAGTGTCGACATTGTCACCTGTTATGTAACGCACGGTGGCGGTCAGCCCCGGCACGCCCATGGCCGCGAAGTTGTAGTCGTAGCGCACCTGGTACGAGCGTTCGTCGGTGTAGGCGAATTCATAGGTTGGCACTTCGTTACCCAACGGCGAGATGTTGGCGAATACCCGTGGGAACGGGCTGTCGCCATAAATGCCCTGGTAGCCGGCATGGAAGCTGTGCCCGCCATGCCGGGCCGTGAACATCGAGAAAAACGCCTGGTTGTCGATATTGCCGAGCAACGCATCGCCATCTTCGCGCGCAGTGAAATACCCCAGGTTGGCGCTGAGCACCCAGTTGCCTACGGGCTTGCTGTGCTTGAGGCCGACAAAGCCCTGTTCGTAGATGTCCTCCAGCTGCCCGTACCACAGGCTGACGCTGCTCTGGTTGGCATTGAACGCATAGTCCCCGCCCAGGTAGTTGAAGCCGTCGCTCTCTGCCTGGCGCATCGGCACATGGCCGAGCATGGCGTTCATCTTGCCGTCGCCGCCCTCGTTGCGCAGGTGGGTGCTTTTCAGGTGCCCGGCCTGCACGGTCAGGCCGTCGATTTCCGCCGAGCTCAGGCTTGCGCCCTGGTAGGTCGGTGGCAACAGGCGGATGTCGCTGAAGGTCAGCACCGGCAGATTGGCTTGCAGTTCGCCGACGCGCAATTCGGTTTTGGACAGCCGGGCCTTGAAGGTGGGCGCCAGGCGGCTGTATTCATCGGCGGCCCGGCCATCACTGTGCACCGGCAGTAACCCGGTGTTGGTGCGGTCGGGGCTGCTGTCGAGCTTGATGCCCAGCAGGCCCAGGGCGTCAACGCCAAAGCCGACCGTGCCCGGGGTGTAGCCCGACTTGAAGTCGAGGATGAAGCCCTGGGCCCACTCCTCGGCCTTGGATTGCTGGTTGGCCCCGACGATGTCGGAGAAGTCGCGGCTGAAGTAGTAGTTACGGGCACTCAATGTGGCCTTCGAATCTTCGAAGAAGCCGCCTTCGGCGGCCAGCAACGGTTGGCTGAGCAAAGTCAGGCCCAGGGCGACGCAAGGGGTGTGGTTCATTCCGAAGCTCTCTTGATCTTGTTTTTATGGGTAAAGCGTTGGAAACACGGCGGTTCATGGGGTACGGCTCAGCACCTCCCCGGCACGTGGCTGGCGCAGCCTGAGCAACGCATGGGCCAGCAGGCCGAACAGCAAGCCCCAGAACGCTGCCGAAAGCCCCAGGAAGGCCACGCCCGAAGCGGTGACCAGGAAGGTGAACAACCCGGCATCGCGCTCGGCCGGTTCCGCCAGGCTGCGGGTCAAGGCTTCGCTGATCGCGCCATACAGCGCCAGCCCGGCCAGGGCGGCGATCAGGGCGGCGGGGAATGCTGCGAACAGCGACATCAGCGTGGCTCCGGCGATCCCCAACAGCAGGTACAGCGCACTGCCAGCCACCGCCGCGACATAGCGCCGCCGGGGGTTTTCATGGGCCTCATGACCGGTGCACAGGCTGGCGGTGACCTCCGCCAGGTTCAGCCCGTGGCAACCGAACGGTGCCAGCGCCGCGCCGGCGAGGGCGCTGGCACTGATGATCGGGCTGGCCGGCGTGGGGTAGCCGGCGTTGCGCAGCACCGCCATGCCCGGCATGAACTGCCCGGTCAGGGCCACCAGCACCAGCGGCAGTGCCAGGCTGAATACCGCTGCCATGCTGAACTGCGGGGTGACCCACTGCGGCGACGCCAGCTCCAGCACCAACGCCTCGCTGCGAAACGCCCCGCTGGCCACGGTCACCACCGTGCCCACGCACAGCACCGCCGCCACGGCGTAGCGCGGCTGCACCCTGCGCATCACCACGTAGGTGACGAACATTGCCAGTACCAGCAGCGGTTGCACCGGCAAGGCGCGGAACACCTCGATGCCGAAGCTGAACAGGATGCCAGCCTGCATGCCGGCGGCGATGGAACCTGGCAGGCGCGTGATGATGCGGTCGAAGGCCCCGCTGATACCGATCAGCAGCAGAACCAGGTTGGCCACCAGGTAGGCGCCTACAGCCTGTTCCAGGCCCAGTTGCGGCAAGGCGGTGACCAGCAGCGCCGAACCGGGGATGGACCACGCGATCACCACCGGCACCCGGTAGCGCAGGCTGAGCAGCGCACCGAGCACGGCACTGCCCATGGACACTGCCCAGACCCAGGAGGACAGTTGCCGATGGGACAGGCCGGCAGCTTCTGCGGCGTGGAAGATGATCACCAAAGGGCCTGCGTAGGAGATCATCGTGGCGATGCAGCCGGCGACCAGGGCCGACAGGGAGCAGTCCTTGATCAGGGTTTTCATGAATATCTCGCAAGGCGGTGGCCGGCCTTTGTGGCTGGCTCTTGTTTTTTGCTGGCTTCTTCGCGGGTGAACCCGCTCCCACAGGGGCTGCACAGGTTTCAGCATTTTCGCCGTACCTGTGGGAGCGGGTTCACCCGCGAAGAAGCAAACCCGCTGGATCAGGCCTCCTGCAAAGCCCGCGGCCGCCCACTGCGCTGCTCATCCTCACCGCCCTGGGCCCGCTGCAACTGGAAGTCGAACTTCAGTTCGGCATGCCGCCCCGCCTCGCCCTCTACAAACACCACCTCGCCCACCAGCCCATCGCGTGTGGCATAGGCAAAGTCATCCCACAGGTACTTGTCCCCGGCCAGGTTGATCTGCGTGGTCAGGTGTCGATGCCCTGGCGCCGAGATGAAGAAGTGCACATGCGCCGGGCGCTGGCCATGGCGGCCCAGCAGGTCCAGGCACTCCTGGGTTGGCCCCTGCGGATCGCAGCCATAGCCTGACGGCACGATGGAGCGCGCGCGGTAGCGCCCCTGGGCGTCGGTGATGATGCGCCGGCGCAGGTTGTACTCGGACTGGCTCTGGTCGAAGAACGAATAGGTTCCGCGTGTATTGGCATGCCACAGGTCAACGGTGGCCCCCGGCAGCGGCCGGCCTTGCGGGTCGAGCACCTGGCCCTCCAGGTACATCAGCGTGGCCACGCCCTCCTCGCTGCCGTCGTCCATGCGTACTTCACCTTCGGCAATGGGCGCACCGGCCACGTACAGCGGGCCTTCGATGGTGCGTGGGGTGCCGCCGACCAGGCCTGCCTGCTGGTCCTTGGCATCCTGCAGCAGGTCGAGGAAGTGTTCGATGCCCAGCCCCGCCACCAGCAGCCCGGCCTCGCCACGACCGCCCAGGCGGTTGAGATAGTCGACGGCATGCCAGAACTCGTCCTCGCTGATTTCCAGGTCTTCGATCAGCCGCGCGGTGTCCTGCAGCAGGCGCTGCACAATGCGTTTCAGGCGCGGGCTGCCGGCGTCGTTACCAAAGCCTGCAGCCTCTTCGAAGAACTGCTGCACCTCGGCAGTGTGGGAAATTTTCACGGTCATGGTGGATTACCTCATGTTGTTTTCTGGAGTTACGCTTGCGCCGCAGCGGCCTGGGCATGCTGGCGGCCGCTGGCCAGGTGCACGGCCATGGCCAGCGCGGCAATTGCGCCGGGGATGGCGAAGGCGATGAAATTGAGTTGCAGGGGCAGGTTGATGCCCATCAGCGCACCACCCAGCAACGGGCCGACGATGGCGCCATTACGGCCGATGCCCGAGGCCCAGCCCAGCCCGGTGGAGCGCACCGATAGCCAGTACAGCTGGGCGGCGCCGGCATACAGCAGGATCTGCGTGCCGATGGTGGTGGCGCCGGCAATGAAGATCAGCAGGTACAGCACCGGCATCGGGCTGTTGACGCCGAGCAGGCTGATCGACAGCGCGGCGGCAATGAAGAACGCCACCTTGACCTTGACTAGGTTGTAGCGGTCGCCGAGCCAGCCGCCGAGGATCGCCCCGGCCATGCCGCCGAAGTTCAGCGCCAGCAGGAACGACAGGCTCGAGCCCAGGCTGTAGCCGGCGTTGGCCATCAGCTTCGGCAGCCAGGAGCTGAGCGCGTAGACCATCAGCAGGCAGCAGAAGAACGCCAGCCACAGTGCCAGGGTGCGAATGGCCAGGCCGTTGCGGAACAGTTCCACTACACCGGTGAACTTGCCGGCCCTTTCGCGGGACAAGCCCGCTCCCACAGGGGCGACCAGTACATCGTCTGGTTGCACGTCGCAGTCCGGGTCCAGTTGCCTGAGCAGCTTGCGCGCCTCGTCGGTACGGCCCTGACGCACCAGGAAACCGATCGACTCCGGAAGGTGGTAGAGAATCACCGGCAACAGCAGCAGTGGCACCGCTGCGGCGAAGAACATCGATTCCCAACCGAAACGCGGCAGCATGAAGATGCCGACACCCGCCGAGAGCATGCCGCCGAGCGAGTAGCCACTGAACATGATCGCTACCAGCGTGCTGCGCAGCCGCTTGGGCGCGTACTCGTTCATCAATGCCACGGCGTTGGGCATGAGGCCGCCACAGCCCAGGCCGGCAATGAAGCGGTAGATGCCGAACTCGCTCGGGCTGCTGGCAAACCCGTTGAGGATGGTCGCCCCGGAGAACAAGGCGAAACAGATGGCGATGCCCTTCTTGCGCCCGATACGATCAGCCAGGCTGCCGAACGCCAGGGCGCCGAACATCATGCCGAACAGCGCATAGCTGCCCAGCGCACCGGCCTGCAACGGGGTCAGGCCCCATTCTTTCATGATGACCGGCAGTACCACGCCGTAGATGAACAGGTCATAGCCGTCGAAGATCAGCAGCAGGCCGCACCAGGCCATGACCATCCAGTGGAACGGGGTAAAGCGCGCGTTATCGATGATCGGGTGTACGTCAAGGGTTCGCATGGCATCTGTCGCTCTTGTTTTTGTTGTGAAAGAAAGCTCTTGCCTTGGGGGTCGCTCAGCCGAGGTCGCCGCCCCCTACCGGCAAGGTCACGCCGGTGATGTACGAGGCTTCGTCGGAAGCGAGGAACAGGATCGCGCCCACCTGCTCGTCGATGCTGCCGTAGCGGTGCATCAGGCTGCTGTCGAGGGTCTGGTCGACGATCTGCTGGTACCAGTGCTTTTCCTGTTCGGTCTGCTCGGCACTGTTGCGCGGCACGCGCCGGGGTGGCGCTTCGGTGCCGCCAGGCGCGGTGGCGTTGACACGGATTCCCCGGCCAGCAGTTTCGAACGCCAGGCACGCGGTCAGCGCGTTGACGCCGCCCTTGGCCGCGCCGTAGGGCACGCGGTTGACGCTACGGGTGGCGATGGACGAGACGTTGACGATGGCGCCGCTGCCGCGTTCGAGCATGTACGGCAGTGCGGCATGGCAGCACCACAGGGTGGGGAACAACGAACGGCGTACTTCGGCTTCGATCTGGTCCACTTGGTAGTGTTCGAAGGGCTTGGCCCAGATAGTGCCACCGACGTTGTTGACCAGGATGTCGAGGCGGCCGAACGCTTCAACGGCGCTGGCCATGACCCGGGCGCAATCGTCATGTTGTTCCAGGTCGGCAGTGAGGGTGAGCATGCCTTCGCCGGCCAGTTCGTGAACCAGTTCGGAACGGTCTACCGCGACCACTTGCGCGCCTTCGGCCTTGAGCCGCCAGCACACGCCACGGCCGATGCCCTGGGCGGCACCGGTGACCAGGGCGACCTTGCCTTGGAATCGGTTGTTCATGTGTGTCTCCTGCTTGATCCGTGTAAGGGCAATTGGGAGGGCTGCGCCCTCCATCGCGACGCAAGGCCGCTCCCACAGGGGATCGCGGTGCATGTGGGAGCGGCCTTGTGTCGCGAAAGGGCCGCACAGCGGCCCCGGCGATCTATCAGGCCGCCGCCGCGAATTTCTCGTAGTAGAAGTTCGCCGGGGTGATGCCCTGTTCGCGCACGTATTGGCTGACCGCCTCGACCATCGGTGGCGGGCCGCACAGGTACACATCCACATTGCCGTCGTTGAGGTGGCGCGGCTCGATGTGCTGGGTCACGTAGCCCTTGTGCGGGTACTGGCTGTCCGGGTTGGCCACGCAGGCGCTGAAGGTGAAGTTGGGGATACGCGCCGCCAGCGCCTGCAAGCGGTCGAGTTCGACCAGGTCGAAGTCGTTGGTCACGCCGTAGATCAGGTGCAGCGGATGCTCGCTGCCCTGCTCGGCGATCTTCTCCAGCATCGCCGTGAACGGCGCCAGGCCGGTGCCACCGGCCAGCAGCAACAGCGGGCGCTGGATCGGCCGCAGGTAGAAGCTGCCCAGCGGCCCGGCCAGGGTCATGCTGTCGCCGGCCTTGGCCAGGTTGGTCAGGAAGCTGCTCATCAGCCCACCCGGCACGTTGCGGATCAGGAAGCTGACCTCGCCGTCCTTCTGCAGCGAGCTGAACGAATAGGCGCGGCTCTGCTCGCTGCCCGGCACCTTGAGGTTGACATACTGCCCAGGCAGGAACGCCAGGCGGCCAAGGGCTTCACCCTTGATCGACAGGGCAATGGTGCTGGCCGACAGCTGTCGGACATCGCTGATGGCGGCCTCGAAACTGGCCTGTTCGGTCTTGCACAACTGCGACGAGGCCGGGATGCGGATGACGCAGTCGCTTTCGGCGCGCATCTGGCAGGTCAGTACGTAGCCTTCGGCGACTTCATCTTCGCTCAGGGCGTCTTCGATGAAATTGTCGCCCAGGTCGTAGCGCCCGGACTCGGCCTTGCACTTGCAGGTACCGCAGGCGCCGTCGCGGCAGTCCAGCGGGATGTTGATGCCCTGGCGGTAGGCGGCGTCGGCCACGGTTTCATGGCCGCTGGCCTCGATGAAACGGGTGACCCCGTCTTCGAAATTGAGTGCGATCTGGTAGCTCATGTTGCACCTCGCGGGCGAGCCGGCCCACGGCACGTCGCAGGACGCACCGGGCAGCGCTCGCAAAACCCTGGATCAGATGTGGTAGATGTCGATGACCTGGCGCACGTAGTCGTTCTTCAGCACCACCTTCTTGGCCTTGATCAGCGGCTGCTCGCCGCGCAGGTCGAGGGTGTAGAAGCTGGTGCCGAAGTAACTGTCGGTGGTCTTGTAGCGGAAGCTCAGGGTGTGCCAGTTGAAGCGCACCTGGCAGCTTCCCTCGCCCTGCTCGACGATCTCGATGTTGCTGATGTTGTGCGAGGTGCGGGTGTCGGGCACGGTCGCACTGGAACGCTCGGTCTTGATGCGGAACACGCGGTCTTCCAGGCCGCCACGGTTGCCGTACCAGATCAGCGAGATTTCGCTTTGTGGGTCTTCGGTAAGGGTGTCGTCATCGTCCCAGCTCGGCATCCAGAAGCTGGCATCGCTGGCGTACAGCTCCAGCCACTGATCCCACTGGGCATCGTCCAGGTAGCGCGCTTCGCGGTAGAGGAAGTCGCGCACGGTTTCATACAGGCTCATAGCACGGCCTCCACGGGGATCAGTCGCTGTTCGTCCTTCAGGGCCTGGATCATGGTTTCCTGCCAATACTTGTGCTGCAGCACGAACAGGCCTTCGTCCTCGGTGCGTACGCCGGACAGCAGCGGATTCAACTCGATCTCCCTGGCCGCCTCGTCGGCGCCTTCCACCCAGTGCGCAGCGCCGCGGGACATGTCGTTCCAGCCGGTGCCGCCGCCGTAGCCGGTCTGGCACGAGCGGAACTCTTCCAGGTCATCCGGGGTGGCCATGCCGCTGACGTTGAAGAAGTCTTCGTACTGGCGAATGCGCTTGGCGCGGGCATCGGCGCTCTCGCCTTTCGGGGCGATGCAGTAGATGGTGATTTCGGTCTTGTTGACCGAAATCGGCCGGGCGATGCGGATCTGCGAACTGAACTGGTCCATCAGGTACACGTTCGGGTACAGGCACAGGTTGCGCGAGTTCTCGATCATCCAGTCGGCACGAGCCTGGCCGAAGTCGGCGGCCAGCTGGTCGCGGCGCTCGTAGGCCGGGCGGTCCTCGGGGTTAGCCCAGCGGGTCCACAGCAGCAGGTGGCCGTGGTCGAACGAGTAGAAGCCACCGCCCTGCTTGGCCCAGGCGCCGGCGCTCATGGTCTTGATCTCTTCACCCGCCTCGCGCTGCTTGCGCTGGTTCTGGGTGGCGGCGTAGTTCCAGTGCACGGAACTGACGTGGTAGCCGTCGGCGCCGTTCTCGGCGGTGAGCTTCCAGTTGCCTTCGTAGATGTACGAGCTGGCGCCGCGCAGCACTTCCAGGCCTTCTGGCGATTGGTCGACGATCATGTCGATGATCTTGGCCGACTCGCCCAGATGCTCGACCAGCGGTTTGACGTCGGCATTCAGGCTGCCGAACAGGAAGCCCCGGTACGACTCGAAGCGCGCCACCTTGGTCAGGTCGTGGGAGCCGTCGCAGTTGAAGCTGTCGGGGTAGCCGGCGTTGCTCGGGTCCTTCACTTTCAGCAACTTGCCGCTGTTGTTGAAGGTCCAGCCGTGGAACGGGCAGGTGTAGCTGGAGCGGTTGCCGCGCTTGTGCCGGCAGAGCATGGCGCCGCGGTGGCTGCAGGCGTTGAGGAAGGCATTGAGCTCACCGTCCTTGTTGCGCGCGATGAAGATCGGCTGGCGCCCCATGGTCAGGGTGAGGAAGTCGTTTTTCTCGGGGATCTGGCTTTCATGGGCCAGGTAGATCCAGTTGCCCTCGAAGATGTGTTTCATCTCCAGGTCGAACAGGCGTGGGTCGGTGAACATCTCGCGCTTGCAGCGGTAGATGCCCTTTTCACGGTCGTCCTCGAGCAAGGCATTGAGGTAGTCGAATCCCAGGGACATGGCCAGGGTCTCCCTTGTTATTGTTTAGACCTGGTCAGGTTAGGGATTGGTATCGGGCGGGAATATCCGGTTTGTGCGCGGTGCTATCCGTTTTGTGCAGGCTGTTGTTTGTGCGGGGCCCTATGGGAGCGGGTTCAACCGCGAAGAGGCCGGTGCGGCTCAGCGCCGATTACGCAAGGTTTCCGAGGGCAACTCGCCAAACTGCTGCCGATACACCTCGGAAAACCGCCCCAGGTGCATGAAGCCATAATCCATGGCCAGTTCGGTCACGCTGCGTACCGAACAGCTGGCGTCGCTGAGGCAAGCGCGCACCTGCTCCAGCTTGCGCTGACGTACATAGTGTTTGGGCGTGGTCTGCAGATGCCGGTCGAACAATGCATACAACGAGCGCAGGCTCATGCACGCCTGCTCCGCCAGCGCTTCTGCTGTCAGTTCAAGCCTCAGGTTGCGGTCGATGTAATCGATGATCCGTTCAAGGCTTGCCCCCGGCGAACCCAGGCTTTCGCGACGGATATTGGTGGTCATCAGGGTCAGCAGCTTGCTGGCGACGATCTGGCTGTAATGGCCCTGCACCCTGGGTAGTGAATCGTTCACCTCCGCCTCATGGCAAACCATGGCCAGCAGATTGACGAACCCGTCCAGCTCGTCCAGCCGGTAATGGTTGCGCAAGAACCGCACCCCGCCATCGGGTCGGTGCCAGCGCTGTTCATCGCAAATCGAATCCAGCAGCCGGGTCGGCACCTTGAGGATGAACTTCTCGCAGTCTTCCGAGTAAGTCAGGTCGACCGGATCGTCGGGGTTGATCAGCAACAGCTCGCCTGGCACCAGGTGATGCTCGCGCTTGTGCCCGCGCCATAGGCAGTTGCCGTTGAGCAGCACCTGCAGGTGGTAGATGGTTTCCAGTGCCGGCGAGGTAACGCGCACGCTGCCGCCGTAGCTGATGCGGCACAGGTCGAGTTCAGCGAACTTGCGGTGGCTGAGGCTGGCTTGCGGATGAGTGGTGCGGGACAGACCGATGCAATGCTGGCCTACGTGCTGGTTGACATAATCGGACACAGCATAAGGATCGGCGTGATGAAACACGCTACTACGCTCGCTCAGCAGGCGGCTTTCCATAGGCAAGGCACTCGGATCGTTATTGTTCTGGTTGCCGCTTCCTACGGCCCGGCGGGCTGTGGTTGCGGTCGTCACGGTCATTCTATCGAGCCGGCTGCGGGTCGCGGGGGCAGGCGACAACCGGTGGATGGGCACACTTAAGCAAAAAGGCAGGGGGTTGGGCAATGCGACCTTGGGAATGGATGGGCGGATAGCGGACAGACAGGACAGGGTCAGTGTTCGTTTATCGAACGGCTTTTTCCTGTGCTGGCCTCTTCGCGGGCACAGGCATCCCGGAACCGCCCAATTCACTGCACCGGCAAGAAGTTCATCAACAGCAGGCTTTGTGCGTAATTCAAACCAATGCGCCGATAACGCTCATCCAGCAACTCCGCCAGCAAGTCCAGCCGTGCCACGATCTTGCCAAACTCCACGGCAAAACTCAGGTTGCTGCCCTCTTCCGAGATCTCGTTGGAGAACAACAGCAGCACACCATTGGCATCCTGTCGCTGGCTCAACATCCAGGTGGCCTTCTCGATATTGCGCGCCGCGTTGTTGACGAACAGCGGGTCGATGGTATCGGTCATGTAGAACTCGGTACGGCCACCGTGCGCGGTGATCAGCATGCTGCCGATGGCGTAGATGAAGGCACCGACCCGGTCACCACGAAACTCGGGGCTCAGGGCGTAGCTCAAGGCTGCAAGATCACGACGGTTGCCCAATTGCGGCAAGGGCTGGCGTTGCTCGATGGCGATACGGATCTGCCGCTCGGCAGTGGCAGCATCCACGTAGCCGGACATCTTCCACTGGTTGGGGTTGCGCAGGTACAGCTTGTTCATCAACAGATACAGGCTTTGCAGGTTGTCGCGCATGGACAGCGTGGCCAGGCGGTCGACGCTGGTCTGGAACAGTTCGCTGGGCTTGCCGTTGCCGAACTGGTCGAGCATGTCGCGGCCCTGCTGCTGGGTGCAGGCGCACAGGCATGTTAGGGCGCCTGCCAGCAGCAGACGGGAGAGGACATTGGGATTGCTTGCAACCATCGGCACCGGGTCGATATTCGGCGGCCGCACCGAGGATCAGTGTGGCCTGGCCAAGCATAGAGCCCGGAAATCGGAAAAAGTGCGGTGATCGGGGGTTTTGGATACCTGTGCCGGCCTCTTCGCGGGTAAACCCGCTCCCACAAGTTACTACACAGTTTTCAGCATCTGTGGAGAACCTGTGGGAGCGGGTTTACCCGCGAAGAGGCCAGTACAGGAGGCACATCACTTACATGGCGTGCCGCAACATCTCCACCACCTGCGCATGCAGCACCGGGTCCCCACAGGCCACCACACACCCGCCATTCTGCGCACTGCTGCCATCCCACGCTGTGATCACCCCGCCCGCCCCTTCGATGATCGGCATCAGCGCCTGCACGTCATACGGCTGCAGGCTCGCCTCGACGATCACGTCGACAAACCCGGAAGCCAGCATGCAATAGGCATAGCAATCGCCGCCGTAGCGCATCAGGCGCGCCTTGCCGGCAACAGCCTCGAACGCAGCCTTGCGCGCGGCGGTATCGAACATGTCCGGCGTGGTGCACATCAACGTGGCCGAGGCCAGATCGGCACAGGCGCGGGTCTTCAACGGCGTACCGCTGCGCCAGGCGCCTTCCGGTGTGCCGACAAAGCGTTCGCCGGTAAATGGCTGGTTCATCACCCCGACCACTGGCCGCGTGCCGTCGTTCAGGGCGATCAGCGTGCCCCACAGCGGCAGGCCGGTGATGAAGGCACGGGTGCCGTCGATCGGGTCGAGCACCCAGGTCAGCGGGCTGCTGCCGACTGCCACGCCGGCTTCTTCACCGAGGATGCCGTGCGCGGGATAGCGGGCCTGAATCAGCTCGCGCATGACGTCCTCGGCTGCCTTGTCGGCCACGGTCACCGGGTCGTACAGGCGCCCACCCTTGTCCTCGACGTCCAGGCTGGCGCGAAAGTATGGCTTGATCGCCACAGCGGCGGCATCGGCCAGCTGCTCGGCGAAGGCGCGGAATTCGCCGATCTGTTCAGCACTCAGGGACATGGGGCGGGCCTCGTGAAAATGATGGGGCCCGCATCATACCCGACACGCCGTGCCGCGCCAGCCTCCGTCAGGTGCTCATGCCGCCCTGCGCGGTCTAGACTGAACAAGACCAGATCAGCGGGGGGCTGCCACACGTGGAGGTGTGAGATGAGCCAGTTCAAGCGTCTGTTCGTCATGCTCGGCCCGCAGATGCGCCACACGCCAGCGCTGCAACGCGCGGCGGCGTTGGCGGAGTCCAGCGGTGCCTTGCTGGATATCAACGTGTTCGTCGACGATGTCGACACCTTCGGCTTGATGAGTGATAGCCGTGAGCGTGAGCGGTTGCTCAGCGACAACCGCCAATGGCTGGCGGACGAAGCCGAGCAACTGGCAGACGCCGGTCTGGATGTATCTACCGAATTGCTGCTGACCCGCGACCCGCTGGGCAGCGTGCTGGAACGGGTCGAACGGCTGGGTTGCGACCTGCTGGTCAAGGATGTGCAGCACGAACCAGTGCTCAAGCGCCTGCTGGTAACGCCACTGGACTGGCAATTGCTCAAGGACAGCCCGGTCGCTGTGCATCTGGTCAGCGACATCCGCCTGCCCCTGCCCCGGCAGATTGCCGCCGCGGTGGACCTGAACAGCCATGGCGCCGGCGAGCACCTGGATGAGCAGGTGATCCATTGCGCCCATGCCCTGGCCCTGCAGTGCAATGCCGAGCTGCACCTGCTGCATGTGTGCGACGCGGCCAGGACTCACATTGCCGACTTCGGCGCCGGCACGGTGACCATGCCCGGCTTCGATGCCGGTGTGCGGACCTCGCAGCGGGCGGCGTTCAACCGGCTGGGCGACCATCACCAGATCCCGCTGGAGCGCAGGCACTTCCTCGAAGGGGCTGCGATCAAGGCCATTGCTCAGTTCGTCGGCCACAACCGAGTGGATGTGATCGTGATGGGCAGCCACCGGCATGACGCCATGCAGACGTTCCTGGGCGGGACCACGGCGCACGTGCTGGAGCATCCGTTGTGCAATGTGCTGGCGATCAAGGCGGTTCGCTGAGTGCTGCTGCACCTGGGCTGGCCCCTTCGCGGGCACGCCCGCTCCCACAGGTCATGCACAAAGCCTGAGCCTGTGACGAATCTGTGGGAGCGGGCGAGCCCGCGAAGAATCCAGCACAAATTCTACTTGGTATCTGGTACACCAGTGCCACACAAAAATAATGCTTTTGATAATGATTCGTAGTAGTTTCTCGGCGCTTGCTCACCCTACCCTCAGCGCCCTACTCCAGGATCGTACTGTCGATGCGTCGCACGTTCGTTTCGCTTTGTGTGCTTCATGCTATCTCCCCACTGGCCTTTGCCGAACCTGAACCGCTCGGCGAACCCGCCCAGATCGAACTCCAGGCTCTGAACATCACCAGCAGCGCCGACAGCGAACGTGCCGATGGCCCGGTCGAGGGTTACAAGGCTAGCCGCTCGGCCAGTGCCACCCGCACCGACACCGCCCTGCACGAAACCCCACAATCGGTCAGCGTGGTGCCCAAGGATGTACTGCAAGACACTGGCGCCACACGTCTGCAGGACGGTCTGGACTACGCCGGCGGTGTCGGCCGCGCCAACAACTTCGGCGGCCAGGGCCTGACCACCTTCACCGTGCGCGGCTTCACCACCGGCGAGTTCTACCGCAACGGTTTTCCGATCAACCGCGGCTACCCCAACGCCCCCGACGCCAATACCGTCGAGCGCCTGGAAGTGATCCGTGGCCCGGCCAGCAGCCTGTACGGCCGTGGCGACCCCGGCGGCACCTTCAACGTGGTCAGCAAGCAGCCGCTGCCAGAGTCGAAAGTCACCCTAGGCAGCCAGTTCGATGACCAGGGCATGCACCGCGCGACCCTGGACGCCACCGGGCCGCTGAACCAGGACGGCTCGCTGGCCTACCGCCTGAACCTGCTGGGCGAAGGCGGCGAAAGCTTCCGTGACGACGTGGAAAGCGAGCGTTATGACGTGGCGCCGGTGCTCAGCTGGCAGGTCAACGACAGCACCAAGATCGTCTTCGAGGGCGATTTCATGCGCAACAACCATCCGTTGGACCGTGGCCTGACCCGCTTGCCCGGCCAGCTCGGTACAGCCTCGCGCGACACCAACATCTGGGAAAAAGGCAGCGACAACCTGCTGCACAACGACAACAACATGGCCCAGTTGCGTTTCGAGCACCTGCTCAACGACAACTGGACGCTGGGTGGCGGCATGCAGTGGCTCGACGGCTCGCTCAAGGGCAACGCCGTGGAGGCCAATGCATTGCAGGCTGACGGTCGCACGCTGGGGCGCAACTTCAACTATCGCAAACTGGAGTGGACCGACCGCGACTACCAGCTCAACCTCACCGGCCACTTCGACACCGGCGGCTACGCTCATACACTGCTGACCGGCATCGAGTATGAAGACTACGACTACAACTCGATCATCCAGCGCTCGGCCAGCGGTGCCAGTGCGTACCCGATCGACATCTTCGACCCGGTACTGGGCCAGCCACGCCCTGCCCTGACCCGCACCACCACCCATGACAAGGAAAACCTGAAGACCTGGGCGGCATTCATCCAGGATCAGGTGGCCCTGACCGAGCGACTGAAGGCGCTGGCGGGTATGCGCTTCGAGCGCTTCGAGCACGATTACGACGACAAGCTGCCGACCAACCGCGACTTCAGCAAGGGCGAAAACGGCGTCACCCCACGCTTCGGGCTGATCTACGACCTGACCGATACGGTTGCGGTCTATGCCAACACCGCGCGCTCGTTCAAGCCCAACACGGGCACGCCAAGCGGGGGCGGAGGCTTCGACCCGGAGAAAGGCAAGTCCTACGAACTGGGTGTGAAATGGGAGGCACTCGACCGCCAGCTGAGCATCGACGCGGCGATCTATCACATCGTCAAGGAGAACGTCCTGGCGCGCGACCCGAACGACCCCACCGGTACCTACAGTATTGCGGCCGGCGAAGTGCGCAGCCGTGGCCTGGACATCAATATCGCTGGCAACCTGACACCGGAATGGCGCGTGATTGGTGGTTATGCCTACGTGGACGCCGAAGTGACCGAGGATACGACCCTGCCCAAGGGCACGCGCCTGGCCAACATCCCGCGCAACAGCTTCAGCCTGCTGAATACCTACGAGTTCCAGGATGGCCTGGCCAAGGGGCTGGGGTTGGGGGTTGGGGTGAAGTACGTGGATGATCGCGCCGGCCAGACGGCTGCGACGACCTACACCATGGAGCGCTACAGCGTGGTGGACCTGCTGAGCTTCTACAAGGTCAATGAACACGTGCGGCTGAACCTGGACGTGAAAAACGTGTTCAACAAGGGCTATGACGAAGGCGCGTTCAACAACTACGTCTACCCGGGTGCGCCGCGGACGGTGCAGGCTGGGGTTTCGTATACCTTCTGACCGTTCCTGGGGCTGCTTTGCAGCCCATCGCGACACAAGGCCGCTCCTACAAGGAAACCGCGATCTCCTGTAGGAGCGGCCTTGTGTCGCGAAAGGGCCGCAAAGCGGCCCCCGGGTTTCAGAAGCCCTTGCTGTAGAACAGCGAGTACGACTCAATGCCGTCGTTAGGCTGCTTGAGCCCCGCGTTGGAGTAATGCATCGCGCGGATCCCCACCTTCTGCTCCCCCGGCAACTTCAGGCCAAAGCCGATGCGGTCTTCGAAGTTGACCGACGAGCCCAGGCGCTGGTCACCCACATCGGTCTTGGAAAACGCCGCCAGGCCAATGCCGGCCTCGATGTACGGGGTATAGGTGAAACCGCTGAATTCGTAGGTGAACACCGGGCTGAACGACAGCGAGTGCGCACCACTGGCCTCCCCGCCTTCCCAATAGGTGTACGCCGCATCCCAGTATCCGGTCAGATGGCCGGTGCTGCTTTCCAGCCACTTCTTCTCCCAGTCGAACGACAGGCCGATACGGTAGGTCATGTCGCCTTGGCCAGTGGCGCCAACGGCACCGGTCACCTGTGCCGCCTGGGCCAGATTCGTTCCGGCAAAGGCCAGCACTGCAGCAGCCAGCGAGGCTGCTAGACGGGTTTTCATCAATGACTTCTCCTGATGGTCTACACGGCAAGCGGGGGCTTTGGCCCCTCAATCTTATGCGGTGACCGGATGCATCCAGCCCGGTCACACGAAGTAATACTTTTCTGATTATCGTCCAGATAAACAGAAAGTTGAAAGTGTATTGCCACTATCGGCTAATCCGACTGCCAGCATCTACCCTGCCAGCCAGCAGGGCTCAGTCGTATTCCGCCTCTTCGTGTTCACCCAGCAGGCGCCTTTGCCTGGGCGTGGCCACCTCCAGCACCTGCGGGTTGAAGCGCCAGTTCAGGTACGGCGAAAACTTCTGCGCCACCATGCGCCGGCCATAGTGCACTTGCAGCATGTCGCGCGCGCGTGACTGGGTGCAGTTGGCCCCGCCGCTGTGCCAGACATCGCTGCGAAACACCAGCGCGTCCCCGGCCTTGCACAGCACAGGTTGGGCCTCACGGCCCTGCCAGTGCTGCTCGCCAGCCTGCGGTGGCCGCGCCGCGCGGTGGCTGCCGGGCACAATCCAGGTCGGCCCGATGTGATGGTCGATATCGCTGAGGTACAGCTGCGCAGTCAGGATCTGCGGGGGTTGGGTAAAGTCGCCGCGCTCACTGAGCCAGTCGGGCAACTGCATGGGCAGGTGGTCCAGGTGCAGGGCCATACCGGGGTAGCCCGGGTGGCTGCGCCAGGCGGTCTGGCCGATCACATGGCAATCGGCGCCCAATGCCGCTTCGGCCAAGGCAATCAGTGGCGGCAGGTCGAGAAAGGGCAACCACAACGGGTTGCGGTTGAACACGCACTTGTAGTGCTCCAGCAGCCCCTGGTAATCCCAGTGGATCGGCTGCAGGTCATCG
Organism: Pseudomonas inefficax; assembly: GCF_900277125.1. Lineage (GTDB taxonomy): Bacteria > Pseudomonadota > Gammaproteobacteria > Pseudomonadales > Pseudomonadaceae > Aquipseudomonas > Aquipseudomonas inefficax. The sequence continues at coordinate 81,562 of NZ_OPYN01000132.1, forward strand.
ATGGCGCAGCGCAGCAAGGCGATACGCAAGGGTTCGAGCACATCGGGGAGCAACACATAGCCCCGCTCGTCCAACATCTCCAGCTGAAGATCCAGGCTCATGGCGATGCGCTCCTTTTCGGCAGGAGCACATCCGTACTCCTGCCCGTTTTCCCATCACCGCCAGTTCAGGTTCACGGTAGTGGGGGTCTTGCCATTCACGGTCACCAAATGCTGCACCGTCTCACCCTGGGCGTTGCCAGTGACTTTGTACTTGCCGGGAGGCAACTGCACATACAGCAGCGGCCCGGCATCCGTGACGCTGAGCACGGGCTGGCCCTGTGCATTCTGGATGTCGACGGTAGCACCGCTCTGGAACTTGCCTTCCGGGCCGGTGGAGAGTTCCACGTGCAGGTCATAGCCCGGGGTCTTGCGCAGGGCGTTGGCTTCATCCTGGCCGATGCCGCCTTGCAGGTAGCGGACGCCGTTCTGCTCCTGCTGTTGCAGTTGCACGGCCTGCATGTCGATGGGGGCATTGAGGTCGGCGGCGGCCGCCAGGGTCCATGGCAGGGCCAGGGTGATCAGCAGCGCCGCGCCGAGGGCATAGTGATGGTTACGCATGGTACGACCCTCCTTTCGAGGATGGCTTACCTATTATCTGATCCTTCGGGCGTAACGGCGTTCGTGTCGATGCATGGTCGGCTGGCTGAAATTCTCTTGGTTAAAGAAAATAGTTAGCAATAACATCAGCTTGCACGCCATTCTTCGAGCAACTTCACGAACATGCTCAAACTGCGCGATACCGTGCCCCGCCGCCACACCAGCCAGGTTTTCAGGTAACGGAAATCCTCCGACATCGGCCAGGCACTGACGGTGCTGCAACCGGGCATGTTGTCGAGCATGCTGCGCGGCATCATGGCCAGGCCGGCACCGGCGCTGACGCAGGCCAGCATGCCGTGGTACGACTCCATTTCGTGGATCTTGCCTGGCACCGCCTGATCCTGCACGAACCAGTTCTCGAAGTGGTGGCGGTACGAACAGTTGGCGCGAAAGGCATAGATGCTTTCGCCGTTGACGTCCTGGGCGCGGGTTACCGGGGCGTGGTTCAGCGGCGCGATGACCATCATTTCTTCCTCGAACACCGGCATGCCCTCCAGCGTCGGGTGCAGCACCGGCCCGTCGACGAACGCCGCGACCAGGCGCCCGGACAGCACGCCTTCGAGCATGGTCCCGGAAGGGCCGGTGGACAGGTCCAGGTCGACTTTGGGATAGCGCTGGTTGTAGGCCGCCAGCAAGGCCGGAATGCGCACCGCCGCCGTGCTTTCCAGCGACCCCAGGGCGAAGGTGCCCTGCGGGTCTTCACCGGCCACGGTCAGCCGCGCCTCGTGTACCAGGTCAAGGATGCGCCGGGTGTACTCGAGGAAGTTCCAGCCGGCGGGGGAAAGGCGCAGGCGGCTCTTTTCGCGGATGAACAACTCCACGCCCAGGTCCTCCTCCAGTTGCTTGATACGCGTGGTCAGGTTCGACGGCACTCGATGGATATGCTGCGCAGCGGCACTGATGCTGCCCTGCTCTGCCACGGCCTTGAAGATCTCGAGTTGCACCAGGTCCACAGCCTTTCTCCAAACGTGAATGTTTCGCTCATTATTATTCAGTTTTCATTAAAGCCATAGCCCACTAGTCTGGCGTCACGGTTCAACAACAACGAGAGTGTCCCGCCATGAGCGCGATCAGCAGCCTGACCCACGCCATCTCCCTCGACCCGTACAGCGGCGAGCAGATCGGCGCCTACCCGTTCGACACCGACGCCGCACTGGAAGCGGCGCTGCAACGCGCCAAGGTTGGCTACCGCCAGTGGCGCCAGGTGTCGCTGGGTCAGCGCAGCGAGTACCTGCTTGCCCTGGCCAGCACCCTCGAAACCAAGGCCGAAGCCTTCGCGCAAATGATCAGCCGCGAAATCGGCAAGCCTGTCACCCAGGCCCGTGGTGAAGTCAGCAAGTGCGTCGGCCTGTGCCGCTGGTACGCCGAACACGGCCCGGCCATGCTCGCCCCCGAGCCGACCCAGGTCGAGAAAGCCCGCATCGAGTATCGCCCGCTGGGCCCGATCCTGGCGGTGATGCCATGGAACTTCCCGGTCTGGCAGGTACTGCGCGGCGCCGTGCCGGCGATCCTGGCCGGCAACACCTATGTACTCAAGCACGCGCCGAACGTGATGGGCAGCGCTTACCTGCTGGGCGAGCTGTTCAAGGATGCCGGCCTGCCGGAAGGCGTGTTCGAGGTGCTGAACGTGACCCCGGACGGCGTCACCCGCGCCATCAACGACCCGCGCATCGCCGCGGTGACTCTGACCGGCAGCGTGCGTGCCGGTATGGCGATCGGTGCACAAGCCGGCGCCGCGCTGAAGAAGTGCGTGCTGGAGCTGGGTGGTTCCGACCCGTTCATCGTGCTGGCCGACGCCGACCTGGATGCCGCCGTGAAGGCTGCGGTGATCGGCCGTTACCAGAACACCGGCCAGGTCTGCGCTGCGGCCAAGCGCCTCATCGTGGAGGAAAGCATCGTTGACGAATTCACCCGCAAGTTCGTCGAGGCCACTCGCGAGCTGAAAATCGGCAACCCACTGGAAGACGACACCTACATCGGCCCGATGGCCCGTTACGACCTGCGCGACGAGCTGGATGGCCAGGTCCAGGCGACCCTCGCCGAAGGCGCCACCCTGCTGCTGGGTGGCCACAAGGTCGAAGGCGTGGCCAACTTCTACGCGCCGACCGTGTTCGCCAACGTCACCCCGGACATGACCGCGTTCAAACAGGAGCTGTTCGGCCCGGTGGCGGCGATCATCAGCGCACGGGATGCGGAGCATGCGGTGGAGCTGGCCAACGACAGCGAATTCGGCCTGGCCTCGACCATCTACACCGCCGACTACGCGTTGGCCGAACGCATGACCGCGGCGCTGGATACCGGCGGCGTGTTCATCAACGGCTATTGCGCTTCCGACCCCCGCGTGGCGTTTGGCGGGGTGAAGAAGAGCGGCTTCGGGCGTGAGCTGTCGCACTTTGGTGTGCGTGAGTTCACCAATGCCCAGACTGTGTGGCTGGACCGTAACTGATTGGCAATTGGGGCTGCGTTGCAGCCCTTCGCGGGCACGCCCGCTCCCACGGATTGGCGCATTACCTGTGGGAGCGGGCGTGCCCGCGAAGGGCCGCAAGGCGGCCCCAGGGCCTCAATCCCGAACCTGGTCCTTGACCCAGTCCAGCATCCCCCCCGGCACGATCAGTTCATGCCGCGCCCGCGAACAGGCGGTATACAGCCCCGCCAGCATCCGCGCCCGTTCATTGCGGTTGCCCGCCACCTGCGGCGCTACCATCAGCTCCGGCGATACCATCACCCGAGCGAATTCCATGTTCTTCACATCCCGCACCCGCCCCAGGAACAACTTGGGTGCCTTGTCCCAGCGGTAACGGCTCTTGGCCCTGGCAAAGTGCTCTGGCGTGTAGCCCTTGCGCAACATGTTGGCCACTGCGACGAACGCCTTGTCATCACCCTTGTCCTGCTCCAGCGCCTGCCAGCTGGCATAGCGGAACAGCATCGGGTGACGCGGCCGGGTGCCATGGCGGTACAACTCGATGCAGTCTTCGACGAACAGCTCGAAGTCCTTGCGCGCGCTTTTCAGCAGCACGAACGGCACGCCCTGGTGGGTCAGGCGCTGGAACCAGCCAAACAGGCCCCATTCATCGTCGACGATCAGCGCTGTAGGTTGTTCCGGCACGCTCACCGTATCGAAGAAACTGACCCGGGTGTAATGCTCGGCGCTGCCACTGAAGGCTGCCTGGATCGACGCCGGGTGGGCCTGGATCAGTGGGTTGAGCACGTTATCCATCGCCGGCCCGGCCCGCAGTGAGTGGTCGATGTAACGCTGGCGGATGAAACCGCCATGGTGCGCGCTGAGGCCATTGAGGTTCTGCAGCTCGTCACCCAGGGCAATGATCGACTGCGGGCTGCGGTCGAGCACGCCAAGCATCGGTGCCGACAGCTCGTGGGCCTCGTCGACGATGACATGGGTGTAGCGGCTGTCGATCACATGAGCGGTCAGCGACAGCAGTTTGACCCGGTGGTAGTCGCGCACCGGCAACTGGATTTCCCGTGCCGACGGGCGAATCAGCTCCTGCCAGTACAGGCGCGCCTTTTCCAGCAGCACTTCCTGGTCCAGTGGCGTGGTTCCCGGCCCGGCCCAGGGCAGGTGGTGCACCTGCAGCTGGGTGTCGGCACTGTGGCAGAACGTGCGTACTGCGCGGATGCACAAGGCAACCACATCACGCGCGGCGAGTGGGCCGATGTCGGGGATGGCCAGCCAACGTACCACCTGCGCATCCTGCGGGCGCCACGAAAGCTTGGTGCGATACGGGTCGCGCAAGCGCCAGCCATTGCTGGTGAGGTCGCGGTTGAGCAGCTCGTCGGCGAGCTGGCCAAAGGTCAGCGCGGTGTAGGCGGCAGCGTCCTTGACCCGCGCCTGCAGGGCACGCAGCTGGCCTTCGGTCAAGGCCAGCAACAGTGTGCGCTGCGGGTCCAGCAGGCGGGCGAACTGGTGAATCAGGAAGGTCTTGCCGGTGCCGGCAAAGCCCTGTACCGCCACCGACTCATCGATACCACTGAGGAATTCGCGCAGCAGGCGGTTCTGTTGGTCGCTGAGCATCAGGTCGCTGGCCAGGGAGGGCAGGTACACCGGATGCAGCGGGGTTGCTCGCTGGCGGTAGCTGTCGGCGAACTGGAAGTTCCATTGGCCCTCGGCGTCCAGCAGCTCGTCGGCCTGGTACGCCACCTCGGTCGACAGCAGTGCGATACCGTTTTCGCCCAGCATGCCCAGGCCCACGGCGAAGGCTTCGCGATCGAAGTGTTGCGCTACCTGGCCCTGGAAGCGCCCCGGTGCGGCGCTTTCGACCTCGTTGGCAATGCGCACTATTTCGGCAAAGCGGCGCTCCTGGGCATCCGCCGAGGCGGTGGCGGGCTGGCGCGGCAGGTTCTGCACGAACAGCACTGCGGCGGCGTCGAGGACGCTGGCTGTGGTGAAGAAATCGGTAGTGGGCTCGCTGGCGAGGCTGTCGGCCTGGTCACTGGGCAAAGGCAGGTAGAACATCGGCACCTCGGGTGGAATCAGGGCGGCACGATAGCAATTTTCGCGGTGGATTGCTGGGTTGTGTAGTGCCTGGGCCGGCCTCTTCGCGGGTAAACCCGCTCCCACAGGGACCTCATAACGCCTGGCCCTGAGGTAATCCTGTGGGAGCGGGCAAGCCCGCGAAGAGGCCAGCAGCTACACCATCAAGTCAGCCCCTGCCCCGCTTCAAGGTCTCACTGGGAAACTCCTTGAACAACTGCCGATAACTCTCTGAAAACCTTCCCAAATGCCAGAACGACCAGCGCATCGCTACCTCGGCTACGGTCACCCCACCACCACGCAACAAATCGCGCCGCGCACCGTTCAGCCGGCGCAGGCGCAACCAGTGCGCCGGCGGCATCCCGGTAAAACCCTTGAAGGCTTGCTGCAACTGGCGCAGGGAAACCCCCGCCACATCCGCCAGCTCCACCAGGTTAAGCGTTTCCTCCGGGCAGTCGGCCGCCCACTCGCTCACCCGGCGCATGATCGCCCGTTCCTCGTCACGTCGGCCCAACGCCACGCCCTGCAGGCGCTGGCAGGCGTTGTCGAGAATGAACAGGCAGTCCTCCAGCAACTGCTCCGCCAGGGCCTGCCCCTGCAGCGGGCAATCCGCCTCGCCCAGGCGGGTCAGTGTCGCGCTCAGCCAGCTGCCGAACAGCGCATTCTGCCCGCTGCCCAGCGGCACCATGAACAACCCTTCCAGGCGCTGCGGGTCCAGCCCATGGCGGGCCAGGAAGGCCTGGTCGAACACGACCGCCACTTCCTGGTAGTTCTCCGGCGTGATCCAGATGTTGCGGCTCTGTTCGTTCAGCAGGTACAGGCTGTTCTCGCTGCGGTCGAAGCAGAACGCCAGCGAACCGCTCGGCGCACGGAAAAACTGCTCCACCCGGGTGTTCAGCCGCTCCTCGTACACCTCTACCCCGTCCAGCCCCAGACAACGCAGCTCACCGCTGAAATGCCCGGGCGACATCTGCCGGTACTGCTGCTGCCAGCCAGGGGTGGCACGTACTTGCTCGGTAACGTCGGTGGTGTGGAAAGCCTGGACTTGCAGGGCATTGGCGGTTGTCACGCTCGGTCCTAGTTGCACTCTTTTGGTGCATTCATTGCCGGAGAAAGTGGATAGATCAGCCTTGCGGGCTGCGACCAAGATAGTCTCCAGCGCGTCACCTGGGAAGCGGGACGCCTTCGAAACCGTATGACGGTTTGCGCTGACACGCTCGCTCCCACACAAAAACCCAACCAAGAGGTCTGTATGAACGCCCCCTTCGATCAGCTGTCCACCTGGCTGAAAGAACACCGGATCACCGAAGTCGAATGCGTGATCAGCGACCTGACCGGCATCGCCCGCGGCAAGATCGCGCCCACCGCCAAGTTTCTCCACGAGCGTGGCATGCGCCTGCCCGAGAGCGTGCTGTTGCAGACGGTCACCGGCGACTACGTCGACGATGACATCTACTACAACCTGCTCGATGCCGCCGACATCGACATGGTCTGCCGCCCTGACCCGGCCGCCGTGTACCAGATCCCGTGGGCGATCGAGCCGACCGCGATCGTGATCCACGACACCTTCGACAAGCAAGGCAACCCCATCGAGCTGTCGCCGCGCAACGTGCTGAAGAAAGTGCTCAAGCTGTATGCCGACAAAGGCTGGCAGCCAATCGTGGCGCCTGAGATGGAGTTCTACCTGACCCAGCGCTGCGAAGACCCGGACTTGCCACTGCAAGTACCGCTGGGGCGTTCCGGCCGTGCCGAAAGCGGCCGCCAATCGTTCTCGATCGATGCCGCCAACGAGTTCGACCCGCTGTTCGAAGACGTCTACGACTGGTGCGAGATCCAGGGCCTGGACCTGGACACGCTGATCCATGAAGACGGCCCGGCGCAAATGGAGATCAATTTCCGCCATGGCGACGCCCTGGACCTGGCCGACCAGATCACCGTGTTCAAGCGCACCATGCGTGAAGCCGCGCTCAAGCACAACGTGGCCGCCACCTTCATGGCCAAGCCGATCACCGACGAGCCCGGCAGTGCCATGCACCTGCACCAGAGCGTGGTCGACATCGCCACCGGCAAGCCGATCTTCGCCAATGAAGACGGCAGCATGAGCCAGCTGTTCCTGTACCACATCGGCGGGTTGCAGAAGTACATCCCCAAGCTGCTGCCGATGTTCGCGCCCAACGTCAACTCGTTCCGCCGCTTCCTGCCGGACACCTCGGCGCCGGTGAACGTCGAGTGGGGTGAAGAGAACCGCACAGCCGGCCTGCGCGTGCCCACCTCCAGCCCCGAGGCGATGCGTGTGGAAAACCGCCTGCCGGGCGCCGATGCCAACCCGTACCTGGCCATCGCCGCCAGCCTGCTGTGCGGCTATCTGGGCATGGTCGAGCGCATCGAGCCCAGTGCGCCGGTGCAGGGCCGTGCCTATGAGCGGCGCAACCTGCGCCTGCCGATCACCATCGAGGACGCCCTGCAGCACATGGAAGACTGCGAAACCGTGCAACAGTACCTGGGCAAGCAGTTCGTCCAGGGTTACGTAGCGGTCAAGCGCGCCGAGCACGAGAACTACAAGCGCGTGATCAGCTCGTGGGAGCGTGAATTCCTGATGCTGAGCGTGTAATCACCAAGGCATGCACTGGACCTGTAGGAGCAGCCTTGTGCTGCGAAGGGGCCAGTACCGCCACAGTAGATCTTTTGCCCTACCGGCCTCTTCGCAGCACAAGGCTGCTCCTACAAGGTAATGAGTCACCTGTGGGAGCGGCCGCCATACACCGAACTCGAAGAACAAGACCAACGAGGTGTCCCCATGCGTCATCTGCAAGCCCTGATCCCCGCCGCATTCACCCTGCTGTTCGCCACCACCACCCACGCCACGCCCTCGGTCAGCGTGTACAACTGGACCGACTACATCGGTGACACCACCGTGGCCGACTTCCAGGCCAGCAGCGGGATCAAGGTGGTCTATGACGTGTTCGACTCCAACGAAACCCTGGAAGGCAAGCTGCTGGCCGGGCGCACCGGCTATGACGTGGTAGTGCCATCCAACCACTTCCTCGCACGCCAGGCACAGGCAGGTGCCTTCCTGCCCCTGGACCGCAGCAAGCTGCCCAATTGGCAGCACCTGGACCCCAAGCTGCTCAAGCAGCTTGAACAGAACGACCCAGGCAACCGCTACGCCGTACCCTATCTGTGGGGTACCAACGGCATCGGCTACAACATCGACAAGGTCAAGGCGGCCCTTGGCGTCGACCATATCGATTCATGGGCGGTGCTGTTCGAGCCCGAGAACCTGAAAAAGCTCAAGCAGTGCGGCGTGGCGTTCATGGACTCGCCCGATGAACTGTTCCCGGCCGTGCTCAACTACCTGGGCATGGACCCGCGCAGCGAAAAACCGGCCGACTACGCCAAGGCCGAAGCCCGCCTGCTCGAACTGCGCCCCTATATCACCTACTTCCACTCCTCCAAGTACGTTTCCGACCTGGCCAATGGCGATGTCTGCGTGGCCTTCGGCTACTCCGGCGACGTGTTCCAGGCCGCCAACCGCGCCGTGGAGGCGAAAAACGGCGTGAAAGTCGCCTACAGCATTCCCAAGGAAGGCAGCAACCTGTGGTTCGACCTGCTGGCCATCCCCAAGGACGCCAACAACCCCGAACAGGCCCTGGCGTTCATCAACTACCTGCTCGACCCCAAGGTAATCGCCAAGGTCAGCGCCACGGTCGGCTATGCCAACGCCAACCCTGATGCCCAGGCCTACATGGACACGACGCTGGTGAAAAACCCCGAAATCTACCCACCCCAGGACGTCCTGGACAAGCTGTACATCTCCAGCACGCCGAGCCCTAAGATCATGCGCGTCATGACCCGCTCCTGGAGCAAGATCAAGTCCAACCGCTGAGTCGAGAACGCCCATGTCTTTCACTACCCAACACACCGCTTCGTACTATGCCGCCACGGCACGCGATGCGACGCCCTACCCGAGCCTGGACGGCGAACTGACCGCCGATGTATGCGTGGTCGGCGGCGGGCTGACCGGGGTCAATACCGCCCTGGAACTGGCCGAGCGCGGGCTTTCGGTGGTGCTGCTGGAAGGCCGGCGCATCGGCTGGGGCGCCAGCGGCCGCAACGGCGGCCAGCTGATTCGCGGCATCGGCCACGACGTCAGCGGCTTTGCCCGGCATGTCGGCCAGGACGGCGTGCAGTACCTGAAACAGGCCGGCATCGAATCGGTAGCGCTGGTAGCCAGCCGCATCGCCCAGTACGGCATTGCCTGCGATCTGCGCTGGGGCTTCTGCGAACTGGCCAACACCCCTGCGCAGTTCGCCGCCTTCAAGGACGAACAGGACGACCTGGCTGCGCTCGGTTATCGCCCTGAAACCCGCCTGGTCAGTGCCGGCCAGCTGCATGAAATCGTCGCCAGCGACCAATACGCCGGCGGCCTGGTGGACATGGGCTCGGGCCATCTGCACCCGCTTGACCTGGTCCAGGGCGAAGCCCGCGCCGCCCACGGCCTGGGCGTACGCATCTTCGAGCAGAGCCCGGTGCTGCGCATCGAGCACGGCCCCCGCGTGACCCTGCACACAGCCCGTGGCACGGTGCGGGCGGGCAGCCTGGTGCTGGGCTGCAACGCCCACCTCGATGAACTGGAACCACGCCTGAGCGGCAAAGTACTGCCGGCCGGCAGCTATGTGGTGGCTACCGAGCCACTGCCCGAGTCACTGGCCACCAGCCTGATCCCGCAGAACATGGCACTGTGCGACCAGAAGGTCGGCCTGGACTACTACCGCCTCACGGCAGACCGACGCCTGCTGTTCGGCGGCGCCTGCCACTATTCCGGCCGCGACCCCAAGGACATTGCCGGCTACATGCGGCCCAAGGTATTGAAGGTGTTCCCGCAACTGGCCAACGTGCGTATCGACTACCAGTGGGGCGGCATGATCGGCATTACCGCCAACCGCTTCCCCCAGGTCGGGCGCCTCAGCCAGCACCCCAATGTGTACTATGCCCAGGGCTATTCCGGGCATGGGCTGAACGTGACGCACTGGACGGCAAAACTGCTGGCCGAAAGCATCGCACTCGGCCACAGCCAGGGGCTGGATGTGTTCAGCGCCGTGCCACACCTGACCTTCCCGGGCGGCAAGGCACTGCGCTCGCCACTGTTGGCACTGGGGATGTTGTGGTATCGATTGCGGGAGGTGTTGGGGTGAGTTCGCCGGGAGCTTTGCGGCGCCTGTGAGACCGAGCGCCGCCCGCGCGGCGCTTCGCAGCACAAGGCTGCTCCTACATCTGTTTCGGGCCAATAACGCCTGTACCATTGCACACGACCGCCTTGTTTGGCCGGCACGATATCGAGGTGGACGCCAAGGGGGCGCGCGAATTCGCCCCAGGAATAACTGGCCCGAAATAGATGTAGGAGCAGCCTTGTGCTGCGAAGCGCCGCGCGGGCGGCGCTCGGTCTCACAGGCGCAGAAAAACTCAAGACAACCCCTTCCAGCCCCTCCAACTTGCTACCATTTCACAATCGATTGAACCTACCCACTGGCCAACTGTCGCGCACCTGCTAGCGTTGTTCTGGCCGACCTATCATGGATGCCTTTTCATCATGAAATCATTGCCCCGCATTACCCTGTTGTGCGCCGCACTGCTTACCATGGCCGCTTGCTCCAGCAATCGCGTGGACCCAAAGGACTACTCCGGCTTCCTCAAGGATTACAGCCGCCTGCAAGAAACCAAGAGCCCGTCGGGTGACCCGGTGATGCGCTGGATCGACCCCAAGGTCAACGTCAACCAGTACAGCCAGGTGTTCATCGAGCCCAGCCAGTTCTACCCCAAGCCGCAGCCGACGGAGGTCATCTCGACGCAGACGCTGCAGGAAATCACCCGTTACTTCAACGAAGCGTTGCGCCGGGAAATGGGCAGCGTGGTACCGCTGGCCAAGGGCCCCGGCCCGGGCGTGATCGTGGTGCGCCCGGCAATCACGGCGGTGTCCACCAGCAACGAGGGCCTCAAACCCTATGAGGTGATCCCTATCGCGTTGATTTCGGCCGGTGTGAACACTGCCATGGGCGGCCGTGACCAGGAGGTGGATGTCGGCGTGGAAGCTGCGTTCCTCGATGGTGCCAGCCAGAAGGTGCTGGCCCAGGTGGTGCGCAAGGGCACGGGGCAGGAACTGGAAAACAAGACAACCAAACTGACTCTGAATGACGTCAAGCCGGTGCTGGACGGCTGGGCCAAGGACATGCGTGCGAGCTTCCTGGAAGCGAAGCAGAAAGCCCGCTGAAGCCTCACTGGTCCATGTAGGAGCGGCCTTGTGTCGCGATGGGGCGCGGAGCGGCCCCAGATCCACGTATACAAGCTGAAATCGCTGGGGCTGCTTCGCAGCCCTTTCGCGACACAAGGCCGCTCCTACAGTTGACCGCGTCAACATTCGACGAAGGCAACGGCCAGGCCGCCGCGCGAGGTCTCCTTGTAGTTGGCATGCATGTCCGCCCCGGTATCGCGCATGGTGCGGATCACCCGGTCGAGCGAGATGAAGTGCTCGCCATCCCCCCGCAGCGCCATCTGCACGGCGTTGATCGCCTTCACCGCGGCAATCGCGTTGCGCTCGATGCAGGGCACCTGCACCAGGCCGCCAACCGGGTCGCAGGTCAGCCCAAGGTTATGTTCCAAGGCAATTTCGGCGGCATTTTCCAGCTGTGGCGGCGTGGCGCCCAGCACCTGGGCCAGGCCGGCGGCGGCCATCGAACAGGCTGAGCCCACCTCGCCCTGGCAACCAACCTCGGCCCCGGAAATCGACGCGTTCTTCTTGCACAGGATGCCAACCGCCGCTGCCGCCAGCAGGAAGTCCACCACGTCCGCGTCGCACGCGCCGGGGTTGAATTTCATGTAATAGTGCAGCACCGCCGGGATGATGCCGGCCGCACCGTTGGTAGGCGCGGTAACCATGCGCCCGCCGGCGGCGTTCTCTTCATTCACCGCCAGGGCGAACAGGTTGACCCACTCCATGGCACTGAGGGTGGAGCCGATCACGTTGGGCTTGCCCAACTCCTGCAGGCTGCGATGCAGCCGCGCCGCGCGGCGCTTGACGTGCAACCCGCCCGGCAGGATGCCTTCGTTGCGCAGGCCATTGTCGACGCACTCACGCATGGCACCCCAGATTCGCAGCAGGCCCTCGCGTACCTCGGCCTCCGGGCGCCAGGCACATTCGTTGGCCATCATCAGCTGCGCCACGCTCAGGCCATGGGCCTTGCACAAGGCCAGCAACTGCGCAGCACTGTCGAACTCGTACGGCAGCACCACCGCGTTCGCTTCGACTGCTGGCGCATCGATCTCGACTTGCTCGACGATAAAGCCACCGCCTACCGAATAGTAGGTCTGGCGCAACAAGCTGCCCTGCCCGTTCATGGCTTCCAGGCTCATGGCATTGGGGTGGTAAGGCAGGTTCTCGTCGAGCAGCAGCATGTCGCGGCTGTACTCGAACGCCAGCGGGTGGCTGCCATCGAGCATCAGGCAGTGCTCCTGCATCACCTGGCCAATACGCGACTCGATAGTGGCCGGGTCGATACGGTCCGGCCACTGCCCCATCAGGCCGAGCAGGCAGGCGCGATCGGTGGCATGGCCAACCCCGGTGGCCGACAGCGACCCGTATAGCCGCACCTCGACACGGCTTACCCTGGCCAACAGCCCCTGCTCACGCAGGGCCTGGGCAAAGGTAGCCGCCGCCCGCATCGGGCCGACGGTGTGGGAACTGGACGGCCCGATGCCAATTTTGAAAAGGTCGAAAACACTGATAGCCATGCTAATGCCTGACCGTGCCCGAGAATGAAGCCGCAGCACGGTTATCTGAAGAAATTGAGCGTTATTGCAATTTTTGCGCGATACTGCCGCGCTGGCTCATGGATGACCAACGAAACTTCCTAAGCAAGGCTTTAGTGATACTAAACGATGCGACGACAACTCAATGGCCAGACATTCGTCTGGCTACACGTGTTCGCCTGTGCGGCCCGGCACTTGTCCTTCACCCGCTGTGCCGAAGAGCTGCACATCACCCCGGGCGCCGTCAGCCAACAGATGCGCCAGCTGGAGGAACGCCTGGGCTACCGGTTGTTCCTGCGCCGGGCGCGCGGTGTGGAACTGAGCGCCGAAGGGCAACGCCTGGCGCAGACGGTGACCGAAGCCTACGGCAGCATCGAAGCCGAACTGCTGCGCCTGGACGCGGGTGAAATCCGCGGCACCTTGCGCCTGCGCTCGATCCCGTCGTTCCTGGCCAAGTGGCTCACGCCGCGCCTGCCGCGTTTTCAACAACGCTATCCGGACATCGAGCTGCGCCTGGTGGCCGAAGACAGTGCCCAGGCGTTGACCCCTGGCGATTTCGACCTGGCCATCGACCTGAACGATGGCAGCTACCCCGGCATGCTCTCGACGCCGCTGCTGGACGAGCAGATCTTCCCCGTGTGCTCCCCCACCTTGCTGCGCGGGCGCCCGCCGCTGCACGGGCCGGCAGACCTTGCGCACTACCCGCTGCTACACGACATCACGGCCTGGCGTGGCAGTTCGGAATATGCCGAATGGGAGTTCTACCTGGAAGGCATCGGCGCCGCCGGCCTGGATGTGCGGCGTGGGCATACCTTCAACCGCAACCACCTGACCATCGAGGCGGCGATTGCCGGCAGTGGCGTGGCGATTGCCCGGCGCACGCTGCTCAACGACGAACTTGAGCGCGGGGCACTGATCGTGCCATTCGGGGTGCCTATCGCCAATCACAAGCGTTATGTGGTGCATTACCCGCCGGGCGGGCTGAGCCAGCCGGGAGCGCGAGCGGTGCATGACTGGCTGGTGGAGGAAGCGCGGGGGTTCAGGGAGTTGCACCCTTTGAAGGACTAGGCCAGCCAAGAGCGCTTGCACACTGTCATGGAATTGCGAATGACTCATTGAATTAGCAGGGACCCTGTGGGAGCGGCTTTAGCCGCGAACACCGGCGCAGCCGGTGCCATGCACCGCGTTGGATTCTTCGCGGGTAAACCCGCTCCCACAGGGTGCGCAGAGCGTTTGCGAGATTTGTGCGTCAGTAGGCCTGCTTGCCGGTAAAGGCGCTAAGCGTGCGCACCAGAATCACGAAATCCAGCCACAGCGACCAGTTGTTGATGTACTCGATGTCCGAGTCCACCCGCTGGATCATTTGCTCGATATCCCTGGTCTCGCCCCTGAATCCCCGCACCTGTGCCAGGCCGGTCATGCCTGGCTTGATATTGTGACGGGCAAAGTAATCGACGATGTCCTGGGAATACAACGTGTCATGCTGCAACGCATGCGGCCGCGGCCCGACCAGCGACATTTCCCCGGTCAGCACATTGAACAGTTGCGGCAGTTCGTCCAGGCTGGTGCGGCGGATAAAGGCGCCGACTCGGGTCAACCTCGGGTCATTCCTCTGCGCCTGCTTTACCACGCCCTCCTCCGGCTGATGGATATGCATGCTCCTGAACTTCCAGATGCGGAACGCTTCCCCGGTCCAGCCGGTGCGTTCCTGGCGGAAGAACACCGGGCCGCGGCTATCGAGCTTGATGGCCAGCGCAACGGCCAGCAACACCGGCGATGCCAGCAGCAGGATCAGCACCGCCAACACCCTGTCCTCGAGGTTCTTCAGGAACAGGCTCATGCCCGTCAGCGGTGTTTCCGACAAGGTCAGCACAGGGATGCCGGCAATTTCCCGCACGCTGTGGTTGATCAGGCGCAACGAGAAGATATCCGGCACCCAGTTCACCGCAATGCACTTGTCGAGCAACTTGAAATACACATCGTTGATGACCTCGGAACCGCCCAGCGGGGTCACCAGGTACACCGTACGGATGCCATGGCGGGCCACGATATCGTCGAGTTCGGCAATATGCCCGAGCACCGGCATGCGCTGCTTGCCTTCGGCGCTCTCGCGCCCCGGCTCATCGGCATTGTCGACCAGCACGCAACCCAGCACACGCTCGCCGAACCAGGGATTGTTGCTGATTTTCTGGTACAGGAAGTTGGCCAGGTCACCGGCGCCAATGATCAGGGCGTTGTCCAGGCGGGCATGCGCCGTGAAGCGCTTTTGCAATTCACGCACGGCAAAGTGCAGGAACAACTGGGCGATGTAGCCGATGATGAACAACTGCACGACCAGCAGACGCGAATAGGTTTCGCTCTGTTTGGCCAGAAAGGCCATGACCACCAGGAAGCAGAAGGTTGCCGACCAGGCCTTGAACAGCCGGAAAGCCTTGATGGAAAGCCCTACGTTGGTACGGTAGATCGCATAATGATCGTAGATGACTGCCAGTGCGCCAACCAGCAACAGCAGCATGATCACGTAATCGGAAGTGATGTAGCCAAACTGGTCGTAGATCAGGTACCAGGCAATACCGGTGACTGCAATTCCATCGAGGCCGGCCTGAATGGCGTTACTTACGCTGCTTCTTCTCTGCAGCACGGAACGACTGCTTCTGGGCTCTAAGACCATTTCAGACCTCATCAATGTGCGCGCAGCAAGTGCCTTCCAGCAACCAGCAAGACTTGACAACGGCTCATGCAAAGCCCGTGAAGCGGAATCGTGCAGCCCCAAGCCATTGATCTCACTGTAGCAGCCACCCGCCATCAGCGTGCCCGGAATCACCGCTCGCGCGGCCCGCCGTTCATACGGTGTGCCTGGCCACCCCTCCGTCGCGGCAGTACAGCACGGTACGCAGCAGGAACAACGGGTTGCCCACCACATAGCGCATGAACAAACGTTTCGGCTCGCGCGCCAGCCGATACAGCCACTCCCCACCCAACCGCCGCAACCACTCGGGCGCCCGGCTGACCTTGCCGCCGAGAAAATCCAGGATCGCGCCGCCGCACACGATCAGGCATGGCACATCAGCGGCCGCCAGCCTTGCCGCCACAACTTCCTGTCTGGGCATGCCCATGCCCAGCACGATCAGTTCTGGTTGCAGCTCCCTGGCCAGTTGCAGGTAGCTCTCGACGCTGGCAAAGCCATCGTGGACCGACACCGGCACCACCCCGAACATGGCTGCGCTACGCTGCACGGCCTGGTCCAGATAAGGTTGCCGGGTGCCCCAGAACGCGACTCGCCGCCCACGGTAGGCAGCCAGTAGCCGAGGAATGAAGTCGGTGCCATTCATGTTGAGCCCCGGTTCAAGCCCCAGTCGCCGATACAGGATCGCCATACCGGAGCCGTCGCGCAGTAGCACATCGGCCGCCGACAATGCCTGATGGCAGGCGCCATCGCGAACCACCAGGTTCATTGCATGGGCATTGACGAAGCCCAGCACGGTCGCGGCCTGCGTGGCGGTCAGCCTGTCCAGCAGGCGCTGCACGGCAGTGGCATCCGCCACCACTTCAAGCTTGCCGACAATGGTGTTCCAGCGTTTCTGCCACTCAGCCATCAGTCTTCATCCCGTTTCGAACGTACCCATTCAACCTGGCGCTTGATCAGGAACCCCAGATACAACGGGATCTTTTTTACCGCGTAAAACGGCGCGTACAGCAGCACCGAGAACGGGATCAGTTCGCGACAGAAGCGCGCCCAGGCCAGTGCGACGGCAAGGCCGAGCAATGCCAACGCACAAAGGGCGATCCAGGCAGGTGCCGCCAGGCCGAACAGCAGGTATGCCAGCCAGGCCACCAGGTTGAGCCCGAGCAAGGCCAGCACCAGCAACGCCAGCGGCGGCACCAGCAGGTCAAGGGTCATGGCCAGCAAGCTGCCGTTACGCTGAGTGATTGCCGCCAGCGCACGCCTGGGCGCTTCTGCCAGCATCAGGCTCATGTGCCCATGCTCCCAGCGGGTACGCTGGCTGCCCAGGCCCTGCTGGCTGACAGGGAACCGGCTGCTGACCACAGCCTCGGGGCAGAACACTGGCGGCTTGCCTTGCTGACACAGGTCCAGACCCAGCTTCACATCCTCCACCAGGTGCCCGTTGGCCAAGTCGATCAAGGCCAGGTCACGCCAGCCGAACGCCATGCCTGCGCCCATCAACTGGCAAGGCAGGCCCAGGCGTGCCCAACCACGCGGGCGCACCAGGTTCTTGACCCGCCAGGCGAACTGGGCAACCTGCACTGCCAGCCCGGCCCCTGCCGGTGCGTGCATCAGGTACAGCGCCTGCACCGGGCGAGCGACCTCACAGTAGCGCCGCGCCAGGCGCTCGATTGCCCCCTCGCCCACCTGGCAGTCGGCATCCACCACGATCACCACCTCGGGCGGCTGACTGGCCAGATGGTGCACGCCAAAGTCCAGGGCGTAGCCCTTGCCGCGCAACCGCGTATCGTGGCGCTCCACCACTTCGGCACCCGCCTCGCGCGCCAGTCGCGCGGTGTCGTCAGTGCAGTTGTCCGCCACCACCAGCAAGCGGTCGCCAGGCCGCAACTGCGGGGCAATGCTTGCCAGCGTGGCACCAATCATCGAAGCCTCGTCATGGGCTGGCACCAGCACTGCCACTTGCGGACGAGCGTTCTTGCCCATCGGCTGCACGCGTGCAGGCAAGCAGGCCATCAGTACCTGCACCAACAGCAGCAGCACCGGCAACAGGACGATGGTCGCCAGCATGCCCAGTAACCAAGCCAAGACACTTATCATGCGGATGCCTTGAAATAGCTGGCCAGCCTGGCCGCTTCGGTATCGATGTCATGCCGTTGCAGCACACGCTGGCGAGCCGCCTCGCCCATGCGCTGCAGCGCCTCGGCAGGTTGCGCCAGGCAGTCGGCCATGGCCTCCACCAGCTCGTCCACGGTGCCGGCAGGGAACAACCAGCCGTTCTCGCCCGGCCGCACCAGCTCGGGAATGCCTGCCACATAGGTGCTCAGCACTGGCCTGCGCAACGCCATGGCCTCCATGATCACCACGGGCAAACCCTCGGCAAAGCTGGGCAGCACCAGCGCACGCGCTGCAAGGATTTCCTCGCGCACCTGTGCGCTGCTGATCCAGCCGGTGATGCGCACCTGCTGCTGCAAGCCATGCCGTGCAATCAGCGCCTCGATCTGCCTACGCATCTCACCATCGCCAGCCAGCACCAGCTCGAAGGCGATCGACCGGTCGGCCAGTACCCGCGCGGCCTCAAGCAACAGCAGCTGGCCTTTCTGTTCGCACAGGCGGCCGACGCACACCAGGCGCGGCGCCATGGGCACGCCGACCGGCGTCACCTCATGGAAACTGCGCTCGAGGCCGCAATGCACCACCTTCACCTTGGCCCAATGGTCGTATGCCACCCAGCGATACAACTGGCTGCGCCCGTACGAGCTGATCGCCGCGACAAATGCGGCACGCCGCACCTTCTCGCCCATGTGCAGAAACTGCGGTTTGTCGAACTCTTCCGGCCCGTGCACGGTAAAGCTGTAGGCTGGCCCGCCGAGCACGTTGGCCAGCATCACCACCTCGGTGGAATTGGTGCCGAAATGCGCATGCACATGTCTTGCCTCGCCTGCCCGCAACCATTGCAGCACCTGGCAGGCCTCGGCCAGGTACACCAGATGGTAGGGCCAGGCCCGGTCGGCCCGCAGACCAAGGCGCATGGCCAGCCACAGCGCCCGGGAAAACCGGCGCGGCTGTGCGCGCAGCACTTGCCAGGTGGGTGCCAACAAACCCTTGATGCCACGTTGCAGCACATAGCGGGTCCTGGCCCGTTCGCTCGCGTCCTCGGCATCCTGCAACTCGGCGTCCCACCCGCGCAAGGCAATACGCTGCACCTCTACCCCCTGGCGCTCAAGGGCCAGGATCTCGCGGCGAATGAAACTGTGGCTGACCTTCGGGTACTGGTTTATGAAGTAGGCAATGCGCATAGGAATCCAGATCAAGACCCGCGTGATGAACCTGCAGACCTGCCACTGCGGGGCCGGCCGTTACTCAAGGTTGCCGACTACTGGCGGCCGGCGCGCCGCCGATGCCGACTCGTCAGGTGCATCCCCCTGTTCCTCTTGTAGTCCAAGGTTGTGACCGCTGCCTGGCAATGCCGCCTGCAAGCGGGCGAAAACGTGGTCGAGCAACGCCTGGCGGCGGCGGTACATCGCCCGTTTCTTCGCCGGGATGTCCTGTTCCGCCCGCTGTGCCGCAGCGAGCGGAAGGGCCAGGAAGTCAGCATGGTTCGATGCAATAGCGCCGTGCTCCAGCCAGATCACGTCGTAATTGGCCGCCAGGTCCTGGCCTTTGTCGTTGCCAAAATACGCGTGCCGATGGTGGCGGCAGGCATCAGTTACGGCATACAGGTGCGCCACGCCCAGGGTCCTGGCCAGGCACTTCAATGCCTCGAGCAACAGGCTGCGCGGGCGCAGCCCTTCGAAATCCTTGGTCAGGTCGCGGTAGATCGCCAGGGAGGTTTCGCTGTCGATCCCCTTGTGAATGCCCTGCACTGCACCGATGAACAGGCACAATTCGCCCTGGCTGCGGCACAGGCTGAACGCCAGGGATGCCACGCGCAGGTCGCTCTGGAACAGGTTCAATACCAACTCGCCTTCGCGCTTGAACCAGATCGGCCGGTCCAGGACCAGGCGGCAGCCCGGCGAATAGCCGGACAGCTCGCACAGCGTCAGGCTTTCGTCCCGCCCCAGCAGCAACAGTGCCGGAAACTGCCCGGCCAGCACCTCGAAGTGCGAAGCCAGCACCTCCAGGCGCTGCGGGGCTTCCCAGCATTTGCTGAGGTACGGCCACTGCACGACACCGATGCAATCCCCCCCCAGGCGCTGCAAACCTTGCTGGCCCAGCGCCGCTGTCATGCGCTGCAGGAACGCATTCAGTTCAGGCCATTGCCTGGCAATCTGCAGCGTCAACTTGTACTTGTTGTTCAGCGCCCGCAACGAGTAACCCGGTTGCAAAGTAAACACGCTTTTCACGATCGTGCCGAGCATCATGGGCCTCTTTCTCACTAGAACTGCACATAACTCATTGAATTAGCAGGGGCCCTGTGGGAGCGGACTCCTTGTCATTTGTACTCGATCAACGTCGGTTTGCCGGCCGCAATGCGGTGGCGCAAGAACTTCAGTTGCCCGAGCATTTCCGGGAACTTGCCCAATACCAGAAATACCGCCTGTAGCCAGTTCTCTCGCACCGACTTGCCACCGCGGCGAGCAAGGCGTGCGGCCTGCAGCGGGTAGACCAGCAGCAACAGCAGGCCCCAGCCCCCCAGCAACAGGCAGGCCAGCACGACCACCACGGGGATGCCCAGGCCCCACAGCCAGGCCCGGCGCGATTCGCGCAGCCAGTGCCGCTCGGGTGGCCGACCATGCAGGTAAGCCCCTTCGGCATAGGCATGGCCAGCGCGCAGGCTACGCCGCCACCATTGGCTGAAACGGGTCATGGCGGCATCGTGCAGGGTCATCTCGGCGTCCAGGCGCCAGACCTTCCAGCCCTTTGCCCGCAGGCGCACGCACAGTTCCGGCTCTTCTCCGGCGATCAGCTCGGGGCGAAAGCCACCGACGGCGACAAAGGCGTCTACCCGCATCAGGGCATCGCCACCGCACGCCTTGGCCTCGCCGATGGGCGTGTCCCACTCCAGCTCGCACAACAGGTTGTACACCGACCGCTGGGGAAAGCGCTCGCGGCGGCGGCCGCACACCACTGCCACGTCGGGATGGTCGTCGAGAAACGCCTGCGCCGCGCCCAGCCAGCCGCCATCCACCTCGCAATCGCCATCGACGAACTGCACCAGCTGCATCGAGGGCAGTTGCCGCTGCAAGGCGAAAAAGCCTTCGTTGCGCGCGCGAGCGGCGGTAAACGGGGTGCCCATGTGCAGCGCCAGTACCTCTACCCCCAGGCTGCGGGCCAAGTGCGGTGAGCCATCGCTGGAGCCCGAGTCGACGTACATGACCTTGTCCGCACCCTGCAGCAGCGAACGCAGGCAACGCTCCAGGCGCTGGCCTTCGTTGCGGCCAATCACCACCACACCGATCCCGCTCGCCATGGGCTTCACTCGACGGGCTCCGTGGCGGCCGGTTGCCTGGCCTTTATGATGGCCGGCACCCCTACCGCCAGCGAATTGTCTGGCACATCTACCAGCACCACGGCGTTGGCACCGATGATCACGTCGTTGCCGATACGGATGCTACCGAGCACCTTGGCCCCGGTGCCGATATCGACGTTGTTGCCGAACACCGGCGCAATCGGCTCGTTGACGTTCTTCAGGCCCACCACCACGCCGTTGCGGATGCGGCAGTCATCGCCAAAACGGGCATAGCCGCTGATGACGATGCCGCCAAAATGGTCGATCACGAAGTTGCGGCCGATCACCACTTCGCACGGCAGCTCCACACCCGTGATGATCTGCACGAACTTGAACAGCACCTTGTAGATAAGCGACAACAGCTTGCGCAGCAGTGCCGGGCGCACCCCATAGCGCCAGCGGCCGAAGCGGTACACCAGCAGTACCCAGAAGCCCTGGGCGCCCCAGTTACTACCATGGGCACGCAGGTCAGCACGTACATTCTCGAACATGGCTCCACCTACCTTGTCGGTTGGCTGGCGTACCGGGTCTTGAACAACAGAGACCAGGTCGCCCGGCAGTGACGCCAGCAGGCCTGTATCGCGCCCCGGCCGCGTCGTTTCAACAGCGCCTTGAGTGCCAGCACCAGGTCGCCCAAGGTGACCAGCAACATGTGCAGGGCAAGCCCCGCCAGCCCGTGATGCTTGCGGAAGTACAGTAGCTCGCTTTCGATCTGGTAGGACGAGATCTGCCGGCTGGCCGCCTCCAGTTCGGCCACCGATCTGGAGCTTTCCCCACCGATGTGCACCACCGTGGTGTGCGGGTAGAACACCACTTTCCAGCCGGCCGCCTTAACCCGCTTGCAGTGGTCGACCTCCTCGTAATAAAGAAAGTAGCGCGGGTCGAACAGGCCCACCTGGTCGAGCACTTCGCGGCGCACCAGGTAGAAGCAGCCAGGCAGCCAGTCGCACTCGCGGACCGAAGCGTGGTCCCAGTTCATTTCGTCGACCATCTTCAGGCCCGGGAAGAAGCGCCCCAGCCCGGTACGCCCGACGAACACGTTGAGCGGTGTAGGGAAGTAGCGGCAACTGGGCTGCAAGTCGCCGTCGCGGCCCTCCAGGCGTACCCCCAGCACCCCGCACTCCGGGTGGGCTTCCATGTAGTCGAGGGTTTTCTGCAGGGAATCGGCGGCGACGAAGGCGTCGGTGTTCAGCAGCAACGCATACTTGCCCTTCAAGTGCGCCAGCAATTGGTTGTTGGCCCGGCCGAACCCCACGTTCTGCCTGTTGCTCAGCAGCAGCGCTTGCGGGCACACCTCGGCCATGCGCTGCAGCGAGTCATCGACCGAGGCATTGTCCACCACCAGGTAGCTGGCCAGCCGCTCGCTGTCGGCACGGCGCAGCGCATCGAACATCGGCTGCAGCAACCCGGCCGTGTTGAAGTTGACCACCATGACATCCACAGGTTTGCTAGCCATTGTTGCTGTCCCTCGAAGAAAGCCCCACGCCTTTGCAGTATCAGCACAACATTCGTCACGCCACGGCTTCCCTGGCCGCGTTCATCCTGGCATCGAGGTGGTCGGCCAGGCGTAACGCAAACTGCAGCAGCGGCATGGTCGGGTTGGAAGCACCGCCGGTGGCAAAGATGCTGCTGCCGGCGACGTAAAGGTTTTCGGTGCCGAATACCCTGCAGTTGGTATCGACAACACCGTACTGCGCCGACGACGCCATGCGCGTGGTACCCATGTGGTGGGCGTGTGGCGACAACCTCAGCGGTATCGAAGTGTCGTAAACGAAGTCATTGAGCTTGATGAAGCCAAGGTTCATGTCAGCCCACTGCTTGGCCAGTTCGCTGCCAATGCACTTGACGGTGTGCCGGTCATCAGCGCTCAGGGCCCAGTTGACATTGACCTTGGCCACGCCCAGCGCGTCCTTCTCGTCCAGCAGCGAAATGCGGCTGTGCAGGTTGGGGAACTGCTCGATCATGGTGCTGATGACGCCGTCACCGGGGCAACTGAACCTGGCCACGAAGGCAATCTTGCTGGCTACCCCCATGTCGCAAGCCAGGTTCTCCAGAAAGTGCTTCACCTCGGCAGTACGACCATAGGTTTGCACATCGGCCAGCAAGGCGGCCCTGACGTTGCCCTTGCCTGCCTTGTATTCGTCAACGAAGGCATCGGAGGTGTAGTACTCGCGTGGTTCCGGGGCCAACCCCGACCTGAGGATGAAGGTGCCAAGATCAATGTTCAGATGCTCCATGAAACACCCGCCGACCAGCCCGCCCTTGCTCACGATCCCCGCCGCCAGCAACGACTCGCTGTTGAGCAGTTGCCGGGCATTCTCGATTGCACCGGTGGCCAGCACGAAGTTTCTTGCAACAAGGCGCTGGCGATTGCACGCGTAGTCGGAGAGTACGACTGCGGCCAGATGGCCCGAAGCCTGGTCGAACTCCAGGTTCACGCAATTGCAATTGATGAACACGTCCAGGCCTGGGGTCTGCTCCAGGGCCGTGGCGTACTTTTGCGCAAAACGCGTTGGTGGGCTGAGCAGAAAGCGGTCGGGCTCGAAGTCTCCGCCGTCGAGGCCGGCATTCAGTGCGTGAAAATCCGCACCGGGGGGCAGGTCGACGATTTCCATGGCAGCAGGCAGGTAGCCTGCGATCTCCGAATAAGGAATGGGCCAGCCAGGCAACCCGCCAATGGGGGGAACGGCGAAGTCGGAGGGGCTGAATGGCCGGCAACGGCCGGCCCAATGGTTGGATGTGCCGCCCAGGTAACGCAGGCGGGCTTCCCCGGCGTACAGCTCCAGGCCAGTGGATGCACAGGCGTACAAGGCTTGCGAGTTCGCCGAGTATTCGCGCCCGCCACCTTCGGCAAGCAGGACGCTCCAGCCGGCGGCGGCCAGGCGCAGCCCCAGGATGATGCCCGCGGGGCCAGCGCCGATGATGCAGACATCGTAACTGTCGCGCAGGGCCTTCTGCTGCTGATAGTCCTTGATCATGGGTGTTCGTCCCGAAAGTAGCGGGACGGCAATACCCAGCCGTTGATCACCACGAACCCGGGCCTGCCGGCAGGTTGGCGGGCGACGGCTGGCGTAGCAGCGAACACCACACCGCCAACGCCCAGCAGGACACAACTCTGGAGAAACCCTCTACGACCCAACTGCCCAGTACAAAAAGTAAGCTTCCCCATGATCCAGTGACCTGCATCTTTGAAAGATTCACCCGGCTAGCCGCATTGCAGCCAGTCATCAATCGACGGCATGACGTCAATCTCTACTGATTGGCTAAAAGGTCACTATAGTTTCAATCAGCCACGATGCTAGCCGTTGCCCACCGACGCAAAGGTGCACATAGCCAATGCCTGAACATTTTCGTGCGTTGATCGTCATCCTGTTTCTGGCGAGCGTGGTCTTCCTGCTGGCGCGGCGGCCAGCCACCGACCTGATCCCGCTGGGCGATTTCAAGCGCCGGCGCAATCTGTGGTTCCTGCTTACCCTGCTGGCCTTCTTTTCGCACAGTTTCTGGCTGTACCTGGGGGCTGGCGCCGTCATCCTGTACATCGCCGGGCGCCGTGAGCACAACCCCATGGCGTTGTTCTACATGCTGCTGTTCCTGATCCCGCCGGCTTCGGTGCAGGTGCCCGGGTTTGGCGTGGTCAATTACCTGGTCGACCTCAACCATATCCGCCTGCTGACCCTGTGCGTGCTGTTGCCGGCGGCCCTGGCCCTGCGCCGGCAAGGCGACACCCTGCGCTTCGGCCGCACCTGGCCAGACAGGCTGTTGGCAGCCGGCCTGCTGCTGATGAGCGTGCTCTACCTGCGCGAAACCACCGTGACAGACACCCTGCGCCAGACACTGTACCTGTATGTCGACGTGCTCCTGCCGTATTACGTGGCCAGCCGTGGCTTGCGCCAGATCAGCGACTTCAAGGACACCCTGCTGGCCTTCGTGCTTGCCTCCTTCGTCCTGGCCCTGATCGGCGTGGCCGAGTACGTGCGCCACTGGCTGCTGTACAGTGCCATGGTCGACGCCATGGGCGTGCCGTGGAGCATGTCCGGCTACCTGAGCCGTGGCGGTTCGCTGCGCGCCAGCGTCACCACCGGGCAGGCGATTGCCCTGGGCTATGTGATGAGCGTGGCCATCGGCCTGTTCCTGTTTGTCCAGGGTTATGTGCGCCGCCCCCTGCAGCGTGCGATGGGCGCCCTGCTGCTGGCCGCCGGGCTGTTCGCGCCACTGTCCCGTGGCCCGTGGATCGGCGCCGTGGTCATCGTGGTGGTGTTCATCACCCTGGGCAAAGGTGCGGTCAGGCGCCTGGCGCTGCTCGCTGTGGCCGGCATGCTGGCCTTGCCCTTGCTGACCATCGTGCCGGGTGGCGACAAGGTGCTGGACATGCTGCCGTTCATTGGCAACCTCGAGAAAGAGAACATCACCTACCGCAAACAGCTGATGGACAACTCGTGGATCGTCATTCAGCGCAATCCGCTGTTCGGCTCGTTCGACTTTCGCAACACCCCGGAAATGCAATCGATGATCCAGGGTGAAGGCATCATCGACATCGTCAACACCTATATCAACCTGGCACTACGCGTCGGGCTGGTCGGGCTTGGCCTGTTCGTGGCGTTCTTCGTAGCCGTACTGCACGGCATCCGCAAGGCCATGCGCAGTTTTCCCGACAAGGACGACGAGCGACGCCAGCTCGGCCGGGCATTGCTGGCGACCCTGATCGGCATCCTGGTGATCATCTTCACCGTCAGCAGCATCACCTTCATCCCAGTGGTGTACTGGACTGTCGCCGGGCTGGGCGTGGCCTACATCCAGATGGCCCGCAGGCTGCACAACAGCCAGGCCATCGCGCTGGCCGACCCCGGCCTTCAACCAAGGTGACCCTTATGAGCCTGCTACCCCTGCGCAGCCGGCGTTTTCAGATCCTGCTGCGGGTTTCGGCCATTGCCGGCCTGGCCTTGCTACCGCTCACCGGCTGGGCATCAGCGTGGCAAGTCAGTGTCGATGAACAGAACGGCCTGCCCTTGGTGACCCGCGGTGGTGGGCCGATGATGAAAACCAAGTTCGACTTCTGGGCGGCCGACTGGAGCTGGACCGGTTTCTCCAGCACGTTCAAGGTCAATGGCCCCTACCACTACACGCTGCAGGGCAAGAACAAGGAACTGGACTTCGACCTGGCGGCGGATATCCGCAAGGAGCAGGCGCAAACCCTGAGCTGGACTTTCGACCTCGACGCTCATAGCCGCCAGGCCGGGGTGATGGGCGGCGGCATGGTCTTCGAGTTCGACCCTGCGCAAATTGCCGGAGACATGGGCGCCCCGCAGCTGCTACCCGGCAACCGTGGCTGGTCATGGGGCAAGGCGGACCAGGGCCGGCGCATCGAAATGCGCTTCGATCCACCGCTGGCCAAGATGTATTTCGAGCGCGGCAACCCGTCCGAACTGCGTGCGTTCATCTACAGCGACCCTATCAACGCCGGTCGGCAGCAGATCAAGGCGGTGCTGAACATTACCGGCGACATTGAGCTGGGGCCCACGCCCAGCGAACGCTTCGGCCTGGCCGACCCCGCCGGTTGGCCCGACGACCAACTGGACTGGCGCACCTCGCCAGTGGACCTGTCGTTCCTCAACGCTGCGCAAAAGCCTGCCGGCAAGCATGGTTTCGTCAAGGCTGTCGGCGAGCAGCTCATGTTCGAAAACAACACCCCGGTGCGCTTCTGGGGCACCAACCTGTCCGCCTATTCGTTGTTCAAGAGCCCCGACGAAGAAATCCGCCAACAGGCCAAACGCCTGTCGGCCCTGGGTTTCAACCTGGTGCGTCTGCACCACCACGACTCGCCCTGGGTCAGCCCGAACGTGTTTGGCGACGGCACCCTGGTGCGCGATACCCAGCAGCTCAGTGCCGAATCGCTGCGCAAGCTCGACCTGTGGATCAAGGCGCTCAAGGACGAGGGCATCTATATCTGGCTGGACCTGCACGTGCAGCGGGCGCTTACTGCCAAAGACAACATCGATGACTTCGAGGAACTGGCCAAGGGCGGGAACCATGTCGACCTGAAGGGTTACGCCTACATGAACCGCAGTATCCAACAGGCGATGAAACGCTTTGCCGAGCAGTACCTGACCCATGTGAACGAATACACCGGCCTGGCCTACAAGGACGACCCGGCCATCGCTGCCGTACTGCTCACCAATGAGAACGACCTCACCCAGCATTATGGTAACGCCCTGATGCCGAACAAGGATGTGCCGCACCACAGCGAGCGTTACATGGAAGCGGCCAAAGCCTTCGCCAAACGCTATGGCCTGCCCGCCGACCTCACCTGGCGCGCCTGGGAGCATGGCCCTTCGAAGCTGTATCTCAACGACCTGGAACAGCGCTTCGACGCCGACATGATCGCCCACCTGCGCGGCCTCGGCGTCAAAGTGCCGATCGCCACTACCAGTACCTGGGGCGGCAATGGCCTGAGCGCGCTGCCGGCACTGACCTCAGGCGATGTCATCGACGCCCATGGCTACGGGGCCAATGGCCAACTGGAGAAGAACCCGCTGACCAGCGACGGCCTGATCGACTGGCTCGCCGCCGCCCAGGTAGTTGGCAAGCCTCTGACCGTCAGCGAGTGGAACGCCGAACCCTTCCCGCTGCCCGACCGCCACTCGCTGCCGCTGTACGTGGCTGGCACCGCTGCCCATCAGGGCTGGGATGCCATGCTGCAATACGCCTACAGCCAGCAGGCCTTCAACCCAGGTTGGCGCACGGCGGATAACTGGCACGCGTACAACGACCCGGCGATGATCGCCACCTTGCCCGCTGCCGCCCTGCTCTATCGCCGTGCGGACGTGAGACCAGCCACTACCCGTTACGTGTTCGCGCCGACACCCGCCACCCTGTACAACCAGGAGATCACCCCGCGCAATTCACCGCTGCTGCGCACGGCCATGGAAAAGGGCCAATTGCAGATCGCCCTACCAGAGACGCCGGAGTTGCCCTGGCTGAAACCCGCCGCCATCCCTGCCGGTGCGCAGGTACTGCAGGACCCGGGGCAGTCCTTGCTGCCGGCCGACGCCACGGAAGCGGTCAGCGACACGGGCGAACTCAAGCGCAACTGGCAACAGGGCATCTATACCATCGACACACCGCTGACCCAGGCCGCCACCGGATGGCTGGGAGGTCGCTCGATCAGCCTGGGCGCCATTCAGGTGCAAACAAAAACGCCGTACGCCAGCGTCGTGGTGCAAAGCCTGGACGGCAACCCCCTGGGCCAGTCGCGTGAACTGCTGCTGTCGCTGGGTACCCGTGCCGTGCCCAAGGCCGATGCCAAGACACCGTTCAACGTCGAACCACTTGCCGGCACCTTGAGCATCAAGGCGCCTGCTGGCCTGAAACTGTTCGCCCGGGATGCACAGGCACAGTTGAAGCCGTTGCCGATGGCTTACCAGGAGGGGCGCTACAGCATCACATTAGACGGCAAGTACATGTCCAACTGGCTGTTCTTGAAATAGGGTATGTGGCCATCTACCCTCACAACAGACCTGTAGCTGAAAAGCGCGGCTGTACAACAGCAGAGTCCAGGAGGCATGGATGAAGTTTCTTGTTGTCGGTGGCGCAGGCTACATTGGCTCGCACATGGTCAAGCACCTGCTCGGTGCGGGCCATGAGGTGGTGGTAGCGGACCTGGTCGCGCCCGGCCCCGGCGTCCAGTGGGCGAAACTGGACATCGCAGACGAGCCCGCCCTGGACGTGCTGTTTGCTGTTTGCCGTTTCGATGCCGTGTTCCACTTTGCCTCGTTCATCCAGGTGGGCGAGTCGGTCAGCGTGCCCGGCAAGTACTACCAGAACAATGTCGCGGCCACCCTTTCCCTCCTGCAGGCCATGGTGAATGCCGGTATCAGGCACCTGGTTTTTTCGTCCAGCGCAGCCGTTTACGGCAACCCGCAGTACGTGCCGATCGACGAAGCGCATGCCAAGGGGCCGATCAACCCGTATGGGCTGAGCAAATGGATGGTCGAGCAGATTCTCGAGGACTTCGATCGGGCCTACGGTTTGAAGTCGGTATGCCTGCGTTACTTCAACGCAGCGGGCGCAGACCCGCAAGGCCAGCTGGGAGAGCGTCATGACCCGGAAACCCACCTGATCCCGTTGATCCTGCAGGCCGCTTCGGGTCGGCGTGATGCAGTAACGGTATTTGGCCGCGACTACGACACGCCGGACGGTACCTGCATACGCGACTATGTGCATGTGGCCGACCTGGCGGTTGCCCATGCACTGGCGGTGGATTACCTGCTGGCGGGTGGCGAGCGAACCGCGTTCAACCTGGGCAATGGGCGGGGGTTTTCGGTGCAGCAGGTGATCGATACGGCCCGCGCGGTGACTGGCCGGCAGATCCGCACCCTCGACGCCCCCCGCCGCCCCGGCGACCCGCCCCGGTTGGTGGCAGATGCCGGCAGGGCCATGCACGTGCTGGGCTGGCGGCCGGAGTTTGCCACGCTGGAGCCGATTGTGCGCCATGCTTGGCAGTGGGAGTTGCAGTATCCTTGGGCTCAGCACCAAAGCTGAGATTGTGAGCCCGCGGAACACCGGCGCCAACCACCGCATCGCCTGCTTCGCGGGTAAACCCGCTCCCACAGAGTCCTCCGTCAGCTGAAGGAATGCACCGTACCTGTGGGAGCGGCTTTAGCCGCGAACACCGGCGCAGCCGGTGCCATGCACCGTGTTGGATTCTTCGCGGGTAAACCCGCTCCCACAGAGTCCCCCGTCAGCTGAAGGAATGCGCCATACCTGTGGGAGCGGGCGCGCCCGCGAACACCGGCGCAGCCGGTGCCAGCCACCGCGTCGCCTGCTTCGCGGGCATGCCCGCTCCCACAGGGAACCCGTCAGCTGAAGGAATGCACCGTACCTGTGGGAGCGGGTTCACCCGCGAACACCGGCGTAGCCGGTGCCATGCACCGTGTTGGATTCTTCGCGGGTAAACCCGCTCCCACAGAGTCCCCCGTCAGCTGAAGGAATGCGCCATACCTGTGGGAGCGGGCGCGCCCGCGAACACCGGCGCAGCCGGTGCCATGCACCGTGTTGGATTCTTCGCGGGTAAACCCGCTCCCACAGAGTCCCCCGTCAGCTGAAGGAATGCGCCGTACCTGTGGGAGCGGCTTTAGCCGCGAACACCGGCGCAGCCGGTGCCATGCACCGCGTCGCCTGCTTCGCGGGCATGCCCGCTCCCACAGGGAACCCGTCAGCTGAAGGAATGCACCGTACCTGTGGGACCGGGTTCACCCGCGAACACCGGCGCAGCCGGTGCCAGCCGGTCCGGCCAGCATTCAGAGAAATGCCTGCCGGATCCTCTTCTTGTCGATCTTGCCAACGCTGGTCTTGGGGATCTCCTCCACGCAACGCAACTGCCGTGGTATCGCCCATTTGTTCAGGTGCCCGCTTTCCACAAAAGGCTGCAGGTGCCCGGCCAACCCCGCCTGGTCGAACTGCATGCCATCACAACAGACGACCAAGGCCAACGGCTGTTCACCCCACTGCGCGTCCGGGATGCCGATCACCGCCACCGATGCGACAGCCGGGTGCTGGCTGATCAGGTTTTCCAGCGCCACCGAGCTTACCCACTCGCCACCGGTCTTGATCACATCCTTGATCCGGTCCCGAATACGCACCACACCCACAGGGTCGATGCAGGCCAGGTCGCCAGTGTGCATCCAGCCTCCCAGCCACAACGCGGCACCCTGCTCCGGTTCATGCAGGTAGCCCTGGGTCAGCCACGGCGCACGCACCACGATTTCACCCAGGCTTTCGCCGTCACGGGGCACATCATTGCCTTCTGCGTCGATGATGCGCAGGTCCACCAGGGCAATCGGTACGCCGGCATCGATACGTAGCGGCAGCTGTTGCGCCATGGGCAGTGCCAGCAGGTCGGCACTCAGGTGGGTGATGCTGAGCAGCGGGCAGCTTTCCGACATGCCGTAGCCACAATGCACACTGATGCCGCGCTCACTGGCACGCAGCGCCAGGCCCAGGGTCAGCGCACTGCCGCCCAGCAGCATCTTCCAGCCGGTCAGGTCGGCGCGGCGCCCTTCCTCGCTGTCGAGCATCATCTGCAGCACCGTGGGCACACAATGGGAGAACGTCACGCCCTCGTCGCGGTACAGGCGCACCAGGCGGTTGGGCTCGTAGCGCCCCGGGTAGACCTGCTTGATGCCCAGCGCCGTGGCCACATAGGGCACGCCCCAGGCATGCACATGGAACATCGGCGTGATGGGCATGTACACGTCGCCGCTGCGCAACAGCGGCACCTCGCCGCAGGCAGCCAGGGTGCCCTGCTCGACCAGGGTATGCAGCACCAGTTGCCGGTGGCTGAAGTACACGCCCTTCGGGTTGCCGGTGGTCCCGCTGGTGTAGAACAGCGTGGCCAATGAGTGCTCGTCGAAATCGGCGAAGTCGAACTGCGGCTCGGCAGCCGCCAGCAGCGCTTCGTACTCACCCAGCAACGGCACATCTTGCGTTGCCGGGCCACCTTCAGCGAGGCGAATGAACCCCTTGACCGTGGGCAAGTCATCGCGCAATTGCGCCATCAACGGCAAAAAGTCGTCATGAACCAGTACCAGGCGGTCCTCGGCATGGTTCATGGTGTAGCGCACCTGCTCGGTGGACAGCCGTACATTCACCGTGTGCAGCACAGCACCCAGCATCGGTACGGCAAAGAAGCATTCCAGCGCCCGGTGGCTGTCCCAGTCGAGCAAAGCCACGGTGTCGCCAGTCTTGACTCCGGCGGCGGTCAGCACGTTGGCCAGCCGCTGGATGCGTTCGAGCAGCGTGGTATAGGTGTAGCGCAGCTTGTCGGCGTAGACGATTTCCTGGTTGGGCTGGTAGCGCACGCCAGACAGCAGCAGGCGCTTGATCAGCAGTGGATAGGCATAGGCCTGCTCGGCCGCGGGCATGACGCGCGTGGTGATCATGTCGGCGGCCTTCACAGTTGCCCGGCCTCGAGCAGATACAGGCTGTCGCTACCGGCCCTCACACTGGCACTCAGCGAATGAATGCGTGGCAGCAGGCGGGCAAAGTAGAACCGCGCGGTGCCCAGCTTGCTCAGGTGGAACGGCTCGGGGGCCGCATGACACTGGCATACCACGGCCATGCGTGCCCACAGGTAGGCGTAGAAGGTGTAGCCAAACACCTGCAGGTACTCCACCGCCGCCGCACCCAGCTCCCGCGGGTGGCCCTGGGCCCGGTCGAGCAACCAGGCGGTCAGTTCGTCGAGGTTGCGCACGGCAGCCAGCAGCGGCGCGCCGAACTCCGCGCTCGCCGCAGGCAACGCCTCGGCAAAGGCGGTAATTTCATCGGACACACTGCGATAGGCCTGCCCGCCATCGCCAAACAGTTTGCGCCCCACCAGGTCGAGGGCCTGGATGCCGTTGGTACCTTCGTAGATCTGGGTAATGCGGCAGTCGCGGATCAATTGCTCCTGGCCCCACTCGCGGATATAGCCATGGCCGCCCAGCACCTGTTGGCCGTGCAAGGTGGTCTCCAGCCCCATGTCGGTGAGGAAGGCCTTGGCCACCGGTGTGAGCAACGCCACCTTGGCCTCGGCCTGGGCGCGTGCGGCCGGTACTTCGCTGTACCTGGCCAGATCCAGTTGCAGCGCAACGTAGGTGGAAAATGCCCGTCCGCCTTCGTTCAGCGCTTTCATCGTCAGCAGCATGCGCCTCACGTCCGGGTGGACGACGATAGGGTCTGCACTTTGCGTCGGCGCTTCGGCGCCCGTCGGCGCACGGCCTTGCTGGCGGTCACGGGCATAGGCGATGGCGCCCTGATAGGAGCGCTCGCCCAGGGCCAGGCCCTGGATACCTACGCCCAGGCGCTCGTAGTTCATCATGGTGAACATCGCCGCCAGGCCCTTGTTCGGCTCGCCGACCAAGTAGCCGATGGCGCCGTCGAAGTTCATCACGCAGGTGGCCGAGGCCTTGATGCCCATCTTGTGCTCGATCGACCCGCAACTCACCGCATTTGCGTCGCCCAGCATGCCATCGGCGTCTACCAGCACCTTGGGCACCAGCAACAGCGAGATGCCCTTGGGCCCGGCTGGCGCATCCGGCAGCCGCGCCAGCACCAGGTGGATGATGTTCTCGGTCAGGTCCTGCTCACCGCCAGTGATGAAGATCTTGGTACCGGTGATGCGGTAACGGCCATCGGCGCCTGGCTCGGCACGGGTGCGGATCAGGCCCAGGTCGGTGCCGGCGTGCGGCTCGGTCAGGCACATCGAACCGGTCCAGCGCCCTTGGTACATGGGCGGCAGGTACAGCGCCTTCAACGGCTCGCTGGCATGGTTGAGCAGCGCCAGGCAGGCCCCGGCCGTCAGCATCGGGTACAAGCCGAACGACAGGTTGGCGGCATTGAGCATTTCTTCGAGCTGGGCGCCGATCACTTTCGGCATGCCCATGCCCCCATATTCCGGGGCACCGGCGACGCCCACCCAGCCATCGGCGGCAAATGCCCGGTAGGCATCGGCGAAACCATCGGGGGTGCGCACCTGGCCTGCCTCCCAGCGGCAACCCTGCTCGTCGCCACTGCGGTTGAGCGGCGCCACTACCTGGGCGATCAGCCTGCCGGCCTGTTCGAGCACGGCCCGGGCAGTATCGCCATCGACCTGCTCGGCCAGGGCGGGCGTTTGCGCCCACCAGGCCGGGATGTCGAACACTTCGTTGAACAGAAAATCCATGTCGCGCAGTGGCGGAAGGTAATCAGACATGAGGCGAACACTCGGTTTCTTGGGTTTGCGGAAGCGACGTGGTCTGGGCCTCGGCAGGCGCCGGGGCGGCCTGGCCACGCAGGAGGAAATGCGACAACGCAGGGATCAGCACCAGCGCACCGAGCATGTTCCACAGGAACATGAAGGTCAGCAGCAGGCCCATGTCGGCCTGGAACTTGATCGGCGACCAGGCCCAGCCGACCACACCGGCCGCCAGGGTAATGCCGACCAGCCCCACCACCCGGCCGGTGAAGGCCACGGCTTTCTGGTAGGCCTGGGCCAGGCTCAGCCCGGCGCGCTGGTAATGCAGTTGCACGCTGAGCAGATACAGCGCGTAGTCCACGCCAATGCCTACGCCCAGGGCGATCACCGGCAGGGTGGCGACCTTGACGCCAATACCCATGGCTACCATCAGCGCCTCGCACAGCACCGAGGTGAGCATCAGCGGCAGGATGGCCACCAGAGTCGCGCGCCAGCTGCGGAAGGTGAACAGGCAGAACAGCGTGACTGCCAGATACACCAGCAACAGCATCCGGTGGTTGGCCTCGCGGACCACCACGTTGGTGGCGGCCTCGATACCGGCGCTGCCGGCGGCCAGCAGGAACTGGTGATCGGCGTTGCTGTTGGCCTGGGCAAAACGTTCGGCCACGGCAGCCACCTGGGCCAGGGTGTCGGCGCGATGGTCCTTGAGGTAGGCGATTACCGGCATCAGCGAGCAGTCGTTGTTGAACAGCTCGGGGGCGTTGACCGAAGCCTGCTGGGCGGCGTAGTTGAGCACGTCCTGGTTGCGCTGCAGGCTGTTCAGGCGCGGGTTGCCTTCGTAGGTGCCGGCGGTGATCTGGCGCACTGCATTGGCCAGCGACACGGTGGTCTGCACACCCGGCAATTGCTGCAGTTCCCAGGCCAAGCGGTCGGCAAGGACCAGTGTCTGGTATTGCAGGCAACCTTCCGGGGCGGTCTTGACCATTACCGCGAAGGTATCGCTGGACAACGCGTAGTGCTGGGTGATGTAGGCGTTGTCGAGGTTGTAGCGCGAGTCCGCACGCAGCTCGGGGGCACCGCTGTCGAGGTCGCCGATTTTAAGTTGCAGGCTGCCCCAGATGCCGAGGGCGCCCAGGGCCAGGGCCACCAGCAGTGCGGCGCTGGCCCATTTGCGTTCGGTGAAGCGGTCGAGCACGCGCCATGGATTGATTGGGGCCGCTACGCGCCCCATCGCCGGCAAGCCAGCTCCCACAGGTATCGCGATAGACTTGAAGCTGACGCGGTCCCTGTGGGAGCGGGCATGCCCGCGAAGGGCCGCAGAGCGGCCCCAACGAGCATCAATTTCCAGGGCACGCTCGGCAGCCTTGCGGCCCACACCCACATACGACAGCGCCACCGGCATCAGCAGCAGCGAGGTGAAAATCAGCACCGCCACGCCGATGCTGGCGGTTATCGCCAGGTCCTGGATC
Organism: Pseudomonas inefficax; assembly: GCF_900277125.1. Classification (GTDB taxonomy): domain Bacteria; phylum Pseudomonadota; class Gammaproteobacteria; order Pseudomonadales; family Pseudomonadaceae; genus Aquipseudomonas; species Aquipseudomonas inefficax. Next base: position 116,805 of record NZ_OPYN01000132.1, read on the forward strand.
ACCGGGATGTCGATCAGCATCAGCACGGCAAAGCCCACCGCATCGGCCAGCAACGCGGTCACCCCGGCCACGAACAGGCGGCGGAAGGTATAGCGCGCTGCTACCTGGCGATGGGTGCCACGGCCAATGTCCTGAAGGATGCCGTTCATCTTCTGCGCAGCGTGGGACACGCCAATGGCGAAGATCAGGAACGGCACCAGGATCGAATACGGGTCGATGGCGTAGCCCAGCCAGGCGACAATGCCCAGCTGCCACACCACCGCGGCAAGCGAACACAGCACCACCAGCAGGGTGCTGCGTACGCAACGGGTGTAGCAGTAGATGATCACCAGGCTGGTCAGCACCGCCAGGGCGAAGAACGCCATCACCTGGATCAGCCCGTCGATCAGGTCACCCATCAGCTTGGCAAAGCCGATTACATGGATACGGTACTGGCCGCTGGCCTGGTACTGGCTGCGCAGTTGTTCGAGCTTCTGCGAGAAGGCGTGGTAATCGAGGCCCTTGCCGGTGGCCGAATCCTGGTCGAGCAGCGGCACGACCAGCATGCTCGACTTGAAATCACGCGCCACCAGGCTGCCGACGATGTTGGCGCGCTCGATGTTCTGCCGCAGTTGCTCGATGTCGCCCGCAGCGCCCTGATAGCCGTCGGGCATCACCGGGCCGCCCTGGAAACCCTCCTCGGTCACCTCGGTCCAGCGTACCGCTGGGCTCCACAACGACTTCACCCAGGCCCGGTCCACGCCCTGGCTGAGGAACAGCTCGTCGTTGATGTGGCGCAGGGTCTGCAGGTAGCCCGGGTCGAAGATGTCGCCTTGGGTGTTCTCCACCACCACCCGCACCGCGTTGCCCAGGCCACGCAGCGATGGGCGGTTTTCCAGGTAGTTCTGGATGTAGGGGTGGCTCTGCGGCAGCATCTTGTCGAAACTGGGGCGCAGCTCCAGGCGGGTCAGCGCCATGTAGCCCAGCACCAGGGTCGCCAGCAGCATGCACAGCAGGAACGGCAGGCGATGGTTGAACACCAGGCGCTCCAGGGCATTGCCCGAGCGTGGGTCGAAATCGTCGAGGTTGCGGATTACCGGCAGGGTGTCTTGGCGGGTAGCGGCCATCAGGGTCTTCTCTTGTTATGGGTGCAGCGTGGGGTTGCCGGCCTGGTTGCGCACGCCCCGCTCGCCGACCAGTACCAGGCCGTTGCCGGTATCGGTGGCGAGCGCGGTCACCGGGCCACGGGCGCTTTGCGGCACCGGGCCGAAGCTGGCGCCATCATCCCGGCTCAGCAACAGGTCGCCGGCCTGGCTGGCCAGCCACAGCTGGCCGTCACGGTCAACGCCGGCGGCGGTGAGGCTGGTGTTCACGCCAGTGCTGACCGGTTGCCATTGCCGGCCGCCATCGGTGCTGCGGTAGGCATGCCCACGCAGGCCGTAGACCAGCAGTAGGCCAGGCTTGCCGACAGCACCGAACAGTGTGCCGGCGTAGGGTGTCTCGACACGGCTGAAGTGCTCGCCGTCCTGCTTCAGCAGCAGGCCTTGCTCGCCAGTGATGTACAGCTCGTCACCCACCGCGGCCAGGCTGGTCAGGTGCAGGCCTTGCGGGTTATCGCTGTGGTCGAGCCAGGGCTGCCAGTGCTCGCCGCCATCAACGGTGCGCAACAGCAGGTTGAACACGCCGACCGCATAGCCATTGCGCGCATCGCCGAACCACACATCGAGCAAGGCATTGTCGCTACCCGTGCCCGGCAGTTGTTCGGCCAGCGCCCGGCCATCGAGCTGCTTCTGCCAGTGCACGCCGCCATCGCGGCTGTGCAGCACCACGCCATCGTGGCCAACCGCCCAGCCCAGTTCAGGCGTGGCAAAGCTCACGGCATTCAGGTCGGCACTGACCGGCACCTGGGCTTGCTGCCAGTGCGCTCCGTGGTCCTCGGAGTACAGGATGTGCCCCCGCGGGCCCACCGCGACCAGGCGCTGCCCGGCCAGGGTTACATCGCGCAAGGCGCTGCTGGCGACCAGGGCGCTGGGCATAGCGGGCAGGTCCAGCACATCGGTGAAGGGCGCCGCCTGGGCCGCGCCCTGCAGCGCGGCCAAGGCCAGTACTACCACGCTGCATCGTTTGAAGACAGACATTGCCACCTCTGCTGCGTGCGTTCAGCGAATGCCGTTGCCGGCCAGCGACTCGGGCGACCATTGGGTTTTCGACAGTGGGTCGATGTAGCGGATGCCGCCGTAGGCACCCACCACGCCATTGAGGTTGTAGGTGCCGCCGATCAGGTCGTAGATCATGAACGGTGTGGCATCGGGGGTCTGTTTGTCGTAGCTCTGGGTGAGGAAGGCGAACGAGCCGCGGTACAGCTGGCCACGGGCGTCGTACTGGTCCGAGGCCAGGGCGATCCAGCTGTCTTCGTCGAGGTAGAAGCGGCGCTTGTGGTAGATATGGCGCGCACCGTCCTTGAGCTTGCCTTCCACCACCCAGACCCGGTGCTTCTCCCAGCGCACGAACTGCGGCGCCAGGTGGTTGGGGGTGATCACCTGCTTGACGTCGGTGTTGTAGGTCAGCTGATAGGTGTTGTACGGCACGTACATTTCCTGCTTGCCGACCAGGGTCCAGTCGTAGCGGTCCAGCGCACCGTTGAACACGAACACGTCATCGTAGGTACCCGAACCCGAGGTGCCCGGGTTGGGCGTGTCGTAGGCCAGGTTCGGTGCCAGCTTGACCCGGCGCTGGCCCGGCAGGTACTGCCAGGCGCTGCGTGGCTGCACCAGCGGGTTGGCGGCATCGCGCAGCATCATCGCTTCGCCGGCACGGCGTGCCGGCCCGGTGTACACCAGTTTCATCTGGTAGTAGGTGTCCTTGGCACCGATCGGCTTGGCCATGTCCTCGTAGATCGGGTAGCTGATATTGGCCTGGCCGGTGGTCGACAGCGATGGCTTGCCAGCGGCGTCGACGTTCCACGAGTCGTACTTGGCAGTCATGCTCACGCCCTGGTAGCGCAGCAGGAAGTTCCACATGGCCTCGGCGCCGTTCTGCGGAATGGGGAACGGGATGCCCGGCAGCACGTTGTCCACCGCGGTGCCACCCTCCTTGCTGTTGGCCGCAGTGGCGTTCTTGCGGGTGTTGTCGAGTACCGTTTGCGGCAGTGCCACGCTACGGTGGGTCGGGTATACATCGACGCGGTAGCTTGGGTAACGCTTGAGCAGTTCCAGAGTGGTGGCGGTCAGCTGGCCCTTGTACTGTTCGGCGTTCTTGCCATCGATGACCAGCAGCGGCTTGTCGCTGGCGAACGGGTCGGGGCGCATGCTGGCGCCGCTCTGGTAGCTGGCTGGCGGCGTCAGCAGGCCGCCCTGATAGGCCGGGATCGAGCCATCGGCATTGCCGGCCTTTTCCGCACCGATCGCGGTCAGGCTGGTGCCCAGGCGCGCGGCCTGGTCAGTGGAAACGGCGGCCTGGGCAGCGTTCAGCGCGGCCAGTGACAGGCACGAGGCCAGCAGGGTACGTACGAAATTCATGATGATTGTCTTCCTGTGTAGGCTGTAGGAAACATGATTCAGAAGGTCGTCTTGACGGTCAGGTACAGGGCGCCACGGTCCTCGGTGGTGGCCCCACCGCCAGAGAAGGAGGCGTAGCCGCCGCCATAGCAGGTGTAATCCTGTTCGCCGTCCAGGGCGTTGGGGGTGCTGCCGTCGGTCTGGCCGTCCTTGCAGGCCTTGGTCTCACCGAAACTGTCGACGTACTTGAGGTCGACAAAGTACTGGTTGTAGATCGCGGCGCTCACGCCTACCGCATAGTTGCCGGTGTTCTCGGCACCGCCGCCCTGCACCGGCGACACGCCGTCGAGGCCGACGTTGACCGACAGCGGCATGCTCAGGTCCATGCCGGGCAGCACCTGGTACCAGGTAGGGGTGAAGTTGACGGCAATGCCCCAGTTGTCGCGGGTGGCCTTGTCGATGCCGCGGTAGCTGCTTTTGCCCTTGTACAAGGCCTCGTTGTGGCCATCGAGCTTGAGCAGGTTGCTGTAGAACAGCTCGCCAAGCAGGGTTGCCGAATCGAACAGCGGCGTATCGCCGATGGTCATCAGGCCGTTCAAGGTCCAGTGCAGGGTGTCGCCGGTGGCGCTCAGGCTGTCGCCATCCTTGGGCACGTCGTAGATCACGCCGCTGCTGGGCAGGCGTGCCGGCAGCAGGCCGAAGCCGCCGCCCAGGCCACCCTGGCCAGGGGCACTGACGGTTGCCGGGATGCTAGCCAGCGGCATGTTGTGGCGGATGTTCAGGTCGCTGCCGACGCTGATGCCCCCCACATCCTTGGACAGGCTCAGGCCATAGATGTCGATGTCGTCGGAATAGGCGAATTGGTAAGTAGTGCTTTGCAGCGAGTTGTACAGGTTGCCGACTGCGCCTTGGCGGCTGCCCGGCGGGTTGCCGAACGGGCCGTTGGCGACGGTCATGCCGCGCGCGTCGAGCCAGACTTGCGGGAGGATCTCGGAAGTCTTGCGGTAGTAGAAGCCGAGGGTGCCGCCCAGCCACTCGGGTGACCATTTGGCCATGATGCCCCAGTCGCCGCTCTTGCCCGGATTCAGATCATGGCCACGACGGATGGTGGTCAGCGCGCCGCGCACCGGGATCAACCCCGGGGTCCCGGTGTGGCCGAGCAGGAAGCTTTCGGCGCCCTCGCCTACCACGTCCGAGCCACCATAGTAGGTACCGGCTTCAGGCAGGCGGGCGGCGTCCCAGTCGAAGAAGTACTGGGCGCCCAGGGTCAGTTCGGAGTTGACCAGGAACGAGGTCGACAGCTGGTTGCGCGGCACGAACAGTTCCTTGGCCTCGGTGCCCGGCGAGGCGGCCAGCTTGGCCAGGTCGAGGCCCGACTGGCCGTAGCTCAGCGAATGCACCGGGTTGAGCAGGGTTTCACCCCAGAACAGGTTGTGCTGGCCAAGCTTGGCGCTGACCTGCGAGGCCTCGCCGACTTCACGGCTGAAGAACACGAAGGCATCCAGCACTTCACCGGACGGGCCGCTGTAGTAGCGCTGGGCGTAGTTGCTCAGGTGCGGGCTGCCCAGCGGCACACCGGTGCCAGGCAGGCCATTGAGGCTGGGGTTGATGCCGGACTGGTCACCGTTGCCGTTGACGAACGGGTTGCTGTTGGAGCCGGTGTTGTCATAGGCCTTGTCGTACCAGCTGGCCGTACTGACGCGGAACCCGGTGTTGCCCTGGTAGACCACGTCCAGTTCGCTCAGCAGGTCGACCCGGTTGGTGATGTTGGTGCCGGCCTTGCGGAAGTTGTAGTCACCATCGTTGCTGTTGGGCGTGCCGAGCATGCGCTTGTCAGCACTTTCGGTGCGTACGCCGTAGTTGTACTTGACGGTGTTGTCGAAGCGCACGGCCCAGTTTTCACTACCGGTATCGACTTCGAACGCCTGGGCGGCGGGCAGCGTGAGCAGGCCGATGGCGCAGGCGAGCAGGCAGCGCTGTGGTTTCACAGCACGGTGAATGCGGTGTTCTGGCATTACGATGGCTCCACGTATTGTTATTGTTTTTTACGCCGCCCGTCTTTTGCGAGCGTGGCTGGGGCGTCCATGCGCTATTGCAGGTTGGGTTGGTCCAGTCGCTGGATGAAAGCCTCGGCCTGCGGCCAGGGGCCGAAGCCGGAGGCCGGGTTGAGGTGGCCGACGGCCCCCAATGCGGCCAGTTCGCTACCCCAGCCTTGGGCCAGGGTGCTGGCTGCGGTAAAGCTGGCCAGGTGGTCGTTGCTGCTGGCCGCGACAATGCTGGGGAACGGCAGCGGCTCTTGGGGCAAGGGCGACCAGCCGTGCTCGACAAGGCTGGCCGGGCTTGGGTAGTGGGCCGGCCATTGCGCGTTCAGGTCGGGTGGCGCCGCCAGCAATGCGCCTTTGATCGGCCGCCGGTAGCGCGCCGCCCAATGGGCGACCATCAACACGCCAGCGCTGTGCGCCACCAGAATCACTTCACCCTCGATCTGGTCCAGCTCGCGCTGGATCGCCTCGACCCGGGCTGTGCAGCAAAGGCCGTCGGCCTGCGGCGGCGGTACGCTGCGCACCTTGGCCAGGCGGCCTGCGAGCAGGGTCTGCCAGTGCTCGGCGACATGGTCGCGCAGGCCGGCGACGATCAGCACGGTGGCAGCGGTTTGCAGTTTTTCCACGGTGAACCTCGTGTGCGGTGTAGCTCTTGAGGTTCACAGTAAACAGCCCTCCCACCGGGTGCTTCACATTGGGCGTCAGGGGCTTTTCATTTGATGACAATGGTCGATACAGGGCTTTGCTTTTCAATTCATGACACGCAGGCTATAACCAATCAGCCGCTCGCTTTTTGTAGGAGCAGCCTTGTGCTGCGAAGAGTCCGTAAAGGCCATGGCAGTGATGTCCGGCGTACTGGCCTCTTCGCAGCACAAGGCTGCTCCTACAAGAAAGCAGCAGTTAGCCCGGAAAACATGGATAACAACAAAAAATGCCTGCCCTAGTCCGTGCCGCCAGCTTGACCAATTACCTTGAAGTGTCCCGCCACCTGGGCCTCAATCCCCATGCGCTGTTGGCACAGGTTGGCCTCAGCGCCGCGTTGCTCGATGACCCCAACCGGCGCATCCCGGTTGCCAGCGTCATCAGCTTGCTGGAGGCCTCCGCCGGCGCCACCCGTTGCGAAAGCTTCGGCCTGCGCATGGCCGAGTTGCGGCAACTGTCGGACTTCGGCGAAATCAGCCTGCTGCTCAGCCACCAACGTACCCTGCGTGATGCGCTGCAGGTGATCGTGCAGTACCGTCACCTGCTCAATGACGCCCTGGCCATTCATATCGAGGAAGCTGGCAAGACCGTGGTCATTCGCGAGGAGGTGATCAACGAGCGCGCGCCCTGCAGTCGCCAGGCCACCGAACTGGCCATCGGCGTGATGATGCGCCTGTGCGCGGCGCTGCTAGGTGCGCACTGGCACCCGATCAGCGCCAACTTCACCCACGCGCCTCCCGCCGACCTGGCCACCCACCGGCGCATTTTCGGCTGCACGCTGGTGTTCGGCAGTGAGTTCAACGGTATCGTCTGCCCCGCCGCCGATCTCGACAGCGCCAGCCCGCAGGCCAACGAGGCGATGGCGCGCCTGGCGCAGCGCTATCTGGACAGCCTGCCGGCGGGCGGCACGCCGTCCCTGGAGCTGGAGTTGCGCAAGACCATCTACCTGCTGCTGCCCATGGGCCGCGCCACCATCGAGCAGGTGGCGCAAACCCAGGGCATGAACGTACGCACCCTTCAGCGGCGCCTGGAAGAAAGCGGGTTGACCTTCAAGGACCTGATCAACAGCGTGCGCCGCGACCTGGTGATGCGCTACCTGGAAAACCCCGGCTATTCGCTGGGGCGTATCGCCGACATGCTGGGTTATTCGATGCCCAGCTCGTTCACCCGCTGGTTCATCGCCCAGTTCGGCATGCCGCCGGCCAGTTGGCGAGCGCAGCGGGATGATCAAGGGCTTTAGCTTGATCCTGGTACGGCCCGTGTAGGAGCGGCCTTGTGTCGCGATAGGGCTGCGCAGCAGCCCCGGGGGTTCAGTGCAGACGTCCATATTGCCGGGGCTGCTGCGCAGCCCTATCGCGACACAAGGCCGCTCCTACAATCGACCGCGTCAAGCAGTCAGGCAAGGCCCCAGTGCATCAACGCCAGCACCAAAAGCACAAGAAACACACTTTCCCCCATCATCAGCGCGATAGGTTTCACCCCGACCGAGGCCAGCGCCTTTAGTTGGGTTTTCATGCCCAGAGCACTGATCGCCACCACCAGGCAGCCACGCGACAGGTCGTTGATGCCGCCCTGCACCACGGTGGGTACCCAGCCTGTGCTGTTGACGCACGCCAGCAGCAGAAAGCCGACCGCGAACCATGGCAGCAAGGGCGGCCTTTGCCCGCCGGCCTCAAGGCCCTGGCGCCGGGTGATCATGGCGGCGCAGACGATGACCGGCAACAGCATGGCCACCCGCATCAGCTTGACCACGGTGGCGATGTCACCGGTCTCGGTAGACATGCTGTAGCCCGCCCCCACCACCTGCGCCACATCGTGGATGGTCGCACCGAGGAAGACCCCGGCCTGCGCTGGCGACAGGTGCAGCCACTGGGCAATCATCGGGTAGAGGGTCATCGCCAGGGTCGACAGCGCCGACACGCCGATCACGGTGAACAGCGTTGCATGCTCCTTGCGCGGGTGCTGGGGCAAGGCGGCCGCCAGCGCCAGCGCCGCCGAGGCACCGCAAATGGCCGTGGCACCGCCGGTAAGCATGCCGAACAGCCGTGAAAACCCTAGCGCCTTGGCCACCACCACCGAGACCAGGATCGTTACCACCACCAGGGTGATGACCAGGGCCACGGGCTTCCAGCCCAGGCTGGCGATCTGGTCCAGGGTGATGCGCATGCCAAGTAGCGCCACACCCAGGCGCAGTACCGTGCGGGCGGTGAACTCGATACCAGCCTTGCACGGGCCGTCGACCGCAAGAAAGTTAAGCGCCATCCCCAACAGCAAGGCAAACAGCATGACCGGCGCTGCGTAATGCTCACTGAGGAAACTGGCGGCCGCACCGACGACAAGACTGACCACCACCCCCGGGGCGAGGGTGCGGATACGCTGATGGGTAGCGCCAAGTGCCAGTGTATTCATTGCCCCGCTTCCTCACTGTCAAACACGATATAGACCTGCCCGCCCTGCTGCTCGACCGGGTAGCTGGCAACCTTCAAGGCTCTGGAATTGACCAGGTAGCCGCTGGCCAGGTCGAAGCGCAGGCCATGCGCGCAACACTGGATGACACGGCCTTCCAGCCGCCCGCCGCACAACGACGCGCCCTGGTGCGGGCAGCTGTCTTCGATGGCATAGAGCGAGTCGGCAACGTTGAACAGCGCCACGCTGCGCCCTTCGCAGGCCAACAACACACGGCTGTCTCGTTCCGGCACTTGATGGGGGGCCAATGCAATGCGCCGGGTCATGCCCGTTCAACCTCTTGCAGTGCTTCGGTCATGGCTGCAAACAGCACCTCGGCAGGGTGCGCGCCAGCGATGAGCGGCCCCTGATTGAAGCGAAACCGCGGCACGGCACTGCCTGCGCGCCCCGCCCCATCGAGGAATGGGCTGCCGTCGTCACGCAGGCAGTCGACTACCTGTGCGGCCTCCAGCCCGCAACGCCGGGCGATGTCGAGCAAGGTTCGGCTATCCCCCAGGTCGCGGCCCTGGTGGAAATAGGCGATGAACAGCTGTGCCAGCAAGGCCTCCAGTTGCGCTGCATCGAGCAGCCGGGTGGCCCGTTGCAGCAGCCGATGGGCACTGGCGGTGTTAGGCATGCGGCGAATACGCGAGAAATCGATGTCCTCGCCTACCACGCGGGCAGCGGCGCGCACCTGGGCCTGGCGCTCGCGTACAGCCTCCTCGCTACCCAGGCGTTGCAGGTAAAAGGCATGGAATGGCACACCACTGGCTGGCAAGCCAGGCAATAACTGCACGCCTCGCCATTGCAGTTGTACCTGCACTTGCGGCTGTTCGCGCTGCAACAGCAACAGGGCGGCCTGCAGGTGCCGCTGGCCAATCAGGCACCACGGGCAGACGAAATCGAAGAACACTTCAACGGACAACAGCTGTTTCACGGTTTCAACTCCTCGGGTGCAGCAGCGTCGCCTGCCGGTGCATGCAGGCGCTCCATGTCCCGGTGGTAATGTCGTTTGGCAAGGAAAAACACCGCCGCCGCGCCAATGCTCATCAGCGGCACCAGCTGGAAGGCGGCATGCAGGCCGATCAGGTCGGAAACGCGCCCGGTGATCAGCGGCCCGGTGGCCAGGCCCAACAGGTTGTTGGCCAAGGTCAGGGTGGCAAACGCGGTGCCGTGCACCGCGGCGAGGGTAAGGTTGGCGACCATGGCACTGGACGGGCCGTTGGTGCCGGCGGCGATCATCATGCCCAGGCAGATCAGCACTAGTTGGGCGGTGCCGGCTGGCAGTGCGAACGCGATCGACAGCAGCGCGCAACTGCCCAGGCAGTAGGCGATGGCCAGACTGATCTTGCGGTCCGGGCGCTGCCGCCCGAGGCGGTCGCAGAGCATGGCGCAGAGGATCATGCCAATACCGCTGCACAGCACGATGACGGCGGCAATCGCCCCGGCGCGGTCGGTGCCCATGGCGTAATAGCGGTTAAGGTAGCTGGGCATCCACACGATCACGGTGCCGCCGACGAACAGCTGCAGCCCGCTGCCGACGTAGGCCGCGATGACCGAACGGCTGCTGTACAGGGTGCGCAGCGGGCGGCTGGCCTTGCCTTGCGGCTGCTGCGCGCATCGAGGCGCAATTCGCGCCTCCTTGACGATCAGCGGGTACAGCATCGCCAGCACCAGGCCGAACAGCGCCATGCCGGCGAATGCCCAGCGCCAACCCAGGTGCTGGGCCAGCACACCGCCCAGGGCCATGCCCAGTACCGAGCCGAACATGCCACCCGCCATGAACGCACCGGCCAGGGTCGAGCGCATGTCGCGGGGGAACACGGCGACCACCACGGCGATGCCGACACTGCCGTAGGCAGCCTCGCCCACCCCGACCAGAAACCGAGCGATGAACATTTGCGGGTAGTTTTCTGCCAGGGCGCAGCCGAGGGTGGCCAGGCTCCACAGTACCGCCATCAGCACCAGGCTGCGCACCCGGCCGAAACGGTCGGCCAACAGCGACAGCGGGAAGGTCAGCAGGCCGACCATCAGCGCGACGATACCGCTGAGCAGGCCCAGCTGGCTGTCGCTGAGCGCCCATTCGCCCTTGAGCAGCGGGAAAACCGCATTGAGCACCTGGCGCGACATGTAGTCGGAGATCAACAGGCCAAAGGTCAGGGCAAAGACTACCCAGGCATAGCGCCGGGGGACGCTGTGGGCGGTGTCGGTGCCGGACTCTTCGGCACTGGCAAGATAGGTGGCCATGTTGCCTCCTTGGGGGTGTAGGGCGTGAGGTTGTTCTTGTTGTTATGTACGACTGCAAAACCTTGCTCGGTCGCTGTGGGAGCGGCCTTGTGTCGCGAAAGGGCTGCGTAGCAGCCCCAGTAATCAGCGACAGAGCAGTAATTGCTGGGGCTGCTCTGCAGCCCTTTCGCGACACAAGGCCGCTCCCACAAAAAAGCATCAGGACCGTGGCACCCTGCTGTATTAACCGCGCTGCGGCACGCCCTTCACACCCGGCTGGCGATTTGGCGCCATGCCGTTGGCCTTGAGGGTCTGCTCGATGCTGTCGTACTGCTGCCCGATGCGGTAGATCGCGCGTGCTTCCTTGCCGTTGGCAATTTCGCGGCCCAGCTCATGGGCCACACGCACGGTCTGCTGGATCTGCTGCACCGAGGTGAAGCGCTTGCCATGCTGGTCGATGATGGTGTCTTCGTTGCCGCAGCGTGGGTGCAGGCCCATGGCCAGGGCCATGGTGTTGAACGGCAGCACGTTCTTGAGCAACGATTCGGCGGTCAGGGTGCAACCGTCCGGCGCGCGGTGGATGAAGTTGAAGAAGTTGAACGGGTTGGGGCCGTCGAAACCGCCGCCAATGCCGATCCAGGTCAGGTTCAGTGGGCCCATGTAATCACCGCGGCGGACGATGCGTTCGAGCGTCTCCAGGGCGTGCATGCCAGTCAGCTGGAAATGCGGCTGGATGTTGCTGGCCTGCAAGCGGCGCAGGTGCTCACGGACCCAGGCCGGACCGGCCGGTACGGTCATTTCGCTGTAGGCAGCATGAATCGCCGGGCTGGCCAGCGAGGTGCCTTCCAGGTACTCGGGGTACAGCAATTCCATGATGTTCATCTGCGTGGTGTTGATGGCCACGGTCACCTGGTCGGGGCGCGGCGTCAGCTCGGCGAGCATGTGCCGGGTGTCGTCCGACAGCCACTTGGCTGCCTCGCCTTCTCCTTCCGGGGCGAAGGAAATCGACCCGCCAACCTGGATGATCATGTCCGGCACCGCTTCGCGCACCCCGGCGATCAGCTCGTTGAACTTGGACAGGCGCTTGGAGCCCTTGCCGTCCAGTTCACGCACGTGCAGGTGCAGTACGGTGGCGCCGGCCTCATAGCAGTCGACAGCCTTCTGCACCTGCTCATCCATGGTCAAGGGGATGTCTTCAGGGAAGTCGTCGGGCATCCACTCCGGGCCATAGGGGGCCACGGTGATCACCACCTTTTCCATGTTTTCCGGGTGCAACGAATCGTCGAAGAATTGCATGCTGTAGTCCTCGCTATTGTTATTGTGCGGTTGCCGCCAGCGACGGCGACGAACTCAGAACGTGGGGCTGCCCTTGATCCCGGCGCGCTCCATCTTGCGGTGGCACGGTGGGTAGTCCATGACGGCGTAGTGCTGGGTGCTGCGGTTGTCCCAGATCGCCACGCTGTTGGGCTTCCAGCGCCAGCGCACCTGGTACTCCGGCAGGTAGGCCTGACTGATCAGGTAGCGCAGCAGGTCGCTGGCGCCGGGGTTGGCGTCCTGCCCGAAGCGCACCCGCTGCGGGGTGTGGTAATTGCTGAAATGAGTGGTGAAGGCGTTGACGAACAGCACCTGCTCGCCGGTTTCCGGGTGGGTACGCACCACCGGGTGCTCGGCATCGGGAAACTGCGCCTTCAGCGCCAGGCGCTTTTCCAGCGGCATGGCTGCGCCAAAGCTCGCTTCGATGCTGTGGCGGGCGCGCAGGCCTTCGATCTTGGCCTTGACATCGCCTGGCAGGTTTTCATAGGCCAGCACCATGTTCGCCCACATCGTGTCGCCCCCCACGGGCGGGCATTCGATGCAGCGCAGCACACAACCCATCGGCGGGGCCTCGCGCCAGGTGGCGTCGGTGTGCCAAGCGTTTTCATAGCGGTCGTTGGGCTGGTCCGGGCGCTTGTAGATCTGTACCAGGCCCGGATGCTCCGGGTCGCTGCCAGCCACCGGATGGTCCTCCAGGTCGCCGAAGCGACGGGCGAACGCCACATGTTCGGCGCGGCTGAAGTGCTGGTCACGCAGGAACAGCACGCGGTGGCGGAGCAACTGCGCGCGAAGCTGGGCGAACAGGTCGTCGTCGTGGATCGCGTCGGCCAGGTTGACCCCACTTACCTCGGCACCGATCGCGCAGGTCAGTTGTTCGATGTGCATGCAGTTGCCCTATTCAGATGACGAAGATCGACGAGCCGGTGGTCTTGCGCGCTTCCAGGTCACGGTGGGCCTGGACGGCATCCTGCAGTGCATAGTGCTGGTTGATCTCGATACGGATGCGCCCGCTGCCGACATGATCGAACAGCTCGCCGGCCAGGTCGGCCTTTTCCGCCGGGTCGGCGATGAAGTCGGCCAGTGCCGGGCGGGTGAGCTGCAGCGAGCCCTTGATCGCCAGCAACTGCGGGTCGAACGGCGGGATGGTGCCTGACGCCGTGCCGACGCAAACCATCAGGCCGCGGCGCTTGAGCGAATCGAGCGAGCCCATGAAGGTGTTCTTGCCAACGCTGTCGAACACCACGTTCACCCCAACCCCGTCGGTCAGCTCACGCACGCGCGTGGCAACGTCCTCGACGCTGTAGTTGATGACGTGGTTGCAGCCATGGGCGCGAGCTACCTCAGCCTTGGCCTCGGTGGACACCGTGCCGATCACATTCAGCCCCAGCAGCTGCGCCCACTGCGCGACGATCAGCCCGACCCCGCCAGCGGCAGCATGCAGCAGCACGCTGTCGCCGGGTTTGAACGCATGGAGCCGACGCAGCAGATAAGCGCTGGTCAGCCCACGCATGGTCATGGCAGCGGCGGTTTCGAAGGCGATGGTATCCGGCAGCTTGATCAGCGCGGCCGCGGGGATCAGGCGCTCGGTGCAATAGGCGCCCAAGGTGTTGAGGAAACCGGTGTAGGTGACCCGGTCACCGACCGCCACCTGAGTCACGCCCTCGCCCAGCGCTTCGACCACGCCGGCCGCTTCCACGCCAATGCCGTTGGGCAGCGGGATCGGGTAGGTGCCGTTGCGGAAATAGGTATCGGCGTAGTTCAGGCCTACCGCCACCTGGCGCAAGCGCACCTGCCCCGGGCCAGGCTCGCCGACCTCGGCGTCCTCGTAGCGCAGCACCTCGGGGCCACCGGTCTGATGGAAACGTACGACTTTGGACATGCTTGTCTCTCCAATCATCGATCTGGACGCATGGCGTCAGTTCTGGGTGATTGGACTGTATGCCCTTGGTGTGCGGGGTGCTTCGCATCGGACGACAGCGGGTTTTCATTTGATGACAGTGCGGGTGTCGACCTGCCAATCACGAAACCTGGGTTTTATTCATGAGCCTCCTTGATGCTTTCCCATGGTCAGACTAATACTTAAGTCTCTGCCTGGGGAGGCACGAAAAATGCAACCAAGATTCGTTATCGTTCCCGCTGTGCCGATCGAAAAGGAGTCGTTCCGCGTGGGTAGCCGGTATTACGCCGCTACCGTTTGTGGGGGGTTCGACATTTACGATAACCAAGCGAAGGAGCGGCTCAAGCCCAGTTATCCAAGCAGGACGGATGCATTGATGCAGTGCGAGCAGATGAACAAGCGCGGTGGTGCAGGCTGATCGCGCAAGCAGTAGGCTCGCTCGATCCCTGTGGGAGCGGCCTTGTGTCGCGAAAGGGCCGCAAAGCGGCCCCGGCAATTTGCGTGTTGACACTGAAGTCTCGGGGGCGCTGCGCACCCCTTTCGCGACACAAGGCCGCTCCCACAGGGGGGGTTACGTTTTCGTGGCCTCGCCCTTCTGCCAACCGGCAATCAGGCGCTGGGCGTTCTCCTCGCAATCCATGCCTTGTGGCTTGCCTTCCATGCCGGCAATAACCGCCAGCAACTGCGCTCGGTTGTGCGCCAGCCGCTGCTGCATCGCTTCGATCTCCGCTACCTTGCGCTTGAGACTGGCCAGCAACAAACCATGGCCATCCGCCGCAGCCCCGGAGGCATCGGTGAGTTTGCGCATTTCTTCAAGGCTGAACCCTGCCTGCTGGCCGCAGGTGATAATCTCCAGCGCCCGCACCACCTGCTCGGGGTAATCCCGGTAACCATTGCCCAGGCGCCGCGCGGTAATCAGCCCGCTGGCTTCGTAAAAGCGGATACGCGATGCACTAAGCCCCGTGCGTCGCGCCAGTTCACCAATTTTCATTCTGGCAATATTCCCCTCTTGACCTTAACGTTGACTTTAACCTTAGCCTTCTCCCGAACCTAGCCCACGCGCGCACAAAGCGATGCGTGGCAAGCCTTTCCGGAGATCGCCATGACGCCGTTCCAGCCCCTGCGCCTGCCCAATGGCAGTGTCATTCCCAATCGCATCGCCAAGGCGGCGATGGAGGAAAACCTGGCCAACCCGGACCAGACCCCTTCCGACCAGCTGCTGCGCCTTTACCAGGCTTGGGCAGAGGGCGGTGCCGGGCTGTTGCTGACCGGTAACGTGATGGTCGACCCCGGCGCCATGACCGGCCCAGGCGGCGTGATGCTTGATGCCAGCCAGCCACTGCAACGCTTTCGCGACTGGGCACGCATCGGCCGCGCCCACGGCGCGCAGTTCTGGATGCAGATCAACCACCCGGGGCGTCAGATGCAGGCCAACCTCGGCCAGCCCACCGTGGCGCCTTCGGCCATCGCCCTGGACATGGGCGGTTTGTCCAGGCTGTTCCCCCTGCCCAAGGCGCTGGATGAAGCCGAGATCGGCGCGTTGATCCAGCGCTTCGCCCGCACTGCGGCGCTGGCTGAAGAAGCCGGTTTCAGTGGCGTACAGATCCACGCTGCCCACGGTTACCTGCTGAGCCAGTTTCTTTCGCCACTGAGCAACCAGCGCCAGGACCGCTGGGGGGGCAGCCTGGAAAATCGCGCGCGGTTGCTGCTTGAAGTGGTCAAGGCCGTGCGCGAGGTGGTTTCACCCGGTTTCGCCGTGGCAGTGAAGCTGAATTCGGCGGACTTCCAGCGTGGCGGTTTCGAACCGGCGGATGCACGCCAGGTAGTGCTGTGGCTGAATGAGTTGCCGGTGGACCTGGTGGAGCTGTCGGGCGGCAGTTATGAAGCACCGGCGATGCAAGGCGACGCCCGCGATGGACGCACCCTGGCTCGCGAGGCCTACTTCCTGGAGTTCGCCCGGGAAATCGCCGCCATCGCGAAGATGCCGGTGATGGTCACCGGCGGCATCCGGCGCTTGCCGGTAGTCGAGCAGGTGCTGGCCAGCGGTGTGGCCATGGCGGGGCTTGCCACGGCGTTGGCAGTCGAGCCTGCCCTGCCCCGGCGCTGGCAGAACGGCGAGCAGACGGCAACCGCCGAACTGCAACCCATTCGCTGGAAGCGCAAGGCATTTGCCGCACTGGCCTACATGGCCCTGGTGAAATTGCAGATGCGTCGCCTGGCGGCCGGCAACCGGCCCAAGGCGCATGCTTCGCCATTGCGCGCCTTGTTGCTGGAGCAAGGCTGCACGTTGCTGCGGGTGCGCCAGTACAGGCGTATGATGAAAAGCCGAGCGGATTGATGGTGTGATCGGCAAAGCCAAGGGTCGTACATTCGCTCTGGGAGCAACTGTCTTGGATATATATCTTCAAGCCAGCACTGGCCCTTGTAGGAGCGGCCTTGTGTCGCGATGGGCCGCGCAGCGGCCCCGGCAATCTTTGCTGCGAAGCTGAAAACCTGGGGCCGCTGCGCGCCCCATCGCGACACAAGGCCGCTCCTACAGGTATTTGCACATGGCTTGAGGCCGGTGTGGTCGAGGTGGTGGCTTGTCGTGGCGACGAACCGCGTCGATGGGCTGCGCCAGCAGCCCCACAATCCGCAGCCCCTGCCTTCATCGGCGTTCTCTACCGGAGCATTGCCATGAACAAACCCCTTCACGCGCTCATCTTCGCACTGATAGCGCTTCCTGCCTGCTCGTCCAATTCAGCGCTATACCATGACCAGCCGCTGGTAGCGAAAGTCGAAAACGGCATGAGCAAAGACCAGGTCATGCAGATCGGCGGCAAGCCTGATGCCGAATCCAGGCGCACTGTGGTACCCGGCACCTGCTTCGATTACATGCTGACCAAGGCCGACAACCGTCAACCCTATAGCGTCAGCTTCGACGGTGCCGGCGAAGTGGACAATACCGCTTTCATGACCTGCGCAGAGTGGAGCAATGCCCAGCGCAAGGCCCGCCTGCCGAGCATGGGCGGCTCTAGCGGCTCGGGTTATTGACTCAGTCCAGGCATTCCCTGGCAGCCTGGCGCAGGTTGTCGCCAGACAGGAAGCTGCCCTTGTAGAAGGTCGCGCGGCTGCCCTCGCGGGTGAACCCGCTCCCACAGGGCCCCAACCAGCCGAAAGAACGCGCCGTACCTGCAGAACGGCAGGCTTGGGGTCAATCCAGCGCGCCGTTCAACACCTCGTAGATGATCCCCGTAGCGACCGCCACCAGGATCAGGTCCGCACCCGCCTGCATCCATTCATAGCCATCATAATGAGGGAGCTGCCCCAGCAGCCTGCCATCCAGCTTCTTGGCGATACCCGGCGGCAGCGGTTTGCCACGGGCCAGGTTTTTCTGGATGCCGGGCGGCAGCGCCTGCCCTGCGCTCCAGTAGCTGCGGTGCCCGTCAAGTATGCCAAGCACATCGCCACGGTTTATGGACGGGCCACCATACGAGCCCCCGTGACCTTGACCATGCTGGCCCTTGTCCTTGCCATGGCCCTGCCCCTTGCCATTACCCGGGTCGGCATAAGTAAGCGGTGGCCCCGCTGCCAGCACGATCGAGGTAGCGACAACTGCCCATCGACGCATTGCCATAACTGTTTCCTTACATGAGAGACGTCCCAGCACTGTAGACCAGAACCCGGTTCAGGGTGAAAGTCCCCAAACGCGGGTCAGGGCTTGGCACTCCGATAGAGCATGACGGCTGCCACATCAAGGGCCAGCACGGCAATGGCGAAGAGAAACATGAAGTACAGGTCTTCTGGAAGCATGGCCGTATCCCCAAATGGGCAGGTTTGCAGGGATCTTGCAATTCCTGTTCCTGACGCCTCGCTGACCGGGCCTGCCCATCTGGCGCTCCAGCTCAGTAGAGACGGGCCTTGATCAGCGGGCGCAGCAAGTAATTGAGCACGCTGCGCTTGCCGCTGAGGATATCCACCTCGGCTACCATGCCGGGGATGATCGGCAGCACCTCATCGTCGCGCTTGAGCTGGCTGCCGTCAGTGCGGATCAGCACCTGGTAGTACGACTCTTTGCCATGGGGCGTGTCCTCCTCGATGGTGTCGGCGCTGATCTGCTCCAGCGTACCCTTGAGGTCGCCATAGATGCTGAAGTCATAGGCGGTGATCTTCACCTTGGCCGGCATGCCCGGCACCAGGAAGGCCACGTCACGCGGCTTGATCCTGGCCTCGACCAGCAGACGGTCCTCCACCGGTATCACTTCCATGATCGCCTCGCCGGGCTGGATCACCCCACCACGGGTGTTGATCAGCACGGTGTTGACCCGCCCACGCACCGGCGAAACGATGCCGGTACGGCGCAACTGGTCCTGGCGCTGCTGGACGATCGGCTCGAGGGCGCTGAGGTCAGCCTTGCGCTGTGAGCGCTCGGTGTAGGCATCCTGGAAGTAGCTACTCTTGAGCTCGGTCAACTTGCCGTTCAGGGTCGCGATGTCCTGGCTCAGCCGCAGCGCCTCCATCTGGCTTACCGCACGCTTGGCCACCAGCGGGCGGACCAGGTCGAGCTGGCTCTGGGCCAGGCTGATCTGCCTCTGGATCGCCTGGCTGCCTTCGAGCAGCTTGTCCCGCCGCGACTTGAACAGCTCGCGCTCGGAACGCGCCAGCGGCCCTTGCGGGTCGATGTCCGGCGGGAACTCGATGGTCGCCTTGCCCAGCACTTCGGCGTCTAGCCGGGCGATGGCCGCGCGCAGCACGCCGGCCTGGTTGGCTGACTCCTGGAAATTGGTGAGAAAGCGCGTCTCGTCCAGGCGCAGCAGTGGCTGGCCGACCTCCACCAGGTCGCCCTCCTGCACCAGCAGACGGTCAAGAATGCCCCCTTCCAGACTCTGGATCTTCTGGATGCGGCTGAACGGCACCACACGCCCGTCACCGCGCGTCACTTCATCGAGCTCCGCCCAGGCGGCCCAGGCGACGAACAGCACGACAGTGCCAAGCAGGGTCCAGAGCAGCGGGCGATAGACCGGGTGAGTGGTGGCCAGCAAGGGGTCGGCCAGTTGCCGGCGTAGCACTGCAGAACTTTTCTCAGCTGCCATGGCCAGCTCCTTCGGCGACCTGCGGCGCCTGCACCTGATTGCCCAGCACCACCTGGTTCAGCGGGCCGTCCATGATCACCTGGCCGTTGCGCAGTACCACGGCACGGTCCACCAGCGCCAAGACGCTTTTCTTGTGGGTGGTGAGGATCAAGGTACGCCGGCCCAGCCATTTCTGCAGGTAATCGATGACCTGTTTCTCGCTGTTCTGGTCGAAGGCTGCGGTCGGCTCGTCGAGCAGCAGGATCGGCGGGTCCTGCAGCAGTACTCGGGCCAGCCCCAACGCCTGGCGTTGGCCACCGGAGAGGCTGGCGTTGCCCAGGATCGGCATGTCCAGGCCCAACGGGTGGGCGCGTACGAAAGTGCCCAGCCCCACGCCATCGAGGGCATCCAGCAATTCCTCGTCGCCCAGCGCGGCGTTAGCCAGGTTGAGGTTTTCCCGCAGGCTGCCGTGGAACAACGCCACATCCTGCGGCAAGTAGCCGATGCCGCGCTGACGGTCGGCCGGGTCGATCTGGCTCAGGGCGATGTCGTCCAGCAACAGCCGGCCGGATTGGGCGTCGAGCAGGCCGCTGAGCAGCCGCAGCAGGGTCGACTTGCCGGCGCCGTTGCCGCCGAGCAGCGCCACCCGCTCGCCGGCCTGGATGCTCAGCGCCTGCACATCGACCACCGGCGGGCTGTCGCCATGGGCCAGGCGCAGCGCCTCCAGGCGGTAATGCCCGTGCAGCCGGTCGCGATGCACGAAGCGCTTCCCGGCGGGGCGCTCCTGTTCGGCGGACATCAGCTGGTCCAGGCCTTCAAGCGCCACCTTGGTGTGCTGCCAGCGACCGAGGATGGCAGCAGCCTGGGACAGCGGTGCGATGGCCCGCGAGGCCAGGATCGAACAGGCCACCAGGGCACCGACGGTCATCGCCCCGTCGCTTATGCGGTAGACGCCGAACACCACCACCCCGACATAGCACAACTGCTGGACGATGCTCGCCGAATAGCTGAGGGTCGAGGCCAGGGCATGGGTCTTCATTGCGGTACCAGCCAGTTCGCCGGTGAGCATCTCCCACTGCTGCCGGCAGCGGCCCTCGGCACGCGTGGCCTTGACCGTCTCCAGGTGCTCGAAGGCTTCCAGCAGCACGCTGTTCTTCATCGCCCCTTCGCGCAGGTTCTGCCGCGACAGGTGCCCGAGCAGGCGCTGGGTCAGCAGCCCCGGCAGCAGCATCAACACACAGGCCACCAGCGGCACCCAGACCACATGGCCACCGATCACGGCAATGATCGACAGAAAGATCGCCACGAACGGCAGGTCGCTGATCAGTGCGGCGCTGGACGAAGTGAAGAACTCGCGGACCGACTCGAACTCACGCACCTGGGTACTGAACGCGCCCATCGACGCCGGTTTGGCGGCGATCCGGGTGCTCAGTACGCGCGCAAACAGCAGGCTCGACAATTGCAGGTCCAGGCGCTTGCCGAGTACGTTCAGCAGGTGCCCGCGAAGGATCCGCAACACTCCGTCGACGATGATCGCCAGGGCCACGCCGCTGGCGAGGATCCATAAGGTATCGAAGGCGGCATTGGGCACCACGCGGTCGTATACCTGCATGGCGAACAGCGCCGAGGCGACGGCCAGGACGTTGGCCACCAGGGCTGCCGCCGTGACTTCCGCATAGGAGCGCCAGAGCCGCTTGAGTGGCCCGAAGAACCAGTGTTCCGGCAGGCCGCTGGCGTAGTCGCCCACCCGGCCATCGGGGCGGTAGCGGCACTTGGCGAACACCGCAGTGCCACTGTAAAGCGCCTCCAGAGCGGGCAGCACCATGCACTCACGGCCACCCTCGCTTTGCGGCACCAGCACCTCGTACTGCTCGCCCTCGATGCCGACCAGCAGCAGGCTGCGGCCATCGCCGAGCAGCAGCAGCGCCGGCAGCAGGTAGGCGTCCATCTGCCGCAACGGCAGCTCCGCGACCTTGGCAGTGATGTCTGCGCGGCGCAGGGCGCGGACCACCAGGCGCAGCGGCAGGCGTCCGTGCTCCAGTGCCAGGCCGTCGACCAGTTCGGCGTCGCCCAGCGGCCGGCCCAGTTGCCGGCACAGCAGCAGCAGGCCCTGGCGTAGCGGGTCGTCGTGGTTCAGGGGCACGACATTGTCCGGGGATTGTTCAACTTCCATGATTCAACCGATTCTCCAGTAGTGCCCCCAACAGCCCGACCTGCGCGGCCGCGCGGTACTCGATGCGCTTGCGCTCGATGTGCAGATTGATCAACTGCCGCTCGGCCTCGAAACGTTCGCGCTGCACGTTGAGCAAGTCGATCACGTCGCGGCGGCCGACCTCGAACTGCTCGCGGTACAGCTCGCCAACCTGCTCCGACTCCGTCACCTGCTGGCTCAGCGACTGCTCCCGCCAGCGCAGCGTGTCAGCGTTGTCGAACAGCGTCTGCAACTGCCGGCGGATGTCACGCTGCATCGCATCGGCCGTCCATTGCGCCGACTCCAGACGTTGTTGCGCAGCAGTCGGCCGGCGGAAGTTGGAAAGCCCCTGAAAGGTGTCCATGCGAAAGCGCAACGACATCACCGAGTCGCTTTCCGGGCGACCGCCGATCTCCCGGCGCAACGCGGAGGCCTCCAGGTTCAATTGCGGCAGCAACGAAGCCTTGGCCTCGCGGACTTGCGCCTCGGCGACATTGGCGTCCTCCAATGCCTTGCGCTGCAACGGCGATTCACGGATCACCCGCGCCACATCGCTGGCACCCAGGTAGCGCTGCAGCGACATCGGCTCGGGCTCCACCAGTTCGGCGGGGTCCTGGCCAACCAGGATCGCGTACTGGTTGCGCGCGTCCTGCAGGTTGCCCTTCTCCAGCGACAACTGTTCCTGGGCACGCGCCAGTTCGAGGTTGGCGCGGTCCAGTTCGCTGCGGTCGGCGTAACCATCGCTGCCGCGTGCCTGGGTCATCTCGCGGATGGCGTCCAGACGCTGGATGTGCTGGCGCACCGTCTCTACCCGGCGCTCCGAGGCAAGTACGTCGAGGTAGGTCTCGACGATATCCAGCGCCGCATCGTCGCGCGCCACCAGCACCGCCTCGGACAGCTTGCGCCGGGTCGCGCTGGCGCTGTCGACCTTGCTCGTCACCCTGCCCCAGTCATACAGCATCTGCGACACGGTGACGTCGTAGACGACCTCACCAACATCGAATTCCTGCGGCCCTCCGGACATGGTGACGGAGGGGTAGTAACCACCTTTGGCGATCTCCACCTCGGTGCCCGCACGATCCGCTTCGGCCATCGCCGAACGCACCTGCGGGTGAATCGCCAACCCCGCCCGCACCGCCTGGTCGAGCGGGATGGCCGATGCGGACAGCGGCAGCCCGAGGCACAGGAGCCAAAGGGCTCCCGCGCCAAGGCGCCTTCCCTTGTGCACGGACAGGCCGCGCATCAGACCACGACCTGTACCGTGTTGTCCTCGATCAGCAGGGTACTGCTGCCAAAGTTGTAGACATCATAGGTAATGCCGTTGAGCTGCTGGGTGGTCCCTGTGTTCACGGCACCCACCACGTTGAGCGTGTCGTTGCTCTCGCCGGTGATCTGCAGGACGTTGTTGGCATCGGTGATGGCGTCGACCTCCGCCGCAGTCAGGGTCAGCACACTCCCCGAGTCGCCTTTGCCGAGGTCGATACGCTCGATGTTGGAGAGCGTGCCGACGCCGACGGCGTTGTAGTCGAGGTCGATGCCGTCGGCCAGGATTAACGTGTCGAAGCCCGCGCCGCCGTCGATGCTGACAAAGTTGGTCGCGGTGATCTGGATGGCATCGTTGCCGTTCCCGGCCACCACGTGGTCGCCAGTCCCCACATCGAAGATCAGGTCATTGCCATCACCTGCGTTGATGTGCTCCGAACTGCCGTCCGCCCCGGACATCACATCGTCCCCGGAGGTACCGTTGACGTCGATCTGGCCCACGTTCAGCGACAGCCCGTTCGGGGTCAGGGTGATGCCGTAGGCCGAGCTGTCGTTGCCGTTGGTATCGGTGGCGACGATATTGAACGAGATCTGCGAACCGAGGTTGAGGATATCGGTGATGTTCAACCCCAACTGGGTGAGTACGGTCGGGCTCAGCAGGTTCAGCGAGAAGTTGCCAGAGTTGTCCGCCGTAATCGGTAGCAGTTCGACGTTCAGCGCCGGGGTAATGACACGGATCACCACGCTGGAGTCCGGCTCGGTGGTGCCGCTGAAACCGAACCGCGGGCTCAGCGGGTTGAGGCTGACATCGACGCCGAAGTTGCCGATGGTCACTGGCTGCTCGATGCTGCTACCGACACCGATGGTCGCCACATTGCTGGTGTTGCCGGCCGGATCCTCGCCAGTCACCGAGACCTGGGCATTGAGCAACTGGTCCAGGGTAAGGTCGATGTCCAGGTCGGTGAGCAGGTTCAAAGAAGCCAGCCCGCTATTGTCGGCAGTCACCGTGGCGGTGGCGGTGACGCCGCCGATGTCCACTTCGACCGTCAGGTCGGTTCCCGGGTCGGTGGAGATGGTCAGGATGCTGCCCACCAGCGACAGCACCGGGGTCGCAGGCGGGATGGTGTCGACGGTGAATGGCACCGAGCTCGACGCGGTACCGCCATTGATGTCTGCAGTGACGGTAGAAGCGCCCTCGGGGAACGGCCCCATGCCACCGCCAGGGGGAATGGTCACCGTGACACTGCCGGCCAGGATATCGCTGGCGGTGATGGTGTGCGTTGCCTGCGTCTCGTAGCCGTTCTGCCCGGCGAAGGCGACAGTGATCACCTGGCCGACCTGCATGGTCGGGCGGATGGTCACGTCGACCTGGATGCCGTCGCTGATCTCGGCAGCGTTGATCCAGGTATCGGCGGCCTCCGGCACGCTGATGGTCGGCGGTGCCAGGTCCGGCGCGTTGATCGTCGATGGGCCGCTGAGGTTGCCGGCAGCATCGGCGGTGACCCCGCTGATCAGCTCGCCGGTGATCAGCGGCGGCGCAAACGGCAGGCTGAAGTTGCCGCTGCCGTCGACATTCACCGTGATCGGGTTGGCGGTATCGCCGTCGATCACGAGGCGTACCTGGCTGTTCGGCTCGGCGGTACCGGTCAGCAGTGCCCCGTCGGCACTGATGCTCAGCAGCGGCGCCGACGGTGCCACCGTGTCGACCGTGGTACTGGCCGGGCCACTGGTGTTACCTGCGGCGTCCTCGGCCACCGCGTTGACCACCGTGCCATTGGGCAGCGGCGTGGTTGGGGTGAAGCTCCAGTCGCCACTGCCGTCCGCCGTCGTTTCGCCGATCGGGTTGCCGCCACCATCGGTGAGGATGACGGTGGCGCCGGGTTCAGCAGTACCAGCGAGGACCACACCATTGCTCGGCTCGATAGTCGGCGCGGCCGGGGCGATGGCATCGACCGTGGTGCTGACCACTGGAGCACTGGTATTGCCTGCCGGGTCCTGGGCCACGGCGTTGATGACCGTGCCGTTGGCCAATGGCGTACCGGGGGTGAACGACCAGTTGCCGCTGCCGTCGGCGGTCGTCTCGCCGATCGGATTGCCGCTGCCGTCGGTGAGGATCACCTTGGCCCCGGCTTCGGCGGTACCACTGATCTCGGTACCGTTGCTCGGCTCGATCGTCGGCTGGCCAGGGGCGACCGCATCCACGGTGGTGCTGACCTGTGGGGTGCTGGTGTTGCCGGCGGCGTCCTGAGCCACGGCGTTGATCACCGTGCCGTTGGCCAGCGGCGTGCCTGGCGTGAACGACCAGTTCCCGCTGCCGTCCGCGGTAGCCTGGCCAATCGGGTTGCCGCTGCCGTCGGTGAGGATCACCTTGGCGCCAATCTCTGCGGTACCACTGATCACCACTCCGTTGCTCGGGTTGATGACCGGGGCGGCCGGGGCGATGGTGTCAACGGTGGTGCTGGTCGGGCCGCTGGTATTGCCGGACGGGTCCTGGGCCACGGCGTTGATCACCGTACCGTTGGCCAGCGCAGGCGCAGGCGTGAAGGCCCAGTTGCCACTGCCATCGGCGGTCGTCTCGCCGATCGGGTTGCCGCTACCGTTGGTGAGAATCACCTTGGCCCCGGCTTCGGCGGTACCACTGATCACCACACCGTTGCTCGGGCTGATGATCGGAGCGGCCGGCGCGATGGCGTCAACGGTGACGCTGGCCGGCCCGCTGGTGTTGCCGGCCGGGTCCTGGGCCACGGCGTTGATGACTGTGCCATTGGCCAACGGTGCACCGGGCGTGAACGACCAGTTGCCGCTGCCGTCGGCGGTAGTCTGACCTATCGGGTTGCCGCCGCCATCGGTAAGGATGACAGTCGCGCCCGCTTCGGCGGTACCGCTGATTTCCGTGCCGTTGCTCGGTTCGACCACCGGTGCAGCCGGCGCCACGCCGTCCACGGTAATGATCGCTGGTGCACTATCGATGTTACTGGCGTTGCGTGCCACCACGTTGACCACGGTGCCATCCGGCAGCGGTACGCCCGGCGTGAACGACCAGTTGCCGCTGCCGTCGGCGCTGACCTGGCCGATCGGGTTGCCGCTGCCATCGGTGAGGATAATGGTGTTATTCGCATCTGCGGTACCGCTGATCACCGAGCCGTTACTCGGATCGACCTGCGGAATCGACGGCAGCGACGAGTCCACGGTAGTGCTGCCAGGAGCGCCGGTATTGCCGGCGGCATCGGTCGCCGTAGCGTTGACCACGGTGCCATCGGGCAGTTGCGTACCGGGGATGAATGTCCAGTTGCCGCTGCCGTCAGTGGTAGCTTCGCCAATGGGATTACCGCTGCCGTCGGTAAGGGTCACGGTGCTGTTCGGCTCGGCAGTACCGTTGAGCACGGCGCCGTTGCTCGGATTGACCACCGGCGCGGCTGGTGCGATCGAATCCACCGTGGTGCTGCCCTGCGGGCCAGTGTTGCCGGCCGGGTCCCGGGCCACGGCGTTGACCACGGTGCCATTGGCTAGCGGCGTACCGGGAGTGAAGCTCCAGTCGCCGCTGCTGTCGGTAGTAGTCTGGCCGATGGGGTTGCCGCTGCCATCGGTGAGGATCACGGTGCTGCCCGGCTCGGCGGTGCCGTTGATTTCATTACCGTTGCTCGGCTCGACCACCGGCGCGGCCGGGGCCACTGAATCTACCGTGGTGGCGGCCTGCGGACCGGTGTTGCCGGTCGGGTCAGTTGCCGTGGCGATGATTACGGTACCGTTGGCCAGCGGTGAACCAGGGGTGAAGCTCCAGTTACCGCTGCCGTCGGCGGTGACCTGGCCGATCGGGTTGCCGCTTCCGTCGGTCAGGGTCACGGTGGCGCCCGCTTCGGCGGTACCGCTGATGCTCGCGCCGTTACTTGGATTGATTACCGGGGCAGCCGGCGCGCTGGAATCGACGGTGACCGTCGCTGCCGGGCCGGTATTGCCAGCCGCGTCGCTCGCTGTGGCGTTGACCACGGTGCCATTGGGCAGCGGCGTGGCTGGCGTGAATGTCCAGTTGCCGCTGCCGTCAGCGGTGGCTTCGCCAATCGGATTGCCACTGCCGTCGGTGAGGGTGACGGTGCTGTTCGGCTCGGCAGTACCGCTGAGGCTGCTGCCGTTGCTGAGGTCGATGGTGGGCACACCCGGGGCCACGCCGTCCACGGTGGTGCTGCCCTGCCCGCTGGTATTGCCGGCAGGGTCGGTCGCAGTGGCATTGACCACAGTGCCATCCGGCAACGGTGTGCCTGGCGTGAACGACCAGTTGCCGCTGCCGTCGGCGGTAGTCTGGCCGATCGGGTTGCCGCTGCCGTCGGTCAGGGTGATGGTACTGCCGGGCTCGGCGGTGCCGCTGATTTCGCTGCCGTTGCTCGGCTCGACCACCGGTGCGGCCGGGGCTACCGTATCCACTGTGATGCTCGATGGCGCGCTAGTGTTTCCGGTCGGGTCAGTCGCGGTGGCATTGACCACAGTACCGTTTGGGAACGGGCTTCCCGGTGTGAAACTCCAGTTGCCGCTGCCGTCGGCGGTGACCTGGCCGATCGGGTTGCCGCTGCCATCGGTCAGGGTGACGGTGGCGCCCGCTTCAGCGGTACCGCTGATGGTCGCGCCGTTGCTTGGATTGATTACCGGTGCAGCCGGCGCGCTGGAGTCGACGGTGACCGTCGCTGCCGGGCCGGTATTGCCAGCCGCGTCGCTCGCCGTGGCATTGACCACGGTGCCATTGGGCAACGGCGTGGCTGGCGTGAACGTCCAGTTACCGCTGCCGTCGGCGGTGGCTTCGCCAATCGGATTGCCACTGCCGTCGGTGAGGGTCACGGTGCTGTTCGGCTCGGCAGTACCGCTAAGGCTGGTACCGTTGCTGAGGTCAATGGTGGGTACACCTGGTGCCACGCCGTCCACCGTGGTGCTGCCCTGCCCGCTGGTATTGCCGGCCGGGTCGGTCGCCGTGGCATTGACCACAGTGCCATCCGGCAACGGTGTGCCTGGCGTGAACGACCAGTTGCCGCTGCCGTCGGCGGTAGTCTGGCCGATCGGGTTGCCGCTGCCGTCGGTCAGGGTGATGGTACTGCCGGGCTCGGCGGTGCCGCTGATTTCGCTGCCGTTGCTCGGCTCGACTACCGGTGCGGCCGGGGCCACCGTATCCACTGTGATGCTCGATGGCGCGCTGGTGTTGCCGGTCGGGTCAGTCGCGGTGGCGATGATTGCAGTACCGTTGGCCAGCGGTGAACCAGGGGTGAAGCTCCAGTTGCCGCTGCCGTCGGCGGTAACCTGGCCGATCGGGTTGCCGCTGCCGTCAGTCAAGGTGACGGTGGCGCCCGCTTCGGCGGTACCGCTGATGGTCGCGCCGTTACTTGGATTGATTACCGGTGCAGCCGGCGCGCTGGAGTCGACGGTGACCGTCGCTGCCGGGCCGGTATTGCCAGCCGCGTCGCTCGCCGTGGCATTGACCACGGTG
>NZ_OPYN01000133.1 GCF_900277125.1 Pseudomonas inefficax
ACCAGCCGGCTGACCCGACCCAGGCTCTGCTGGACCTGTACACCATGCCAGAGGCAAATCGAGGCTCACTCGAGCTGACCGATGGAGCCTACGGCGACCGTGACACGGTACGCGCAAACAATGTGCTGCCGCCGGCCCTGCAGACCGACAACAAATACCCCACCAACGGCAAGCCCAGCCCGTTGTTCGGGGCGCTGCCGTTTACCCAGCAATTACTGCTGTTCGAGGAATTCGGCACGGAAAGACTCGACCCCACGCTGCCGGCGCCACCCCTGACCTTCCCGGTGCCCACCCTGGGCGCGGCACCGGCGCAGGACCCTAACGTGGTGGCCCGCAGCGGCCCCAGCGGTACAGCCCTGGAAGCCTTCCTCAAACAGCCGGGCCTGTACCCGTTCCCGACCCAGTACTCCAACGTGCTCGACCGAAACCCGTGGAAGGCGCAGATCGAGATGTTCCTCAACCGCCAGCCGGTTGGTTCGCCGGCGGAAGGCCGGCCACCAGGAAAAGGCTGGTCGCACCAGCGCTGGAACGAGTTCTACCCACAGGCAGGGTTCAAGACTGCCCAGGCCGGTGCGCGCATCAACCTGGGCCTGCGTGACCGCAAGCAACTGCACAACTACGCAGTTGGCGAGTTTGCCCCGGGCGGCCTGTACTACCAGACCTCGGATATCCCGAACACGCTGGGCACCACCAAGGGCATCGACACCCGCTTTCACCCGAAGATGCCACTGCAAAACCACAAGTCGGTATGGACCTTCGACGGTACCTTCCCGCCCAAGCTGCTGATGGTGCGCTATGGCCAGCCGATCCTGATGCGCCACTACAACGCCTTGCCGATCGACCCTTCGGCCAACAACGGCTTTGGCCTGCACACCCTTTCGACCCACGAGCACAACGGCCACTCACCGGCCGAGAGCGACGGCTTTGCCAACGCCTACTTCTTCCCAGGACAGTACTACGATTACCGCTGGCCGTTGCAATTGGCTGGTTACGACACCATCAACACCCGCGCCCAGGACCCGCGTGCGGCGTTCCCCTGCTCGCCGGGTGAAACCCTGTTCGTCAATGACGCCTCGCCAGGCCTGAAAACCTGCCAGAACGGCAGCATCAAGATTCGTGGTGACTGGCGCGAAACCATGAGCACCCACTGGTTCCACGACCACATGATGGATTTCACGGCGCAGAACGTCTACAAAGGCAACGCCGTGATGATGAACTACTACAGCGCCCTGGACCGCGGCAACGAGGCCCTGCAGGATGGCGTCAACCTGCGCTTTCCCAGCGGCTCGGGCATGCCGTGGGGCAACCGCGACTACGACGTCAACCTGGTGATCGCCGACAAGGCCTGGGATGCCAACGGCCAGCTGTGGTTCAACCCGTTCAACACCGATGGCTTCCTCGGCGACCAGATCCTGGTCAACTGGCAGTACCGGCCCACGCTCAAGGTACGCGCGCGCAGTTACCGGTTCCGTATCCTCAATGGCTCGGTGTCACGCTACTTCAAGTTTGCCGTGGTGCGTGAAATTGCCGGTACCAGTGGCGAGTTCAAAGGCCCTACCGGCTCCAATCTGTCCTATGCGCGGGTGCCGTTCCACATGATCGCCAACGACGGCAACATCATGGAACACACCGTGCCATTCGACGGCACGCTGGACCTCAATGGTGACGGCAACCTGCAGGACAACAACGGTATCCTGCCGCTGCAGGGCATCGCCGAGCGTTACGACATCATCATCAACTTCGCCAAGAACGGCATCAAGGTCGGTGACAAGCTGTACTTCGTCAACCTCGAGGAGCACCAGAGCGGCAAGGGCCCGGAAGGCGCCATCTCGCTGGCCGACGTGCTGTCGGAAAAGTACAAGCCAGTGATCAAGCAGACCAGCAAAGGCCCGCGCTGGGAAAACGGCGACCCGGGGATCGGCAAGTTCCTGCAGCTTGTGGTGCAGCCCTACAGTGGCCAGGACCTGAGCATGAACCCGGCCGCCTATGAGCCAGCCAAGCCGGGCAAGGCCGAAGGCCTGAAAATGCTGCCGCTGCCGATCGACCGCAACTCCGCCGCCGACCAGGTCAAACTTAAGGCTGCCCGCCACCGCGAGTTCATCTTCGGTCGCTCCGACGGTACCGACACCCAGCCCTGGACCATCAAGACCGACGGCGGCTTTGGCTACAGCATGGACCCACGGCGCATCAGCGCGGCGCCACAGCTGGCCCAGCAGTCCACCGACGGCGGTTTCAGCGGCGACGGCACCCTGGAAGTGTGGAAGATCATCAATGGCGGCAATGGCTGGAGCCACCCGGTGCACGTGCACTTCGAAGAAGGTGTGGTTCTGAGCCGCGACGGCAAGGCCCCGCCAGAATGGGAAAAATGGGCACGCAAGGATGTGTATCGCATCGGGCCGGACATCGACTCTTCGGAAGAAGTGGAAGTGGCGATCCGCTTCCGCGAATTTGCCGGTACCTACATGGAGCACTGCCACAACACCCAGCATGAAGACTCGTCGATGCTGCTGCGTTGGGACCTGGAGCACCCCGGCCAGTTCCAGGTGATGCCGACCCCGCTGCCAGGCTGGGATGGCGTGGAGTATGTGGCTTCGGTTGGCCTGCCGACCTTCCGCACCCTGGACCATGATGACGACGACGCGGCCAACAAACCGCCGGTCGCGGCCAACGACAGCGCCGCTACCACGGCCGGCAAGCCGATCACCCTGAACGTGCTGGCCAATGACACCGACCCGGAAGGCAACCTGCCGCTGACCGTCGTCGGCCTCAGTCAGCCAGATTCCGGGCAGGGCAACACCAGCACCGATGGCACCAAGGTGACCTACACCCCGCCGGCCACTGTCACCACGCCATTTACCGCCAGCTTCAACTACACGGCGCGGGACGCCAAGGGCGCCGAATCGGTAGCACCGGCCACAGTCAGCATCGCGGTAGGCTCGGCGGTGGTGGTCGACCAGATCCAGGTCACCAGTGCCACGGTACAGGTGCTCAGCAGCAACCGTTTCACCTGGGAAATCACTGGCACTACCTCGGTGGCCTCGGGCAACAGCATCACCGTGACCGCGGCCACTACCGGCGGCCCGGTGAACCTGGGCACCGCAACAATGACCGCCACGGGCAGCGGTGCCAGTTGGCGGTTGGTGGCAACCACCTCGGGCTACGGCCCGGCCACGCCGGCGTCGGTCATCGTGAAGTCGGCGCTGGGGCAGAGCGTGACCGCGCCAGTCAGATACAAGTGAGGTAAAGCGGGGGCCGCTGTGCGGCCCATCGCCGGCAAGCCAGCTCCCACCTCGACCGCATCGGCTCCGAGCCTTGTGCAGTACCTGTGGGAGCTGGCTTGCCTGCGATGGGCGGCAGCGCCGCCCCCAACACCGTTATCGACGAGGACCGCATCATGTCCGGCTCATGGCGTTTCTTGCTGGTGCTCTCGCTGTTCGCCGCCAGCATCCCGTACTGGCCGCTGCAACCGCAACAACCCGTAGCCGAGGAAGCGGCAACCCCTTGGGGCGCCAACTACTTCCCCAACATCCCCCTGCTTACCCAGGACGGTGAAAAGGTGCATTTCTTCGACGACCTGATCAAGGACAAAGTGGTTGCCATCAACTTCATCTTCACCG
>NZ_OPYN01000134.1 GCF_900277125.1 Pseudomonas inefficax
GATCGCCACCATGGGCGCGCTCACCGGCCTGCCGATGTTCTGGCCGATGCCCACCGCGCTGCTCAGCGCCGGCGCGGCTGTCGCGGGCCTTGCGATCATCAACTCGGTGGGCCAGATGGCCGGCTTCCTCAGCCCGTACCTGGTCGGCTTCATCAAGGACCAGACCGGCTCGACCGATGCCGCACTGTATTCGCTGGCGGCGTTGATCGTGCTGGGTAGCCTGGTGGCCTTGCGGGTTACCCGGGCTGGTGCGCTGAGTACTGCAAGGGCCAATTGAACCCATTCGCGGGCTCGCCCGCTCCCACAGGACCGCCACAGTATTCGAGCTTGTGGTGATCCTGTGGGAGCGGGCAAGCCCGCGAAGAGGCCAGCCCAGGCCACACACGATCCACACCCTCCACCGATCGTCAGCTCAACGCATCCCCTCTCCGCCCCAGGCGTCAAATGGTTCCAAAGCCCCCTTTGGAGAGCCTTCATGACCCAGCACGCCGTGGCCCGCCTGGCCCAACTTGACGAGCACCGCCCCCTGCGCGTGCAGGCCGGCAGCGAAGAAATCATCCTCATCCGCCAGGGCGACCAGGTACACGCCTACCAGGGCAACTGCCCCCACGAAGGTGCACCACTCAATGAAGGCGTGGTCTGTGGCGGCCTGCTGGTGTGCCCCTGGCACAAGGCCGCGTTCGCCGTGGACGAGGGTGCGGTCTGCGAGCCGCCGGCGCTGGCCGATCTGCGTCGCTATCGAACTTGGGTCAAGGGTGACGAGGTCTGGGTCGACGACCAGCCCCTGCCCAGAACCGAGCCGCCCCGCCACAGTGATGCCCGCTGCTTCGTGGTGGTCGGCGCCGGTGCCGCAGGCAGTGCCGCAGTCGCCACCCTGTTGGGCCATGGCTTTGCCGGCCGCCTGGTCTGGGTCGATCAGGAGCGCCAGCCAGCCTACGATCGTACTTCCCTGAGCAAGTTCGTGATCGCCGGGCAGATGCCGCCCGATGAAGTGCCGGGCCTGCTCGAAGCCGACGCGCTGCGCAAAGGCCAGCTGGAACGCAAGCATGGCAAGGTGCGTACCCTGAACACCCAGAAACGCCGGCTCACCCTGGCCGACGGCCAGCAGATCGACTATGACGCCTGCCTGCTGGCCACTGGTGGCAAGGCGCTGCGGCCCGATATCCCGGGTGTGGAGTTGCCCGGGGTATTTACCCTGCGCTCACGGGAGGATGCCGCGCACCTGCTGGACGCTGCCGAGCCCGGCCAGCCGGCAGTGATCGTCGGCGACGGCTTCATTGGCCTGGAAGCCGCCTCGGCCTTGCACAAGTACGGCGTGCAGGTGCACCTGATCAGCCGCCACGAGGTCCCCCTGGCCCGCCAGCTGGGCGAGCGCATCGGCCGTAGCATCCGCGAGTTGCACGAACGCAAGGGGGTCATCTTCCACGGCCCCACCGAGGTCGAACGGATCGAAGGCCAGGGCAAGGTCGAGGCGGTGCTGCTGGCCAACGGTGAGCGGCTACAGACCCCATTGGTGCTGCTGGGCACCGGGGTAAGACCGGCGACCGCTTTTATCCAGGGTGTGCTGCTGAGCGAAGACAAGTCGGTGCGAGTCGACGCTGAAATGCGCGCTGCAGATGGCCTGTNGGCCGC
>NZ_OPYN01000135.1 GCF_900277125.1 Pseudomonas inefficax
GGTGATCAGCATGCTGC
Source organism: Pseudomonas inefficax (assembly GCF_900277125.1). Taxonomy (GTDB): domain Bacteria; phylum Pseudomonadota; class Gammaproteobacteria; order Pseudomonadales; family Pseudomonadaceae; genus Aquipseudomonas; species Aquipseudomonas inefficax. The sequence continues at coordinate 18 of NZ_OPYN01000135.1, forward strand.
CGATGGCGTAGATGAAGGCACCGACCCGGTCACCGCGAAACTCGGGGCTCAGGGCGTAGCTCAAGGCTGCAAGATCACGACGGTTGCCCAGTTGCGGCAAGGGCTGGCGTTGCTCGATGGCGATACGGATCTGTCGCTCGGCAGTGGCAGCATCCACGTAACCGGACAGCTTCCACTGGTTGGGGTTGCGCAGGTACAGCTTGTTCATCAGCAGGTACAAGCTCTGCAGGTTGTCGCGCATCGACAGCGTGGCCAGGCGGTCGACGCTGGTCTGGAACAGTTCGCTGGGCTTGCCGTTGCCGAACTGGTCGAGCATGTCGCGGCCCTGCTGCTGGGTGCAGGCGCACAGGCATATGAGAGCGCCTGCCAGCAGCAGACGGGAGAGGACATTGGGATTGCTTGCAACCATCGGCACCGGGTCGATATTCGGCGGCCGCACCGAGGATCAGTGTGGCCTGGCCAAGCATAGAGCCCGGAAATCGGAAAAAGTGCGGTGATCAGGGGTTTTGGATACCTGTGCCGGCCTCTTCGCGGGTAAACCCGCTCCCACAAGTTACTACACAGTTTTCAGCATCTGTGGAGAACCTGTGGGAGCGGGTTTACCCGCGAAAAGGCCGGCACAGGCAACACATGAATCACATGGCGTGACGCAACATCTCCACCACCTGCGCATGCAGCACCGGGTCACCACAGGCCACCACACACCCGCCATTCTGCGCGCTGCTGCCATCCCACGCCGTGATCACCCCGCCCGCCCCTTCGATGATCGGCATCAGCGCCTGGACGTCATACGGCTGCAGGCTCGCCTCGACGATCACGTCGACAAACCCGGAAGCCAGCATGCAGTAGGCATAGCAATCGCCGCCGTAGCGCATCAGGCGCGCCTTGCCGGCAACAGCTTCGAACGCCGCCTTGCGCTCGGCGGTATCGAACATGTCCGGTGTGGTGCACATCAACGTGGCCGAGGCCATATCGGCACAGGCGCGGGTCTTCAACGGCGTACCGCTGCGCCAGGCGCCTTCCGGTGTGCCGACAAAGCGTTCGCCGGTAAACGGCTGGTTCATCACCCCCACCACCGGGTGCGTGCCGTCGTTCAGGGCGATCAGCGTACCCCACAGCGGCAGGCCGGTGATGAAGGCACGAGTGCCGTCGATCGGGTCGAGCACCCAGGTCAGCGGGCTGCTGCCGACTGCCACGCCGGCTTCTTCACCAAGGATGCCGTGCTCGGGATAGCGGGCCTGGATCAGCTCGCGCATGACGTCCTCGGCTGCCTTGTCGGCCACGGTCACCGGGTCGTACAGGCGACCTCCCTTGTCCTCGACGTCCAGGCTGGGGCGAAAGTGTGGCTTGATCGCCACGGTGGCGGCATCGGCCAGGGGCTCGGCGACGGCGCGGAATTCGCCGATCTGTTCCGCACTCAGGGACATGGGGCGGGCCTCGGGAAAATGATGAGGCCTGCATCATACCCGAGACGCCGTGCCGCGCCAGCCTCCGTC
>NZ_OPYN01000136.1 GCF_900277125.1 Pseudomonas inefficax
GTCAAAGTGCCGATCGCCACTACCAGTACCTGGGGCGGCAATGGCCTGAGCGCGCTGCCGGCACTGACCTCAGGCGATGTCATCGACGCCCATGGCTACGGGGCCAATGGCCAACTGGAGAAGAACCCGCTGACCAGCGACGGCCTGATCGACTGGCTCGCCGCCGCCCAGGTAGTTGGCAAGCCTCTGACCGTCAGCGAGTGGAACGCCGAACCCTTCCCGCTGCCCGACCGCCACTCACTGCCGCTGTACGTGGCCGGCACCGCTGCCCATCAAGGCTGGGATGCCGTGCTGCAATACGCCTACAGCCAGCAGGCCTTCAACCCAGGTTGGCGCACGGCGGATAACTGGCACGCGTACAACGACCCGGCGATGATCGCCACCTTGCCCGCTGCCGCCCTGCTCTATCGCCGTGCGGACGTGAAGCCAGCCACCACCCGCTACGTGTTCGCGCCGACACCCGCCACCCTGTACAACCAGGAGATCACCCCGCGCAATTCAGCGCTGCTGCGCACGGCCATGGAAAAGGGCCAATTGCAGATCGCCCTACCAGAGACGCCGGAGTTGCCCTGGCTGAAACCCGCCGCCATCCCTGCCGGTGCGCAGGTACTGCAGGACCCGGGGCAGTCCTTGCTGCCGGCCGACGCCACGGAAGCGGTCAGCGACACGGGCGAACTCAAGCGCAACTGGCAACAGGGCATCTATACCATCGACACACCGCTGACCCAGGCCGCCACCGGATGGCTGGGAGGTCGCTCGATCAGCCTGGGCGCCATTCAGGTGCAAGCAAAAACGCCGTACGCCAGCGTCGTGGTGCAAAGCCTGGACGGCAACCCCCTGGGCCAGTCGCGCGAACTGCTGCTGTCGCTGGGTACCCGTGCCGTGCCCAAGACCGATTACAAGACACCGTTCAACGTCGAGCCGCTTGCCGGCACCTTGAGCATCAAGGCGCCTGCTGGCCTGAAACTGTTCGCCCGGGATGCCCAGGCACAGTTGAAACCGTTGCCGATGGCTTACCAGGATGGGCGCTACAGCATCACATTCGACGGCAAGTACATGTCCAACTGGCTGTTCTTGAAATAGGGTATGTGGCCATCTACCCTCACAACAGACCTGTAGCTGAAAAGCGCGGCTGTACAACAGCAGAGTCCAGGAGGCA
>NZ_OPYN01000137.1 GCF_900277125.1 Pseudomonas inefficax
CACCTGAACATGCCCGATAACGTGTTCCTGCATGGGCGTCCCGACTACCAGAAGATGCAGCTGGGCAAGACCGAGTCGCGCACCGAATGGCACTATGAGCAACGCAAGGACGACAGCGGCAAGCTGACCTGCCTGCACACCACCGCCACGTTCAAGCCCCATGGCGGCACGCTCGAAAGGGCCACCAGCAGCCTGCACAGCGCCCTGCGCAATCAGCTCATCGACGCGCAAGACACCAATGGCGTGATCACCCGTTATGGCTATGACACTGTCAACCGGCTGGTCGCCGAAACCGTAGCGCCGGACCAGCCCGAGTACACCGCCACCCGCGGCTATCGCTATGGCAGGGTCACGGAAAACCAGCGCACGCTGTGGTACGCCGAGACGACCGACGTCAACAAGGTGGTCACCCGCACCTACCATGACGGGCTCAATCGCCCGGTGCGCGAAGAACGCACCCTGAAGGCGCTGGACGACCCGCAGTCCACCATCACCCGCAAGGTGTGGGAAACCACCTACGACTCGCTTGGCCGCGTCGCCAGCAAAACCCAGTTCGACTACCTGCCCGCCGCGCCTGGCAGCGACAACAGCGACGAGCAGGTCATCGCGCTGACCTCACACTTCAGCTACGGCACCTGGGGGCAACGCTGCCAGGTGCTGCAACCGGATGGCGTCAAGCTCATCAGCCAATTCTCGCCCTTCGGTGCCGACGGCAACAAGATCGAGCAGTGGCAGGAGCGCCCTGACCAGCCGGGCATCAAGCAGCAACACCGTGTGACCGAATACAACCGCTTCGACAAGCCGGTTTACGAATACCGCCTGCATCTGCCCGCCGATGCCGAAGAAGGGGCCAAGCCGGTTCAAGTCGACCGCACCGACTACGTCTACGATGGCCTGGGCCGGGCCGTGACGGAAACGCTCAGCTTCGCGCCCGAGCACAACCTAAAGCCGCGCGTTACCGAGTACAAATATGACCACTGGGCCCGCCTGTTCGAAACCGTGCGTGCCGATGGCAGCGTGCTGACGCGCACCTTCGACGAACGCAGCACCGCTGAACTGACCACCCTGCTGACAGTGCAAGATCGCAGCGGCGCACCGGCAAGGGCCGTGTGCAAACGCACGTTCGACGGCCTCGAACGCCTGACCAGCATGGCGGTAGGCCCGCGCCTGGAAACTTACCAATACCAGGGCCAGACCGACCTGATGGACTCACGCACCATCAGCAACACCGACCCGGCCCGCAACGACCCACGCAAGCACGTCGAGCGCTACCAGTACAAGCCGGCGCTGACCCTCCAGCCCACCCATATCACCGCCACGCTCGAAGGCACGCCAGAGCCGCACGCCGCCAACGAAGCCGAATTCGCCTTCCGCCCCACCAGTGCCGAAGTGGTCAGCGCCGACAATGCCAACGGTGGCCGCGCCTACACCTACACCGACCAGGGCTACCTGGCCGAGGAACAGTGGAGCGTAGACGACAAGGAACAGTACAAGATTCACAACCAGCACTCCCTGCAAGGGCGCCTGCGCTACCGCAAGCACAGTGACGGGGTCGCCTGCCTGTATGCGTATGACTCGCTGGGGCGGGTAACCACCGTCACCCAGGGCCACCTGCAGGCCAGGCTCGAATACAACAGCCTGGGCCTGCTGGAAACCACCACCACCTGCGATACCCGCGAGCCAGCACGCTTTGTGCGCACTACCCAGACCTACGACGACCTGGGCCGTGAACATCGGCGCACGCTCGAAACGCAGGACCACAAGCAAGTACTGGTGTTGAAATGGCTGGATGGCACGACGCTGCAATCACGCACCCTGTACAACGACAGCGATGCGAACGAGGACGCGTTCCTGCGCAAGGAAGTGTTCGAATATGACGAGCTCAATCGCCTCCGGGCTCACGATTACCAGGGTGACTGGGGCACCATACCCAAGGAAGACGAACGCTGGCAGGCCTTGCCGTGCAATACCAAAGGCCGCTCGATCTACTCGCAAACCTTTGCCTTCGATGCCCTGGACAACCTCGAGCGCTGCGTGACACGGTTTGCCGATGGCAGCAAGGACACCGCGCGCTTCACCTATGCCAACGACGACAGCTTCCAGCTGACCGAGGTGACCCACACCCACGCGGACTACCCGGCCACGCAAAGCTTCCGCTACGACACGCGCGGCAACATGCTCAACGACGAGCAGGGGCGCACCCTGGAGTACGACCTGCGCGGCCGCCTGGAACGCGTGCTGGAAGCAGACGGTAGCGAACTGGCCCGCTACCTGTACGATGGCCATGACCAGTTGCTGGCCAGTGTGCACGGTGGCAGCCGCGTGGTGCAACGGCGTTACCAGGACCATCGCCTGGACACTACCCAGGAAGGCAACCTGCTGACCCAGTACCTGCTGGAGGGCAACCATGCCCTGGCGGTGCAGCGCTCGGACGCACCTACCGACCCGCTGTTGCTGCTGACCGACAATGCCGGCAGCATCGTCACCGAGGCCGACCGCGAAGGCACACGTCATGCCAACTACAGCGCCTATGGCGAACGCCCTGACGACAATGGCATGCGCTGCCTGCTGGCGTTCAATGGCGAGGTGCGCGAGGAAGCCCTTGGCTGGCACCTGCCCGGCAGCGGCTACCGCGCCTACAACCCGATGCTGATGCGCTTCCACAGCCCCGACTCGCTGGCACCGGAAGAAGCAGGGGTCAACCCGTACCAGTATGCCCTGGGCAACCCGGTCCGGTGGCGCGACCCTACCGGGCATAAGGTAAGCCCGATTAGCGGCGACAGGGCGCCTCATTACCAGGATGATTCAGGCAACAGAATAGTGAGCACACTCAAAACGATAATCGTAGCGCTTTCGGCCGTGGTCCTCGTCGGGTCGATCATCGCTGCGCCATGGGGCCCCCCTTTGACGCTTCAATTTGGACTGGCCTGGACCGGTGTCGCTTTTCAGGGTGTTGGTCTGGCCCTGCAGATTGCGGGCACAGCCACTCAAAAGAAAAACCCAGAGCTTTCCAACAAGTTAAGCTATGCGGGTTGGGGGGTTACCGCAGTTGGGATGCTATTCACTGGAGCTTCTGTTGTAAGGGGGATTAAAAAACCCACCATTTCGAACTGGCGAAATAGAAGGCTTCATCAGGCTCGGGTGAGGGACCATCAAATAACGGGAGACGCTACCAGACAAAATCCGCGATCGATGCGAAATTCTCTGACACAAGAGGATAATATATCACTGCAGGAAATCCGAGCACATCGCCCGGCTTCACCCGGTGGTTCGAGGGTTCTACCAGATTATTCGCCTCCAGCCTATGAGCCGTCATCATTTTCATATAATCCACCGCGAGAAACTTCGCCGTCTCCACCATCATATGATGACTTGTTTCCAAAACCTACGCCACACCCTGCAACATCTAACGCTATGGATACCAGGATGGATGACCCTGTAAGGCAATCTCAAAGCGCCCGTTCAACCCGCACTTGAGCTTCCCCATCTGAAACGATGAGGTTAACAGAATCGCCGGGGCCGCTTTGCGGCCCTTTCGCGACACAAGGCCGCTCCTACAGGCCATGTTCCATCCGGGGCCTGCGCTGTACCAGTGGGAGCGGCCTTGCGTCGCGATGGGCTGCAAGGCAGCCCCAAGGGCTCTGAAGTGAATCAGCGAGCTCGCCAGCCCGAAGGAAATGATTACAATGCGCGCCCCAACCTGAAATATGTTTTTCCCATGAAATCACTGCTTTACGCCGTATCCTTACTCTTTTCCTTCACCCTCCCCGCGCTTGCCAGCCCGCCGGCGACCTTCACCGAGGCCAAGGTGGTGGCCAAGCAGAAGGTGTACATGGACCAGGCCAGCAGTGCCATGGGCGACCTGTACTGCGGCTGCAAATGGGCCTGGGTGGGCAAGTCTGGCGGGCGTATCGATGCTGCCTCGTGCGGCTACCAGGCCCGCAAGCAGCAGAACCGCGCCGAACGCACCGAATGGGAGCACATCGTGCCGGCCCATACCTTCGGCAACCAGCGCCAGTGCTGGAAGAACGGTGGCCGCGAGCATTGTGTGGATGACGACCCGGTGTTCCGCGCCATGGAGGCCGACCTGTTCAACCTGTACCCGGCAGTGGGCGAGGTCAACGGCGACCGCAGCAATTTCAACTACGGCATGGTTGCTGGCAATACAGGGCAATACGGCCAGTGCTCCACCAAGGTCGACTTCGTGCAGCGTGCTGCCGAACCACGTGACGAGGTGAAAGGCCTGGTTGCCCGCACCACCTTCTACATGTACGACCGATACAAGCTGAGCATGTCGCGCCAACAGCAGCAGTTGCTGATGGCCTGGGACAAACAGCACCCGGTTTCGGCCTGGGAGAAGGAGCGTAACCGGCGCATTGCCGCGATCATGGGGCATGCCAACCCCTTCGTGACCGGGGAACGCAAATGGACTGCCAACTACAAGCCGGTCGGCGGCGGTGTGGTGCAAGCGGTGCCGGCGAAGGCCGCCAAACCTGAGGCCAAGCCGAGCCTGGCCAGTGCCGGGTCGGTGGGGGCAGTGCTTGGCAACCGCAACAGCCATGTCTATCACCTTTCCGTCGGCTGCCCGGGCTATAACCAGGTTGCCGCGAAGAACCAGGTCACCTTCGCCACCGAGGGTGAGGCGCAGGCAGCGGGTTATCGCAAGGCGGGCAACTGCCGCTGATCGCCTTGTTCGGGGCCTGCGCGGCCCCATTTGCAATCGGCTTTGCATCGCGAGTGGGCTGCACGGCAGCCCACCCAGGATGACCACCCGTCGCCCAGACGGCACCCCGCCCCCTGCCTCCAGCCCAACGAATGACAGATCATCCGCTAAGGAGACGTTCCATGATCCGCATTCGCCCCTTCTCTCTGTGCCTTGCCCTTGCCCTGGCCAGCGTCACTGGCACCAGCTTCGCCGCAACCGACACAGACACCGATAGCCGCCCGCAAACCGACCAGCAGGGTGGCAAGACCGCCGGTGAAGGCAGCAGCGTCAACAGCCCTGGCAGCAGCAAAGCCAACGACAGCAGCGACACCGGCAGCAACAGCGATGCCGCCGACGGCGCCGCAGGCGGCTCCAACAGCACTGGCGAAGCCACCGGCTCCGGTGCCGGGCATTCGGGTGGCACCGCCGAGGACCAGGACAGCCATTGAGGCCGGCCTGGGCTACACTGCGCCGGAACGCCCTGCCGAGGATTCGCCATGAACCTCAAACCCTGGCTGCTCACCGCCCTGCTGCCGTGCAGCGTCTTGGCCGTCGCCGGCGGCCAGGGCGCGCTGTCGATCAGCTCATCGTCTTTCACCGATGGCGGCGTGATCGCCTTGCAACAGGTTGGCCCGGACCCGGCCTGCGGTGCTGGTGAAGAGCGCACTCCGCAACTGAGCTGGGAAAACCTCCCCGCAGGCACCCGGTCGCTGGCACTGATCATGTTCGACCCAGACGGCGGCAAAGGTATTGGTGTGGTCCACTGGATCGCCTACAACATCGACCCGGCCCAGGATGGGCTGAAGGAAGGCGTGGCCGGGCTGACCGGGCAAGGGGTGACGGTGGGGCGCAACTCGCGGGGCACGCTCAGCTACCGAGGCCCCTGCCCACCCGCCGGCGACAACCCGCACCACTACGCGCTGACGCTGATCGCCACCGACCTGCCATTGGGTACCCTGCCCGAAGGCCTGGACCGCAGCGGTCTGCTGCAACTGCTGCAAGGCCACGCGCTAGGGGCGCAGAGTCTGGTCGGGCGCTATGGCCATTGAACCAGGCAGTACAGGAACAATTGATCATCCCCATAGCACTTATCCATTGAATGGCCCAGCCGAACTGAAGTAAGCTCGGGTTCATTCACTGGAGAGCAACATGCCGAAACACACCCGCAACCACGCCAACCACACCGGTCGCACCCTGCGCCCTGTGCTGGCCGTTGCCGGCTGCGTGGCACCTGCCAGCTATTACTTCGGGTATTGGTTTAGCCACTAGGCGCCGATACCCACACGGCGCCCACCTTCGAGGGGCCGCCGAACATGAGAATACTCAAACCCCCGGTCGGCTCCCCGACCGGGGGTTTTGCTTTTCAGGCCTTTGAACAACACCGATTCACATTGAGGACAGATTCATGAACTACGCCACTTACTACGCAAACACCTTCGCCTGGCGATTTAGCCAATCCCGTTCGGGCCAGCCTGCCGCCTCCGTTCGGTCTTGCACAGGTGGCAATGCAGCAACCAATACGAATTCAACGATCTGTCGAACACCTCGATAGGGCCGACCACGCGGGCCAGAACCCGCCGTCCGCCCAGGGAAAAACGCCATGCAAGCTTCCAGCCTCGCCCTGACCCAGCCACAAGCAGCCAACACCACCGTCAGCCAGCGCCTGCCCAGCCCGCACCTGCTCAAGCAGCAAATGCCGCTGTCGAGCGAACTTACTCAGCAAGTCCATGCCCACCGCCAGGCCATCCGCGACATCCTCGAAGGCCGCGACCAGCGCCTGCTGGTGATCGTTGGCCCGTGCTCTATCCACGACCCGCGCTCGGCCCTGGAATACGCCGACCGCCTGGCCGCCCTCAGCCGCGAAGTCGACGACAAGCTGCTGTTGGTGATGCGCGCCTACGTCGAAAAGCCCCGCACAACGGTCGGCTGGAAAGGCCTGGCCTACGACCCGCATCTCGATGGCAGCGACGACATGCACGCCGGCATCGCCCTGTCCCGCGGGCTGATGCTGAACATGATCGAACGCGGCCTGCCGGTCGCCACCGAACTGCTGCAGCCAATGGCCGCCGGCTACTTCGATGACCTTCTGGCCTGGGCCGCGATTGGTGCGCGCACTACCGAGTCGCAAATCCACCGCGAAATGGTCAGTGGCCTGGAGTTGCCGGTCGGCTTCAAGAACGGCACCGACGGCGGCATCGCCATCGCCAGCGACGCCATGCGCAGCGCCGCCCACCCGCACCGCCACTTCGGCATGGATGCGCAAGGCTACCCGGCCATCATCGAGACCTTGGGCAACCCGGACACCCACCTGGTGCTGCGCGGCGGCCACAAGGGCCCGAACTTTGACGCCGACAGCATCGCCATGGCTCGGCAGGCGCTGGCCAAGGCCGGGTTGCAGGCGCGGATCATGGTCGATTGCAGCCATGCCAACAGCGGCAAGGACCCGGCGCGCCAGCCGGCGGTATTCAACGATGTGCTGGAGCAGCGCCTGGCCGGCGACCGCTCGATCGTCGGGGTGATGATCGAAGGGCACCTGTTCGACGGCTGCCAGGCGCTAGGCAAGGGTGCGCTGAAATACGGCGTGTCGATCACCGACGGCTGCCTGGGCTGGGCCTCGACCGAAACCCTGTTGCGCGAGGCGGCACAAAAACTCTAGGCAGCGGGTTGCAAGCCTGGCGAGACATACCCCGGACAAGTGCGCTAGGCTTGCCTTTTTTACCCCAAGGAGCAGTACCCATGGCCCGTGCAACCGCCCGCCACATCCTGGTCAGCAGCGAAGATAAATGCAACGAACTGAAAGCCCAGATCGAAGCAGGCGCCGACTTCGCTGAAATCGCCAAAGCCAACTCCACCTGCCCGTCCAGCCGCCAGGGCGGTGACTTGGGCTCGTTCGGCCCAGGCCAGATGGTCAAGGAATTCGATACCGTGGTGTTCAGCGCCCCGATCAACACCGTGCAAGGCCCGGTGAAGACCCAGTTCGGCTACCACCTGCTGGAAGTGACCAGCCGCCAGGACTAAGTCCGCGCAGCCGATGAAATCCCCTGTGGGAGCGGGCGAGCCCGCGAATGCGTCAGCCCGTACAACGAGGCTACCTGATCTGACGCATTCGCGGGCACGCCCGCTCCCACAGAGATTGTGGTGCCTGCTCCTGCTTTGCCTGGCTTTCAATGCCCACGCTGCCTCCACCCACGCCCTCACCGTCTACGGCGAAGCCCCCCGCTATAACGCCACCTTCCAGCATTTCGACTACGTCAACCCGAACGCCCCCAAGGGCGGCATCCTGCGCCGCTCGGCCATCGAGATCGGCCAGTTCGACCATATCCTGCCGTACATCGACAAAGGCATCGGTGTCAGCGAGGTCGATGGCCTGCTGTACGCACCACTGGCCGTGCGCTCGTTCGATGAACCCTACACCGTCTACGGCCTGATCGCCCGGCGCATGGAGCGCGGACCGGAGGATGCCTGGCTGCGTTTCGAGATCGACCCACGCGCCACATTCGCCGATGGCAAGCCGGTGCGCGCCGAGGACGTACGCTTTACCTTCGAACTGCTGATGAGCAAGGGCAGCCTCAAGTACCGCACCCAGTTCGCCGATGTTGCCGCTGTCACCGTGGAAAGCCCGCACAGCGTGCGCTTCGACTTCAAGCCCGACCACGGCCGCACCCTGCCGCTGGACCTCGCCAGCCTGCCGGTACTGCCCGAGCACGACTGGCAGCAGCGCGATTTCGCCAACGGCGCCGGCTTCGACAAGCCGGTCGGCAGCGGGCCGTACCGTATCGGGCGCATCGACAACGGTCGCAGCATCACCTTCGAGCGCGACGCCAACTGGTGGGCGCGCGACCTGCCGGTCAGCCGTGGCCGCTACAATTTCGCCAAGCTGCGCATCGAGTACTTCGGTGATACCGAAGTGGCGCGACAGGTGCTCAAGGGCGGCGGCTACGATTACAACCGCGAATTCTCCGCCACCGCCTACACCCTGGGCTACAACGGCGCGCAACTGGACGACGGGCGCCTGCAGCGCGCCCACCTGGGCCCGGCCAAACCGCAGGTGGCCCAGGGCTTCGTGTTCAACCTCGATCGGCCGCAGTTCAAGGACCGCCGCGTGCGCCAGGCGCTGGGCATGCTGTGGGACTACGAATGGAGCAACCGGCAGATGATGCGCAACATGTACATCCGCCAGCAGAGCGTGTTCTCCAATACCCCGCTGGCTGCCCGCCAACTGCCGGATGCCGGCGAGTTGAAACTGCTCGAACCGTTGCGCGGCAAGGTGCCGGACGAAGTCTTCAGTACCGTGTTCACCGCCCCGGTCACCGATGGCTCGGGGATCGTCCGCAAGCAACAGCTGGAGGCACTGGCGCTGCTCGAACAAGCCGGCTGGCGCCCCGAGGGCGACCGGCTGGTGAACAGCCAGGGCACGCCGCTGGCGTTCACCTTCCTCAACGGCCAGGCAGGCATGGAGCGCCTGCTGCTGCCGTGGAAGCGCAACCTGGCCCAGATTGGCGTGACACTGGACATCCGCAACGTCGATTCGGCCCAGTACGTCAACCGCCTGATGGCACGTGACTACGACATGATCGTGACCGGCTACCCGGTCACCCTGTCGCCCGGCGCCGAGCTGTACAACTATTTTGGCTCGGCAGCAGCCCACGACCCTGGTTCGAACAACCTGATGGTGCTGCAGGACCCTGCCGTGGACCACTTGATCGACGGCCTAGTGCGCGCCGACAGCCAGGCCGACATGCTGCACCACGCCCATGCCCTGGACCGGGTGCTGCAATGGAACTACTACTGGATCCCCAACTACTACCCACCCGGCAGCTCCACCGCCTGGTGGAACCGCTTCGGCCTGCCCAAGGTCCAGGCTGCCTATGACGAAGGCCTGGACACCTGGTGGGAAGTCAGCCCCACTGCGCTGACCAACGCGCAAATGGCCGAACGCCGGAAATCCTCGCCATGACTACCTACATCCTGCGCCGCCTGTTGCTGATCATCCCCACGCTGCTGGCGATCCTGCTGGTCAACTTCGCCATCGTCCAGGCTGCACCGGGTGGCCCGGTGGAACAGGCGGTGGCACGCCTGCAAGGCATAGGCGGCGGCGCTCCTGGTGCCCGGGCCGAAGTGGTACACGGCGAGTCACGAGCCACCCGTGGCCTGGACCCGAAACTGATCGAGGAAATCAAACGCCAATACGGCTTCGACAAGTCCGCCCCCGAGCGCCTGTGGTTGATGCTGGGTCAGTACGCTCGGCTGGACTTCGGCAACAGCTTCTTCCGCGGCGCCAAGGTCACCGACCTGATCCTCGACAAGTTGCCGGTCACCCTGTCGCTAGGCTTCTGGGCCACGCTGATCACCTACCTGGTGTCGATCCCGCTGGGCATCCGCAAGGCGGTGCGCCATGGCAGCCGCTTCGATGCCTGGAGCAGCGCGCTGATCGTGGTCGGCTATGCCCTGCCCTCGTTCCTGTTCGCCCTGTTGCTGATCGTGCTGTTCGCCGGGGGCACCTCGCTCAGCTGGTTCCCGGTGCGTGGCCTGGTCTCGGACAACTTCGACGAACTCAGCCTGCTGGGCAAGGTCGCCGACTACTTCTGGCACCTAGTGCTGCCGGTCGGTGCCTTGGTGATCGGCGGCTTCGCCACCCTGACGCTGCTGACCAAAAACGCCTTCCTCGACGAGATTTCCCGGCAATACGTGGTTACCGCACGCGCCAAGGGCCTGAGCGAGCGCCGGGTGCTGTATGGCCACGTACTGCGCAATGCCATGCTGCTGGTGGTAGCCGGGTTGCCGCAGGCGTTGATCACGGTATTCTTCGCCGGCTCGTTGCTGATCGAGGTGATCTTCTCGCTCGACGGCCTGGGCCGCATGAGTTACGACGCGGCCGTGTCGCGGGATTACCCGGTGGTGTTCGGCACGCTGTTCATCTTCACCCTGGCGGGCCTGCTGATCCGCCTGATCGGTGACCTGTCGTACACCCTGCTCGACCCACGTATCGACTTCGACGCGAGGGCGCGCTGATGCTTTCACCGATCTCCCGTCGCCGCCTGCAACGCTTTCGCCGCAACCGCCTTGGCTGGGTTTCGCTGTGGCTGTTCGCCGCCCTGCTGCTGCTGAGCCTGTGTGCCGAGCTGGTGGCCAACGACAAACCGCTGCTGCTCGCCTACAAGGGCGACCTGTACGTGCCGGCGCTAAAGCGCTACACCGAGCAGCAGTTCGGCGGCCAGCTGCCGTTCCAGCCAGACTACCGCAGCGCCTATGTACGCCAGCTGATCGAGCAGCAAGGTGGCTGGATGCTGTTCGCACCGATCCCGTTCAGCGCCGATACCCCCAACTACGACCTGCAGGTGCCCACCCCCAGCCCGCCGAGCGCAAGCAACTGGCTGGGCACCGACGACCAGGGCCGCGACGTGCTGGCCCGGGTGCTATATGGCATGCGGGTATCCTTGCTGTTCGCCTTCGCCCTGACCGTGGTCAGCGTACTGATAGGGGTGGCAGCCGGGGCCCTGCAAGGCTATCACGGCGGCTGGGTCGACCTGGTCGGCCAGCGCTTGCTGGAAGTGTGGTCGGGGTTGCCGGTGCTGTACCTGCTGATCATCCTCAGCGGCTTCGTCGAGCCGGACTTCTGGTGGCTGCTGGGGATCATGGCGCTGTTCTCCTGGCTGACCCTGGTCGATGTGGTACGCGCCGAGTTCCTGCGCGGTCGCAACCTGGAATATGTGAAGGCCGCCCGGGCGCTGGGGTTGCCAGACAGCCAGGTGATGCTGCGGCACATCCTGCCCAATGCCATGAACGCGACGCTGACCTATGTGCCGTTCATGCTGACCGGGGCGATTACCACCCTGACAGCACTGGATTTTCTCGGTTTCGGCATGCCGGCCGGGAGTGCTTCGCTGGGTGAGCTGGTGACCCAGGGCAAACAGCACCTGGAGGCGCCATGGCTGGGCTTTACCGCGTTCTTTGCGCTGGCGGTGATCTTGTCGTTGCTGGTGTTTATCGGCGATGCCTTGCGCGAGGCGTTCGACCCCAGGGGATAGGTTTTCAGGCCTGGCCTCTTCGCGGGTGAACCCGCTCCCACAGGTACCCCACAGTCCTCAAGATTTGTAGTGAACTTGTGGGAGCGGGTTCACCCGCGAAGAGGCCGGGCCTGCTTTTACAGATTTCAGGATTTCTACCCATGCACGACAGCGACAGCCTCAAGGACTACCCCCAGGTACGGCAACTGGCCATTCGCTCGCTGTTCGAGATAATCGAGCAGTCCAGCGAGGGCACGGTAATCGTCGACCGCCAGGCGCGCATCGTCTGGATGAACGAACGCTACGCCCGACGCTTTGGCCTGGCCGACGCCGCCAGTGCCATCGGCCAGCCGTGCGAGGCGGTGATCCCGGGCAGCCTGATGCGCGAGGTAGTGAGCAATGGTCGGCCAATCCTGCTGGACATGCTCGACACCCCGAACGAGCCGCTGGTGGTAATGCGCCTGCCCATCCACGACGACCAAGGTGCGCTGATCGGCGCCATCGGCTTTGCCCTGTTCGATGAGTTGCGCAGCCTGTCGCCACTGCTAAAACGTTACTCCAGCATGCAGCAGGAGCTGGCCTCTACCCGCTCGCAATTGCGCGCCCGCCAGGCCAAGTACAGCTTCGCCCAGTTTGTCGGCAGCAGCGCCGCCAGCCTGGAGGCCAAGCGCCGCGCCCGGCGTGGTGCAAGCAGTGATTCGCCGGTGTTGCTGCTGGGCGAAACCGGCACCGGCAAGGAGCTGCTGGCCCATGCCATCCATGCGGCGTCGGCGCGGGCACACAAGGCGTTTGTCAGCATAAACAGCGCGGCAATCCCCGAGACATTGCTGGAAGCCGAATTCTTCGGCACTGCCCCCGGCGCCTTCACCGGCGCCGACCGCAAGGGCCGCAGCGGCAAGCTGCAGCTGGCCGAAGGCGGTACGCTGTTCCTCGACGAGATCGGCGACATGCCGCTGGCGCTGCAGAGCAAGCTGCTGCGGGTGTTGCAGGAGAAGGAGTACGAGCCGGTAGGCTCGAACCAGATGCTGCGCAGTGATGTGCGCATCATTGCCGCCACCTCCATCGACCTGCAGGCGGCCATCGCCCGCGGGGCATTCCGCGCCGACCTGTATTACCGGTTGAACGTGCTGCCGATCGAAGTGCCGCCCCTGCGGCAGCGGCTGGAGGACCTGCCGGCGCTGTGCGAGGCCATCCTGGGCGAACTGGGCAGCCAGTACGAGCTGGAGGCCGAAGCGCAGCAGCTATTGGCGCGGCATGCATGGCCGGGGAACATTCGCGAGCTGCGCAATGTGCTGGAGCGGGCCACGCTGCTGGCGGATCAGCCGCGGCTGGGGGTGGCGGATCTACGGGCGGCATTGGGGCCGTTGAGCCCGGTGGCGGGTGAACCTGTGCGGCAGAGCTACCGCGAAGCCTGCGCTGAGTTCGAGCGCAAGTTGATTGCCGGGGCCTTGGCTGAGCATGAGGGAAATGTGCCAGAGGCCGCGGCAGCGTTGGGGCTGGGGCGGTCGACCTTGTACAAGAAGATGGTGGCGCTGGGACTTTCGTCTCCAATTGGAGACTGATGTTTCTGATTTGAGATTGCTGCGAGGGCTTCGCCCTCGATCGCGACACAAGGCCGCTCCCACAGACGGTATGCGATCTCCTGTGGGAGCGGCCTTGTGTCGCGATAGGGCCGCAAAGCGCCCCCAAAAATCTCAAGTCAGAGACAAAAATCCACTAGAAAACAAAATACTCACATAAATCAACAAGTTAAAAACTGGCACGATTCCCGCTATCTCCTGCTCACCGATAAAAACAAGACTCACCCAGGAGACCCACCCCGATGACCGTGCTCATCGCACTCGCCGCTCTGGCCCTGCTGATGCTGGCCGCCTACCGCGGCTACAGCGTAATCCTCTTCGCCCCCATCGCCGCCCTCGGTGCGGTACTGCTCACCGACCCGTCCGCCGTGGCCCCCGCATTCACCGGGGTGTTCATGGAGAAAATGGTCGGTTTCATCAAGCTCTACTTCCCGGTGTTCCTGCTGGGGGCCGTGTTCGGCAAACTGATCGAACTGTCCGGCTTCTCGCGCTCGATCGTGGCTGCTGCAATCCGCGTGCTCGGCACCCGCCAGGCGATGCTGGTTATCGTGCTGGTCTGCGCCCTGCTCACCTACGGCGGCGTGTCGCTGTTCGTGGTGGTGTTCGCGGTGTACCCGTTCGCCGCCGAAATGTTCCGCCAGAGCAACATCCCCAAGCGCCTGATCCCGGCAACCATTGCGCTGGGCGCGTTCTCGTTCACCATGGACGCCTTGCCCGGCACCCCGCAGATCCAGAACATCATCCCCAGCACCTTCTTCAACACCACCGCCTGGGCCGCGCCCTGGCTGGGCCTGATCGGCACGCTGTTCGTGTTCTGCGTCGGCATGGCCTACCTGCAGCGCCAGCGCAACAAGGCCCAGCGCGCCGGCGAAGGCTATGGCAGCGACTTGCGCAACGAACCGGAAACCGCTGCCGACCTGGCGCTGCCCAACCCGTGGCTGGCCCTGTCGCCGCTGCTGCTGGTAGGGGTGATGAACTTGCTGTTCACCCACTGGATCCCGCAATGGTATGGCCCCAGCCACAGCCTGCAACTGCCCGGCATGAGCACGCCGGTGCAAAGCGATGTGGCCAAGCTCACTGCCATCTGGGCGGTGCAGGCGGCGTTGCTGGTGGGCATCCTGATGGTGCTGGTGTGTGCCTTCGGCGCCATTCGTACCCGCCTGGCCGAAGGCACCAAGAGCGCCGTGGGCGGTGCCTTGCTGGCGGCCATGAACACCGCCTCGGAATACGGTTTTGGCGCAGTGATCGCCTCGCTGCCGGGCTTTCTGGTGTTGGCCGACGCCTTGCGCGGCATCCCCAACCCGTTGGTCAACGAAGCCATCACCGTGACCCTGCTGGCTGGTATCACCGGCTCTGCCTCGGGCGGCATGAGCATCGCCCTGGCGGCCATGGGCGACAGCTTCATCGCCGCCGCCAACGCCGCCAACATCCCGCTCGAAGTGCTGCACCGGGTGGCCGCCATGGCCAGCGGTGGCATGGACACCCTGCCGCACAACGGTGCGGTCATCACCCTGCTGGCCGTGACCGGGCTGACCCACCGCGAGGCCTACAAGGACATTTTCGGTATTACCCTGATCAAGACCCTGGCGGTGTTCGTGGTCATTGCCACGTTCTACGCCACCGGCATCGTCTAAGGAGCTTTGCATGACCCTCAAAGGCAAGACCGCACTCGTCACCGGTTCCACCAGCGGCATTGGCCTGGGCATTGCCCAGGTACTGGCCCGCGCAGGCGCCAACATCGTGCTCAACGGCTTCGGCGACCCAGCCCCGGCGCTGGCCGAGATCGCCCGGCACGGGGGGAAGGCAGTCCATCACCCGGCCGACCTGTCGGATGTGGCCCAGATCGAAGCGCTGTTCGCCCTGGCCGAGCGCGAGTTTGGCGGCGTCGACATCCTGGTCAACAACGCCGGTATCCAGCACGTGGCGCCGGTGGAGCAGTTCCCGCTGGAAAGCTGGGACAAGATCATCGCCCTCAACCTGTCGGCCGTGTTCCACGGTACGCGCCTGGCCCTGCCCGGCATGCGCGCGCGCAACTGGGGGCGCATCATCAACATCGCCTCGGTGCATGGCCTGGTCGGCTCCACCGGCAAGGCGGCCTATGTGGCAGCCAAGCACGGCGTGGTCGGCCTGACCAAGGTGGTCGGCCTGGAAACCGCCACCAGCAACGTCACCTGCAATGCCATCTGCCCTGGCTGGGTGTTGACCCCGCTGGTGCAGAAGCAGATCGACGATCGTGCTGCCAACGGTGGCGATCCGCTGCAAGCACAGCACGATCTGCTGGCAGAAAAACAGCCATCGTTGGCCTTCGTCACCCCCGAACACCTGGGTGAGCTGGTACTATTCCTGTGCAGCGAGGCCGGTAGCCAGGTTCGCGGTGCCGCCTGGAACGTCGATGGTGGCTGGTTGGCCCAGTGACGGGCGGCCTGGGCCTGGCGACGGTCTTGCATTCGTTTATCTGCAAGGAGGCCCTATGCGCCCTACCCCAATGACCGCGATCCTGGCCCTGACCCTGGCTACCGCCGCACCCGCGATGGCAGCCAGCCTGAAGGACGTCGCGCCCTACCCCGAGGCGGAAAAAGGCTTCACCCGGCAGGTCATCCACCTGCCGGCCCAGGCTGATGAATCGGCCTATCAACTGGAAATCCTCGCCGGCAAGACCCTGAAGGTGGACTGCAATCGCCAGCGCCTGGGCGGCAGCCTGGAGGAACGTACCCTGGAAGGCTGGGGCTACAGCTACTACCGCCTGGACAAGGTCAGCGGCCCGGTCAGCACACTGATGGCCTGCCCCGATGGCAAGAAGACCGAGGCCTTCGTGCCAGTGGTCGGTGAAGGCTTCATGCTGCGCTACAACAGCAAGCTGCCGGTGGTGGTGTATGTGCCCAAGGACGTCGAAGTGCGCTACCGCGTCTGGACCGCGTCGCAGGACGTGCAAAAGGCTAAAGTAGAGTAAACGGCGCGGCATTCTGTGCCGCGCAGGGCCGTTCGCGATTCTTGTAGGAGCGGCCTTGTGTCGCGATCGGGCTGCAAAGCAGCCCCGGCAATTTTGCTGTAACGCTGAAATCCTGGGGCCGCGCTGCGGCCCTATCGCGACACAAGGCCGCTCCTACACAGGAAGGCCTACATCCGGCAGCAACAGGAGGTTCGGCATGAACGATGTGCTCTGGCGCCCCTCCACGGCGCAGATCGAGGCCAGCCGGATGGATGCCTTCCGCCGCCGGGTCAACCTGCGCTACAACCTGCAACTCGACGACTACCAGGCGCTGCACCGCTGGAGCATCGAGCAGCGCTCTGCCTTCTGGCAAACCCTTGCCGACTATTTTCACGTTCATTGGCATACGCCGCCGAGCCAGGTGCTCAGCGAAGGGCCGCAGATGCCCGATGCCCAGTGGTTCACCAATGCCACCCTCAACTTCGCCGAACACCTGCTGCGCCGCCGCGACGATCGCCCGGCCCTGGTCGCAGTGCGCGAAGACGGCCAACGCCAGCTGTTCACCCATGCCCAGCTGGCCGCCCAGGTAGCCGGCCTGCAAACAGCCTTCAAGGCCGCCGGCATCGTCCCCGGCGACCGGGTAGCCGCGGTCATGCCCAATACCTGGCAAACGCTGGTGGCCATGCTTGCCTGCACCAGCCTCGGTGCGGTGTGGTCCAGCTCCTCACCCGAGTTTGGCGTACACGGCATCATCGACCGCTTCGGCCAGATCGAGCCCAAGCTGCTGATCGCCTGCGCCGGGTACCAGTACGCCGGCAAGGCCATCGACCAGGTGGACAAGGTCAACCAGGTGTGCGCGCAACTGCCCGGGCTGGAACGGCTGATCGTGGTGCCCCATACCCGCAGCGGGACGCGCGCCGACGAATTCCAGGCCGCCAACGTCAGCCTGTGGGACGAGTTCTTTCAGCCCGGCGGTGAACCCCGCTTCACCCCGCTGCCCTTCGATCACCCGCTGTACATCCTGTATTCCAGCGGCACCACCGGCGTACCCAAGTGCATCGTCCACCGCGCTGGCGGCGTGTTGTTGCAACACCTGAAGGAACATGGCCTGCACAACGACCTGAAGGCCGATGACGTGCTGTTCTACTACACCACCTGCGGCTGGATGATGTGGAACTGGCTGGCCAGCGGCCTGGCGGTGGGCGCCACGCTGGTACTGTACGACGGCTCGCCCTTCCATCCCGGCCCCGAGCGGCTGCTGGACCTGATCGACGCCGAGGGCATCCAGGCCTTCGGTACCAGCGCCAAGTACCTGGCGGCGCTGGAGCAGGCGGGCCTGGAACCTGCGGCAAGCCATCGCCTGGCGCGCTTGCGCCTGCTACTGTCCACCGGCTCGCCGCTGTCGCCACACAGCTACGACTACGTGTACCGCAAGATCAAGGCCGACCTGTGCTTGGCATCGATGTCCGGTGGCACCGATATCGTTTCTTGCTTCGTGCTGGGCAACCCGACCCTGCCAGTGCGCCGTGGCGAGATCCAGTGCAAGGGCTTGGGCATGGCGGTGGAAGTGTGGGACGAGCATGGCCAGCCGGTGGAGGGCGAAAAAGGCGAGCTGGTCTGTACGCGCAACTTCCCGTCCATGCCGCTGGGGTTCTGGAAGGATGCGGACGGCAGTCGATACCACGATGCCTACTTCAGCCAGTTCCCGGGAGTATGGGCCCAGGGCGACTATGCCGAACAGCGTGCCGATGGCGGCCTGGTGATTCATGGCCGCTCCGATGCCGTGCTCAACCCCGGCGGGGTGCGCATTGGCACGGCGGAGATCTACCGCCAGGTGGAAAAGGTCGAGCAGGTGCTGGAAAGCGTGGCCATCGGCCAGGACTGGCAAGGCGACGTGCGGGTAGTGCTGTTCGTTCGCCTGCGTGACGGCCTGCAATTGGATGAGGCCCTGCGCCAGCATATCCGCCAGGTAATCCGCCAGTACACCACGCCCCGCCATGTGCCGGCGGTGATCGCCCAGGTCGATGACATCCCGCGTACCATCAGCGGCAAGCTGGTGGAGTTGGCGATTCGCAACGTGGTGCATGGCTTGCCGGTGAAGAACACCGATGCCCTGGCCAACCCCGAGGCGCTGGAGCAGTTTCGGGATCGCGAGGAGTTGCGCACCCCGTCATGAAGGTATTCACCGTCATTGTGGGAGCGGCCTTGCGTCGCGAAAGGGCTGCAGAGCAGCCCCGGGATTTCAGCAGCGAAGCATAGATTTCTGGGGCCGCTTTGCGGCCCTTTCGCGACGCAAGGCCGCTCCCACATTGGCCTCAACTCGACTCGATCAGGCATAATGCGCACTTTTTTGCCCCCCCGAAGCACAGGTACCCCATGAAAGCCCAAGCCCGCCACATCCTGGTCAAGACCGCTGATGAAGCCGAAAAGCTCAAGCAGCGCATCGCCAATGGCGAGGCTTTCGACGTGCTCGCGAAAAAATTCTCCATCTGCCCTTCGGGCAAGCGCGGCGGCGACCTGGGCGAGATTCGCCCTGGCCAGATGGTCGGCGCCATCGACCAGGTGATCTTCAAGAAACCTCTGCGCGTGGTCCACGGGCCGATCAAGAGCAAGTTCGGCTACCATCTGGTGCAAACCTTCTACCGCGACTAAGCGCGGCGCGCAGCCAGCAGCCCGAGGCCGGCGCAGCCCAGCAATGAGGCGCTGACCCGGTTGAACAGCCGGCGTGGGCCGGGCTGGCTGAACCAGCGCTGCAGGTACGCCCCCAGGCCGGCGTAGATGGCGATGGCGGCCCACTCCAGCAACAGGAACAGCACGCCCAGCCAGAGGAATTGCTCGCTCACCGGGGTGCCACTGCCGACCGAGACGAACTGTGGCAGGAAGGCGGTGAAGATCAGGATCGCCTTCGGGTTACCAGCGGCCACCCAGAACTCCTGGCGTGCCAGGCGCCAGGTGCCGCGGGGGTGATCGCTTGCCACCACCGCCTCGCCAACCGGTGCCCGCCACAGTTGCCAGGCGATATAGAACAGATACGCCGCCCCCACCACCTTGATGGCCAGGAACAGGTATTCGCTGGTGTGCAGCACCACGGCCAGGCCCATGGCCGCCAGGGCGATCATGCCGCTGAAGGCGACGATGCGCCCGCCACCGGCCATGCAAGCCGTGCGCAGGCCGTAACGGCTGGCATTGTGCAGCGACAGCAGGTTGTTCGGCCCCGGCGCCATGTTCAGGGCGAAACAGGCGGGGATGAAAAGCAGCAGGCTCGAGAGGTCCATCATTGTTTTCCTTTGGCGACAGGCGTCTATTTCGGCGGGTAGCGGGCCTTGCGGTCAAGTTACAGCCAGCGGAAAAAACTGTATGGGTGCGCGGCGCCTGTTAAGCTGCCGAACATATCGAGGACCCTGTGATGCCCCGTTCCCATGCCGCGCTGTGGCGCGACCCGGCGCTGCCGCATGTCGAAAGCCGCCGCGCCTGCCATAGCCGCGCCTGCTACAAGGCCCACAGCCACCCGACGTTTTCAATCGGTGTGGTGGACGCCGGCCACAGTCATTTCACCGGTGCCGGCAACGGCCAGCAACGCCTGACACCCGGCACGCTGGTACTGGTCCCGGCCCGCCGGGTACATGCCTGCAACCCCGAGCCCGGGCAAGCGTGGAGCTACCAGATGTTGCATGTGGATGCCGACTGGCTGGCACAGCTGCACCTGGAGTCCGGGCTGGAGGGTGCCGGGCCCGGCGAGCCGGCACGTATCTGCCAGGTGCCGGAGGTGTATCGGCTGTTCTGCGAACTGAACAGCCTGCTGTTCTCCAACGCCAGCCATGGTGAGAAGGATGCGGCGCTGATTGCCTTTCTGGGTGACCTGGACTGTGTCAGGCTCGCGCCGCTGGCGCCGGCACCGGCCCTGGGGGCGAGCGAGCTGAGCGGGCTGATCGCGCACATCGAGGACCAGGACCCGGCGCAGTTGAGCCTGGCGGTTCTGGCCCGGCAAGCCGGGCTTGGGCGCTACCAGTTGATTCGCGCATTTCGCGCGGCCACCGGGTTTACGCCGCATGCCTACCTGCTCAATGCCCGAATCAACCGGGGGCGACAGTTGTTGGGGGAAGGACAGGCCCTGGCGGAGGTGGCCTATAAGCTCGGGTTTGCCGACCAAAGCCATTTCCAGCGGGTGTTCAAGACCCATGTGGGGGTGACACCGGGGCAGTATCGGGATCTGCACAGCCGCTGAGACCATGGGGGCGCTTTGCGCCCCTTTCGCGACACAAGGCCGCTCCCACATTGAACGGCGTACGCAGCACCTTGTGGGAGCGGCCTTGTGTCGCGAAAGGGCTGCGCAGCAGCCCCGGCAATGGGCCTGCAATATTGTTCAATACGGCATGAACGCCGAAGGGCAGAGTCAGGCTTTCCGCCAGAGCCGCCCACCCCATGCAACAATTCCTGATCATCGCCCTCGCCCACTTCCTTGCCCTGCTCTCTCCCGGCCCGGACTTCTTCCTGGTCGCACGCACCTCGGTCAACGCCGGCTGGCGCATCGCGAGCGGTGCCTGCCTGGGTATCGCCCTGGCCAACGGCGTGTTCATCGCCATGGCCTTTACCGGCCTGTCGGTACTGCAGGAAGGCAGCCTGCTGTTCACCATCCTGCAACTGGCCGGCGCCGGCTACCTGCTGTACATCGGCACCCTGTTCCTGCGCCATGCCGGGCAAACCAGCCTGGGCGCAGTCGCTGGCAAGCAGACAGTTCAAGGGTGGTGGCGGGGATTGGGCATGGGGTTCCTGTCCGGCATTCTCAATCCCAAGAATGCGCTGTTCTATGCCAGCCTGGTCAGCATGGTTGCCAGTGCCAGCGTTGCCTGGAAAGCAACCTGTGCCCTGTGGATGTTCGGCATCGTGCTGCTATGGGACCTGCTGGTTGCGATAGCCATCGGCAACCCGCTGGTGCTGCGGCGCTTCGCCCGCTGCCTGCCGTGGCTGGAGCGGGCCTCCGGGGTCATGCTGGTGCTATTGGCTGTGGCACTGTTGTTTCATCTGGCCTGGGGCTGACCAGTTGCAGGGTGCGCATGTCCATCAAGGTGAAATGGCCACTGGCCCAGCCCCCGGTATCCAGGTGCCAGACGTTGCCCAGCTGCTTGGCCTCCAGCACCGGCGTGTGGCCCACCAACAAGGCACGCAGGCCCTGCACGGGCTGGGTATCGCCTAACTTCAGCCGGCGCCGTGACCATTGGCACACTTCTCGTACCTTGGGGTCGTCATCCAGCTCCAGCCAAGTCCTCAGCACTGTCCAATCGGCATACGGGCTGTCGGCATGCAGCAGGCCTACCAGGCCCGCCGCACTTTCAACTTCTATCGCAATCGGCAGTTGCTCGAAGCGCTCCACGAAACCCAACTGCCGGGCCCGCGGCAGGTCCAGAAACCAGCCGCCGCCAGCGGCGCGATACATGTCCAGGTCGAGCCGCCCGCCGCGAACGCGGGTGATTGCCAGGGCCTCGTGATTACCTTGCACGGCATGGAACCAGGGCTGCGCCAGCCATTCCAGCGCCGCCTCGCTGTCTGGGCCACGGTCGACCAGGTCACCCACGCTGAACAGGCGGTCCACGGCCGGATCGAACCCCACCGCATCCAGGCATTGCTGCAGGCGCTGGAAATGACCATGGATATCGCCAACCGCCAGGTCACGCCCCCGCAGGTTGGCAATCAGACGCCGAAACCGTGCCATTACAATCTTCCTCTGCCGTAGCGCCATGCCAAGGGTAAAATGGAGGCATGCGCAATCTGCCCCGGAGGTGCATCATGCGTACCACCCTAGTGTGTGCCGTGCTCATGGCGCTGTCACTGGACAGCATGGCACAAGGTACCCCGGCCGCGCAGGTCGAGGTACGTTTCGACCATCCGGAAAAATTCCGTGATGCCAGCCTCGACAGCCACGGGTACGAGCGTGGCGCCGACGCCTATGTGATGAAAACCTTGAGCCAGTACCTGCAGAAGCTTGGCCAACGCTACCTGCAACCCGGCCAGCAACTGGTCATCGATATCCGCGACATCGACCTGGCCGGGCGTTTCGAGCCCTGGCACGGCCAGGCCTACGATGTGCGTTTCATGCGTGAAATCACCTGGCCGACCATCGACCTCAGCTACACCCTCAGCCAACCGGGCAAACCCGACCAGCAGGCGCAGGAGCGGGTCAGCGACAAGATGTATCTCAGCCGCCCGGGCCGGGTCACGAGCAGCAGCGACCGCCTGTATGCCGAAAAGGCCATGCTCGACGACTGGTTCCGCCAGCGCTTCGCCGTCCACTCGGCTTCCTGAATATCCCTTCACTGGAACAGGCGATGGTGCCGGTAGTATGCTCGGCCCTTCAACCTGTACCAGGGAAGGGTCATTCATGAAGTCGTGTGCCGTGCAACTGGCATCGCTCAAGGGCGATGTGCAAGCCAACCTCGAACGCCACCTGGCCTGCATCGAACAGGCCGCAGCCCTTGGCGCCGAACTGGTGGTGTTTCCCGAACTGTCGCTGACCGGCTATGAGCCGACCCTCGCGCGCCAGGCCGCCCTGCCAGTCGGTTCGGCGCGGCTGGACCCGCTGCAGGCAGCCTGCGACCGCTTTGGTATCACCGTCGCCGTGGGCCTGCCACTGCCGACACCTGACGGCATCCGTATCGGCATGCCAATTCTCAGCCCCGGGGCACCGCGCCAGGCCTATGCCAAGCAGCGCCTGCATGATGACGAACTGCCCTGGTTCACCCCAGGCGATCAAGCCTTGCTGCTGCAGGTGGGTGCGCACCGGGTAGCGCCTGCGATCTGCTACGAATCGATGTTCATGGCCCATGCGGCAGCCGCGCGGGAACATGGCGCCGACCTGTATCTGGTCAGCGTGGCGAAAACCGCCAAGGGCATCCGTGAGGGTTATCAGCACTACTCCGAGGTGGCTCGTGAGCTGGGCATGACGGTATTGCTGGCCAACTGCGTGGGGCCGGCCGACACCTTCATCGGCGCCGGCGGCTCGGCGGCCTGGGACAGCCAGGGGCGCTTGCTGGCCAGCCTGGACGACCACAGCGAAGGGCTGATCGTGCTGGATACCGCTAACGGGACTGCCATGGCGGTGCCGTTGGCCCTGCAACCGGCATGATCTATCTGTTTCTGGCGTTGCTGAGCTATGCCTGTACCTACTACCTGACGGGGCTGCTCATCCAGGGGCAACTGGCCGATGTGGCCGAGGGATTGCGCCACCGGCCTGATGCGCCGACACCCGGCGAATACCTGCGCGCAGTGAGGCCCCATGCACGCCGGGCCCATCGGCAGTACACCCTGCTGGCTGGCTCGGCATTGGCCGTGCTGGTCTGCCTGGCTGCCAGCTGGTTCTGTTGACGCTTACAGGTCCAGTGCCAGACTTTGCCGGCCCTCCAGCGCCAGCAGGTACTGCTTTGCCGCCAGGCCGCCGGCAAAGCCGGTCAGGCTGCCCGAAGCACCGATCACCCGATGACACGGGGCGATGATCGAGATCGGGTTGCGGCCATTGGCGGCGCCTACCGCACGCACTGCACTGGGGTTGCCGATCTGCCGGGCGATGTCGCTGTAGCTGCGGGTTTCACCGAAGGGTATTGCCAACAGCGCGGCCCACACCTGACGCTGGAATTCGGTGCCGGCAAAATCCAGCGCCAGGTCGAAGCATTGGCGTTTCCCGGCAAAGTACTCGCCGAGCTGGCTGGCGGCTTCCCGCAGTACCGGGCACTGGTCATCACGGTGCAGGGCGCCAAGGCGCACACGGTTTTCCCGCTCCTCCTCCCAGAGTACGGCTGCCAGGCACTCGCCGCGTGCCACCAGGGTCAAGGTGCCGACGGGCGACTGCATGAAGGTGAATGCGCTGGACATAAGCAGGCTCCTGCCAGGTTGCGATCGACCTACTGTACGCATCCACAGCCCTGCCTGCATCCGCTTTCTTGCTCAGGCAATTGTGCGTAGCCGGTGCCAACCACCGCGTCGCCTGCTTCGCGGGTGAACCCGCTCCCACAGGGAACCCCACCGCCGAAAGAATGCGCAATACCTGTGGGAGCGGGCGCGCCCGCGAACACCGGCGTAGCCGGTGCCAGCCACCGTGTCGCCTGCTTCGCGGGCATGCCCGCTCCCACAGGGAACCCCACCAGCCGAAAGAGTGCGTAATACCTGTGGGAGCGGCCTTGTGTCGCGATGGGCTGCGAAGCAGCCCTAAAATCCCGAGCCTCAATAATAGGTCCGGGGTTGCTCATCAGCCTTGTTCAATACCGTCCCCACCAGGTTCACCCTTGCCAGGTGATGAAGGCAATCCTCGATTTCCTTCCTGTTGTTCATACCGTTGGCCACCACCAGCAGCACACAGTCGAACTTGGGTATCACAGTGATCGCATCGTCAGAACTGAGCAACGGCGGCAAATCGAAAATGCAGATACGCGACTCGTAGCGGTTGCGCAGTTCGCTTATCAGGTTGTTCACTTTGGGCGACGACAGCATTTCGGTAGACAACGGCACCGGTACCCGCGTGGGCAGTACCACGAACCGAGGTAAGGTCGGGTTGACCAGGCAGTCCTGCAGCTCGGCCTTGTCCGTCAGAAACTCGTTCAACGCCTGGTCCATGGGCAGGCCCAGGCTGCTGCCGACCTTGGGCCGACGCAGGTCGAAGTCCACCAGCAACGCGGTCTTGGTGGTGTGGTGGGCGATGCTCATGGCCAGGTTGATCGACAGCACCGTCTTGCCCGCTTCAGGGGTTGGCGAGGTAATGGCCAAGGTTCGCCAGCCATTCTCGTCCATGGTCCTGAGCACTTGCGTGCGCAGCAGGTCGATCGGCCCATTCATGTTGGAGTTCTTGTTGTAGGCGACGATACGGTGACGCTCAAGGTGCTCCGCGCGCAGCGGCACCACCTTGGTGTTCACGTAATCGAACTGGCCAGGCACTTCCGCCAGCGCCGTACCTGGGGCGGGTGACAAGGCCTGCGGGGTACCCGGGGTAACCTGGTGAAGATTATTGCCAACAGCCGACGTGGTCCTGTCCATCACTGCTTTCCTATGCAAACCGAGACATGACTTTGAACAACAGCACATCCAGTGGCATGTAGAACACGTGCACCAGCACCACCATGATAGCCGTCAGCGCCAGTGCCGCCAGGATCAGCCAGTTGCGCCAACGCTTGCGCCTGGCCACATCGGCCTTGGTATCGATGTATGGCAGCGCCACCAGCACCCGTCTGCCCAGCAGGTTTTCCAGGGCACCGACGCCGCGAATGCGCTGGTTGAACATTTCCATCAGCATCACCAGCGCACCGCCACCTGCCGGTGCCAGCACCAGGCCCAGCGCCGCGATTTTCTTGCGGTTGGGCTTGATCGGTTTCTCGGGCATCAGCGGTGGCTCCAGCAGTACGAAGCGCTCGGCCTTGTTCTCCTGCTCGAGGCTCTCGGTAATCTTCGCGCCCATTTCCTTGGCGCGGATTTCCTCGTACTTCTTGCGCGCGTTGTCGTGGTCACGCATCAAGGTCACCAGGCCACGCTCGACCTGCGGCGCCTCGAGGATTTCGGCCTCGTAGCCTTCCATCTTGCGGGTCAACTCGCGCTTCTGCTCGGCCAGCGAAGCGATGCGCTCCTGCGCCGCGCTCATCTTGGCGCGCACGCGAGCGACATCGAGGCCGACCGTGGAAGCCGCCGCCGTGCGGCTGCCACTGGCTTCGAGCGCCTGAATCCTGCGCTTGACCGCCACCACATCAGGGTGGGCTTCCTTGTAGCGGCTCAGCAGCCGGGCATACTCGGCCTTCAGGCTGGGCAGGTCCTGGGGCTGGTCGGCACTGGCCGCCCTGGGCCCTTCGCCGGCCTTGGTGGCCAGCCCGGCACTGGCCGCAGACAGTTCCAGCTCAAGGTAACGCAATTCTTCCTGGGCGGCCTTGTAGTCACGGTCAACCTCGCGGAACTCCAACTCCGAGCGTGACAGCATGTTCATGCGCAGGGTCTGGTGCTCGGGCAAGGCATTGGCGTGGGCCTGCTTGAAATCCGCCAGCTGGTTTTCCAGGCTGGCAAGCTCCGCCCCCAGTTTGTTCGCCTCCTGGGTGAGGAACTCGGTGGTTTCATTGGCCCGCTCGGTACGCTGCTTGAGGTTCTCGTTGAGGAACAGCGTCACCAACTCGTCGGCGACTTCCTTGGCCACCTCTGGCTGCTTGTGCTCGAAGGACACATTGAACGCCACGGTCGCTTCACCGCGCCCGCGTACAAAGGTGGTGAGGGTCTCGACCACGACGGCACTGCGCATGTGGTCGATCTTGTCGCTATCGCTGAAGCGCTTGTCGGGGAACAGGTTGTACTTGTCGATGATGCGCAGCAGGTTCTCGCGGGTCATCACCCGCTGGCGAATCACTTCGATGCGTTCATCGGCAAAGCTTGTGTTGTTGGTCGATACCAGTTCGGGGGAAATCTGTTGCGACTCCACCAGGATGGTACCGGTCGACTGGTAGATCGGCGGCACCATCACTGCGACTGCGACGGTCGCGGCCAGAATGACTACGATGCTCCCCCCCAATAACAGGGCCCGGTCCTTGATTATGGCGATGTAATCTCTGAGGGAGAGCTCGTAGTCGGACTTCATGGGGCCACCTGCCTGAAGTTCAGATGTCGGGGTACCTGTACGTCAACGTCAAACCCACGATAGTAGCGTTCGCATCGGCTTCGTGATCCTGCTGCCGTTCCTTGTACATCAGCGACAGGCGCAGGTCCCAGTACGGCGAAAACTGGCGGCTGGCCCACACGCTGTAGGTCTGCAGGGTGTTGGGGGTCTGCCCTTTGCTGTCTTGCCAGGCAGCGTCCGTACCCACCCGGGTCAGTTCGCTGACGGCGTAACTCCACACACCGCGCACCTGGTCAAGCTCGGCGAAGCCGCCTTCGGCGCTGGCCACAGTGCTGCGTTCGGCGGTGAAGCTGGCGTCGGCACGCACACCGGTGTACAGCAGCGCAACCCCACCCTCCCCGCGTCGGCCACCCTCGTCGCCGGAAACCTCGGTAACCCCCACATGCGCATCGGCGCTGAGGCGTTTGGAGAACTGGTACTTGACCCCGACCGCCGGGCTGTAGCTGTTGGACGCCGTCGCCGTCTGGTCCTGCTCGGGCTCATAACGCCGGGCGCCGAAGCGGCTGTACAGATCAGCCCGCTCGCTCCAGGCGTAGGTCCAGGTGAACACGTTGCCCAGTTCTTCGTAACCCGTCAGCGTACTGATGTCATAACGGGCACGGTTGTAGGTGGTTTCGTTGCTCAAGGTGCTGCGTTCGGAAACCGCCTGGCTCCAGTTGCCGGTCAGCGTATACAGCTTTTGCGTGCCATCGGTGGTAACCACGCCGGTATCCAGCACCGTTCCCGACAACGTCGAGCTTTCGTTGTAACGCGCCAGCAGGCCAAACCGCCCGCGCTCTGTCTGACGCTGCCAGCCCAGGCTTACGTCGGGGTCCTCACGGTTGTCGACCACCGCGGTGTCGGACGAGCGCAATACATTCATGCCCAGCCCCAACCTCAGTTCGTCCCGGTCGAAGGTACCGATCAGGGTGTAATCCGGCGCGATGATCGTGCGCGTTATGCCCTTTTCACCCGACGACAACAGCAAGGGATTGCTGTCATGTTCGACGGAAGTCGGTACCACCACCGTAGACTGCCAATTTGCTGCCAGGACTGGGTCCGCAAACGGCAACACCAAGATTGCCGTTGCAATGCTAGTTGTTCTGAGAAGAGGCATTAAGTGTTCTTATTAAAGGCAAGATCAAGGAACGACCAGCGTATCGCCAGCCTGCAGTTGGATGTTGGTGGACATATCCCGGCCAGACACCAGGTCTCTATATCGCACGGGCAGGATTTTTTGGGAAGCGCCGGTGCCACGCACCACTTTGATTTCGCTTTCATCGGCAAACTTGTCCAGGCCGCCCGACATGCTCAGGGCCTGCAGCACTGCGGTAGGGCCTGCCATCTGTACCGGCCCGGGCTTGATCACTTTGCCTTGTACATAGACCAGGTTGCCGGCGATGCTCTTGACGACAACGCTGACGTTCGGGTCGGGGAGAAACTTCTCGAGTTTGGCAGCCACCTGTTTTTCAACGGCCGTTACATCCAGACCGGCAACATCTATGCGCCCGGCCAGGGGGAACGTGATACTGCCATCGGGAAGTACGGTAGCTTCCTGGCGCAGGCTATCTTCCTGCCACACCGAAACCATCACTACATCGCCGGGGCTGAGCAGGTAGGTAGCACTGTGCGGGTCGGCCTTACCGGCACCAGACCACACCATCAGCATGCAGAACGCGGCAAACATTGAACGCACCATGAGGGTCCCTCCGGCCGAAAAGGCCCGACAAAGAGCACTGAATGAGAACAGCACACCAACTCTCGCTCCGCTTCGCGGCATACGCCAACCGCGATGGCCTCGATCTTCCGAAGGCCTTGCCTTGACGCTCTGCAGCCTGGGCTGTGCTGCCTGCAACCGTGGACCTGCACGGGCTACTGGCAATATAGCAACGGCTGGGGAATTGACAAGCCAGGCCCCGGGCCGCTGGCGTCAAGGGTAAAAACCCAGGCTGGCGGACTCATATATTTCTTCTGTTGGCGACTGCCACAAAGCCAACCACAGCAAATGCAAAGAACCACCCTGCGGTTGAAACAGGGATGATACTGTTCTGATTGATATACAAATCCGCCGCACGCGCCGCGCCACTCAACAGCGCCAGCAAAGACATCGACTTGATAATCAGAGCCGTGCGCATACGCCCCCTCCTTTAAAGAGGAAAATCAACTATTTGTTGGCGTGGTGTTCGGGAGTTGTTTCACTGTTGAATTGAGCTTATGAACACAATGACATTGCGTCAATGATTCGACACTATAATAAAATTCAATGAGCACCGGGCAGCGTCGTCAAAATATCGACGCGCAAGACGAGCATGGCCCGCTGCCTTAGTGGCGCCAAAGTTTCATCGCTGAGAAAGGCAGGCTGCGGGGCACTTCAGCGCCCCGGCGCCCTATTCGTCTGGGTGGTGTACCACGACCAGCAATTGCGCCGGCAGCGGCCCCACCGACCTTAGCCGGTGTGGTGTCTGGGCATTGAAATGCAAGGCATCACCTTGCTCCAGCAGCACCCGCTCGCTCATGAAGTCCACTTCCACCTGGCCGACATGGACGAACAGGAATTCTTCGCCCAGGTGTTCCTTGAATGTGGGGTCGCTGAATTCGGTCGGCGGCTGGATCAGGAACGGCAGCAGGCTGCGCTGCCCGACCTGGCTGGTGAGGGCAGCGTACCCCGGCCCTGCCCCATCCCCTACCAGGGCCTGGCGCTCGCCATGGCGCACCAGGCTGTAGCGGCTCTTGCCGGCCTGCTCTTCGGCGAACAGTTCTTCGACATTGACATTCAGTGCCCGCGCCAGCTTCAGCGCGGCGGCGATCGAGGGGGTATTGAGGCCGCGTTCGACCTTGGACAGGTAGCTCTTGGTCATGCCGGTCTTGTCGGCCAGCAGCTCCAGGGTCATCCCCAGTTTCTTTCGCAGCAGTTTCAATCGGATAGACATGTGACGCGTGTTTCCCAGGCGAAGGCAGCCTGGCCATCATACGTGGACTGCCAGGGAAATGCTGGGGCTGCTGTGCTGAGCCTTGTAGGAGCGGCCTTGTGTCGCGATAGGGCTGCAAAGCAGCCCCGGCAATTTGTGCACTATTGCTGAAACCCTGGGGCCGCTTTGCGGCCCTATCGCGACACAAGGCCGCTCCTACAAAAGCCAGCGCAGGCCTAGGGTTACGGCATCACCGGCGGCAGGTACTGCAACGTCGTGCCCAATGCCCACAGCAACACCAGCACCAGCGGCACGTGCACCAGCAACTGCACGAACGAGAAGCCGATCAGGTCGCGCGCCTTGAGTCCCAGCACCCCCAGCAGCGGCAGCATGTAGAAAGGGTTGATCAGGTTCGGCAAGGCTTCGGCGGCGTTGTAGATCTGCACTGCCCAGCCCAGGTGATACTGCAGGTCATTGGCCACCAGCATCACGTAAGGCGCCTCGATGATCCACTTGCCACCGCCCGACGGGATGAAGAAGCCCAGCACCGCCGAATACACGCCCATCAGCACGGCATAGGTGTCATGAGTGGCGATCTGGGTGAAGAACAGCGAAATGTGGTGGGCCAGGGTCTGCTCGTCGACGCCCTTCACCTGGGTGAGGATGGCAGCAATCGAACCATACAGCGGGAACTGGATCAGCACCCCGGTTGTGGTCGGAACCGCGCGCGCCACCGCATCGAGGAAGCTGCGCGGGCGCCAGTGCAGCAAGGCACCGAGCATGATGAACAACAGGTTGTAGGTATTCAGCCCGGAAATGGCAGTAATCGCCGGCTTGGTGGCGAACTCCTGGTACAGCCAGCCGGCGGCCAGGGCCACTAGCAACAGGATCAGGATGGGGCTGTGTTCCAGCCACTCGCCCGGGCGGGTGCGCTGAGGTGCCGGTGGCGCGGTGAAGCTGGGGTCTACCCCGCAGTCCTGGGCGCTGCGCGCGCTGTTCGGGCCCGGGGCCGTGGCGTAGGCGATCACCAGCGAGACCACCACCAACGCTGCCAGCATCACGCCGGACTGCCAGAGGAAGATGGTTTCGGTGAACGGGATTACCCCGGTAATCGACAGGATCGACGGTGGCAGGCTGGCCGGGTTGGCCTGCAGTTGCGCAGCCGATGAAGACAGGCCCAGCGCCCACACCGCGCCCAGGCCCAGGTAGGCGGCAGCGCCGGCTGCGCGGTAGTCCATCTTCAGTTCGGTGCGCCGAGCCAGGGCCCGCACCAGCAGGCCGCCGAACACCAGCGACAGGCCCCAGTTGAGCAGCGATGCCAGCATCGAGATCAGCGCCACCCAGCACACT
The DNA here is from genome assembly GCF_900277125.1 of Pseudomonas inefficax. GTDB lineage: Bacteria > Pseudomonadota > Gammaproteobacteria > Pseudomonadales > Pseudomonadaceae > Aquipseudomonas > Aquipseudomonas inefficax. Next base: position 31,090 of record NZ_OPYN01000137.1, read on the forward strand.
GCCGAACGGCCATTGCCGGGGATGCGCGCCAGGCGGTCGATCAGACGCGCGGCGGGCGGCGAGCTGGCCACCACATAGCCACCGATGACCACGAAGGCCATCTGCATGGTGAACGGGATCAGGCTCCAGAAGCCATCGCCAAAGGCCTTGGCGGTGTCGGTCGGCTTGGCGCCCATGGCCAGGGCGCCGATGCACACCAGCAGCACAGCCAGGGCGGCAAACACCCAGGAATCGGGGAACCAGCGTTCGGCCCAGTTGGAGCAGCGCAAGGCAAAGCGGGCGGAGCGGCTGTCTTGGATTTCAGCGGCCACAGTTCAATTCCTTTTATTGGTTTTATGGGGTAAAGCAGCATTGCCAGACAACACAAAACCCTGTGGGAGCGGGCGTGCCCGCGAATGCGTCGGTAATTTCACCGCAGCATTCGCGGGCACGCCCGCTCCCACAGGGTAGGATTGTGTAATGCCTTAGAAAGTCATTTCCTTCACATCATCCGGCACGATCAGTTTGCCGGCGGTCTTCTCGATGATTTCCTCAACGCTCACCCCGGGCGCGGTCTCGCGCAGGATGAAGGCGCCGTCTTCGATTTCCAGGTAGGCCAGGTCGGTCAGCACCTTGCGGATGCAGCCAGCGCCGGTCAATGGCAGGCTGCACTGGGGCAGCAGCTTGGACTCGCCATCCTTGGAAGCGTGGGTCATGGTAACGATGATGTTCTCGGCGCCGGCCACCAGGTCCATGGCACCACCCATACCCTTCACCAGCTTGCCCGGGATCATCCACGAGGCGATGTTGCCTTGCACATCCACTTCGAATGCGCCGAGCACGGTCAGGTCGACATGGCCGCCACGGATCATGGCGAACGACTGTGCCGAATCGAAGATGGAAGCACCGCGGCGGGCGGTGACGGTCTGCTTGCCGGCGTTGATCATGTCGGCATCGATGGTGCTTTCGGTGGGGAATTCGCCCATGCCGAGCAGGCCGTTTTCCGATTGCAGCATCACATCCATGTCGGCGGGTACGTAGTTGGCCACCAGGGTCGGAATGCCGATACCCAGGTTGACGTAGTAGCCGTCCTTCAGTTCACGGGCGACGCGTTGTGCCATCTGTTCGCGGGTCAGTGCCATGGTCAGGATCTCTTTGTTGTTCTGGTAGATGGCGCTCAGGCCTTGACGGTGCGCTTTTCGATACGCTTTTCGAAGGTGCCGACGATGACGCGGTCCACGTAGATGCCCGGGGTGTGGATCTCGCTGGGCAGCAGCACGCCAGGTTCGACTATCTCTTCCACTTCGACCACGGTGATCTTGCCGGCGGTGGCCGCCAGTGGGTTGAAGTTTTGCGCGGTGTTGCGGTACACCACGTTGCCGTAGTGGTCGGCCTTCCAGCCCTTGACGATGGCGAAGTCGCCGGTGATGGATTCTTCGAGGATGTACTTGCGGCCGTTGAATTCGCGCACTTCCTTGCCGTCGGCAACCGGGGTGCCGTAGCCGGTGGCCGTGTAGAAGGCCGGGATGCCGGCGCCACCGGCGCGCATCTTCTCGGCAAGGGTGCCTTGCGGGGTCAGTTCCACTTCCAGCTCGCCGCTCAGCAACTGGCGTTCGAACTCGGCGTTCTCGCCCACGTAGGAAGCGACCATCTTGCGAATCTGCCGGTCTTCCAGCAGCACGCCCAGGCCAAAGCCATCGACACCGCAGTTGTTGGAGACCACGGTCAGGCCCTTGACGCCCCGGCGCTTGATTTCGCTGATAAGGTTTTCAGGGATGCCGCACAGGCCGAAACCACCAGCCAGTACCGTCATGTTGTCGGTCAGGCCTTCGAGGGCCTGTTCATAGGTTGCAACGCGCTTGTCCAGTCCGGCCATGCTGATCCGCCTTTTGTAGTTGTTGAACCGACGAGGCTGTCGGTGAGCGTGTGGGGACATCTTCACCGCAAGCGACTGATTTGTTAATTTTGTTTTCATCATCGATTGATAACTTTTGCAAAACAACCAAAAGGCCTGTCATGAACGTCAAGCAACTGCGCGCCTTTGTCGCTGTGGCCAAGTTCCAGAGCTTCGCCCAGGCCGGTGAACACCTGCATGTCTCGCAACCGGCCCTGAGCCTGACCATCAAGGCCCTGGAAGAAAACCTTGGCGGCGCCCTGCTCAGCCGCACCACGCGCAGCGTCAGCCTGACTGCCGAGGGCGAGGTACTGCTGCCGCTGGCACGGCGCCTGCTGGCCGACTGGGATGACACCGAAGAAATGCTGCGCCAGCGTTTCACCCTGCAACTGGGCAGGGTTTCGGTGGCGGCCATGCCGGCCTTTGCCGGCAACCTGCTGCCCCATTCGCTGAAGGTCTTTCGCCAGCGTTACCCGAAGGTCAACGTCACCGTGCACGATGTGATCAACGAACAGGTACAGGAACTGGTGCGCCATCGCCGCGTCGAACTGGGCATCGGCTTCGAACCGGACAACATCGATGGCCTGGATTTCCACCCGTTGTACATGGACCGCTTCGTCGCCGTGGTGCCCGCCGATTCGTCCTTGGCGCAGCTGCCCCAGGTCAGTTGGGCCCAGTTGCTGGCCGAAGACTTCGTGGCCCTGCAGCGGCCTTCGGCGGTGCGCCTGCTAATGGAGCAGAACGTGGCCGCCCGCCACGGCAAACTGGCGGTGGCTTTCGAGAGCCACCAGTTGACGACTATTGGCCGAATGGTTGCCAGTGGCCTGGGGGTCAGCGCCGTGCCTGCGCTGTGCATCAACCAGATGCAAGAGCTGGGCGCTCGCTGCGTAACCCTGGTCGAGCCCACGGTCGAGCGCCGCATCGGCGTGATCGCCCTCAGCGAACACAAGCTTTCCACGGCGGCGCAAGCGCTGCTCGAGGTACTGCTTTCCAATACCCGCATCCCGGAGGTGACATGCGTTACGTGAAACTGGCAGGTTCGAGCGTTCCGGCCATTGGCCAGGGCACCTGGCACATGGGGGAGGATCCGGCCCGCAAGGCGGCCGAGGTGGCGGCCCTGCAACAGGGTATTGAACTTGGCCTGAGCTTGATCGATACCGCCGAGATGTATGGCGAAGGTGGCGCCGAACAAGTGGTCGGCCAGGCCATTGCGGGGCGCCGCGACCAGGTGTTCCTGGTCAGCAAGGTGTACCCGCACAATGCCAGCCGGCGCGGTATGGCGGCGGCCTGCGAGCGCAGCCTCGCTCGCCTGGGCACCGACTGCATCGACCTGTACCTGCTGCACTGGCGTGGCCAGCACCCACTGGAGGAAACCGTCGAGGCCTTCGAGCGCTTGCGCGAGCAAGGCAAGATCAAGCACTGGGGTGTTTCCAATTTCGACGTCGACGACCTGCGCGAACTGCACAACCCCGATTGCGCCACCAATCAGGTGCTGTACAACCCGGCCCAGCGTGGCATCGAGTTCGACCTGTTGCCGTGGTGCGAAAAGCGCGCGCTGCCGACCATGGCCTACTGCCCGCTGGCCCAGGCCGGGCGCCTGCTGCAGCACCCGGTGCTGGCGGAAATCGCCGAGCGCCATGGCGCCACGGCGGCTCAGGTCTGCCTGGCCTGGGTGACCCGTGATGACGGGGTGATAGCCATCCCCAAAGCCGTGACGCCCGAGCATGTGCGGTTGAATGCGGCTGCGGGTGCGCTAACCCTGACCGGCGAAGACCTGCGGGCGATCGACCGGGCGTTCCCGGCACCGACGCGCAAGCAGCGGTTGGCGATGGTGTAGCGACTGTCGCGAAGAGAACTGAATTCGCAACCAATCCTCGTACCCTGTGGGAGCGGCCTTGTGTCGCGAAAGGGCCGCAAAGCGGCCCCAGGATTGATGCGCAACAGTTGAAATTGCTGGGGCTGCTTTGCAGCCCTTTCGCGACACAAGGCCGCTCCCACAGGAATCGCGCCGCCTTTTGGAATTTGAGCAAGACAGTTGCTCCCACAGAGACCGCGCAAAAACCAGGATTTTGCGTGAGGTGCCAGTGATCAATGGAAATCCCGGCTACGCACATCCAGCCCTTGCAACAACGGGCTCACATCCTCCAGCCGCCGTGCTATCAGGTGACGTACGCCCTTCTCCTGCTCCAGCCGCCCGCTGACCTTGAGCAACTGCGACCCCACCAGCGCCCGCCGCTGCCGTTCGGCAAGCTCCCGCCACACCACCACATTGACCATGCCGTGCTCGTCCTCCAGGGTGACGAAGGTCACCCCACTGGCGGTCTGGGGCCGCTGGCGGCCCACCACCAGCCCGGCCACGGCAATGTTGTCACCATGCCCGACATCCTGCAGCTCGCGCGAACTGCGACAGCCCAGCGCCCGCAGGCGTGGGCGCAACAAGGTCAAGGGATGCGGCCCAAGCGTGGTACCCAGGGTCTGGTAATCGGCCATCAAGTCCTCTGCCACGCTGGGAACGGGCAGTTCAACGGTGCTTTCCGGCAAGGCTTGCATATCGGCGAACAAAGGCAGTTGCGGCTGCACCGCCGCCACCTGCCAGCGCGCCTGGTGCCGGTCGCTGGCCAAGGCGCGCAGCGCGCCGGCATCGGCCAGGTGGGCGCGGGCACGCGGATCGAGCCCGGCACGCAGGCACAGGTCTTCGACATCGCGCCATGGCCGCTGCGCCCTCGCCTGCTCCAGGCGCCTGACGTCGGCCTCGGCAACGCCGCGCACCAGGCGCAAGCCCATGCGAATGGCCAGGGCCTCTCCAGGCTCAGGCTCGAGCGTGCAGTCCCAGTCACTGTGGCATACATCGACCGGCCTGACCTCGATGCCCTGGCGCCGGGCCTCTTGCAGCAACTGGTCGGGGCTGTAGAAGCCCATGGGCCAGCTGTTGACCAGCGCGCAGGTGAAAATCGCCGGTTCATGGCACTTGAGCCAGCTGCTGGCATAACACAACAAGGCAAAGCTGGCCGCGTGCGATTCCGGAAAGCCATAGCTGCCAAAGCCCTTGATCTGCTCGAAGATGCGCTCGGCAAACGCCAGGTCGTAACCATTGCGCAACATGCCCTGCACCAGCCGCTCGCGGTGCGGCTCCAGGCCGCCGTGGCGCTTCCAGGCGGCCATGCTGCGGCGCAACTGGTCGGCCTCGCCCGGGGTGTAGTCGGCCGCGACCATTGCCAGTTCCATCACTTGCTCCTGGAACAGCGGCACACCCAGGGTGCGCTCGAACACTGCCTTCAGTTGCGGCGAGGGGTACGTCACCGGCTCCTGCTTCAGCCGCCGGCGCAGGTAAGGGTGGACCATGTCGCCCTGGATCGGCCCGGGGCGGACGATGGCCACCTCGATGACCAGGTCGTAGAACTTTGTGGGCTGCAGCCGCGGCAACATGGCCATTTGCGCGCGGGACTCGATCTGGAACACGCCCATGGTCTCGGCACGGCTGATCATTTCGTAGGTGGCCCGGTCTTCGCCCGGTATGGTTGCCAGGGTCAGGTGACGGCCACGGTGGCGTTGCAGCAGGTCGAAGCAACGGCGCAAGGCGCTGAGCATGCCCAGCGCCAGCACATCGACCTTGAGCAGGCCGAGCATGTCCAGGTCATCCTTGTCCCACTGGATCACCGTGCGCTCCGGCATCGCAGCATTCTCCACCGGTACCAGTTCGTCCAGGGGTTGCTGCGAGATGACGAAACCGCCCGGGTGCTGTGACAGGTGCCGAGGGAAGCCGATCAGTTCACCGGCCAGCACCAGCACCCGGCGCAGCGAAGGGCTGCCCGCCTCGAAACCGGCCTCGGCCAGGCGCTGGTCATCGGGTATGCGATCGCTCCAGCGGCCACAGCATTTGGCCAGGGCGTCCACCTGGTCGGCGGGCAACCCCAGCACCCGTGCCACATCCCGCACCGCACCGGCGGCATGGTAGGTATTGACCACCGCGGTGAGCGCCGCCCGGTGCCGGCCATAGCGACGGAATACATACTGGATCACCTCCTCGCGCCGGTCGTGCTCGAAGTCCACGTCGATGTCCGGCGGCTCGTTGCGCTCGCGCGACAGGAAGCGCTCGAACAACAGGTGGTGTTCCATGGGGTCGAGCTCGGTGATGCCCAGCACGAAGCACACCACCGAGTTGGCGGCCGACCCCCGCCCCTGGCACAGAATGCGCTGGCTGCGGGCGAAAGCGACGATGTCGTGCACCGTCAGGAAGTAGCTTTCGTAGCCCAGCTCCTCGATCAGCGCCAGCTCCCTGGCCAGCACATCCCGCACCTTGCTGCTCGGCCCGCCTGGCCAGCGCAACGGCAAACCCTGCTGGCACAATTCGCGCAACCAGCTTGCCGGGGTATGCCCCTGGGGCACCAGTTCGCATGGATACTGATATTTCAATTCGCTCAATTCGAACTGGCAGCGCGCAGCGATGGCCAGGGTCTCGGCCAGCAGGTCGGCGGGATAGAGTTCGCCCAGTTGCGCCTGGCTGCGCAGGTGCCGCTCGCCATTGGCAAACAGGAAGCGCCCGGCCTCGGCCACCAGGCAGTGCTGGCGAATGGCGGTCATGCAATCCTGCAAGGCGCGGCGACCGCGCACGTGCATGTGCACATCGCCACAGGCCACGGCGCGGATGCCGACCCTGGCCGCCAGGCCGCGCAAGCGTTCAAGGCGCAAGGTATCGTCACTGCCGCGGTGCAGGTGCACGGCCAGCCACAGGCGCTCGCCGAACAGGCCATGCAGCCACTGCCCGGGGGTGGCATCACCGCTGTCATCGGCCACCCACAATGCCAGCAGGCCCTGATGGTGCTGCTGCAGGTCATCGCGAAACAGTTGGTAGTCGCCCTTCTGCGCCCGTCGCCGGGCCCGGGTGATCAGCGCGCACAGGTTCTGGTAGCCGGCCAGGTCCTGCACCAGCAGCACCAGCCTGGGGCCGTCCTGCAACTGCACTTCACTGCCCACGATCAGCCGCAGCTGGTGTTCCTTGGCCGCCTGCCAGGCACGGACGATGCCGGCCAGGGTGCATTCGTCGGTGATCGCCAGAGCCTGGTAACCCTGTTCGCGCGCGCGCCGGAACAGCTCGTCGGCGCTCGACGCGCCACGCTGGAAGCTGAAGTTGGACAGGCAATGCAGCTCGGCATAACCCGGGGTATTCATGCGAACCAGCCCTGCAGCCACAGCGGGCCGGCCTTGCCCAGGTCGCGGTAGGCCCAGCCACGCAGGCCGTCACGGGTTTCGATGCGGTAATAGTCGCGGCGCACATCGCCGCCATCCCACCAGCCCGATTCGATGCGCTCGGCATGGCCTTGCAGGCGATAGCCGGTCTCGTCCAGTGCCACAGGGGCCGACAGCAGCCAGCCAGGGCGGCTGCCTGGGGCGACCGGCATGTTGCCCTGGGCGCCCTGCTCTCCCGCTTGCCAGGCATATTCGGGGCGATGATCGGCTGCCGCGCTCAGGCCCTTGACCGCCTCATCGCCCAAGCGGGCGCGCAGCCGTTCGCGCAATTGTTCCCAAGGTTGCGCCTGTTGCGCACGGGGGTCGAACAATGCCTGGTGTTGCGGCACGAAGGGTGGCAGGTCCTCGGCAACCAGCCGCAGGTTGCGCACCGGTGCGGCAATGCGCAGCGGCTCCAGGCGCCCGCGCGCCAGTTCGAACAGCATCGCGGCATCGCGTTCGGCGGCCAGCAGGCCTACCTTCAGCACGGTATCCGGCCCTTCGGCATGCTCCAGGTACAGGCAGAAACGCTGCACGCCACAGTCCCGCCCGGCGAGGAACGCGGCAAGGTCGTTGAGCATGCGTCGCAGCGGGAACAGCAGGGCCTGGTGTGATTCAACATCGAAATTCAGCTCCAGCCGGGTCTCGAACCGGTCCGGTGGCTGGTAGAAGCCCAGCCCCAGGTTGCGCAGGCCGAGCAACTGGTCAAGGTGCAACTGCACCTGGGCCGCAAAGCGTCTGGCCAGGCTGTCGCGGGGCAAGGCCAGCACCTGGCCCAACTGGCGCAGGCCCATGCGGGCAAAGGCCTCGGCAGCCTGCGCAGGCAGGCCGATACGCTCGATGGGCATGCCCAGCAGCGCCGCACGGGTGGCCTCGGCGTCACTCACGGCCAGGCCATCGTGAGCGTTGGCAAGCATGCGCGCCGCCACCGGGTTGCTGGCCAGGACGATGCGCTGGCGCAAGCCCAGTTCCGCCAGTTCCTGGCGCAGGCGTGCCTCGAACAGCGGCCAGGGGCCGAACAGTTGCAGGCTGGAGCCCACCTCCAGCAACAGCGCCCGTGGATAGTGCAGGCTGACCTGGGCACTGAAGCGGTAGGCCCAGGCTGCCAGCAACTGTTGCACCTGGTCGATGCGCCTGGGGTCGGCTTCGACACAGCTGAAGCCATCGGCCAGCGCACGCGCCGCTGTCAGGGTTTGCCCGGCCCGCAGGCCGAGCGCGGCCGCCGCCGGGTTGACCGCCTGCAGTACGCGTCGCTGGGTCGGCCCGGCAAGCAGCACCAGAGGGGTATCGGGGTCGTCACGCTCACGCAGGACCGTGTCCAGCGCCAGCTGAGGGAACAGGATGCAGGCCCAGAGCATGTTGCATCAACCCCGCCCCGGGCAGGCGATGGGCAGCGCCGGTGGCATGCCGCCACGGCTTTTCAGCACGCGCCATTGTGCCGGACGGGTGTCGACGGCAATGCGCAAGGCTGCGGGTGAAGGGTTGTGCGCCGCCTGTTGCGGACGGCAGGCGAAGGCCAGCGCCTGGCCGGTTTCGGCAGCCACCTGCAAGCGCCGCAGGGCGCGGTCATCGGCACGTTCCGGCCAGCACAGCACCGCCGCACAACTGCCGGAGCGCAGGCACTGCTCGGCGGCCCACAGGGCATCGGCAGGTTCGGCGTCCACCTGTACCAGCCAGCGCAGGTCTACCCCCGCGGCCTGCCAGGCAGGGGCGTAAGGAATGAATGGCGGTGCCACCAGCACGATTCGACTGGCTTCAGCGCTCAAGCGGGCCAGGGTTGGCCACAGCAGCTGCAATTCGCCACAGCCGGGGCTGGCCAGCAACAGTTCACTGAGGGCAGCCGCCGGCCAGCCGCCTTCCGGCAGGCATTGATCAAGGGCTGCATGGCCCGTGGGCTGCAGGCCGAGCGGCCGCGCCTGGGCCTGCCGGCCGCGCCATACCCGGCGCTGGTCGAGCAACCTGTCGAGGTCGACCACCGCGCCCATCAGTCACGCCTCAGCAAGCCGCAGAACACGCCTTCGATGAAGAACTCCTGTTCAGGCCGCACATCGATGGGCGCATAGGCCGGGTTGCGTGGCAACAGCCGGTAATTGCCACCTTGGCGCTGCAGGCGCTTGATGGTCACCTCGCCGTCCAGGCGCGCGACCACGATCTGGCCATCGCGGGCGTCGGCCTGCTGGAGGATGCCGACCAGGTCGCCGTCGAAAATGCCATCGTCGATCATCGAGTCGCCACGTACCTTCAGCAGGTAGTCGGGGGTACGGCGGAACAGGCTGGGGTCGAGCAGCAACTGCTCGTGAATGTCGAGGTCCGGGCCGATGGGGGCGCCTGCCGCCACCTGGCCCAGCACCGGCACTTCGAGGATTTCCGGGCGGCGCAGCGGCTCGGCCAGGCGAATACCACGCGCCTGGTTCGGCGTGACATCGATGTAGCCGGCCTGGCACAGGGCGGTGATGTGCTTGCGCGCCACGCTGCGCGAGGCAAAACCGAAGCGCGTGGCGATATCGGCCAGGCTCGGCGGCTGGCCTTGATCGGCGATGCGCTCACGGATGAACTCGAAGATGGCGCGACGTTTTGGGGTAAGATTGTCCATGGAGCACATTTGTACTCTTTTCGGAGCACGCTGAACAGCCCCCTTCGTCGTCGCCTTCGCGGCTACGATCAAAAGCGATAGGTTGCCTGGACTGATACTCCATGGGCGTGATTTTCATATTCAGCCGTGTACTCAGGCTGGAGTCCGGTATTGTTTTCCTGCTTCACAGAAACCCTGGCATCCCAGAGGTAACCGTAGGCAAAATCAATGGTGAGGTCAGCGCTAGGCGAATAGGCGCCGCCCACGGTCACAGCTTGACGATCTCCGACCGGAATTCGCACGCCACGATCGGCATTTTCTACGGGTGCAGGGTCATAAGCGTAACCAGCCCTCAATAGCCACCGTGGGGTGACTTGGTTGGACACCCCTATCGCCGCCGACCATGTGTCATGCCAGTTCAACGACTCACCCACTTTCCCAAACCCGAGTAGTTGGCCGGTGGATGACACACCACTGTTGACCGCCTCAAACTTCTGAAGCCGGCTCCAACGGGTCCAGGTGGTTCCCAGATATCCGGTCCAACGGCTATTGAACTTGTGAGTGATAGAGGTATCCAGAGACTCTGGCATGGTGAGATCCACTGAGGCGTTATACTTTCCGTCCAGCGACAGTGCACTCGGCGCCCCGGACACCTCGGTATGCCCTTCGAGGTGGTAGCTGACTTTTGAATGATAAGTCACCCCCCAGCGTGTCGACGCATTGAAGTCGACAAGCAAGCCGACGTTATAGCCAATCGCGACATCATCGCCCTTGATGGTTACCAGCGTGTCCTGGCCATTGTTCATGGGGCCTGTAGCCAGATAGTTTTCAAGTTTCGCATTGAACCGATTGAACGTCGGTCCTCCACCAATCGACAAGACGTCATTGACGCGATAGGCGATGGTCGGTTGCAGGGTCATTTCCTTGGTCGTGCTGTAGGAGCCGTGGTAACGCCCCTGAAATGAACGTTCATAATCGTTGACCAGCCCACTCGGCGCATAGAAACCCAGGCCAATCGCTAACCGCTCGTTAATGGGTGTGGATGCATAGCCGAAGGGTATGGCCGCCAGAGGTACCGAGTCGCCTTTGTTCGTCCCTGAAACACTGCTCCGGGCATGGCTGATATCGTCGCTCACTGCGAGTGAGGCGAATCCACCGGACAGTTCACTGCGCTTCAGCTTGGTCAACCCGGCAGGGTTACCGTAGAGGGTGCTTGCATCCAATGCAGAAGATGACCTGCCTGCGTACGCTGTTCCGGCACTACTGGAACTTTGCTCGTTAAGAGCAATGCCATTGGCGCTTGCAACGCCAGAGGCACCAAGTACCAGCAACGAACCGAAGAGTTTGATCGATGGCCTCAGTAGCGCATGGCCGCCGATAAAGATTGAACGGTTTTCCAGTTTCATTTCCCACCTCTTATTATTGTTTTTGTTGCACGCAGACAAGGCTTCGCCTACCCGGACGATTTCCGCCGGGGGCAAGTGAATACATCTGCCTATAAAACCGAGCTATTTGTGCCAGCGATCGGCTGATTTTCAGGTGACGTTTTTAATGGGTCACCCACTCCACCTGGAAGTTGTAGCGACCAAGGAGTTGCGCCAGGATTTCCTTATGTTCACCGGCTTGAATGTGCGCGACCAGCCCACGCCGTTCGTCCTGGCGTACTTCAACGGCGATATGCCTGAGCCCCGCGTATTCCACTTCACGCCCGATCACCCTGCTGATCTCTCGCTGGTGCAAAGCCGGCTTGAAAATCTTCCCCACTGCCGTCAACGGCATTGTCTGGAGTATTTCAATACGCTTTGGTATCGCCGCCCGCTCGCTGATGTTGAGCTGGGCAAACGCTTCGAGCGTCTTCGCGTCGCAGCTGTGATCGGGCCGCAATTGTACAAACGCGACCGGAACCTCACCGGAATAGGCATCCGGGCTACCGATCGCTGCAGCCAGTGCCACGGCAGGATGCGCCTGCAAGGCTTCCTCGATCTGTTTCGGATCGATGTTATGGCCCCCGCGAATGATCAGTTCCTTCTTGCGCCCCGTCAGCCAGAAGTAGCCCTCGGCGTCCTGGCGCCCCAAGTCCCCGGTGTTGAGCCATCGTTGACCATCGATCTCGACCCACAAACCCCGGTTGTGGCCCTCCTCGAGGTAGCCGTTGAAGACATTCGGGCCTGAAAGCGAAATGACGCCAACCTCGTCTACAACGGCATCACGCAGGTAATGCCCCGCCTCATCGAGCAGGACCGAGCGCATTTGCTGATGAGCGATCCGAATGCCGATGGAGCCGATACGGCGTTCACCATGCGGCGGGTTGACCGAGGAAATGCAGGTGCCCTCGGTGAGCCCATACCCCTCGAGGATCTTGACACCAGTGCTACGTTCAAACTCACGGAACAGTTCCGCCGGCATGGGTGCGGCACCGCACACCGCATAGCGCAGCGTGGAAAGATCGCGGCCCTTCGATTCATGTTGCAACAGGGCCGCACACACCGTTGGAACGCACGAAAAGAAGTTGATGCCGAACCGCTCCACCATCTCCCAGAATCGTGCGATCACTCCATCGCCACGATAGCCGTCCGGTGTACCGAGGATGACATGCCCGCCCTGGGTCCAGGGCATCAGCCCGGTGACCATCTGCGCATTCACGTGAAACAGCGGAAGACCACAGAAGAACACATCGCCTTCGTTGTGCGGTTGCAAATGCGCCGCAGCCGCCCAGGCATTGAACACTTCCGAGCCATGGGTTCGCGCGGCAATCTTGGGCAGGCCGGTGGTACCCCCCGTGCAGATGTAGGAAGACAGTTCCTCCGAGCGGATTTGCCGCCCGCTTTTGAGGTGCGTGGCGGGCTGCCTGTCCATGAGCGCATGCCATTCATGGATCTCGATGTTGTCGTAACCAGCCCGCGCTTTCAGCGCCACCGCGTCAAGCGGGGCGCGCACGGGTTCGCTGAAGTAGTGGCTCATGCTGACCCATACGATCGACTTGACCGAGTGCAGGTGTTCCAGTTGCGATGCAAGCTTCGGCCACAGATCGCTCGCCGGTGCAAGGGTGATGACCACGGAAGCTTTCGCCGCGTTCAACAACCCGGCAATCTGCCTGGCCTCCAGCAGCGGATTGATCGCCATGACGATGCCTGCTGCCTCTGCACCCCAGATCGTGAAGTGGGTTTCGGGCAGGTTGGGAAGCAGAAACGCAATCACGTCACCGGGTTTGACGCCCAGGTCGTAAAAAGCATTGGCTGCACGGGTAACGTCCGCGAAGAGCTCGGAGTAGCTCCACTGGCGGGTACGGGACAAGTCAGCCGCGTCGGGCAAGAAGCTCAGCGCCGGGGCCTGGGGCCTGCGCTCAGCGGCAAGACGCAACGCCTCATACGTGCTCGAAGCCAATCCACGTTCCGCTAACGGAACCTGTTCAAGGTCGACGACATCCTGCAGTGCCCGGACCCGCATCACGCTTCCCCCACCACGCGGTTACGCTGTACGCCGAGGTCAATCACGCCATCGGCACTGCGAATACGCGCTTCGACCACATCACCGTACTTGAGGTACTGCGTGCGGCCTTCTTGCGCTTTGAGGAACAGCTTCCACTTCGTGGCTTCGGGCATCAGTGCAGCGATGCGCTGCTTGGCGGGGGATGGAATCGACAAGGCGCATCCCGCCGGTGTGCCGGTGGCAATCAGATCACCTGGGGCCAGGTCCTGCACGCCAGACAGCTCGGTCAGTGTTTCAGCGGGGCCATACACCAGGTTGGCAGTGCTATCGCTCTGACGCACTTCATCATTTACCGTAAGGCGCAGGTTCAGCGCCTTGAGGTAATGCATGTCATCGGGCCCCAGCAGGCAAAGGTACGGGCCGACTGGCCCGAAGGTGCGGAAACTCTTGCCTTTGTAGAACTGCATCTGCGGGATCTGGACGTCTCGCGCCGAATAGTCGTTGACGATGACCACGCCCGCAATGAACTCGTGCAGATTGGCCTCAGTGACAGAAACCGCACCGGTGATGGCGCGCTTCATGACCAGGCCCAGTTCGATTTCATAATCCAGGAAACGCACCGATTTCGGCTTGATGAGGACGCTGTCCGCTGGCACCAGGCAACTGGTCGCTTTGGTGAAAATCATGTTGTACTTCTTCGCGTCGGGGTCCATGCCCGACTCGATCATGTGCTGCCGGTAGTTTGCCCCTTGGCAAACGAACTGCTGATTACGGGTCAGCGGCGACAACAGCTTCACCTCATACTCGTCCAGCTCCTGGCCTTGCAGCCGTGCAAGCGCCTCGACGCGATTGTTGTTGATGAAATCGCCCGTGGTAGCGAAAGCGCCTGGCACAAGCGTGATACGGCCTTGGCGTATCACGCCCCAGTGGATAGCGTTTTCGAACTCAAAACGAACTACGTGCACGACAGACATGGAAGATACTCCTGAAGCAGCGTTTATCCCGGGCTCAGCGGCACGAGAACTTTGATGTTGTTCCGATGAAGAGCTGGCCAGGCCGTAAATCAACGTGCCGCCGGCTATGACGGCCCCGGCTTTGAGCAGGTCGCGCCTGCCGAAAGGCTCTGGTTTGCCTGACATGGCAGGCATTACCCAAACAGCCGCATGAGCGTGATCAGCTTGCGCAGAGTCAGGTCAGGGGTGCGCCGAAGGTTGCGCAACAGCGTGACCAGATTGGGTAGGCTGAGCCTGGGTTTGGTAAAGCTCCTGGGCATGCGCTGGCCCCATTGCGCCATCGCTTCGGGGCTCACGGGATGGATTCCGGTAGGACATGTGGCGGTGAAGATATCGCCGTCGCAGTAATGCTCGTGCTTGTCGCCCCATGGGTCCTGCCAGTAATCGAAGATCTGACTGCCGAGAATGTGCCGGCCGATCCCCCAGGAATGCTCCCAACCGCGATCTCGCATAACGCGCTGCCCCATGCCTACCGCATCGGCATCAACCACTTCATAGGCGCTGTGGCTGTAGGTCGCCATGAAGCCTTGTGCAATGGCCAGGGTATGGTGATCGGCCGGAATGTCACCGAGGTCCAGACGCATGAAGGCGACAATGGGTGAGCCATCGGGCAACACCTGGACATCGCTTGGGATAAAACCGAAATGCTGCGTGTACCAGGCGCAAGTGGCTTGGTACGCGGCCACCTCAAGCACGATATGGCCCAGTTTCAGCACCTCGGGGGGCGCGATGGGCGTGCGTTGCGTGGCGTTGATTCGCTGCTGTGCAGTGGCCAGGTTCCAAGACAGCGGCGCCCTGCTCGCCAATGCCTGGCTTGGCCCCTGCCCGTACACCGCCTCGACAATGAAGCCCGAAGGGTCGGTGAGGCTGACGAAATACCCTCCGCCCGGATGGGGCGCAGGTTGTACCGAGGATGCGCCAGGGATTTGCGCGAGTTTTTCCAGGTCCGCGCGCGATTGCACGGCCAGGCCAAACCCGACGAAGCGGGCCTGGTCCGCCTGGTGGATTCGGTAACAGTAGGGGCCGGGTTCAGTTGCGCGCAGGTACAGCGTATCGGCGCAGCGCTGACTGACGGTCAGGCCGAAGTCCACCAGAAACCCGGATGCCTTGTCCAGGTCGGGCCGTTGGAAGATCAGGTGGGTCAGCGCCTTGGCCCTGACTGTGGGCTGCAGATGGCGTGACGGCTGTGGCGTGGCCAACCGGGGTGTCTCATTGTGCTGATTCATTGTTGTTGTTTTCCAGTTTCTTGAGGCTGAGCGCTCCCGGACCCCGGAATGAACAGGGGTCGAGAATCTTCAAACAACGCGACTGCGTTTAGTCGAGAGGCGGCAGTACCGGCAGCTCCCGGGTTGACAGCTGCCTGGCTTCTTCCGGAGGTACACCCAATGCCCGTAGAACCAGTTCGGCGGTGTCAGCCCCCGCTTCGCGCCAGGTCCGGTGCCCCTCGAGGACCAGGAACATGGCACCGAGCACGCTGCTCGAGATCAGGCTAAGGACGCTTAGCAGCTGATCCTGGCGAAAGCTGTAGCGGCCAGCGGCAAGGCCGTTCAGCAGGTCGGTTGTCGCCTGGCTGGTAAACATCTCGCGTAGCGAGGCGTTGTGCATGGAGAACTTGTGGATGAATGCCCCCCATTGTGCGTCCTCATGGGCACGCCGTATGAAGAAGCGGATGCCATTCGCCAGCCGCTGAGCCGGGTCGGCAAGGTCCGCGAAGCTTTTTTCCACTCGCCCATGCATTTCAGCACTCAGTTGGGCCGCCACGGCGCCGAACAGTTGCTCGGTGCTCTGCACATGGCTGTAAATGGTGCCGCGCGCAACGCCGGCCTCCTGCGCGAGATCGCTGATACTGACGTCGACCGAACCGCGTTGAGAGAATAGGCGGACGGCCGCTTGATGGATTCGCCGCTGTACTGGATTCAGGCTGTGCACAAAAAATCTCCAGACTCATCTGAATCTAGATTGAACACTCGTGTTCAATTTTCGTCAACGAATTTTTTATTGAACACAGTTGTTCAATTCCAGACGACAAACCACCACCGACTGGAGGCTCCCCCAGTGCAGCAACAGTGACAAAGCAGGCTACTCAGACAGGCAGGGGTTTTGCGGCAATCTTGCTGGCTTTGGCAAGCGATACGCCTAGCGCCTGAAGAACCATTTTGGTGACCCGCACATCATGCCCTTCCACCGCCCGGCCTTCGACAACCGAGCGCATGGCGCCGGTTGTACAGGAGAGCACCAGGTCCAGGGCAACACCCTCATCCTCATAGGAAAACGTGCCCGCGCGAAGACCTTCGCGCAGATCGCCCAGCACATGCGTGGCCAGCCGTGAGCGCATGGCCTGATCGAAGTGGATGATGCGCAGCAAGGCGTTGGCCCACTGATGGTCAGCGGCGGCGCGGCAAATGAACATGCGCACACCGATGGAAAGCCGCTGCGCGCCGCAGGAGACATCGGCATTCAGGACGGAAATGGCATCGGAGAACTCGGCAGCCATGGCAATGCCCACGGCCTCCAGGACTTCCTCTCGCGTGCGAAAGTAGTTGTAGATCGTACCGTTGGAAACCGCCGCCTCCGTGGCGACCTCCAGCAGGGCGATTTCCCCGACTTCCTTGCGCGCGACAAGCCTCAATGCCGCATCCACCAGTCCACGGCGGGTGCGCTCGCGCTTTTTATGCCCTCTCGTCAGAGGCGGTGTCGCAGTATCTGGAAGCGGAAGTGGGGGAAGCATCATCAAACTCGCAGGCCGACAGGATCATTCAGGCTATGGACACGCTCGTCGCAGCAGCCCTTTCGCCCAGCAGCAACGCCCGACAATTTCGAAGCAGGCGCTCCGCTGCGGCACCCGGCGCATGATCCATGATAATGCGGTCTGGGCGCACTGCGGCGATCGTTCCCTTGGTAGCAAGGGGTAGAATCTCATGGTTCATGTCTTCAATGAAGTCGCATGTGCCGTCAGAGACTTGGCCGCGGGCTCTGATCTCCAGGAACAGCCCACCTTGATTGACCCACGAAGCGGCTTGCTCGCTGCTCAGTAACGACCTTGGATTCACACCGAAGCCAACCAGAGTCAGGTTATTTCGCAAGGCATCATCGCTAAGCACGATGTGCTTTTGCATGTTCCTCACCCACGCCTGCGGGAACAGGCTGCCATGAACCAGCTTTTCACCCCTGACATGCGCCGTGAACAGCCCGTGCCTGAACGTGTTTTCAGGCTTGATATCGAGTTGCTCGAAGTACCGTCTTGTTGCGGGTGTCAGTGCCAGCAGGCGCATCAGGCCATGGATCGCGAAGGCGGCGATCTTGTTCCTGGGCATGACCAGTCGCCCCATGAGTTTCGCCAGGTTGATCATTGCCTGGGCATGTGGGCGGCGCTCGACGTCATAAGTCTCGAGAATGGCAGGGGCCGCATGACCGCGCAGCACCCAGGCCAGTTTCCAGGCAAGGTTGGCGCCGTCCCGCAATCCGGCCACCAGGCCCTGGCCGACGAATGGCGGGGTAATATGTGCTGCATCGCCCGCCAGAAACACCCGCCCCTTGCTGAACCGGTTACAGCAGCGGGCGTGGAAGCGGTAGACCGCCTTGCGTTCGATTTCCAGTTCCTTGGGATCGATCCACGGCGCGATCAGGCGGGCAATGCTCTGCTCGCTTTGCAGCGCCTCGCGAGACTCACCCGGGCGCAGCATGAACTCCCAGCGCTCCCTGCCGCCGGGGGCAGGCATATGCGGCGTGGGGCGCTGCGGGTCGCAAATGAACTCAACGTGGTCGATAGCCGACGCATGACGATTCTTGACATCCACGATCAGCCAGTCCTCGGCATAGGTCTGGCCCTCGAACTCCTGACCGATCAATGCCCTGACCTTTGAACTGGCGCCGTCCGCCCCCACCAGGTATCGGGAGCGAACAGTATGAACCTGCCCTTCCTGATCACGTACCGTAGCGACCACGCAGTCCGCTTCGTGGATCAGGTTCTCAAGCTCGAAGCCGCCCAGGCTGGCCACCGACTTCAGGCGAGAAACCTGGTCGCGCATCGCATGCTCCAGGTCCGGTTGGTAGAAGGTCACGAGCTTGGGATGGCCATCGATGCACCCCTGAGTATCGGCACGGCCAAACTGCCCAAGGACCGGTGAATGCATTTTGACCTGAGGAATAACGATCTTTGCGAATGCATCTTCCGCAAGGCCGGCCAATTGCAGAATCCGCAAAGCCTCGTTGTCCAGCGCGATGGCCCTGGGCATCAACATCACCTCGTGAGCCTTGTCCAACACCAGGGTAGACACGCCGTAGCGGCCAAGCAGCGCTGCAATGGTCGCACCTACCGGGCCGTAGCCGACGACCAGCACGTCAACCTCGGCGGGAAGAAATTCGATCGCATTCTTGTTCTTGTTCATCTCGAGCCCTTGTTGTGATTGGGGTCATGAAGGCGCAAAGGCCTCATCGTCAGGCAGGATGAAGGTATGCAAAATTGAGAGAGTTTTCAATATTGATGTTTTCGTCATTGTTTTCTGCGATCATGCCATTCCCGCATCCGCCTGAGTCGAGATACCGGTAGTCCCACGTCGCCGACTCACTGGCTGCATGCACTGCGCCCAGTGCGCAGTGGTCCCGGGCACTACCCTTCCAGTCGCCACTGGGATTCGTTGCAATTCTGAGAAGTCATTGCCTTGGGTGTTGAATTTCGCCCGCCGGCACTCAGGGAAGCCGGACTCTCCGCCGGCAGTGCTCATCAATCGGGCGGGACAGCGCGAGGCACGTTTCAGTACCTCGCTTGCAAGGCCTGTTGCAGATCCCGGCGCAGCGACCCGACAGCCTCCAGCCCGACATGCAAACGCACCAGCGTACCCTGCACTGGCGTGGCAAAACGCCGATCTCCCAGGTCGCCAAGGGTCACCAGGCTCTCGTACCCGCCCCAGGAGGCGCCGATGCCGAACAGCCGCAAGCCGTTGGCGAACGCCTCTGCCCGGCCTTGGCTGCCGTCGACCAGTTCCAGGCTTAGCAGGCCGTTGCTGCCCTTGAAGTCCCGCTGCCACAAAGCGTGTCCGGGATGCTCCGGCAACCCTGGGTGATACACCCGTGCCACCTCCTCGCGTGCTTGCAGCCAGTGGGCAATTTCCAGCCCCTGGCGTTCGTGCACCAGCATGCGGCTGGCCAGGCTGCGGGCCCCGCGCAGCACCAACCAGGCATCGTCCGGGCTGACCGTGCAGCCGCAGGTATCGCTGCTGCGCGACAGCGCGGCGAAGGCCTCGCGGGTGGTACAGACACTGCCCATCATCACATCGCTGTGACCGGCGAGGTACTTGGTCAGGGCCATTACCGAGATGTCCGCCCCCAGAGCAAGCGGCTGGTGCAGGTAACCCGAGCCCCAGGTATTATCCACCGCCAGCAGGATCCCGCGCGGCTTGCACAACGCGGCCATGGCCGGCAGGTCGTTGAGCTCGTACAGCAACGAACTGGGGCTTTCGCTGTAGACCATGCGCGTGTTCGTCTGCAACGCTGCTTCCAGCCCCTGACCATCGGCGGCGAAGTACCCGACCTCGATGCCGAACGGCTGCAGCAGTTCGCGGGCCAGGCGGCGTACAGGGCCATAGACACCGTCGCTGATCAGCAGGTGATCACCTGGGCGCAGGTAGGCAAGGAATGTCTGGCTGATCGCCTGCAGGCCGGTGGCAAACAGCTTGCTGCGATAACCGCCCTCCAGTTCGCTGACCAGGTCTTCCAGCGCGAAAGCAGTGGGGTTACCCCGCGCGCCATAGCTCAGCACTCGCTGCTGGTCACGCTGGCCACGAGCCGCGCGAAGGTCGGCGATGCTGTCGAACAAGACGGTGCTCAGGCGACTGACCGGCGGGTTGACGCCATGGGCACCCGGGCCCGGCTCGCCGCGACCGCCATGCACCAGCCGGGTGGCCAGCGGGTCGCTGTGGGGCAACGGGGTGAAGCTGGCGATCTCGGCCGGGTTCATCTGCGAGATCAGGCCGGTTTCCCAGGCCAGGTAACGGCGGGCCGCGTCCTTGTTGCCGGCATGGCGGTCGTGAACGAAGAAGAGGAAATCGATGCAGGCCGCATCGTCCAGGCTGGTATCACCATCCACCTGCGGCCACTCGGCGAGCAATGCACGGGGGAACAGCCCTGCGCGCTGGCGCTGGGCGGCGGGCAGTTCACTGACGGCCAGCTCGGCAATGCGCGGGTCGTCGCAGATGAACACCAGGCGGCGGCCCTCTCCCCTCACCTGCTCGGCCAGGTTCGGGCGGATCGCCCACTTCGCGCCACGCAGGTGACGCTTGCGATAAGCGGTGCTCGCGCGCAGGTCGAGCAACAGGGCATCGTCCAGCTCGGCGGCACTGACCTCGGCCAGGGTCAGCGGCATGGCTGCCGGGCAAGACAAGGCCAGGCCACTGGCCAGGCCGCCTTCGAGCACATAGGCGTCATGGCCCATCTGCCTCAGCCAGCTGGCCACCACCGGGGCGCGCACACCATCATCATCGAACAGCACAACCCTCGCTTGCCGCACACCAATGTACAGGTCGGTGCCCTGGATCAACTGGCCACCCGGGCAGTGCTGGGCGCCGGGCAGGCTGCCAGCGATGAACTCCTCAGGTGTGCGCACATCACACAGGAACAGGCTGCGCTGCGGGTCCTGCTGCCATTGCCGTACCTGCGCCGCCGACACCCTGCGTACCCCGGCCTTTTGCGCCAGGGCCTCGGCACGGGCGCGCTGCTGCTCCAGTGCGGTGCCGCTGTGTGGCGGGTAGTGTTGCCGACCACCGTGCTCCAGCGGCAGGTCCACCAGGAACCAGCCTTGGGTGCCGTTCTCCAGTGCGTAGACCGGATTTTCGATGCCGAGGTTGATCAAGGTCTGGGCGCCGATAATGCTACGGGTGCGTCCGGCGCAGTTGATCACCACCGGAGTTTGCCGGTCGCTGACCAGGTCTTCCAGGCGATAGCTCAGCTCACCGTTGGGGCAGCAGACGGCGCCGGGTATGTTCATCTTGGCGAATTCGTCCAGCGGACGGCCGTCGAGCAGCACCAGCGGTTTGCCTTGGCGCTGCCACTCGGCCAGCTCCAGGGCGCTGATGCGCGGGGTGTGGCAGGCGTGCTCGACCAACTCACCAAAGGCCTTGGACGGCAGGTGTACGCCGGCGAACAGCTCGAAGCCCGCAGCCTGCCACCCCAGGCTGCCGCCTTCGAGCCAGTGTACTGCCGTGTAACCCAGGGCCTGCAGGCGCCGGGCACCGCGCTGCGCCAGTTCGCTGCCGGTTGCGTCATAGACCACCAGCCGCACCGCCGGGTTGGGCGCCAGGCGCGGGGCCTCGATTTCCAGCCGGCTGTACGGCAGGTTGACAGCGTAGAACAGGTGAGCTTCGCCGTACTGACCCTGTTCGCGCAGGTCGAACAGGGCGATTTCCTGGCCGTCGAACAGCCAGTCATGCAGGTGCGCAGGGGTGATGCTGGGTATCATGGGACGCAGTCCTTGGTCGATCAGGTTGGAAAATGCAGTGCCTGTGCCACTCTCTTCGCGGGTGAACCCGCCCCCACAAGGACAACTCAGTATGCAAGCGGTCCGCGTATCGTGTGGGAGCGGGCGTGCCCGCGAAGAATCCAGTGCGGTGCATGGCACCGGCCGCATACATCAAAGGCCATAAGCCTCGATCGAAGGCGCCATCTGTGACTTGTTGTAGTTCACCACACTGCCGTCGTCCTTGACGCCGTAGCGATTTTCCAGCGATTCCAGCGGCCGGCCATAAAGGTGGAAGTGCAAGGTCGGCTTATCGCCTTCGACGCGAATGCCATGCAGGTCCTCGCCCAGGAAAGCCACCGGCGTCCCCGGTTGCACCACGATCTCGCGCTCCAGTGCCAGTCGGGCGCGGGCCGGGTCGCTGCCGTCATCCTCGCGGCGGTACACCCGGTTCAGCTCCTGCCCCTCGACGGCAACGATGATCGCCCAGGTCTCGTGGTTGTGCGGCAAGGTCGCCTTGCCCGGCAGCAGCGAGTTGACGTACAGGGTCGGTGACTCGCCGTCGTCGTTAAGCCGGTAGCGGAACTGGGTTTCGCCGGTGGCGGCAACGGGCGCCGGGAAGCGCTCGAAGTTGAACAGCTCGCGGCGCTCGGCCAGGACTTCGAGCAGCACGATGATCTGCTGCAGCGCGGCGCGGTCGATGCCCCGCTCATGGATGGCGCGCACTTGCGCGAGAAATGGCTGAATCACGGAATCACGGGACATGCTCGGTCTCTCTTCTGGGTAGGCTGCAATCACACGCTGAGGCTGTAACGCCCCAGGTTGCTCAATACATCGGGCGCCGGACGGCTGGGGCGCTGGCCGCCCTCGCCCAGCGCATGCTGGAGGAACGCACGGGTACGTTCGTGCGTGGGGGCGCGGAACACTTGCTCAGCGCTGCCGTGCTCGACGATGCGACCGTGCTCGGTGAAATACACCTGGTCGCTGATCTCTTCGGCAAAACGCATTTCATGGGTGACCAGCACGCAGGTCATGCCCTCCTCGGTCAGCTGGCGAATCACCGCCAGCACCTCACCGACCATTTCCGGGTCCAGCGCCGAGGTTACTTCGTCGAACAGAATCAACCGCGGGCGCATGGCCAAGGCGCGGGCGATGGCCACACGCTGTTGCTGCCCGCCCGACAGTTCGCCCGGGAACGCAGCGGCCTTGTGCCCCAGGCGCACCTTGTCGAGCAGCGTCAGGGCCTGCTCACGGGCTTCGCTACGATCGCGGCCGAGCACCTTGGTCGGGGCGATCAGCAGGTTGTCGAGCACGCTCAGGTGCGGGAACAGGTTGTACTGCTGAAAAACGAAACCCACCTGCTTGCGCAGCGCGATCAGCCCGGCCTCGCCACGCAGTTGCTCGACCTGGGTGTCGCCAATGCGAATGCTGCCGCGTTGGGGCCGAAGCAGGCCGGTCAGGCAACGCAGGATGGTCGACTTGCCCGAGCCGGACGGGCCGATGATCGACACTGCCTGGCCGGCCTGCACATCCAGGTCGATGCCACGCAGTACCGGGTTGTCGGCAAAGGCCAGGTGCACGTCGCGTAGCTGGATCAGGGGTTCAGAAGGCATAACGGCGCTCCAGGCGTTGGGTCAGGCGGGCAATCGGGTAGCAATAGGCGAAGAACAGCGCCAGCACGCTGAAGTACACCAAGACAGTAAAACCGCTGCGGTTGACGGTGTTGGCGGCGACCTGGGCGCTGTCGATCAGGTCGTGCACGCCCACCAGTGAAGCCAGGGCGGTGCCCATGGTCACCACCGCGTACAAGTTCATCCACGGCGGCAACATGCGCCGCAGGCACTGCGGGAGGATGATCGAACGAAAGATCTGCCCGCGGCTGAAGGCCAGGGAGCGCGCGGCCTCCCACTGGGTGCCCGGGATCGAGGCGACCGCGCCGCGGAAGATCTCGGCCACATTGGCGCTGGCCGGCAAGGCCAGCCCCACGGTGACCTTGAGCCAGTCGGGGAACGCCACCCAGGTGCCGGCCACCTGCACATCAAAGGGGAACACGTAGGAGGTGAAGTAGATCAGCACCAGCCAGGGCGCGTTGCGAAACACCTGCACCCATAGCCGTGCCACCACGCGCAAGGGCGCCAGCGGCGACAGCAGCAACGTGCCCACCAGCAAGCCCAGCAACGTGCCCAGGCCGATGGCGCCGACGCTGATCTGGATATTCTGCAACAGGCCCGCGCCCAGGGTCGGCGACCAGTGCCACAGGGTGGCGAGGTTTTCAGTGGCCATAGCCAGGCATCCTCAGGCGCGCTTCCAGGGCGCGGCCGGCACAGTTGACTGCAAAGCTCAGCAGCCCGAAGTAGGCCAGGATGATGATCATCAGCTCGACGACGTTATCGCCCTGGGTCCAGATCATGATCGAGGCATAGGTGATGTCGTTGACGGCGATGGCCGAGGCCACGGCGGTCATCTTCACCAGGTCGATGAGGTTGTTGACCAGCGCCGGCAAGGCGAAGCGCACCGCCAATGGCAACTGCACCTGGAGCATTTGCTGGCGGCGGCTGAATGCCAGCGAACTGGCCGCCTCGAGGGTGACCGCCGGCACCGCCTCGATGCCGGCGCGAAGGGCTTCGGCATGGAAGGCGCCCTTGTGCAGCGAGATCACCAGCACCACCCAGGCGAATGGGGTCATGGGGTTGGCGCTACCCAGGCTCTGGTTGATGAGCATGTTCAGTACCAGAAACGCGCAGTACAGCTGCACCAACGTCGGGGTGTTGCGGGTGACCTCGATGAAGGCCCGCGCCGGCCACGCCAGCCAGCGCCGCGCGGAGGTCACCGCCGCGGCCAGCAGCACGCCCACCAGCAGGCTGCCGACGATGCCGCACAGGCACAGCCACAGCGTGGTCAGCGCGCCGTCCAGCAGCTTGCCGCTGGCGTAGGCGTCGAAGATGAAGCCATAGTCCAGGCCGAGCCGGGCGAGCTGCCCGACCAGCCAGTGCAGAGCATCGCTCATCAGGCGCCTTCGCCCAGCAACTGGGTGCGCAGTTCTACCAGCGCCGGCGAAGCCGGGGTGATGTGGTTGGCCTGCTCACGCTCGATCAGCCAGCCGCTGCGGTGCCACTGCTTGACGAGGGGATCCAGGCGCTGCTGGGTATCGCTCTCGCCCAGGCGCGTCCAGATCACTGACGGCGCCGGGTTGAGCTCGGGCGCCAGGGCGCGGTAGCCGCTCCACTCGCCGCCCTTGGCCAGCAGCGGGTTGATCAGCGTGGCGTCATGCACGGCGGCCACGCAGTTGTTGCCGCGCAGGGCCAGCAGCGATTCGGCGGAGGTCTTGAAGGCCTTGATGTCGGCGCCCAGTTGCACCAGAGGCTGGGTGTAACTGCTGCCCTGGCTGGTGCACACCGGCTGGCCCTTGAGGTCGGCCCAGGTCTTGATCGGGCTGGTGTCGACCAGCGCCGCAGTACCGCCGACGCGGTAGAACGGAGTGGGTACGTGGCCCAGCAGCTTGTCGCGCTCGGCGTTCCATTCCATGTTGGCGATCAACAGGTCGACCTTGCCCTGCTGCAGAAACTGCACGCGGTTGGCTGGCTGTACGGCCACCAGGTCTACTTCGACGCCCAGCTGGCGAGCCAGGTCGCGGGCCAGGTCGACACTGAAACCGACAGGCTGGCGGCTGACCGGGTCAATGGCACCGAACGGGCCTCCCGACAGCACAACGCCCACCGACAGCTTGTGGCGTTGCTGAATCTTGTCCAGGGTGGCGTCGGCCTGGGCCAGGCCGCTAGCGGCCAAGGTGGCGGTGGCCAGCAATGATGCGTACAGCCCGCGGCGGGCTACGGTGGACAGCGACATGTTAAAGCTCCTCATCCTGGCAGCCGGAACGCCCGGCCAATGAGGGCGCATGCTAGGAAGTTGCCGAGGTGAGGGGAAATTCAAATATTGACTATTCTTATAACTCGTCCTGTGTTGCCGAGCTGCCAGAATGGAATAAGCCAGCAAACACTGAGCAAGATAGACTTGCAACTTTGTTGACGCTGCCATAAACATAACGCTTCATTATGTTTTTTCGCCTGCCGTTAATGCAAAACTACCAATGGAAGCAGGCCTGCTTGCCAAATTGCCCGTTGTCGGCGTAACCCCCGAGACACGTCATCCGGCACATGGCTGCTGCTTTGCAACCACCCCATTCACCAAAGGCCCTGCCCCATGACCGCCCCCGCCCTTGACCTCGACCTGCTACGCACGTTCGTCGCCATCGCAGACCACACAAGCTTCGCCGAGGCCGGCCGCTCCCTGTCTCGCACGCAGGCTTCGGTAACCCAGCACATGCAACGCCTGGAGCAGCAGGTGGGCGTGGCGCTACTGCGCAAGCAGGGCCGGCACAAATCCCTCACCGATGCCGGCCGTCAGCTGCTGCGCCACGCCCGGCAGATGCTCGCGCTCAATGACGAGGCCCTGGCTGGGCTGCGTCACGACAGCCTGAGCGGCGTGCTGCGCATCGGCTCACCCCATGACATTGCCGACACCATCCTGCCGCCGCTGCTCAGCCATATCGCCCGCTCCGCGCCCAACCTGCGCCTGGAGATCGACGTTGGCCGCAGCCCGTTCCTGATGGATGACCTGCAGCGCGGCAAAATCGACATGGTCATCTCTACCCGCACCGCCCCCGGCCTGGAAGGCTTCGCACTGCGCGCCTCGCCGGTATGGTGGATATGCGCGGCCCACTATCAGCACCTGCCAGGGGAGCCCCTGCCACTGGTGCTGGTGGACGAACCCAGCTTGTACCGCAAACTGGCGCTGGAGGCGCTGGAGCAGGCCGGCATCGCCTGGCGCCAGACGTACCTGGCGTCGAACCTGATAGGCGTGAAGGCAGCGGTGCGCGCCGGCCTGGGCATTACTGCGCGCAGCCAGGAAATGGTCGGCCCCGATATGCGTGTGCTCGGGCAGAGCGATGGTCTTCCGGCACTGCCTGATGTGACCTACCACCTGTGGGTGCGGGCCAACAGTGCCAACCCGCTGGTCCGCCAGGCTTACGCAATGGTGCGGGCCAGCGTCGGGGTCGGGGTCTGAAGCGCATTGTTCGGTCAGTATCTGGCCGTAGGCCTTGCGGGCACATGCAGGGAAGTGTCAGGCCGGCAAACGGTGAATCTATATTCCGATAACGAATTACCAAATCAGCAATCAGTATTATGAGTTATATGAAAGCTACGTAGAATTGCGCTTGGCCTCTCTGTTTCAGATAAGGATCCCTCATGAGCCAAGCCGCTACCGTCATCGACTTCACCCTGTACCGCAAACGCAAGCTGGCCCAGCAACAGGGTCGCCTGCTCTGGGCGATGTATGCGCAGCAGGCCGGCTTTGCCATGCAGGCCGCGAGCGTCTGCATCATCACCTCGACAGCGCCGCGCCAGGCGTGAGCAGCATGGACGCCCCCAACCGCTTTCTGGTGACATCGGACGAAGCTGCGCTGCCGCTGCCCGGAGCTGTTGCAGAGGACGACGATGGTATCGGCCAGCGTGTCGCCAACAATCTCCAGCGTCTGCGTGCCAAGCGCCAGTTGTCGCTCGACGCCTTGGCTCGGGCCAGCGGGGTCAGCCGGGCGATGCTTGCGCAGGTCGAATCCGGGCGCAGCGTGCCGTCGATCCGCGTGTTATGCAAGATTGCCCGGGCCCTGAAGGTGTCTGTGGCGGCATTTCTGGAGCAGCGCGACTGCGCCGGGGTGACGCTGATGTCGGCGCGCGAGAGCAAGCGCCTGGTCAGTGCCACGGGGGCCTTCGTCAGCCGCGCGTTGTACCCGGTAGACGCGCCACAGCAGGTGGAATTCTACGAATTGCGCATCAGCCCGCTGGGTGAGGAACACTCAGCCGGGCATGGCCCGGGAGTGCGGGAGAACCTGGTGGTGGCCCAGGGTGCGCTGGAGATCAGCATAAACGAAGAGCGCTTCCTGCTCTCGACCGGCGATTCCATCCTCTTCTACGCCGACCAGCCGCACCGCTATCGCAATCCGGTGGACAGCGAGGCGGTGGCGTACCTGGTAGTGACCCATCCCGAAAGACAGGACTGAAGCAGAAACCGTGCAGCCCCTGTGCAAAAGGCCTACCTGCGCTCACGAGGCGGAACTACCGCCTTGATTGCGAAGAGACCGGCACCTGCAGCGCTTCCCTAACCCATTGACTTCGGGTCAGCAGGTGCAGCACATCATCGGCATGCCGTTGCAGCTCATCATCATCGGCATGCTGCAATCGTTCATCATCTTCATCATCAGCATGCAGCAGCTGTTCATCATCTGCATGCTCATACCTGCCATCGGCATCAGCTTACAGGTCATGCCGTCGGCCATGACAGTGCATTCCATCATGCATTGCATCATCGGCATCATCATGCCATTCATCGGCATCATGGGCATGGTCATCTGGTTCATGCACATCATCATCAGGTTGCCGCACTGCATTGTCATCGGCATGCCGCAGTTCATCATCATCTGCATCATTTCCGCGCTGTTGCGGAACATTGCCATGTCCATGCCGGCAGCAGGTTTCATGGTGCAGAGCATACCGTCGGCGACCATCTCGCAGCTCATGGTGGCCATCATCATCGGCATGCCAGCCATCGGCATCATCGGCATGGCGGTGTTCATCATCGGCATCTGCATTGCGTTCATCATGGTGAAGTCCTTGTTCAAGAGTGACGAGAGAAGATGCAATCAGGTTCGCTGATCGGCCTGAGAGCCGCAATATGGCGGCAAAGCAGCTACCGGCGCGGTGATCGAAAACTTCTCATCGTTCCTGCCAGGAAAATGAACGCGATAACGTCGAATGGGCAAATATAGCGAAGTATTTGTAGCGCCTGACGGCGAAACCGACAATATGGATATTCCCGGCGGTTCCAAGCTCATAACTTGCATGCATATTCGATCTAAGCCATGACGAAAAAAACCACCGCCAACTACCCTTTTACACACCGTGCTCAGGACGCCCCGTTCAACCGTCGGCTCAATGCGCCAATGGCTCGAACAGGTTCACATCCTTTGCATCCACTGCCTTGGGCAACAGCCCTTCGCGATAGAACGCATCGGCAATGCGCTGCTGCTCAGCCAGGTTCTGCGGCTTCACCGGCTGCACGTCGTAACTGCGACGGGCGTTCGCCTGCTGCACCGTAACGCTATCCAGATTGCCCCAAAGAGGGCCGAGAATACGCGCCGCTGCTTCCGGGTTGGCCTTGGTCCAGGCCCCGGCCTCACGCAAGGCCAGATAGAGCTGCTGCAACACGTCCGGATGTGCCTGGGCATAGTCGCTGCCCGCCAGGTAGTAACGCTGGTAGCTGGCAAGTTCGCTGCCATCGGCAAGGATGCGCGCGCGTTGCTGGCGCTGGGCACTGGCCACGTACGGGTCCCAGGTAACCCAGGCATCGACCTTGTGGTTTTCGAAGGCGGCACGGCCATCGGCGGGAATCAGGTAGGCCGGGGTGATGTCCTTGAAGGTCAACCCCGCCTTGGCCAGGGCCTGGATCAGCAGATAGTGGCTGCCGGCGGCCTTGGTCACCGCCACACGCTTGCCCTTGAGGTCGGCCAGGCTCTTGAGTGGCGAGTCCGCCGGCACCAGGATCGCCTGGGCCGTGGGTGACGGCGCTTCCCGGGCGAAGTAGGTCAGCTTCGCACCTGCAGCCTGGGTGAACACCGGCACCGTGTCGGCGACATCCGCCGACACGTCGACATTCCCCAGGTTCAGCGCCTCCAGCAGCGGCAGGCCGCTGGGGAATTCATGCCAGCTGATACGAATACCCTGGGCCTGCAGGCGCTGTTCCAGGCTACCCCGTGCCTTGAGCAGGGTCAGCAGGGTCGAGGACTTCTGGTAGCCAATACGCAGGGTCTGCTCGGCACTGGCAAGGCTCGGCAGCAAGGCGCTGGCCAGCACCGCCAGGCCTAGCTGGCGCAAGGGTTTCCAAGACATGAAATGATCTCCGGGTCAGGGTTGCGCAGCCAGTCTGGCGGCGTCAGGAAGGGTGAAACCGGTGGCGAAGGTGGGAGCAACGTCGAGGCGTTGGTTCATCAGGCCATGAGCGTGGTAGAAATCGGCAGTGTCCTGTTGCTCGGCCACGGTCTGCGGGCCTATCACCTGCCAGCGCAGTTGGCGACGCTCGAACTGCAGGCGGGCGGCATCCTCGGGGAAGCCGATGATCGCTGCGAGGGTCTTCGAGTAGCTGTCGAGGTGCTGGTTGGCCCACACCTGCGCCCCGGCCAGACGATTGAGGTAGTCCTGCAGCGCTGCACGCCGAGCCGGTTCAGCCAGTGCCTGGTCGGTGGCGGCGAGGAAGCTGTTGCCGCTGGACAGACCGCGGCCGTTGACCAGTACCCGGCCCTGCCCGCTCAGCTCGGCCAGCGCGGTGTAGGGCTCCCAGGTCGACCAGGCGTCCACCGAACCATTGGCGAGGGCGATCTTGGCATCTACCGGCCCAAGGAAGCGGAACTCCACGTCCTTCTCGCTCAAACCGGCCTGGTCCAGCGCCTTGAGTGCCAGATGATGGCCGATTGAACCCCGGCCGGTGGCAATGCGCTTGCCCTTGAGTTCGGCCGCATTGTGCAGCGGCGCATCCGGGCGCACCAGCAACGCTGTGCCGTAGGGGTCGGACTTGTCGACGGCGATGGCCTTGACTGGCGCCCCCGACGCCAGCACGAACAGCAGCGGCGCATCACCGATGATGCCGGCATCGATCGCACCGGCATTGAGCGCCTCAGCCAACGGCGCTGCGGCGGGGAATTCGGCCCAGTGGATGTCGTAGGGCAAGTCGCGCAAGGCGTCGGCAGCCTCAAGCTGGGCGCGCATGTTGCCCTTCTGGTCGCCGATGCGCAGGGTCAGGCGCTCGGCGGCGCTGGCCTGGCCCACGAGCAACAGTGCAGCGGCAAGGGTCAACAATTTCGTTCGAATGGACATGGCGCTCCTCGGTGTCTTGGCGGACGGCGTCATGCGGCCCGGTCAGGCGACTCTAGCGAGAACCATCAAATAAATTAAATTGATTTTAGGAATAACCTAATATGCATTTTCATCGTCACAAATCATACAGATGGCATTAACCGCCATTACGATTATGCTAATGCCTTATTTTCCCGTTCGAGCGCCGATTATGAAAATCGATGATATGGACGCCTTCGTCGCGGTCATTCGTTGCCAGTCCACCAACCTTGCCGCCGAGGCCCTGCAATTGACGCAACCGGCCATTACCCGCCGGGTGCAGAATTTCGAGGAAGACCTCGGCGCCACCCTTCTCGACCGCAACACCAAACCGCTCAAGCCCACCCCCATGGGACTGCGGGTGTACGAACAATGCAAGGCGATCCTGCGCGAGATCGACTCGCTGCGCGAACTGGTGGCCAATGATGGCGCACCGTCGGGCACCCTGCGCCTGGGCGTGCCGCAGACGCTGGGGGACGTGGTGCTGCTCGAAGCGCTGGCGCGGATCCGCGAAGCCTACCCACAGCTGCGTACCCAGGTCAGCAGTGGTTGGGGCAGCAGCCTGATCGCGCGCATGGAGAACGGCGAGCTGGACGCGGCTGCCGCGTTGTTCCCGCCAGGCAAGATCTTCCCTGAGGGCATCGCCAGCCAGTCCATTGCACGCATGCCGTTGAAGGTGGTGGCGGCCAAAGGCAGCGCTGGCAAACGCAGTTACAAACTCAAGGATTGCTACACCCGTGGCTGGGTGCTCAACCCCGACGGATGTGGTTTCCGCGCGGGGCTGCAGCGAGCACTGGGGGAACAGGGGCTGAGCCTGTCGATCAATCTGGAGACCTTCGGCACCGAATTGCAACTGGGGCTGGTCGCCAATGGCCAGGGCCTGGGACTGGTCCCGGAACCGTTGTTGCAAGCCAGCCGCCATCGCGATGCGCTGGATGTGCTCAACGTCAGCGATTTCAAGCCACAGGTGGACCTGTGGCTGTTCCATCCGCGCTATCTGGGCAACCTGCAGGAGCCGGTGGAGCTGTTTGGCGAAGTAGCCGGACATCGCATGCTGGGCTGAAATCCTCGCAGCCGTGTCGCTTCGCATTTAAATGCAATTTTTGCATACATAGATAACGACTAAATTCTTAAAACAAATAATTAGCATAGAACAAAAAAGACTTTTACAGCCTTCATCCATACGAATACGGTCTTAGGCAACACACGTCATTCAGGGATGAAACCCCATGAGTCACCCCTCTGAGAGCGCCCTCGCCGAGCTGACGCAGGCCCTCGCAGCCAATGCCGAGCGCTATGACCGCAGCGCCCAGTTCCCGCAGGACAACTTCGATCTGCTGCAACGTCACGGCCTGCTTGCCCTCACCGTACCCCGTGCCCTCGGCGGCGGTGGCGCCGAGCTTGCCAGCGCCCGGCGGGTGATCGGCGCGGTCGCCAAAGGCGACCCGGCCACCGCGCTGATCCTGGTGATGCAGTACCTGCAGCATTTTCGCCTGCAGGACGAAGCGCGCTGGCCCGAACACCTGCGCCAGCGCGTGGCCCGCGATGCCGTGCAGCACGGTGCACTGATCAACGCCCTGCGCGTCGAACCCGAACTCGGCACTCCGGCCCGCGGCGGCCTGCCTGCTACCGTGGCCCGGCGCACCGGCGAGGGCTGGCGTCTGAGCGGGCGCAAGATCTACTCCACCGGCAGCCACGGCCTGACCTGGTACCTGGTCTGGGGAAGAAGCGACGACGTCGACCCTCTGGTAGGCGGCTTCCTGGTGCACCGCGACACCCCCGGCATTAGCATCGTCGACGATTGGGACCACCTGGGCATGCGCGCCACCTGCAGCCATGAAGTGCGTTTCGATGATGTGCTGATCCCCCTCGATCACGCCGTCAGCGTCAGCCCGGCGAGCGCGCCGAAGGCCGAACTCGACGGCGACAGCCTGCTGTGGATGGCCGTGCTGCTGCCTGCGGTGTACGACGGTGTGGCCCGTGCCGCCCGTGACTGGCTGGCGGGCTTCCTCCAGCAGCGCAGCCCTTCCAACCTGGGGGCGCCGTTGGCCAGCCTGCCGCGCTTCCAGGAAGTACTGGGCCGCATCGATACCCTGCTGTTCGCCAACCAGAGCCTGCTCGACTCCGCCGCCGGCGGGCAGATCGCCGCGCCCCATGCCGGGCAGCTCAAGCATCTGGTCAGCGCCAACGCCATCCAGGCCGTAGAACTGGCCATCGAGGCTGCCGGCAACCCCGGGCTGTCCCGGCGCAACCCGCTGGAGCGGCATTACCGCGACGTGCTCTGCAGCCGCATCCACACTCCGCAGGACGATGTGGTGTTCGGCCAGGTCGGCCGTGCAGCGCTGTCAGGGGTACAAGCATGAGCCATTCGATCATTGCCAGCCAGCTCGACGCCCAGGCCAACCAGCAGCTACGCACTCACCTGCCGGACCATGAAGTGATCGACATCGCAGCTGGCCAGCTGGTACTCGAGGCCCCGGCCGATATATTCATCCTGCGCCCGATCAATGTACGTGGGCAGCGCGTCGACACCCCACCGCCTGGCTGGCCCTGGGGCCTGAAGTGGGTGCAACTGGTGTCCTCGGGCATTGACTTCTACCCCGACTGGGTATTCCACGGCGCACCGGTGACCAGCGGCAAGGGCGCCAACGCCGAACAGGTGGCGGAGTTCGCGCTGGCCCTGGCATTCGCCGCCGCCAAGCAGCTGCCGGGGCTCTGGGTCAAGGATGCCGACTGGCGCCTGACCCCACTGGCACCGTTGCGCGGCCGCACGCTGGGCATTCTTGGTTTTGGCAGTATCGGTCAGAGCCTGGCACGCAAGGCCGTAGCCCTGGGCATGCGGGTAACTGCCATGAGCCGCCCCGGCCAGGCCATTGCTGATGTGCCCGCGGTGGAGCAGGCCGCCAGCCTGCAACAGCTGTTCGCCAATAGCGACCACCTGGTACTGGCCGCCCCGCTCACCGCGGCCACCCGCGGCCTGATCGACCGTCAGGTGCTGGCCCATGCCCGGCCTGGCCTGCACCTGATCAATATTGCCCGTGGCGGGCTAATCGACCAGCAAGCCTTGCTCGATGCGCTGGACAGCGGCCTGGTCGGCCGGGCCAGCCTCGATGTCACCGACCCTGAGCCGCTGCCCGCCGGCCATCCGCTGTATCACCACCCGCGGGTGTTCCTGTCACCGCATACCTCGGCCATTTCCGAAGACGGCTACCCGGCCTTCCTCGACGCCTTCATCGCCAACTTCCACCGCTACCGCGAGCAGGCGCCCTTGGCCAACCTGGTCGATACCGCGCGCGGCTACTGATTACCGGAGAGCACCCATGAGTTCATTGTCTGCCGTCATCACCAGCACCGCCAACGTGCGCGACCGGGTCAGCGCCGAAGAGTGGGAGGTACGGGTCAAGCTGGCCGCCGCCTACCGCCTGGCCGCCCTGTTCCGCTGGACCGACCACATCTACACGCACTTCTCGGCTCGCGTACCAGGGCCTGAGGAGCATTTCCTGATCAATGCCTTCGGCCTGCTGTTCGACGAAATCACCGCCTCCAACCTGGTCAAGGTCGACGTCGACGGCACCCTGATCGACGACCCGCTGGGGCTGGGCATCAACCAGGCTGGCTACGTGATTCACAGCGCCATCCACCGCGCCCGCCCCGACCTCAAGGCCGTGCTGCACACCCATACCCGCGACGGCGCAGCGGTATCGGCCCAGCGTGACGGCCTGCTGCCGATCTCCCAGCACGCCCTGGCCTACTACAGCCGGGTGGTTTACCACGACTACGAAGGCGTAGCCCTGGACCTGGACGAACAACAGCGGCTGGTAGCCAACCTGGGCGACAGCAACATCCTCATCCTGCGCAACCACGGGTTGCTCACCGGGGGGATCAGCGTGGAGCACGCTTTCCGGGAACTGCATGGGCTGGAGCGTGCCTGCAACATCCAGGTGGCGGCCCAGGCCGGTGGCAACGACCAGCTGCTGCATGCTTCGCAGGCAGCGATTGCCAAGGTTCATGAGCAGTCGAAGCGGTTTTCCGATGGCAAGGGGGAAGGCATTCAGCGGCACTGGGATGCGTTGATCCGGCAACTGGACCGTGAGGGCCGCGATTACCAGGACTGACTGAGAGCTATCCATTAGCTGTGCTGGCCTGCAAAGGGGCCAGTACCGGAGAAACACAATTCACTGAAGGATCGCCCCATGCCCTCACTGCACCGCCTGTTCGCCATCGGCTCCCTGGCCCTGGCTCTCACCGCCTGCTCGCCGGCCGACACCCCGTCCGCCAGCAAGACCTTGAACATTGCCTTCTGGGGCGACAACACCACCCTGGTCAGCGTCGACCCCTTCCAGGTTTACTGGCTGGAGCATCGCGTGCTACTGCGCAACGTCGCCGAATCCCTTACTGACCAGGCCCCCGAGACCGGCCGCATCATCCCTTGGCTGGCGAAAAACTGGGAAGTCAGTGCCGATGCCCTGAGCTACACCTTTCACCTGCGCCAGGACGTCACGTTCAGCAACGGCGAACGCTTCGATGCCCATGCCGTGAAAACAGCCTTCGACAGTAACAAGGCCTTCGCCAGCCAGTTGCCCGCGACCTTCGGCGCCACCTACCTCGCCGGCTACGACCACGCCGAAGTGATCGACGACTTCACGGTCCGGCTGGTGCTGTCGCGGCCAAACGCGGGCTTCCTGCAGGCCACCTCCACCACCAACCTGGCAATCCTCGCCCCGGCTTCATACCGGCTGACCCCCCAGGAACGCTCGCTGGGCAAGATCGTCGGCACCGGCCCGTTCATCCTCGAGCACTACACCCCGGAGGTTGGCGCGCGCCTCGTCAAGCGCGCCGACTACGCCTGGCCGTCGGCCAACGTGCGCAATCAGGGCCCGGCGCATCTGGATGCGGTAGACATCAGCTACATCCCTGAGGAAAGCGTGCGCAACGGCTTGTTCCTGCAGGGCAAAGCCGACATCCTGTGGCCACGCAATCCGTTCTCTGAAGTCGACCTCAAGCTGTTCCAGTCCAGGGGCGCAACCATCCAGAGCCGCTCGCTGCCGGGCCCGGCGCTGAACCTCTACCCCAATACCCGCAATGATCGCGTGCTGGCCGACCGCCAGGTACGCCAGGCGCTGCAGAAGGCCATCGACCGCACCAGCTACGCGCGCACCGTATACAACGCTGCGTTCCCGGTGGTAAGCGGCGTGTACGACGTCACCACGCCCTACTTCAAGCCCCAGGCCGACAAGCTCGCCTATGACCCCCAGGGCGCCGAACAGCTGCTCGATGCCGCCGGCTGGCACAAGGGCGAGGACGGCTACCGGCACAAGGACGGCCAGCGCCTGACCCTGCGCTACAACCTGACACCGGCCGAAAGCGCCGGTGACGTGCTGGTACAGGACCAACTGCGCAAGGTCGGCATCGACCTCAAGCTCAACGTGCTGACCCGCGCCGAATGGGTGGCCGGCAACGCGGCCGGCAACTACGACCTGACCTCCACCTACATGACCCGCGCCGACCCGATCATCCTGCAGACCATTCTCGACCCGCGTGCAGCCAACAGCGCCACGGTGGCCACCAACACCTACGAGCCACCTACCCTGGCCAGGGCCCAGGCGCTGTTCGACAGTGGCATCACCGCCACCGCCGACTCGCAGCGGGCCCAGGCCTACGGCCAACTGCAGGACCTGCTGGTCGAGGAGGCGTCCGCATTCCCGCTGTACGAGCGGGTCTGGCAGGCCGCCACCGCGCCGCGGGTCAAGGACTTCCGCTGGACCGCCGAAGGCTTCGCCCTGCTCAGTGACATCCAGGTCGGCCAGCCATGAAGCGCTACCTGATCGGCCGGATCGGCCAGGCACTGCTGGTGCTGTGGGGCGCCTACAGCATCACCTACTTCATTCTTTACCTGCTACCCGGCGACACCCTGGCGATCATGCTCAGCGCCTCGGGCATGGAAGCCGACGGCCTGTCCCCTGAGGACCTGGCCAGGGCCCGCGCCTACTACGGCCTGGACCAGGGCCTGCTGGAGCAGTACTTCGACCTGCTTTGGCGAGCGCTGCACGGTGATCTCGGGCAATCGCTGTCGCTGGGGCGGCCAGTCACGGCGCTGCTGGCCGAGCGCCTGCCGCAAACCCTGGCCCTGGCCGGCGTCGCCGTCGCCCTGTCGCTGCTGGCCGGGGTCGGCCTGGCCTACCTGACCGCCTACCTGCAATGGCGGCCACTGAAGACCGCACTGGCGCGCCTGCCTTCGCTGGGCTTTTCGGTGCCGGTCTTCTGGATGGGTTTGCTGCTGATCCAGGTGTTCGCCTTCACCCTCGGCTGGTTCCCGGCCACCGGCAGCCAGGGCCTGGCCAGCCTGGTGCTGCCGGCGATCACGCTGGCGATTCCCAGCGCCGCGGTGTACGCCCAGGTGCTGCAACGGGGTTTCCAGGGCGTGTGGCAGGAGCCCTACATCACCACCGCCTTCGCCAAAGGCCTCAGCCGGGCCCAGGTGCAGGCGCGCCACGGCTTGCGCAACGCGGCCCTGCCGCTGCTGACCCTGGTTGGCCTGCAAGTTGGCAACACGGTATCAGGCGCGGTGCTGGTCGAGACCATCTTCTCGCGCAATGGCGTCGGACGACTGGCCCAGGAGGCCGTGCTGCGCCAGGACATCCCGGTGGTGCTGGCCATTGTCGCCGTCTCGGCCGCCGCCTTCGTGTTGGTGAACCTGATCGTCGACCTGCTCTACCCGTACCTCGACCCGCGCATAACCCACATGGCCAAGGTGAACTGAAATGACCGTCGATATTCCTCTGACCCCGGTCGACAGCAGGCCGCTCGGCAGCCTGCTTGTCAGCGACGCGGCCCGCCCCGCCGCCCCCTGGAAGCGTCGCACGCGCCTGCAGCGCGCACGGCAGCGCTTGACCCCGTTACTGCGCCGGCCCGGCTTCACCCTGGCTCTGCTGATCGTGCTGTTCGCCCTGCTTGCCGCCCTGGCCCCGCAATTGCTGACCAGCTTCGACCCTTACACCACCTCGCCCGCCGAGAAGCTCAGCGCCCCCAGCCTGACGCACTGGTTCGGCACCGACGAACTGGGCCGTGACCTGTATACCCGACTGGTCTACGGTGCGCGCCTGTCAGTGCTGGCAGCATTGCTGGCGGTGACCATCGCCCTGCTCGGCGGCCTCGGCCTGGGCGTGCTGGCCGGCTTTGCCGGCGGGCGTGTCGATGCAGCGCTGATGCGCCTGATCGACGTGTTGTTGGCGCTGCCCGGCCTGCTGTTGGCGCTGGCCATCGTCACCGCCATCGGCTTCGGCACGGTACCCGTGGCAGTCGCCGTGGGCGTCGGCATCATTCCCGGCTTTGCCCGTACCACCCGCGCCGAAGTGCTGCGCATCAAGACCCTGCCCTACGTCGAAGCTGCACGGCTGGGCGGTGCCAGCTGGGCACGCACGCTGCTGCGCCATGTGCTGCCCAATGCCTGGGGCCCGGTGGCGGTGCTTGCCACCCTCGACTTCGGCGCCGCCATACTGGCCACCGCAGGGCTTAGCTTCCTTGGTTTTGGCGCGGCACCACCAGCGGCGGAATGGGGCACGCTGATCGCCAACGGTCGCCACTTCCTGATCACCGCCCCCTGGGTATCCCTGCTGCCGGGGCTGTTCGTGGTGGCGGTGGTGTTCAGCCTCAACCACCTGGCGCGCAGTGCCGAGGAGCATGCCCGATGAGCCAGCCGCCCCTGATCGAGGTTCGCGACCTGAGTATCAGTTATGCCTTCGCCGGGCAACGTACCCAGGCTGTGCGCCAGTTGTCGTTCAGCCTGGGCCAGGGCGAGACCCTGGCCATCGTCGGGGAATCCGGCTCGGGCAAGTCGACCCTGGCCAATGCCCTGCTCGGCCTGTTGCCCGCCAATGCGCAGATCGACCAGGGCCAGCTGTGGGTCAACGGCGTCGATATGGCTGCAGCCAGCGAGCGCACCCGGCGTCAGTTGCGCGGGCAGACCATCGGCCTGGTGCCGCAGGACCCGATGGTCAGCCTCAACCCGACCCAGCGCGTTGGCAGGCAGATCGCCGAGGCCCTGTTGCAGGCCCGCGGCCGGCGCTACCCGGGGCTGGATGCCGAGGTGCTGGCAATGCTGTCCCTGGTCGGCCTCGACGACCCTGTACTGCGCGCCCGCCAGTACCCCCATCAACTCTCCGGCGGCATGCGCCAGCGGGTACTGATTGCCATCGCCCTGGCCGGCGAGCCCCGGCTGATCATTGCCGACGAACCCACCAGCGCGCTGGACGTGACGGTGCAGCGGCGCATTCTCGACCACCTGCAGCGGCTGGTAGCCGAGCGCGGCATCTCGCTGCTGATAATCACCCATGACCTCGGTATGGCCTGCGACCGCGCCGATCGCCTGCTGGTCATGCAACAGGGCCAGCGGGTCGAGCACGCCACCCCACGGCAGATCCTCTGGGGCACCCGGCAACCCTACACCCGCGACCTGCTCAACGCCGCCCCGGCCTTCGTGCCGCGGCGCAGGCCTGGCGCGCCAGCAGGCAAAGCAGCGCTGCTGCGCCTGAGCAATATTGGCAAGCGCTTCGTGCTGCCCGGGCAAGACAGGCATTTCACGGCCCTGCATGACCTCAACCTTGAACTGCACGCTGGGCAGACCCTGGCCATCGTCGGCGAGTCGGGCTCGGGCAAGAGCACCGCGCTGCGTATCGCCCTTGGGCTGGAAAAGCCCAGCCAGGGGTGCGTGGAGTTCGCCGGTGTTGACATAAGCAGCTGCAGCTGGCGGCAGTTGCGCCCCCTGCGCCAACGCATCCAGCTGGTACAGCAGAACCCGTTCGCCGCGCTTGACCCGCGCTTCACCGTGTTCGACAGCATCGTCGAGCCGTTGGTGTCGTTCGGCCTGCTCAAGGGCGAGGCACTTGAACGCAAGGCCCGCGAGCTGATCACCCGGGTGCACTTGCCGGTGCACTTTCTCGACCGCCTGCCCCGGGAGCTCTCGGGTGGTCAGCGCCAGCGGGTGGCGATTGCCAGGGCCTTGGCACTGGCACCGGAGCTGCTGCTGCTCGACGAACCGGTGAGTGCGCTGGACGTGTCGGTGCAGGCGCAGATCCTCGCCTTGCTGGA
The DNA here is from genome assembly GCF_900277125.1 of Pseudomonas inefficax. GTDB lineage: Bacteria > Pseudomonadota > Gammaproteobacteria > Pseudomonadales > Pseudomonadaceae > Aquipseudomonas > Aquipseudomonas inefficax. Next base: position 70,682 of record NZ_OPYN01000137.1, read on the forward strand.
TGAGCTGCAGCGTGAACTGGGAATGGCCTATGTACTGGTCTCCCACGACCTCGCGGTGGTAGCGAGCATGGCGGACCAGGTGCTGGTGCTGCGGCGCGGCCAGGTAGTGGAACAAGGCCCGGCGCTGCAGGTGCTAGGCCAGCCGGCCGACGCCTATACCAGGGCGCTGATCGAGGCGATACCAGGGCATTCGCGCAGCGTGCTACCCGTAGCGGTTTGACGTTATGCCGTGCAGCACGGTCGTGCTGCACGGACTTTTGATGCACATACGACAAGAGGTAGTGCTCGTGAGCAAACGACAGATTCATCTCGGTGCAATGATTCACGGTGTCGGCCACGGCTGGGGCGAATGGCGTCACCCCGATGCGCTGGCCGATGCCAGCGTCAACTTCGGCTTCTACAAGCACCAGGCACAATTGGCCGAGGCAGCGAAGTTCGACTTCGCCTTCATCGCAGACAGCCTTCACATTCACGCCCGCTCCAGCCCTCACTACCTCAACCGCTTCGAGCCGCTGACCATCCTCTCGGCACTGGCGGCGGTCACAACCCACATCGGCCTGGTGGCAACGGTCACGGTCAGCTATACCGAGCCTTTCCAGGTCGCCCGCCAGTTCGCCTCACTGGACCTCATCAGCGGCGGCCGCGCCGGCTGGAACGTGGTCACCTCATGGTTGTCGGGCACTGCCGACAACTTCGGCAAGGACCAGCACCCACCCCATGCCGTGCGCTACCGCATCGCCCGCGAGCATGTCGAGGTTGTCCAGGGCCTGTGGGACTCCTGGGAAGACGATGCCTTCACCCGCAACAAGCAGACCGGCGAATTCTTCGACCCGGCCAAGCTGCATACCCTGGGCCACCAGGGCGAGTTCTTCAAGGTCAAGGGCCCGCTGAACATCCAGCGCTCGCCCCAGGGCCAGCCGCTGATTTTCCAGGCTGGCGTGTCGGAAGACGGCCGAGACTTCGCCGCGCAGAATGCCGATGCGATCTTCGTCAACCCCGAATCGTTCAGCGATGCCCGCGCCTATTACCAGGACCTGAAACAGCGCGCCGCACGCCATGGCCGCGACCCGGACCAGTTGTTCATCCTGCCGGGCATCCGCCCGATTGTCGGCCGCGACGAAGCGGAGGTCGAACGCCGCTACCAGCAGGCCGTCGACCTGGTGAGCATCGAAGATGCCCTGGTCGCACTCGGCCGCCCGTTCAACGACTACGACTTCAGCCAGCATGCGCTGGATGCGCCGTTCCCCGACCTGGGCAGCCTCGGCGACAACAGCCACAAGGGCACCGCCGACCAACTGAAGCAACTTGCTCGCGCCGAGGGGCTGAGCCTGCGCGAACTGGCACTGCGCTTCTCCCGCCCTCGGCGTGACTTTGCCGGCACCCCCGAACAAGTCGCCGATGCCCTGCAGAGCTGGTTCGACAGCGGCGCCGCCGACGGTTTCATCATCAACTCGCTGCTGCCTGACGGCTTGCAGTTCTTTACCGAACTGGTAGTGCCGCTGCTGCAAGGTCGCGGCCTTGTACGCAGCGAGTACACCGGCAGCACCTTGCGCGACAGCTTTGGCCTGAGCGTACCGACCAACAGCAACACGTTGCGCCGCAAACAGCCTGCGGTTGCCTAACCCCCCCGGACGAAAAGGAGTTCCACTGCATGAGCCTCGAATTCATCGGCCTGATCGGCCCACAGGAAAGCAGCGAATCGCAAGCGCCGCGCGGGCCGCTGGTTGACCTGGACTTCATCAAGGCCTTCGCCCAGGCCCAGGAATACGCCGGCTTTGACAAAGCCCTGCTGGCCGTTAACACCAGTGCACCCGACTCGATGATCCTGGCCAGCTACGTCGCCGCACTTACCGAACGCATCGGCTTGCTGGTGGCGCATCGCCCTGGCTTCCAGGCACCGACTTTTGCCGCCCGCCAGTTCGCCACGCTCGACCAGCTCAGCCGTGGTCGCGCCTCGATCAACGTGATCACCGGTGGCGACAGCGGCGACCTGCAACGCGACGGTGATTTCCTCACCAAAGAGGCCCGCTACGCACGCACCGACGAGTACCTGCAGGTGCTGCGCGACACCTGGACGCAGACCACGCCATTCGACCACCACGGCGCGCATTACCGGGTGGAAGACAACCTGACCCTGGTCAAACCGGTGGGCCAGCTGCCGGTGTACTTCTCCGGGGCCTCGGACGCCGCGGTTGAAGTCGCGGCGAAGCACGCCGATGTGTACATGATGTGGGGCGAGCCACTGGAGCAGGTGCGCGAACGCATCGCCCACGTGCGCAAGGCCGCCGCCCGCTACGGGCGAGAGCAGCACATCCGCTTCAGCCTGTCACTACGGCCGATTCTTGGCGCCACCGAGGAAGAAGCCTGGGCACGCGCTGAGCGGATTCTGGCCGATGCCAGGCAACGCATCGGTATCCGTCAAGGCAACCGCCGCGAGAAGAACTTCGGCAAGAGCAACGTCGGTTCCGAGCGCCTGGTACAACTGGCCAGCCAACGCAAGGTACACGACACCCGGCTATGGACTGAGATCGCAGCACTGGGTGGTGGTGCCGGCAACTCCACCTCGCTGGTAGGCACACCCGAGCAGGTAGCCGAAGCGGCACTGGCTTACTACGAACTGGGCGTGAGTACCTTCCTGTTCCGAGGTTTCGAGCAGTTGCGCGATGCAGTGGAGTACGGGCAGGAGCTGATTCCGCGGATCCGCGCGCTGGTGGCCCAGCGTGAGGCAGGACGCAGTACGCGTTCTGCCTAGGCCCTTGCCGCCTGTGCATGCCCTTTTGCGACGCAAGCCTGCACTCCTGGATTTTGTAGGAGCAGCCTTGTGCTGCGAGAGGCCGGCACTGACCACGCATATCTACTGCCCGTACGGGCCTCTTCGCAGCACAAGGCTGCTCCTACAAAGGGCGCGCCAAGCGAGCGATATTCATCTGCAACCACCCCATAAAATCGCTATTACGCATTTTGATATATAACGATTATTAACAAAAAACATAATTAACATAGAACGAAAAAGCCTTTCACAGCTCCGTGAAAGTCCATTAGGTTCTGTAAACCGACCCCGATATGGCGGAGGCAAATGGATTTGTGCCAACCGTCGTCGGGTCTGTAGCTCCGATCCGCCTGCCCGTTGCGCACATCCGAATCCAAACTTTTTCGGAGCATGCGACATGGGATTGTCCCGTAGAGACCTGATCACCCGCCTCGCCGCCATTGGCGGTTATTCGGCGGCCCTGGGCGCACTGGGGCAGAATGCCCTGGCCGCCACCTTCCAGCCCTTGCAACTGGCCGCCAATGGCGGTAACGGCAAGCGCGTGGTGATTGTCGGCGCCGGTATTTCCGGCCTGGTATCAGCCTACGAGCTGCGCAAGGCCGGCTTCTCGATCACCGTGCTGGAGGCCCGCGAGCGAGTCGGTGGCCGAGTCTGGACCTTGCGCCAGGGCGACCGTATCGAGCACAACGACGGCACGGCACAAACCGTCGAGTTCGACCCGGGCCACTTCTTCAACGCCGGCGCTGCACGCCTGCCCAGCCATCACCTGACCATCCTCGGCTACTGCCGCGAACTGGGCGTGGAACTGCAAGTACTGGTCAACAGCAGCCGCAACGCCCTGGCCCAACCAGACCTGGCCCGCCCACCGCTGCTGCTGCGCCAGGCGGTCAACGATACCCGTGGCCATTTCAGCGAGCTGTTGGCGCGCAGTATCAGCCGCAACAGCCTCGACAGCGAGCTCGACGGCAGGCAGCGCAAGGCGCTGCTGGAGTTCCTCAAGGTCTACGGCGACCTCGACAACCAGCAGCAGTACCGCGGTTCCGTGCGCGCTGGCTACACCCGTTTCGCCGGCGCCGGCGACCAGACCCCGGTCCAGCGCCAGCCAGTGCCGCTGGACCAGTTGCTCGACAGCAACCTGCTGCTACCGTTGGTGTTCGACGAAATTCCAGAATTCTCCTCGACCATGTTCCAGCCGGTCGGTGGCATGGATCAGATTCCCCGCGCCTTCTACCGGCAGGTCAAGGACAGCGTGCGCCTGGGTGCCGAAGTGCTGGGGATAGACACAGGTGACAACGGCGCCAAGGTGGTGTGGCGCGACCGCAAGAGCGGCCAGCAACACATCGAACAGGCCGACTACGCCATCGTCACCCTGCCCCTTCCATTGCTGGCAAAACTGCCGAACAACTTCGATAACAGCTTCAGGCAAGCCATTGCCAGCGCCGAAGGCGACAAGGCCAACAAGGTAGCCTGGCAGTCACCGCGTTTCTGGGAAACCGACTTCCAGATCTACGGCGGGCTCAGCTATATCAACCACGAAGCGCGTACCCTGTGGTACCCGAGTGATCACCTCAACAGCGCCCAAGGCGTGTTGGTCGCCACCTACAACACCGGCGCAGTGGCCCAGCAGTTTGCCGCCAAGTCGCTGGACGCGCAAATTGCCTCCTCGCGCCATGCCGTGGAGTCGCTGCACCCTGGCCACAGCCACAAGCTGGGGCGGCCGGTGGTGGTGAACTGGTCGAAGATCCCCTTCAGCGAAGCGCCGTGGATCGTCCACGACGAAGTTGCCCAACCCGGCTACGACCTGCTCAACCAGCCCCAGGGCCGGACCTGGCTGGCCAGCGATGCCCTGGCCCATGGCGGAGTCGGCATCTGGCAGAACAGCGCCGCCGAATCCGCCCGCCGGGTGGTCGGCCTGATCGCCCGCCATGCCGCACAGACCACCCGCGGCGTTGCCGCCTGACAGTCACGGAACCTGACCCATGCCTCGTCTTCTTCTGCTTGCCGGAGTACTCATGTCGCTTACCCTCAACGCCCACGCTGACGGCATCCAGCGGGTCGCCCCGCCCGGCTCGAACTTCCCCATTTCGCAACTGGTCACCGTACCGGCCGGCAGCCAGCTGACCTTCGTCAGCGGCACCCTGCCGGACGTGACCGACCCCAAGGCCGCAAAAGGCAGTATCGCCGCCCTGGGCAACACCGAAACCCAGACCCGTTCAGTGCTGAACAAACTGCGCACGGCGCTGCGCAGCCAGGGCCTGGACCTGGGTGACATCGTCCAGCTGCGGGTCTTCCTGGTAGGCGACCCGGCCAATGGCGGCACTCTCGACTTTGCCGGGCTACAGGCGGCCTACACCGAATTCTTCGCCACCGCCGAGCAGCCACGCACGCCCACCCGTACTGCCATCCAGGTGGTGGCCTTGCCCCTGCCGGGGGCGCTGGTGGAAATCGACGCGATCGCGGCCAAGGCGCCTTGAGCGCGCCAGCCCAGCCTGACAAGGAACTGTATGCATGAAGCACGCGTTCAAATCTGCTCCTTTATTCAGTGTCGCCCTGGCCGCCGGGCTGCATACGGCCCCTGCCCTGGCCGACGAACCTGCCGCCCAGGCCTTGGGCACGGTGATTGTCACCGGTAACCGTGGCAGCGAGAAACGCACCGTCACCAGCAGCCCGGTACCCATCGATGTGATCAGCGCCAGGCAGTTGCAGGAAACTGGCAAGCCAGGCCTGATGGAAGCGCTCAGCGCCAGCGTGCCGTCGCTGACCCTGCCGGAAAAGACCGGCTGGGACGCCAGCGGCATGGCCCGCGCGCCCAACCTGCGCGGGCTGAATGCCGCCCAGGTGCTGGTGCTGGTGAACGGCAAGCGGCGCCATACCAGCGCCACCTTGAACATCAGCGGCATCAACGCCGGTGCCGCGCCCAGCGACCTCGACCTGATCCCCATCGGCGCCATCGACCATGTCGAAGTGCTGCGGGACGGCGCGGCGGCCCAGTATGGCTCCGATGCCATCGCCGGGGTCATCAACGTGATCCTCAAGGCCGACGCCAGCGGCACCGCCGTGACGACCGCTGGCCAAGGCTACGACGGCAAGAAACAGACCGTGCAGCAAAACCTCGACAAAGGCTTCGAGATCGGCCGCGACGGTATCCTGCACCTGGCCCTGGACGCCCGCAGCCAGAACGACGACAACAAGGCCAGTGCCAACGGTTACAGCCAGGCCGAAGCGCTGGACCGTGCCGGCAAGGTCACCTATGGCGGCTATGGGACGCCGAAGATCAACCTGCTCACCTTGGGCTACAACGCCGAACTGCCACTGGACGATGAGCTCACCTTGTATTCGTTCAGCACCTGGTCATACCGCAAGGCCGAGCAAGGTCAGAACTTTCGCCTGCCGACCATCGTCAACACGATCACCACCGGCCCCAATGGACGACCGTCCGGCTATACGCCCACCTGGTACATCGAGGAGTACGACTATCAGGCCGCCTTTGGCGCCAAAGGCCTGGCCGGCGAGTGGGACTGGGACCTGTCCAGCACCTACGGGCGCAACGAGGCCGAACAGGGTACCTGGAACAACCAGAACCCATCGCTGGGCGAGGCCACACCGAATCATTTCGAGTCCGGCACCTGGGTCAGTTCGCAGCTGACCAGCAACCTCGACCTGCGCCGCAGCTTCGAGGTCGGCCTGGCCAAGCCGCTGGACGCCTCCTGGGGCCTGGAGCAACGCCGCGATACCTACCAGGTGCAAGCCGGCGACTGGGCCAGCTGGGCCGACGGAGGCTACTGCGCAGCACCCGGCAACTGTGCTGCCTCCGGTGCCCAGGTCACCAACGGCATCTCCCCGGCCGAGGCAAGCAGCGCCAGCCGCAACAGCTACGCCGGCTACCTGGATGTAGGCTTCAATCCGCTACCGCAATGGTACTGGGGCGCCGCCCTGCGTTACGAGCATTATGACCGTGGTATCGGCGCGACCCGCAGCGGCAAACTGACCACCCGCTACGAGCTGACCCCGGCGCTGGCGCTGCGGGCCACGGTCAGCAACGGCTTCCGTGCGCCATCGCTGGCCAACAGCCTGTTCAGCGCCCGCTCCACCACCTACGGCGTGGTCGATGGCGTATACCAGTCGATCAACTACGGTGTGCTGCCGGTCGATTCGGCTGCCGCCAAGGCGCTGGGCGCCGAACCGCTGAAGCCGGAGAAGTCCACCAACTACAGCCTCGGCCTGGCCTGGCAGCCCGGCGAGCACGTGGCCTTCACCGCCGATGCCTACCTGATCAACGTGCGCGACCGCATCACCCTCACCGGTACCCTGCTCGGCCCCGAGGTCACCCAGGCCCTGCTGGCCAACGGTATCGACTCTACATCGGGCGGCCAGTACTTCACCAACGGTGCCGACACTCGCACCAAAGGCCTGGATCTGGTGGGCAGCTACGACCAGCAGCTGGGCCGCGGCGGCAGCGTGAAGTGGACGGCTGCATTCAACTGGAACGACACTGAAATCCTCGATTACAAGGAAAGCGTCAACATCCTCGGGACCGCGTACGAGCTGATGAACCGCCAGGCGCGCAACCTGCTGACCGAGGTACAGCCGCACACCAAGCTGATCCTCGGCGCCAACTGGCGCCTGGACCGCTACCGGGTCAACCTGGGGCTGACCCGCTACGGTTCGTGGCGCGAGGTGAATGCCGCCAATGACCGCTCGCTGGACCGCGAATACAAGGCGCGCTGGATCACCGACCTGGACCTTGGCTACCAGCTGACCAAGAACCTGGAAGTGGCGGTCGGGGCGCGCAACCTGTTCGATGTCTACCCCGAGCGCCAGGCGCCCAGTAGCAAGACCATGGTCAAGGGGTATGGGGTGTATTCGCCGTATGGCTTCACCGGGGGGTACTACTTCGGGCGGGTGACCTACAACTTCTGAAATTGCCGGGGCTGCCATGCAGCCCGGCGACTACCGGGTGAACCGCGGAATTGCCAACCCAAGGCTCTCGCGCAAGGTAGAACCTTCATAAGCCTTGCGATACACCCCACGCTCCTGCAGCAACGGCACCACCTCAGCAGTGAACCGGCGAAACTGTGCAGGGTGGCCAATGTAGATATTGAACCCGTCCACCGCCCGTGCTTCGAACCACGCGGCCATCTTCGCCGCCACCGTATCAGCCGAGCCGACAAAGGCTCCAGGCCGCAGCTGGCGACCGAACTCGACGGCCTGGCGCAGGCTGAAGCCCTTGTCCCGCGCCTGGTCGGCAATGCGTTTGGCATTGGTGAAGAAGCTGCTGCGGGCGTACTCCAGGCTCTCCTGAGGAAATGGCGCATCCAGGTCGTACTGGCTGAAATCATGCCAGCCGAAATTGCGCCCGAACTCTTTCAATGCCAGCTCGAAGCTGTGATCGGCCTGATGGTAGTGGCGCTCGATCTCGCGCGCATGTTCGTCGCTGTCGCCCACGTAGATTTCCGCACCCGGCAACACCAGTAACTGTTCCGGATCACGCCCCAGACGTGCGGCGCGGCCCTTGATGTCGCGGTAGAACGCCTGGCCCTGTTCGAGGCTGGCGGCATGGGTGAACACCACGTCGGCTGTGGCCGCCCCCAGCTCACGACCCTGCTCGGAATCACCTGCCTGGAAGATCACCGGCTGCCCCTGAGGTGAGCGCTGGATGTTCAGTGGGCCGACCACCGAGAAGTGTTCCCCCTTGTGCTCGAGCGCGTGCAGCTTGGCCGGCTCGAGGAAACGGCCACTGGCGCGGTCGCGGGGGAAGGCATCGTCTTCATACGAATGCCACAGGCCATGGACCACCTGCACATGCTCCTGTGCGCGGGCGTAGCGGGTGTCGTAGTCGTAGTGCTCGTCCAGCCCGTAGTTGCCGGCGGTGCCGGCGTCGCCGCTGGTGACTACGTTCCAGCCTGCCCGGCCCTTGCTGATCAGGTCCAGCGAGGCAAGCCGGCGGGCCACGTTGTAGGGCGCGTTATAGGAGGTGGTGAGGGTGCCGACCAAGCCGATATGACGGGTACTGACAGCCAGGGCCGAAAGCAGCGTCAGAGGCTCCAGGCGGTTGAGGTAATGGGAGGGCGAGCCAGGGGTGATGAACTGGCTGTCGACGATGAACACCAAGTCGAACAGCGCGGCCTCTGCCTGGCGAGCGATATCGATGTACCAGTCGATGTTGACGCTGGCATCGGCCGGCAGTTCAGGGTCAAGCCACAGATTGTGCCGGCCCGGGCCGCCGCAACCCATGGTCAGGGCGCCGAGTTTGATCTGTCGTTTACTCAAGGGGGAACTCCTTCGATCTGCTCGACGGCGCAGGCCAATGGGCTGCGCGATCAGAGCAGGCTGATTCAGTTGCGACTGATGGCAGGTTGGCCAAGGGCCGCGCCAAACGAGGTGTCGAAAAGGCTTGCCGCCGGGTAGGTCTTGATCAGCCCAAGCCCGGCAAAGAAGTCCACGGTCTTCTGTGCGTCGTCGATCACCTGCGGGTTCAGCGGTGCCAGGTCGGTGCGGGCACGGGCGAACCAGGCACGGGCGATGGCAGCGTCAGCACGGGTGCGCTTGGCCCAGGCATCGGCGTACGCCTCAGTGTTGGCGGCGTTGCCAAGGGTCCAGTCACGGGCTTTCTTCAAGCGCTGCAGGAAGTCGGTGATCTGCGCGCGCTTCTGCTCCACCGCCTTGCTGTTGGCCACCACGAAGCTCTGGGCCGGAATAATCCCTTCGGCAGTGGCCAGCACCCGGGCGCCCTGGCGCTCCTGCTGGGTGACATACGGTTCCCAGGTGGCAATCACATCCACCGAGCCACCGTCCAGGGCATGCGAGGCGTCCAGCGCACTGAGGTAGCGCAGTTCCAGCGCATCACGCGGGACCCCCGCCTTGTCCAGCGCGCTGAACAGCAACTGCTGGCTCCATGAGCCCTTCCAGATCGCTGCACGCTTGCCGCGCAGGTCCTGCAGGGTATGGATCGACGAGTCCTTGCGCGCCAGGATGGCGACGCCTTCGAGGTTCTGCCGGCTTACCGCGATTACCTTGATCGGCGCACCGAGGGCGCCAAGAAACAACGGCGGTGCATCGCCCAGCAAGCCGATGTCGAGGCTGCCGACATTGAGCGCCTCGGCCACCGGTGAACCTGCGGTGAACTGCTTCCATTCCAGGGTGTAGGGCAAGCCGTCGAGTACGCCCGCCGCTTCCATCACCGCGCGGGCGTTGTAGCTCTGGTCACCGACCACAAGGGTCTGGGCTGCGGCGGCAAGGCTGAAGGTGGTGGCCACCAAGGTGGCGGCCAATTGCTTGAAGTAACGCACGTTCGTCTCCAGTAACCCGCTTGGGGCATGTAGGCGATCCGCGCGTGCGGTCTCGTCAGGGTGGGCAATGCCAGCTCATGCGTTGCGCGCGACGAGCCTGGCAAGGGACGCATTCGCGCCTGGCCTGATTTGAAAGCAGAACAGCGCATCTGTAAATGCATTTTTTGCATATTAGCTTATGATAATTTTGCATTTTGATTATGGTTCACAGCTTTGCTAGGTTACTTCGAACCTATGAGCCGAGCCTTAACCATGAGCCATGACCTGCGCCCGGAGCGCCTGCGCCATTTCATCGAAAGCCTTGCCAGGCTGCTCGATCAACAGCCGGACGAAGCCACCCTTCTCGATCACGGTCACAACCTGCTGGCCGAACTGGTCGCCCATGACGACTGGCTACCGGATGACTTCGCCCAGCCCGACCCGCAGCGCTATCAGCAGTACCTGTTGCATTGCGACTCCCGCCAGCGCTTTTCGGTGGTGAGCTTTGTCTGGGGACCAGGCCAGCGCACGCCAATCCACGACCACCGGGTCTGGGGGCTGATCGGCATGCTCCGCGGCGCCGAGCATTCGCAAGGCTTCGCCCGCGACGAGGCAGGCGCGCTGCGGCCGAATGGTTCGCCGGTACGCCTGGTACCTGGCCAGGTGGAAGCGGTGTCGCCGCGCATTGGTGACATTCACCAGGTCAGCAACGCCTTCACCGATCAGGTATCGCTCAGCATCCACGTCTACGGCGGCAACATCGGCGCCGTCAAGCGCGCGGTCTACACCGAGGGCGGCAGCGAAAAGCCTTTCATTTCCGGTTATTCCAATACCCGCCTGCCCAATATCTGGGACCTGTCCAAAGAGAACCCTGCCCCATGAGCACCGTCACCACCCGCCATTACCACGACATCCGCCGCGCCCTGGTGGCCCGGGAGGAAGTGGCCCTGATCGACGTTCGTGAAGAAGACCCGTTCGCCCAGGAGCACCCACTGTTCGCCGCCAACATTCCATTGTCGAAGCTTGAGCTCGAAATATATGCACGGGTACCACGCCTTGACACCGCCCTTACCGTCTACGACGACGGCGAGGGGCTCGCTGACGTGGCAGCACAACGCCTGCTGGACCTGGGCTACCGCGACGTCGCAGTGCTGGAAGGCGGCCTGGCCGGCTGGCGCGCTGCCGGCGGCGAACTGTTCCGCGACGTCAACGTGCCAAGCAAGGCCTTCGGCGAACTGGTGGAGAGCGTGCGCCATACGCCCTCTCTGGCCGCCGAGCAGGTGCAGGCGCTGCTGGATGACGAAGCCGACATGGTGGTGCTCGATGCGCGCCGCTTCGACGAATATCAGACCATGAGCATACCCGGAGGCATCAGCGTACCCGGCGCCGAACTGGTACTGCGGGTGGCGGAACTCGCTCCCGACCCGGCGACCCGGGTGATCGTCAATTGTGCCGGGCGTACTCGCAGCATTATCGGTACCCAGTCACTGGTCAACGCGGGCATCCCCAACCCGGTGGCCGCCCTGCGCAATGGCACCATCGGCTGGACCCTGGCCGGCCAGCAACTGGCCCATGGCCAGGAGCGGCGCTTCGCCAAGGTCAGTGAGGGTACGCGCGCCAACGCTGCGCGCCAGGCGCGTGCAGTTGCCGACCGCGCAGGTGTGCTGCGCCTGGAGCGTAACGGGCTGGTCGACTGGCAGGCCGAAGCCACGCGCACCACCTACCTGTTCGACGTGCGTACGCCCGAGGAATACAACGCCGGCCACCTGCCCGGCAGTCGCTCGGTGCCGGGCGGCCAGCTGGTGCAGGAAACCGACCATGTGGCCAGTGTGCGCGGGGCGCGCATCGTGCTGGTGGATGACGACGGCGTACGGGCCAACATGAGCGCCTCCTGGCTGGCACAGATGGGCTGGCAGGTCGCCGTGCTCGACGGTTTGTCCGCAGAGCATTTCAACGCCACTGGCGAATGGCAGCCGCCGCTGCCCGAGCTGCCCGCCGCCAGCGAGATCGGTGTCGAGCAACTGGCCAGCTGGTTGCAGCAGGACGGCACTGTGCTGCTGGACTTCACCAGCAGCGCCAATTACGTCAAGCGCCATGTCCCCGGTGCTCACTGGGTGATCCGCGCCCAGCTGGCCGAGGCGCTGGAACGCCTGCCACAGGCCAGGCGCTATGTGCTGACCTGCGGCAGCAGCCTGCTGGCGCGCTTCGCCACACGCGATCTGCAGGCCCTCACCCGCACCCCGGTTTACCTGCTCAAAGGTGGCACCGCGAGCTGGATCGCTGCCGGACAACCGCTGGAAAGCGGCGAAACGCAGCTTGCCGTACCGCGCAGTGATCGTTACCGGCGCCCCTACGAGGGAACTGATAACCCTCGCGAGGCGATGCAAGGGTACCTGGACTGGGAGTTCGGTCTGGTTGAGCAACTCGCGCGCGATGGCACCCATGGATTCAAGGTGCTCTGAATCTGAATGCAAGTCCGAGGGGTTCGTCGGGGTTATCGTGGTAACAGGCGGCGATTAAAGGTCCAGGGCACCACCGAGCAAGGCGCCGAGCATGGCTGCAGCATCAGCGCGTTGCTCGTCCAGCAGACACAGCGGGAGGCCCTGCCAGGCTAGCTGCGATGCGGTCAGCCCCTCGCCCATCAAGGCCAGCGGACACGTGATGCCCATCTGCAACGAACGCAGGCGCTTGGCCAAGGCGGGGCTCACCTGCGCCTGAACCTTGATCACCAGTGCCGCAGGCTGCATCGCCGCACACAGTATGGGCAGCTCTTCCAGCGGCTGCCCGCAACCAAGCACTTCGATGCGTTGCTGCTCGCCGCTCAACAGCAGCCCGGCGCACAACAGCTGCAGTTCGGCTTGCCCCTCGCTGCCCGCCAGCAGCACGCGCGGTGCATCGGCCTGGTTCATCTGCAGACGCAGCAGCAGGCGGGCGCGCAGGAACATGTCCAGAAACAGCCATTGGCTCCGCTGGCCTGGCGCAGTGCCTGCAGCCAGGTCATGCCAGACCGGCATCAACACTTCACGCAGCGCGGTGGCCTTGGGCAAGATCGTGAACAACTGCCCATGGATGCTTTCCAGCGCTTGCGTATCAAATGCCTTGGTTGCGCGCACCACGGCGGCGCGCCAATCGTCAAAGGCCGAGTGCTGCTGCCCGGATGCCTCTGGCTGGCCTGCGAGAATATCGCCTACCTTGCTGATGGGCACGCCGCTGGCGGTCCAGCGCAGGATGTCGCGTATGCGCTGGACATCCCGGGCCGTATACAGGCGATGGCCACCCTCGGTGCGCTGCGGGCTGATCAGCCCATGGCGCCGCTCCCACGCACGCAAGGTCACCGGATTGATGCCGGTCAGGCTGACCACATCGCGCATGGGGAGCAAATCGGCTGGGGTGGCGTCAGTCATAGCAAGGGTTTATCCAGGTGGTTGCACATTCTAAACCCATAGGCACCTTCTGCGGCGAGCCTGCTTGGTTCATCATGCAACAAACGGCGCGAAGCCTTCTGCCGGAGGCCAAACTGCGCACATCGCATACGAAATGCCTGTAGGTGGCCCTATGATCAACGCAAAACTCCTGCAACTGATGGTCGAGCATTCCAACGAGGGCATCGTCGTCGCCGAGCAGGAAGGCAATGACAGCATCCTTATCTACGTCAACCCCGCCTTCGAGCGACTGACCGGCTATAGCGCCGAGGACATCCTCTATCAGGACTGCCGTTTTCTCCAGGGCGAGGATCATGACCAAGCGGCCCTCGCAACCATCCGCGAGGCGATCCGTGAAGGCCGCCCCTGCTGCCAGGTGCTGCGCAACTACCGCAAGGACGGCAGCCTGTTCTGGAACGAGTTATCCATTACGCCGGTGCGCAACGAGGCCGACCAACTGACCTACTACATCGGCATCCAGCGCGACGTCACAGCGCAGATCTTTGCCGAAGAAAAGGTCCGCGAGCTGGAGGCCGAAGTGGCGGAATTGCGCCGGCAACTGGGCCAGGCCGGGCGCTGAAAAAACCTGTACAAGATTGTTGACTTGTATAGATTTACGCTTAGGCTTCAGTTATACCTGTACAGCAGATCTTTTTTGTACAGGATTTTCTGGAGCTCAGCATGTCCGCGTACTTACAACAATTCGCCGAATGCTTCGCCAGCCTCGACGGGGGTAACCTCGACACACTTGAAAAGCTGTACAGCGAGGACATCACGTTCCGCGATCCGCTGCACCAGATACAGGGGCTGCCAGCCCTGCGGGCGTACTTCGCGCAGTTGTACGCCAACTCACACGACATCCGCTATGCCTTCTCCAGCATCGACGAAGTGATGCCTGGCCAGGGTTACCTGCGTTGGACCCTGCAGTTCCGGCACCCACGCCTGTCCCGCGGCCAGCAGCTCACCCTGCAAGGGTGCAGTTATTTGCAATGGCATGACCGGGTCCATTTTCACCAGGACTATTTCGACGCTGCGGCCCTGCTTTACGAACATGTCCCGCTCATGGGCGGTGCCATCCGCTGGCTCAAAGGCAGGCTCGCATGAGCCGCTGCTGGCTGACTGGCGCAAGCAGCGGTATCGGCGCCGCACTTGCGCAACACCTGCTGGAACAAGGCCATCAGATTGCTCTGGGCGCAAGGCATGCGGATCGTCTTGCGCCGCTGGCTGAGCGCTTTCCCGGGCAGGTAATGCTGGCCGTTGGCGATCTTGACGACCCTGTGCAGGTAGCCGCCATCGCAACCCGTATCGAGCAGGCCTGGGGAGCACTGGACAGGGTGATTCTAAATGCGGGCACCTGCGAGTATCTGGAGCCTGGCCATTTCGACCCGGCCTTGGTCGAGCGCGTGATCCGTACCAACGTCCTGAGTGTCAGCCACTGCATGGCCGCCGCCCTGCCCTTGCTTCGCGCCGGCCATCGCCCGCATCTTGTGGTGATGGGCAGTTCGGTGACCTGGCTGGCCTTGCCCCGCGCCGGCGCCTATGGCGCATCCAAGGCAGCCCTGCGTTACCTGGTGGAGTCACAGCGCATCGACCTGGCCCGCGAGGGCATCGCTGTCACCCTCGTCAACCCAGGCTTTGTCGACACACCACTGACCCGCCGCAACGATTTCCCCATGCCACAGCTTTGGTCGGCGCAGCGCGCCGCCAGGCACATTGCCAAGCGCCTGCCCGAACGCCCGCTGGAAATCAGTTTCCCTTGGCTTTTCACCCTGGTACTGCGCCTGCTCGGCGCACTGCCGGCGCGACTTCGCCTGGCGCTGGGGCAACGTCTTGCCCGTCATGAACAGGAATGATGATCCATGCGCATAGCCATTATCGGCAGCGGCATCGCAGGTCTGTCCTGCGCTCACCTGCTGTCACGCAAGCACGAAATCACAGTGTTCG
Organism: Pseudomonas inefficax; assembly: GCF_900277125.1. GTDB lineage: Bacteria > Pseudomonadota > Gammaproteobacteria > Pseudomonadales > Pseudomonadaceae > Aquipseudomonas > Aquipseudomonas inefficax. Next base: position 86,086 of record NZ_OPYN01000137.1, read on the forward strand.
AGGCCGAGCAATGGATTGGCGGCCATACGCATACCGTCGATGTGGCCTGGCAGGGCGAACACCATGCGATAGACACCGGCTTCATCGTTTTCAACGACTGGACCTACCCACACTTCATCCGCTTGCTCGACCAACTGCAGGTCGCCTCGCGGCCGACCGAGATGAGTTTCTCGGTGCATGACCCGGTCACTGGCCTGGAATACAACGGTCACGACCTGAACACGCTGTTCGCGCAACGTCGCAACCTGGTGTCCCCAGGCTTCTGGGGCATGCTTCGGGACATTCTGCGTTTCAATCGCCAGGCGCTCGCCGACCTGGATAACCAGCGTATCGATGCCAACGCTACCTTGGGTACCTACCTTCAGGCGCAGCGCTATGGGCAGCGCTTCATCGACCATTACATCGTGCCGATGGGGTCAGCGATCTGGTCGATGTCGCGCGCCGACATGCTCGGTTTCCCCCTCGCGTTCTTTGTGCGGTTTTGTCGTAACCACGGTTTGTTGTCGGTCAACCAGCGCCCACAGTGGCGCGTGCTTGAAGGCGGTTCGCGCAGCTATGTCGGGCCGCTGTGCCGACCATTCGTTGAACGCATCCGCCTCAACTGCAAGGTTTACCAGGTCAGCCGTGACGAAGGTGGCGTCACCCTGGTGAGTGCTGCCGGCACCGAACGCTTCGACAATGTAGTGTTCGCCTGCCACAGCGACCAGGCCCTGGCACTGCTGGAAAGCCCGAGCATGCAGGAGCGGGCCGTGCTTGGCGCCATCGGCTATGCCAGCAACGACGTGGTGCTGCATACCGATACCCGTCTGCTACCCCGCCGCAGGAACGCCTGGGCCAGCTGGAACTACCGCCTCGGCGGCCCGGAGCAGGCCCCTGCCGCGCTGACCTACAACATGAACATCCTGCAAGGTATCCAGTCATCGACAACCTTCTGCGTGAGCCTCAACCAGACCGCGCTGGTGGATCCGGCGCAGGTCATCGCCCGCTTCCGCTACGACCACCCGCAGTACAGCCTTGCCGCGTCCGCTGCGCAGGCGCGCCAGGCGCAACTGCAAGGCCGTCAACACAGTTACTTCTGTGGCGCCTATTGGGGCAATGGCTTCCACGAGGACGGGGTGGTCAGTGCGCTGAAGGTGGCCGCGCATTTCGGAGAACGACTGTGAACAGCAGCCTTTGCCTGGGCTGGGTCAGCCACCGGCGCGTGGCGCCGCGGCCCCACGCGTTCCGCTACCGCATCGGTATGTTCTACCTGGACCTGGACGAGCAAGCGTGGCTGATGGGCCTGTCACGCTGGCTGGGGCGCTGGCGCCTGGCGCCGCTGAGCTGGCGCCAGACCGACTACCTGCCAGCGCAGACCCGCCGGGGCGAGACGCTGGCCCAGGCTGCACGCTTGCTGGTGCGCAAGGCCACGGGACAGTTGCCTGAAGGCCCGGTGCACCTGCTCACGCAACTGCGCTGCTGGGGGCTGTCGTTCAACCCGGTAAGCTTCTATTTCTGCCATGACCGCGACGGCCACCTGACGGCGATCCTCCTGGAGGTGCGAAACACCCCGTGGCGTGAGCGCTACCACTATGTGCTGCCGGTACAAGGGAACCTGGCCAGGCCCTTCACCGTCACCAAGGCCTTCCATGTATCGCCGTTCATGCCACTGGACATGGACTACCGCCTGAGCTTCTGCCTGGACGCGGACCATGTACGCATCCACATGGAGAACTGGCAAGGCGGTCGCAAGCTGTTCGAGGCCAACCTGGCCTTGCACCGCCAGCCGCTGAACAGGGCGGCCCTGAACCGATACATCCTGGCCTTCCCCTGGATGAGCCTGCGCACCCTCTCGGCCATTTACTGGCAAGCGCTACGCCTGTTGTGCAAACGCACCCCCATTCATGACCACACCGCCAGCCAGGGGAACCTGGCGCTCGGCCAAACCTGCGAGGACCTTGATGATGCCGAATCCCACCTTGAGCGTTAGCAAGTTCGCAGGCCTTGCGCCATTGCTTGGCGGGCTGGCGCGAAGCGCCGTGCTTGCCCAGCTGGGCAAGCTGCGCCACGGCCACCTGCGCCTGCTCAGCCACGGGCAGCAATGGAGTTTCGGCGATGCCGACAGCCCCTTGCAGGCCGAGATGGAGATCCTCGATGACGCCGCCTGGGGCCTGATCGCCGGTAACGGCTCGATCGGTGCTGGCGAGGCTTACATCCACGGTTATTGGCGAAGCCCCGAGCTGGCGCTGGTGACTCGCCTGTTCGCTGCCAACCTTGAAGCACTCGATGCGCTTGAAGGTGGCCTGGCCCGCTTCGGCCGGCCTGCCCTGCGCCTGCTGCACCGGCTCAACCGGAACAGCCGGCGCGGCGCCCGGCGCAATATCCTGGCGCATTACGACTTGGGCAATGCCCTGTTCGAACGGCTGCTGGACCCGACCATGATGTATTCGGCAGCGCAATTCGAGCACCCCGGGCAGAGCCTGGAGCAGGCCCAGTTGCACAAGCTGGAGCGCATCTGCCAGAAACTCGAACTGCGCCCTGACGATCACTTGCTGGAGGTTGGCTGCGGATGGGGCAGCCTGGCAATCCACGCCGCTACCCAGTATGGCTGCAGGGTCACCACTACGACGCTCTCGGCGGCGCAGTACTGCCATACCCTGGAACGCGTTCAGGCCCTGGGGCTGGAGCACCGTGTGAAAGTGCTTCGCGAAGACTACCGCGACCTTCGCGGCAGCTTCGACAAACTGGTTTCGATCGAGATGATCGAAGCTGTGGGCCATCGTTACCTGCCGGTGTACTTCCGCCGTTGTGCCTCGCTACTCAAGCCCGAAGGCCTGATGCTGTTGCAAGCGATCACCATCCGCGATCAGCGCTATGCCCAGGCACGGCGGTCGGTCGACTTCATTCAGCGCTACATTTTTCCGGGTGGCGCCCTGCCTTCGCTGAGCGTATTGCTCGACACTGCCAGCCGGCACACCTCCCTCAATCTCATGCACATGGAAGATTTTGGCCTGGACTATGCCCACACGCTGCGGCACTGGCGGAAAAACCTGCGCCAGGCACGCTCAGAGCTCGCCGACCTTGGCTATGACGACAGGTTCCAGCGCCTGTGGGAATTCTACCTGTGTTACTGCCAAGGTGGTTTCGAGGAGCGCACCATCGGCGTTGCGCACCTGCTCTGGGCAGCGCCCCAGGCACGGCGCTCGCCCTTGGCTGACAGTGCCTGATGCCGGGCCGCTGGCTGGTCGCCAATGCCCTCTGGTTACAGGCCGGCTGGTGGGCCTGCGTGCTGGGCGCCGAACGCCCCTGGCTGTTGCTGCTGGTGATTCCGGGCCTGGCCATGCACCTGCACCTGTGCCCGGACGCCAACACCGAGGCCAAGGCGCTGCTGCGGGTAACGTCGGCTGGATGCCTGCTCGATAGCGTGCTGGGCGCGCTGGGCGTGTTCGGCTTCGGCACCTGGCCACTGCCGCCTTGGCTCGCACTGCTGTGGCTGGTGCTGGCCAGCGGCATGCGCCACAGCCTGGCATGGGCCGGCAGGTATTGGCGCCGTGGTGCACTGCTGGGCGCCATGGGCGGACCATTGGCTTATATAGGCGGCGCAAGGCTGACGGATGTCGCCTTGCCTTTAGGCCTGATGGAAACCGGCCTGCTACTGGTACCGATTTGGGCCTGCGCCCTGCCGCTGCTTGTGCGCCTGGCGGCAAAAGGCTGATGCCTGCCAGATAGCGACCGGGGGCGGCTGCGCAGCCCATCGACGCGGTTCGTCGCCACGACAAGCCAGGCTCCCACCTCGACCGCGCCGGCCTCAAGCCATGTGCAAATATCTGTAGGAGCGGCCTTGTGTCGCGATGGGCCGCGAAGCGGCCCCAGGTTTTCAGCTTTGCAGCAAAGATTGCCGGGGCCGCTGCGCGGCCCATCGCGACACAAGGCCGCTCCTACAAGGGCCAGTACTGGCTGAAGAGATATCCAAGACAGCTGCTCTCCCACCTCCACCGCGCCGGCCGCAAGCCATGCCAGCGATGAGGCCCTGGCTGGCAGCACACGGCTGCCACAGGGACAGCGTAAGACGTGAGGGCGATGCGGTCGAGGTGGGAGCCTGGCTTGCCGGCGATGGCCGTGAAGCGGCCCCAGCACTGGCAAACGGTTTTTTATACCTCCTGCGCCGTATCGAGCAGTGCCAGAAGTGACTGGCCACGCTGCCATACCGCATCGCGACGGCTGGCCGACATGCTGTCGAGACTACGATAGACCAGCGCCAGACGCGGGTTGGCCGAAAGCAGGGAGCGATGGCGAATGAGAAAATGCCAGTACAAGGCATTGAAAGGGCAGGCATTCTCCTCGACCAGCTGATCGACCCTGTAACTGCAAGCCTTGCAATGATCGGACATGCGCTGGATGTAACGACCACTGACGCAATAGGGTTTGGAGCCCAGATAGCCGCCATCGGCGTGCATCACCATGCCAAGCGTGTTGGGCAACTCGACCCAGTCGAAGGCATCCATGTACACCGCCAGGTACCACTCGCAAATCGCCGCAGGCACGATGCCGGCGAGCAAGGCGAAGTTGCCGGTAACCATCAGGCGCTGGATATGGTGCGCATAGCCCAGTCGTAGGGTCTGTCCGATGGCTTGCTCCATGCAGCGCATGCGGGTGCGTCCGGTCCAGTAGAACTCCGGCAACGCCCGCTCGTTGCCCAGATGATTGAGCCCGGCGTACGCCGGCATGCGCAGCCAGTAGATGCCTCGCACATACTCGCGCCAGCCGATCAACTGGCGGATGAAGCCCTCCGCAGCATTGAGCGGCACCCGCCCCTCGCGCCAGGCCTGGTCGACCTCATTGCACAGACAACGTACGTCCAGAAGGCCGATATTGAGTGCCGCGCTGATACGCGCATGGAACAGATACGGCTCGCCCTCCGCCATCGCGTCCTGGTAGTCACCGAAAGCCGCCAGGCCGAAATCCAGAAAATGCTGCCAGAGTTGTTGCGCCTCGGCATGCGTCACGGGGTAGTCGAAGCCGTCGATGGCCCCGTAGTGGTCGCGAAAGCGCTGGCGCACCAGGGCTACCACCGCTGCGGTGATCCCGTCCTGCGCGAAATGCGCAGCAAACGGCCCACGCAGCTTGCGGGGTAACGCCTTGCGATTGTCGCCATCAAAATTCCAGGCGCCACCCGCCGGGCTGCCGTCAGGTTCCATAAGCAGGCCGGTTCGCTTGCGCATGCCACGGTAGAAGTGCTCCATACGCAGCTGGCGACGCTCCCGGGCCCAGCGCGCGAAGGCTTCGCGAGAACACAGAAAACGTGTGTCGCGATGCCATACAAGCGGTAATGCAGCATCGCGCAACGCCTGCTCCAGGCGCCACTCACCGCACTCGGTGAGGTGGATGTGCGTGGCCCCCAAGGCGTGATACCAGCGCTGCAATTCGCCAACGATGCTACCGCTGTTGCCGTCAGCGTCGAGCTCCACATAATGCACCCGCCAACCGCGCTCACGCAGTGCCTGAGCGAAGTGACGCATGGCGCTGAATATCAGTACGATCTTCAGCGGATGATGCGGCACATACCGGGCTTCCTCCTGCACTTCCGCCATCAGCACCGCATCGCGGGCAGGGTCGAGAGCGGCCAGGTTTGCCAGGTCGAACGACAGCTGGTCACCCAGCACCAGGCCCAGGCGCATCGCTCGTGCTACCACTGGCGAGTCAGCGTCACACGCAGCGGCGCACCAGGGCCGTCACGGTGACCGCATATTTCATCCTGCACCACCTGCGGTACCGGCCGTTCAAGTTCCTTTGCTTCGCCGGTCGAGACCAGTTGGACAGGCGCGATCAGATTCATGGTTTCCCCTCTAGCAGACGCTGGCGCAGTTGTGGATCCCTGGCTCGCGGATCAAGCCAGATGGCAAAGAATGCCCGGGCAAACACCGGGTCGGCGATTGCGCGGCTGAGTTTGCCATCGACATAGAAGCGGCAGCCCTGCCCCGGCAGGTACAAGCCGGTGATGCGCATGCCAGGACGCACATCCACAAATGCCTGCTCCATTGCCGCGATCCACGCCGCGCGCCGCTGCGGCGTCACGCTGCCGGCATCCAGGCGGCGCATTTCCTCGAGGCTGGTCTGTACCAGCATGTCCTTGGACAATGCCCGGTGATAGACGAGCTCCAGGGCAAAAGGCCTGTTCCAGTCCTGAACCGGGCCTGCTGCCCATAACTGGGCGGTGTAAAGGCGCAGGCCAAACCAGGTGAACTCACCGACACCCAGCCGTTGTGCCCCCGGCAGCTCGGTTCGCCAGCCCGCCGTGGTCGACAGGGCAGTCAGTAGCAGGCAAAGGCCGGTCCAACGAGCAAGACGCGCCATACAGACCCTCAAGCGCCGCCAAATACTGTACGATATTATCATTATGTACAGTTATTTGATGATATTGCATAGATTTTGATGCGTGCATCTGGATGACATGGCGGCGCCTGCCGCCTATCAAGCGCGATCTCGAATCTAATGGTCTTGAGTGCGACACGCACTTCTGTGGGAGCGGGCTTACCCGCGAAGCAGGCGCCGCGGTGGATGGCACCGGCTGTGCCGGTGTTCGCGGGTGAACCCGCTCCCACAAAGTCCGCTGCAAGACGCAAGGTCGGCCACTAGCTGACGCTGGCCCTCGCTGGCTCACGGCGAAGTGCGGTCCAGGCCAGAGCGGCGATCCAAGCGACAGAAACGCCGTAATTGAGTCGCTGGTACAGGCCAAACCCATGACCGTCACTGAATGCCTTGGCCATCATTGCAACCGTCGCGAGAGCAAGGATTACACAGAGCGCCGAGAACCATTTGAACCCGGTCGATGACAGCAGTCTCTTGCTCAAGAAAAACCACAGACCGCTAGCCATAGTCAGCGAAAGAAACATCACCATTCCGGCAATGTTGTGTATCTGTTGAGAAGTGGAAGGCTGCGCAGGTACGCATCCCGCATCACAGGAGAAGTAACCTGTAGCGAAACTGGCCAAGCCGTGTAGCAATATGAACGCTGCGCTGACCAGAGCCAAACGCGAACCTGCGTACCGCCGCGCCAGACCCAAGGCGAAAAGCCCGAACAGTACCCCCAGGGGAAAATTGTTCACCCATGCGGAATAACTGTGGGTGGGAGCCCCAACCGCTCCTAGCTGGCTCATCGCCTGCTCGAAGTGGCTATAACCGGGGTAGCCAAACGAGGTAAGCGACACTCCAGCGAAGAGCCAGAATGGAATTAATAGCCCCAAGCTCAGCAATCTCTGATTAGTGGTATCCACGGCACACCTCTCCTTGGTCATGGCAGTGATCGATCCGTCTCTCACGAAATGCCTGATTCTAGAGGGGCCGCCGGCCGATGCGCCATCGATTTTCTTGCAAAACAGCTTGCGCATGCGTCACCTGTAGCCACCTCGATCCATGGATGACATCCAAGCCCCGACGCCTGCCCAGAACCTCCGAGTTTTACTCCTGCCTCACCCAACCACAGGCGCATGCTCGGCAATCAACTCGATTATCCAGTCGATAAACACCCGCACCTTGGCGCTGACATGGCGATTCGGCGGGAATGCCAGATACATCGGCATTGGCGCCATCTGCCAGTCTTCAAACAGCGGCAGCAGCTCGCCGTTGGCCAGGTGCGGCTTGGCCATGTACTGCGGTAGCCAGATTACACCCAGGCCAGCCAGGCCGGCGGCAAGGTACGCATTACCGTCGTCGACCGTCAGCTGCGAGCGACCCTGGGCTTCCATGCGCTCCTCACCCCGCTGCATCGCGTAGGGCAAGGCCTTGCCAGTACGGAACCAGAGGAAGCCGACGGTGGTGTGTCGGCTCTCCTCTAGCTCACGGGGGTGCACCGGCGTACCGAAGCGGTGCAAATAGCCGGGCGCGGCATAGATGCCGAGTTTCAGATCGCCCACATGCCTAGCCACAAGGGATTGATCGGTGATCTCGCCGCCACGCACCACGCAGTCGACGTTCTCACCAATGATGTCGACAATGCGATCGCTCGCGCCCACGGTCAGCTGAATTTCTGGATAACGTGCAAAAAACCCCGGCAAGGCTGGTATGAGCAGCATCCGCGCCAGTGGGCTGGGTACATCCACTCGCAGCCGCCCGCGCGGTGTCATCGACGCGCTGGACAAGCTGGTCTCGGCGTCGTCAATGTCGCCAAGTAGCCGGACGACGCGTTCGTAATAGGCCGCACCGTCGGCGGTGACGTTGACCTTGCGTGTGGTGCGGTTGAGCAGGCGCACACGCAGCCTCGCTTCCAGTTGCTGAACGAGCTGCGTCACGGTGGTCTTGCTCATGTGCAGTGTGGCTGCCGCCTTGGTGAAACTGCCAGTTTCCACCACGCGGACAAATGCCTGCATCGCATCGAAACGGTCCATCCCACGCCTCGCTCGTGCCTGGATTGTTTGGATTATACAAACAGTCATGACCAGCGCTGCCCGTTTATTCAGGTCGGTGGCCTTTCTTATAGTGGCTTCACCATAAACACCGGGCCGCCAGGGCCCCGAACGAGGTATGCAATGTCCAGCAAACGTGATGTCGTTTTCCCGCCTGACCGCCATGCATTGTATGAGCTCCACCGCTACTCGCCGGCGATTCGCTCCAACGGTTTTCTGTTCGTATCCGGCCAGGTCGGTAGCCGCAAGGACGGCTCGGCCGAGCCGGACCTCGCGGCGCAGGTTCGCATGGCCTTCACCAACCTCAACGCGATACTGGCCGAAGCCGGCAGTAGTTTCGAGGATGTGGTTGACACGACCATCTTCATGATCGACCCCGACTCGAAATTCGAAACCATCTGGGAGGTGGCGGCCGAATATTGGGGCGAGGCGCCCTATCCGACGGTGACCGCCATCGGCGTGACCTGGCTGTCCGGCTTCGACTTCGAGATCAAGGTGATCGCGCAACTACCGCAATGATGCTGAAGGCTATGTGGCGCGCAGGCGCCAACCCCGAGTTCGAGCACAGCTCTGCCAAGGCTGCCGTAGTCCAGTACACTTGGGAGGTCGCGAAGCTCACGTGACGCCAAAGGCAAAAGAATCTTCCTTCTGGCTCGCCCATGATTTCTGGACCTGGATACCCAATGCTGACTGCCCTGCTGTTCGACCTGGACGGAACCCTCACCGACACTGACACCTTGCACCTGCAGGCCTTTCGCCAACTGCTGCACGAGCATGACGGCCGCCAGCTGAGCCAGGCGCAGTTCGATGCCCAGGTCAGCGGCCGCGCCAATGGCGAGCTGTTCGCCGAGCTGTTTGCCGGTGCCAGCGCCGAGCAGTGCCAGGTGCTGGCCGACCGCAAGGAGGCGCTGTTCCGCGACATGTCGCCGTCTCTGGAGCCGATGCCGGGCCTTGTGCGCCTGCTGGAACATGCCCGGGCTCGCAACATCGGCATGTGCGTGGTGACCAATGCGCCACGGCTGAACGCCGAGCACATGTTGAACGCCATGGGCCTGGGCCAGCGCTTCGCGCATGTGCTGGTGGCCGAGGAACTGGCACGGCCCAAGCCAGACCCGTTGCCCTACCTGACCGGGTTGCAGCGGCTGGGTGCCGAGGCCGGTCAGGCACTTGCCTTCGAGGATTCGCTGCCGGGGGTGGCGGCAGCGCATGGCGCGGGGATCTTTACCGTGGGCGTGGCCACTACGCAGACGCCGGAGCGGTTGCTGGCGGCGGGGGCCGGGTTGGTGATCGATGATTTCAACGACCCACGGTTGTGGGCGTTGATCGAGCGTCGGGCTTGAGGTATGTGGTGGATTTGAGATCGAGCGCCGCCCGCGCGGCGCTTCGCAGCACAAGGCTGCTCCTACATTTGTTTCGGGCCAGTTATTCCTGAGGCGAAAACGCGCGGCCCCTCGGCGTCCATCTCGATATCGTGCCGGGCAAACAAGGCGGTCGCGTGCGCTGGCACAGGTGATACTGGCCCGAAACAGATGTAGGAGCAGCCTTGTGCTGCGAAGCGCCGCGCGGGCGGCGCTCGATCTCAAATCCACCATAACCCCCAAGCCGTACACCCCTAGGCCCCCATGCTGATCGACGAAGAACTGACCCTCAAGAAGCTGGAAACCTTCCTCGCCTTCATGCGCACCGGCAACCTCGGCCGCGCCGCTGTCGAGCTGGCCACCAGCGCCGTCAGCGTGCACCGCGCCATCCACTCGCTGGAAAGCGCACTACGCTGCCCGCTATTCAAGCATGAAGGCCGCCAGCTGATCCCGCTGGAAAGCGCCTACGTGCTGGAAAAGAAAGCCCGCCAGCTGATCCAGGACGCCGAGCAGATGGTCCGTCAGACCCGCGAGGCAGCCGGCTTCTATGCCGAACGCTTCCGCCTGGGCGCGCTCTACTCGCTGACGGTGAAAACCGTGCCCAAGCTGGTCATGGGCCTGAAGCTGCGTCGCAGCGAGCTCAACATCGACCTGACCCTGGGCTCCAACGTCGACTTGCTGCAGCGCCTGAAGAACCACGAGCTGGAGGCCATCCTCGTGTCGCTCGACGAAAGCGTCAGCGACCCAGCCTGCGAGCAGTTGCCGCTGTTCTCCGACGACATCTTCCTCGCCGTGCCCATCGATTCGCCCTTCGCCGAGCAGGCCGAGGTGGATCTGGCCGACCTGGCCGACTCCACCTTCATCACCCTGACCCAGGGCTTCGCCACCCACCGCGATGGCGCCCGGGTGTTCCAGCAGGCCGGCTTCGAACCCAAGGTGGCCATGCAGGTGAACGATATCTTCACCCTGCTGAGCATGGTCAGCTCGGGCGTGGGCTTTGCCCTGCTGCCAGGGCGTATCGCGGCGGTGTACGAAAACCGGGTCAGGCTGATTGCGCTGAAGCCGCAATATCGCTTGCAGCAGCATATCGGTGTGGTGTTCCTCAAGGCGCGGGAGCGGGAGCCGAATTTGCTGGCGTTGCTGGCAGAGTGTCGGATGTACAGCCTGGAGCGTTGAGGGGCCTCGGAACACAGCTTCTTTTGTTGTTTGCTGCACTGGCCTCTTCGCGGGTAAACCCGCTCCCACAGGTACCGAGCCGGCCTCGGGCAACCCACTTTCACTGTGGGAGCGGGTTCACCCGCGAAGAGGCCGGTACAGGCTGACTCAAACCACCAAGGCCCGCTGCACCTCCCCCACCGTTGTAGCCAGGCTGTTCAGGTGCAGGTTCAACACCCGTTCCACCGGTGCCTGGTCCAGCGGCCAGTGCAAGGCAATGCTCCCGGCCAGGCGCCCTTCGGCATGCACCGGCAGGGCAATTGCGCGGATCAGGAACGGCAAGCGCACCGGGTACTCCCAGTGCCCTTCGGTGCGCTGGCCGAACCCCTTGTTCGCTTCCGCCTCGATATCGCGCAGCACCGTCTCGTCGCCCACCCGCTCATGGGCCGCCAGGCGCTGCACTTCATCGACCGCCAACTCACCCAGACACGCACGTCCCATCGCCGAATGGAACAGGCTGGCATGATGGCCGACGATCTGGCAGGTGTGCGGGTAGCGCTTGCGCAATACCTGGGGAATGGCGCTTTCCATCACCTCCAGCCGCTCGCCGTCGAAACACGACAAGTCGGCCACCAGCCCGGTGCGCTCGCTCAATTCCAGCAACATGGGCGCGGCATGTTCCACCAGGCGCCGCTTGAAACGCAGCTGGCGGTCACCGAACAGGCGCCGCGCGCACAGCCGGTAACGCCTGTCGCTAAGGCCGCGGTAGACCCAGCCCTGCTCCTGCAAGGTGGCGAGCATGCGCGACACCGTGGCCTTGGGCAGCGCCGTCAGGTAATGCAGTTCTTCCAGGCCCAGGGCCTGGTGTTCTCCCAGCAGGTCGACGATGGCCAGCGCCCGCTCCACCGAACGCACGCCGCCACTGTCTGCCGTGATGCCCATGAGTGTGACCTCCCTGTAGCTGGATGGTCAGGATAGCCAGCAAGATCCGCGCCTGCCCAGCAGTTTCATGGCGCTTGCAGGCTCCCGGGTGGGCGCCGCGCTACCCAACGGGTGAGCTGTTCATGGGCATGGGCCAGCTGCAGCACCGCATGGTCGGCCTGGGCCGGGCCGATGATCTGCAGGCCCATGGGCAACCCGGCAGCATTGAAACCGACCGGTACGCTGATGCTCGGCAAGCCGGCCAGGGTCGGCCCTATCACCACTTCCATCCAGCGGTGATAGGTGTCCATCGTCCGCCCCCCGACCACCGTTGGCCAAGGTTGCCGTGCATCGAAAGGGAACACCTGGGCCGATGGCAACAGCAGGTAATCGTAACGCTCGAACAGCTTGCCCAGCGCCCGGTACCAGTCGCTGCGTACCACTGATGCCTGGTACACCGCCGCCGCGCTCAGTCGCAGGCCACCCTCCACCTCCCACTGCGCCTCGGGCTTGAGCAGCGCGCGCCTGCCCGGGTCGGCATAGGCCGCAGCGAGGTTGCCGTGCACCAGGAAGTGGCGATGGGTCAGCCAGCATTGCCACAAACGCGCCAGGTCGAACGCCGGCTGGCAGGCCTCGATCCGGCAGCCCAGTTCGATGAAGTCCGCCAGGGCCGCTTCGCACAGGCTCAGCACCCCGTCATCCATCGCCAGGTAACCGTCGTAGTCGCCCAACCAGCCGACCCGCACGCCGCGGAAATCGCGCTGCAAACCGGCGGCAAAATCGTGCCGGCCCTCGCTCAGCGACAACGGCGCCCGCGCATCGAAGCCTGCCTGGGTCGACAACAACCGCGCCACATCCACCACGCTGCGGCCCATCGGCCCCTCGGTGGCCAACTGCTGCACGAACAGTTCCGGCGCCGGCCCGTGCGGTACGCGGCCCTGCGACGGGCGCAGGCCATACACGTTGTTGAACGCCGCCGGGTTGCGCAGCGAGCCCATCATGTCGCTGCCGTCGGCGACCGGCAGCAGGCGCATGGCCAGCGCCGCCGCCGCTCCGCCGCTGCTGCCGCCGGCCACCTTGCCCGGGTCGTAGGCATTGGTGGTGGTGCCGAACAGGGTGTTGTAGGTCTGCGAACCAAGGCCGAACTCCGGCACATTGCTCTTGCCCACGATCAGCGCACCACTGGCCCGTACCCGCGCGACGCTGATCGCATCCTGCTCGGGCACCTGTTCGGCGAACAGCGGCGAGCCCAAGGTGGTGCGCATCCCGGCCGTGGCGGCCAGGTCCTTGATCGCCTGGGGCATGCCATGCATCCAGCCGCGCGAGTGGCCACGGGCCAGCTCGCGGTCACGCTCATCGGCCTCGGCCAGCAGCGCCTCGGCCGGGCGCAGCGACACCAGCGCATTGACCTGTGGGTTGAAGCGTTCGATATGCGCCAGATAAGCCTGCATCACCTCCCGGCACGACATCTGGCGGGCATGGATGGCCCGGGACAACGCCTCGGCATCGAGGGCAACGATGGGGTCGATGGCTAGCGGCATCACGGTTTCACTCCAAGGTTGAAAGCGGCAGGCTTGCTCGCACGGGGGGCTTCTTTCAGGCAATAGGTGCCCAGCAGTGTCAGCAGGCAGGCGAACAGCACATAGAACGATGGCGCCACCGGGGTACCGAGCACCTTGCTCAGCCAGGTGACGATCAACGGGGCGAAGCCGCCGAACACCATCACCGCCACGTTGTAGGCCACCGACACCCCGGTAGAACGCACCTCGACCGGGAACTGCTCGGCCAGGGCCGTGGGCGCCGGTCCGAAGAAGCCCCCGATGGCGGTGCACAGCAGCAATTGCATCACCAGCAGCCGCTCCAGCGACGGCGCGGCAGCCACCCACACATACAACGGGTAGACCATGACGAAGAACGCCAGAGTGAAGGCCATCAGCACCGGCCGCCGCCCCAGCCGGTCAGACAACGCCCCGGCCAGTGGGATCACCACGGTCATCAGCCCCACGGCAAGCATCTGCACCAGCAGCACCTGGTCCAGCGGCAGCCCCAGGTTCTTGTGAGCGAAGGTCGGCATGTTCACCAGCACCACGTAGAACGACACCGTCGCACCACAGGCCAGGCCCATCGACACCAGCAGGCTGCGTCGGTGCTCACGCAGCACCTGCCACAGGTTGGGCGACTGGCCCTTGGCCTGGCGGCGCGCCTCGATGAATTCCTCGGGTTCTTCCATGTGCTTGCGAATCCACAGCCCCACCGGGCCGATCAGCAGGCCGAGCACGAACGGGATCCGCCAGCCCCAGCTGTCCAGCGCCGCAGGCGTGCACAGGTGGGTGACCAGGGCCACCATGGCCGCCCCGGAGAACACCGCCAGGCACTGCCCTACAAGCTGCCACGAGCCATACAGGCCCTTGCGGTGGGCCGGCGCGCTCTCCACCAGGAATGCCGTGGCGCTGGCATATTCGCCGCCGGTGGCAAAACCCTGCAGCATGCGCGCCACCACGATCAGCATCGGCGCGGCCATGCCGATGGCCAGGTAGTCGGGGGCAAAGGCGATCATGGCAATGGACACGGTCATCAGCCGGATGATCATCTGCATCGCCGCCTTGCGGCCCTTGCGGTCGGAATACATGCCCAGCAGCACGCCCCCCACCGGGCGCATGAAAAAGCCGACGCCGAAGGTAGCCAGGGCCATCAGCAGCGAGGCGTATTCGTCGTCGGAGGGGAAGAACTGCCGGGCGATGATACTGGCCAGAAAGCCGTAAACGATGAAGTCATACCACTCCAGGGCGTTGCCGATGACGGCGGCGACCACTTGCCGGGTACGCGACACGCCGGTGCTCGAAGTCTGCATAGGAAACACTCCACACAATGATTGGGTGATCGCCCAGGCGCGGTCGCGCCCGGGTTCCAGCGGCAGTCGTCAAAAGGAAAGGTCAGGCGGGCGCGAGCCAGCGCTCTGCCAGCGCGCCCCAGTAGGCGGCGCCGGTCAGCAGGATGTCGTCGTTGAAGTCGTAGGCCGGGTTGTGCACCATCGGCCGCGATACGCCATTGCCGATGAACAGGTAGGCGCCCGGGCAGCGTTGCAGCATCCAGGCGAAGTCTTCGCTGCCCATCAGCTTGCGGGTGTTGCCATCCACTGCCTCGGCACCGAGCAACTCCACCCCCACCTGCCGGGCGAAGGCGTTTTCCGCGGCGTGGTTGACCAATACCGGGTAGGCCGGGCGGTGTTCGATGGTGGCGCGGCAGCCAAAGCTCTCGGCATGGCCGACGATAATGGCACGCACCCGCTCCAGGGTCTGCGCCCGTACCTCGGCGTTCAGCGCGCGCAGGCTCAGGCGCAGCAGCGCCTGCTGCGGGATCACGTTGGCCGCTTCGCCGGCCTGCAAGGCGCCGACGGTGACCACGGCCGCCTCCTGCGCATCGATATTGCGCGCCACCACGGTTTGCAGGGCCATCACCACACTGGCCGCCGCCACCAGCGGGTCGACGGTCAGGTGCGGCATCGAGCCATGGCCGCCAACCCCGTCCAGGGTCACCGTGAGCAAGTCTTGCGAGGCCATCATCGGCCCCTCGCGAAAGCCCAGGTGCCCGGCTGGCAGCCCGGGCATGTTGTGCATGCCGAACAGCGCATCGCAAGGGAAGCGCTCCAGCAAACCATCGGCCAGCATCGCCTCGGCGCCACCCTGGCCCTCCTCGGCCGGCTGGAAGATCAGCGTCAGCGTCCCGTCGAACTGCCGGGTCGCCGCCAGGTAGCGTGCGGCGCCGAGCAGCATGGTGGTATGCCCGTCATGGCCGCAGGCGTGCATGCAGCCTTGGTGCTGGCTGCTGTAGGCGGCGCCGGTGGCCTCGTGTATGGGCAGCGCGTCCATGTCGGCGCGTAGGCCCAGGCGGCGTGGGCTGTTGCCATTGCGCAGTACGCCGACCACGCCGGTCTTGCCGATACCGGTATGCACCTCATAGCCCCACGTTTCGAGCAGTTGGGCAACCAGTGCCGAAGTGCGGCTTTCTTCGAAACCCAGTTCCGGGTGAGCGTGGATATCGTGACGGATTGCGTGCAGGTCGCTGGCCACATCGTTCAGCCAGGCCAGGATGTGCTGATGTCGGGACATGTAGAGCCTCCTCGCGCGGGTGGTTTCCCGTTCTTGTTGTTCGCCTTGAGGTCACGACGGGTGAGGCAGGTCGTGCTTGGCTGACAGATAAGCGCGAGTGACGGGGGAGCACAATTGAATGTGGTTCCGCTGGGTGGAACTAGTGCAGGGTTTGAAAGCTCCAGTGCCTATGAGATCGAGCGCCGCCCGCGCGGCGCTTCGCAGCACAAGGCTGCTCCTACATCTGTTTCGGGCCAGTGAGTCCTGGGGCAATTGCGCGCGAGCCCCCGGTGCACGGCTCGATATCGCGTCGTATAAACAAGGCGGTCGCGCGCGTCTGGCACAGGCATGACTGGCCTGAAACAGATGTAGGAGTAGCCTTGTGCTGCGAAGCGCCGCGCGGGCGGCGCTCGATCTCATAGGCGCCAAAAAACTCAAACCATACCCTAGCGACCCCACAGCGCTTTACTGCTACCTTCATCNCCGACCCCAGCCAAGGACCGCCCCATGCCTCCACGCCATACGCCCCCAGCCGGCTTCGTCCGCGTCCGTGGCGCCCGCGAGCACAACCTCAAGAACATCGACGTCGATATCCCTCGTGACGCACTGGTGGTGTTCACCGGCGTGTCCGGCTCGGGCAAGTCCTCGCTGGCCTTCTCCACCCTCTACGCCGAAGCCCAGCGGCGCTATTTCGAATCGGTCGCGCCCTATGCACGGCGCCTGATCGACCAGGTCGGCGT
>NZ_OPYN01000138.1 GCF_900277125.1 Pseudomonas inefficax
TCGCTGAAGGTCTTTCGCCAGCGTTACCCGAAGGTCAACGTCACGGTGCACGATGTGATCAACGAACAGGTACAGGAACTGGTGCGCCATCGCCGCGTCGAACTGGGCATCGGCTTCGAACCGGACAACATCGATGGCCTGGACTTCCACCCGTTGTACATGGACCGTTTCGTCGCCGTGGTGCCCGCCGATTCGTCCTTGGCGCAGCTGCCCCAGGTGAGCTGGGCACAGTTGCTGGCCGAAGACTTCGTGGCCCTGCAACGCCCTTCGGCGGTGCGCCTGCTGATGGAGCAGAACGTGGCCGCCCGCCACGGCAAACTGGCGGTGGCTTTCGAGAGCCACCAGCTGACGACCATCGGCCGCATGGTTGCCAGTGGCCTGGGGGTCAGTGCCGTGCCTGCGCTGTGCATCAACCAGATGCAAGAGCTGGGCGCTCGCTGCGTAACCCTGGTCGAGCCCACGGTCGAGCGCCGCATCGGCGTGATCGCCCTCAGCGAACACAAGCTTTCCACGGCGGCGCAAGCGCTGCTCGAGGTACTGCTTTCCAATACCCGCATCCCGGAGGTGACATGCGTTACGTGAAACTGGCAGGTTCGAGCGTTCCGGCCATTGGCCAGGGCACCTGGTACATGGGGGAGGATCCGGCCCGCAAGGCGGCCGAGGTGGCGGCCCTGCAACAGGGTATCGAACTTGGCCTGAGCTTGATCGATACCGCCGAGATGTATGGCGAAGGTGGTGCCGAACAAGTGGTTGGCCAAGCCATTGCCGGGCGCCGCGACAAGGTGTTCCTGGTCAGCAAGGTGTACCCGCACAATGCCAGCCGGCGCGGTATGGCGGTGGCCTGCGAACGCAGCCTCGCTCGCCTGGGCACCGACTGCATCGACCTGTACCTGCTGCACTGGCGTGGCCAGCACCCCCTGGAGGAAACCGTCGAGGCCTTCGAGCGCTTGCGCGAGCAAGGCAAGATCAAGCGCTGGGGTGTTTCCAATTTCGACGTCGACGACCTGCGCGAACTGCACAACCCCGATTGCGCCACCAACCAGGTGCTGTACAACCCGGCCCAGCGTGGCATCGAATTCGACCTGTTGCCGTGGTGCGAAAAGCGCGCGCTGCCGACCATGGCCTACTGCCCGCTGGCCCAGGCCGGGCGCCTGCTGCAGCACCCGTTGCTGGCGGAAATCGCCGAGCGCCATGGCGCCACACCGGCCCAGGTCAGCCTGGCCTGGGTGACCCGACATGACGGGGTGATAGCCATCCCCAAGGCCGTGACGCCCGAGCATGTGCGGTTGAATGCGGCTGCAGGTACGCTGACCTTGACCAGCGAAGACCTGCGGGCAATCGACCGGGCGTTCCCGGCACCGACACGCAAGCAGCGGTTGGCGATGGTCTGACTGGCAACACCACACTTGTAGGAGCGGCCTTGTGTCGCGAAAGGGCCGCAAAGCGGCCCCAGCATTATCTGCAGTGACGCCGAAATCCTGGGGCTGCTACGCAGCCCTTTCGCGACGCAAGGCCGCTCCTACAGGTCAGCGCAAGCCGGACTATGGCGAGACTCCTGTGGGAGCGGGCGCGCCCGCGAACACCGGCAAAGCCGGTGCCATGCACCGCGGGGGCTGCTTCGCGGGCTTGCCCGCTCCCACAAGGGCCCGCGCATAGATGGGATTCAGTGAAAGTCCCGGCTACGCACATCCAGCCCTTGCAACAACGGGCTCACATCCTCCAGCCGCCGTGCTATCAGGTGACGTACGCCCTTCTCCTGCTCCAGGCGCCCGCTGACCTTGAGCAACTGCGACCCCACCAGCGCCCGTCGCTGCCGTTCGGCAAGCGCCCGCCACACCACCACATTGACCATGCCGTGCTCGTCCTCCAGGGTGACGAAGGTCACCCCACTGGCGGTCTGGGGCCGCTGGCGGCCCACCACCAGCCCGGCCACGGCAATGTTGTCACCATGCCCGACATCCTGCAGCTCGCGCGAACTGCGACAGCCCAGTGCCCGCAGGCGTGAGCGCAACAAGGTCAAGGGATGCGGCCCAAGCGTGGTACCCAGGGTCTGGTAATCGGCCATCAGGTCTTCTGCCACGCTGGGGACGGGCAGTTCAACGGGGCTTTCCGGCAAGGCTTGCATGTCGGCGAACAAAGGCAGTTGCGGCTGCACCGCCGCCACCTGCCAGCGCGCCTGGTGCCGGTCGCTGGCCAAGGCGCGCAGCGCGCCGGCATCGGCCAGGTGGGCGCGGGCACGCGCGTCGAGCCCGGCTCGCAGGCACAGGTCTTCGACATCGCGCCATGGCCGCTGCGCCCTCGCCTGCGCCAGGCGCCTGGCGTCGGCCTCGGCAAGGCCGCGCACCAGGCGCAAGCCCATGCGAATGGCCAGGGCCTCTCCAGGCTCAGGCTCTAGCGTGCAGTCCCAGTCACTGTGGCACACATCCACCGGCCTGACCTCG
>NZ_OPYN01000139.1 GCF_900277125.1 Pseudomonas inefficax
TGGCCCTCCTCGGCCGGCTGGAAGATCAGCGTCAGCGTCCCGGCGAACTGCCGCGTCGCCGCCAGGAAGCGTGCAGCGCCGAGCAGCATGGTGGTATGCCCGTCATGGCCGCAGGCGTGCATGCAGCCTTGGTGCTGGCTGNTGTAGGCGGCGCCGGTGGCCTCGTGTATGGGCAGCGCGTCCATGTCGGCGCGTAGGCCCAGGCGGCGTGGGCTGTTGCCATTGTGCAGTACGCCGACCACGCCGGTCTTGCCGATACCGGTGTGCACTTCATAGCCCCACGTTTCGAGCAGTTGGGCAACCAGTGCCGCAGTGCGGCTTTCTTCGAAACCCAGTTCCGGGTGAGCGTGGATATCGTGACGGATTGCGTGCAGGTCGCTGGCCACATCGTTCAGCCAGGCCAGGATGTGCTGATGTCGGGACATGTAGAGTCTCCTCGCGCGGGTGGTTTCCCGTTCTTGTTGTTCGCCTTGAGGTCACGACGGGTGAGGCAGGTCGTGCTTGGCTGACAGATAAGCGCGAGTGGAGAAGGAGCACAATCGAATGTGGTTCCGCTGGATGGAACTAGTGCAGGGCTTGAAAGCTCCAGTGCCTATGAGATCGAGCGCCGCCCGCGCGGCGCTTCGCAGCACAAGGCTGCTCCTACATCTGTTTCGGGCCAGTGAGTCCTGGGGCAATTGCGCGCGAGCCCCCGGTGCACGGCTCGATATCGCGTCGTATAAACAAGGCGGTCGCGCGCGTCTGGCACAGGCATGACTGGCCTGAAACAGATGTAGGAGCAGCCTTGTGCTGCGAAGCGCCGCGCGGGCGGCGCTCGATCTCCCAGGCACCAAAAAACTCAAACCATACCCTAGCGACCCCACAGCGCTTTACTGCTACCTTCATCACCGACCCCAGCCAAGGACCGCCCAATGCCTCCACGCCATACGCCCCCAGCCGGCTTCGTCCGCGTCCGTGGCGCCCGCGAGCACAACCTCAAGAACATCGACGTCGATATCCCTCGTGACGCACTGGTGGTGTTCACCGGCGTGTCCGGCTCGGGCAAGTCCTCGCTGGCCTTCTCCACCCTCTACGCCGAAGCCCAGCGGCGCTATTTCGAATCGGTCGCGCCCTATGCCCGGCGCCTGATCGACCAGGTCGGCGTGCCGGACGTCGACGCCATCGAAGGCCTGCCCCCGGCCGTGGCCCTGCAGCAGCAACGCGGCACGCCTAGTGCACGTTCCTCGGTGGGCAGCGTGACCACCCTGTCCAGCTCCATCCGCATGCTCTACTCCCGCGCCGGCCACTACCCGGCCGGCCAAGCGATGCTGTATGCCGAGGATTTCTCGCCCAACACGCCCCAGGGCGCCTGCCCGGAATGCCATGGCATGGGCCGGGTCTACGAAGTGAACGAAGCGACCATGGTCCCCGACCCGTCGCTGACCATCCGCGAGCGCGCCGTGGCGGCGTGGCCGATGGCCTGGCAGGGGCAGAACCTGCGTGACATCCTGGTGACGCTAGGCTACGACGTCGATACTCCCTGGCGCGACTTGCCACAAGCGCAGCGCGACTGGATCCTGTTCACCGAAGAAACACCCACCGCGCCGGTGTACGCCGGGCTGACACCGGCGCAGACCCGCACCGCCCTCAAGCGCAAGCAGGAGCCCAGCTACCAGGGCACGTTCATGGGTGCCCGGCGTTACGTGCTGCACACCTTCATGCACTCGCAAAGCGCACAGATGCGCAAGCGCGTTGCTCAGTTCATGCGCCCAAGCCCATGCCCGCTGTGCCAGGGCAAGCGCCTGAAGCGCGAGGCCCTGGGGGTGACCTTCGTCGGGCTGGATATCGCCGAGCTGTCGCACCTGTCGCTGCAGGCGCTGGCCGAGGTATTGCGCAAGGTGGCGGCAGCAGACTACCTGGCACAACAGCAGGACGACCTGACCCTGGAAAAGCGCCTGGCCGCCCAACGCATCGCCAACGAACTGCTCGAACGCATCGACACCCTGCTGGAGCTGGGCCTGGGCTACCTGGCCCCGGAGCGCAGCACCCCGACCCTGTCCTCCGGCGAGCTGCAGCGCCTGCGCCTGGCCACCCAGCTGAACTCGCAACTGTTCGGCGTGATCTACGTGCTCGACGAACCTTCGGCCGGTTTGCACCCGGCCGACAGCGAAGCCCTGTTCGAGGCGCTGCAGCGCCTGAAGCATGCTGGCAACTCGGTATATGTGGTGGAACACGACCTGGACACCATGCGCCGCGCCGACTGGCTGGTGGATGTAGGGCCTGCCGCTGGCGAGCATGGCGGCACCATCCTCTACAGCGGGCCGCCCGACGGGCTGGCCCAGGTCGAGCATTCGAGCACCCGGGCCTACCTGTTCGGTGCACCGGCCCAGACCACGCGCACGCCACGCCAGGCCCACGACTGGCTGAAGCTTGAAGGCATCAGCCGCAACAACCTGAAC
This sequence comes from Pseudomonas inefficax, assembly GCF_900277125.1. Classification (GTDB taxonomy): domain Bacteria; phylum Pseudomonadota; class Gammaproteobacteria; order Pseudomonadales; family Pseudomonadaceae; genus Aquipseudomonas; species Aquipseudomonas inefficax. The sequence goes on from NZ_OPYN01000139.1 coordinate 2,439, forward strand.
AACATAAGTGCCGAATTCCCGCTGGGCTGCTTTACCGCCGTTACCGGTATTTCCGGTTCGGGCAAGTCGAGCCTGGTCAGCCAGGCCCTGCTGGAGCTGGTGGGTGCACACCTGGGCCATGCCGCACCGAGCAACGAACCCGAAGAACAGAGCCTTGAAGATGAGCCCGAACAGGCCAGCGGCGGGCATGTGAGCGCTGGCCTTGGCAGCATCAGGCGCCTGGTGCAGGTCGACCAGAAGCCGATCGGCCGTACGCCACGCTCCAACCTGGCCACCTACACCGGCCTGTTCGACCATGTGCGCAAGCTGTTCGCCGCCACCGAACAGGCCAAGGCACAAGGCTTCGATGCCGGGCGGTTCTCCTTCAACGTTGCCAAGGGGCGCTGCGAGAACTGCGAGGGCGAAGGTTTCGTCAGCGTCGAGTTGCTGTTCATGCCCAGCGTCTATGCGCCCTGCCCGACCTGCCATGGCGCCCGCTACAACCCGGCAACCCTGGCGGTGACCTGGCAAGGCATGAACATTGCGCAGGTGCTGCAGTTGACGGTCGACCAGGCCCTGCAGGTGTTCGCCGAACAGCCAGCGGCGCGGCGCTGCCTGCAGGTGTTGCAAGACATCGGCCTGGGCTATCTGCGCCTGGGCCAGCCGGCCACCGAACTGTCCGGCGGCGAGGCGCAGCGCATCAAGCTGGCCACCGAGCTGCAGCGCATGGCCCGCGGGGCGACGCTGTACGTACTGGACGAACCTACCAACGGGTTGCACCCGCAGGACATCGACCGGCTGCTGGTGCAGCTCAACCGCCTGGTCGATGGCGGGCACAGCGTGGTGGTGGTCGAGCATGACATGCGAGTGGTGGCGCAGAGCGACTGGGTGATCGACATCGGGCCTGGGGCCGGGGATGCCGGGGGCCAGGTGGTGGTCAGCGGCACGCCGCAGGTGGTGGCCGGGTGTGCTGAAAGCCGCACTGCGCAGTTTTTGGCCAAGGCCTTGTAGCGCCTGCACTGGCCCCTTCGCAGCACAAGGCTGCTCCTACAGGTACTGCATCGCATCTGAGGGCGGTGCAATACCGGTAGGAGCAGCCTTGTGCTGCGAAAGGGCCGGTGCAGGCTGTAGACTGTCTTTTTGCAATGGCCGCTGAAGTACAGTCTGCCCCATGGACAAATACGCCCCACGCCAGTGGCTCCCCCACGAAAAACCCAGCCTGCCGGGCTCCCCCTCCACGCCCCTGCACACGCCCGCCAAACGCCTGGCCTACGGCGTGGTCGGGCTGCTGGTGGCCATCACCGGTGGCCTGGGCAACGCGCTGGTCACCGCCAACCTTGTGTTCCTGCAAGGTGCGCTGGGTGCAACCACGGCGTAAATNGCCTGGCTGCCGGCCGCCTACGTAATGACCAATGTGTCCATCAACCTGCTGCTGGTGAAGTTCCGCCAGCAGTTCGGCCTGCGCGCGTTCACCGAGGTGT
>NZ_OPYN01000140.1 GCF_900277125.1 Pseudomonas inefficax
CGGCAATCCCCGAGACATTGCTGGAAGCCGAATTCTTCGGCACTGCCCCCGGCGCCTTCACCGGCGCCGACCGCAAGGGCCGCAGCGGCAAGCTGCAGCTGGCCGAAGGCGGTACGCTGTTCCTCGACGAGATCGGCGACATGCCGCTGGGGATGCAGAGCACGGTGCTGCGGGTGTTGCAGGAGAAGGAGTACGAGCCGGTAGGCTCGAACCAGATGCTGCGCAGTGATGTGCGCATCNTTGCCGTCACCCCCATCGACCTGCCGGCGACCATCGCGCGCGGGGCATTCCGCGCCGAGCTGTATTACCGGTTGAACGTGCTGCNGNTCGAAGGNCCGCCCCTGCGGCAGCGGCTGGAGGACCTGCCGGCGCTGTGCGAGGCCATCCTGGGCGAACTGGGCAGCCAGTACGAGCTGGAGGCCGAAGCGCAGCAGCTATTGGCGCGGCATGCATGGCCGGGGAACATTCGCGAGCTGCGCAATGTACTGGAGCGGGCTACGCTGCTGGCGGATCAGCCGCGGCTGGGGGTGGCGGATCTACGGGCGGCATTGGGGCCGTTGAGCCCGGTGGCGGGTGAACCTGTGCGGCAAACTTACCGCGAGGCCTGCGAGGCGTTTGAACGCGAGCTGATTGCCGGGGCACTGGCCGAACATGGGGGAAATGTGCCGGAAGCTGCGTCGGCGTTAGGACTGGGGCGGTCAACGCTGTACAAGAAGATGGTAGCGCTCGGTCTCTAATTTGAGACTTATGTTTCCATTTTGAGATTGCCGCGAGGGCTTCGCCCTCGATCGCGACACAAGGCCGCTCCTATAGGAGATCGCGGTGCACTTGTAGGAGCGGCCTTGTGTCGCGATGGGCCGCAAAGCGGCCCCAAAATCTCAAGACAGAGACAAAAACTCACAAGAAAATAAAATACTCATATAAATCAACCAGTTAAAAACTGGCACGATTCCCGCTATCTCCTGCTCACCGATAAAAACAAGACTCACCCAGGAGACCCACCCCGATGACCGTGCTCATCGCCCTCGCCGCTCTGGCCCTGCTAATGCTGGCTGCCTACCGCGGCTACAGCGTAATCCTCTTCGCCCCCATCGCCGCCCTCGGTGCGGTACTGCTCACCGACCCCTCCGCCGTGGCCCCCGCATTCACCGGGGTGTTCATGGAGAAAATGGTCGGTTTCATCAAGCTCTACTTCCCGGTGTTCCTGCTAGGGGCCGTGTTCGGCAAACTGATCGAACTGTCCGGCTTCTCGCGCTCGATCGTCGCTGCCGCCATCCGCGTGCTTGGCACCCGCCAGGCGATGCTGGTTATCGTGCTGGTCTGCGCCCTGCTCACCTACGGCGGCGTGTCGCTGTTCGTGGTGGTGTTCGCGGTGTACCCGTTCGCCGCCGAAATGTTCCGCCAGAGCAACATCCCCAAGCGCCTGATCCCGGCAACCATTGCGCTGGGCGCCTTCTCGTTCACCATGGACGCCTTGCCCGGCACCCCGCAGATCCAGAACATCATCCCCAGCACCTTCTTCAACACCCCCGCCTGGGCCGCGCCCTGGCTGGGCCTGATCGGCACGCTGTTCGTGTTCTGCGTCGGCATGGCC
>NZ_OPYN01000141.1 GCF_900277125.1 Pseudomonas inefficax
CGCCACACAGCTACGACTACGTGTACCGCAAGATCAAGGCCGACCTGTGCCTGGCATCGATGTCCGGCGGCACTGATATCGTTTCTTGCTTCGTGCTGGGCAATCCGACCCTGCCAGTGCGCCGTGGCGAGATCCAGTGCAAGGGCCTGGGCATGGCGGTGGAAGTGTGGGACGAGCATGGCCAGCCGGTGCAGGGCGAGAAAGGCGAGCTGGTGTGTACGCGCAACTTTCCGTCCATGCCGCTGGGGTTCTGGAAGGATGCGGACGGCAGTCGATACCACGATGCTTACTTCAGCCAGTTCCCGGGGGTATGGGCCCAGGGCGACTATGCCGAACAGCGTGCCGATGGCGGCCTGGTGATTCATGGCCGCTCCGATGCCGTGCTCAACCCCGGCGGGGTCCGCATTGGCACGGCGGAGATCTACCGCCAGGTGGAAAAGGTCGAGCAGGTGCTGGAAAGCGTGGCCATTGGCCAGGACTGGCAAGGCGACGTGCGGGTAGTGCTGTTCGTTCGCCTGCGTGACGGCCTGCAACTGGATGAAGCCCTGCGCCAGCGCATCCGCCAGGTGATCCGCCAATACACCACGCCCCGCCATGTGCCGGCGGTGATCGCACAGGTCGATGACATCCCGCGTACCATCAGCGGCAAGCTGGTGGAGTTGGCAATTCGCAACGTGGTGCATGGCTTGCCGGTGAAGAACACCGATGCCCTGGCCAACCCCGAGGCGCTGGAGCAGTTTCGGGATCGTGCCGAACTGCGTGGTCCAGCGTAATCGCAAGGGGCCACTTTGTGGCCCATCGCCGGCAAGCCAGCTCCCACAGGTACAGCGCAGATTTCGAGATTTGCGCCGTCCATGTGGGAGCTGGCTTGCCGGCGATGGGCTGCACAGCAGCCCAAGTGCTTAATTGGCAGGCATTGGGCATAATGCCGCCCTTTTCTTTCCCGATGCACAGGTACCCCATGAAAGCCCAAGCCCGCCACATCCTGGTCAAGACCGCTGACGAAGCCGAAAAGCTCAAGCAGCGCATCGCCAATGGCGAGGCTTTCGACGTGCTCGCAAAAAAGTTCTCGATCTGCCCTTCGGGCAAGCGCGGCGGCGACCTGGGCGAGATTCGCCCCGGCCAGATGGTCGGCGCCATCGACCAGGTGATCTTCAAGAAACCTCTGCGCGTGGTCCACGGGCCGATCAAGAGCAAGTTCGGCTACCATCTGGTACAAACCTTCTACCGCGACTAAGCGCGGCGCGCAGCTAGCAGCCCGAGGCCGGCGCAGCCCAGCAGAGAGGCGCTGACCCGGTTGAACAGCCGACGTGGGCCGGGCTGGCTGAACCAGCGCTGCAGGTACGCCCCCAGGCCGGCGTAGATCGCGATGGCGGCCCACTCCAGTAACAGGAACAGCACGCCCAGCCAGAGGAACTGCTCGCTCACCGGGGTAGCGCTGCCGACCGAGACGAACTGCGGCAGGAAGGCGGTGAAGATCAGGATCGCCTTCGGGTTGCCGGCAGCCACCCAGAACTCCTGGCGTGCGAGGCGCCAGGTGCCGCGGGGGTGATCGCTTGCCACCACCGCCTCGCCCACCGGTGCACGCCACAGTTGCCAGGCGATATAGAACAGATACGCCGCCCCTACCACCTTGATGGCCAGGAACAGGTATTCGCTGGTGTGCAGCACCACGGCCAGGCCCATGGCCGCCAGGGCGATCATGCCGCTGAAGGCGACGATGCGCCCGCCGCCGGCTACGCAGGCCGTACGCAGGCCGTAGCGGCTGGCATTGTGCAGCGATAGCAGGTTGTTCGGCCCCGGCGCCATGTTCAGGGCGAAACAGGCGGGGATGAAAAGCAGCAGGCTCGAGAGGTCCATCATTGTTTTCCTTTGGCGACAGGGGTCTATTTCGGCGGGTAGCGGGCCTTGTGGTCAAGTTACAGCCAGCGGAAAAAACTGTATGGGTGCGCGGCGCCTGTTAAGCTGCGGAACATATCGAGGACCCTGTGATGCCCCGTTCCCATGCCACNCTGTGGCGCGACCCGGCCCTGCCGCATGTCGAAAGCCGCCGCGCCTGCCATAGCCGCGCCTGCTACAAGGCCCACAGCCACCCGACGTTTTCAATCGGTGTGGTGGACGCCGGCCACAGTCATTTCACCGGTGCCGGCAACGGCCAGCAACGCCTGACACCCGGCACGCTGGTACTGGTCCCGGCCCGCCGGGTACATGCCTGCAACCCCCAGGCCGGCAAAGCGTGGAGCTACCAGATGTTGCATGTGGATGCCGACTGGCTGGCACAGCTGCACCTGGAGTCCGGGCTGGAGGGTGCCGGGCCCGGCGAGCCGGCACGTATCTGCCAGGTGCCGGAGGTGTACCGGCTGTTCTGCGAACTGAACAGCCTGCTGTTCTCCAGCGCCAGCCATGGTGAGAAGGATGCGGCGCTGATTGCCTTTCTGGGTGACCTGGACTGTGCCAGGCTCGCGCCGCTGGCGCCGGCACCGGCCCTGGGGGCGAGCGAGCTGAGTGGGCTGATCGCGCACATCGAGGACCAGGACCCGGCGCAGTTGAACCTGGCGGTACTGGCCCGGCAAGCCGGGCTTGGGCGCTACCAGTTGATTCGCGCATTTCGCGCGGCCACCGGGTTTACGCCGCATGCCTACCTGCTCAATGCCCGGGTCAACCGTGGGCGCCAGTTGCTGGGGGAAGGGCAGGCACTGGCGGATGTGGCCTATAAGCTCGGGTTTGCCGACCAAAGCCATTTCCAGCGGGTATTCAAGGCCCATGTGGGGGTGACGCCGGGGCAGTATCGGGGAGACTGAACGCCTGCACGGTCCTTGTAGGAGCGGCCTTGTGTCGCGATGGGGCGCGAAGCGGCCCCGGGTTTTCAGCTCCGCAGCACAGATAGCCGGGGCTGCTGCGCAGCCCTTTCGCGACACAAGGCCGCTCCTACAGGGGCCTGCAATATTGTTCAATACGGCATGAGCGCCGAAGGGCAGAGTTCGGCTTTTCCGCCAGAGCCACCCACCCCATGCAACAATTCCTGATCATCGCCCTCGCCCACTTCCTTGCCCTGCTCTCTCCCGGCCCGGACTTCTTCCTGGTCGCACGCACCTCGGTCAACGCCGGGTGGCGCATCGCGAGCGGTGCCTGCCTGGGTATCGCCCTGGCCAATGGCGTGTTCATCGCCATGGCCTTTACCGGCCTGTCGGTACTGCAGGAAGGCAGCCTGCTGTT
>NZ_OPYN01000142.1 GCF_900277125.1 Pseudomonas inefficax
GGTCATTCATGAAGTCGTGTGCCGTGCAACTGGCATCGCTCAAGGGCGATGTGCAAGCCAACCTCGAACGCCACCTGGCCTGCATCGAACAGGCCGCAACCCTTGGCGCCGAACTGGTGGTGTTTCCCGAACTGTCGCTGACCGGGTATGAGCCAACCCTCGCGCGCCAGGCCGCCCTGCCAGTCGGTGCGGCGCGGCTGGACCCGCTGCAGGCAGCCTGCGACCGCTTTGGTATCACCGTCGCCGTGGGCCTGCCACTGCCGACACCTGATGGCATCCGTATCGGCATGCCAATCTTCAGCCCCGGGGCAGCGCGCCAGGCCTATGCCAAGCAGCGTCTGCATGATGATGAATTGCCCTGGTTCACCCCAAGTCATCAAGCCATGCTGCTGCAGGTGGGCGCGCACCAGGTAGCACCTGCGATCTGCTACGAATCGATGTTCATGGCCCATGCCGCAGCCGCACGGGAACATGGCGCCGACCTGTACCTGGTCAGCGTGGCGAAAACCGCCAAGGGCATCCGTGAGGGTTACCAGCACTACGCCGAGGTGGCTCGTGAGCTGGGCATGACGGTGTTGCTGGCCAACTGCGTGGGGCCGGCCGACACCTTCATCGGCGCCGGCGGCTCGGCGGCCTGGGACAGCCAGGGGCGCTTGCTTGCCAGCCTGGACGACCACAGCGAAGGGCTGATCGTGCTGGATACCGCCAACGGCACTGCCATGGCGGTGCCGTTGGCCCTGCAACCGGCATGATCTATCTGTTTCTGGCGTTGCTGAGCTATGCCTGTACCTACTACCTGACGGGGCTGCTCATCCAGGGGCAACTGGCCGATGTGGCCGAGGGATTGCGCCACCGGCCTGATGCGCCGACACCCGGCGAGTACCTGCGCGCAGTGAGGCCCCATGCACGCCAAGCCCATCGGCAGTACACCCTGCTGGCTGGCTCGGCGTTGGCCGTGCTGGTCTGCCTGGCTGCCAGCTGGTTCTGCTGATGCCTACAGGTCCAGTGTCAGGCTTTGCCGGCCCTCCAGCGCCAGCAGGTACTGCTTTGCCGCCAGGCCGCCGGCAAAGCCGGTCAGGCTGCCCGAAGCGCCAATCACCCGATGACACGGGGCGATGATCGAGATCGGATTGCGGCCATTGGCGGCGCCTACCGCACGCACTGCACTGGGGTTGCCGATCTGCCGGGCGATGTCGCTGTAGCTGCGGGTTTCACCGAACGGGATCGCCAACAGCGCGGC
>NZ_OPYN01000143.1 GCF_900277125.1 Pseudomonas inefficax
CAAAGGCCTGACCGCAGCCTCCGGCAGCCCGGCCTTCAAGGACCTGGTGGCCCAGCGCGACGCCTTCACCATCGAACGCCTGCGCGCCGCCGGCGCCGTGTGCCTGGGCAAGACCAACATGCCGCCCATGGCCAACGGTGGCATGCAGCGCGGCGTGTATGGCCGCGCCGAAAGCCCTTACAACGCCGACTATCTGACCGCACCGTTCGCCTCCGGCTCGTCCAACGGTGCCGGCACTGCCACCGCCGCCAGTTTCAGTGCCTTCGGCCTGGCCGAAGAAACCTGGTCCAGCGGCCGTGGCCCGGCGTCCAACAATGGCCTGTGCGCCTATACCCCTTCGCGTGGGGTGATTTCGGTGCGTGGCAACTGGCCGCTGACACCGACCATGGACGTGGTGGTTCCCTATGCCCGCACCATGGCCGACCTGCTGGAAATCCTCGACGTGGTCGTAGCCGACGACGCCGACAAGCGCGGCGACCTGTGGCGCCTGCAACCCTGGGTGCCAATCCCGGCGGCCTCTACGGTGCGCCCGGCTTCGTACCTGGACCTGGCCGTGGATGCCAGCGCGCTCAAAGGCAAGCGCTTTGGCGTGCCGCGCATGTACATCAATGCCGATGCCGAAGCCGGTACGTCCGAGAAGCCAGGCATCGGCGGCCCGACTGGCCAGCGCATCAACACCCGCGCCACGGTCATCGACCTGTGGCAGCAGGCCCGTCAGGCCCTGGAGGCGGCTGGTGCCGAAGTGCTGGAAGTGGACTTCCCGCTGGTTTCCAACTGCGAGGGCGACCGCCCGGGCGCACCGACCGTGTACAACCGCGGCATCGTCAGCAAGGAGTTCCTGCATGACGAACTGTGGGAGCTGTCGGGCTGGGCTTTCGACGACTTCCTGCGCGCCAACGATGACCCACGACTCAACCGCCTGGCCGACGTCGACGGGCCGCAGATCTTCCCCCACGACCCGGGCACCCTGCCCAACCGTGAAGACGATCTGGCCGCCGGCATGGACGAGTACGTCAACATGGCCAAGCGTGGCCTGAAGACCTGGGACCAGATCGAGACCCTGCCCGACGGCCTGCGCGGCCTGGAGAAGACCCGCAAGATCGACCTGGAAGACTGGATGGACAACCGGGGCCTGGACGCGGTGCTGTTCCCCACCGTGGCCGACGTGGGCCCGGCGGATGCCGACGTCAACCCGGCATCGGCGGACATCGCGTGGAGCAACGGCATCTGGGTGGCCAACGGCAACCTGGCGATCCGTCACCTGGGCGTGCCGACCGTGACAGTGCCGATGGGCGTGATGGCTGATATCGGCATGCCGGTGGGGCTGACCTTTGCTGGCCGGGCTTACAGTGACAATGCGCTGCTGAGCTTTGGTGCAGCCTTCGAGGCGACCGGGTCGCGCCGGATGATCCCGCCGCGTACTCCAGCCTTGGGCTGAGGGTTAAAGGGGCCGCTTTGCGGCCCATTCGCGGGTAAACCCGCTCCCACAGGTTCACCACAGGTATTGAATACCGTGCGGTTCCTGTGGGAGCGGGTTTACCCGCGAATGGGCCTGGAAAAGCAAATCGCATAATTCAACTTTATGTGTAAAAATGCACAAAACGTTGAATCTTCGCTCTGCCATGACTCCCAACGAAGAACGCCAGCTAACCCTCACCGTCCTCAAGGCCGCCATCCAGGCCCTGGGCAGCGTCGCCGCACGCAACATTGAGATCCTCCTGCACGACCTCGACCACCCGGAACACTCCGTGGTGGCGATCGTCAACGGCCACCTTTCCGGCCGCAGCGTCGGTAGCCCGATCCTCGCCGCCCCGGAACAGGACCAGGGTTTCAAGGCACTCATGCAGGCCTCGACCTACCAGCACGGCTGTGAGCCGGTGGTGCTGCCCGATTACCCAACGACGCTCAAGGGCCGCACACTGC
>NZ_OPYN01000144.1 GCF_900277125.1 Pseudomonas inefficax
GCACAGCCATGTATGTCGGGGTTGGCTGGTTGGTGCTGCTAACCCTGGGTTACTGGTTGTGGGGTGTGCGTGCGCCACGTCCAGTGTCGGCTAACGCTTGAGGCATTGAACCAAACTGTGGGAGCTGGCGTGCCCGCGAAGAATCCAACGCGGTGGCTGGCACCGGCTACGCCGGTGTTCGCGGGCATGCCCGCTCCCACAGGTACTGCGGCTGCCTTGAAAGGTGTGGTGATCCTTACCGTCTAGGCGCCGGGGCATCGGCCCTCTCAGTCAGATGGGGCAGTACGGGACTCACGGTCAATATCCTCCGGCCAATGAACCTTGGGTGCCAGGCAATGCATGTGGCTCAGGCCATCGTCATCGTTCCAGTCACGGGGTGGGTGCACGAACTTCGGCAGGGCTTCGGGGCCTTGTTGCATGAATAGCCGGGCGATGGCCCAGTAGGCTTCGCCTTGGTAGAGGTTGTGGGTGAAGAACACGCGGTCGATGACTTCGTTGGTTTCCGGGTTGCGGATCGACAGCATGACGTTCTCGATCAGGCCGCCGTGGCCGGGGGCGTAGACTCGGTAGACTTCGGCGGTTACGTCGTCCCAATTGTAGGCGACAGGTTTGACGCCCCAGTGTTTGCGGCTGAACAGGTAGATGTAGTGGAATCTAAATTGATAGAGATAGATTTTGCGTCGTAGGCGATTGAAGCGGATTGGTTCGTCTCGTGGGAGCAGCAGGTCCATCTTTACATATGTCGCAGTAGCCCACATGCCGACCAGAAGCATTAGCGAGGCGAAGAGGTCAACATGCCAGTCATTCGACCAATTAATACCAAATAATTTCCCAGGCATGTAGATAATAGCGCCAACAGTAAAAGCCAGTATTGGCCCTCCTATTAATACGGCGATGCCACGCAAACTGACAGTGGATCGAGGGAGTTCCAGGTACACCGAATCACAAAAATTTGGCGAGGGATCTATATCCGCAAAATTTAGTCGCGGGACTGCATCCGAATTGACGTCCGGCAAGTCATGACTCCAGTGCAGAGCCCGCTCGCAAAGAACTCTGGATTTGGCTCTCATTCGTTAGCTTCCCTAATGCAAATTTCGACATATGCATCTGGTAGTCGTCTATCTGGCCAATACCTTACCAGCAGTGTCGCGGCTCTTATTGTATGCTGCCCAACGGCCCCCATAAGCTCCGCCGTTCCAGTGAATTCTAGCCAAGACTGATACGGCTTGTCCGGGTCAGGCGAGCGTCGAATTTTTTCAATTAAAACATCATTTTTATAATCTGGTAGTCTTGGCTGAGAAAAGTCGTGAAATATAGCCGTCTTGGTAAGGGCTTCAACTTGAACAGGTTGGTGCTCATCAAAAACGAGAGTCTCTCCACCAATGAAATCGGGGAAAGCTCCGTCACCATGGCGATGTACTGACAGGGTCCACCGATAGGCTGAGTACTCATCATTGTATTTGGGTAATATGATGTAAAATTTTAGCTTGTGCTCTAGTTCCAAACTGACCAAGCCTCCCATTTTGGAAGTGGTCGGGTCACTTATGCGTTTGGATTCGAAATGAACCGCCGCGTGCACGCCAAGCGTGGCGGCATTGAGTTCTGCAAACGCTATATCTGCATATTCGGGTGTCCCCCAAGACACAACCGGACTTTCGTCGCCTCTACCAAAGCAGCAGCGTCGCGCCCAACGCTCTAATGCATTAGATTCGCTTTGTTCAGCTGAGCGTGTAAGTGCATAGGCGGCGAGCGCCAGTATTATAGCCAGGCCTAAAGGTCCTAACAGGATGGGCTTAAATACTGCGTAGACAAACACTCCAGTTGAAAAGGCATACAAAAAACCTGCGCGAAAATAATGCGTTTCTGCTGTGTTGTCCCCGGATGCCATTGCACGTTTAGCAGCAGAAAATGCTTGCGCTGAGTCAATCACTCCGGTTATTGCACCTATCATCGCACCGATTTTTATCAGCGACACTCCAGTTTCTGAAACGCCCTTAGCCCACGACTTTCCAATGGGTTTAGTACTTGAGCTCAACAAGAGCCCCACCAGTTCGATATGTCCTCCCAACACTCCCAAGTACGATCCTTGCAACGCCAACTTGGCCTCATACGCCTTCGGCCCAATTTCCGCTTCCGCCTTTCCCTGATTCCTGCCCAGGCTGTCCTGCTGCAAATACAACCCGCCTATCGCCAGCAGAACCTCCCAGCTGCCAGCAATCCCGCGCAACCCGGAAAAACCGGTTTTTACCAATCGGGCCGCCTGCTGCGACGTGATCTTCATCCCCTGCAACAGCTTCCGCGCATTGGCGTCCAGCGTCCCTGCCGCCACCGAAATATCCACAAAGGCAAGCTGCGCCGCACTGCTCGCCTGCGTTACGCCAATGTTGGCTTCCTGGAACAACCGCCCATGCACCTCTTCAGCCTTGCCCTCGACCCACACCGTCACGCTGATCATCGTATTGGTGAACTGTGGATCGAGCACGGCCAGGCTCATCAAGCCATGCTGGATAATCGGTCTCACCTTGCGCATGGCCTTCATCGAGCCAAATTCGAAGTCATCGACATTGCGGCGCATCCGGTCCCGCGCCTCGGCGATCGACGCATTGGCCTTTTGCTGCAACTCCCGAAGGTGGGCGCTCTGCAAGGCGTAGTACTCGCCCAGCTTCATCTTCACTTCCAGTTCGATCAGATGGACGCCGTTGTAGAGAAACTGCGTGGCGCTGTTCAGATGGCGCACGGCCTTCTGAATGCCAGCTCACAGACAGGGCGCCAGCCGCTGACTGGCTGCATTGAGCACACCCTGCGTTTCAGCAATGGCCTGCTTGGGGGTATTGCGCATGGGCAGGCCGGCGTCAGCGCTGGCGATGCCCTTGCTCAGCAGGCCGTAGAGCTTGTCGCTGTCGTTCCAGTTGATCGCTTCTGTGGCGGAGAAGCTGGGCAGCAGCCCGGCCAGCAGAGAGCCCTCCCGCAGCAGCAAGGCGCGGTAGGGCTGGCTGTCCGGGTCCTGCAGCCATTTCAACCAGAGCAGTTCGCTGGTGCCAGAAGCGGGAACATGCGGCTCAAGGCGGGGGACGACCGCTTCGNTAACGCCCCCACCCAGGCACAAGGCCATGGTCTTGGCGTAGGCCACCCGGGACTCACGATCGTTACCGCCGTAGTCGTACGCCTCGGCCACCTTGAACATGGGCGTATCGAACAAGGCAACGTACGCCTGCGCATCCTTGT
>NZ_OPYN01000145.1 GCF_900277125.1 Pseudomonas inefficax
ACGCTGGACCTGACTCAGGCTGCCATCCTCGGCCTTGACCGCAACACTGACGGTTTGCCGGGTCAGCGGCAGCGACTTGCCATCGAGCAGGTAGCGGGTCGGGTCCTTGGGGTCGAGTTGCAGGCGGTACAGGGTAAAGTGCTTCGACGTATCGACGGTGTGCGTCCAGGCCAGATGCTGGTTGAAACCGATGTTGACCACCGGCAGGCCCGGCAATGCCGCCCCCATCACATCGAGCTGGCCGGGAATGGTCAGCTGCATCTGATAGAAGCGCATGCCGCCCATCCACGGGAAGTGCGGGTTGGCCAGCAACAGGCCGCGGCCATTGGCCGAACGTTGCGCCCCGACGGCCACTGCATTGCTACCGCGCTCAGTGGCAAAGCGTTGCTGCCTGGCCAGCGCTGCGGCAAACCCTGCCGGCGCCTGCTGGCTGGCCAGCGTTGGCGGTTGCGCCCCTGCCAGTGCTTCGACGAACTGCCCGACACCGCCTTCAGCAAGCAGCCGACGGGTCAGCCTGACCAGGTCCTCGCTGCTGATCGGCCGCAGCCACTCGCCGTTGCCACATTCGGCGGGCAAACCCTGGCTGCGGCGCTCGGCCAGCGCCCGGTTGTAGCCGCTGGCATAACCTGCCAGCAGCGCCTGTACTGGCGCCGGCTGCGCCTGCAAGAACGCCTCGACTGCCGCCGGCGTGTTGAGCCAGGCAAAGAACACATCGCTGGCCAGGTTTTCACGCTGCTCCAGGGTCTTGCCCTTGGCACCGAGGTAGCGTGAGCGCTCTCCACTCACCGTCAGCACTTCATTGGCCAGCAGGCACAGGTTGTCCTGGGCGTAGGCGTAGCCAATGCCATAGCCCAGGCCGCGCTCGTCCTTGGCCACGATGTGCGGCACCCCGTAACTGGTTCGGCGAATCTGCGCACTGGCATCGGCTGCGGCGGACTGCACCGGCGCTGCGCCGACGTTGAAGGCTACCAGGGCGGTGGCCAGGCCAACGCAATTCATGGGACGGGAAAGTGGAAACACGGGCACTCCTCGGCTTCGGGGGTCATCCCGATCAGACGAATGGCGAGATGAAAATTTTACGTATTACAAGGCAATTGAACGTCTTGAAATACAACGTCTTGAACAGAGCCAGGCTTTTTTTGCGACTGGGCTGCAGTTTTTCCGTTCTCATTCGTCCTAGTAAGTGAGGCACCCAAATTTCGGGTTCGTCCACGAAAAGGAGCATTCACATGTACAACCCGCAACCCGAGATCCAGGCTGGGCGCGTCCCAGGCAAAGCGCCCACGGAACGGGACGTTTTGGCTGACGAACGCATCGGCAACGAACAGATCCGCGAGCTGTTGCGCAGTTTCGGGCTGCGTACCAGCCTGATCCGCCTCAAGGTCATCGATGCCTTGCACGCCGCCGACCGCAATGGCCGCAGCATTGGCGTGCG
>NZ_OPYN01000146.1 GCF_900277125.1 Pseudomonas inefficax
CGAACATTTCCATCGAAGAAGGTAATGTCGAGGTCGAGCTGTTCATCAACCAGATTTCGTAAGATGTGGCCAGCAAGTACATGAGCGCCGCTGCAACCGGATCGTTCGGCTCGGGGCCGTTCAGGCTCAACGTGACAGGCAGCTTCAGCCACAACTCCACGCAAACCCGCAAGACAGACACCCGCGCCCGCTATGCCTTCAACACCACCTTGAAGCGCCAGGATCCACCTGAGGCGATGATGCGGGTAATCGACTTCCTGACCGACGCCGCGACAAAGCCGACCGTGGTCAAGACCGCCACACTGGACAGCGAGGACGTGATTTCCCAGGCCGATACCTTGAAGCACCCTGCGGCCGCCAGGGCTCCGGCCCTTGGCATCGAAACCCCTTGAGACGTACCTCCCCGCCCCGAACAGCCCCCCTGACCAGGGGGCACCACCTGGCCTGAGGAGTCGAACCATTGGATAAATCCCCCGCCCCAATGACTTCCATCGACCTGCGCGAAATCACCCGTGGCCTGCAGGAAGCGGCCAGCGCTACCAACAGCCTGATCGCGCAACAGTACATCAACCTGTTCGACCAGTTCTTCGAGTGCGACACTGAGGTGCTGGGCGGCCCCATGAAAGCCAAGATGGTCGAAGTGGCCATGGACGGCCAGCACATCATGCGCGTGCCGCTGTTCGCGCTGGTGTCGCCCAAGGGCCTGGCCCTCGAGCGCATGCAGGTCGACCTTTCGGTAAGGGTCAAAGGGACCGAAGCACAGCAGGCACTGATGACCGCAGGCGAAAACAAGGCGGCGAGCTTCAAGGTCACCATCGGCGGCCAGGGCCGTCAGGGCGACAACCGTGACCCCGATGAAGTGCAGATCCGCATGCAGTTCCAGGCCAGCGAGCCACCGGAGGCCCACAATCGGCTGATCGAGGAATACACCAGCCTGATCATCCCGGTACGCGCCCCCAGCCCGCCGCCCTCGCCCGATACCAATGAGTACATCGAGGCGGCCACCGTGCGTTGACAGCCGCCGCGCAGGCTCAGAAGTCGCGCTTGTAGAAGATGTCCAGCGAGCTGGCCAGCCCGCTGGCAGCCTCGAGATACACCTTTTTGCTAAGTTTGTAGCGCAATGCAATGGTGTTGGCGGGCTCGAACACCCCCACCCCGTAGCGCAGGCTCAATTTTTCGGTGAGGTTGCCACTGGCGACCACGCTGGTGGTATTGCCCGAACCTTCGGTGTCCAGCTGGAAGTCGTCGATGCCCAGGCTCGAGGCCAGGCTGCCGGTGATGCCCGCGCTTCCCGCCAGGCCCAGGCCCAATGCCGCCTCGGCGAGCATGTTGTTGTCTTCGCCGGAGGCGCCCAGAGGCCGCCCCAGTACCAGGTACGAAAGCGCCTGTTCCTGGCTCATGGCCGGCTCCGAGAACACTTTGCTGGTGGGCTGCTC
>NZ_OPYN01000147.1 GCF_900277125.1 Pseudomonas inefficax
GCAGGCGCGCCGGTGCCTGCAACCGCCAGTCCTGGCCGCCGGCCTGGATCCGCCCACTGGCCAGGCGCCCACGCCAGTCCCCCTTGTTCAGCTGGCCATCCAGGCCGAGGTCGAACTTGAGCTGCGGGCCATCCAGCGCCAGGGTCAAGGCTTGCTGGCGAATGTCGCCTTTGCCGTTGGCCTGCAAGGTGCCCAGAGCCGTGTCACCCAGCTGAATGCCGCTGGCCTTGAGTTCGACAACGCCGCGCTGGGCGTTGTCCAGACGGGCATCCAGGTTCAGCTGCTGCAAGCGGTTTTCCGCCTGGGCCAGCCGCTGGCCCAGCAGGGTCAGCGTACCTTGCGGGGCCTGCAGGGTGCCGGCGACGTCCAGCCGGCCCTTGACCTGGCCCTGCAACCTTGGCCACAACTGGCCCAGGCGCGGCAGGTCGAGGTCGAGCCGCCCGGCCAGGCGCTGCTGCAGGCTGCCGCTACCATTGATGCGGTTATCCCCCAGCTGGATTGCCAGCGCGCCCAGGGTCCAGCTCTGCCCTGCCCCCTGGGCCTCGGCCTTGAGCATTGCCGGCTGGCCGCGCAAGCGGCCTTTCAGGTCTAGCTGGGCATCGAGGCTCAAGGCGTCGCCTTTCATCTCGCCTTTGCTGCGCAGCGGCCCCGCCAGGGTACCCGGCAGCTCGGCCAGCCAATAGGCCGGGTCAAGCGCCGACAACTGCAGGTCGACATCCCATGCCAGGGTGTCGGCGAAGCGCACGGCAACACTGCCGGCAGCCTTGCCTTGCCCGGCGGTCAGCGCCAACTGCGGCAGCTTCACCTGGCTCAGGTCACCTTCGAAGGGGCTGGCCAGGCTGAACTCGCCAGCCGGGCCATCCAGGTCGCCATTGAAGGTGCCCTGGTAGTTGCCATCGCGATAGTGCACCTGAGCCATGAACCGCTTGAGGGTGACCTCGGGCGGTGTCTCCAGTGGATACAGGCGCAGCCACGGGAAGTCCTGCCAGTCCAGCTGGGCATCGGCGACCAGACCTTTTTGCCAGTCAGCGGTGGCTTGCAACTTGACCCGTTGGGTATCGCTGGCGTTCAGGTCCAGGGCATCGAGCCTGGCGCCTTTGCTGTCGACCAGCCCGGACAACAGCAAGGCGATCGGCGACTGCTCGGCCGGCAGGCTGGCCGCCCCCGAAAGTTGATAGCCCTTGCGCAGGTCGCCGCTGGCATCGAGCCTGAGCTGGTTGAACTGCACGGTATCGGGCAACGAGGCAGCCGGTTTGAATGCCTCGGAGCGGATCTGCAAGGTCGCTGGCAGGTGCTCGGCCAACGCCTGCAATTGCCCGCTCAGCGTGGCATCGAGGTAACCACTGCTGGTGCCGGCGAGTTTCAGGGTTTTCTGCAACTCGCCGGTAGCAGTCAGCGCCAGCTGCCACGGTTTGCCGTCTACGGCTGGCAATTGCAACTGCGCCTGGAGTTGCACCGGCCAGTCAGCTTCGGGCTGCAGGTCGCCCTGCAGGTT
>NZ_OPYN01000148.1 GCF_900277125.1 Pseudomonas inefficax
CACCTGTACCCGGAAGTGACCGACCGCTTCAGCTGGTTCGACTACCGTAGCCGCGGCTTCGAGGACGAGCCCAAGCGCGGCCTGCGCATCGACCTGATCATGGCTTCGCAGCACCTTGTGCCGCGAATCAAGGATGCGGGTGTGGACTATGAACTGCGCGGGATGGAAAAGCCGTCGGACCATGCGCCGATCTGGCTGGAATTAAGCTGATCGCCAGGGGCTGCTACGCAGCCCATCGCCGGCAAGCCAGCTCCCACCTTGACCACACCGACCTCAAGCCATGTGCAAATACCTGTAGGAGCGGCCTTGTGTCGCGATGGGGCGCGAAGCGGCCCCAGGTTTTCAGCTTCGCAGCAAAGATTACCGGGGCCGCTGCGCGGCCCATCGCGACACAAGGCCGCTCCTACAAGGGTTGCTGGAATGTAGGGTCTCCAGAGATTCACAACCCCAACCGCAACGCCTCCCCCACCCCCACCCCGCGCACATCGTCCGCCGCGCTGACCAGAGCAAAGTTGTAGGCCCCATGCGACCAATACCGTGCCTCCAGCTGGCCATCCACGCGATGCCCGTCCGGCATGCGCCGATACTGATCACCTGGTGAGCGCAGGAACAGGCTGATGCGCCGGCCTTTGCTATCCTCGAACACCAGCAACGCCGCCGGACCACGCTGATTGCTTAGCAGGCGCGCGCCCACCGGCTTGAAGCCGTAGCCCGCCAGGTCCGGCAACTGGCCCACGCGGCTGAAATGGCGCCCCAGCCAGTCACGCAACTGGCCCGGGTCGCTGGCCTGGATATCCAGTGCCTGGCTGCCCGCAAACAAGCGATGTGCCTGGACGGCATCTGCCATCGGCAGGTCGCCACGCGCCAAGGTCGCGTCGCGCACCTGCCAACCACCCAGGCCACCCACTCCCAACGCCAGCAACAACACCGCTGCCGTGGCCCAGCGGCGCTGGCGGCGTTGGCGCAATTGCCGGCGCAACTGCCCAAGGTCCAGCTGCGCAGCCCCGGGCACTTCGCCAAACCCGGCCAGCGCGGTACGCAGGCGGCGGGCGTCGGCACGCCAGCTCTCGATCTTGGCCGCGGCCTGCGGGTTGGCCGCCAGCCAGGCCTGCACCTCGGCCCGGCGCACAGGCTCCAGGCGCTCGTCGACGTAAGCGTGCAGTTCGTCTTCGCTGGGGATCAGGCGCGTCATTTCAGTCTCCGCAAGGCCGGGGGCTGGGGGCTGCCCTCGGTCAGTTCGCGCAAGGCATTGCGGGCGCGCGACAGGCGCGACATCACAGTGCCGATAGGGATGCCCAGGGCCTGGGCGGCCTCCTTGTAGCTCAGGCCTTCGATGCTGACCAGCAGCAACAACGCACGCTGTTCTGCCGTGAGCCGGGCGAAAGCCTGCAGGTCGGCCTGGGCCAGGACGATGGCTTCGAGATTGCCGCCAATCGGCTCGTCGTCGCGCTCGCCACGGCCGAACCAGGACAGCCAGCGCGCGTGCAGGCGCTCGCGGCGCTTTCCGTCGAGGAACAGCCGATAAAGGATAGTGAACAGCCAGGCCCGCAGGGCGTCGGCGTCGCGTTGCTGGTCGCGTCGGCTCAACGCCCGCTCGACCGTGGCCTGCACCAGGTCGTCGGCGCTGCCCGGCTCGCGGGTCAGCCACACGGCAAAGCGGCGCAGGCGGGCCAGCAGCTCGCGCCACTGGTGGTCGTCCAGATCATGCATGGCAAAGTCCCGGCGTCTGGGGTTGTCAGTGTAAGAGGCAGACGCCTGTGAAGAAAATCTATTCCCGGCGAAGGAATAAGTTTTTCCCTGCGCCGTCGTACCGGCACCTTCACTGAACCGGACAATGACCATGAACTCACCCCTGCACGGCCCGGCCAAGGCCCTGCGCCTGGCCGCCATCGCTGCCGTGATGCTGGGCGCGGGCGCCGCCTTTGCCTATGCCGCCGGCTGGCTTGGCGAGACCCGCCTGACCCCACAACGCATCATCGATACCTTCGAAGCCCAGGCCGGGCATTACCCGGGTTACCGCAAGAACCACGCCAAGGGCCTGTGCGTCAGCGGCTACTTCCAGCCCAGCGGGCAGGCCGCCAGCCTGTCCACGGCGCGGGCGTTCAGCCAGCCGCGGGTGCCAGTGATC
>NZ_OPYN01000149.1 GCF_900277125.1 Pseudomonas inefficax
CCACGCCGACCAGGACCTGGTGCGCACGCAAGGCTTCTCGATGCTGGACATGAAACGTTACGTGGAGAGCCTGGGGATGCGTGCCCGCGGCTACCGGGTGGCAGCCGAGACCCTGCACAGCGTACGCATCCCGGTCGTGGTGCTGATGGACGTGCGTGGCTACAAGCACTTCGTGGTCATGCAGAAGGTAGACAAGGGCTGGGTATATATCGGGGACCCGGTACTAGGCCACAAGCGCTACAAGGTCGACGACTTTCTCAAAGGCTGGAACGGCATCATCTTCGCCGTGATCGGCCAAGGCTACGACAAGAACAACGTCCTGCTCGACCCGCCCCTGCCCCTGACCGCAAAGGGCCGGGTGAACGACTTCACCCCGGTGCAGGATGCAGATCTGCTGGACTTCGGTTTCATCAAAAGCGACTTCTTCTAACGACTCTTGCAACGACAAGGAGCACGAGGCTCCGGGGAGCACCCCAATGAAGAATGCATTCTGGCTTGCAATTGCATGCCTGGCCGTCAGCCTTCCTACCCACGCCGAAACGTTCAAACCCATCGAGCTGAAGGACCATGAGCTGGCGAGCCTGCGTGGCCGCTATGTGATGCCCGGGCGAATCGTGAGTTTCGGTATTGTCATGTCCAGCACCTGGCAGAATGCCAAAGGGGACGTGATCGGTGCGACGAGCACGATGCAGATTCAACAATCGACGATCAAACCGCAATTCTATGTCTCGTTGATCGACGAAAACGGCAGTGGCACAACGTCAGCTGGAGCCACGGCAACGGGCACCGGTACCGTTACAGGCGGTGCCGGCCTCAACACCACAGAGGGTGTCACCCAGGTGGTGCGCGCAGCTGGCGACAACAACACCGCTTACAACAATGTCGCCATCAATGTCTCCAAGGCCGACCAGGCGCCTACCGTGCAGCCTCAGGGCCAGGTAATGGCAAACGGCCAGACGCTGACAGGCGCAAACGGCGCAGGGGCGCTGAGTGTGTCCGCCAGCGGCGTAGGGGTGCAGTTCAATATCAGTGCCAGTAACAACCAGGGCAGCAGCATGCAGCGCCTGGCGCAGGGTGGCCTGATGCAGAACTCGACGCTGCTGGGCAACGGCAACCGGGTCAATAACGTCACCACGCTCAATGTGGTGATGCGCGAAAGCGTGCCAACCGCCGCGTCGCTGAACGGTAGCCTCGATCAGCTCAAAGGGCTTCGCACATTTGGATACTGATCTACGCTCAGTCTCATCAAAAGTAGTCGGCAGGGACGGCAATTCCATGCACCGATCTTTATCGCTCAAAGCTTTTGTGTGTTTGACCACCTTGGCCCCGGCCACATTGCTCTACGCCGCAGCCGACCCTCAGGTCGAGGCTCTCAAGCAGGAACTGATGGAACTGAAACGCCGCTACGAAGCCCAGCAGCAAGCGCTGATGGTGCTGGAGCAGCGCGTGCGCCAGGTAGAGGAAACCCCGGCAGCACCGCCGCCCAAACGCCTGGTCAGGTCACCGGCCGAAGGGGTCAAGGGCGCGCAGACGGTGGCATCGGGCGCACCGGGCACCACCGGCAGCTCCTATGGCCAGGCGCTGACCGACGACGCGGAGCCTGCGCAAAGTGTTTCCAACCTGTATGACGAGGCCAGCGGCTTCTTCGGCGGNGGCAAGTTCAGCTTCGA
>NZ_OPYN01000150.1 GCF_900277125.1 Pseudomonas inefficax
GAGTTGGAGCAGGCGCGGGCCAGGATTGGCCAGATGTTCGAGGGCGCGCGACCGCACTACCTTATCGATACCATTGCAGAGTTGCCGGCAGTGATCGCCGATATCGAGGAACGTCTGCAACGTGGTGAGATGCCCCAGAGCGTCTGACGCCCCATATGCTTGACGGTCGGTTTTCAAAAATCAGCCACCCAGGCAACCTAGTCATTCAGTTCGGCCAGACATGTTTCTGTCTGCACCGTCCGCTTTCGACCCATAGCGGACAGCGAACCAAAGCTCTGTAGTCAGTGCAGGCCTCATCGCCGGCAAGCCAGCTCCCACAGAAATATCACTAGCCTTCAGACATGCGCTGTACCTGTGGGAGCCGCGCTTGCCGGCGATGGGCTGCGAAGCGGCCCCGGTTACAGATGTCGCTATGGGTCGATAGCGCCAGCCGTAAACCGGCCGCTACCAACCCATAGCTGCCAGTGGTGACGGGCAGCAATCGGCCAGAAGCGGGCTCTTTGGTGGCAGAGTCCTTGAAGTGGAAGTGACGGAATCTCCATTACCTCAGTCACCGTGTATCTATTATCACACTCCATCTGGCGCGTGCTTGCAGGCTCGTGCTTGGGTAATTCAATAAAAAAAACTTATGCATCATGATAGTAAATCATTAGATTTAATGATGGTCGCGGGTTAAAACTCCATGCACTGATCACCTTCACTGCGGAGATAGCTACATTGAAAGGCAAACTGAAAACGTTCATACACACCCTCAATATTCTGTGCTCGGCATGAAGCCGCTATACCAAAAGAAACCTTCAGCGTTAGTCGCCGTGGAGGCCAGCATGTCCTTTGTAGCTCCAGTTCTTGCCCCCCAGATAGCTGAGATTGCACCAGGTTTCCGAGCGCTGAGTATCAGCGTGGAGGCTTCTCCAATCGAACACCCTCAGATTTCTACAGATGCTCTTAAAAAGGCTTGTCAATCGCTAGTCGCTGACACCCCGGCTTGGGCTGAAAGTCACTTGGCCGCGTGGGCCAACACGTTCAGGCAATTCGGCGCTAAGCCACAGCGCACCCCGTGCTCAGGCGAAGCATTGCGTAAGCGGGTTCTGCGAGATGGGAGTCTTCCCAGCATCGATCCCATTGTCGACTTGTACAACGCAATTAGCATCAAGTACGCCATACCTGTTGGCGGAGAAAATTTTGACGCTTACATAGGTGTTCCACGCTTGACCATCGCTGATGGCACTGAGCTGTTTGACACAATCAAAGATGGCCGAGCAGTAAACGAGTCTCCAGAAAAAGGTGAAGTCATTTGGCGAGATGATTACGGTGTGACTTGCCGACGTTGGAACTGGCGTCAGGGCACCCGGACCCGGCTGGATTCGAATGCGAAGCGGATATGGTTCATTCTGGAGAGTCTTCCTGAAATGCCCATGGAGGCCCTGAGGGCTGCTGGGGATGAGCTGAGCAGTGGACTTCAACAGATGATGCCGAAGGCAAAAATTGCATCCCAAGTGATCGAATTTTACTGACCGAAGACGCAAGTGTTAACAGGTCTCAGCGCTTTTCCTCTGCCCCCGTTATGGCGATTGGGAAGTCGAGTTGAACGGCAGCTTGGGGCGCTTTAGGTAATAGTGGGCCTGTCCCATGGCAGCGCTCTCTTGACCACCGGCATAGCCCGCTTCGCGGGCTTTGTAATACCTTCACGCTTTTTTCACGCCCTGCCCTGCACAGTGAAGGTTCATCCGCTTCCCTACGTTAGCCCGCATTGCAGTGCGGGCTTTTCTTTGCCTGCGTGATGGCAGATGGCCAGAGTGCTAGGATGGCAGCTCAATTCACATGGAGGTACCCATGCTTTCGTTGTCTCCACGAATCACATCGCTGGCATTAGCAGCATTGATGACGACCGGTTGCATTTCGCAACCCACGCCCCAGCCGAGGCCACCCTTCCCGGTCGCTGAGTACAGCGCCCTACCCACTACCGGAAGCGGCACGGTCGAGGGTCAGGTCTTCATGAAAACTGTTGGCGGGGATGTCAAATATGGCGCCGGCTCGCAGGTATTCCTTAACCCAGTCACTTCCTACTCAGAGCATTGGTATCGAACCATTTATGAGGTCCGCGCGCCGATTCAGGATGGGGACCCGCGACAGTCAGATTACATTAAAACCACAAGAGCGGACGGAAGCGGCAATTTCCAGTTCACCGAAGTTCCTCCTGGGCGATATTTCTTGACCTCAGAGGTTCGATGGCAAGCGCCAACCCAATGGGGACTTACCAATCAAGGCGGGCAGATTACTGACCGGATCACAGTGACCAACGATAAGACTACCAAGGTCATGCTTACCCACTAGCTTCACCCTAGTTGTTGAAAGCCCGCCATTGAGCGGGCTTTTTTGTGCTCTTCATAAAGAGCCTCGGTCAATTCCTATTAGTCGCAGGGATTCCGCCAGGGTTGGTCCAACTGCACTTCACCCGTAGTTGAAGCGGCTTGGTTGATGCCAACGGTGCGATATTTCAACGTATGTGGGACCTGCTGCGCCCCCAAATCGGGTTTGAGCGCCCACCACTCACCATCCGTCAATGGGAAACGCTGAGGCGGTACAGAGCGCCAAGGTGCGTTCGTAAATAGCTTCATCTCGAGTGATCAGAAGCAGGCTTGGGCATGCGCCTAGAAGGGCGTGCTCAGGTTGCAGATCTTCAATTTGCGACCAGAAGTCGTCGGCCTCGACGCCATCGGCGAAAGGTTGAAACGCGATAGCTCTTCTGAATTTCGAGAGCTTCGTCCAGTCCGGCATACGCTCGAAGATATACCACTCATCAAAGCCAGGCGTGGGGAGTTGAGCGATATCCGTGATCAGCGGACTGAGCACTAGGTCACCAACACATTCCCAGCCGAGCTCAATCTCAGCAGCGCTAAGGTTGTATTGCGCGCTATCGGACCAAGCAATTGCTACATAGCGGCCCATTACGACCTGAGGAAGTTGGCGAACGATAGTGCCCAAATTGACGTCGCATCCAGTGTTCCAGTCAAGCGTGCGGTAGTCACCGTGTGCACCGGTGCGGAGTTCGGCTTCCATATGTACTCCAAAGTGAATTAGCGATAACGCAGGGGCCGGTAAGTGCCCGGCGCCCAAGGCCTGCTAAGCGTCGACGGAGGTCAATCACGAGCGCTGGGTTTAGACAAATCAGGCCCACTATAAACAAGAGCAGTAGTCAGCTACCAATGGGCGCTTGGTAAAGGTCAATTCCAAATCACAATCGAATGACCTTGCTCGTAAAGAGCCATTGCCTCAGGCCCTGTCCATGCGTCAGGGTGCACGTTGACACGGATGGAGCCTTGGTCCAAGCCTAATATGATCACATTGGCTGCTTCATCTTCACGGATTTCGCAGAGGGTACAACCCTTGAGATCGGCAAAGTTCACGCCTTCACAGAGGAACGGGTTGTATACAGACAACACGGACCCGTCCACAAACACTAGCTGGAAGTAGTCATCGACTTTTAGAACGTCACTGATTGATAAATACCCCGATGCGGACAACCATCCCTTGATGGAGGAGCCAGGCTTCTTCTTAACCATGAAGCACCGCCTCGACAATGCGCTGGACTTGGGCCATCGTTATACCGGTGTGTTGCTCTACAGAAAGGGGGTGAACTGTATGATCAAACAAGATAAGCGGACGCTCTCCCAAAGGCATGGTTTGAACTTGAACTTCAAGACCCAACGTTGACGGCTCGTAGGGCAAATTGCTCTGTAGCGACCCGCAGTACAGCGGTTCGGTTTCCCGGCCATCGCGCTCCCAAAGCTCACACATTCGAAGAAAATTTCTTTCGCTCAATGAGACCCATGCCAACCAGGCAAATGGACCGACACCGTCGGTTACGGGGATGAGGATACGGCCTAGGACAAAGAAATGCTTGCCATCTATCACGCATTGATCAGATGACAATTCGCCTCGTTCATTTCGCTCGGTCTCTGGCATTGAGTACCAGAGGTCTGGCGCGCTCGGGCCAAAGCACATCGGCAACTCATCGTGCGGCTTGCCGCAGGTGTTACATATAAAACCGCTCACAGTGACTTCCATGTTTGTAGAGAGCCTAACGGGTGAATACCGCACCAGAGCGTTATTCAGCATGCTCGTAAGCCTACACGGCTAAACCTGGTACGTGAACGGATTTAAGTTCGACCGTCAGCGAATAGCTGTTGGTTCAGGAGCAGCCTTGACCCGATGCCCTCTTTCGCTACCAGGCGATGACTATCGGCAATCAGTGGCGGGCACTGTTCCGTCATGACTGCTCATGGTCAACAGGTGTCCGCGATGGCCGTCCGTTTTGGGTCGATAGCAGCCATTCACGACCGGCGACTAACGCCCCCCTATCGCACCGATCAGAATTCGCATGCAATCACTCCTTTTTGATGCGGGCAATCTACCACCATCAACAGGAAGCGCCAAAACCCGGGCTATCGCATCCCAAAGGAATATCGGATGGCTATCACCGAAATCGGCTGCTTGTGGCGAACATGTGTTCGTCGGACGCTTATCAACTACCCGCTATGGGGTAGTGTTCAATACGGCACTCATGGGGATGGCCATCGCCTTTACACGTCCCATCCAGATATCGGTAGTTGATGTGCATCAACTGGCCTTTTTGGGGCCACTGCCTGCGTGAAAGCGTGTTTTGGTAATCAGCAGTTTCCGGTACGAATGTGATAGTCGCCCCCTTTTCCGGGCATTCTGCCGTGGTCGATGCCTGGCTTACCTTCACGACCTGGGCCTGTAGCTTTGGATAGGGAAGCTTCAACACATCAGTGATATGCAGCTCCATACGGCAAATCTCCCACGACGATGCTTGTACTGGCTGCCACATTA
The DNA here is from genome assembly GCF_900277125.1 of Pseudomonas inefficax. GTDB lineage: Bacteria > Pseudomonadota > Gammaproteobacteria > Pseudomonadales > Pseudomonadaceae > Aquipseudomonas > Aquipseudomonas inefficax. The sequence goes on from NZ_OPYN01000150.1 coordinate 4,855, forward strand.
CGAAAAAGGGAAAGGCAAATAGGGCGTAGCGAGTTGCACGGTAGTCCATCATTGGCCCTGCCTTGAATATTGATATCCGAAGCATTATCAGACGTGGACTCACCGAATCATAGGGTGATCCTGTCTCGCGCGCATTCAGCCAAGTCGATGCGCGCCCAAGCCATGCAAGGTGACTTCAGCGAACGCTTACGGTTGATACGCACACCCGGCGCGACCTTAAGGCTTTTCCGGAACCGCAACGCCATGACTCGGCTCCTTGAGGAAGGCAATGGGCCTTCATCCCCCCAAAGCAGCGGGGACCGCAATCCTGTCCACTCACCCACCAGCTGTAACGGCAAAGCCACCCCAGACGCAAAAAGCCCAGCGCGGGGCTGGGCTGCATCCAGTGTGGGTGAAAGACTCCTAGGGCGCGGATGAGGTCCAGGAACGCCAACTGTCACATGGAGAACCCCCTCAGGAGCTCGACGGCGTCGATTTGACGTATGCCCGAATGCACTGCAACCAAACAGCTCTGGTGAATTCGTCACTATCCCTCAGCATTTCTTCGGGAGTTTCGCGCCGAGGGTAGGCTAATACCTGCTGAGCGAGAATCTCTCGCATTTTGAGAGTTTCTTCGGATGGTTCACCGGATTTGTCCCGCACATATACCGGCGTCTGATTAAACTGCCTGGCGTGCATCACCGCGCTAGCATCAAGCGCCCAGGCGTCGCAATGACGGGTTTCATTGCCCTCGAATTTGATCACTCCATCTACATTTTTCCATGCCAGCGCCGAAGGGCTTCCCAGTACACAAGCTAGCGCCACCGATGCCGAAACGATCCTTGTAGACATGTCGATTCTCCCAAAAATCGCCGAGCCTATCATCACCCTATCTATCCACCCTGGACAGAAAGCCAGTAACCGGCCATGCCGGCGCCGTAGTAGCGTTGTGTATCCCAGCGAACCGCCCCGGTCCATTGCCGGAAAGCCCATGGATTGGGGAATGACGACCCATTCGACCTGTATGACGCGGTATGCAGCGCGCTGAGCGAAAAACCTGACAGGAGCATATTTGTACTCCAACCAGCTTTAACCCATCGCAACCTATTGTGAGCAGGCGACCTTATCGAACTTCGGCTGGGTATCCGTGGCGATCCGGCGAGCCCGCCCCACGCCCCAGGCCAAAGCCCTGGTCATGGATTCACCGGGACGGGAATCGAACGCCTCTTCGTGAAGGGCCATGCCACTCGCGGCATATACTCCAATGAACATCTGCGTGTTACCTGCCCGCGACAGTCGCACCTGGACATCTATGTGCGTTCCATCGCTAAGGGTCTCGTCATGAGTGCGGTGGTGAAGCGAAGGATCAGCCCATTGCCAGAAAACTTCACCGCGAATCCTCATGTCGGTCTCCTACGACTTTAGTTGTAGTTAGGTGTTGTATTGCCACCATAGCGAACACCCAGTTTTACGCAAATCCGTCGAACCGATCTGTGAGCTGAATCGGACAGTCGGCATTCCCATCTCCCCTCTGTTCACTGCCGCGATATGGCGGCCAAGGAATCGTCATGCCCGAAAAAAATGAGTTGGACCTCGACGCGATCGAGGCGGCGGCCAAGGCTGCAACCCCGCAAGACTTCGTCAGCGCCCAAGTCGGTGGTGCCGAAGAAGGATGGATGGAATGCCCTGGGTGTGGCGGTGAAGGCTCTGTCGAGCTGACGGCCGACTACCTGAACTACGACGGCGTGGCATTGGGTGTCCAGTTCTATGGCATTGGTAAGCCGCACGTTCATGCTGAGGCGTACTACCGCGCCGCGCGGCCTGCCGTCATGTTGGCCCTGATTGCAGAAGTCCGCGCTCTCCGGACTGACGCAGAGCGGTACCGCTGGTTGCGCGACCCCGACGGACAGGAGGACTTGGGCAGCGAATACAACATGCCGCCCATCATCTGCGGTTACGCCGAGCATGAGGACATTCTTGGTAACGACGCGCTAGACCATGCGATCGACCTGGGCATGGAGGCGACCAAGCCATGACCCGCCTCGCCCTCTGCCTCCTGCTGCTGGCCACCGGCGCCAGCGCAGACCCACGCGAAACACGAGGCATGCCCTATGTGTTCTAGGTGTTTCACGACGACCAGCGTGCAGTGACGTGCTGGTCCTACTCCGGCGGATCTGGGTTACGCCGGTGGCCCCGGCCGGAGCCGGGGTCTTGTTCCCACCGTCGAAGAACGCCGAGCACGTGAAACAGACCTCCGATCTGCACAAACAGTGGGTGCCGGTGCTGAATGAGCTGGGCATTCGGCGTAGTCCCCCATATAACTGCCGGCACACCTATGCGACAATATGCTTAATGTCCGGCCTCAACCCCGCATTTATCGCCCAACAGCTGGGTCACAGCGTCCAAATGCTGCTGTCGACGTATGCCCGTTGGCTCAACTCAAGCTCCGACTGGAGCGAGCTGGAAAAACTCAAAATTGGTATCAAATCGGTATCAGCTTGAAAGCCAGCTCTGTAAGTGACTGATAGGTAAGCCCTTTGATCTCCACCGCCAACATCACCATGCGCTATGCCATGGGGATTAGCGAGTGGAGATGTGTTGATTTTGCTGGGCCAAACTCCCCTCTATCCCTCACCCAAACCCATAGGTTGGTTCGCGAATTGGTCCGGCGCGGCTCCATGACCTCCCATGCCGGACACGCATAGCGTTCACCGATGCCGAGCGCAGCCAACGGATTTCAAGACCGTCAGATGCTCATTCCCCACCCGCCTCCCCCTTTGAGCCTTCCATCAGGCTCAACGTCAAAAGCGTCTGATTGAGCTTACTCCGTGCTTCTGAAATTTTAGAGTCCAAGTCAGCATCAGAGACCGAAGACAACGACTCCGAAGGGCCATCTACTAATCTAAGATCTTGTTCTGCCATGAGCTTTCTCAGTTCCCACTGTAGAGCGGCAGCTTCTAAGCGCAAGGATGAAACATTCCCGATAGTACTATACAAATTATTAAGTGCTAGGCTCTCCTGTAAATCCTTACGCTTCAAGATAGCATCAGCCAAGATGCGACTTGCGTGCGCCCAATTGTTCTTGACTTTCGCCAAATCAATCGAAGAGCTTGTATCAGATAAAGGGTCATCACGCCGAGCCTCGCGGACTTCCTCCATTGCTTGAGCAGAAACTTTCTGATCTAAAAACTCACCGGCCCGTTCTAAAAATCGATCAGGTAGGTACATATAGAATCGCTGAGAGGTAACACTGATAAACTCTTCGACTAGTGCAGGGAGCGGACCTAGCGTTTTCCCGTTAAGACGCAGCCACCAATCTTCCTTATTATCGCCCGTAACGTAGATTACATCTAGACCGTCAGTGCGGGATTTTTCAAGTAGTTGGAGCCACCCGATGTAGTCACCATAAGGGAGCAGTCTATCCTCCAATGATTTACCACCTGCCTTATTACTATCCTTAAAACCAGGCGGAATTTTGTTTTCATAGCGAGCCTCACCCTCCTTGATTAATTCCTCAAGGCGCTCACTCGCATACCCAACCCCCTACTTTACCGTCAAAAATGTCGCCAATCACGTCCTTTATATCATCACTATAAATTTTAGAATCATGCCGAGCCTTATTAGATTTTAACTCTCCGACAATCAGATCAAATGACTTAATGCAATCACCGAGGACCTCAGGACTAACGAACGGATGATGTTTAGTATTCTCAAAATCTCTCCGCAAATTCTCTAGATTTTGAATAGCCTCATCATAGGTTTTTGCCTGATCACTTATTACCTTAAGCCTATTCCTTAGAAATTCTTTTGCGACCTGATTAGGTATCCATAACCTATCCTTTAACCTTTCAAAAACCTCAATAAATTCAGCTCGAGTACTTTCAGAATACCGATACAAACTCAAAAGCAGATTAGCATCCACGGCGATCAAACTGTTTTCCCAGAGCTTTTTCAGTTCATCTGGATTGTTAGCAAAATGCCCAGGGAATGCTTTCCTCATCGCGATGCTCCAGCCGTCAAAATGCCAGTATTGCACGCCACCAATCGAATCAAAAGGCATCCAACGGACCAGCGTTGCGTCCGGACAGAGCTCAGCTATCCGGCATCCGATAATGCAGCAGTAGCGGAAATAATCGACCTCAGGCCGCTACCAATGCGGCCTGCGAATCGAGGCTGTCAAATATGGTTCGGCCAGTTTCGGCGACTTTCGCCCAGTAAAACCGAGATGCTTTTGAGCGGTTTTAGACACCCGAACCACCCTTCCCCGGCGTTCTGCCGAACGATTCCCTTCCTTTGTGTAGTTGCTCACTTCTTGTCGGGTCGCAGGCACCTGTCCTGCCCGGCAAACTCCATCGGAAACAACCCGAACCTGAGAGGTGGCCGTCATGCAGCCCCCTAGGGTACCGTGCCCTGAACGCATCGCGCCGCAGCTCGTTACGCTGGTCAGCCGGCCACCCGCCGGCGCCTGGCGGTATGAGATCAAGTACGACGGCTACCGAATGCTGGCCAGGATCGACGGGGCGGTCCAGCTGTTCAACAAGAACGGCTACGACTGGACGGACCGCATGCCGCTGTTGGCCGCGGACCTGGCCCGGTTGGCTGTGCATTCGGCCTGGCTCGACGGCGAGGTGGTTGTTCAGGATGACGATGGCCGGCCGGCGTTCCAGACGCTGCAGTCCGCCTTCGCCACACGCCAGACCGATGATCTGGTGTATGTGGCCTTCGACCTGCTCTACCTGAATGGCATTGACCTGCGCGGCAAACCGGTGGAGCAGCGGCGCCAGGCCTTAGCCGACCTCCTCGACGACTGCCCGCTTGACCTGGTGCGCCTGTCCGACACGCTCGATGCGGACCCCGCCCAGCTGCTGACCAATGCCTGCCGCCTGAAGCTGGAGGGCATAGTCGGCAAGCGGGACGGCAGCCGGTACAGCGGCGAGCGCGATGGGACCTGGGTGAAGCTTAAGTGCGGAAACCGGCAGGAGTTCATCATCGTAGGTTACACCCGGTCATCGGCCGGCATCGGCTCCCTGCTGCTGGGCCTGCATGATGACGATGGGCGTCTTGTGTACGCAGGCCGGGTAAAGTCCGGATTCAGCGGGCGCGCCGTGGACGATCTAAGGTCGCGGCTTGGCCCGCTGATCCAGGCCGTCCCGGCCCTGGCAGATCCGCCAAAGTTTGAAAAGGGCCTGCCAGTGGTGTGGGTTGCCCCTGAGCAGGTGTGCGAGGTGAGGTTTTCAGAGATCACGCCGAGCGGAAAGGTGCGCCACGCCGTGCTTGTCGCATTGCGAGACGACAAGCCGGCGGCGGGCATCAGTTTGGAGAGCGACATGGAGCCGCAGTAGGCGGGGCGAATGCCCTAGGAGGCATCGTGTACGAGGTATTGGTTGAAGCGGAGGCCAGTGTGCTGCAATGCGAGATCACCGACCTGGTTGACGAGGAGTCGAAGACCGGCGCCTGGTCGAGCGTCTGGGACGCCCATGGCTACAGGGAGTTGGAGTTCCGTGTGGTCTCCGGCCAGTGGCTCGGTCCAGACGGTGGCCCACATGATTTGGGCCGGAATGGCTGCGCCGAGATGGCCGACCGTTACGCCGAGTTTATCGAAGAGGAACTATGGCACCAGATCGACGCCGAGCGGGCCGCCTGAATGGTCATGCTCGTGACTGCTTCCGCCAGTTTCAGCATGTCCACCAGATCACCTTCGTCGATTTCCCGCCGTCGGCGCGCGCCATAGGCGTTCTCGCTAAGGACTGCTGCGCGCCTATCAGGATCAGCCACCAAAGCAACTTGGTCGTTCAGCTCGTAGGAACAGACTCATGTAGCCAGGACATAGCGCTTAGATCGAGCGCTGGTTCACGCGAGCAGATAGCTGCTCGGCGTTTTCCTTCCGCTCCGAATAGCGATCCACCAAGAATTCCTGGCGGTCACGCAGCAGCAGGGTGAACTTCACAAGCTCCTCCATGACATCCACCACGCGATCATAATACGGCGAAGGCTTCATCCGCCCAGAGTCGTCGAACTCAAGGTAGGCCTTGGGTACCGAGGACTGGTTCGGGATGGTAAACATCCGCATCCAGCGGCCAAGCACACGCAGTTGGTTGACGACGTTGAACGACTGCGAGCCGCCACATACCTGCATGACTGCCAAGGTCTTGCCTTGGGTGGGGCGCAGCGCACCCAGCGCCAGGGGTATCCAGTCTATCTGCGCCTTGAACACCGCAGACATCGCGCCATGGCGTTCGGGCGAGCACCAGACCTGGCCTTCCGACCACTGCACCAGCTCTCGAAGTTCCTGCACCTTGGGGTGTTCTACAGGCACATCGTCAGGGAGCGGCAGGCCCGATGGATTGAACACCCGCGTCTGGGCACCGAAATGCTCCAGCAGGCGCGCGGCTTCTTCCACCAGCAAGCGACTGAAGGAGCGCTCGCGGGTCGATCCATACAGCAGCAGGATGCGCGGCTTGTGCTCGCTGGAACGGGTCGCTGCAGGCGGCACATCGAATAGCGCGAGGTCGAGATGAGGCAATTGCTCGGACATGTTTCCTCCTGCTCAAAGCGTACCGATGCGATCCAGCTCATGTTTGAGCTGATCACGGTCGAGGTGATCGAAAGGCAGTGCGAAGAAGGCCTGGCAGCGAGCCTCGATGCGGGCCAGCGTGGCGCGGAATGTTGCGTCGACCGACGCCTCGTCAGCCACGACATCGGACGGATCCTCCAGCCCCCAGTGCGACTTCAGGGCAGGGCCGAAATACACCGGGCAAGCTTCGCCGGCAGCCTTGTCGCACACGGTGATGACGATATCAGGAGGGCAGCCCTCGAACGCGTCATTGCCCTTGCTGCTCAGCCCAACGGTCGAGATGCCGGCATGCTGCAAGGTGGTCAGGCTGCGAGGCAACACCTGGCCCTTCGGAAAACTGCCGGAACTGACGGCTTCAAATCCGTGAGGCGCCAGGTGATTGAACATGGCCTCGGAAAGGATGCTGCGGCAGCTGTTGGCCGTGCACATGAACAGAACTCGCATCGGGGCTCCTCCGCTTCGTGGCGGATGTCAGAGGCTCAGGCGCAATGCCAGGGCCGAAAGGGTGATCAACAGAACCGGCAGCGTCAGCAAAATGCCGACTTTGAAGTAGTAACCCCAGGTGATGCGCATGCCTTTGCGCTCCAGCACGTGCAGCCAGAGCAGCGTGGCGAGGCTGCCGATGGGGGTGATTTTCGGGCCGAGGTCGCAGCCGATGACGTTGGCGTAGATCATCGCCTCACGCACCAGCCCTTGCGCCTCGCTGGCCTGGATCGACAAGGCGCCGACCAGCACGCTAGGCATGTTGTTCATGACCGAGGACAGTAATGCCGAAATCAAGCCGGTGCCGATAGCGGCACTCCACAGCCCTTGCTGCGCAAGGCGATCTAGCAGATGGGTAAGCATGTCGGTGAGGCCAGCATTCTTCAGCCCGTAGACCACCAGGTACATGCCGAGAGAGAAGATCACCACCTGCCAGGGCGCTTCGCGCAGTACCCGGCGGGTCGAGATGCGATGCCCGCGAGCGGCGACGGCAAAGAGGATCGCCGCACAGGCTGCGGCTACCGCACTGATCGGGATACCCAGTGGTTCCAGGGCGAACAGGCCGATCAACAACACCAGAAGCACCCAGCCACCGACGTTGAAGGTCGCGCGGTCATGAATCGCCTCGCTTGGCGTCTTCAAGAGCGCGACGGTGTACTGCCTCGGGATATCACGGCGGAAGAACAGGAATAGCACCAGCAGGGTTGCGGCCACGCTAGCGAAATTCACCGGCACCATCACCGAGGCATATTCGCTGAAGCCCAGCCTGAAGTAGTCGGCCGAGACGATGTTCACCAGGTTGGAGACGACTAGCGGCAGGCTCGCCGTGTCAGCGATGAAGCCGGCGGCCATGACGAAGGCCAGCGTCGCGGCGGGAGAAAAACGCAGCGCGAGCAGCATCGACATGACGATAGGTGTGAGAATCAGTGCCGCACCGTCATTGGCGAACAGCGCCGACACGGCAGCACCGAGCAGTACGCTGAAGGCGAACAGGCGGTAACCGCTGCCGTTTGCCCAGCGCGCCACGTGCAGCGCGGCCCACTCGAAGAAACCGGCCTCGTCCAGCAGGAGGCTGATGATGATGACGGCGATGAAGGTTGCGGTGGCGTTCCAGACAATAGCCCACACAGTCGGGATATCGTGCAGCGAAACGGCACCCGCCGCCAAGGCGATGAGGGCACCGAGCGCGGCACTCCAGCCAACGCCAAGCCCCTTCGGCTGCCAGATGACCAGGATGAGGGTGAAAACAAAGACGGCAATGGCGACCAGCATGAAGATCTCGCTCGGTGATGATCAGCAGCAGGCAGCGTCACGAACGGGGCGGCCGTCCATGTTCTTCAGCCGAAGAGAGTTGTCTGCCAACCACTGTGAGTTAGCCTGCAAGGTCACCTGCAACATTTCATGCACCCAAGCCGGCAGATCCGGGTTCAGGCGGTAATACACCCATTGACCCTGGCGGCGATCCAACAGCATGCCATTGCTGCGCAGCTGCGCGAGGTGGCGGCTTATCTTGGGTTGGCTGTCGTTCAGTGCGCACATCAGTTCGCAGACACATAGCTCACCGAGGCTAGCGATCAGCAGGGTGGCACGAACACGGGTCTCGTCGGATAAGCTCTTGAACACATCGGGCGGGGTAATCATGGCGGCACCAATACATATGGAAAGTTGAATATACGGATTTCCATATTTTTTATGCAAGTACATTTGCCCTGAACGACCGCTATGGGTCGAAAGCCCTTACGACGCGGTATGCAACGCGCTGAGCGAAAACTCCTGGAAGGAGCACATTTGTGCTCCAGCCAGCTGTAGCCCATCCCAACCTATTGTGAGCAGGTGACTTTATCGAATTTCGGCTGGGTATCCGTGGCGATCCGGCGAGCCCGACCCACACCCCAGGCCAAAGCCCTGGTCATTGATTCACCGGGACGCGAATCGAATGCCTCTTCATGAAGGGCCATGCCGGTCGAGGCATACACCCCAATGAACATCTGCGTGTTACCTGCCCGCGACAGTCGCACCTGGACATCTATGTGCGTTCCATCGCTAAGGGTCTCGTCATGAGTACGGTGGTGAAGCGAAGGGTCAGCCCATTTCCAGAAAACTTCACCGCGTATCCTCATGTCGATCTCCTACGACTTTAGTTGTATGCCACGGGTTAACTCTCACCATAGCCAAAGCGAGGCGGCAGGCAATCGCGGTATGCCAGTTTGAATGCCGAACCGGACCACTGGCCGATTTCTTGTACAAAACCAAGTCCGCCGTACAACTCAGTGGCGTGATATCGCGACCAACAACGGCTACTCGTTCAATGGCGAGCCGGTATGACCCGCCTCCCTCTGCCTACTGCTGGCCACCCTGGCCAACTGCCAAGGGCAAGCTGAATCAACAACTCGCGCCGGCTCGACTTCAAGGTCGAGCGGCTTTTCAAGGTGGAAAGCTGTACCGTCTACCGATTCAACGACGGGTGACGGAGAAAAGAATGGCCGAACTGCTGGGGCCCAGCGGATGGCCGAGCTCCGGCGCATGGCTTCCAATTCAGCGCACGTGGTCAGCCCATTTGTGTTCCAACCGAGCAAAGGTGGGCTGTGGATCACCGAACCAAGTGTTACAATCCGCCACTTCAAATCGGCGCTCAAGGCGCTGAACATCCGTGAACGCCGTCAGTACGACACCCGCCACACCTACGCCACCATGTGCCTGATGTTTGGGATGAACCCCGCGTTCATCGCGAACCAGCTTGGTCACAGCGTCGAGATGTTGCTTTCTACCTACGCGAAATGGATCAGCTCCTCCTCGGACTGGAGGGAGCTGGAGAAGCTGCCGCCCCGAGTCGAATTGGTCCCAAATTGGCCCAAAACTGACGAGAGGGCCTAAATACACCTCTGGAACCCCCGCAGGACAAGCACTTGATTTCTACCGCCAACATCACCATGCAGTTCGGCTCCAAGCCGCTGTTCGAAAACGTTTCCGTCAAATTCAACAACGGCAACCGCTACGGCCTGATCGGCGCCAACGGTTGCGGCAAGTCGACCTTCATGAAGATCCTCGGCGGTGACCTCGAGCCGTCCGGCGGCCAGGTCATGCTCGAGCCGAACACGCGCCTGGGCAAACTGCGCCAGGACCAGTTCGCCTACGAGGAATTCACCGTGATCGACACGGTGATCATGGGCCACGGCCAGCTGTGGAAGGTCAAGGCCGAGCGCGATCGTATCTACTCGCTGCCGGAAATGACCGAGGAAGACGGCATGGCCGTCGCCGAGCTGGAAACCGAGTTCGCCGAGATGGACGGCTACACCGCCGAATCCCGCGCCGGTGAACTGCTGCTGGGCCTGGGTATCCCACTGGAACAGCACTTCGGCCCGATGAGCGAAGTGGCGCCGGGCTGGAAGCTGCGTGTCCTGCTGGCCCAGGCGCTGTTCTCGGACCCGGACGTGCTGCTGCTCGACGAACCGACCAACCACCTGGACATCAACACCATCCGCTGGCTGGAAACCATCCTCACCGCGCGTAACAGCACCATGGTGATCATTTCCCACGACCGGCACTTCCTCAACAGTGTCTGCACCCACATGGCCGACCTGGACTACGGCGAGCTGCGCGTGTTCCCGGGCAACTACGACGAGTACATGACCGCTGCCACCCAGGCCCGCGAACAGTTGCTGTCGGACAACGCCAAGAAGAAAGCCCAGATCGCCGAACTGCAGACCTTCGTCAGCCGTTTCTCGGCCAACGCCTCCAAGGCCAAGCAGGCCACCTCGCGGGCCAAGCAGATCGACAAGATCCAGCTGGCCGAGGTCAAGCCGTCGAGCCGGGTGAGCCCGTTCATCCGCTTCGAACAGACCAAGAAGCTGCACCGCCAGGCCGTTACCGTCGAGAAAATGGCCAAGGCCTTCGACGACAAGGTGCTGTTCAAGGACCTGGGCTTCACCATCGAGGCCGGCGAGCGCGTAGCGATCATCGGCCCCAACGGTATCGGCAAGACCACCCTGCTGCGTACCCTGGTCGGCGAAATGACCCCGGACAAGGGTGAAGTGAAGTGGACCGACAGCGCCGAAGTGGGCTACTACGCCCAGGACCATGCCCACGACTTCGAAGACGACATGACCCTGTTCGACTGGATGGGCCAGTGGACCTCCGGCGAGCAGGTGATCCGCGGCACCCTCGGGCGCATGCTGTTCTCCAACGACGAGATTCTGAAGTCGGTGAAGGTGATTTCCGGTGGTGAGCAAGGCCGCATGCTGTTCGGCAAGCTGATCCTGCAGAAGCCGAACGTGCTGGTGATGGACGAGCCGACCAACCACCTGGACATGGAATCGATCGAGGCGCTGAACCTGGCGCTGGAAAACTATCCGGGCACCCTGCTGTTCGTCAGCCACGACCGCGAGTTCGTGTCGTCGCTGGCCACGCGCATCATCGAGCTGTCGGCTGATGGTGTGGTGGACTTTAGCGGTACCTACGACGATTACCTGCGTAGCCAGGGTGTGCTGGTCTGATTGATGGGGCGGCCTGGCATCTTGTATGGCTGGGCCGGCCTCTTCGCGGGCATGCCCGCTCCCACAGGGGACTGCATAGCATTCAAGGCCTATGCAAATCCTGTGGGAGCGGGCGAGCCCGCGAAGAATCCACCACCGAACCGTCAGGCTGACGCTCCCCGACGAATAATTCGTTAGCCTGCTTTCATTTCCTTCGCGCAACGGCCATGATGGGGCCACGCCCAACCGCCCGCCCGCGAACGTGCCCATGACCGCGCAACAACCCGCCCCCGCCAGCAATACGCTGCAAATCACCCTGCAGATCCTGTCGATCGTTTTCTACACCTTCATTGCCTTCCTCTGCATCGGCCTGCCGATCGCCGTGCTGCCCAGCCATGTGCACGACCAGCTGGGGTTCGGCGCGGTGGTCGCCGGGCTGACCATCGGCCTGCAATACCTGGCCACCCTGCTCAGCCGCCCGTTTGCCGGGCGCGTGGCCGATACCCTGGGGGGCAAGCAGGCCATTCGCTTCGGCTTGCTGGGGATTGCCGGCTGCGGCGTGTTGACGCTGCTATCGGCCTGGACCCTGACATTACCGCTGCTGAGCCTGGCGCTGTTGCTCGGCGGGCGCCTGCTGCTGGGTATCGCCCAAGGGCTGATCGGCGTGGCCACGCTTAGCTGGGGCATCAGCCAGGTCGGGGCCGAGCACACCGCCAGGGTGATTTCCTGGAACGGTATCGCTTCCTATGGCGCCATCGCCATTGGCGCCCCCTTGGGTGTACTGGCCGTGGATGGGCTGGACTTCGGCGTGCTGGGGCCGGCATTGCTGATACTGGCGCTATTGGCCCTGCTGGTACTGCGCAAAAGGCCGGACGTGGTGGTGGTGCTCGGCGAGCGCTTGCCCTTCTGGTCGGCTTTCGGCCGGGTCGCACCCTGCGGCCTGGGCCTGACCCTGGCCTCTATCGGCTACGGTACCCTGACCACCTTCGTCACCCTGTATTACCTTGAGCGTGGCTGGGTGGGCGCGGCCTGGTGTCTGAGTGCCTTTGGCGTGTGCTTCATCATTTCCCGGCTGCTGTTCGTCAACGCGGTCAACCGTTTTGGTGGCTACAACGTGGCCGTCGCGTGCATGGCCACCGAAGTGCTCGGCCTGGGCCTGCTGTGGCTGGCACCATCGCCGCCATGGGCGCTGATCGGTGCCGGGCTGACCGGCTTCGGGTTGTCGCTGGTATACCCGGCGCTGGGGGTGGAAGCGATCAAGCAGGTACCCAGCAGCAGCCGCGGCGCAGGGTTGGGTGCCTACGCGGTGTTTTTCGACATGGCCCTGGCCATCGCCGGGCCGGTGATGGGCGCGGTGGCCGCGCACCTGGGCTATGCCTCGATCTTCTGTGTGGCCGCACTGCTCGCCCTGGCCGGTGTCGGCCTAACGCTGTTGCTGGCGCGGCGCGCCGGTCGCGGCTGAACGCTCGGCCGGCTGCGGCGCACCCAGTGCCTGGCTGAAGAACAAAGCGGCTTCGCGTTGCAGGGAATGGTGGATGTGCCGGCGGTCCACGCCTGCGGCGTCCTTGCACAGCGCCGGCATCCGCACGGACTGCTCGGCATCGCAATGGGCCATGAACACGAAGTGCCCGGCGCCCGCCAACAGGCGATAGTCTGGGGTGACCGGCAACTTGCGGGCCAGGGCTTCGGCGTTGCGGTCCACCGCCACCAGCTGGTCGCTGTCGCCACTGTAGATAAGCGCCGGCACCTGTACCCCGGCCAAGGCATGGCGCCCGAACAGCAGGCTGAGCGGTGCCATCAGCATCACCGCCCCCACCCGCTGGTCGGCCTCGGGCACCAGCTCGCTGCGGTCGGAAATCAGCACCCCGTGGGTCCTGCAGGCGTCGGCGTCGTTCGGGCGCTCCAGGCAATACTTGCGCAGGCGATCCAGGTCGGGGCGCGCCCCTGAGAGGATCAAGGCGGTTTCACCACCGGCCGAATAGCCGATCACCCCCACCTTGCCAGCGTTCAGGTAGGGCCCCAGCAAGGTGTCATCGCGGGCGGCCGTAATCGCGGCACTCACTTGCAGCGGCCGGCCATACAGGTTGCTCAAGGTGCCCAGGCGGCTGTGGTCGCCGGCGTTGTCCCCGGGGTGTACCACCGCCACCACGATAAAGCCCTGCCGCGCCAGCGATGTCGCCAGGTAATGCAAGGCCAGCGGGCTGCCAGTATTGCCGTGGGACAACACCAGCAACGGGAACTGGCCCAATGCTACCGGCGCCTCTTCAGCCACCTCGATCGGGTAGCCGTCCATGCGGCGGCTGTGGGTTTTGCCGGTGGTCGGGTAGAACGCCAATGCCTGCATGGGCCGGTCGTCGACCGGGTCGGCCAGGGTCATGTGGTGCAAGCCGGCAACCCAGGGCGCAGCCTCGGCACGGGCCAGCAGGCTGCCGAGCAGGGCCAGCGCCAACACGCAGCGTGAGAGAGTCATCGGCCGGCGGCTCCTTGCAGGGCGAAGAGATAGCCCAGCATAGAACCGGCCTGGGCTGCGCCGGATGAAACCTGGATGAAACCGGAGTCATGCACTTCACGCCGGCGGCCTATGCATTTGCGCTTTTCGTCGAACCCGTGGCATAGATGCAGGTCCACGTTTCTAGGTGACCGTTTCGCGCCATTGAAGGAGATTCATGCATGAGCAAATCCGCTTACGTGCCACCCAAGGTCTGGCGCAACAACGCAGCGTCCGGTGGCCAGTTCGCCAGCATCAACCGTCCGGTTGCCGGCCCGACTCACGACAAGGACCTGCCGCAGGGCAAGCACCCGCTGCAGCTGTACTCCCTGGCCACGCCCAATGGCGTCAAGGTCACCATCGCCCTCGAAGAACTGCTCGCACTGGGCCACCTGGGTGCCGAATATGATGCCTGGTTGATCCGCATCGGCGAGGGCGAGCAATTCTCCAGCGGCTTTGTGCAGGTAAACCCCAACTCCAAGATCCCCGCCCTGCTCGACCGCAGCGTCGAGCCGCCGGTGCGGGTGTTCGAGTCGGGTTCGATCCTGCTGTACCTGGCAGAAAAGTTCGGTGCCTTGCTACCGAAAGCGCCAGCTGCCCGCACCGAAAGCCTGAACTGGCTGTTCTGGCAAATGGGCGCGGCGCCCTACCTGGGCGGCGGCTTTGGCCACTTCTATGTGTATGCGCCGGAAAAGTTCGAGTACGCGATCAACCGCTTCACCATGGAAGCCAAGCGCCAGCTGGATGTGCTCGACCGGCGCCTGGCCGAAAGCCGCTACCTCGGCGGCGAGGAGTACAGCATCGCCGACATTGCCGTGTGGCCATGGTATGGCCAGCTGGTGCGCGGCAACCTTTATGGCGCGGCGGAGTTCCTGGCGGTGGGCGAATACCCGCACGTGCAGCGCTGGGCCGAGGAGATTGCCTTGCGCCCGGCAGTGCAGCGTGGCACACGGGTGAACCGGACCTGGGGTGATGAAGCCAGCCAGGTGCCCGAGCGGCATGCAGCGGCAGACCTGGACGGTTGACGCCGCCCCTTGTGGGAGCGGCCTTGCGTCGCGAAAGGGCCGCAGGGCGGCCCCGGCGATTTTGCGGTGAAGCAATGATTCTGGGGGGCGCTTCGCACCCCTTTCGCGACAGAAGGCCGCTCCCACAAGAGTCCGTGAGTGCTTGGGAAAGCCCCGACAATGCCCGCCTGCAAAAAACCATTTGCCCCCGCGCAAACCTGCGTCCGCCAAGCCCTTCTTGTACACTCCTCGCATTAGCCCCCACCTGCACATTTTTGGTGAACGCATGATCGAGGTAACCGAGGTTTCCATTGCCGAGCTGCGCGACGCGCTCGAGTCGGGCCGCACGACGGCGGTCGAGCTGGTCCAGGCCTACCTGGCGCGCATCGACGCCTACGATGGCGCCGACACCGCCACTGCCCTGAACGCCGTAGTGGTACGCAACCCCGAAGCGCTGAAGGAGGCCGCAGCCTCCGACGCCCGTCGTGCCAAAGGCCAGGTCCTGAGCCCGCTGGACGGCATCCCCTACACCGCCAAGGACAGCTATCTGGTCAAAGGCCTGACCGCTGCCTCCGGCAGCCCGGCCTTCAAGGACCTGGTGGCCCAGCGCGACGCCTTCACCATCGAACGCCTGCGCGCCGCCGGCGCCGTGTGCCTGGGCAAGACCAACATGCCGCCCATGGCCAACGGTGGCATGCAGCGCGGCGTGTATGGCCGCGCCGAAAGCCCTTACAACGCCGACTACCTGACCGCACCGTTCGCCTCGGGCTCGTCCAACGGTGCCGGCACCGCAACCGCCGCCAGTTTCAGTGCCTTCGGCCTGGCCGAAGAAACCTGGTCCAGCGGCCGTGGCCCGGCGTCCAACAATGGCCTGTGCGCCTATACCCCCTCGCGTGGGGTGATATCGGTGCGTGGCAACTGGCCGCTTACACCGACCATGGACGTGGTGGTTCCCTATGCCCGCACCATGGCCGACCTGCTGGAAATCCTCGACGTGGTCGTAGCCGACGACGCCGACAAGCGCGGCGACCTGTGGCGCCTGCAACCCTGGGTGCCAATCCCGGCGGCCTCGACGGTGCGCCCGGCTTCGTATCTGGACCTGGCCGTGGATGCCAGCGCGCTCAAGGGCAAGCGCTTTGGCGTGCCGCGCATGTACATCAATGCCGATGCCGAAGCCGGCACCTCCGAGAAGCCAGGCATCGGCGGCCCGACAGGCCAGCGCATCAACACCCGCGCCACGGTCATCGACCTGTGGCAGCAGGCCCGTCAGGCCCTGGAGGCGGCTGGTGCCGAAGTGCTGGAAGTGGACTTCCCGCTGGTTTCCAACTGCGAGGGCGACCGCCCGGGCGCACCGACCGTGTACAACCGCGGCATCGTCAGCAAGGAGTTCCTGCATGACGAACTGTGGGAGCTGTCGGGCTGGGCTTTCGACGACTTCCTGCGCGCCAACAATGACCCCAAGCTCAACCGCCTGGCCGACGTCGACGGGCCGCAGATCTTCCCCCACGACCCTGGCACCCTGCCCAACCGTGAAGACGACCTTGCCGCCGGCATGGACGAGTACGTCAACATGGCCAAGCGTGGCCTGAAGACCTGGGACCAGATCGAGACCCTGCCCGACGGCCTGCGCGGCCTGGAGAAGACCCGCAAGATCGACCTGGAAGACTGGATGGACAACCGGGGCCTGGACGCGGTGCTGTTCCCCACCGTGGCCGACGTGGGCCCGGCGGATGCCGACGTCAACCCGGCATCCGCGGACATCGCGTGGAGCAATGGCATCTGGGTGGCCAACGGCAACCTGGCGATCCGTCACCTGGGCGTGCCGACCGTGACAGTGCCGATGGGCGTGATGGCCGATATCGGCATGCCGGTGGGGCTGACCTTTGCTGGCCGGGCTTACAGTGACAATGCGCTGCTGAGCTTTGGTGCAGCCTTCGAGGCGACCGGGTCGCGCCGGATGATCCCGCCGCGTACCCCGCCTCTGGGCTGAGGGTTAAAGGGGCCGCTTTGCCGCCCATTCGCGGGTAAACCCGCTCCCACAGGTTCACCACAGGTATTGAATACCGTGCGGTTCCTGTGGGAGCGGGTTTACCCGCGAATGGGCCCGGAAAAGCAAATCGCATAATTCAACTTTATGTGTAAAAATGCACAAAACGTTGAATTTGCGATCTGCCATGTCCATGACTCCCAACGAAGAACGCCAGCTAACCCTCACCGTCCTCAAGGCCGCCATCCAGGCCCTGGGCAGTGTTGCCGCACGCAACATGGAGATCCTCCTGCACGACCTCGATCACCCGGAACACTCCGTGGTGGCGATCGTCAACGGCCATCTTTCCGGCCGCAGCGTCGGTAGCCCGATCCTCGCCGCCCCGGAACAGGACCAGGGTTTCAAGGCACTCATGCAGGCCTCGACCGACCAGCACGGCTGTGAGCCGGTGGTGCTGCCCGATTACCCAACGACGCTCAAGGGCCGCACACTGCGCAGCGCCACGGCGATCTTCCGCGACCGCAACGGTCACCCGTTCGCCAGCCTTTGCGTCAACACCGACGTCACCGGCCTGGATGCCGCCATGAATTTCCTCCAGCAACTCCAGCCGCTGGGGGCCACGCCTGCCGTCAGTGAGCCCGCCGACATGGAGCTGCTGATGAGCGAGATCATCCAGGCATCCCTGCAGCGCAGCGGCCAGGGGCGGATGAACAAGCAGGCCAAGGTCGAGGCCGTGCGAATGATGCAGGAGCGCGGCCTGTTCATCGTCAAGGGCGGCGTGGAGAAGGCCGCCAGCGCCCTTGGAGTGACCCGCTACACCGTTTACAACTACCTCGAGCAACTGCGCGGAGCCAGCCAATGACCTTGCATATCCATACCCCCCTGATCGAATCCCGTCCGCTGTCGCTGGCTGCGGGCAGCAACGTCTGGCTCAAGCTCGATGCACTGCAGCCCTGCGGCTCGTTCAAGCTGCGCGGCGTGGGCCATGCCTGCGAGGTGCACCATGCCCGTGGCGCGCGGCATTTCGTGTCTTCCTCTGGGGGCAACGCGGGCCTGGCAGTGGCCTATGCCGGGCGCAAGCTGGGCGTGCCGGTAACTGTGGTAGTACCCGAGACCACCACCGATCGGGCCAAGGACCTGCTGCGCCTGGAGGGCGCCAAGGTGGTGGTGCATGGCAGCTCCTGGCAGGAGGCCAACGCCCTGGCACAGACCTTGGTCGGTCCGGATGACGCCTTCATCCACCCCTTTGACGACCCGCTGTTGTGGGCCGGGCATGCCAGCCTGGTGGATGAAGTCGCCGAGGCCGGCATGAAACCGGATGCCGTGGTGTTGTCGGTGGGCGGCGGCGGCCTGCTCAGTGGCGTGGTCGAAGGGCTGCAGCGCAACGGTTGGGGCGATGTGCCGGTGCTGGCGGTGGAAACCGAAGGCGCCGCATCGCTGCATGCTGCAATGCAGGCGGGGCATTCGGTGGAGCTGGAACGTATTGCCTCGGTGGCGACTTCGCTGGGGGCCAAGCGTGTGGCTGATCAGGCGCTGGTGTGCGTGCAGCAGCATCCGGTGCACAGCCACCTGGTCAGTGACCGCGCAGCGCTGGAGGCGTGCGAGCGATTCCTGCTGGACCACCGCGTGCTGGTGGAGCCAGCTTGTGGAGCGGCCTTGGCGTTGGCCTATGCACCGGGCGCCCTGGCGCAGTACCAGAATGTGCTGGTGGTGGTTTGCGGCGGGGCTACCGCCACGCTGGAGCAGATTCAGGCGTGGTTGCAGCAGGTTGATTGAGGTTGCCTGTACCGGCCTCTTCGCGGGCTTGCCCGCTCCCACAGCAACCGCGCACCTTCCGAGCCTCGCGCTAAACCTGTGGGAGCGGGCAAGCCCGCGAACACCGGCGGAGCCGGTGCCATCCAATACAACACTCATCGGATTCTCCTTGCGGCACCCAGTTGCTGATTACGATAGTCACATGCCGCTGTTCTACTGAGCCCGCCGCAACCGGAAAAATCACCTCGCAACGGCGTCAACCACGACGAAATGCGTAACCCACCCTTTCGGTCTGCGGCAAGTGAAGGCACAATGCGTGTCCTTTTTTTGGCCGGCCTGGCCGGGGGCCTCTAAATGATCAAGACGCCGTACTACCTCATCGATAAAACCAAGCTGCTGGGCAACATGGAGAAGATCGCCTACGTGCGCGAACACTCCGGTGCCAAGGCGCTGCTCGCCCTCAAGTGCTTTGCCACCTGGTCGGTCTTCGACCTGATGCAACAGTACATGGACGGCACCACCTCTTCGTCGCTGTACGAGCTCAAGCTCGGCCGCCAGAAATTCGCTGGCGAAACCCACGCCTACAGCGTGGCCTGGGCCGACGACGAGGTCGAGGAAATGCTCGAGAACTGCGACAAGATCATCTTCAACTCGATCGGCCAGCTGCAGCGCTTTGCCGAACAGTCCGAAGGCAAGGTCCGTGGCCTGCGCGTCAACCCGCAGGTCAGCAGCTCAGACTACCTGCTGGCAGACCCTGCCCGCCCGTTCAGCCGCCTGGGCGAATGGGACCCGGTCAAGGTCGAACAGGTGATCGAGCAGATCTCCGGCTTCATGTTCCACAACAACTGCGAGAACGGCGACTTCGGCCTGTTCGACAAGATGCTCACGCACATCGAAGAGCGCTTCGGTCACCTGCTGCACAAGGTCGAGTGGGTCAGCCTCGGTGGCGGCATCCACTTCACTGGTGAAGACTACGCGCTGGACGCCTTCTGCGCGCGCCTGAAAGCTTTCTCGGAAAAGTACGGCGTGCAGGTGTACCTGGAGCCGGGCGAAGCGGCCATCACCAACAGCGCCTCGCTGGAAGTGACCGTGCTCGATACTCTGTACAACGGCAAGCACCTGGCCGTGGTCGACAGCTCGATCGAAGCGCACATGCTCGACCTGCTGATCTACCGCCTCAACGCCAAGATGGCCCCCAACGACGGCGCGCACACCTACATGGTCTGCGGCAAGTCGTGCCTGGCCGGTGACATCTTCGGCGAATACCAATTCGATCGTCCGTTGGCCATCGGTGATCGCCTGTCGTTCGTCGACGCGGCGGGTTACACCATGGTCAAGAAAAACTGGTTCAACGGTCTGAAAATGCCATCCATCGTGGTCAAGCAACTCGACGGCAGCGTCGAAGTGGTGCGCGAGTTCGGTTTCGAAGACTACGTTTCCAGCCTGTCGTAAGACCGGCTTTCAGTAAGGAGCAAGGGATAAATTGAAGAAGAACGTTCTTATCATTGGTGCAGGAGGTGTCGCCAAGGTGGTGGCCCACAAGTGCGCGCAGCATAACGACGAACTGGGTCGTATCGCTATCGCGTCACGGAACATCTCCAAATGCCAGGCCATCATCGACAGCGTCAAGGCCAAGGGTAGCCTCAAGGTACCCGCCGACATCCAGGCCTTCTCGCTCAATGCTCTCGATGTCGAGGCAACCAAGGCGCTGATCCGCGAAACCGAATCGCAGATCGTGATCAACGTTGGTTCCGCCTTCCTCAACATGTCGGTGCTGCGTGCCTGCATCGATACCGGTGTCGCCTATCTGGACACCGCCATCCACGAAGAGCCGGGCAAGATCTGCGAGACCCCGCCGTGGTACGGCAACTACGAGTGGAAACACCTCGAAGAGTGCCAGGCAAAGAACATTACCGCCATTCTCGGCGTCGGTTTCGACCCGGGTGTGGTGAACAGCTACGCCAAGCTGGCGCAGCAACAGTATTTCGACAGCATTGACTCGATCGACATCCTCGACGTCAATGCCGGTTCGCATGGCAAGTACTTCGCCACCAACTTCGACCCGGAAATCAACTTCCGTGAATTCACCGGGCAAGTGTGGAGCTGGCAGAACAGCCAGTGGACCAGCAACACCATGTTCGAGGTCAAGCGTACCGACGACCTGCCGGTTGTAGGTTCGCAGAACCTGTACCTGACCGGCCACGATGAAGTTCACTCGATTTCGAAGAACCTCAACGTGCCGAACGTGCGTTTCTGGATGAGCTTCGGCGAGCACTATATCAACGTGTTCACCGTGCTGAAGAACCTGGGCCTGCTCTCCGAGCAGCCGGTGAAAACCGCCGAAGGCCTGGAAGTAGTACCGCTGAAAGTGGTCAAGGCCGTGCTGCCGGACCCAGCCTCGCTGGCCCCGGGCTACACCGGCAAGACCTGCATCGGTGACCTGGTCAAGGGCACCAAGGATGGCCAGCCGCGCGAAGTGTTCATCTACAACGTGGCCGACCACGAAGAAGCCTACGCCGAGACCGACAGCCAGGGCATTTCCTACACCGCCGGTGTACCGCCAGTGGCTGCCGCCCTGCTGGTCGCCCGTGGCGAGTGGGATGCCAAGCGCATGGTCAACGTCGAGGAGCTGCCAGCCGAGCCGTTCCTCAAGGCGCTGGACGTGATGGGCCTGCCGACCCGCGTCAAGGATGAAAAAGGCGATCGTCCGTGGGACGCTGAAGCCTAAGCCGCAACACAGAGAGGGCGCCGATATGGCGCCCTTTCTGTTTTTGCAGGCCCGGCCTCTTCGCGGGTAAACCCGCTCCCACAGGCCTTTCACAGGTCTTGAGTATTGTGGTGTCCCTGTGGGAGCGGGTTCACCCGCGAAGAGGCCGGTGCAGGCTTCAGCCACCCTGCCCGGCCAATTTGTCCAGCAGCGCTTTGGCCAGGGCCTTGTCCGAGAACGGGTTCTGCCCGGTAATCAGCTCACGGTCCACCACCACATTGGGTTGCCAGGCCTTGGCATAGCCCATGTCGCCCCCTGCCATTGCCATGGCGTTGGCCGGGTAGAACAACAGCCGCTGGTCCTCGAGCGAACTTTCGAACACCTGCTCCTCCGGGTCGGAGAAGATGGTCATCTTGTAACCCTTGTACAGCCAGTCATTGGCTGCCGGCTTTTCACCACGCGCCAGCGCCGACTGGTAGCTCGCCGGGTCCTGCTGGGCCGAGAGCAAGGCGATGGGGCCATGGCAGATGGCGGCTGTGGGCTTGCCGGCCTGATGGAAATGCCGCAGCAAGGCGCCCACGTCCGGGTTGTTGGCCAGGTCGATCAACGGCGCATGGCCGCCGGGGATGAAAAGCCCGGCATAACGGCCCAGGTCACCTGCCAGTACCTCTTTCACCGACAGGGTATCGTCAATACCCGGCAGGCCTTGCACGACCTTCTCGATCCGGCGCATCTCCACCGCATCGCCGGCAAAGTAGCGCGGGTCGATCGACCGCTGGTCGACGCTCGGCGCATTACCCTTGGGGGTAACCAGCACCAGCTTGTAGCCAGCCTTGAGCAACTGGTCGGCAGGCACGCCGAACTCGTTGAGGTAGTAGCCGGTGGCGTAGCGCTTGCCGTCCTGCAGCGGCAACTGGTTTTCGCTGGACAGCAGCACCAGCACTTCACCCTTGGGTGCGGCATGGGCGCCGGCTGCAAGCAGGGTGCCGGCAACAGCCAGGGCAAGCCGGGATATCTTGGTCATGCAACATTCTCCTGATCAGGCAAATAGCTGTCCGCTCATGTTGGCGGGATGCGTTCATGCTAATGGCAAGGCTATGATTCGATAATTCGAAAGCTCTCATGCCTGTGATCCAGAAAATGAATATCTCCAGCAAGGACCTCAACCTGCTGTACCTGTTCCACGTGCTGTATCAGGAACGCAACGCCACCTTCGCCGCCCAGCGCATGGCGCTGAGCCAGCCCGCCCTCAGCCACAAGCTCAACAAGCTGCGCCATCAGTTTGGCGACCCGCTGTTCGTCCGCGCGCCCAGGGGCCTGACCCCGACACCACGTGCCCACGAACTGGCGCCCGAGGTAGAACGCCTGGTAGTGGGCCTGGAAGGTTTCTATGAACGCTGCGAAGGGCAGGACTTCCTCGCCCGCCCTGCCCGCCTGCACTTGTACAGCACCGATTTTGTCGAGCAGACCCTGTTGCCCAGGCTGCTGCCGATCCTGCGCAGCCAGGCACCGAACCTGACGCTGGTCACCCACAACACTCGCGGCCAGCTACCTCGCGAAGAACTGGAGAAAGGCACCTGCGACCTGGCCGTTGCCGGGTTCTACACCGGCCTGCCGGAAACCTTCCACCAGCAGCGCCTGCTCAGCGAACACTTGGTAGTGCTGGCCTCGCGCAGCCATCCGGGCCTGGAAAACGGCCTGGACCTGGATACCTTCCTCGCCAGCGACCACCTGCTCACCACCCTCACCGGCGACCTCGATGGCCTGGTCGACCGCGCCTTGCGCAGCCAGGGCATGCAACGACGGGTCGTGGCTGGCCTGTCCAGCTTTGTAGCCCCCACGCGCCTGCTGCGCGGCACCGACCTGCTGCTCACATGCCTGAGCTCGCTGGCCATCGAAGCCACCGAGCGTGATGACGACCTGCTCATGTACCCGCTGCCGCTGACATTGCCCGCAATCGAGGTGATGCAGATCTGGCATGAACGCACCCACGCCGACCCCTTGCGGCGCTGGTTCCGCCAGCAGCTGTGGAACGTCGCCCAAGAAGCAGCGGCCTGCGCAAGTAACAATATCTAAACAACGATGTGACATTTTTTTACAGCTTTCTCGCCAAGGAGCTGTCGAATGAAGGTCACGGTTTTCGGTACCGGCTATGTCGGCCTCACCCAGGCGGTATGCCTGGCCCAGGTGGGGCATTCGGTGTTGTGCATGGATGTCGACGCCGAGCGGGTCGCTAGCCTCAATGCAGGCCATTGCCCGATCTTCGAGCCCGGCCTGGCGCCGATGCTGGAGAAGAACCTGGCCTGCGGTCGCCTGCGCTTCACCACCGACGCCAGCGAAGCGGCCAACTACGCCAGGTTGCAGTTCATCGCCGTCGGCACCCCGCCACAGGCCGATGGCAGCGCCGACCTGAAGCACGTGTTTGCCGTGGTCGACAGCATCCTCGAACATGCCGACGGCCCCAAGCTGATCGTCAACAAATCCACCGCGCCGGTCGGCACGGTGCACCGCATCAAGGCACGCATCGCCCAGGCCGTGGCCGATACCAGCCGCTTCCATGTCGTCAGCAACCCCGAGTTCCTCAAGGAAGGCTCGGCTGTCGATGACTGCATACGCCCGGAGCGCATCATCATCGGTGGCGCGGAACCCGCCGAAGTAGAACTGCTGCGCGAGCTGTACCTGCCGTTCAGCCGCAACCGCGAAAAGCTCATGGTCATGGATGCGCGCAGCGCCGAACTGACCAAATATGCGGCCAACTGCATGCTGGCGACCAAGATTTCGTTCATCAATGAAATCGCCAACCTGGCCGAGCACCTGGGCGCCGATATCGAAATGGTGCGCCGCGGCATCGGCTCGGACCCGCGCATAGGCTACGACTTCATCTATGCCGGCTGCGGCTTTGGCGGCTCGTGCTTCCCCAAGGACCTGCAAGCCCTGCGCCGCAGCGCCGAGGCCGAAGGCTTCGAACCGCAGTTGCTGCGTGCGGTGGAATCGGTCAACGAGCAGCAAAAGGGCCGGCTGTTCAACAAGATCCAGCGCCACTACCCACGTGGCCTGCGGGGCAAGGTCTTCGCCTTGTGGGGGTTGTCGTTCAAGCCCAATACCAATGACATCCGCGAGGCCTCCAGCCGGGTCCTGCTGGAAGCGCTGTGGGCCGCCGGCGCGCGGGTGCAGGCCCATGACCCGCAGGCCATGGAAGAAATCCAGCGGCATTATGGCCCGCGCACCGACCTGCAACTGGTGCCGTGCAAGGACGATGCACTGCGCGGCGCCGATGCCCTGGTGATCGTCACCGAATGGCAGGACTACCGCGTGCTCAACCTCGACCAGGTGCCGCAACAGCTAGCCGACCGGGTGGTGTTCGACGGGCGCAACCTGTTCGAACCCGAGCACATGGCCGCCGCCGGCCTGACTTACTACGGCATCGGCCGTGGCCAGGTGCAGCCAGCATGCCCGTACTGATTACCGGCGTGGCGGGTTTCATCGGCTACCACGTTGCACGGCGCCTGTGCGAAGCAGGCATCGAGGTGGTTGGCATCGATAACCTCAATACCTATTACAGCGTCCAGCTGAAACTGGCGCGCCTGCAGCAACTGTTCGGCTTTGCCAATTTTCGCTTCCACACACTCGATATCGCCCACCCGAACGAACTGCAACAACTGTTCGCCGGCCAGGCGTTCAGTGAGGTGATCCACCTGGCGGCGCAGGCCGGGGTGCGCTATTCGCTGGACAACCCCGGCGCCTATGGCCAGGCCAACCTGGTCGGCTTTCTCAACATCATCGAGGCCTGCCGCCAGCAGCCGCCCCGCCACCTGATCTATGCCTCCAGCAGTTCGGTATACGGCGCCAGCGCCAAGCTGCCGTTCAGCGTCGACGACCCGGCCGAACAACCGCTGTCGCTGTATGCCGCCAGCAAGCGCGCCAATGAACTGATGGCGCACAGCTACGCACACCTGTACCAGCTGCCGACCACCGGCCTGCGTTTCTTCACCGTGTACGGCCCCTGGGGCCGCCCCGACATGGCGCCGTTCAAGTTCACCCGCGCCATGCTCGAGGGCCGGCCGGTCGAGGTCTACAACCACGGCATGATGGGGCGCGACTTCACCTACATCGACGATATCGTCGAGAGCATTGTGCGCCTGCGCCTGAAGCCGCCACTGCCGGCCGAGGGACAACCGCCTTGCCAGCTGTTCAACATCGGCCGAGGCCAGCCGGTACGGCTGCTGCACTTCGTCGAATGCCTGGAGCGTGCCTTGGGCATCAAGGCCCGACGCGACTACCTGCCGCTGCAAGCGGGTGACGTGCTGGAGACCTGGGCCGCCGCCGGCTCGCTGGCGCGCTGGATCGATTACACCCCGGGCACATCGCTGGAACGCGGTGTCAACGCCTTCGTCGGCTGGTACCGGGATTTCTACCGGGTTTGAGCCGCGCCTCACAACAAGCACAGGTAGCCTCATGACAGATCCACTTGACCTCTCGGTGCTCATTCCCGCCCGGAACGAGGTCGACAACCTGCCATCACTGCTGATGGAAATACGTACCGCACTGGCGGCTGAAGACTTTGAAGTACTGGTGGTCGATGACGGCAGCAGCGACCGCACCCTGAGCGTACTGCAGCAACTGAAAAACCAGGGCTACACGCAACTGCGCATCCTCCGTCACGAGCAGTCGCTGGGCCAGAGCACTTCGCTGTGGCATGCCGCCCAGGCTGCCCGCGGGCGCTGGCTGGCAACCCTGGACGGCGACGGCCAGAACGACCCGGCGGACATCCCCGGCATGCTGGCCCTGGTACGTGCCAACCAGGACCTGGCCGGTGGCGTCAAGCTGGTGGCCGGGCACCGGGTCAACCGCCGCGACAGCGCCAGCAAACGCTGGGCCTCGCGGCTTGCCAACGGCCTGCGCAGCCGCTTGCTCAAGGACGCAACGCCAGACACCGGCTGCGGGCTGAAACTGATCGAGCGCGCGGCCTTCCTGCGCCTGCCCTACTTCGACCACATGCACCGTTTCATCCCGGCGCTGATCCTGCGCCATAACGGCCGCATGCTGGTGCACCCGGTCAACCACCGGCCACGTCAGGCCGGGGTGTCCAAGTACGGCAATCTGGACCGCGCCCTGGTCGGCATCCTCGACTTGTTCGGGGTCTGGTGGCTGATCCGGCGCACCCGCCTGGACACGCGCCCCCAGGAGTTCGAAGGATGACCCGCGAAACCCTGTGGCTGGTCATCGGCTTCGCCGGCCAGGCCGTATTTACCGGGCGTTTCGTGTTGCAATGGCTGTACAGCGAGTTCAAGCGCCGCAGCGTGATCCCGGTGGGGTTCTGGTACCTGAGCATGCTCGGCAGCGCGTTGCTGCTGACCTATGCCATCTATCGCCAGGACCCGGTGTTCATCATTGGCCAGGGCTTCGGCTTGCTGGTCTACCTGCGCAACCTGCAACTGATCGCCCGACACCAGGAACAGAAGGAATAGCCCTTGCCAAGGTTCAGCACGCTCGGGGCCGAACGCCTGGCCCTGGTTGCTCTCGCCGTGTTGCTGGTGGGCGCGGGTATCGGCTGGCGCCAGCCGATGAATGTGGACGAGGAACGCTTTCTCGGCGTCGCCCTGGAAATGCTGCAGGGCGGCAACTGGTTCATCCCGCACCGGGCGGGGGAAATCTACGGCGACAAGCCGCCGCTGTTCATGTGGACCGTGGCCCTGTTCAGCCACCTCACCGGCTCGCCCAAGGTTGCCCTGTACCTGCCAGGGCTGCTGTCGGCGGCGACCATCACCTGGGTGCTGCATGACCTGGGGCGGCGCCTGTGGACCCGGCGCATCGGTGTGATCGCCGCCTTGCTGTTCCTGGCTACCTACCAGAGCTACAGCATCTTGCGCACCGGGCAGATCGACAGCTTCCTGTGCCTGTGGGTTGCGCTGGGATTCTACGGCATGCTGCGCCACTTGCTGCTCGGGCCGGCCTGGGGCTGGTTCTACCTGGCCTGCGCGGCCATGGGCCTGGGTATCATCAGCAAGGGCGTGGGCTTTATCCCGGCGCTGCTTCTGGTGCCCTATGCCTGGGCGGTGCGCCACCACTGGCACGGGGTGGTGGCCATGCCCGGCCAGGGTTGGCGCTGGAGCCTGGGGCTGCTGTGGCTGCTGTCCGGTTGCGCGGTGTGGCTGCTGCCGCTGCTGGTATCGATTGCCCATGGCGGTGGCGCGGCAGAGCTGGCCTACCTGAAGGAAATCCTGCTGCGCCAGACCGCCAGCCGCTATGCCAATGCCTGGGACCATCGCGAACCGTTCTGGTACTACTTCGTCAAGGTCATCCCCAAGTACTGGCTGCCACTGGTGCTGGCCCTGCCCTGGCTGATACCGGCCTGGCGCCGGCAGTTGCACAAACACGACGGGCGCTTCCTGCTGCTGCTCGGCTGGGTGGCGCTGGTACTGTTGTTTTTCAGCCTGAGCAGCGGCAAACGCAAACTGTATATCTTCCCGGCGCTGCCGGGCCTGGTGCTGGCCATCGCGCCACTGCTGCCGTGGCTGCTAAAGCGTTGGCTAGGGGGCCGGCCGGCCTGGCGCAAGGCGTTCACTGCCGTGGCCCTGGCATGGTTCGCGCTGTGGTTTGCGCGCGGCTTCGTCGAGCCGCTGAAGGAAGGCCGTAACCCGCATGAGACATTGATGACTGAAGCCGCTCGGGCTACCGGCGGCGCCGAGTTGGTGCTGGTCAACTGGCGCGAGGGGCATTGGTTGTTTGCCCGACAACCCATCGTGCACTTCGGTTTCACCGGCCAGTCCAGGGCGGATGCGGCCGTCTACTGGCTGCGCCACAACCCTGCGGCCTTCGCCCTGGTCCCGGCTTCGGAACTGGGCCGCTGCTTCAATGCAGGCAAGGCACGCAGGCTGGGCGAGACCTCGCGCGCCGAATGGTATGTGGTCGGTGCCGATGCCGATAACGGCCAGTGCCAGGCCACCGCCCCCAGCCATGTCTACCACTTCGCCTGGGTACGCCCTATTCCTGTGGGAGCAACTGTCCTGGATATCTCTTCAAGCCAGCACTGGCCCTTGTAGGAGCGGCCTTGTGTCGCGATGGGCCGCGCAGCGGCCCCGACAATCTTTGCTGCGAAGCTGAAAACCTGGGGCCGCTTCGCGCCCCATCGCGACACAAGGCCGCTCCTACAGGTACTGCACATGGCTTGAGGCCGGTGTGGCCTGTAGGAGCAGCCTTGTGCTGCGAAGAGGCCGGAAGGGCAAAAAATCCTCTTTGCCGGTAATGGCCTCTTCGCAGCACAAGGCTGCTCCTACTGATCCTGTGCATGCCTGGAAGCCGCTGCTGACAATATGGGAGATCGCGCCAACTTTCAGAATTGGAGCAAATCTTGCTCCTGCCTAGGGCGTAACGGCACTCTCAGGAGGATTCAACTGCAGCACCTCGTTGGTGTATGCCCACTCTTTCTGCACCTGCTCCGGGTGGTCGTTGAGGCGAATGCCGTAGGACGGGATGATCTGCCTGATCTTCGCCTGCCACTGTGGGGATGCCACCTTGTCCTTGAACACCTTGCCCAGCACATCGAGCATGATCGGCGGCGCGGTCGAGGCGCCAGGGGACGCCCCAAGCAAGCCGGCGATGCTGCCATCCCTGGACGTCACCACTTCAGTGCCAAGCTTGAGTACACCACCCAATGCTTCGTCCTTCTTGATGATCTGCACCCGCTGGCCCGCCTGCCACAGCCGCCAGTCTTCCTTCTTCGCCTCGGGGAAGTAGGTGCGCAACGCATCGAAACGGTCATCGTCAGATTGCAGCACCTGGCCGATCAGGTACTGCACCAGGTCGAATTCGCGTACCCCGACCCTTACCATGGGCCAGGCGTTGTGCACACTGGCGCTGGCGAACAGGTCAAGCAGCGAGCCCTGCTTGAGGAACTTGGTCGAGAAGGTGGCGAACGGCCCGAACAGGATCATGCGCTTGCCATCGAGCACGCGGGTGTCCAGGTGCGGCACCGACATCGGTGGCGCGCCGGTGGCGGCGATACCGTAGGCCTTGGCCATGTGACGTTGGGCGATGGCCGGGTTGTCGGTGACCAGGAACGAACCACCAACCGGGAAACCGGCATAGTCCTTGGCCTCGTCGATGCCCGACTTCTGCAGCAACGGCAGCGCTGCACCACCAGCGCCGATGAACAGGAACCTGGCGTCGGTGGCCGCGTTGCTGCCGTCCTTGAGGTTCTTGTATTCGACATGCCAGGAACCGTCGTCGTTGCGGGTGATGGCCTGCACTTCGGTCGACAGCTTGAGGTCGAAGTTCGGCCGGGTCTGCAGGTAACCCACGTACTGCCGGGTGATCTCGCCAAAGTTTACGTCGGTGCCGATCGGCGTCCAGGTCACGGCCAGTTTCTGGTTGGGGTCGCGGCCTTCCATCATCAAAGGTACCCACTTGCGGATCTGCTCGTGGTCCTCGGAGTACTGCATGGGCTTGAACAGCGGGCTGGCCTGCAAGGCTTCGTAGCGCTTCTTCAGGAAGCGAATGTTGTCGTCGCCCCAGACAAAGCTCATGTGCGGGGTGGTGTTGATGAAGGAATGCGGGTTCTTCAGCACGCCCTGCTTCACCTGCCAGGCGAGGAACTGGCGGGTGACCTGGAACGACTCGTTGATCTCCACCGCCTTGCTGATATCGACCTTGCCGTCCTTCTCCGGGGTGTAGTTCAGCTCGGCCAGGGCCGAGTGGCCGGTGCCGGCATTGTTCCAGCCGTTGGAGCTTTCTTCGGCGACCTTGTCCAGGCGCTCGACCATTTCCATCGACCAACCCGGCTCCAGCTCATTTAGCCAGATCGCCAGGGTTGAACTCATGATGCCGCCGCCCACCAGCATGACATCGACTTTCCGGGTTTCTGCGGCCTGGGCACCGAGCATGCCGAATGCCAGGGCCAGCCCGGTCAGCGCCAGTAACGGCTTGATGGTGATCTTCATAACGTCTCCCTTGCCTCGTTGCCATCCGTAAGTTCAGCCACAAGCTTAGATGACGGATTTGGTCGGGCATGGCTGTTGCACAATCACTTGCAATCCGTCACATCTCAAAATACTGTATGAATATTCAGTATTACAGGTCAGCCCCCATGCAACTCATCGCCAAACTCGGCATCCTTGCCGATGCTGCCAAGTACGACGCATCCTGCGCCAGCAGCGGCGCGCCCAAGCGCAACTCGCGCGGGGCTGATGGCCTGGGTGCTACCAATGGCATGGGCATCTGTCACAGCTACACCCCCGACGGGCGCTGCGTGTCACTGCTCAAAGTGCTACTGACCAACTTTTGCCTCTATGACTGCCAATACTGCGTCAACCGCCGCTCCAGCAACGTGCCACGCGCACGCTTCACCCCCGAGGAAGTGGTCCGGCTGACGCTGGACTTCTACCGGCGCAACTGCATCAGCGGGCTGTTTCTCAGCTCTGGCATCATCCGCTCGGCGGACTACACCATGGAGCAGCTGATCCGCGTCGCGCGGTTGTTACGCGAGGAGCACGGCTTCCGTGGCTACATCCACCTCAAGACCATCCCCGACGCCGACCCGCTGCTGATCGAGGAGGCCGGGCGCCTGGCAGACCGGCTCAGCGTCAACATCGAGCTGCCGACCGATGCCAGCCTGAAACGCCTGGCACCGGAGAAACAGGCGCATACCATTCGCCAGGCCATGGGCGTGATCCACCAGGGCCAACAAGCTGTGGCCCACGAGCCCAAGGCGCCGCGCTTTACCCCGGCCGGGCAAAGCACCCAGGTGATCGTCGGGGCCGACAGCACCGACGACAGCACATTGCTGCGCAATGCCGAATCGCTGTACCAAGGCTACGGCCTCAAGCGCGTGTATTACTCCGCCTTCAGCCCCATCCCCGACAGCCCCGGCAGCGTACCCCTCGCCGCACCACCGCTGCTGCGCGAACACCGCCTGTACCAGGCTGACTTCCTGCTGCGTGGCTATGGCTACAAGGCCGGCGAGCTGCTGGGCCAGAGCGGCAACCTGGCACTGGACATCGACCCCAAGCTGGCCTGGGCGCTGGCCAACCGCGAAGTGTTCCCACTGGATGTGAACCGTGCCGAGCCGGCGCTACTGGCACGCATCCCCGGCATCGGCCTGCGCAGCGTGCAGCGCCTGGTAGCCCTGCGCCGCGAACGGCGCGTTCGCTACGATGACCTGATCCAGTTGCGCTGTGTACTGGAAAAGGCGCGCCCGTTCATTGTCACCAGCGACTACCGCCCAGCCCAGGCCGAGCTGCGCAGCGGCCTGCTGAGGGCGCGCTTGCGTGAGCCGCAAGCGCCGGTGCAGATGGGCTTGTGGGGATGATCGCGCTCGACTGCGACGGCCTGTTCGCCACCTGGCGTGACCAGGCCCGGGTGTTGTTGGGGCATGGTATCGACCCGTCGCAGGTCACCTGGTTGCAAGGGCCGGTGGCAGATTTGCTGGCCGTACCGACCGCGTTGCCGGAAGGCGCCGGTCCTTTTCGCGCCAAGGTGCCAGCGGCGCTGCTGAGCCAGCTGGAACAGGCCGCCCGCTACCGTGGCGAGCAGCGCTGGAACCTGCTGTACGAGGTACTTTGGCGGGTGGCCCATGGCGACCGCACGGCAATGCTGGCAGGTGACCGATTGGGCAGTGAGTTGCAAAGGCGGATCAAGCAGGTCAATCGCGAATCGCACCACCTGCATGCGTTCGTACGCTTCGTGCCACTACCCGAAGTATTGGCTGAACAGCTGCACCTTGACCTGGTGGCCTATCACGAGCCGGCGCATGACATTCTGGAAAGCGCCAGTGCGCATTTCGCCGACCGCCTGGGGCGTTTGCGCTGGATGATTGCCACGGCGCACGACGGCATACGCTTCGATGGCCAGGCATTCGACTACCAGCGCCAGTGCCCCGAGCCCTGGCGCCAGTGGGCCCGCAATGCCGAAGACCCTGGCGCCGAGTTATGGCGAACCTACTATCGCCATACCTTCAACCCTGCCCGCCTCAACCCCGATGCCTTGCGCCTGCACATGCCCGGGCGGTTCTGGCGACATTTGCCGGAGGGCATGCTGATTCCGCAGCTCGAAGGCCAGGCCCGGCAAGGCAAGCAACGGGACGGCCAAGCCCTGGAAGTTGCCTCCCGGGCTGGCAAGCAAATCAGCAAGCCCATGCGGTAGTGGTTTCTCGAAGTGTGAGGAGCCCCTGTGGGAGCGGGCGTGCCCGCGAAGCAGCCAGAACCATTCTCAAGCCGAACGATCAGCCGCCACANCCGTCATAACCTGAGCCGCTGCCGACACGCAAAGAGGACGCGAAATGACCCAACCCGACCCGTCATACGTCAAATGGCTCGAAGACCGCGCCATGCTCAGGGCCTCCCAGCAACGCACCCACCTGTACTCGGGCCAGTCGCGCCTGTGGCAACAGCCCTACGCCGAAGCCCAGCCCCGCCGCGCCACTGAAATCGCTTCGGTCTGGCTGACCGTCTACCCCGATGCCATCATCGCCCCCGAAGGTTGTTCGGTGCTTGGCGCCCTGGCCCACGAGGCGCTGTGGAAGCGTTTGTCGGAGATCGGCATCCAGGGCCTGCACACCGGCCCTATCAAGCTGTCCGGCGGCATTCGCGGCCGTGAACTCACCCCCAGCGTGGACGGCAACTTCGACCGCATCAGTTTCGACATCGACCCGCTGTACGGCAGCGAGCAGGAGCTGATCCAGATGAGCCGCATGGCCGCCGCGCACAACGCCGTGACCATCGACGACCTGATCCCCTCGCACACTGGCAAGGGCGCCGACTTCCGCCTGGCCGAGCTGGCCTACGGCCCCTACCCGGGGCTGTACCACATGGTCGAAATCCGCGAGGAAGACTGGCCGCTGCTGCCCGAAGTGCCCGCTGGGCGCGACGCGGTCAACCTGCTGCCGGCCCAGTGTGACGAACTCAAGGCCCGCCATTACATCGTCGGCCAGCTGCAACGGGTGATCTTCTTCGAACCAGGGGTGAAGGAAACCGACTGGAGCGCCACGCCGCCGGTGACCGGTGTGGATGGCAAGACCCGGCGCTGGGTGTACCTGCACTACTTCAAGGAAGGCCAGCCGTCGCTGAACTGGCTGGACCCGACCTTCGCCGCCCAGCAGATGATCATTGGCGATGCCCTGCACGCCCTGGACTGCCTGGGTGCCCGCGGCCTGCGCCTGGATGCCAACGGCTTTCTCGGCGTGGAAACGCGCGCCAGCGGCACGGCCTGGTCGGAAAGCCACCCGCTGTCGATCGTCGGCAACCAGCTGATCGGCGGCATGATCCGCAAGGCTGGCGGTTTCAGCTTTCAGGAGCTGAACCTGACCCTTGACGACATCGCGCAGATGTCCAAAGGCGGTGCCGACCTGTCCTACGATTTCATTACCCGGCCGGCCTACCAGCATGCGCTGCTGACCGGCGACACCGAGTTCCTGCGCCTGATGCTCAAGGAAATGCACGCTTTCGGCATCGACCCGGCCTCGCTGATCCATGCCTTGCAGAACCATGACGAGCTGACCGTGGAGCTGGTGCATTTCTGGACGCTGCATGCCCATGACATGTACCTGTACAAAGGCCAGACCTTGCCGGGCGGCATCCTGCGCGAGCACATTCGCGAAGAGATCTACGAACGGCTGTCGGGCGAGCATGCGCCGTACAACCTGCGCTTCGTCACCAATGGCATAGCCTGTACCACGGCCAGCCTGATCGCTGCCGCACTGGGCATCCGCGACCTTGGGCAGATCGGGGTGGCAGAAACCGAGCTGATCCAGAAGGTGCACCTGCTGCTGGTCATGTACAACGCCATGCAACCGGGGGTGGTGGCGCTGTCCGGCTGGGACCTGGTGGGTGCCCTGCCCTTGCCCGCCGAAGCGGTCGCGCAGCGGATGCTCGATGGCGATACCCGCTGGATTCACCGCGGCGGCTACGACCTGGCCGGGCTGGAGCCGCAGGCCCAGTCATCGGTACGTGGCATGCCCCGAGCCCGGGCGCTGTATGGCAGCCTGGACAGCCAGCTGGAAAACGGCGATTCGTTTGCCTGCAAGGTGAAGAAACTGCTGGCGGTGCGCCAGGCCTATGGCATCGCCACCAGCCGCCAGGTGCTGGTGCCCGAAGTCAGCAGCCCCGGCTTGCTGGTGATGGTGCATGAACTGCCGGCCGGGCGCGGTATCCAGATCAGTGCGCTGAACTTCGGCCAGGAAGTGATTGCCGAGGAGCTGCAACTGACCGGGTTCACGCCGGGGCCGGTGGTGGACATGATCAATGAAACAGTCGAAGGGGATTTGACCGAGGATGGGCGGCTGATGGTGAACCTGGACCCGTATGAGGCGCTGTGCCTGCGAATCGTCAACAGCAGCGGCCATGTCTGAATTGTATTCGCCCCATTGCCTTCGCCGGTGAAGCTCTGAACGGCAGCCACGCGATACCTGTGGGAGCGGGCGCGCCCGCGAACACCGGCGTAGCCGGTGCCATCCACCGCGTCGCCTGCTTCGCGGGCATGCCCGCTCCCACAGGGACCCCGCCAGCTGAAGGAATGCGCCATACCTGTGGGAGCGGGCGCGCCCGCGAACACCGGCGCAGCCGGTGCCATCCATCGCGTCGCCTGCTTCGCGGGCATGCCCGCTCCCACAGGCCCCCCGCCAGCTGAAGGAATGTGCTGTACCTGTGGGAGCGGGCGCGCCCGCGAACACCGGCGTAGCAGGTGCCATCCACCGCGTCGCCTGCTTCGCGGGCATGCCCGCTCCCACAGAGTCCCTCGTCAGCTGAAGGAATGTGCTGTACCTGTGGGAGCGGGCGCGCCCGCGAACACCGGCGCAGCCGGTGCCAGCCTCCGCGTCGCCTGCTTCGCGGGCATGCCCGCTCCCACAGGCCCCCCGCCAGCTGAAGGAATGTGCTGTACCTGTGGGAGCGGGTTCACCCGCGAACACCGGCGCAGCCGGTGCCATCCTCCGCGTCGCCTGCTTCGCGGGCATGCCCGCTCCCACAGGCCCCCCGTCAGCTGAAGGAATGTGCTGTACCTGTGGGAGCGGGCGCGCCCGCGAACACCGGCGCAGCCGGTGCCAGCCACCGCGTCGCCTGCTTCGCGGGTGAACCCGCTCCCACAGGATGCCGCGTGGGCTCCAAGTGCCCAGACAAATGGCCAGCTTGCTTTTACCGCTCCACGGGCATAGCGTTCGGAAGTTTTCTTTTCCGTGCCCAGGAGCAACTCCATGTACACCGGCATCGTCCAGGCCGTCCGCCCTCTGCTTGATGTGACCACTTACCCGGGCCACAACCAGTTCACCATCGACCTCACCCCGGAGCTACTCGACGAGCTGAAGATCGGCGCCAGCGTCAGTGTCGAAGGCACCTGCCTGTCGGTCACCGAGATCCACGGCACCCAGGTCAGGTTCGACGCCATGAGCGCCACCCTCGAGCGTACCAACCTGCGCAACTTCAAAGCCGGCCAGGGCGTCAACATCGAACGTTCGGCGAAGATGAACGCCGAAGTCGGCGGCCACCTGATGGCCGGCCACATCGCCACCACCGCCGAAATCGTCGAGCTGTCGATCAAGGAAACCGGTGCTTTCATCAAGTTCCGCATGCCACCGGAATGGGGCAAGTACGTGTTCCCGCGCGGCTTCATCGGGGTCAATGGCTGCAGCCTGACCGTAGCCGATGTCGAGGACAACGTGATCACCATCAACCTGATCCCGGAAACCCTGCGCCAGACCACCTTCCCTGACTACAAGGCCGGAGATCTGCTCAATATCGAAGTGGACCACCAGACTATGGTGCTGGTCGATGTAGTGGAGCGCACCATCAAGAGTACCCTGGCCCGCGAAATGCCTCGCTGAGTTCCCGAGCATGCTGCCCAACACCCTCCCCGCGCGCACAGCCAAGCGGCTACGCCTGCAGGTTCTGCGTGGTCGTGTCGGCCTTGGCCTGGTCGCCGGCCTGTCCGTACTGGCCGGCATGACCGATGCCATCGGCCTGCTGGCGCTTGGCGACTTCGTGTCGTTCATGAGTGGCAACACCACGCGCCTGGCTGTCGCCATCAGCGATGCGGACCTGGCCCTGGTGCTGCGCCTGAGTGCTGCGGTGCTGGGCTTCGTCGTCGGCAACGCCCTGGGCGTGCTGCTGGCGCGCGGTTTCCGCCGCCGGGCCTGGCCGGTGCTGCTGGTGGTCGCCGCCTTGCTGGCCTTTGCAGCCGCATGGCCGTTGGCAGCGACCTTTCCAGCGCTGCTCGCTGCCACGCTGGCCATGGGCATGATCAACGCTGTGGTCGAACAGGTGAACGGCCTGCCAATCGGCCTGACCTACGTCACCGGCGCCCTGTCACGCTTCGGTCGTGGGCTGGGGCGCTGGCTGCTGGGCGAGCGGCGCAATGGCTGGCGGGTGCAACTGGTGCCTTGGGCCGGCATGCTGCTGGGCGCCGCGCTGGGTGCCTGGCTGGAGCATCACCTGGGCCTGCAGGCGCTGGCCGGCAGCTGCGCGCTGGCCTGCGTGCTGGCCCTGGTGTCGCGGTTCATTCCGCGGACCTGGCAGCGTGGCTACATGCCATACTGATCACTCGATGCGCGGGTGCTGCTGAACAAGCAACTTGCGCTTGGCCTCCAGTTCGGCAATCTGCGCATCGATGTCCTCGATCCTTTGCTCGATGTTGTCATGGTGCTCCTGCAGCAACTCACGCGCTTCCTCGATATCCGATGCTGCCGGTGCCGCGCCGCGCAGCGGCTTGTTGGCGGTTTCCTTCATGGTCAGGCCGGTGACCAGCCCCACGGCGGCGATCACCATCAGGTAATAGGCCGGCATGTACAGGTTGCCAGTACTTTCCACCAGCCAGGCGGCGATGGTCGGGGTGAGGCCGGCAATCAGCACCGAGATATTGAAGGCGCTGGCGAGGGCGCTGTAGCGGATGTGCGTGGGGAACATTGCCGGTAGCGTCGAGGCCATCACGCCGATGAAGAAGTTCAGCAGCACGGCAATGATCAGCAGCCCGGCAAAGATCACCCCCAGTACGCCGCTGTTGATCAGCATGAATGCCGGGATGGCCAGCACGAACAGGCCGACGCTGCCGACGATGATGAACGGTCGACGGCCGAACTTGTCGCTGAGCAGCCCGATAATGGGTTGCACGAACAGCATGCCAACCATGATCGCGATGATGATCAGCACGCCATGGTCTTCGCTGTAGTGCAGGTTGTGCGACAGGTAGCTGGGCATGTACGTGAGCAGCATGTAGTAGGTGACGTTGGTGGCGATCACCACGCCGATGCAGGTCACCAGGCTGCGCCAGTGCTGGGTGGCCACCTCCCGGAACGATACTTTGGGCCCGGTCGCCAGGCCTTCGCGGTCACCTTTCTCCAGCTTGTCGACATGCTGCTGGAAGGCTGGCGTTTCCTCCAGCGCATGGCGCAGGTACAGGCCGATGATGCCCAGCGGCAAGGCGAGGAAGAACGGCAGGCGCCAACCCCATTCGAGGAACTTGTCCTCACCCAGCACCGTAGAGATCAACACCACCACACCGGCACCCAACACGAACCCGGCAATCGAGCCGAAGTCCAGCCAACTGCCGAGAAACCCCCGTTTTCGGTCAGGGGCATATTCGGCGACGAAGATCGACGCACCGGTGTACTCGCCCCCCACCGAGAAGCCCTGGGCCATCTTGGCCAGCAGCAACAGGATCGGCGCCCAGATACCGATGCTGGCATAGGACGGTATCAGGCCGATGGCGAAGGTGCTGAGCGACATGATCACGATGGTCGCAGCGAGGATTTTCTGCCGCCCGAACCGGTCGCCCAAGGCGCCGAAGAACAGCCCGCCCAGAGGCCTGATCAGAAACGGCACCGAGAACGTGGCCAACGCCGCGATCATCTGCACGCTTGGGTCGGCGTTGGGGAAGAATACCTTGCCCAGGGCGTAGGCGACGAAGCCGTAGACGCCGAAGTCGAACCACTCCATGGCATT
This sequence comes from Pseudomonas inefficax, assembly GCF_900277125.1. Taxonomy (GTDB): domain Bacteria; phylum Pseudomonadota; class Gammaproteobacteria; order Pseudomonadales; family Pseudomonadaceae; genus Aquipseudomonas; species Aquipseudomonas inefficax. The sequence continues at coordinate 43,226 of NZ_OPYN01000150.1, forward strand.
GCCCAGTGCTGCCGCGGTGATTGCCTTGCGCATCTTGCCGTCGTCGACGATGGTGATGTCCTTCAGGCCGATTGGCTGGAGGTTTTTCTTGCGAGGTTTCATGTCCGTATCCCTGTCGATGAATGCTCTAAGGGATGAGATACAACGGGACACTAAATAATTCAGCGCTTACGGGTTTTTTGTGTTTTTCCTCTCAGCGGTTGCTGCGCGGGTAAAGAAAAGCCGCTGCGATGGCAGCGGCTTGCATGGGCAACGGCTCGCGGTCAGATGCCTTCGCGGGCCAAGTCCATGGCGAAGTAGGTGAGGATCAGGTCGGCACCGGCACGCTTGATCGCGCCAATGCTTTCACGCACCACCCGGCCTTCATCGATGGCGCCAGCCAGGCCGCCGAACTTGATCATCGCGTACTCACCGCTCACCTGGTACGCCGCCAGCGGCAGGCGGGAGGCGGCACGGATATCGGCGATCACATCGAGGTAGGCTCCGGCCGGCTTGACCATCAGCACATCGGCCCCTTCCTGCTCGTCGAGCAGCGACTCACGCACGGCTTCGCGGCGGTTCATCGGGTTCATCTGGTAGCTCTTGCGGTCGCCCTTCAGTGCGGTACCACCGGCTTCACGGAACGGGCCATACAGCGACGAGGCGAACTTGGTGGAATAGGCCATGATCGCGGTGTCGTGGAAGCCGGCACCATCCAGTGCGCTACGGATGGCCTGGACCTGGCCGTCCATCGCCGCTGACGGGGCAATGAAGTCGGCACCGGCAGCGGCGGCGATGACTGCCTGCTTGCCCAGGTTGGCCAGGGTGGCGTCGTTGTCCACGCCGTGGTCGTGCAGCACGCCGCAGTGGCCGTGGCTGGTGTATTCGCAGAAGCAGGTGTCGGACATCACCACCATTTCCGGCACGGTGTCCTTGCAGATGCGCGACATGCGCGCGACCAGGCCGTTTTCGTTCCAGGTGTCGCTGCCGACGGCGTCCAGGTTGTGCGAAACGCCAAAGGTCATTACCGACTTGATACCGGCGCGGGCATAGCGCTCGATTTCCTGCGCCAGCAGCTTCTCTGGGATGCGGTTGACGCCCGGCATGCTGGTGATCGGCACGAAGTCATCGATGCCCTCTTCAACGAAGATCGGCAGGATCAGGTCTTCAAGGCGGAACTCGGTTTCCTGGAAGATCGTGCGCAGGGACTCGTTCTGGCGCAGGCGGCGGGGGCGAACGGACGGGAATTGGTTGGACATGACAGCTCCAGGGAATTTGAACGGCGTATACCTTATGCCTGTCGCGCGCCAGTGAAAAGGCCAGATGACGAGATATTGTCTTGCGTCAAAGGCAATGGCTGCATTTTTCCTGTGCCGGCCTCTTCGCGGGCATGCCCGCTCCCACAAGTACAGCGCAGCCCTCAAGTATCGTGCGGTCCCTGTGGGAGCGGGCGTGCCCGCGAAGTGGCCGGCACAGGCAACACATCACTGAAGCCAGGGCGGCGCAGGCTCCTCTGCCCTAGCCTCACCATGCTCGGCCTCGGCGCGCGCCGCGCGGCGGCGGGCGTCATCCAGCCGGGCTGCGTCAATTTCGCGCATCACGCCACTTACGTCGGCTTCATGTTCGTCATCCTCGAACACGCCGGTCAATTCGCTGTCAGGCAGCAATTTGCCCGCCTCGTACAAGGCCCACATTTCCTGCGCATACCGGGTATTTTTCAACTCCGGCGCAAAGCGCCCGAAATAATGGGCCATGTTGGCCACATCGCGCTGCAGCATGCTGAAGGCGTGGTTGTTGGCCGCTGCATCCACCGCCTGCGGCAGGTCGATGATCACCGGCCCGTCCGGGCCAAGCAGCACGTTGAACTCCGACAGGTCGCCATGCACCAGCCCGGCACACAGCATCAGCACGATCTGGCGAATGACGAAAGCGTGGAACGCACGGGCATCCTCGGCCTCGAGGTGCACGTCGTTCAGGCGCGGGGCCGCGTCACCGTCGGCATCGGTCACCAGCTCCATCAACAGTACGCCATCCTGGAAATCGTAGGGCTTGGGAACCCTCACACCAGCGCCGGCCAGGCGGAACAGCGCCGCCACTTCGGCGTTCTGCCAGGCGTCTTCGGCTTCCTTGCGGCCGTACTTGCTGCCCTTGGCCATGGCCCGGGCCTGACGGCTGTTGCGGACCTTACGGCCCTCCTGGTACTCGGCCGCCTGGCGGAAACTGCGCTTGTTGGCTTCTTTATAAACCTTGGCGCAGCGCACCTGGTTGCCACAACGCACCACATACACGGCGGCTTCCTTGCCACTCATCAACGGCCGCAGTACTTCGTCGACCAGGCCGTCTTCGATCAGGGGTTCGATTCTTTTGGGTGTCTTCATCAGGCTGCGTTCGGGGTCCTGGCTGTGATGGCGGACATCCTCTCACAGCCTGAGGCGACTTGCTCGTCTGATCGGTCAACATCAGACCTTGTAGGAGCGGCCTTGTGTCGCGAAAGGGCCGCAACGCGGCCCCAGGGTTTCAGGGCAGATGCACGAATTGCTGGGGCTGCTTCGCAGCCCTCTCGCGACACAAGGCCGCTCCTACATTGGGCTGCGTAGGCCAGAAGTGTGTATCTCAGGCGCCCTGCCCTACGCTGCCAACTACCACCCCACGTGCCCGACGCCGCGTGACCAGCAGCCCGGAACACACCACCAGCACCGCCAGCACCATGGTCGATACCACTTCCAGACGGTGATCCGGGCGGAACAGCATCAGCACCAGCACACCACTGATGAACAGGATCACGCCCCAGGTCAGCCATGGGAACAGCCACATGCGGTAGCCCAACGTCTTGCCCTGTGCAGTCAGGCGCTGGCGCAGGCGCAGCTGGGAAACGGCGATCACCAGGTACACCAGCAAAGCAATGGCGCCGGAGCTTGCCATGAGGAAGCCGAACACCTTGGCCGGTACCAGGTAATTGGCGATCACGGCCAGAAAAGCTGCGCCAGTGGACAGCAGCACAGCTACCACCGGGGTGCCGCTGCGGCTGGTCACCTGGGCACAGGCCGGCGCATCACCGCGGCGGCTCAGCGAGTAGACCATGCGCGAAGCGGTATACAGCGACGAGTTGAGGCAGCTGGTCACCGACGTCAGCACCACGAAGTCGATGATGGCCTTGGCATTCGGCACGCCCAGGGTGTCCAGCACCGTGACATAGGACCCTTCTGTGGCCAGGCGCGGGTCAGTCCACGGCACCAGCGCGATGACGATGAAGATCGACAGGATGTAGAACAGGGTGATTCGCCAGATCACCGAGTTGGTGGCCTTGGAAATATGCTTGCCTGCTTCGTCCGATTCGGCCGCGGCGATGGTCACCACCTCGGCACCGAGGAACGAGAACATGGTAATAAGCATGGCACTGAGCACCGCACCAAAACCGTTGGGCATGAAACCGCCATTGTCCCACAGGCGCGACACCCCGCTGACACCAGAGCCTGGCAGCAGGCCGAAGATGGCGCACACCCCCAGTGCGATGAAGCCGACGATGGCCACCACCTTCACCAGCGCCAGCCAGAACTCGAACTCACCGTAGTTCTTCACGCTGAACAGGTTGGTGGCGGTCAGCAACAGGGTAATCACCAACGACAAGACCCAGATCTCCAGCTGCGGGACCCAGGAATTGATGATGGTGGCGGCGATATTGGCCTCGATGGGGATGATCAGTACCCAGAACCACCAGTACAGCCAGCCGATGGTGTAGCCGGCCCACTTGCCGATGGCGAGGTCGGCATAGGTCGAGAACGAACCGGTGTCCGGTGAGGCAACGGCCATTTCGGCCAGCATGCGCATCACCAGCACCACCAGCGCACCGGCCAGCATATAGGCCAGGATGGTGGCGGGCCCTGCTTCGGCAATCGCACGGCCGGAGCCGACGAACAGGCCGGCACCGATCACGCCGGCAATGGACAGCATGGTGACATGTCTGGACTTCAATCCATGACTCAAATTGTTCTTGTGGGTTTGCATGGCGCTACCTTGTTGTTTTTGTCATGCCCACGCAGGGGCCGCCGGCTTGCACGTCACCGGCGCAGGCGCGAAAAAGCCCGCCCTGCCCCAGATGGTGAGTAGGGCAGTACGGGTTGAGTAAAACGAAACCGCAGAACGTATTACGGGTAAGTCAGCCGCCAGCCCGCTGGCGAGGCGCCAGGTCGGCCTTGGGGAAACTGCCGCCTTGGCGGCCGACCTGCTCGCAAACCTTGTCGACGATGTAGGCACCGATCGGGATGGCGGAGGTGGCGGCAGGCGACGGTGCATTGCACACATTGACGCTGCGAGCGGTGTTGACGAACAGGAAGTCGTCGATCAGCTTGCCGTCACGCGAAACGGCCTGGGCACGCACGCCGGCCGGGTATGGCGTGAGGTCGGCCTTGGTGATGCTCGGGCAGTACTTCTGTACCTGCTTGAGGTACCCCCCCTTGAACAGCGAGTTCTTCATCTCGATCAGGCCAGGGCGGAAGTTCTTCGCCAGCACCTTGAGGATGCCGGGGGTGGTCAGGGTCTGGAACAGGTCGGCCGGGCTGACGTCGCTCTTGCGGTAGCCCTCGCGCTTCATTGCCAGCACGGCGTTGGGGCCAACGGTGACCGTGCCGTCGATCATGCGTGTCAGGTGCACGCCCAGGAACGGCATGGACGGGTCGGGAATCGGGTAGATCAGGTGGTTGACGATCTGGTTGTGCTGCTTGGGCAAAAGGTAATACTCGCCCCGGAACGGGCAGATGACGAACTCGGTACGCAAGCCCAGCATGCTCACCACGCGGTCGGCCATCAGGCCCGAGCAGGTCACCAGGAAACGGCTGCGCAACTCGTCGTCACGATGCTCGCCACGCGTGCGCACGATCACTTCGCTGGCCAGCTCCTGCAGGCCGACCACCTCGGCGCCATAGCGGATTTCACCGCCGGCGCGCTGAAACTCGGCCCCCATGGCCGCAGTCACTTCGGCGTAATTGACGATGCCGCTGGAGGGCACGAAGATGCCGCCCATGCCAACGATATTGGGCTCGCGCTCGCGCAGCTCGGCCGCCGACAACCAGTAGCGCTCCAGGCCATTGGCCGCAGTGCGCTCCCACAGCGCCTTCATGCGCTGCATTTCCAGGTCGTTGGTGGCCACCAGCAGCTTGCCGCACTCATCGAAGCGGATACCGTGCTGGGTGCAGAAGGCCTTGGTGGCCTTGTTGCCTTCCAGGCAGAAGCGCGCCTTGAGGCTGCCGGGGGTGTAATACACGCCGGCGTGGATCACGCCGCTGTTGTGGCCGGTCTGGTGGCGGGCCGGGCCGGACTCTTTCTCCAGCAGGAGAATCTTCGCATCCGGGTAGACCTTGATCAGGTGCATGGCCGTGGACATGCCCACAATGCCACCGCCAATGATGATGAAATCGTACACAGCCTTACCTCACACGCAGGCATTGCCTGACTGGCTCACCACGGCCCGCGCGGGCCCAGGTGGCATCGTTTTGTACAAAGACGCTGGGCGGGCGCCCGCCCAGCGCCCTGTCATTATTGCCCGCGCTGGTACAGCGGCTTGGGGAAGGCCACGTAACCGCGCTGGCGCATCAGCTCGCGGCGCAGGCCTTCGTGCGGCGTGAAGCGGTCGCGGCCATGCAGCCAGAACAGGTTGTTGATCAGCAGGAAGCTACCCACGCCAACCGGTACCGAAAGCTTATTCTCGCTGCCTTCCAGCGATTCGGACAAGGCGTTCAGCCAGATGCCCTCCTCGTAGTTTTCCGGCTGTACGAACTGGTCGATGTAGCGCATGGTCGGGCGGCCTTCGGCATCGGTGTCGAATACCGAGTGGAACACATCCTCGGAGACCTTCTTGCTCGGCGGTGCGGTCCAGCGCATTTCGCGACGGGCCAGCGGGTGGCGGAAGAACTCGTCGCACTGCTCCCAGTCGTCCAGGTGCAGCAGCAGCGAGTTGCCGCCTTCCATGTTCTTTTCGTCGATCTTCAGCATCAGCACGTAGTCGGTGATCTGGTCGACGAAGGTGCCATCGTTGTGCAGCTCCATGACCCGGTGCGGCTGGCGCAGGTAGCTGTCGGAGTTGTCGGTGTTGACCACCACGAAGCGAGCATAGAACTGCCCGCTCATGGCGTCGTAGTTGGAGCGCCCGATCAGGTGTGCGCAGGCGGTGGTGAACTTGACCATGTCCTCGGCCTGGCTCACGTCATCCAGGCCGACCGGGGTGATCAGCATGCCGCCGCTGGCGCGGTTGAGGATGGTATTGAGCAGCACCGGGCGCAGGGTGCCCTGGCACAGCTCGTCGAGGATCTCGCCAACCCGGAAGCGCAGGAACGACTTGTACTCCAGCGCCTGCACCGGCCACTGGGCAACCGCGTGGACGAACGCTTCGACCGTTTCACGGGCGAAGGTGAGTTCAAGCAGGCGCGGCGACTGTTTCGAGGGGGCGATGGTGTAACCACGCGGTTCGAGCGGCAGTGGCATCACAAGTTCGTCGATCTGCGTAAAAGCGTTCATGGCTGTGTCCTGGCAGAGAAAGTGAGTGGCGCTGTCCGGTCATGACTTGGATCAGTGCGGGCGAGGTAAAATTATCGCCATAACTGAAAAATGTCTACATTTTTATTATTCAGCGACAAAACATGTGTTTGTCCATTGTTTTTCGCCAGCGAACGCTTTCGGTATGATCGACAAAACCGTTTGAGGAACAGGACCTTGGAAGCGCTCGCCCCCCGACAAAACTCAGCATTCAGCGGGTATGAGAGGCTCAAGAAGGACATCATCCGCGGCATCTTCAAGCCCGGAGAAAAGCTGCTGATGAGTGCTCTGAAGGAACGCTACGACCTGGGCGTGGGCCCGCTGCGCGAAGCACTGTCGCAGCTGGTGGCCGAGCATCTGGTCAACGCTATCAGCCAGAAGGGTTACCGCGTGGCGCCCATGTCGCTTGACGAGATGAACGACATCTACGATGCCCGCGCCAACCTGGAGGCGATGATCATCACCCTGGCCATCGAGCGTGGCGACGACGCCTGGGAGGCGTCGGTACTGGCCCACTCGCATACCCTGGCCAAGGTGGTGGAAGTGAAGACCCGCGAGCAGCGGCTGGATGTATGGGACGAGCGGCACAAGGCGTTCCACACGGCCATTGCCTCGGGCTGCGGCTCCAAGCACCTGCTGCAGGCGCGCACCTACCTGTTCGACCAGGCTGAGCGCTACCGGCACCTGTGGCTGACCCAGACGGTGTTTTCGGAACAGGCCCTGGAGCTCAAGCGCCAGGAGCATGCTGCACTGGTGGAAGTGATTCTGGCCCGGGACGCCAAGCGCGCCAGCGCCATGATGCGTTCGCACCTGATGACACCGGTGCCGATCATTGCGCAGATCATGCATGCCGAGGGGATCGGCGCGCGCTGAAACAGCGCGGTGCCTGCTTCGCGGGTAAACCCGCTCCCACAGGGATGTCACCGCCCTTGGGGGCGACGCTGCACCTGTGGGAGCGGGTTTACCCGCGAAGAGGCCGGCGCAGGCAAAACACCCTAGATGAATTTTTCTTAAATCGCCGTTTGGCTATTCTTTGGCACAATCAAGTCTCCATTAGATGCCCGGGAACCAGCATGCCTCGCGTACTGACCATCGAAGACGACGCCGTCACCGGCCAGGAAATCGTCGCCGAACTTACCAGCCACGGCCTCGACGTGGATTGGGCCGACAACGGCCGTGAAGGCCTGGCCAAGGCCATTGCCGGCGGCTACGACCTGATCACCCTGGACCGCATGCTGCCCGAGGTCGATGGCCTGACCATCGTCACCACCCTGCGCAGCCTCAAGATCGCCACGCCGATCCTGATGATCAGCGCCCTCTCCGACGTCGACGAGCGGGTGCGTGGCCTGCGTGCCGGGGGTGACGACTACCTGACCAAACCGTTCGCCTCCGACGAGATGGCCGCGCGAGTCGAAGTACTGCTGCGTCGCAACAGTGTGCCCATGACCCAGACCCGCCTGCAGGTCGCCGACCTGCAACTGGACCTGATCAGCCACGAAGCCCGTCGTGGCGAACAGACCCTCAACCTGCTGCCCACCGAGTACAAGCTGCTGGAGTACCTGATGCGCCATAGCGGCCAGGTGATCACGCGGATGATGATTTTCGAGGAAGTCTGGGGCTACCACTTCGACCCGGGCACCAACCTGATCGATGTGCACATCGGCCGCCTGCGCAAGAAAATCGACTCCCCCGGCCAGTCGCCGCTGATCCGTACGGTACGGGGCTCCGGCTATGCCATTGCTGAACCCGTCTAAGGGCTGGAGCTCCTCGACCAGCCGCCTGCTGGCGCTGTACAGCTTTCTGTTCGTGGCCTGGAGCAGCATCCTCATGGGGGTGCTGTACTTTGAGGTATCCAGCTACCTGAACAAGCTCACCCGCCATTCCATGCTGCAGCGCCAGCACCTGTTCGCGCACATGAGCGGCAAACAGCTGGACGACGCCCTGGTCGCCAGCCAGGCCTTCGAAGAACGCAGCTTCGACGCCTACGGCCTGTTCGACAGCCAGCTCAACCCGATCGGCGGGCGCATTCGTGCCATCCCGCCAGAGCTGGGGCTGGACGGCAAGGTTCACGAACTCAAGCGCTGCCTGGACGCCGACGACCCGCACATGCCGCGCGACAGCTGCGACGCGGTGGCGATCAAGGTGCAGGATGGCCGTTGGCTGGTGCTGGTGCGCGACAACGGCTCGCTGTTCGTGGTCACCCGGATCATCCTGCATGCCTTGCTGTGGGGGATCTCGCTGACCCTGATCCCGGGCTTTGCCGGCTGGTATCTGCTAAGGCGCCGCCCGCTCAAGCGCATTCGCGCGATACAGGCCCAGGCCGAACTGATCGTCGCCGGCGACCTTACCCACCGCCTGCCGCTGTCGGCCCGGCGTGACGAGCTGGACATGCTGGCGGCCATCGTCAATGCCATGCTCGACCGCATCGAGCGGCTGATGCACGAGGTCAAGGGCGTGTGCGACAACATCGCCCACGACCTGCGCACCCCGCTCACGCGCCTGCGCGCCCAGCTGTACCGCATTCGCCAGCAAAGTGAGGTCGACTCCACCCAGGCCGAGGCACTGAACCAGGCCATCGGTGAAACCGACACCCTGATGGCGCGTTTTCGCGGTTTGTTGCGCATCAGCGAGCTGGAAGACCGCCAGCGGCGAGCCGGTTTCGTCCAACTTGACCCGCACGAACTGCTGGTGGAGCTGCACGATTTCTACTTGCCGTTGGCCGAGGATGGCGGCATTCGCCTGGAACTGCAGCAGCCCGCTGAACTGCCGGCATTGCACGGTGACCGCGAACTGCTGTTCGAGGCATTGGCCAACCTGGTGGGCAACGGTATCAAGTTCACCCCCGAGGGTGGGCAGGTGCGGATTAGCGCGACGCAGGACGAGCAAGGCGTGCACCTGGCCATCGAGGACAGCGGGCCAGGTATTCCGGAAGAAGAGCGTGCTGCGGTGTTGAAGCGCTTCTATCGTAGTGAGGAAGGCCACCGCCATGCTGGGTTCGGGCTGGGGTTGTCGATCGTTGCGGCGATCGTCGACCTGCATGGGTTCGGGCTGGAGGTGGGGGAAAGCGAGCTGGGTGGGGCCAGGTTGGTGTTGCACTGCCCGTTGGCCGGGTTGGCCAAATAAAAGCGGGGCCGCTTTGCGGCCCATCGCGACACAAGGCCGCTCCTACAAGGATTGCGCAAGCATTGAATGCGGCGCCATTCCTGTAGGAGCGGCCTTGTGTCGCGATGGGCTGCAAAGCAGCCCCCTTGAGACCGATCAGTCAGCCAGACGCCAGGTAGTGCCACCCTTGCTGTCTTCCAGCACCACACCCATGGCGGTCAGCTGATCGCGAATGCGGTCGGACTCGGCCCAGTTCTTGTCCGCACGCGCCTGCAGGCGCGCCTGGATCAAGCCCTCGACCTCAGCGGCATCCACCTTGCCTTCGGCACCGGCACGCAGGAATTCATCGGCTTCCAGCTGCAGAACACCCAGCACATCACCCAGCTCGCGCAGGCGACCGGCCAGGCCGGCAGCGGCCTCCACGTCGCTGTCGCGCAGGCGGTTGATCTCGCGCACCAGGTCGAACAGCACGGCGCAGGCCTCGGGGGTGCCGAAGTCGTCGTTCATGGCCACGCTGAAGCGCTCGACAAACTCTTCGCCACCCTTGGCCGCCACTCGTGGCAAGCCACGCAAGGCGTGATAGAAGCGCTCCAGTGCGCCCTTGGCATCGCGCAGGCTGTCTTCCGAGTAGTTGATCGCGCTGCGGTAGTGACTAGCCACCAGCAGGTAGCGCACCACTTCCGGGTGGTACTTCTCGAGCACGTCGCGAATGGTGAAGAAGTTGTTCAACGACTTGGACATCTTCTCGCCATTGATACGGATCATGCCGCAGTGCATCCAGGCGTTGGCGTACTGCTTGCCGGTGGCTGCCTCGCTCTGGGCGATCTCGTTCTCGTGGTGCGGGAACTCCAGGTCGCTACCGCCGCCGTGGATGTCGAAGCTTTCACCCAGGCAGCAGGTGGACATCACCGAGCATTCGATGTGCCAGCCCGGGCGCCCCGGCCCCCACGGCGACTCCCAGCTCGGCTCGCCCGGCTTGACGCCCTTCCACAGCACGAAGTCCAGCGGGTCCTGCTTGGCTTCGTCGACCTCGATACGGGCACCGATGCGCAGGTCTTCGATCTTCTTGCGCGACAGCTTGCCGTAGCCGACGAACTTGCCGACGCGGTAGTACACGTCGCCGTTGCCCGGTGCGTAGGCATAACCCTTGTCGATCAGGGTCTGGATCATCGCGTGCATGCCGGCGATATGGTCGGTGGCGCGAGGCTCCTGGTCCGGCGGCAGGATGTTCAGGCGGCGCTCGTCTTCGTGCATCGCGTCGATCATGCGGGCGGTCAGGGCGTCGAAGCTTTCGCCGTTCTCGTTGGCCCGGTTGATGATCTTGTCATCGATGTCGGTGATGTTGCGCACGTAGGTCAGCTCGTAGCCGCTCTTGCGCAGCCAACGGGTGACCAGGTCGAAGGCCACCATGCTGCGGCCGTGGCCGAGGTGGCAGTAGTCGTACACGGTCATGCCGCACACGTACATGCGTACCTTGTTGCCATCCAGCGGCTTGAAGGTTTCCTTCGCTTTGCTCAGCGTGTTGTAGATGGTAAGCACGGCGGTTCCTCAGCTGCCCCAGGAGTCACGCAGGGTGACAGTGCGGTTGAACACCGGGCGGCCCGGCTGGCTGTCTTTCAGGTCGGCGCAGAAGTAGCCTTCGCGTTCGAACTGGAAACGGTCCTCGGGCTGCGCCTGGGCCAACGAAGGCTCGGCACGGCAGCCGCTGAGCACTTGCAGCGAGCCTGGGTTGATGTTGTCCAGGAAGCTGCCGCCCTCTTCGGTCTTTTCCGGGTTCGCCGAGCGGAACAGGCGGTCGTACAGGCGCACTTCGCACTCGACGCTGCCCTCGGCCGGCACCCAGTGGATCACGCCCTTGACCTTGCGGCCTTCGGGGTTCTTGCCCAGGGTGTCCGGGTCGTACGAGCAGCGCAGCTCGACGATGTTGCCGTCGGCATCCTTGATCGCCTCGTCGGCGCGGATCACGTAGCTGCCGCGCAGGCGCACTTCACCGGCCGGTTCCAGGCGCTTGTAGCCCTTCGGCGGCTCTTCCATGAAGTCGTCGCGGTCGATGTACAGTTCACGGGAGAACGGCAGCACGCGCACGCCCATGTCTTCTTTCGGGTGGCGCGGCAGTTCGAGCTGCTCGACCTGGCCTTCCGGATAGTTGGTGATGACCACCTTCAGCGGGCGCAGTACGCACATGGCGCGTGGCGCGGTGCGGTCTAGGTCGTCACGGATGCTGAACTCGAGCATGGACATGTCGACCACGCCGTCGGAACGGTTGGTGCCGATCATTTCGCAGAAGTTGCGGATCGAGGCCGGGGTGTAGCCACGGCGGCGGAAGCCGGACAGGGTCGACATGCGCGGGTCGTCCCAACCTTCGACGTGCTTTTCGTCGACCAGCTGCTTGAGCTTGCGCTTGGACGTGATGGTGTAGTTCAGGTTCAGGCGGCTGAACTCGTACTGGCGCGGGTGTGCCGGCACCGGCAGGTTGTCGAGGAACCAGTCGTACAGCGGACGATGCCCTTCGAACTCCAGGGTGCAGATCGAGTGGGTGATGCCTTCGATCGCGTCCGACTGGCCGTGGGTGAAGTCGTAGTTCGGGTAGATGCACCACTTGTCACCGGTCTGGTGGTGGTGGGCATGGCGGATACGGTACAGGATCGGGTCGCGCAGGTTCATGTTCGGCGAGGCCATGTCGATCTTGGCCCGCAGCACGCGCTCGCCATCCTTGAACTCGCCGGCCTTCATGCGGGCGAACAAGTCGAGGTTCTCGTCAACGCTGCGCTCGCGGAACGGGCTGTTCTTGCCCGGTTCCTTGAGGTTGCCGCGGTATTCCTTGGCCTGCTCAGGGGTAAGGTCGCAGACGTAGGCCTTGCCACGCTTGATCAGCTCGACCGCCCAGTCGTGCAGCTGGTCGAAGTAGTCCGAGGCGTAGCGCACGTCACCGGCCCAGTCGAAGCCCAGCCACTTGACATCGCTCTGGATGGCGTCGATGTACTCCTGGTCTTCCTTGGCCGGGTTGGTATCGTCGAAACGCAGGTGGCAGACGCCCCCGAATTCCTTGGCCAGGCCGAAGTTGACGCAGATCGACTTGGCGTGACCGATGTGCAGGTAGCCATTGGGCTCCGGCGGGAAACGGGTGACGATGCTGCTGTGCTTGCCCGAGTCCAGGTCGGCCTGGATGATCGGCCGCAGGAAGTTCGCAGGGACAGCGGGGGCGCCTTTGGCAGCGGCGTTGGGCGCGTTGTCGGCAGTGGGCTTGCTCATAGGATCCTTGAATGCACGTGTCCGGCCTGGGTAGGCCGATTGAATCAAAGGGCCTATCATAGCCGAAGCAGTCAAGCTGCTGACAGTCGGGCCCGGACAAACTGGCGTGATTTATCACGGCTTTTTGCCGCAGCCTGGCAAAATGGCCGGTGCGCGCCATGTGTCGTGATCGCCTGATCCTGCGTCAGGTGATAACCCGCGCCCTGCGCACCCCAATTTCTGATTGCCTTGAAAGAGCGAGTTTCAGCATGTCCAAAGTCAAACTGAGCACCAACCACGGCGATATCGTCCTGCAACTGGACGCCGAGAAAGCGCCACTGACTACCGAAAACTTCGTTCAGTACGTCAAGGACGGCCACTACAATGGCACCGTGTTCCACCGTGTGATCAAAGGTTTCATGATCCAGGGCGGCGGCTTCGAAGCGGGCATGAACCAGAAGAAAACCCGCGCCAGCATCCAGAACGAAGCTGACAACGGCCTGAAGAACAAGAAGTACAGCATCGCCATGGCCCGCACCATGGAGCCGCACTCCGCCTCGGCGCAGTTCTTCATCAACGCCTCCGACAACGACTTCCTCAACCACAGCGGCAAGAACGTGCAGGGCTGGGGTTACGCGGTATTCGGCGAAGTGATCGAAGGCCGTGAAATCGTAGACGCCATCGAAAAGGTCGCCACCGGTTCCAAGGCTGGTCACCAGGACGTGCCGAAAGAAGACGTAGTCATCGAGAAAGCCGAGATCATTGAGTGATCCTGCTGATCTCCGATCTGCACCTGCAAGAAGAACGCCCGGACATTACCCGGGCGTTTCTTGATCTGCTCGATGGCCGTGCCCGCCATGCCAAGGCGTTGTACATCCTTGGCGACTTCTTCGAAGCCTGGATCGGCGACGATGCCATGACACCCTTCCAGCAGTCAGTCTGCCAGGCCATGCGTCGGCTGAGCGACAGCGGCACGGCCATCTACCTGATGCATGGCAACCGTGATTTCCTGATTGGCCAGGCCTTCTGCGACGCTGCGGGCTGCACGTTGCTGCACGACCCCAGCGTGATCGAGCTGGGTGGTGAGCAGGTGCTGCTGATGCATGGCGATACCCTGTGCACCCGCGACCTAGGCTACATGAAAATGCGCCGCTTGCTGCGCAACCCGCTGAGTTTGTGGATTCTGCGCCACCTGCCGCTGTCGGCCCGCTACAAGCTGGCGCGCAAGCTGCGCAGCGAAAGCCGCACGCAAACGCGGATGAAGTCCACCGAGATCGTCGATGTCACGCCGGAGGAAGTACCGAAGGTGATGGCGGCGCATGGTGTACGTACCTTGGTGCATGGGCATACCCATCGGCCGGCGATACACAAGCTGGTGGTGGACGGGCAACCGGCACGGCGTATCGTGCTGGGCGACTGGGACCGCCGCGGTTGGGCCTTGCAGGTTGACGAGCAAGGGTTTCAGCTGGCGCCGTTCGAGTTTTCCTGACCGACCGAGTCGCCTTTTTCGCGGGTAAACCCGCTCCCACAGGTAATGCACAGGGCTGAATGCGCCGCGATACCTGTGGGAGCGGGTTTACCCGCGAAGAGGCCGGCACAGGCTAACGCCTCAAGGCCGGCTGACCACCGCCCCTCCCACAGGTAATGCACAGGGCTGAATGCGCCACGATACCTGTGGGAGCGGGTTTACCCGCGAAGAGGCCGGCACAGGCTAACGCATCAAGGCCGGCTGACCACCGCCCCTCCCACAGGTAATGCACAGGGCTGAATGCGCCGCGATACCTGTGGGAGCGGGTTTACCCGCGAAGAGGCCGGCACAGGCTATCGGCTCAAGGCCGGCTGACCACCGCCCCCTTGTCCCCCTCGCTGATCACCACTTCCCGGTACTCGGGATCAGCCTTGATCTGCGCCTCGGTAAACGGAATCACCGCCAGTTGCCCGGCCGCAAACGCCTTGGTCTGGTCACTGGCATGCACCGAAGCCGCTTCACTCGACTGGGAAAACGCCAACAGCCCACGGGCCTCTGGCCCCTTGTCGGTAAAGCTGACCAGTTGCAGATAGCTGGTACCGCTGACCACCAGCCGCTTGCCCTGCCCGTGCGGTACGCTGTAGATCGCGTTGTACACGCCCAACGCCTGCGGGCCACCCGGTACCGGCGTACCATCGCTTGCCTGTTGCACCTGCCCCCAGCGCACCTCCCCTGCCATGCCGCTGTCACGCACCTGCTCGATCGACGCCAGCGCGGCCTGGTGCAGCAGCTTGCCCACGGCCGCCTGCTCGACCGCCAGCCCGCGCGGGGTGTGCTGTGGGTCGGCCGGGTCGAAGGCCACCCGCCAGCTTTCCGGGTGATCGGCCAAGGCATCGAACAGGTTCTGGAAATGCACCAGGCCAATGCCACTGTCCAAGTCAGCCTTGCCATTCCAGGCCGCCAGGCTGCTGCACACGGCCCGCACATCCGCGTCGGCGCCCTTGCACCACTGCAGCAGGTCAGGCAGTAGCAGGCTGGCCAGGTAGACCTCGTCATTGGTCACCATGCGCTGCAGGTCGTCAGCACCCAGGCGGGCCGTACCCTGCAGGCGTTGCAGGGCAAAGCGGCCACGCATGCCCAGCGGCTGGTCATCGCGGCTGACCAGCGGCGAGTAACCGGTCAGCGGCTGCGCCGGGTTGGCCATCCAGGCCGGGTCGTTGGAGTTCTGCACGAAGTCTTCGCGCTCCAGGCTCGGCAGTAGCCGCGCGGGGAAGATCCCCGGCTGTGCGGCCTGCGCATCGACCTTCCACTGGCAGGCGCTGCGTGAGCCATCCAGTACCACCAGACGCCCTTGTGCCTGCGGGTTGCTGCACTCACTCAGCAGTTGCTGATCCACATAAGGCACCACTGACTGGTTCAGGTACAAGGCCTTGCCTGGCTGGTCCACCGCCAGCGTGTTGACCCAGGGTATGCCCTGCAGCTGTTCGATCGATCCCTTCAACTTGGCCAGGCTGTCGGCGCGGTTGATCTGGTACCACTGCTGCAACACCCGGGTGTTCTCGAGGTTGGCGTCGCGCAGGCTGTAGGCGGCATGCGCATCCCAGTCCAGGCGCCCCGGCCATTGCACCACCGGGCCGAACTGCGAGCTGTAGACCTGGCGCTGGACCTGGCTCAGGCTGCCATCCTCGGCCTTCACCGCAACACTGACGGTTTGCCGGGTCAGCGGTAGCGACTTGCCATCGAGCAGGTAGCGTGTCGGGTCCTTGGGGTCGAGTTGCAGGCGGTACAGGGTAAAGTGCTTCGACGTATCGACGGTGTGCGTCCAGGCCAGATGCTGGTTGAAACCGATGTTGACCACCGGCAGGCCCGGCAATGCCGCCCCCATCACATCGAGCTGGCCGGGAATGGTCAACTGCATCTGGTATAAGCGCATGCCGCCCATCCACGGGAAGTGCGGGTTGGCCAGCAACAGGCCGCGGCCATTGGCCGAACGCCGGGCGCCGACGGCCACCCCGTTGCTACCGCGCTCCGTGGCAAAGCGTTGCTGCCTGGCCAGCGCCGCGGCAAACCCGGCCGGCGCCTGCTGGCTGGCCAGCGTTGGCGGTTGCGCCCCTGCCAGTGCTTCGACGAACTGCCCGACACCGCCTTCGGCAAGCAGCCGACGGGTCAGCCTGACCAGGTCCTCGCTGCTGATCGGCCGCAGCCACTCGCCTTTGCCACATTCGGCGGGCAAACCCTGGCTGCGGCGCTCGGCCAGCGCCCGGTTGTAGCCGCTGGCATAACCTGCCAGCAGCGCCTGTACTGGCGCCGGCTGCGCCTGCAAGAACGCATCGACTGCCGCCGGCGTGTTGAGCCAGGCGAAGAACACATCGCTGGCCAGGTTTTCACGCTGTTCCAGGGTCTTGCCCTTGGCACCGAAGTAGCGGGAGCGCTCGCCACTCACCGTCAGCACTTCATTGGCCAGCAGGCACAGGTTGTCCTGGGCGTAGGCGTAGCCGATGCCATAACCCAGCCCGCGCTCGTCCTTGGCCACGATGTGCGGCACCCCGTAACTGGTTCGGCGAATCTGCGCACTGGCATCGGCTGCGGCGGACTGCACCGGCGCTGCGCCGACGTTGAAGGCTACCAGGGCGGTGGCCAGGCCAACGCAATTCATGGGACGGGAAAGTGGAAACACGGGCACTCCTCGGCTTCGGGGGTCATCCCGATCAGACGAATGGCCAGATGAAAATTTTACGTATTACAAGGCAATGGAACGTCTTGAACAGAGCCAGGCTTTTTTTTGCGACTGGGCTGCAGTTTTCCCGTTCTCATTCGTCCTAGTAAGTGAGGCACCCAAATTTCGGGTTCGTCCACGAAAAGGAGCATTCACATGTACAACCCGCAACCCGAGATCCAGGCTGGGCGCGTCCCAGGCAAAGCGCCCACGGAACGGGACGTTTTGGCTGACGAACGCATCGGCAACGAACAGATCCGCGAGCTGTTGCGCAGTTTCGGGCTGCGTACCAGCCTGATCCGCCTCAAGGTCATCGATGCCTTGCACGCCGCCGACCGCAATGGCCGCAGCATTGGCGTGCGCGGCGTGCATGCACAGCTGGAACAGCTGGATATTCCGCTGTCGTTCCTGAGCGTGCGCGAAGTGCTGAAGCGGCTGTGCAGCGAGGGCGTCATCCAGCTGGGCAGCGACAAATGCTACAGCCTCGACCCGCAGGCACGCGCGGTGCTGGAGCGAACGCCTGTGCGCTGAGCGCATGGCCGGCCATACCTGGCCGGCCCGCAGGATCAGGGCTTGACCTTGCGCCGCAGGATGCCGTTGATCACCACGACCACCACGGCGATGGCGATGGCCAGCAACTGGAAGGTCTGCTCACTGATCGTGCCCTGCTTCTGCAGGTGAGACAGGCCCAGCATCAGGCCCAGTACCACCAGGATGATCAGAAGGGAATATTTGAGGCGCTGCACGTGTGTCATCGAAGGTTCCTTGCAACATCAGAGGCAAATGGCTCGCAACGAGCCGCGGCAATGATACAACGGCCACAGGCCCCGGCGCTGCATTTCCTGCTGGGTGGGAAGGCGCCGGCCTGAAAGCATGGGGCTTCCAAGCACCCATGCGGAGGCACCATGTACAAACCCCTTTTGTTCGCGTCGCTGTTCCTGACCCCTTTTTCCCTCCAAGCGCTGGACACCCGCCAGACCCCGACCGAGCAACTGCTCGAACTGGGCCGCGAACTGGCTGCCAGTGCCGGCGCCAGCCAATGGCAACAACTGTGGCAGCGCGTGCGCCAGGCCGGTTACCTGCAGGCGAACGGTACGTCTGTGCATTTCACTGTCCCCCCGGTGCAACTGCCCGAACTGGCCCGGCAAACCCTGGCCCGGGCCGACCAGGTACAAGCGCAGCAGCAGACCCAGGCACTGTACCGCCGCAGCTTTGCCGACCAGGTCATCGGCCACCGTGACGGGCAGCCGCTGCATGCACTGTGTCTGCTGGTCGATTGGCGCACGCTGCCACAAGGCATGCGCAATACCCCCCAGGCCTACCTGCCCAGCGCCAGCCTGCTGAGTAGCTATCCGTGTGATTGAGGGTTACCACACCCAATGCGCAGCGGAGGGAGTTACCTGATGGGAAATCGTCCGCTACAGCCAAATATTGAAGCCATGTCCTACAACGCCGGATATCGCTGCCTGCAAAACCTGTTCGCGGAAGCTACAAGCCCCAACCCATATGGCGCCTAGCGACATGCCTCGGCTGTCACAGAAAATCCAGTCACACCTTCGACATAACGCCGCTGGTGATCGTGTAGCACAGCCCATCCGTCCCGAAGGAGCGCCATATGCAACTGCCAGACTTGAGCCGCATCGATATCAGCCAACTGCCCCACTCGCTGCAAGCCCTGATCGACTGCATCGGCATCGACAACGCCTACCAGCTGACCTGCGCCTATGGCGGCAGGCCCAAGTACATTCCCAAGCACCGCGAGCGCACCAAGCTTGCCGACGTGCTGCCGCCCGAAGCGCTCGACGCGCTGATCAAGCGCTTTGCCGGTGTCGCCCTGGAAATCCCCAAGGCTGACCATTTCATGCGCCAGTTGCGCAACCTGCAGATCCAGAAGGAAAGCGCCAACGGCTTGTCCCGCAGCCTGCTCGCCGACAAGTACGGCCTGAGCCTGCGCCAGATCGGCAACATTCGCCGCCAGGAACATTGCGCCCGCTGAAGCGCCGGCATCGTGACCAACACTGACGCCCACGTATAACCCAACCAGAAAGAGACCCCAGCATGTCGATAGATAGCAGCCTCATCGGCTCCGTAATCAATGCCCTGCCGATGGACCGCATGATCGCAGGCCCCCTGCAGGCCATGGTCCAGGCCCAGGTCACCGCCAGCAAATCCTACGCCGACTTCCTGATGCAGGTGTGCGTCCAGGACGGCAAGGCCGTGGCCATCCAGTTCGACTACGACGAAACCATCGTCGACGAACAAGGCGAATACAAGGGCGTGGTCAGCAAGACCATGAAAGTGCCGCTTGTGGCGGCAATCACCCACCCGAACATTTCCATCGAAGAAGGTAATGTCGAGTTCGAGCTGGTCATCAACCAGATGTCGGAAGATGTTTCCAGCAAGGACATGAGCGCCGAGGCAACCGGATCGCTGGGCTGGGGGCCGTTCAGGCTCAACGTGAAAGGCAGCGTCAGCCACAAGTCCACGCAAACCCGCAAGACAGACACCCGCGCCCGCTATGCCTTCAACACCACCTTGAAGCGCCAGGATCCACCAGAGGCGATGATGCGGGTAATCGACTTCCTGACCGACGCCGCGACAAAGCCGACCGTGGTCAAGACCGCCACACTGGACAGCGAGGACGTGATTTCCCAGGCCGATACCTTGAAGCACCCTACGGCCGCCAGGGCTCCAGCACTTGGCACCGAAACCCCTTGAGACGCACCTCCCCGCCCCGAACAGCCCCCCTGACCAGGGGGCACCACCTGGCCTGAGGAGTCGAACCATTGGATAAATCCCCCGCCCCAATGACTTCCATCGACCTGCGCGAAATCACCCGTGGCCTGCAGGAAGCTGCCAGCGCTACCAACAGCCTGATCGCGCAACAGTACATCAACCTGTTCGACCAGTTCTTCGAGTGCGACACCGAGGTACTGGGCGGCCCCATGAAAGCCAAGATGGTCGAAGTGGCCATGGACGGCCAGCACATCATGCGCGTGCCGCTGTTCGCGCTGGTGTCGCCCAAGGGCCTGGCCCTCGAGCGCATGCAGGTCGACCTTTCGGTAAGGGTCAAAGGGACCGAAGCACAGCAGGCACTGCTGACCGCAGGCGAAAACAAGGCGGCGAGCTTCAAGGTCACCATCGGCGGCCAGGGCCGTCAGGGTGACAACCGTGACCCCGATGAAGTGCAGATCCGCATGCAGTTCCAGGCCAGCGAGCCACCGGAAGCCCTCAATCGGCTGATCGAGGAATACACCAGCCTGATCATCCCGGTACGCGCCCCCAGCCCGCCGCCCTCGCCCGATACCAATGAGTACATCGAGGCGGCCACCGTGCGTTGACAGCCGCCGCGCAGGCTCAGAAGTCGCGCTTGTAGAAGATGTCCAGCGAGCTGGCCAGCCCGCTGGCAGCCTCGAGATACACCTTCTTGCTAAGTTTGTAGCGCAATGCAATGGTGTTGGCGGGCTCGAACACCCCCACCCCGTAGCGCAGGCTCAGTTTCTCGGTAAGATTGCCACTGGCGACCACGCTGGTGGTATTGCCCGAACCTTCGGTGTCCAGCTGGAAGTCGTCGATGCCCAGGCTCGAGGCCAGGCTGCCGGTGATGCCCGCGCTTCCCGCCAGGCCCAGGCCCAATGCCGCCTCGGCGAGCATGTTGTTGTCTTCGCCGGAGGCGCCCAGAGGCCGCCCCAGTACCAGGTACGAAAGCGCCTGTTCCTGGCTCATGGCCGGCTCCGAGAACACTTTGCTGGTGGGCTGCTCGGCACTGCCGCTCAGGCGGATACCGGCAATCACGTCGTCGACCTTGCGAATCGCTTCGATGTCCAGGTACGGCTGATCGATCGGGCCTGCGAACAGCAGCCGTGCACGGCGGATGGTCAGGCGCTGGCCGTAGGCACGGTAGCGGCCGTCGGCCAGGCTCAGCTCGCCACGTGTGTCGAGGTTGTCGCCGATGTGCACATGGCCGAGCAGATTGGCCTTGAGACCGAAGCCGCTGAACGAAAGCTTGTCGCGGCCCACTTCGACATCAATGTCCATGGCCATCGCCATGGGTGGCTTGCCCTCTTCGGTCTGGTGGCCGACGATCACCGTGTCATCCGAGACCTTGACGGTGGACGGTGGTAGCTCGCGCACGGTGATCGTGCCCTTGGGCACCTGAACCTTGCCGGTCACCGCCAGCTTGTCGTCGATCAGGCGCAAGGTCAGGTCCGGGGCGACCTCCAGTGTCGCATAGGGCTCGACCGTGACGGGCAGTTGCTGGCCCTGCAGGCGCAGGTCCATGCCCAGTGCCTGGCCCCAGGTGAGGTTGCCGTTCAACTGGCCGCGCCCCGCTTCGCCACTGCGCCAGCCGCCATTGAGCTGCACCTGCTCGCCGGCAATCACTGCCTGCAATGACAGCTCCTCGAGGCTGACCGGCAGTTCGGCGCCACTGACTTCGCCGCCGCTGAGCATCAGGTTGCCGTTGACCTGCGGCGCCAGCAGGGTGCCCGACAGCCGGCCGCTGCCATTGAGCTGCCCGGCCAGGCGCTCGACCATGGGTACGAACGGGCGCACCACCGACAGGTCAAGGCCGGCCAGGCGGAAATCACCCGAAAGCGGCTTGTTCCTGCCCAGTGGATCGAGGCGGGTGTTGACGTTCAGCTCGCCCAGGCGCTCGCCGCGGAACGACAGGCGAGTATCGACGCGCCGTGGCGCCAGCGTGCTGTCCAGGCGCAGGGCCTGGTACGGGAAGTCGACCCAGCGGTCCTTGTCACGCACGCGCAGGGTACCGCCGCTGGCATCGACGACGATGTTGCCCTTGGGGCCGCTGGCCGGAATGTCCAGATTGACGTCGGCATTGAGCAGGCCCTGCCAGGCGAAGTCCTTCGGCAGCCACTGGGCCAGGCTGTCCAGCGGGAACTGCTTGAGGTGGTAGCGCAAGCGTGGCTCGGGGGCCAGGCGCTGGTCGTCGCCACACAAGCTGGCCTGGCCAGAGCGCCAGCAGTGCGCAGCAAAGTCCAGTTGGCCGCTGGCCAGCCGCTGCAGGCGCGCTGGTGCCTGCAACCGCCAGTCCTGGCCGCCGGCCTGGATCCGCCCACTGGCCAGGCGCCCACGCCAGTCCCCCTTGTTCAACTGGCCATCCAGGCCGAGGTCGAGCTTGAGCTGCGGGCCGTCCAGCGCCAGGGTCAAGGCTTGCTGGCGAATGTCGCCTTTGCCGTTGGCCTGCAAGGTGCCCAATGCCGTGTCACCCAGGTGAATGCCGCTGGCCTTGAGTTCGATTACGCCGCGCTGGGCGTTGTCCAGGCGGGCATCCAGGTTCAGCTGCTGCAAGCGGTTTTCCGCCTGGGCCAGCCGCTGGCCCTGCAGGGCCAGCGTACCTTGCGGGGCCTGCAAGGTGCCGGCGACGTCCAGCCGCCCCTTGACCTGGCCCTGCAACCTTGGCCACAACTGGCCCAGGCGCGGCAGGTCGAGGTCGAGCCGCCCGGCCAGGCGCTGCTGCAGGCTGCCGCTTCCATTGATGCGGTTATCCCCCAGCTGGATTGCCAGGGCGCCCAGGGTCCAGCTCTGCCCTGCCCCCTGGGCCTCGACCTTGAGCATTGCCGGTTGGCCGCGCAGGCGGCCTTTCAGGTCTAGCTGGGCATCGAGGCTCAACGCGTCGCCTTTCATCTCGCCTTTGCTGCGCAGCGGCCCCGCCAGGGTACCCGGCAGCTCGGCCAGCCAATAGGCCGGGTCGAGCGCCGCCAACTGCAGGTCGACATCCCATGCCAAGGTGTCGGCAAAGCGCACGGCAACACTGCCGGCAGCCTTGCCTTGCCCGGCGGTCAGCGCCAACTGCGGCAGCTTCACCTGGCTCAGGTCACCTTCGAAGGGGCTGGCCAGGCTGAACGCGCCAGCCGGGCCATCCAGGTCGCCACTGAAGGTGCCCTGGTAGTTGCCATCGCGATAATGCACCTGGCCCATGAACCGCTTCAGGGTGACCTCGGGCGGCGTCTCCAGTGGATACAGGCGCAGCCACGGGAAGTCCTGCCAGTCCAGCTGGGCATCGGCAACCAAGCCTTGCTGCCAGTCAGCGGTGGCTTGCAACTTGACCCGCTGGGTATCGCTGGCGTTCAGGTCCAGGGCATCGAGCCTGGCGCCTTTGCCGTCGACCAGCCCGGACAACAGCAAGGCGATCGGCGACTGCTCGGCCGGCAGGCTGGCCGCCCCCGAAAGTTGATAGCCCTTGCGCAGGTCGCCACTGGCATCGAGCTTGAGCTGGTTGAACTGCACGGTGTCGGGCAACGAGGCGGACGGCTTGAATGCCTCGGAGCGGATCTGCAAGGTCGCTGGCAGGTGCTCGGCCAACGCCTGCAATTGCCCGCTCAGCGTGGCATCAAGGTAACCGCTGCTGGTGCCGGCGAGTTTCAGGGTTTTCTGCAACTCGCCGGTAGCGGTCAGCGCCAGCTGCCACGGTTTGCCGTCTACGGCTGGCAGTTGCAGCTGCGCCTGGAGTTGCACCGGCCAGTCAGCTTCGGGCTGCAGGTCGCCCTGCAGGTTCAATTGCAGGTCATCGCGCTGCAGGTGCAGGCTGTCGATGCGCAGCCCGGTGCTGGTCCAGTGCGCCGCCAGTTGCAAGTCGCCAAGCAGATCACTGCCATCCAGGCGCAACTGGCCAACCTTGACCTCACCCAGCTCGATGGCCAGCGGCAAGCGCAGGGCTGGCAACTGCAGCGGGCCGCTGTCGGCCGATTCGGCGCTGGGCGCAAAGGCCATGTCGATGCGCTGCGCCTGCAACTGGTCAATGCACAAGGTAGAGCGCAGCAGGCATGCCGGCGACCAGGCCAGCAGCGGCGCCTGCACCTCTACCGTGCTGCCGTCATCGGCCCAGCTCAGCCGGCTGGCTTGCCAGCTACCGGCCAGGCGGCCCTGGAAGTCAGCCACCTCAAGCCCGGGCACCTTGCCCAGCACCCAGCGGCTGCCGGCCTCGGTCCCCAGCAGCAGGCCGAGTGCCAGGCCCAGGCTTGCGGCTACCCCGAGCAGGCCCGCCAGAATGTACTTGATCACGCGTTTCACAGCTCAGGCCCCATGGAAAAGTGCAGGCGAATACCCCCTTCATCATCCAGCGCCTTGGCCAGGTCCAGGCGCAGCGGCCCGACCGGCGACACCCAGCGCACGCCAAAACCGACACCGGTCTTGAGGCTTGGTAGCTCCAGGTCGTTGAACGAGTTGCCCTGGTCGACGAAGGTTGCCAGCCGCCACTTTTCGGTCAGCGAATATTGGTACTCGACACTGCCGGCGACCAGGTAGCGCCCGCCAATGCGGTCGCCGTCGCTGTTCTTCGGCGACAAGGTCTGGTAGTCATAACCACGCACGCTCTGGTCGCCACCGGCGAAGAAACGCAGCGACGGCGGAATGTTGTTCTTGAAGCCATTGGTCGCGCTGCCGCCGAACTGCACCCGGCCTAGCAAGCGATGGTCACGGCCAAGCGTGGTCAGGCCCTTGAGCAGCACGTTGCCATGCAGCAGGTTGGTGTCCGAGACCAGCCCTTCCTTGGCCACCTGTACATCGAACTGCAGGCGGTAGCCGTTATGCGGGTCGATGCGGTTGTCACTGCGCAGGAAGGAGTAACTCACGCCGGGCATCAGCAGGTTGCTCAGCCCGGAGTCATCACCCAGGCGGTACTCCTCGCGCTGGTACTTGAGGGAGATCACCCGCTGCCAGCCGCTTGGCAGCTTGCTGTGCCACTCGGGGCCCACCGTCAGCAGTTTGCTGAGGGTGTCGGTGCCGGCAATTTCTTCGTTCTGGTAGCCGCCGGCAAAGCGCAACTTGTCGGTCAGCGGTGGGTCGAGGGGGATGTCGTACCAAAGCCCGACGTTCTGCCGGGGCGCCGACAGTTCGGTCTCCCAGCCGTAGCTATGGCCCTGCGGGTTGACCCAGTGGCGGGTCCAGTTGGCCTTGCCACGTGGCCCGACGTCGGTCGAGAAGCCCAGGCCCAGGCCCATGGTGCGCGGCTTGCGGGTTTCCAGGCGGACATCCACGGGAATTTCTTCGCCCACGGCGGCGGTGGGCGCCGCATCCACGCGCACGCCTTCGAAGTAGCCGCTCGATTGCAGGTCATTGTTCAGCTCGGCGATCAGTTCCGAGTCGTAAGGGGTACCCGGCTTGAACGAGACCATGCGCTGCAGCAGGTCGTCGTCCAGCGGTGTGTCGCCACCGAAGGTGACGGCGCCCAGGTGATAACGCGGGCCGCTCTGGTAGACCAGTTCGATATCAGCCACACCAGCCTGAGGGTCGACCGCCAGGCGCTGGCGGCTGAAGCGCCCACTGAAGAAGCCATAGCGCGATGCCTGGTTCTGGATCAGCCGCTTGGCATCTTCGTAATGGCCGTGGTTGAGTTGTTCGCCCGCGCGCAAGGCCTTGCTGTCGGGCACGCGAAAGGCCTTCATCTCGCTGGCGGGGCCTTCGATGCGTACGGTCACGTTGCGCAGGCGAATCGGCTCGCCGGGGTCGATGGTGATGATCAGTTGCGGGGAACGGTCAGCCTCGCTGGCGGGCTTGACCTCCGTGTCGATCTGCGCCTGGTAGTAGCCAAGTGCCTGCGCGGCTTTGCGCGCCTGCTCCTGGGCGCCGCGACTGAAGCGCAGCAGCGCTTCTTCATCGCGGTCACCAAGGGAACCGATATAGCCTTCGACATTGGCCTTGAGCGCCTTGTTGGCCGGTTTGACCTTCACCAGCAACTCGCTCTGGCCCCATGCTGCGAAACTGGCGACCCAGATAACCAGGCCCCAGGTCAATCTTCCTGAATACGTCATGCGGCGCATGCTACCAGAGCCGGGCTCTCAAGGGAGCCGCCGCGCAGTCTGCTCAGGCAAAAGCAGAATTGGAAGAGACCGGGTTGGGATGGAAGAACACCCTTTCACGGATTGGTCCTACAGCCACCTCACCAATTTCCTCATAGCCCTGGCGCTGGTAAAAGGCCAGGTAGTGTTCGTTGCCGGTGTCCAGCACCACACCCTGGGTACCAGGGTCGTCTGCGCACCAGTCATGCACAGCTTGTAACAATTGCTCGCCGTAGTGCTTGCCCTGGAATTGCGGGTGCACGCCCAACAGTGGCAGCACATGCACCTCATCGGTGGGCAGGCAGGTGGCCAGGGCGGCCTGGTAGTCCATGTAACGGCGCGTACAGCGCAGGCCGGTGCCCATCATCATGCGCAGGCGCCAGGCCCAGCTGTCGGCCACGCCCAGCCGGCGCATCGGCGGCACGATCAGGGCCAGGGCGATCAGGCGATCCTCCACCAGCAGGCCGATGGCGGGCAGTTGCAGGTAGAAATGCTGGCGTACCCATTCTCGCACCATCACCCGCAGGCGCCGCTCGTAGCCTGGGCGCTGGGCCTCGAAGATATAGGCAAAGGTAGGTTCGTGACGGTAGGCGTTGTACAGCAACGAACGCGCCTCGCGGCTGTAGCCGTCATCGAGCATGCAGACACGGGCCGGAGTGGCAGTGGTTTCGGGCATTGCGGGCAGTCCTCCTGGAATGGGCTTACAGTGCCCTGGAAAGGACGTTAGCAGCAGGCTCCCGAAGCCGCCATGCTGGTGATGGCAAGCGATGTCGGCTAGCATCGCGCCTTTTACCGGGATCATCTTTCCATGAAGATCGTCTGTTTCAACATCAACGGCCTGCGAGCCCGCCCGCATCAACTGGCGGCGCTGATCGAAAAGCACCAGCCGGACGTGATCGGCCTGCAGGAAACCAAGGTCAGCGACGATCAGTTCCCGCTCGCCGACGTACAGGCGCTGGGCTACCACGTGCATTACCACGGGCAGAAAGGCCACTATGGCGTGGCCCTGCTGTCGCGCCAGGCACCCCTGAGCCTGCACAAGGGCTTTTCCAGCGATGAGGAAGACGCCCAGCGCCGCTTCATCTGGGGCACCTTCGCCGATGCCGATGGCAACCCGATCACCATCATGAACGGCTACTTCCCCCAGGGTGAAAGCCGCGACCACCCCACCAAGTTCCCGGCCAAGCAGCGTTTCTACAGCGACCTGCAGGCGCTGCTCGAAGGCCAGTTCCGCAACGACCAGCCACTGCTGGTGATGGGCGACATGAATATTTCGCCGCAGGACTGCGACATCGGCATCGGCCCGGACAACGCCAAGCGCTGGCTCAAGACCGGCAAGTGCAGCTTCCTGCCGGAAGAGCGCGAGTGGATGGAACGTTTGAAAGGCTGGGGCCTGGTGGACAGTTTCCGCCACCTGTACCCGGAAGTGACCGACCGCTTCAGCTGGTTCGACTACCGTAGCCGCGGCTTCGAGGACGAGCCCAAGCGCGGCCTGCGCATCGACCTGATCATGGCTTCGCAGCACCTTGTGCCGCGAATCAAGGATGCGGGTGTGGACTATGAACTGCGCGGGATGGAAAAGCCGTCGGACCATGCGCCGATCTGGCTGGAATTAAGCTGATCGCCAGGGGCTGCTGCGCAGCCCATCGCCGGCAAGCCAGCTCCCACAAAGATTGCACAACTCTTGAGCTCTGCGCTGTACCTGTGGGAGCTGGCTTGCCGGCGATGGGTCGCAAAGCGGCCCCGGCGACTTCAGCAGCCAAGCTGGAATGTAGGGTTTCCAGAGACTCACAACCCCAACCGCAACGCCTCCCCCACCCCCGCCCCGCGCACATCGTCCGCCGCGCTGACCAGAGCAAAGTTGTAGGCCCCATGCGACCAATACCGTGCCTCCAGCTGGCCATCCACGCGATGCCCGTCCGGCATGCGCCGATACTGATCACCTGGTGAGCGCAGGAACAGGCTGATGCGCTGGCCCTTGCCATCCTCGAACACCAGCAACGCCGCCGGCCCACGCTCATTGCTTAGCAGGCGCGCGCCTACCGGCTTGAAGCCGTAGCCCGCCAGGTCCGGCAACTGGCCCACGCGGCTGAAATGGCGCCCCAGCCAGTCACGCAACTGGCCAGGGTCACTGGCCTGGATATCCAGTGCCTGGCTGCCCGCAAACAAGCGATGTGCCTGGACGGCATCTGCCATCGGCAGGTCGCCACGTGCCAAGGTCGCGTCGCGCACCTGCCAACCACCCAGGCCACCCACCCCCAACGCCAGCAACAACACCGCTGCCGTGGCCCAGCGGCGCTGGCGGCGTTGGCGCAATTGCCGACGCAACTGCCCCAGGTCCAGCTGCACAGCCCCGGGCACTTCGCCAAACCCGGCCAATGCTGTACGCAGGCGACGGGCGTCGGCACGCCAGCCCTCGACCTTGGCCGCAGCCTGCGGATTGGCCGCCAGCCAGGCCTGCACCTCGGCCCGCCGTACAGACTCCAGGCGTTCGTCGACGTAAGCGTGCAGTTCGTCTTCGCTGGGGATCAGGCGCTTCATTTCAGTCTCCGCAAGGCCGGGGGCTGGGGGCTGCCCTCGGTCAGTTCGCGCAAGGCATTGCGGGCGCGCGACAGGCGCGACATCACAGTGCCGATAGGGATGCCCAGGGCCTGGGCGGCCTCCTTGTAGCTCAAGCCTTCGATGCTGACCAGCAGCAACAACGCACGCTGTTCTGCCGTGAGCCGGGCGAAAGCCTGCAGGTCGGCCTGGGCCAGGACGATGGCCTCGAGATTGCCGCCAACCGGCTCGTCGTCGCGCTCGTCCCGGCCGAACCAGGACAGCCAGCGCGCGTGCAGGCGCTCGCGGCGCTTTCCGTCGAGGAACAGCCGATAAAGGATGGTGAACAGCCAGGCCCGCAGGGCGTCAGCGTCGCGTTGCTGGTCGCGCCGGCTCAAGGCCCGCTCGACCGTGGCCTGCACCAGGTCGTCGGCGCTGCCCGGCTCGCGGGTCAGCCACACGGCAAAGCGGCGCAGGCGGGCCAGCAGCTCGCGCCACTGGTGGTCGTCCAGATCATGCATGGCAAAGTCCCGGCGTCTGGGGTTGTCAGTGTAAGAGGCAGACGCCTGTGAAGAAAATCTATTCCCGGTGAAGGAATAAGTTTTTCCCTGCGCCGTCGTACCGGCACCTTCACTGAACCGGACGATGACCATGAACTCACCCTTGCACGGCCCGGCCAAGGCCCTGCGCCTGGCCGCCATCGGCGCCGTGATGCTGGCCGCGGGCGGCGCCTTTGCCTATGCCGCCGGCTGGCTTGGCGAAACCCGCCTGACCCCACAACGCATCATCGATACCTTCGAAGCCCAGGCCGGGGATTACCCGGGTTACCGCAAGAACCACGCCAAGGGCCTGTGCGTCACCGGCTACTTCCAGCCCAGCGGGCAGGCCGCCAGCCTGTCCACGGCGCGGGCGTTCAGCCAGCCGCGGGTGCCAGTGATCGGCCGCTTCGCCATCGGCGGTGCCAACCCGTTCGCGCCGGATACCGGCATACCGGTGCGCAGCCTGGCCATCGAGCTGAGCACCGACGACGGGCAGGTCTGGCGTACCGGCATGAATAACCCGCCGGGGCTGGCGGTAAGCACGCCACAAGCCTTCTATGAGCAAGTGCTGGCGGGGGCGCCAGACCCGGCCACTGGCAAACCGGACCCAGGCAAACTGCAGGCGTTTTTCGCCGCCCACCCGGAGAGCGCGGCGTTTCGCCAATGGGCGGCGGGTTACAAGCCCAGCAACAGCTTCGCCAGCACGCAGTACCACAGCATCAACGCCTTCCGGCTGATCGACGCAAGCGGCGCGGACCACCCCGTGCGCTGGCAACTGGAACCGCAAACAGCGTTTGCCGCCTTGCCTGCCCAAGTTGATGACAAACAGTTCCTGCAGCACGACCTGCAGCAACGCCTGGCCGAAGGCCCGCTGCGCTGGACCCTGCGCCTGGTGCTGGCGGAGCCTGGCGATGCCGTGGACGACCCTGCCAGCCCCTGGCCTGCCGACCGGCGCAGCGTGAACGCCGGCACGCTGGTGCTGGAGCAGGTCGACGGCCCCGAGCAAGGGGCCTGCCGCGACCTCAACTTCGACCCGCTGATCTTGCCCCGGGGCATCCAGCCCTCCGCCGACCCGATCCTTGCCGCCCGTTCGGCCGCCTACTCGGAATCCTTCAACCGCCGCAGCCGCGAATCGCTCGGCACCGGAGCCCACCCATGAAAACCGACGCCTTCCACCCCCTCGCCCGCCTGTTGCACTGGCTGATGGCCGTGCTGATCCTGGCGATGTTGTTCATCGGTGTGAGCATGGTCGCCGACCTTTCGCCGCGCCATCCCGTGCTGATCGGGTTGCACAAGGCTACTGGCCTGGCCTTGCTGGTACTGGTGCTGCTGCGCATCGGCGTACGCCTGGCCCTGCCCCACCCGGCCCTGCCGCGCGACCTGCCTGCAGCGCAACGCTGGGCTGCCGGGGCCTCGCATCTGGTGCTCTATGGCCTGATGCTTGCCATGCCACTGCTGGGCTGGGCCATGCTGTCGGCTGGTGGCTACCCACGCCCGCTGGGCTTGCCGGCGATCGCCCCTCATGACCTGCAACTGTACGCCGTACTGCGTCAGGCCCATGGTTGGGCCGGCTACCTGCTGTTCGCCACGGTGCTGGTGCATGTGGGCGCGGCGTTGATGCACGCGTGGGTGCGCCGCGATGGTGTGTTGCGTAGCATGTGGCCTGGCCCACTGCGCCGTAGCGAATGACGCTCGGCAGCCCGGGGGTCGACAATCGATAACAATTCCTAACAAGATCGGCTTTCTATTCGCCGTACCACCCTGGACTGCCCTATGAATGTCGCAAAGGATCCTGCCACACTCGCACCCGCCAGTACCCTGGACTTGCGCCCCCTGCTGCTGGCCAACATGGCCTGTACCATGTCGATGATTGCCTTCGTCGCCCTGATCGGCCCAATCGCCCGCCAGCTCGGCATGGCCACCTGGCAAGCCGGTGCCGCCGTGACCGTGGCGGGCGTGATCTGGGTGCTGCTGGCCCGGCCCTGGGGGCGTGCTGCAGACCGGCTGGGCCGACGGCGCATCCTGCTGCTGGGCAGCGCCGGCTTCACCCTGGCCTACTGGCTGCTGTGCCTGTTCGTCGAGGGTGCGCTGCGCTGGCTGCCGGGGGCGACCCTGGCCTTCATCGGCCTGATGGTCGCGCGCGGTTGTATCGGCGCCTTCTATGCTGCTATCCCGGTAGGCTGCAATGCGCTGATCGCCGACCATGTCGAACCGCAACGACGGGCCCGGGCCATGGCCTCGCTGGGTGCGGCCAACGCCGTCGGCCTGGTGGTGGGGCCGGCGCTGGCGGCGCTGCTGGCGCGCCATAGCCTGAGCCTGCCGTTCCATATCATGTCGCTGCTGCCGGCCAGTGCCTTCCTGGTGCTGCTGTTCACCCTCAAGCCGCAGGCGCTGCCGCACAGCCATGCGCCCAGCCCGGTGCGGCTGAACGACCCACGCTTGCGCCGGCCCTTACTGGTGGCGTTCAGCGCCATGCTCAGCGTCACGGTATCGCAGATCATTGTCGGTTTCTTTGCCCTCGACCGCCTGCACCTGGGCCCTGCCGAGGCTGCGCAGGCCGCCGGTATCGCGCTGACCACGGTAGGTGTGGCGCTGATCCTGGCGCAGGTGCTGCTGCGCCAACTGGAATGGCCGCCGTTGAAGATGATCCGGGTCGGCGCCACGGTTTCAGCCCTGGGTTTTGCCTGCGGCTCGCTGGCCACCACAGCCCCCTGGCTGTGGGCTTGCTATTTCGTTGCGGCGGCTGGCATGGGCTTTGTCTTCCCGGCGTTTTCGGCGCTGGCGGCCAATGCCATGCACGCCTCCGAGCAAGGCGCCACGGCCGGCTCCATCGGTGCTGCCCAGGGCATGGGCGCAGTGATCGGGCCGCTGGCTGGCACCTTGGCATATGCGGTCGATCCACGCTTGCCATTCCTGGCAGTGGCGGCGCTGTTGCTGCTGGTCGGGTTATGGCCGATGCCGCGCGATCAGCGGGCCTGACAAGCACAGCGCGCAAGCGTGCAGAGTGTGTTTTAATGCGCATCGCTCATTATTATTGACACCTCTGATTACAAGGCGGCTATGGACACGGGGACGCGACTCAAACTGGTGCGTGAACGCAACAACCTCTCCCAACGGGAACTGGCCCGCCGCAGCGGGCTGACCAATTCGACGATCTCGCAGATCGAGCAGAATCGCGTCAGCCCTTCGGTCAGCTCCCTGAAAAAACTGCTCGAAGGCATTCCGATGAGCCTGGCGGAGTTCTTCAGTTTCGACGAACCGGTGCGCGAAGAGCGCTACGTGTTCCGTGGTGGTGAGCAGCCAGACCTGGGCCGCAACGGCCTGCGCATGCTGCTGGTCGGCGCCAGCGTCGAAGGCCGGCAGATGCGCATGCTGCGTGAACTGTATGCACCGGGCGCCGATTCGGGCGAACCGATCGTGCATGCCGAGGGCGAAGAGTGTGGCCTGGTCACCCGCGGCACCGTCGAGTTGTGGGTCGATGGCCAGGTGAGCGTGCTCAACTCGGGCGACGGGTACTACATCCCCACTACCCTGCCGCACAGCTTCAAGAATATCGGCCCGGACGAGGCCGAGATCATCAGCGCCAACACCCCGGCGAATTTCTGATTGGCTGTCTTGCTCTATTTCAAAGCTGGCGCGATCCCTGTGGGAGCGGGCGTGCCCGCGAACACGGGCGAAGCCCGTGCCATCCACCGCGGCATCTTCTTCGCGGGCACGCCCGCTCCCACACAGTACGCGGACCGCTTGCGCACTCAGCTGGAACGGCTGCTGGCGCCCTGACGCAGGGCCTCTTCGACAAAGTCCAGGCGGTCCTGGCCGAAGAACATCTGGTCACCGACAAAGCAGGTCGGCGCACCAAACACCCCGCGCTCCACGGCCTCTTCGGTCGCGTGCCTGAGCGCAGCCTTCACCTCCTCATCAGCCGCCAGCGCGCGAAATACCTGCGGGTCGAAGCCGCCCTGGCTGAGCGTATCGTCGAGGGCGGCGCTATCGCCCAGGTTGCGGCGCTGCGCAAACAGCCCATTGAACAGCACCGCCAGCAACGCCTCGAACCGCTCCGGCGAACGCAGCTGGGTGCCCACTGCCCCGCGCATCAGTGTCAAGGTATTGACCGGGAAACCCGGCGGCAACCCGAACGGTACCCCGTAGCGCTCGGCGAAGCGCGCCAGGTCGGTGAACATGTAACGGCCCTTGGCCGGGATCATCACCGGCGAAGCATTGCCGGTGGCCTGGAAAACCCCGCCCAGCAACATCGGCCGGTAGCGCAGCGTGGCACCCTGGCGGGCGCACAGCCCAGGCAGTTGAGTCCAGGCCAGATAGCTGGCCGGGCTGCCAAGGTCAAAAAAGAAGTCGACAGTCTTGTGCATGGTTACGGTCCTTGCTCGGGAAAGGGGCTTACCAACGTTCCATCCAGGGGCGCAGGTCCAGCTCGAAGGTCCAGGCGTCGCGGGGCTGGGCATGCAGGAACCAGTAGCTGTCGGCGATGTGTGCCGGGTCGAGGATGCCATCCTGGCCCTTGAGGGCGTAGCGCTCGGGGAAAGTGTCACGGATGAAGGCGGTGTCGATGGCACCATCAACCACCACGTGGGCAACATGGATGTTCCGCGGCCCCAGCTCGCGCGCCATGCTCTGGGCCAAGGCGCGCAAGGCATGCTTGGCACCGGCGAATGCCGCAAAGCCCGCCGCGCCACGGGTGCCAGCGGTGGCGCCGGTGAACAGGATGGTGCCGCGCTCGCGCTGGACCATGCGCCGGGCCACCGCCTGCGCGGTAAGGAAGCCGGCAAAACAGGCCATCTCCCAGATCTTGAAGTACTTGCGTGGGGTTTCCTCAAGAATGCTACAGGGCACATTGGCACCGATATTGAACACAAAGGCGTCGATCGGGCCTATATCACGCTCGATGGTTTCGACCAGCGCCGCCACCTCCTCCTCCTTGCGCGCATCGGAGCCGAAACCGTGGGCCTGGCCACCGGCAGCGCGAATTTCGTCCAGCAGCGGCTGCAACTTGTCTGCCTGGCGCCGGGTAACACAGGCAATGTAGCCCTCGCGAGCAAAGCGCTTGGCGATTTCGCCGCCGGTAGCATCCCCCGCGCCTATCACAAGCACCACTTTTTGTTGTTCTGCCATGCCCGTCTCCATTGATGAATGATCGTTTAGTAAACGAACGCTATGTTATGATCGCTGCCAACGTCAAGCCCGCCTGCAGAGGCAAGTGAATGCGCTACACCAACGAACACAAGCAGCAAACCCGCGAGCGGCTGCTGGCCAGCAGCGGCGCGCTGGCCAAACGCGGGGGGTTTTCCAGCACCGGCGTGGCCGGGCTGATGAAGGCGATCGGCCTGACCGGCGGCGCCTTCTACAACCACTTCCCGTCCAAGGACGACCTGTTCACCGAGGTTGTGCGGCAAGAATTGTGCAACAGCCCGCTGGCGCGCCTGGCCAACCAGGGCGCAAGCCGCGAACGCCTGGGCCGTTGCCTGCAGCAGTACTTGAGCCTGGCCCACCTGCACAATGCCGAGGGTGGCTGCCCGCTGCCGCCATTGGGGGTGGAAATCGCCCGGGCTGAAGCACCCGTACGTGAAGTGGCCGAGCATTGGCTGGTGGAACTGCACCAGGCCTGGAGCGCGACCCTGGAGGATGACGATTTGGCCTGGGTACTGATCAGCCAGTGCGTCGGCGCCTTGCTGGTCGGGCGCATGCTGGCCACGGAAAGCGTGCAGTCGCAGGTACTGGCCGCCAGCCGCCACTTTGTCGAGAAGGCCCTGCATGAAGCGGATTAGCCTACTGCTGGGGTTACTGCTGAGCCTGCCTGCACTCGCCGAACAAGCCTGCCCGCCAGGGCAATACCAGGTATGCCTGATGGGGTGTTTCTGTGCCCCCATCGACCCCGGGCAGGCCGGGCAGATTTTCAAGGATGTGGAAGTACTGGCTTCCTCCAGCCTGACCTACGCCTTGCAGCAGGCCCGCGACGAAGCCACCGCCAGCGGCGTCGAGCCGATCCCGTTGCATATCCGTGCGCAACTCGAACCCTGGTACGACTTTGCCGTACTCGACGCGGCGCGCTTCCGCGTGGGTGATGAACAGCAGATGAGCGCGGCCAACGCGCTGCTGCAGAACCCTGATGTGAACGCCGTGACACTGATCGACACGATCATCTTCCGCCGCCCCGCCGACGCCGAGGACAACGTGGCCTTGTGGGCACACGAGCTCAAGCATGTGCAGCAGTATCAGCAGCTGGGCGTGGAAGAGTTCGCCCGGCGCTACACGCGCAACTACGACGACCTCGAAGCGCCGGCCTACAAGATCGAGGCCGAAGTCAGCAAGTCGCTGCGCGAGCGTGGTTCGGGGCAGGCCAGATAATTCCTGGTCATTACGCGGTCACAGTGTAGGAGCGGCCTTGTGTCGCGAAAGGGTCGCAAAGCGGCCCCGGCAATATCTGCTCCAAGCTGAAATCGAGGGGCTGCTTCGCAGCCCTTTCGCGACACAAGGCCGCTCCTACACTGCGACCGCATCAGTGGCCAAACCAGGTATCAGGACGCCGCAGAAGCTTCTTCAGCCACCTGCTCACGGCTGGCATAACGCTGCGCCAGCACCGCGCAGACCATCAGCTGGATCTGGTGGAACAGCATCAGCGGCAGGATCATTGCGCCAATGCCACTGCCGACGAACAGCACCTGCGCCATTGGTACCCCGGTGGCCAGGCTCTTCTTCGAACCAGCGAACAAGATGGTGATGCGATCCTCCAGGTCAAAGCCCAGCAGCTTGCCGAGCAGGCGGGTACCGTACAGCACCACCGCCAGCAAAATCCCGCACACGGCAAACAACCCGGCCAGGTGTTGTGGCGATACCGTGTGCCACAGCCCGGTGACCACCGCCTCGCTGAACGCGGTGTAGACCACCAGCAGGATCGAGCCCTGGTCCACCACCTTGAGCCAACGCGCATTGCGCTTGACCCAGGCACCGATCCAGCGCCGGGCGACCTGCCCGGCCACGAACGGCACCAGCAGCTGCAGGGTGATCTTCAGCACTGCATCCAGGCCAGAACCGGTATCACCGCTGGCCCCCAGCAACATCATCACCAGCAACGGCGTGAGGAAGATACCCAGCAGGCTGGATGCCGCCGCACTGCAGATGGCCGCCGGCACGTTACCACGCGCCAGCGAGGTAAAGGCGATGGCCGACTGCACGGTAGCCGGCAAGGCACACAGGTAGAGCACGCCCAGGTACAGTTCGTTGCCCACCAGCGGCACGAACAGTGGCTTGAACGCCAGGCCCAGCAGCGGGAACAGCACGAAGGTGCATGAGAACACCAGCAAGTGCAGGCGCCAGTGCCCGGCACCAGCGATTATCGCCTCGCGTGACAGCTTGGCGCCGTGCAGGAAGAACAGCAGGCCGATGGCCAGGTTGGTCAACCAACCGAAGTACACCGCGCCGTCGCCCGAGCAAGGCAGCACGGTGGCAATCAGCACCACCCCGAGCAAGGCCAGGGTGAAATTGTCGAATAACATTCGCAAATACTTCATCGCAGTTTCCATCTTGTCATTGTGCAAGGGCAGACGATAAGGTTTTCGGCTTTTCGCCGCTAACGCCGGAACCCCCACCGGTGTCGCTCAACGGACACGCTCCAGCACAGGACCCGCTCATGCCCCTCTCCCGCCTGGCTGCACTTGCAGCCGCCATCACGCTCACCCTGGGCCACATTGCCGCCCAGGCCGACGACCAGTTGCAGGCCAAGGTCGACCAGATCATCCGCCCGCTGATGCAGGAGCAAGGCATCACTGGCATGTCGGTGGCCATCTATGCTCGCAACCACGCGCACTACTTCAGCTATGGCGTAGCCAGCAAGGCCGACAATGTGCCGGTCAGCCGCGACACGCTGTTCGAGATCGGTTCGCTGAGCAAGACCTACACCGCCACCCTGGCGGCACTGGCCAGTGCCGAAGGCAAGCTGGACCTCGATGCCCCGGCCAAGCGCTATCACCCGGCCCTTGCCGGTGCCCCCATCGGCGATGCAAGCGTGCTGGAGCTGGGCGCCTACAGTGCCGACTGCCTGCCATTGCAGTTCCCGGATGAGGTGCAGACGCCGCAGCAAGTGGTCGATTTCTTCCGTCACTGGCAACCCCGCGCCAAACCTGGCACCCAGCGCTGCTACTCGAACCCCAGCCTGGGCTTGTTCGGTGACCTGGCCGCCCGCGCGCAGCATCAGCCGTTTTCCACGCTGATGAGCGAGGGCCTGCTGAAACAGATGGGCCTGGAAAACACCTACCTGCAGGTCCCGGTCAGCGCCCAGGGGCTGTATGCCCAAGGCTACGACAGTGCTGGCAAACCGGTGCGGGTGGGCCCCGGCCCTTACGCCGACGAAGCCTACGGCATCAAAACCAGTGCCAGCGACCTGCTGCGCTATGTGCGCCTGCACATGCAGCCGGAGGGCCTGCCACCAGCGCTGGCGCAAGCCACGGCCATTACCCAGCGGGGCTACTTCCAGGTGGGCGCCATGACTCAGGGGCTGGGCTGGGAGCGCTACCCCTACCCGGTCACGCTGAGCACACTGGTCGATGGCAACGGCCCGCAGCTTGTCCGTGAACCGCAGGCAACCACGCGCTTGCAACCAGCCCTGCCACCGCTGCCGGCAGCCTGGTACAACAAGACCGGCTCGACCAATGGTTTCGGCGCCTATGCCGCGTTCGTGCCCGCCGAACAGCTGGCCGTGGTGTTGCTGGCCAACCGAAATTACCCGAACGAAGCCCGGGTGCGCGCGGCCTTCGACATTCTGTCCGGGCTGTAGTGCGGGCAGCGATTGTCGAACAAAACGACACAATGTAGTGACCAAAAATATTCACTACAAAATGGTTGACGCCGTTCATCGCCCTTGGGCATGATGAAGCCGTCTCCCTGATCGGGAGCGGTGGCAAGGGTGTTCCAGACGGCCTGCGCGGTAACGCAGGCCGTCCGTGGAGAGGGAAACTGTCCAAAAGGCAGCGTGAGAAAGCCCCTGTTGCGATGCTGCTGTAGCAGCCTTGGTAGTGCGCTACACCGTGGTAGCGCCAACTGTGAAAAATCACCTACGAATGGGTAATGGGGGCTTTATGATGAACTTGAACAACAATCCGACTATCGACCAATTGGCCCAGCTGTTCG
The DNA here is from genome assembly GCF_900277125.1 of Pseudomonas inefficax. GTDB lineage: Bacteria > Pseudomonadota > Gammaproteobacteria > Pseudomonadales > Pseudomonadaceae > Aquipseudomonas > Aquipseudomonas inefficax. The sequence continues at coordinate 81,263 of NZ_OPYN01000150.1, forward strand.
CCGTACGCAAGGACAGCCTTGACGACCACCTGCTGTGGGTCAGCCAGACCGGTGAAGTGCGCCTCGACCGCCTGCCACCGAACACCGTCGAAGATGAATTCGAAGAGCATCTGCCCAGCATGCGGGCGCGCTTCAAGGTCTACCGCCGTGGCCAAGGCTACGTCGGCAAGAAGGCCGCCGCCGACACCGAGTTCGTTGGCCGCGTCCTGCAGACCCTGCAACAAGAATGGCCCGCTGCCCGTGAGCAGCAGGCAGTCAAGGTGATCGAGCCGCTCAACTGACGGTTCCCACCCTTACCTGAGCCCGGCCCGCATAGGCCGGGCTTTTTCATGCCTGGCGCCGCTGGCTGCGGGGGTCCGGCAGCGGCAAGGCGCCGGTTGCCATCGCCCGGGCGCGGTCAACACCCCACACCAGGGCCCGGGTCATGGTCTCGCCTGGCCGTGCGGGGTAATACTCCTCCAGCAATGCTCGGCCATCGGCGGCATACAACCCCAGGAACAGTTGGGTCGCCCCCAGGCGCGACAAGCGCACCTGCACGTCCAGCGTGGTGCCGTCACTGAGCGCTTCGTCGTGGCAGCGGCTGTGCAGCTGGGCATCGGCCCATTGCCAATAGGTCTTTTCCCTGACTCGCATGAGCATTCAATCCTCCGTTGCTGGAATGCCGCGCAAGAAAACCACAGCCTTGGTTTTCCCGCGAGCGCTACCCGGCAATGCCATGAGGCGGATCAAGAAATGTAATAAAAACCCCGCCATTCGGCGGGGTTGTGCTGGAGCGGGATCACTTCTTCAGTGGAACCCGCGGCATGAAGCGGCCTTTTTTGCTGCGCTGCAGGTGTGCAGGCTGGAGCTGTTCGGAATCATCAAGCGTCATGTGGGCGAAGCCCAGGCGGAAGGCCGCCTGGCCGCAACGCACCTGGCTGTTGATCGGGAACGCGTCGTTCAGGTCTTCGAAAAAGGATTCGCTCATGCCCTGTCTCCCTCCAGTGGCGGACGCGTCGGCAACCAGAACCGTTGCTCCACTAAACGCGGCCTGTGAAAGTGAGACTAGCTGGTCATTTGCGGACCGCCCGGACCGGAGCCCTGGACCCGACCAGCGGCAGGCGCTCTACTTCAGGCGCACCGCCGTACCGGTAGCAAATACCACGACCATGCCGCCCTGTACCGACGGCATGCTGATCTCGAAATCCACCCCCACTACCGCATCGGCTTGCAACTGGCGTGCCCGCGCCTTCAATTCTTCGGTGGCCTGCTCCCGGGCTTCGCGCAGTGCGCTTTCCAGCGTTTGCGAACGGCCGCCGAAGAAGTCACGAAAACGTGCAAAGAAATCGCGCACGAAGTTGATGCCCTGCACCGATTCGGAGCTGACCACGCCCAGGTATTCGGCAATCGGGCGGCCTTCGAGCTGGCTGGTGGTGGAAATGATCATGGGGTGCGCTCCATTGGCCTGGCAAAAGAGGCCGATTCTAACAGAGCGCAGCGCTGACCCGCAGATACGCCTCCATTGTGGGAGCGGGTGTGCCCGCGAAGCAGGCACCGCGGTGGTTGGCACGGGCTTCGCCCGTGTGCGCGGGCGCGCCCGCTCCCACAGGGAACGCGCAAGCTTTCAGATTTTCAGTCAGCCTTTGCGCGTGAAGGCGTCAACTAGGCGCTAACCGCGCGCAGCCGTTGGCCAATGCGGGCGCCGAACACGTTGACCAGCAACCCGGCCATAACCAGCAATGCGCCCCAGCCCTGGGTCGCGGTCAAACGCTCACCCAGCAACAACGCCGACGAACTCAGGCCAATCACTGGCACCAGCAGCGAAAACGGCGCCACCTTGCCGGCCGGGTGGCGCGACAGCAGCTTGCTCCACAGGCTGTAGCCAAGCATGGTGGCGACAAACGCCAGGTAGGCCAGGGCCAACACCGAACTCCAGCTGATATTGGCCAGGGCATGGCCAATACGCTCCGGCCCCTCCAGCCACCAGGACAATGCCAGGAACGGCAGTGGCGGAATCAACGCGCCCCAGATTACCAGCGCCACCAGGTCAACCGAGCCAAAACGCCGGGTAATGATGTTGCCCATGCCCCACATCGCACCAGCACACAGGGTCAGCACCAGCGCCAGCATCGGTACATGGCCGCCGTCTTCGCTGCCGATAAGCGCCAGGCCGCTGGCGGCCACCAACAGCCCCAGCACGCTGGCCAAGCGCAGCCGCTCGCCGAGAAAAAGCGCGGCGAAGCCGAGGGTGAAGAACGCCTGCGACTGCAGGATCAGCGAGGCCAACCCCGGCGGCATACCGCTGTACATGGCCTGGAACAGGAAAGCGAACTGGCCCAGCGAAATGGTCGCACCGTAGGCAATCAGCCAGCGCCAGGGCAGCTTGGGGCGCTTGACCAGCAGGATCGCCGGGAACGCTACCAGCAAGAAGCGCAATGCACCCAGCAACATCGGCGGCAAGCCATCGAGGCCAACCTTGATGACCACGAAGTTGACTCCCCAGGCGACAATCACCACCAGGGCGATGAGCAGGTCCTTGAGCGGCATTGCGACATCCTTCTTCAGGCTTTCTAGACATATTTCGTTACAGCATAAGGCTATTCCTTTCACAGGGACCAGCACAGTTGCCGCATAGAGCTGCGCAACAGTGACTGTTATTGGGCAAATCTTGACGCAGCGATTGTAGCGCGCGTCAGCTCCGATAACCGGGCGCAACCCTTTCCAGCATCCGTAGCAACGCTTGCCAAGCCAGTTGCAACGCATCCGGATCCGCCAGCTCGCCCTGCTTCAACCCCCGCCCAGGCTCATTGAACTGCCGCTCGGTATGCGCGCACACTTCGGCCGACGGCAAAATCACCTGCCCGGCACTCTGCGCCGCCAGCTGGATCTCGCAGGCCTTCTCCAGGTAGTACATGCGCAGGAATGCATCGGCCACGCTGCGTCCTGTGGTCAGCAGGCCATGGTTGCGCAGGATCATCACCGGCTTGTCGCCCAGGTCTGCCACCAGCCGTCGCTGCTCATCCATGTCCAGCGCTATCCCTTCGTAGGCGTGGTACGCCACCTTGCCGTAAAACTCCATGGACATCTGGTTGAGCGGCAGCAGCCCGCATTCCAGCGCTGCCACCGCACACCCTGCCCGGGTGTGGGTGTGCAGCACACAATGGGCATCCTCGCGGGCGGCATGGATGGCGCTGTGAATGACGAAACCGGCCGGGTTGACCGGGTGCGGTGTCGGATCGACCGGCCGGCCCTGCAGGTCGATCTTCACCAGGCTGGAGGCCGTGATCTCATCGAACAGCAGGCCGTACGGGTTGATCAGGAAGTGGTGCTCCGGCCCCGGCAGGCGCAGGGAAATATGGGTGAAGATCAGGTCGCTCATGCGAAAGTGAGCGATCAGCCGATAGCAGGCGGCCAGCTCCTGGCGCAGGCTTTGTTCCGTTGCGGTCATCATCGTTACCCCTTTGCAGAACGCTATTTGCTGGCCCACGCATTGAAGCGCTGTTCCAGCTCTTCGCCATGGTCGACCCAGAATTCCACATTCATCGCCAACGCCCCCTGCAGGTTCTGTGGCGAAGTAGGCACCCAACTGGCCAGGGACGGGTCGAGCTTCGCTGCCGCCTGGGTATTGGTCGGCCCATAGGGAATCTGCTGTACATAACGCACCTGGGTATCCGGCTGGTTGGCGTAGGCGATCAGCCGCTTGGCCTGCTCGACATGCCGCGAGCCCTTGATGATCGCCCAGTAATCCATGCCATACAGGCTGCCAGGCCAGACTACCGCCAGCGGGCTGCCCTGCTGGGCCGCCACGGCGATGCGCCCGCTGTAGGTCGAGGTCATCACCACATCACCCGCGGCCAGCCACTGCGCCGGTTGCGCGCCGGCGTCCCACCACTGGATATGCGGCTTGAGTTCGCTGAGTTTGGCAAAGGCACGCTCGACCCCGGCCGGCGTGGCCAGCACCTGGTACACATCCTCGACCTTGACTCCATCGGCCATCAGGGCGAACTCCAGGTTGTACACCGCACGCTTGCGCAGGCCGCGCTTGCCCGGGTACTTGCTTACATCCCAGAAATCGGCCCACGACGCAGGCGCCTGGGCCAGCTTGCTGCGGTCATAGGCAATGGCCACGCTCCATACCAGCGCGGCCGAGCCGCAGGCCTGCGCGGCATCGGCAATCAGTTCACCCGCATGGCCCATGCGCTGCCAGTCCAGCTGCTCGTAGATGCCCTCGTCGCAGCCGCGCATCAGGTCAGGCCCTTCGATCTGCACCACGTCCCAGTCGACATTGCCGGTGTCGGCCATTACCTGGATCCGGGCCATTTCGCCGTTGTACTCGCTTTGGATCAGCTTGCTGCCATCCTGGGCACTGAACGGTTTGAAGATCGCCTCGTCCTGGGCTTTCTGCCCGGCACCACCATAGCCGACCACGACCATTTGCGGTGCCGCTTGCGCGCTGCCCAGGCCCATGGCCAGCAACGCTGCGCAAAGGCCGCTTACACGTGGGAATACCTGCATCGTAATTGCCTCCTGCCGGTGCCCGAGGGGCCCGTTTTCTTGTTGTTGTGAGGTCACGCCCTCGCCATGAGGGTGAGAAAAACCTAGTCGCCGACCAGTAAAAAAACAAGTTGATTTTTTACTATGGCTACACTTCTATAAAAAAACAAAAACAACACCGTACCGGAGCCGCCTGTATGCAGACCGCCTTCCCTCATCTGTTCGAAGCCTTGCAGATCCGCGGCAAACGCTTGAAGAACCGCATCATGTCCACCGGCCACGACACCTGTCTGCCTACCGACAACCTGGTCAACGACAAACTCATCGCCTACCAGCGCGCTCGCGCCGCCGGTGGCGTCGGCCTGATCGTGCTGCAGGTCGCCGGGGTGCATGACAGCGCCCGCTACACCTCGCATGTGCTGATGGCCACCGACGATGCCTGCATCGACGGCTACCGCCAGCTTGCCGAGGCCTGCCATGAGCATGGCACCGTGGTGCTTTCGCAGCTGTTCCACCCCGGGCGAGAGATCATGGAGTCGGCGGACGGATTGCTGGCGGTGGCCTACTCGGCGTCCGCGGTGCCCAATGAACGCTTCCGGGTAATGCCGCGTGCGCTGGACCAGGCAATGATCGACGAGATCGTCCAGGGCTATGCCAGCGCTGCCCGCCGCCTGCACCAGGCCGGGTTGGACGGTGTTGAAGTGGTCGCCAGCCATGGCTACCTGCCTGCGCAATTCCTCAACCCGCGGGTAAACCAGCGTACGGATGGCTACAACGGTGAGCTGGAGCAGCGCCTGCGGTTCCTGCGCGAAGTGCTGGCCGCCGTACGCGCGGCCACCGACGAGCAATTCATCATCGGCCTGCGCATCAGTGCCGACGAGCGCGACAGCCAGGGGCTGAGCGAGGACGAATCGCTGGCCGCAGCGGTTGCCTTGCAGGGCCAGCTCGACTACCTGCACATCGTTGCCGGCACATCGGCATCCCTGGGCGGCGCCGTGCATATCGTGCCGCCGATGGCCATCCAACCGGCTTACCTGGCCCGGGAGGCCGGCTCCTTCAAGCAACACCTGGGCATTCCGCTGTTCGTCACCGGCCGTATCAACCAGCCTCAGGAAGCCGAATTGATCCTGGCTCGTGGCCAGGCCGATGTCTGCGGCATGACCCGCGCGCTGATCTGCGACCCGCAGATGCCGAACAAGACCGAGCATGGCCAGGTCGAGGACGTACGTGCCTGTATCGCCTGCAACCAGGCCTGCATCGGCCATTTCCATCGCGGCCTGCCCATTTCCTGCATCCAGCGGCCGGAGACCGGCCGCGAATTGCAGTACGGGCAACTGACCCCCACTACCCACCCCAAGCGCATTCTCGTGGCCGGCGGCGGGCCCGCTGGCATGAAAGCCGCCGCCGTGGCCGCTGCGCGCGGGCACCAGGTAACGCTGTACGAGGCAGGCCCGCAGCTCGGCGGCCAGGTGCTGCTGGCACAGTTGCTGCCACGGCGCAGCGAGTTCGGTGGCGCCAGCACCAACCTGCAAAGGGAAATGGCCCTGGCGGGTGTGGAAGTGGTGCGCAATACCCGGGTCGATCGCGCACTGGTCGAGCGAGAACGCCCCGACCTGGTGATCGCCGCCACCGGCGCAACCCCCTACTGGCCAGCCTTCGAGCGCACCGGTGAGCTACAGGTAGTGGATGCCTGGCAGATACTACGCAACGAGGCAAAGCCGGGGCGTTCGGTGCTGGTGATCGACTGGCGCTGCGACTGGATCGGCCCCGGCATCGCCGAACGCCTGGTACGCGAAGGCCACCAGGTGCAGCTGGCGGTCAATGGCACCCATTGTGGCGAAAACCTGCCGCTGTACGTGCGTGATCAACTGGCCGGCGAGCTGCATCGCCTGGGTATTCCCATCACACCGTATGCCCGCTTGTATGGCACCGACGACAACACGGTGTACCTGCAGCACACTGCCAGCGGCGAGCCGATGATCTTCGAAGGCATCGACACCCTGGTGCTGTGCCTGGGCCATCAACCGGAAGACCGCCTGGCCACGGAGCTGGCCGGCCTGGTCGAGGTGCGCCGCATTGGCGACTGCCTGGCGCCGCGTACCGCCGAAGAAGCGATTCACGATGGCCTGACGGTTGCCTGGGCGCTCTGAGGCTGTACATACTGCGGCTTTTACGATGGACCGACGTGCATGAGCCAACTTCCCCAGCCCCCCGCCAGCGAAGCCGGGGGCGCCGCGCCGCAGTTTCTCGGCAGCCGCATTCGCGGCCTGCGCAAGCGCCGTGGCATGACCCTGGCAGAGCTGGCCACGCACAGTGAACTGACCGCTGGCTACATCAGCCAGCTGGAGCGCAACCTCTCCTACCCGTCGATTCCGGCGCTGTTCAACATCGCCCGCAGCCTGGGGGTGACCATCCAGTGGTTCTTCGCCAGCGAAGCCACCACTGCGCCCGAGGACCAGGGCTATGTGGTACGGCGCAACAGCCGCCTGAGCGTGCATTACGAAGATGGCATCGTCGATCAACTGCTCACGCCCCAGCCCAACCGCCAGCTGGAAATCCTGCATTCACGCTTCCCTCCGGGTAGCTACAGCCAGCAGAGCTACAGCCATGACGGTGAAGAGGCCGGCTATATCCTGAGTGGCAGCTTCGAGCTGTGGGTGGGCGAGCGGCATTTCCAGCTGGGTGAAGGGGACAGTTTCAGCTTCTCGAGCCAGGAACCGCACCGCTATGGCAACCCCGGTGAGGTGGATGCCGTGGTGATCTGGGTGATCACGCCGCCAACATTCTGAAGCAAGCTCGCTCCCCAACATCCGGCAACAGGGTCTACCTTGTTAACCGAACTTTCGAGGAGCACAACCATGAAGCAGATCCTGATCATTGGCGCGGGCTTTGCCGGCCTCTGGAGCGCGCTCAGCGCCGTCCGCCAGCTTGACCTCCACGGCCGCAAGGATGTCGAGGTCACCTTGCTTGCACCCCAGGCCGAGCTGCATGTGCGCCCGCGCTTCTACGAACCCGACGTACATGCCATGGCCGCGCCGTTGCAAGAGCTGTTCGATGCCGTCAACGTCCGCTTCGTACAGGGTACGGCTTTCCACATCGATGAATCGGCCCGCCGCGTCGGCTACCGCACCCGCAGCGGCACCCAGTGCGCCCTGCCCTACGACCGCCTGATCATGGCCTGCGGCAGCGTGCTCAACCGGCCCGACATGGTCGGCATCGAGCATGTTTTCGATGTCGACAAGCTCGACAGCGCCGCGCGCCTGGAAACCCACCTGAAGTCACTGGCCAAGCTGCCCGACACACCGGCGCGCAATACCGTGGTGGTGGCCGGTGGTGGCTTTACTGGCATCGAGACAGCCACCGAACTGCCGGCCCGACTGCGCGAGATCCTCGGCGAGGGCGCGGCGTTGCGCGTGGTCGTGGTCGACCGTGGGGCGAAGATCGGCGCGGCCCTGGGTGACGGCATCCGCCCCGCCATCGAGCAGGCCTCCGAGGCCCTGGGCGTGGAATGGATCTGCGGCGCCACGGTAGCCTCGGTCGACCCTGCCGGCGTGCTGCTGGACAACGGCCAGCGCATCGACGCCAGCACGGTCATCTGGACCGTGGGCTTCAAGGCCAACCCGCTCACCGAACAGGTCAGCGGCGAGCGCGACCGCCAGGGCCGCTTGCATGTCGATGGCAATCTCAAGGTGAAAGACAATGATGCCGTGTACGCAGCAGGTGATGTGGCCTATGCCGCCTGCGACGAGCTTGGTAATTACACGGTTATGTCCTGCCAGCATGCGATACCACTGGGGCGTCATGCGGGTAACAACGCGGCGGCCGAGCTGATTGGCGTGGCACCGAAGACCTACAGCCAGCCCAAGTACGTGACCTGCCTCGACCTTGGGGCCTGGGGGGCGGTGTATACCGAAGGGTGGGAGCGCACGGTGTCGCCACCGGAGGACAAGGCCGAGGCCAAGGTGTTGAAGGCGCAGATCAATACGATGTGGATCTATCCGCCGGCGGCCGAACGTGCTGCGGCGTTGGCAGCGGCTGACCCGGCCATTCCGGTAGCCTGAGGTTGATTGTGGGAGCGGCCTTGTGTCGCGAAAGGGCCGCAAAGCGGCCCCAGGATGTCAGCGTTTACACCGAGATCTCTGGGGCCGCTTCGCGGCCCTTTCGCGACACAAGGCCGCTCCCACAGAGTTCGCGCAGCCTTTGACGCTAGTGCAAGACAGCCGAATCAGGCCGCAGCGAACAGCTCGTTGGCAATCTGCGCCTGGGCAGCATCGATCGCCTGGCTGCGGTGCTCAGGGCCATAGGCCAGGCCATGGGCGCGGACGATTTCCAGGTCGGTGACACCGATGAAGCCCAGGAACACCTTGAGGAAGTCCTCATGCCCGGCGCCAGTCGGCTGGCCAGCGTGCAGGCCACCAGCGGTGGACACCAGCACTACCTTCTTGTTACCGCACAGGCCTTCCGGGCCAGCTTCGGTGTAGCGGAAGGTCTTGCCGGCGACGGCAACGCGGTCAATCCACGCCTTGAGCTGGGTCGGCACGGTGAAGTTGTACATCGGCGCACCAATCACCACGGCATCGGCGGCCAGGAACTCTTCCAGGGTTTCCGCGCTCAGCTTGGCTTCAAAGGCCTGGGCTGCGTCGCGCATATCTTCGGGGGTGCCAGCCGCTACCAGGGTAGCTGCAGAGAAGTGGGCGATGGCGTCAGCGGCCAGGTCGCGGTACACCACTTCCACGCTCGGGTCGGCGGCTTTCCACGCTTCGACCACTTCGCGGCTCAGTTGGCGGGAGGCGGAATTGTCGCCCAGGATGCTCGAATCGATATGCAACAGTTTCATGGGACTCTCCTGTGAATGAAGACCGCGACGTTGGGCGATCACGATGGAGAGAATCCTACCCACATCAACAATGGCTGATAAGGCGGCAAAAATGCGTTAGTTTGTCCTACAGATGGAACAGTGAGACATTCCCATGCAAGACCTCAACGACCTTTTCTACTTCGCCCGCGTGGTCGAAGCCGGCGGTTTCGCCGCAGCCGGCCGCCAGCTGGGCATCCCCAAGTCGCGCCTGTCGCGGCGTATCGCCGAGCTTGAAGAACGCCTGGGCACACGCCTGCTGCAACGCACTACACGGCAACTGAAGCTCACCGCGGTGGGCGAGCGCTACCTGCACCACTGCCAGGCCATGCTGCTGGAGGCCGAAGCCGCCGACGAAGCCGTGGCCAGCATGAGCAGCGAGCCGCGCGGGCGCTTGCGGGTGTCCTGCCCTGTGGCACTGGCCCACGCTTTCCTGCCTGATGTGATCAGCCGCTTTCTCGCACAGTACCCGCTGGTGCAACTGGACATGGTGTTGCTCAACCGCCGGGTCGACCTGATTTCCGAAGGGATCGATGTGGCCTTGCGTGTACGGGACTTGGGCGATGAAGACCCGGCCCTGGTCACTCGCCGCCTGCGCCAGGCGCAGATGCAACTGGTTGCAGCGCCCGGTTTCGCCGACCACATTCGCGAACCGGGCCAACTGGCATCGTTGCCGGTGCTGGGCGCTGCCGAGGCGGACCGGCTGGTACACTTCCGCCTGTTCGGCCCCCATGGCAAACAACAGGAAATAGCCCTGGAGCCGCGCCTTGCCATCGATGATTTCGTAGTACGTAATGCTGCTGTACGGGCGGGCCTGGGATTTACTGCGCTGCCTAGCATGTTCTGTGAAGAGGAACTGGAGCGAGGCGAACTGGTGCGCCTGCTGCCGGACTGGTCGCTGCCGGGTGGCTACCTTCAGGCGGTATACCCGCATCGGCGCGGCTTGCTCCCTGCGGTACGGGTGTGGATCGACCACCTGGCGGCGTCGTTCGAGGCCTGTGGAGAAAAGTATGTCTGAGCGAAACATGAGCGAAACCCAGGTGGCAGCGTTCTGCCTGAGCCTGCCGGGTGCGCGGGAAGACTACAAATGGGGTGGCATTCGTGTGTTCTCGGTGGCAGGCAACAAGATGTTCGCGGTGCTCGACCTGGCGGGTGCGGGGTTGTCATTCAAGGTGGCCGACGAACTGTTTCTCGGCTACTGCGATCGCCCGGGGGTGCGGCCTGCGCCGTACCTGGCACGGGCGCGGTGGATCAGCATGGCGTCCCCCTACCCCATGGGGCGCGAGGAGCTGTGTGATCTGTTGCAGCGCTCGCACCAGCTGGTGGTGCGGCGGTTGCCGAAGCGGTTGCAGGTGGGGTTGGTGATCTAGCTAGCCTGTGCCGGCCTCTTCGCGGGCTTGCCCGCTCCCACCGGTACTCCACAGGCCTTGAGAGTAGTGAAAACCCTGTGGGAGCGGGCAAGCCCGCGAAGAGGCCAGCACAGTCACATATCAACTGAAGGGCAGGTACCGCCCCCCAAGAAACAGCCAGTCCGCCCAGAACACCTGGTGCGCCAGCACAATCCCCCAGAACACCAGCTGGTACGACACCTTGCGCGTCTTGTGCCGATACAGCTGCTGCGCCAGCAGCGCCCCCGGCCAGCCGCCCAGCAACTCACTGGCATGCAGCACCTTCTCGGGCGTGCGCCAGGCCTGGGTACGCGCCTGCTGTTTATCCTGCCAATACAGCAACAGGCTGATCAGGCTCATTGCCGGGTACAGCGCCAGCGGCCACCAAGCCTGGTCGACCCAGGCCATGCGCGCCGCGCCCAGGCCCGGCAGCAGGCACAGCAGGCCCAACAGCAGCAGCTTCAGGCGCACGTTGCGTACGCCCTCCTTCCTTTGCCCCCGTGTCGCCTCAGCCATGCGCCGTCGCCCAGTCAACCCAGCCGAACTGCCAGGTCGCCAGGATCAGCAGGCCAAAGGCAATGCGATACCAGGCGAACGCCGCGTAGCTGTGGTTGGCAATGAACTTGAGCAAGCCGCGCACGGCGATCATGGCAAAGATGAACGAGGTGACGAAGCCGATGGCAAATACCGGCAGGTCGCCGGGCTGGAACAAGTCGCGGTACTTGTAGCCCGAATACACCGCCGCACCGACCATGGTCGGCATCGCCAGAAAGAACGAGAACTCGGTCGCCGCCTTTCGCGACAGACCAAACAGCAGGCCGCCGATAATGGTCGAGCCGGAGCGCGAAGTGCCCGGGATCATCGCCAGGCACTGGATGAAACCGATCTTCAAAGCGTGGCTCCAGCGCATGTCGTCCACGTGGTCCACTTCCACACGGTGCTCGCGGCGCTCGGCCCAGAGCATGATCACCCCGCCCACCACCAGTGCAGCCGCCACGGTGATCGGGTTGAACAGGTACTCGTGGATCAGGTCGGCGAACAGCACGCCCAGCACCACTGCCGGCAGGAACGCCAACAGCAGGTTACCGGTGAAACGTCGCGCCGTGGGCTGGCTGGTCAGGCCGAACACCACGTCGAAGATCTTGCCGCGAAACTCCCACACCACCGCCAGGATCGCCGCCAGCTGAATGATGATGTTGAAAGCCATGGCCCGTTCGCCACCAAACCCGATCAGGTCGGCGACGATGATCTGGTGGCCGGTACTGGAGATCGGCAGAAACTCCGTCAGCCCTTCGACCACGCCCAAGATGATTGCCTGAAAGGCAGTCCAAAAATCCATCGTTCCCCCGATGGAGCGCTGCTCGTGGCAGGCCCCTTGTTCTTGATTTGCTTGAAATTGCCGCGCGCGGCCCGGCTGTTTTACAGCGACTGTTGGGCGCAATGCCAGTAGAAAAGTTCACCCCGCCTAAAGGTTTCATCTTGGGCGGCCGAAATCCTGTCAGAGCGCCTTTGCAATCGCCCTGTACAACCTGCTGCAGACTATCGGATGTATAGCACTTAGCCATTGGTCGAGTGGGGGCCTGGCGCAAAGCATGCTTGGATGCGCCTATATAAAAAGAACAATGCGGGAGCTGTGGTATGAAAACCCTGAGATCGATGTCTATCAGCCGCCGTTTGTGGCTGATCCTTTTGGTGGCGGTGGCAATGCTGGTGGTATTGGGCCTGCTGATGCTGCGTCAGATCCACGGGGACCTGTACCAGGCCAAAGCGGAAAAGACCCGCCACGTGGTCCAGACCGCAGCCGGTGTGCTGGCCTATTACCAAGGCCTGGAGGCAGCCGGCACGCTCAATCGCGAAGCGGCCCAGCAACAGGCGCTGCAAGTGGTACGCGCGTTGCGCTACGACCACGACGACTACTTCTGGATCAACGATCTGGGGCCGAAGATGATCATGCATCCGGCCAACCCCAAGCTCGACGGCCAGGACCTGTCGGCCATCCGCGACCCCGACGGCTTTGCCGTGTTCAACGAAATGGTTGCCCTGGCACGGCAGCAGGATGCCGGGCCGGTCAACTACCGCTGGCCCAAGCCTGGTGCCAGCGAGCCGGTGGCCAAGACTTCCTACATCCAGCTGTTCAAGCCCTGGGGCTGGATCATCGGCTCGGGCGTCTACGTCGACGATGTGCAGGCCGAGTTCACCCGCCAGTTGCGTGATGCTTCGCTGGTGGGCGTGGTCATCGCCCTGCTGATGGCGCTGGTGGTCATGCTGATTGCCCGCAGCATCGCCCGCCCGTTGCAGGAAGCGGTGCAGGCCATGGGCAACATCGCCAGCGGTGAAAGCGACCTGACCCGGCGCCTGGACACTCACGGCCGTGACGAAATCACCCATCTGGGCGAGCACTTCAACCGCTTCAACGGCAAGCTGCAAGGCGTGATCGGCCAGTTGCAAGGGGCGGCCCATGCCCTGGCCCGGTCCGCCGGGCATGTCGGCGACAATGCCGGCGCCGCGCAACAACACAGCGCCCAGCAGTCGCTGCAAATGGACCAGGTGGCCACCGCGGTCAACGAAGTGACCTACGCCGTGCAGGACGTGGCCAAGACCGCCGAACAGGCCGCCGGTGAAATGCGCACCGCGCAACAGCAGGTGGCACACGGCCAGGAGGCCATTCACGGCAGCCTGGCGCAAATCGATCGGCTGTCGCTGACCATCGACCAGGCCGTGCAGGTGATCCGCGACCTGGCCGGGCACAGCACGCGCATCGGTGGTGTGCTGGACGTGATCCGCTCCATCGCCGAACAGACCAACCTGCTGGCCCTGAACGCAGCCATCGAGGCGGCCCGGGCCGGCGAGCAAGGCCGTGGCTTTGCCGTGGTCGCCGACGAGGTGCGCCTGCTCGCCCAGCGCACGGCGCAGTCTACGGCCGAGATCCATACCATGATCGAGCATCTGCAAAGCCAGTCGGACGCTGCAGTCAAAGCCATCGATACCAGCAGCGAAGCCTCGCGCCAGACCGTCGAGCAGGCCCGCGAGGCCGGTGCCAGCCTGGATGCCATCAACCAGGCGCTGAACAACCTCACGGCGTTGAATGCCTCCATCGCCAGCGCCACCTTGCAGCAGTCGCATGTGGTCGAAGAGATCAACCGCAATGTGCTGGATACTGCCGGGTTGTCGCAGCAGACCGCCGATGCGGCGCGCCAGTCCAGCGATGCAGGGATGGCGTTGGGGCAGTTGAGCGAAGAGCTGGAGCAACTGTTGCGGCAGTTCCGGGTATAAGGTCGAGAATGCCGGGGGCGCTTTGCGCCCCTTTCGCGACACAAGGCCGCTCCTACAGACGATCGCGTCCCCTGTAGGAGCGGCCTTGTGTCGCGATGGGCTGCAGAGCAGCCCCAAAGGCCCCAACGCCCTACACCTTCCCCGGCCGACCCGCTACAATCGCGCCCTCCCCCGTAGTCTCCAAGGATCGCCGATGTCCGGCCTTGAACTCATTGCCGCCGTCCTCGGCGTCACCGCTGTCTGGCTCACGGTCAAGCAGAACGCCTGGTGCTGGCCGATCGGCCTGGTCATGGTGCTGATCTATGGCTGGCTGTTCTACGAGGTGAAGCTGTACTCCGGCATGCTGCTGCAACTGGCCTATGCCATCCTGCAGGTCTACGGATGGTGGCAATGGAAGCGCCCGGGCCATGCAGAAGACGCCCGCCAGGTCACCCGCCTGCAGACCCCTGCATTGCTCGTCGGCCTGGCCGGCGGGGTGCTGCTGAGCGCCGCCCTGGGCGCGGCCATGGCCACCTGGACCGACGCCGCCCTGCCCTGGCTTGACGCCACCCTGACCGGCTTCAGCCTGGTGGCACAATTGTGGATGGCGCAGAAGCGCCTGCAGTGCTGGCCGCTATGGGTGGTGGTGGATATCGTCTACGTGGGCCAGTACCTGGATCAGCAGTTGTACTTCACCGCAGGCTTCTTCGCCGTGCTCACGCTGATTGCCGTGCGCGGCTGGCTGGAATGGCGCCGTGCTCCGGCGTTGGTGCAGCCATGAGCGCGGCACAGGCCATGAAAGTGCTGGTGCTGTGCGGCCCGGAGTCCAGTGGCAAGAGCTGGCTCAGCGGTGTGATCCAGGCCCATTTCGGCGGCGTGGTGGTGGCCGAATACGTGCGCCACTTCATCGACCAGGAATGCCGCGACACCTGCTATGCCGATATCCCCGCCATCGCTCGCGGCCAGCTGGCCTGGGAAGACCACGCCCGCGAACAGGCACCGCCGCTGCTGATTCTCGACACCCACCTGCTCAGCAACATGCTCTGGAGCCACGCCCTGTTCGGCGACTGCCCGGCCTGGCTGGAGCAGGCGCTGCTGGCGCGGCATTACCATCTGCACCTGTTGCTGAGCCCACAGGGCGTGGATTGGGTTGCCGATGGCCAGCGCAGCCAGCCCGAACTGCGTGATCGCCAGCGCTTTTTCGACGACAGCCTGCACTGGCTGCAACGGCATGGCCAGGCGTACAAAATAATTGAGGGCAATTGGCCACAACGCCAGTTGCTGGCACTGCAAACAGTGGCTAGTCTCATTGGTAGCGATGCGCCATCCTGCCCAACCGAGTGTTAACCCACTGACACACCCCCGTGCGGCGAAGCCCCTGAAAACATGGGGCCTTCCGCGGCGTCGAAGCTAGTGTCAAGCAGCTGAAACAACCCTGCAAAAACCCTTCCAATCAAGGCCAGCACTGGCTTTGCCTGCACCGCTGGCGGCTGCCTGTTTCAACCCTGAGACAGAATACGCCGCAGCTTGTCGTGGGGCTCACCTTAAGCGTTTGATCTGCAAACGCTTCTCAAAAGCGGCACACCTTCTGCTCCCTCGTTCGCATCGCTGATCAGGGCCAGCGCTCATTGAAGGAGTTGCCGTCGTGAGGAAAACTGACAAACGCCTTTGTCACCTGTTGCTGATGGGCTGTGTGCTGGGCTCGTTGAGCCTGTCGGCCCAGGCCGACAACGGCATCATCGTGATAACCCGTGATGTGCAGACACGCAACGCCGTGGTCCCGCCATTACGACCCGACCCCAACCCCACCACCGTCAATGCCAACCCTTCCGCCCACATCCTCAAGCAAACCAGCGAACTGAGTGATGGCGACTTCGCCAACATCAGCAGCGGTGCGGGTATCGGCACCCTGATCACCCAGCAGACCAACAACCTGGGCGGCAACCTCGGCAACCAGTCCCAACTGCCCAACCTGGCCGGTGGCCGCGGTACGGGCTCGGGCAATGGCATATCGAACATGGTCAATTCAAGTGTGCAGCGCGGCCTGGCGCCGCTGCAGATCCTGACCGGAGGCAAGTGAGATGAAGCACACGCTGCTGATCCTGGTCACGCTGTGCAGTACCTCGGCCTTCGCGCAATCCCCGGTTCCCGTGATCAACAACGCCGACATCGACGGCTCGGGCAGCCATTACCTGGGCAACCTGTCGGTCAACCAGGCGGCCGGTGACCAGCAGCAACAGGCCAACGCGCGCGCCTTCGCCGTGGGGCCAGCAGCTAGCGCCACCACGCAGATCCGACAACGGCTGAACAGCCCCGCAAACCCCGCAATGGATGCACGCTCGACCATACAGGGCGACGCCTTCAGCAACGGTAGCGGCGCCCTGGGGGTCAACCAGAGCGCCGGCGCCAACACCCAGCAAGCGAACGCACTGAGCATCAGTATCGGTGCCCAGCCGCAAAGCATCGACGACAGCGTCCTCATGCAGCAGAACGTGGCGCTGCTCAACAACTCCGGTCCGATTGACACTTCAACTGGCCATCGCCAGGTCACCACCAGTGACCAGGCCTTCACCGGTAGCCGTGGAGTGATTCAGTTGAACCAGAGTGCCGGGGTGGGAAACCGCATGGCCAACACCCTGAGCATCCGGGTCGCGGATTGACCCTTCCAGTCAAGAACGACACTTAACCCAATAGCGTACGGAGAATCACCATGAAACCCTCGATGGCAATAAAGCCTCTGGTTTTCGCAATTGCTGCGGTCATGGCTGTTGCTGTACAAGCTGATCAGAACGACCGGCGTGGCGGGCACCACAATGGTCACCATAACAACGGGCAGCACACGCCTCCTCCCACCAGGATCCCTGTGTTTGCCACTGCCAATGCCATTGACAGCCAGCGCAGTACCGGCAACACCATCACCAACCAAGGCACCATCAACGAAGCCGAGATGAGCAGCTCGGCCTCGGGTGCCAGCGGCAACGTAGGTGTCAACGTGGCGGCCGGTAACGGCAACCAGCAGGACAACGCTGCGGCCATTGCCAACGCCTCGTCCGAATCCAGCCTGGACAACAGCTTCGTGTTCGGAACCGCCGAAGCCACCGCTGACGTTCGCCAGTTCAGCAACAACAACCGTGTCGACAACTGGTCCACCCAGAACTCGGCGGTCATGACCGGCTCGGCCGATGGTGCGGAGGGTAACGTCGGCGTCAACATTGCTGGCGGCGACCTGAACCAGCAGAAAAACACCATGGCCATCGCCAACACCGGTGCCCCACTGGGCAATGCCACTGCCACCGCCTCGGCCGACCAGAACGGTCCAGGCCTGACGGTGAACAACGGCGCCGACCGCACCTACCGGGTGGATACGTTGACCATCACCACCACCAAGAGCGGTTCCAGCTCGCGTGAGGGCACGTTCAACTCGACTGACGACCGCAGCTCGTCCTCGAGCTTCAGCGTGGCCGGCTCGCAAAGTGCGAGTTCCAGCGGCTCCAGTGGCTGGAACTCCAGCGGATCGAGCAGCATGAACGCCAGCGGCTCGCGCAACTCGACGGCCAGCGGCTCCAACAGCTGGAATGCCAGTGGTTCGATGGCCGGTACTGCCAGCTCGTCCAGCAGCTCCAGCCTGAGCGCCACTCTGGCGGCTGCGGCCGACGCGACCCGCACCGTGGCCACCGATAACGGCCGTCGCGAGCGCACCCGCACCGACAGCTTCGATGCCTCGCTCAATGCTTCGCTCAATGTCGATGTCGACCGCTCGCAGGAAAGCGCCTACGACTCCTCGTTCGAGAAGGCATTCGACTCGTCGTTCGACAAGACGCGCCAATCGAGTTATGAGAAATCGCGCGACTCGTCGTATGAAAAAGCCCACGAGTCGTCCTATGCCAACGCATCGGAATCGGCGTTTGAAAAGTCTGGCGAGAAATCGTCTCAATCGTCGAACGACGTGTCGAAGAGCTACAGCGAAAGCAGTGCCTACGACTTGAGCAATACCGTGTCCTTCCAAGTGCTGACCCCGACCGGCTGGGCCAACCCTGTTACCAACACTGCAACCCTTAGCGGTTCGGTAAACGGTGGCAGCGGCAACCTGGGCGTGAACGTGGCAGCCGGTGTGGGCAACCAGCAGAGCAACTCGCTGGCCATCTCCAACACCTCGTTCTGACCGCTGTGCTTGAGGCCCCCTTCGGGGGGCCTTTCTTCAACAGAACCGGAAGGCATCCGATCATGCGCATCATTGCCTTGGCGTTTTTCCTGTGCCTGGCCAGCGTGAGTGAAGCCGCACAAATGCCGCTGTCCGTCCTGCCGGGCGGCGCCGTGGTGTTCAAGCCCATCCAGAGCCTGCGCGAGCGCAAGTTCGCCGACCTGGTGCAACAGAAGACCGACTTCAGCTGCGGCGCCGCCGCGCTGGCCACCATCCTGCGCCAGGCCTACTGGCTGGACGTGGATGAGCAACAGATCATCGAAGGCATGCTGGCCCACGCCGACCAGGACCTGGTGCGCACGCAAGGCTTCTCGATGCTGGACATGAAACGCTACGTGGAAAGCTTGGGGATGCGTGCCCGCGGCTACCGGGTGGCAGCCGAGACCCTTCACAGCGTACGTATCCCGGTCGTGGTGCTGATGGACGTGCGTGGCTACAAGCACTTCGTGGTCATGCAGAAGGTAGACAAGGGCTGGGTGTACATCGGTGACCCGGTACTGGGCCACAAGCGCTACAAGGTCGACGACTTTCTCAAGGGCTGGAACGGCATCATCTTCGCCGTGATCGGCCAAGGCTACGACAAGAACAACGTCCTGCTCGACCCGCCCCTGCCCCTGACCGCAAAGGGCCGGGTGAACGACTTCACCCCGGTGCAGGATGCAGAGCTGCTGGACTTCGGTTTCATCAAAAGCGACTTCTTCTAACGACTCTTGCAACGACAAGGAGCACGAGGCTCCGGGGAGCACCCCAATGAAGAATGCATCATGGCTCGCACTGGTTTGCCTGGCAGCCAGCCTGCCGGCCCACGCCGAAACGTTCAAGCCCATCGAACTGAAGGACCAGGAATTGGCGAACTTGCGCGGGCGCTATGTGCTGCCGGGGCGCATCGTCAGTTTCGGTATCGTCATGACCAGCACCTGGCAGAACGCCAACGGTGAAGTGATCGGTGCGACCTCCACCCTGCAGATCCAGCAGTCGACCATCAAGCCGCAGTTTCATGTATCGATGATCGACGAGAAAGGCAGCGGTTCGACCACCAGCGGCGCCGCGCCTGCCGGCAACGGTACGGTCACCGGCGGCAGCGGGCTCAACAGCACCGAAGGGGTGACCCAGGTTGTACGCGCGGCCGGTGACAACAACACCGCCTACAACAATGTCGACATCAAGGTGACCAAGGCCAACCAGGCCCCAGCCACGCAACCGCAAGGCCAGGTACTGGCTGCGGGCCAGACCCTGGTCGGCAAAAACGGTGCCGGCTCGCTCAGCGTGTCGTCCACCGGTGCTGGCGTGCAGCTGAACATCAACGCCAGCAACAACCAGGGCAGCAGCGTACAGCGCCTGGCCCAGGGCGGTCTGATGCAGAACTCGACGCTGCTTGGCAATGGCAACCATGTCAACAACATCACATCCCTGAATGTGGTCATGCGCGAGAGCGTGCCGACAGCTGCTTCGTTGAACGGCAGCCTCGACCAGCTGAAGGGCCTGCGCACATTCGGCTATTGATCTCCAAGTTCTAAGGCAGTCGAAAGGGACGGCAAATCCATGCACCGATCATTCACGCTCAGCGCCATTGTCTGTTTGACCACCCTGGCTCCGGCCACTTCCCTTTTCGCAGCTGCCGACCCGCAGGTCGAAGCACTGAAGCAGGAACTGCTCGAACTCAAGCAGCGCTACGAGGCACAGCAACAGGCGCTGATGGTGCTGGAGCAGCGCGTACGCCAGGTCGAGGAAACCCCGGCAGCAGCGCCGCCCAAACGCCTGGTCAGGTCCCCGGCCGAAGGGGTCAAGGGCGCACAGACGGTGGCATCGGGCGCACCGGGCACCACCGGCAGCTCCTATGGCCAGGCGCTGACCGACGACGCGGAGCCTGCGCAAAGCGTTTCCAACCTGTATGACGAGGCCAGCGGCTTCTTCGGCGGTGGCAAGTTCAGCTTCGAGACCGGTGTCACCTATACCCACTACGATACCCGGGCGCTGGTACTCAACGGCTTCCTGGCACTGGACTCGATCTTCCTCGGCAGTATCAACCTTGACCGGGTGAAGGCAGATAACTGGACCCTGGACATGACCGCCCGCTACAACCTCGCCCAGCGTTGGCAGTTCGACATCAACGTGCCGGTGGTGTACCGCGAATCCACCTACTCTTCCGGCGGTGCAGGAGGCGCCGGGGCGAGCACCTCGGACGAAACCGTGACCCGCGACCCGGAAATCGGCGACGTCAACGTCGGCGTCGCCTACAAGTTCCTCGACGAAGACGAGACCTGGCCCGACGCCGTTGCCACCTTGCGCATCAAGGCGCCGACCGGCAAAGACCCCTATGGCATCAAACTGCGCCAGGTCGAGGGCAACGACAACCTGTCGGTACCGGAAAGCCTGCCGACCGGCAATGGCGTCTGGTCGATCACGCCGGGCATCTCGCTGGTCAAGACGTTCGACCCGGCCGTACTGTTCGGTAGCCTGTCCTACACCTACAACATGGAAGACTCGTTCAGCGACATCAGCCCACAGGTCAACAGCAAGGTGCCGGGCGACGTGAAGCTGGGCGACTCCTGGCAGATCGGTGGCGGTATCGCCTTTGCCCTGAACGAGAAGATGAGCATGTCGTTCTCGGTGTCCGACCAGTTCGCCCGCAAAAGCAAGATAAAGCCCGATGGCGGCGACTGGCAGTCGATCTCCAACAGCGACTACAACGCAGCCAACTTCAACATCGGCATGACGTTCGCCGCCACCGACAACCTGACCATCGTGCCCAACCTGGCCATTGGTCTGACCGATGACGCGCCGGACTTTTCCTTCAGCCTGAAATTCCCCTACTACTTCTGATACTTGCCATCGGCCGGGCCTGCGCGAAAGGGCCCGGCTCATGGTTACCAACCTTGTCCCGGACCGCCTTCCATGCCGCGGCCTGTTATCATCAAGCACAGTTGTATGACGATTTAATGGCAAAAGGGATGTTTTCGTGAAGAACCTGTCAGACCACCCACGTACCCGGCTTGTCGCCCTGGCGGCCCTGGTATTGGTGATCCCACTGGGTACGCGCGCCATGCTGGGTTGGTCCAACCCGCTCGGTTACCTGTCCGACCTCGCACTCGGCAGCTTGCTGGTCTTGCTGCTGCACCGTCGGCCGTGGTGGCTGGCGCTCCCCATATTACTGGCCTGGGCGGCCCTCTGGGTGGCTTCGGCCGAACTGGTGAGCGCGGTGGGCCGTTTGCCTACCAGCGCCGACCTGGCGTACCTGGTCGACCCGCAGTTCATGGAGAACTCGACCGGTGGTGGCCTGGCCCATGCCTGGCTGCCCTGGACCCTGGGCGCCGGCCTGCTGGCCTGGCTGGCCATCGCCTGGCGCAGCCGCACACAACCCGACCAGCCGCTGCCACGCAAGGCCTGGGCGATTCCGTTGCTGCTGTTTGGCGCCCATTGGGGCAGCCAGCAACTGGTACCTTCCGACGCCGACCAATGGCGCCAATACAACCTCACCCACCAGTTGCTGTCGGCCGGGGCCGGCAACCTGCAGCGCCAGGTCGAAGGCTGGATGGGCCAGACAAAAACCTTCACCCCGCTGGCCAGCACCGGCCTGACCCAGTCCGACCTGCATGGCCAGCGCCTGCTCGCCGGGCCAGGCAATGCCCGCAACCTGCTGGTCATCACCGTGGAAGGCATCCCCGGGGCCTATTTGCGGCCCAACCGTCAGGCCCTGCAGAGCCGCTTCGACGAAGACCTGATGCCCAAGCTCAGCCAGTGGGCCGAGCGCGGCATGAACACCCCGGACTACGTGCTGCATACCCACCAGACCATCCGTGGCCTGTACGCGATGCTGTGCGGTGACTACGACAAGCTGGCCAACGGCACGCCCAAGGGCGTGGAGCTGCTGACCCAGAATGAACGCAACCAGGCCTGCCTGCCGGCACAGTTGCGCCAGGCCGGTTTCACCACCCACTACCTGCAGGGCGCCGGCCTGCGCTTCATGGCCAAGGACCGCATCATGCCGCACATCGGCTTTGATGCGGTGCACGGCCAGGAATGGTTCCGCAACAAGAACTACCTGGACTTCCTCTGGGGCAAGGATGACCGCGCCTTCTTCGAGGGTGCGCTGGACTACGTCGGCCAACTGCAAAAGCAGGACAAACCATGGATGCTGACCCTGCTCACCGTAGGCACCCACCAGCCATACTCGGCACCGGCAGAGTATCTGAAACGCTACGACACGCCGAAACAGGCGGCAGTCGCCTACCTGGACGACGCACTCGGTGCATTCCTCGACAATCTCGAGCGACAGGGCGTACTCAAGGACACCTTGGTGGTGGTGACTTCCGACGAGTCCCACGGCATCGACGGTGTGCGCCTGGCCTCTTCCTGGGGCTTCAACCTCACCCTGGCGCCGGAGCAGGCACAGTTGCCACGGATCAAGCGCGGTACCTACGGCCATATCGACCTGGCCACCTCGCTGCTCGACTACTTTGCCCTGCCCATCCCCGTGGCGCTCGGCGGTCGCTCGCTTTATCGCGACTACGATAGCGGTCGCGAAATGATCTCCTACACCAACGGCATGCTGCGTTATCACGACGGCCAGGGTGTGTTCACCGAATGCGACTTCCAGCAGCGCTGCCGGCGTTACGCCAGCGCGGGCTTCATCGCCGACCAGGCGCGCTACCTGGGCCCGGGCGACAGCCTGCTTGGCCAGCAGATCGGTGCCCTCGCCGGGGTGCTCGACCAGTCCCTGCTGCAAACACCGCTCAACCTGCGCTACCAGTTCGGCGGCCCATCGCCGATCCAGTTGCGCAAGCGCATCAAAGATGACTGGGCCGACAACCTGATCGGCGCCCAGTATCTGGAAATGCCCGAGGGTTCGCATACCCGCGTACGGGTCAAGGTACGCTCGCTGGACCCCAAGCGCGCAGCCTATATCCAGCTCAAGGCCAAGCAGCTGGAGCAGGACGTACCGCTGGGCTTGCCTGACGAGGTGAGGGTCACCGCGGACGAGCCGCTGGAGATGGAATTCAGCTTCGACAACCCGACCGCGCGCAAGGCGTTTTCCTTCCATTTGCTGGGCCATGGCGGTGGCCAGGTGGAGGTCAGCGACTTCAGCGTGATCACCGCGCTGCCTGGGGAAGATGAAGCAGCAGATGAACTGGCCGATGGGCATATCGCCCATTCGGGCTGAACAGTACCACTCATCGCCCGACCGCCGCGGCCTGTCGATTCAACCCGCCCGTGCTCGACTAGTGTGTGAATCCCCCAATGTGGAGACAGCACCATGAGCACGAGCGAAAGCAGGCACCCGGTGGTTTCCCGCAGCCAGTGGCTGGCGGCCCGCAGGCAGCTGTGGCTGCATGAAAAAGCCTTTACCCACCACCGCGACGCGCTGGCCGCAGCCCGTCGCGCCCTGCCCTGGGTCAAGGTCGAACACGACTATCGCTTCCAGGGGCCGCACGGCGAACTGAGCCTGGCCGACCTGTTCGCGGGCCGCAGCCAATTGCTGGTTTACCACTTCATGTTCGCCGAGGGCTGGAGCGAAGGTTGCCACGGTTGCTCGTTCCTGGCCGACCACTTTGACGGCGCCAACCTGCACCTGGCGCATCACGACGTGTCGCTGGTAGCGGTGTCGCGGGCGCCGTATGCCGAGTTCCAGGCGTTCCGCCAGCGCATGGGCTGGCAGTTCCCCTGGTATTCGTCAAATGGCAGTGGGTTCAACGAGGACTTTGGCGTCAGCGTCGGCAGCGAGGGCCAGCGGCAGTACAACTATGAGCCGTATGAGGGCGATGAAAGCGAGCTTCCCGGGCTGAGTGCGTTCTACCGCGAGCCGGATGGCAGCGTTTACCATACCTACTCCACCTATGCTCGCGGGCTGGATATCCTGGTCAACACCTACAACTTCCTCGACATCGCGCCACTGGGGCGCAACGAAGGTGGGACCATGGACTGGGTGCGGCACCATGACCGTTATGAAGGGCAGTTGGGCAAGCCCAGCTGCTGCCATGACTGACCCCAGCCAGGCGCGGGCTCTTGTGGGAGCGGCCTTGCGTCGCGAAAGGGCCGCACAGCGGCCCCAGGATATTCAGCGTCGACGCACAAATTGCTGGGGCTGCTTTGCAGCCCTTTCGCGACGCAAGGCCGCTCCCACAAACGGGCCCGCGCCGACCTGCTGCATTGTCAGCCGCGCACACCCAACATCCCGCGCTCAACGATGAAGTCGATCACCGCCTGCAGCCCCTCACCTTTCTTCAGGTTACTGAAGGTCCATGGCCGCTGCGGGCGCATGCGCTGGGTATCGCGCTCCATCACTTCCAGCGAAGCCCCCACATAGGGCGCCAGGTCGGTCTTGTTGATCACCAGGAAATCCGACTTGGTAATCCCCGGCCCACCCTTGCGCGGGATCTTCTCGCCTTCGGCCACGTCGATCACGTAGATGGTCAGGTCGGCCAGCTCCGGGCTGAAGGTGGCACTCAGGTTGTCACCGCCGCTTTCGACGAAGATCAACTCGAGGTTGCCAAACTTGCGCGCAAGGGCTTCGACCGCCGCCAGGTTCATCGAGGCGTCTTCACGTATCGCCGTGTGCGGGCAGCCGCCGGTTTCCACGCCGACGATGCGCTCCGGCTCGAGGGCCCCGGCTTCGGTGAGGATGCGCTGGTCTTCCTTGGTGTAGATATCGTTGGTGACCACGGCGATCTGGTAGTGGTCGCGCATGGCCTTGCACAAGGATTCGAGCAGCGCCGTCTTGCCGGAGCCGACCGGGCCGCCGACACCGACGCGCAGGGGTTGTTGATAGCTTTGCATGCAGGCAGTCCTCAGGAACGGAACAAACGGGTGTATTGGGTTTCGTGACGCGATGAGGCAATGGCCAGCAACGGCAGGCCGCCGCCAAGCTGGTCGTCGCCCAGGCCCAGTGCCTGGTCGAGGGCCGCGGGCAGCCCTGCCCCCAGGTCACGCAGCAAGGTCTGGGCAGCCTGCTGGCCGAACGGCACCAGCTTGACCCCGGCCATTACCGCGCCCTCCAGCCAGGCAAAACCATGGCCCAGGGCCAACTGGCGCAGCGGGATCGCCCAGTGCGCAGCCAGCCAGGCCATACCGCCCAGCTGGGTGAGTTCGAGACTGGCCCGCCAGGCCGGCGCCTGGCCCAGCTGCCAGCCGTCCAGCAGCCGTGCCAGCGCCGCACCGCGCTGCTGTTCTTCCAGACGCAGCTCGGCGGTTTCGCGGTTGGCCAGCAGAAAGCGGCTCCAACGGCCGAAGGCCTCGGCATCCTCGGCCTGGCAGGCATGGTACAGGCGCGCCAGCACCGGCCAGTCGAGGCAGGCAAGGGTGTCGTCGATCTGCTCGCGCTGCCAGGCAGCGAAACCATCCACGTCCCGTACCCAGCCCGCCTCGACCGCCCACTCCAGGCCTTGCGAGTAGGTAAAGCCACCCACCGGCAAACCAGGGCTGGCCAGTTGCAGCAGGCGCAACAGCGCCAGGTCGCTGGCCATCAACCGGCCAGTACCAGCGCGGCGCCGGCCAGCAGGCCACCGCCAAAGGCCTTCTGCAGGCCGCTGTGCCTGCGCAACAGGCAACCGACCGCAAAGCCGACCGCCAGCAACAGGCCGCTGACCGTGACGAAGCCGGCACTGAACTGCCAGAACGCACTTGGCGTGGCTTCCACGCCATGGGCCCAGCCATGGAACAGGGCGAACACCGGCATGGCCATGGCCAGCAGCAGCTGGCGGCTTGGCAGCAGCACTGCACCGGCAGCCACCAGCAGCGACACGGCGATCAGGGTTTCCATGCCAAGTACATCGCCGAACAGGTGGCCGCACACCGCACCACCGAACATCGCCGCCAGGGTTGCCAAGGGTAGTGTCAGGCTGCGCCGGGTCAACGCGGCGAGCACACCGGTGCCCAGCAGCATCAGCAGGTGGTCAAGGCCGGTCAGCGGGTGCAACAGGCCGTCCTGCAGCGGGTTGGCGTCGTGCCCGGGGTGGGCGAAGGCAGGCAGAGCCAGCATCAGCAGAAACAGGGCGAAAGTCTTTTTCATCGGTTGCTCCAAGCAGTTCAGGAATGGGCAGGCAGGCGCACGAACGGGTGATCGTGGCCGTGGGCATGGCTATGGCTGTGCGGCGCGCTTTGGTAGGCACCCGCTTCAGGCTCGAACGGCGCCAGTTCGGCGTCTACCGTCAGGCCCAGGCCACGCAACATGTCGTCCAGCACGTGATCGTGCTGGAAGCGCAACAGGCCGGGTTCGATCTGCAGCGGCACATGGCGGTTGCCCAGGTGATAGGCCGCACGGGCCAGCAGGTGCGGGTCGGCGCAGCGCACCGTGGACACTGCCTCCGGCGCCGCCAGCACACGGATCAGCTGGGTGCCCTCGGCATCGGCCAGCAGTTCGCCTCCGCGCAGCAGGTGGCCGCGCTCGAGCATCAGCCCTGCCTCGCGGCCATCATCCAGGGTCACCCGCAGGCGGCTCTTGATGCGGCTGTCCACGTCCAGGGTAACGGTGCCGGTTTCGCTCAGCTTGCCGGGCTCGGTGATACGGCGGGTCAAGACAATCATCGGGGCTCCTTCAGAACAGGAAGTAACGCTGGGCCAGCGGCAGTTCGCGGGCCGGCTCGCAGACCAGCAGTTCGCCATCGGCACGCACCTGGTAGGTCTGTGCATCGACCTCGATCAGCGGCTGCAGGGTGTTGTGGACCATGTCGGGCTTGCGCACCCGGCGGCAGCCGTGGGCCACGCCAATCAGGCTGCGCAGGTTCAGCTCCTCGGCCAGGCCGCGGTCCATCGCCGCCTGGGGCAGGAAGGTCATGCGCGTGGCATGCCGTGCCGCACCCAAGGCGCCGAACATCGGGCGGTAATGCACCGGTTGCGGCGTGGGGATGGAACCATTGATATCACCCATGGGCGCGGTGACGATCATCCCTCCCTTGATCACCAGGGCCGGCTTGACCGCAAAGAACGCCGGCGCCCACAGCACCAGGTCGGCCAGCTTGCCGACTTCCACCGAGCCCACTTCGTGGCCGATGCCGTGGGTCAGTGCCGGGTTGATGGTGTACTTGGCGATGTAGCGCTTGACCCGGAAGTTGTCGCTATAGCTGGTGTCCGGCGCCAGTGGCCCACGGCGCAACTTCATCTGGTGGGCCACCTGCCAGGTGCGCAGTACCACCTCGCCAACCCGGCCCATGGCCTGCGAGTCGGACGAGGTCATGGCAAAGGCGCCCATGTCGTGGAGGATGTCCTCGGCGGCGATGGTTTCGCGACGGATACGCGACTCTGCAAAGGCCACGTCTTCGGCGATGCTCGGGTCCAGGTGGTGGCAGACCATGAGCATGTCCAGGTGCTCGTCCACGGTGTTGATCGTGTACGGCAGGGTCGGGTTGGTCGAGGACGGCAACACGTTGGCCTGCCCCGCCGCGCGAATGATGTCCGGGGCGTGACCACCACCTGCACCCTCGGTGTGAAAGGTGTGGATGGTACGGTCGCCAATGGCCGCCAGGGTGTCTTCGATGCAGCCGGACTCGTTGAGGGTGTCGGTGTGGATCGCCACCTGGATGTCCATTTCCTCGGCCACGCCCAGGCAGCAGTCGATGGCTGCTGGAGTCGAACCCCAGTCTTCGTGCAACTTGAGGCCCACGGCGCCGGCTGCGATCTGCTCGCGCAGTGCTTCCGGCCGCGAGGCGTTGCCCTTGCCCAGCAAGCCGATGTTGATCGGCAGGCTGTCGGCGGCCTGGAGCATGCGCGCCAGGTACCAGGGGCCGGGCGTGCAGGTGGTGGCGTTGGTGCCGGTGGCTGGCCCGGTGCCGCCTCCGATGAAGGTGGTGACACCGCTGTTCAGCGCCTCGTCCACCTGCTGCGGGCAGATGAAATGGATGTGCGAGTCGACGCCACCGGCGGTGACGATCTTGCCCTCGGCCGCGATCACCTCGGTGCCGGGGCCCACCGGCACGTTCACGCCCGGCTGCACATCGGGGTTGCCAGCCTTGCCGATCACCGCGATACGCCCGTGCTTGATACCGATATCGGCCTTGACGATGCCCCAGTGGTCGATGATCAGGGCATTGGTCAGTACCAGGTCCATGGCTTCGGCTGCCAGCATCTGGCCCTGCCCCATGCCATCGCGGATGACCTTGCCGCCACCGAACTTGACCTCTTCGCCATAGATGGTGAAGTCGTGCTCCACCTCGACCCACAGCGCGGTGTCGGCCAGGCGTACGCGGTCGCCCACGGTGGGGCCGAACATGTCGGCATAGGCCTGGCGGGAAATGCGGCTCATGCCCTGCCCTCCAGCGCGCCCATCACCTTGCCCTGGAAACCATAAACCTCACGCTTGCCGGCGTAGGCCACCAGTTGCACGGTACGCGCCTGGCCGGGCTCGAAACGCACGGCGGTACCAGCAGGGATGTCCAAACGAAAGCCCAGGGTCGGGGCACGCTCGAACACCAGCGCCTCGTTGACTTCGTAGAAGTGGTAGTGCGAGCCGACCTGCACCGGCCGGTCGCCATGGTTGGCCACGCTGACGCTGACCGTCGCGCGGCCGCTGTTCAGCTCGATGTCGCCGGCGGCGACCTGGATTTCACCTGGGATCATGCGGGGCTCCTGGGCAATTTCAGACGATGGGGTCATGCACGGTCACCAGCTTGGTGCCATCCGGGAAGGTAGCTTCGACCTGCACGTCGTGAAGCATTTCGGCAATGCCAGGCATCACCTGCTCGCGGCGCAGTACTTCGCGCCCCAGGCTCATCAGTTCGGCGACGGTGCGGCCATCACGGGCGCCTTCGAGCACGGCGGCACTGATCAGCGCCACCGCTTCCGGGTAGTTGAGCTTCAGGCCGCGGGCCAGGCGCCGCTCCGCCAGCAGCGCGGCGGTGAACAGCAGCAGTTTGTCTTTCTCTCTCGGGGTCAGCTCCATGGCGCTCTCTCAGGTGGCCCAGATACGCGGCGGGCAGGCCGGCAGGCCGAGGACGGCCGGGCGCAGCACATGCCACAGGCGTTGCAGGGTGCGTTGCAGGTGTTGGTTGTCATGGTCGAGCACGCGGATCACCAGCAACGACCCGAGCAGGGTCGCGCCGGCCGGGTTGGCCATCTCGTCGAACAGCGGGCGCACCAGCTCCAGCACGGCCTGATCGGCTGGTGCGGCGCAGAAAGTGGCCAGCAGCGGGTGCCCGCCAAGCTTGTCCAGGCGCCCGCCTTCGATGCGCAGGCGCTCGTGCAGGCCCACTTCGTCGGGCAGCTCGATATGCAGGCGGCTATCGACGGCACCGTAGTCGAAACGTTCGCCCATCACCGGACGCCCCAGGCAAAGGGTTTCCCAGGCCAGCAGGCGCGCGCCCGGTTCGAGGGTGAAACGGCTGTCGAGGCTGGCGCGGGCGCCGGAGAAGAAGATGCTGTCCTGCGGCAGCCACTCCAGGGTGCTGTCGGCGCCCAGATGAAAGCGCTGAGCCAGCCGCGCGGTCGGGCCGATGCTGCGGTAGAACTTGCTGGCGCCGGGCATGGTCAGCAGCGCGTGGCTGCCCGGTTCCAGCTTGATGTCCAGCTCCAGGCGGTCGCCGGCGACGATGCCGCCGGGTGGGTGCAGCACGTAGACATGGCACGGGGCACCTTCCGGATAGAACGGCCGCTGCACCAAAAGAGGTCCGAAATGCCGCCACGCACCAAGGCGGGTCACCTCGTCGCGCCTGACGAAGCGCAACTGCAGGTGAGCGCTCCAGCCTGCCTCGTCGTGTTGTTGTTCGATCTGCTCCGCGAGCGACATCCTGCGGCCCCTGAAATCCGTGGCCTGCTGGCCGTTTAGAGGGTCAGGCACGCACGGCTACGGCGCGCGCGGCCTGACCACTCGATCAAATTCGCAGGCTGGATATAGCAGGTTGCGGGCCAACTCCGCAGGTGAACGCAGATGAAACTTTTGCCACAGCCGCTCTGGCATAGGGCATACAGGGAGATGGCGCACAAAGCGGGGGCGCACTCAAGCCCTGTTTAGGTGCTGGACCGAGAGAATGCTGGGGCCGCTATGCGGCCCATCGCCGGCAAGCCAGCTCCCACAGGGATCGCGCAAGTCTTGAGGGCAGCCCGGTCGGGGTGGGAGCAACTGTCTTGCTCAATTTCTAAAAGCTGGCGCGATCCCTGTGGGAGCGGGCGCGCCCGCGAACACGGGCGAAGCCCGTGCCATCCACCGCGTCGCCTGTTTCGCGGGCTTGCTCGCTCCCACAGGTACTGCGCATGGCTTGACGTCAGCGCGGTCGGGGTGGGAGCAACTGTCTTGCTCAATTTCTAAAAGCTGGCGCGACCCCTGTGGGAGCGGGCGCGCCCGCGAACACGGGCGAAGCCCGTGCCATCCACCGCGTCGCCTGTTTCGCGGGCTTGCCCGCTCCCACAGGTACTGCGCAAGTCTTGAGGGCAGCGCGGTCGGGGTGGGAGCTGGCTTGCCGGCGATGGGCTACGCAGCAGCCCTACAAGTGAGGAAACTCAGTAATCGAAGCGGTCCACCGCACGCCGGCGCTCGTTGTCGTCGCGCCGGTCATAGATTGCTGTGGTCTGGATGTTCGCGTGATGCGCCAGCTTCTGCGCAATGGACAGGTCGTGCTCTTCGATAACCCGGGTGATGAACGCCCGACGGAAGTCATGCGGCATGATCTTCACGCCCACCTGCGCACCACGCTGGCGGGCGATGTAGTAAATGGCATGCTTGGTGATACGCGCCCGAGTGATATGACTGCCGCGGCGGATGCGGTTGAACAGGAACGGGTCGTCCTCGGCCCCTGCCGGCAAGTCCTGGCGGCGCAGGTCCAGCCAGGCCTGCAACTTCTCGAACGCCCATGGCGGGGCGTACTTGATCAGCTGGCGGTTGCCCTTGCCTAGCACCTGCAGGCTGCGCGCCTCGAAGTCGACCTGGTCCAGGTCGATGTCCACCGATTCCGACTTGCGCATGCCGGTACCGTAAAGCAAGGCGATGATCGCCGCGTCACGCACACCCTGCGGCCGTGGATCGGCCGCACACACATCCATCAGCTCGCGAATCAGGCTGCGACGCAGGTTGCGCCCCGGCGGAAGCCGGCTGCCAGTGTCCGGCTTGACCTCGCGAATGCGCAGCAACTGCTCGTGATCGATCAGGCCCTGGCGCCAGGCTTCGTTCATCACACCGCGGATGGCGTTGACGTACAGCGACGAGCTGTTGGGGGCATAACCGTCGGCACGCAGCGCCGCCACCAGGGCGATCACATGGCCGGGCTCCAGCCGATGCCAGGGCACATCGACGATATTGCAGTCGACAAAACCCAGCCGGTCGGCAGCGTCCTGAAGGATGTAGCGCATGGTTTGCTGGCTGGATGGGGCCAGGCGGGCCATGTACTGCAGCAGTGGATTTTTCGAGAGGTCGGACAAAACGTGAATCCTGTAGCGAAGCGTTGGCCAGCGGTGAACGGGCCAAACCCTGAAGCAAGTCAATACGACATACAAGCAGGTCAAAAAAACAGCAGGATACGCATGTCATTCTGACCCGAAGAGGTGCCATCACCTTGATATGCAAGGGGTTTGAAGTTGGCACGGATCATGATCTTACCCCAATTGAGCCTACTGAACGAACGAAGGTCCGCCCATGCTTGTGCAGCCGATCGATTCACGTCCACGACAGGCCGTCTGGGGCCTGGGTTTCCGCCCATTCTTCCTGGGGGGCAGTTTGTTCGCGCTACTTGCCTTGCTGTTGTGGGCCGGCGTGCTGGCCGGGGCACTGGCGCCCACGCCCCCCGGCGGCATGCTCGCCTGGCACCGCCACGAGATGCTCTATGGTTTCGCTGTAGCCATCATCGCGGGCTTCCTGCTAACTGCAGTGCAGAACTGGAGCGGTATCCCGGGTTTGAGCGGGCGCGCGCTGCAGGGCTTGTTCCTGCTTTGGCTGTTGGGCCGGGCGAGTTGGTTCCTGCCGTTACCGGGCAGCTTGCTGGTAGTTGTCGAGGGCAGCTTCCTGCCACTGGTGGCACTGGCCCTGGCACGGCCGATCGTGCAGCGGCGCTTGCGTAACAACTACCCGATCGTCGGCCTGGTGCTGCTGATCGCCGCCTGCCAGTGGCTGACCTTGGTCGGTTGGCTGCGCCAGGACGAACTGTGGCAGCGCCGCGGGGTGTTTGCCGGGTTGTGGCTGGTGGCCGCGATGATGACCGTGCTCGGCGGGCGGGTGATCCCGTTCTTCACCCGGCGCGGCCTGGGCAACATGGCCCCGGCCCCTGCCCGCCCCTGGCTGGACCGGGCATGCCTGCTGCTGAGCGTGGCGGTACCGCTGGCCTTTGCCTCCGGCGCGGCCGATACGCCGCGTATCGGCCTTGCGGTACTGTTCGGCGCCTTGTTCACCCTGCATACGGCCCGCCTGGCCTTGTGGCATGACCGTGGTTTGTGGCGGGTGCCCCTGCTGTGGTCGCTGCACCTGGCCTATGCCTGGATTGCCATTGCCTGCCTGGGCATGGCGTTGTGGCATGCCGGGGTGGCAGTGAGCCCGAGCCTGGTGACTCATGCCTTGACCGTGGGTGCCATGAGCGGCTTGATCCTGGCGATGATGGCACGGGTCAGCCTGGGCCACACCGGCAGGCCGCTGCACGTGCCGACCAGCATTGCCTGGGCCTTTGCCTTGATCCAACTGGCGGCGCTGGCAAGGGTGGTGCTGCCGTTGTTCACACCGCTCGGGGTGAGCCTTTCGGTCGTGTGCTGGAGCCTGGCGCTACTGCTGTTCCTGCGTCACTACCTGCCCATCCTGCTGCGGCCACGGGCTGACGGTATGCCGGGCTAGCCTTGATGCCCAGATTGGGGTCGCTTTGCGGCGCATCGCCGACAAGCCAGCTCCCAACCTCGACTGCATCGACCTCAAGCATTGTGCAGTACCTGTGGGAGCCGGCTTGCCGGCGATGGGCTGCGAAGCAGCCCCAAGTTCTCAGCGCAAATGCATAAGTTGCCGGGGCCGCGCTAACCTTCCGGCGTCGGCCACCACCCTGGGAACATCTGCTGCACCCGGGGTTCGGCGAAGCGCTCGTCGATCAGAACCAGTACGCCACGGTCCTGGTCGCCCCGGATGACCCGGCCTGCCGCCTGGATGACCTTGCGCACGCCCGGGTAAAGATAGGCGTAATCGAACCCCGCACCAAACTGCCGCCCCAGACGCTGCTTGAACTGCTCGTTGACCGGGTTGACCTGGGGTAGCCCGAGGGTGGCGACAAACGCGCCGATCAGCCGCGTACCCGGCAAGTCCACCCCCTCCCCGAACGCACCGCCCAGCACCGCAAAGCCCACCCCGCGGCCATCCGCCACAAAACGGTCGAGAAAGCCCTGACGAGCTGCTTCGTCCATGCCCGGTTCCTGGGCCCACATGGGTATCTGTGCATGCCGTTCGGCCAGCAGCGCGGCCACCTGTTGCAGGTATTCGAAACTGCTGAAGAACGCCAGGTAGTTGCCCGGCATGCGCTCATACTGGCGGGCAATCAGCTCTACGATCGGCGCCAGCGAAGCCTGGCGTTGCTGGTAACGGGTGGATACCTGGCTGGCGATACGCACTTCCAGCTGTTCTGCACGAAACGGCGCGGCCACTTCCAGCCAGGCGGTATCCGCCGGCATGCCCAGCAGGTCACTGTAAAAATGCCGGGGGCTCAGCGTGGCGGAAAACAGCGTCACGCTGCGCGCCGCCTGCATGCGCGGGCCCAACAGCCGCGCCGGGGTGACATTGCGCAGGCACAAGGTGGCCAGCCGCCGCTTGCGCGGGCCCTGGCGTTGGCTGATGTCGAACAGGAAATGCTCGTCGAACAGCTCGGCAACCCGGCTGAACTGCAACGCTTGGTAGAAGAACTGCAGCACCTGCGGGTCCACTTGCGCAGGCGCCTGGTTCATCTGTTCCTGGATCAGCCCGATGCATTGCTGCAAGGCACGCAGCAAAGCGTCTGGCAGCGACTCGCTGGCCTGGTACGGCGCGCGCTGCTCCTTGTAGAGGGCGTTCCACTGCCGGTTCAGCCGGTCCAGCGCACCGGTCAGCCCGCGCGGTTTGCTCTGGCGCAGGGCCAGCAACTGGCCTTGGTCGAGGCTGGCGCTGTACATGCCGCGGCCGCGCTCGACCAGGTTGTGCGCCTCGTCCACCAGCACCGCGACCCGCCACTGGTTGGCCTGGGTCAGGCCGAACAACAAGGCATGGGCATCGAAGTAGTAGTTGTAGTCCGCCACCAGCACATCTACCCAGCGCGCCATTTCCTGGCCCAGATAATAAGGGCACACCTGGTGCGCCAGGGCTACTTCGCGCAGCTGGGCTCGGTCGAGCAGGGGCAACTCTGCCGCCGCCGCACGCGCGGCGGGCAGGCGATCGTAGAAGCCTGCGGCCAAGGGGCAGGATTCGCCATGGCAGGCCTTGTCGGGGTGCTCGCAGGCTTTGTCGCGGGCGATCAGCTCCAGCGTGCGCAAGGCCGGCTGCGGCGTGGCATCGGTGATCTGGCGCATGGCATCCAGGGCCAGCGCCCGGCCCGGGGTCTTGGCCGTGAGAAAGAACAGCTTGTCCAGTTGCTGCGGCGCCATGGCCTTGAGCAGGGGGAACAAGGTACCAAGGGTCTTGCCAATTCCGGTACTGGCCTGCGCCATCAGGCAACGGCCGGTGCTCACCGCCTTGTACAGGGTTTCTGCCAGTTGTCGCTGGCCTTGGCGGAACACCGGATAAGGGAAGCCCAGGGCATGCAGGCCGTGGTTACGCTCGGCCAGG
The DNA here is from genome assembly GCF_900277125.1 of Pseudomonas inefficax. Classification (GTDB taxonomy): domain Bacteria; phylum Pseudomonadota; class Gammaproteobacteria; order Pseudomonadales; family Pseudomonadaceae; genus Aquipseudomonas; species Aquipseudomonas inefficax. The sequence continues at coordinate 116,107 of NZ_OPYN01000150.1, forward strand.
CGCTGCTCCTGCCCTTGTGCCCAAGCCAGAAAGCGTTGGCACTGGGTTTCGAAGAAGGCCTGCAGTTCGGCAGCCGTGCAGTGTTCATTGATCAGCGTCTGGCCATCGCTGTCCACGTCAAGATAAACCAGCGCCACCTCGATGGCCGGCAGTTGCCGTGTCTGGCACATCAACCAGCCGTAGACCTTGGCCTGCGCCCAGTGCAGCTGGCGATGGTTGGCCGGCTGGCGCGATAGGTCGCCACGGTGGGTCTTGATCTCTTCCAGGCGGTTGCAGGCGGGGTCGTAACCGTCGGCGCGGCCACGTACCTTCAGGGTTTGGAACTGGCCTTCGAGGGCAATTTCCGACTCATAGCCCGCACCGCGTCGCGCCACCACCCGCCGATGCCCCTCAATCCCTTCCTGGGCGGTGGGTGATGGGGTGAAGCGCAGGTCCAGGTCACCGACCTTGGCGCTGAATTCGCACAAGGCACGTACCGCCACGCTGTAGCTCACGGCGTTTCGCTCCAGCGCACATGGCACACCGCGACAGGCAAGCCGTGGGCCCGGCAAAACTCCAGCCAGCGCAACTGGTTGTCCTGCAGGCGGTCGCCGGGGCCCTTGACCTCGACCATGCGGTAGCGCCCCTGCTCGGGCCAGAACTGGATCAGGTCGGGCATGCCGGCGCGGTTGTTGCGAATATCCTGCAGCAGGCGCAGGAAGCACTGTTTCAAATGGGCCGCCGGCAGGCAGGCCAGGGCTTGCTCAAGCAATTGCTCACTGAGCATGGACCAGAACACGAACGGAGACTGCAGGCCTTGCTTGGCGGCGTAGCAGTCGAGAATCGCCCGGTGATGGCTGCCATCTTCGAGCCGCCCCAGGCAACGCTCGAACAGAGCACTGCGGCGTTGCTGGAAGTCGCCGTCGTGCAGGTCCTGTGGGGCGGCCTGGAACGGGTTGAAGAACGCGCCAGGGACCGGGGCGAAGATCGCCTCCCAGCACAGCAGGCCGAACAGGCTGTTGAACAGCGTGTTCTCCACGTAATGCACATGTCCACCGGCTTCGGCCAGGTACTGGCGCACCGCCTCCTCCACACCCAGCGCTGCCAGTTTCCGGGGCAGCTCCAGCTCGATCAGTTCCAGGGGCGCGACACGCTGGCGCCGCTGTGGCGGGCCACCGAGTTTGCGCGCCAGGCGCGGCAACATACGTTCCAGCGCCTGCACTTCCAGGGCATTGGCCGGTGCCGCGGCCAGTTGCAGCGCCAGCGCATGGGCCTGGGGCCACTGCTCGCTGCGCTCCAGCACCCGCACCTGGCGGATGCGCGCCTGGGCATGGCTGCACTGCCTGTATACGGCCATGGCCTGCGCCCAGTCGCCCAGGCGTTCGCATTGCTGGCCCAGGGCGAATTGCAGGCGCGCATGGCGCCGGGCCAGCCACGGGTTGTCGCTGCGCAGGCCCTGCATGGCTGCCAGGATCGACTGCGGGTCGTCGCCCTGCTCCAGGCGCTCGGCGCACTGGTGCAAGGCCATGGCCAGGTCGACTTCGGCACGTTGCTGCAGGGCACGCGAATCGGTGCTGAACGGCACCTGTTCGTAGCGCAACAGGCCGAGGTCGGCGAGGACGAAGTCCGACCAGGACTGGTACAGGTTGCCGAAGAACAGCAGGCGCATGCGGTCGCACAAAGGTTGCAGACACCATTGGAGGATGCGCATGCCGCTGTCCGGGAACCACTCGGCCAATGACCGGGCTTGCAGGGCCAAGGGCTGCAGTTGTGCAAGCAGATCATGCTTGGCGGCGCGGGGCCGGCTCAGCTGCGGGGCAAAACAACGGGCAAGTTCGTCCTTGCGCAGCAGGGCGAACAATTGTTCCAGCGCCAGATGCGCGGGTTCCCGTACCCAGCCGAGGGCCAGCAACGGCTGCAGGGCCTGCCCGGTATCGCCGATTTCGGCATAATCGAGGCGGTCGCTGCGAAACAGCTCGCCCTTGCGCATGACCATGCGCACCATCAGGGCCTGCGCCGGGGCGTCCAGTTGGCCGAAGGTGCGGATGAAAGCGAGCTCCTGATCGTCGAGCAGGTCTTCGTAGCGCTGTTCGACCCATAGCAGCACCTGGCGGAAATTGTGCAGGTAATAGAACGGGTCGTCGACGGAATGGGCGATCACGGGATGGGTCAGGCAGCTGGAATGGATACTGGTTATACATACAGATCAGCATGCATGGCAAGTGCCGTGGGTCAGCTCAACGATAAGCTATCGGCTTGGGGGCTGCTTTGCAGCCCAATCGCGACGCAAGGCCGCTCCCACAGGTATTGCAGTGCTGCTGAAACCCGCGCGATACCTGTGGGAGCGGCCTTGCGTCGCGATTGGGGCGCAAAGCGCCCCCCAGAATTCACACCTGTTCCGCCGCGGCAACCATCCCCGCCGCCTTGACCTTGGCACTGCCAATCGGCGCCTGCAGCAGCAGGAAGTAGGCCACCGCCGAACACAGCGCCACCACCGCGCTGATCATGAACGCCGTGGTGAACGATCCCGAATACTGGATGCTGAAGCCGGTGACGATCGGCGCCACCGAGCCGGCGATGTAGCCGCCGAAGTTCTGGATCGAGCCAAACGAAGCCACGCGCTGGCTGTCGACGATGGTGTTGACGATCATCCAGGCAGTGGCACTGGCCATGTTGATGCTGAACAGCGCCAGGCACAGCAGGATGACGCAACCGGTCAGGCCGGTGACGAACGACAGCGGCAGGGTGAACAGCGCCGCCAGCACCAGGCCGGTGATGACGCTGAACTTGCGGCTGGCCAGCACGCTCATGCCGCGCTTGACCAGCAAATCGCAGAAGCGCCCGGCGACGATCGTGCCCGCGGCACCAAAGCCATAGGCCAGCGACACCACCCAAGCGGTCTTGTACAGGTCCAGGCCATGCTCGCGCTCGAAGTACCCAGGCAGCCAGGTCAGGTGCAGCCAGAGCATGTAGATCACGCCCATGAAGCCCAGCACCGCGCCCCAGGTACTACGGTGCTTGAACAGGTCGAGCCAGCCGGCGAAGTACGAGGCCTTCGGCGCTTGTGCAGCGGCTGCCGGCGCCTGCTGCCCACTCGGCAGCGGCTTGCCTTCGGCAACAAGCTCCGCCAGGTAGCGTGCCTTGCTTTTGTAGAAGGTCAGCCAGCACAGCGCCAGCACCACACCGATCACACCGGTGATGATGAACATGCCGCGCCAACCGAAGTTGACCATGAACAGCGTCAGCAAGGGTGGCGCCAGGCACGGGCCGAGGCAGGTCGAGGACCAGACCACGCCGGTCGGGGTACCGCGTTCGTTGGCATCGAACCACTCCGACAGGGCCTTAGCCGCCGACGGAAACATCGGCGCCTCGCCAATCCCCAGCAGTACCCGCAGGCCCATGAAGCCGGCAAAGCTGTTGACCATGCCGAACGCTGCCTGGGCTACCGACCAGCCCAGCAGCGAGGCACCGAGGGCGATCTTGCTGCCCAGGCGGTCGATGATCATGCCCATCGGCAGCTGGGCGAAGGCATAGGCAATGGAAAACGCCGACAACAGGATGCCCATCTGCGACGGGCTGATCATCATGTCTTTCTGGATCGAGGTGTTGGCGATCGACAGTGCACTACGGTCCAAATAGTTGACGATGCCGATCAGTAGCAGGAACACGACGGTGATGCGTTGGTACTTCTTCATAGGGTTCATGTGATGACCTTTATTATTATTGTTGCCGCGCTGTCAGCGCCTTGGCGATCCTTCGTTCAAGCTGCGCCCTCCCTGACGCAGCGCGCCGCTCAAGGCAGGCGCGCGGTGGTTGCAACGTCCAGCAGGCCGCGCTGGCCGAGGCTGTCGATCAGTGCACGCAGGCCAAAGTGCCACTGCGGCGCCAGGTCGCTGGTGGTCACGCGGTTGCACAGGGTACCCAGTTGCGGGTTGCTGATGCTCACGACATCGCCCGGCTTGTGGGTGAAGCCGTTGCCCGGTTGGTCGCGGTCCTGCTTGGGGGCGAACAAGGTACCGAGGAACAGCACCAGGCCGTCGGGGTACTGATGGTTCTCGTTGAGGGTTTGCTGCACCAGGTCCTGCGGGTCGCGGCTGATCTGGCGCATGGAACTGCTGCCGGCGAGGATGAAGCCGTCTTCGCCCACCACTTGCAACTCCACCTCGGCGGCGCGCACGTCGTCCAGGCCGAAGCTTTCGTCGAACAGGCGCAGCATCGGGCCGAGCGCGGTGGAGGCATTGTTGTCCTTGGCTTTGGACAGCAGCAAGGCGCTACGGCCTTCGAAGTCGCGCAGGTTGACGTCGTTGCCAAGCATCGCGCCCTTGATGCAACCATCGCTCGACACCGCCAGCACCACTTCAGGCTCCGGGTTGTTCCAGCTCGACTTGGGGTGAATGCCGATGTCGGCGCCGTGGCCGACCGCCGACAACGGCTGGGCCTTGGTGAACACCTCGGCATCCGGGCCAATCCCCACTTCCAGGTATTGCGACCACAGGCCCTGCTCCACCAGCACCTTGCGCAGCGCTTCGGCCTGGGCCGAGCCCGGCACGATCTGTGACAGGTCGGCACCGATGCGGCTGGCCAGGGTGTCACGGATGGCATCGGCCTTGGCCGGGTCGCCCTTGGCCTGCTCTTCCACCACGCGCTCCAGCAGGCTGGTGGCGAAGGTCACCCCAGCGGCCTTCACCGCCTGCAGGTCGATGGGAGCCAGCAGCCATGGCTGGTGCAGGTCGCGCCGGGCCGGGTCGCTGTTGCCCAGCAAGGCTGGCAGCCCGATCAGCGGCTCGGCCAGCGGCAGGCTGCGCAGGTAGGCCACCGGGTCGGCCACTTCCAGCAGGGCCGAGACGGTGGCTACATGGGCGCTGATATCGTGCACGGCGCCGGCCTTCACCAGCACCACCGCAGGGCCCTGCTCCGGCAGCCACACCCGCCCTACCCAACTGCCGCTGTCGAACGCGCTGGCATCGTGGTTCAGAGGCAGCGGTCGCTTGCCGTTCGCTCGATCAGTCATCTGTGTACCCTTACTGTCATTCATTGGGAAAGTGCCGGCAGTTGCAGCTGCCCGGCCAGGCGGTCAAGGTCGGCCACCAGCTGTGACGAAAGGCTTGCGCCCTGCTCCAGGGCCTGGCGGCGTAGGGCAAGGCCAGCCTGCCCGGGCAGGCGCACCGGGCGCTCGGGGTCCAGCGGCCGGCTGGCCAGTATCAGTCGGCCGAGGAAGCTGGTTTCGTCGGTGAACGCTTGCAGGCCGCCGAAGAATCGCGGGTCGATGACCACGGCGGTGGCCGAGGCCCCCCACTGGTCTGGTGCATCCTTGCGGCCATGGCCGGCCAGCCCCGAGGTCAAGGCTTCGACCAGCAGTGCCAGGGCGAAACCTTTGTGGCCAAAGGCCTGGCCACCCAAGGGCAGGATGCTGCCTTGCGGGCTGGTGAAGAAATCGCGGGGGTCGTCGCTCAGTTGCCCGTCATTGCTTACCAGCACCGAGTGCGGCAGGCGGCTACCGGCGTCGCGACACTGGCCGACCAGGCCGAGGGTGACGGTGGACATGCTGACGTCCAGCAGAATCGGCTCGCCTTGGGTCGGGATACCCGCGGCGATCGGGTTGGGGGTGTACACCGGATCGACACCGCCATGGGCGCAGACCAGCCCTACCGAAGGGTCCGAGGAATACAGCATGGCCACCAGGCCCTGGTCGGTGTAAGGCTTGAGGTAGGCTGCCAGGCAGCCGATATGCGCGGCGCGGCGTACCACGGCGATGCCGATACCCTGCGAAGTGGCGCCCTTTGCCGCGCAGTCCAGGGCACGGCTGACGCAGTACGGCCCCAACACGTAATGGCCATCGAACAGGCTGGAAATGCCACTGTCCGATACCTGCTCCAGTACCTGCGCGCGGGCCTTGACCTGGCCGCCGAGCATGCCGTCGATGTAGCGGCTGACCAAATTCAGGCCATGGGTGCGATGGCCCAGCAACTCGCCTTCGAGGAGCACCCGGGTCACTACCTGGGCGACTTCGGTATCGGCACCGGCCTTTTCGAACAGCCGCTCGACGAAGGTAGTGAGCGCTTGCACGTCGTAATGTGTGGCTTGAGTCATTGCGATTGCCTCGTAAATGGGACAGGGCTGGCGATCAGGTCACGGCACCGATCTGCCAGGGCACGAATTCGTTCTGCCCGTAGCCGTGCAGTTCGCTCTTGCTGCGCTCACCGGAAGCGATGCGCAGCATCTGTTCGAAGATGAACGCGCCGCGCTCCTCGATGCTGGTGGAGCCATCGGCGATGCCGCCGCAATTGACGTCCATGTCTTCTTCCTGGTGCTCGAACACCCGGTTGTTGGTGGCCAGCTTGATCGATGGCGCCGGGGCGCAGCCATAGGCCGAGCCACGGCCGGTGGTGAAGGCGATCAGGTTGGCCCCGCCAGCCACCTGGCCGGTGGCCGAAACCGGGTCGTAGCCGGGAGTATCCATGAACACCAGGCCCTGGGCGCGCACCGCTTCCGCATACTGGTACACATCGACCAGGTTGCTGGAGCCGGCCTTGGCCACTGCACCGAGGGACTTCTCGAGGATGGTGGTCAGGCCTCCGGCCTTGTTGCCGGCCGAGGGGTTGTTGTTCAGTTCGGCGTTCATGCGCTGGCAGTAGTCTTCCCACCAGCGGATGCGGGCCACCAGTTTTTCGCCGACCTCGCGGCTGACCGCACGGCGGGTCAGCAGGTGCTCGGCACCGTAGATTTCCGGGGTTTCGGAGAGAATCGCGGTGCCACCGGCGGCCACCAGGCGGTCGACGGCATTGCCCAACGCCGGGTTGGCGGTAATGCCGGAATAGCCATCGGAACCGCCACATTGCAGGCCTACCACCAGGTGCCGCGCGCTGACCGGCTGGCGCTGCACCTGGTTGGCCTCGGCCAGCAGTGCCTTGACCTGCTCGATGCCGGCGGCGATGGTTTTGCAGGTGCCGCCGATACCCTGGATGGTGAAGGCGCGCAGCTGGGCGCTGGCCTGCAGGCCCTGGGTTTCCAGCAGGCTTTCGATCTGGTTGGTTTCGCAGCCCAGGCCAATGATCAGCACGGCAGCGAAATTGGGGTGTACGGCGTACCCGGCGAGGGTACGACGCAACAGGCCCAGGGCTTCACCGCTGGGGTCCACCGCACAGCCGGCGCCGTGGGTCAGTGCCACCACGCCGTCGATGTTCGGGTAATCGGCCAGCACTTCAGGGTGGATATCGCGACGAAAATGGTCAGCCACGGCCCGGGCCACGGTCGCCGAGCAGTTCACCGAGGTGAGGATGCCGATGTAGTTGCGGGTGGCGACCCGGCCATCGGCGCGCACTATGCCTTCGAACTGCGCCTCGCTGCCGGGCTGGTTGCGGGTGTCGACACCGAAGGCGTAGTCACGGGCGAAATCGCCCATCTGCACATTGTGCACATGCACATGCTCGCCGGCGTCGATGGCCTGCGAGGCAAAACCGATAATCTGCCCGTAGCGGCGCAGAGGCTGGCCTTGCTCGATACGTTCGGTAGCGAGCTTGTGGCCTGAGGGGATCTGCTGGCGCACGGTAATCGCCTCGGCGTCCAGGCGCAGGCCTGGCGGCAGGGCCTGGCGAGCGATGAGCACGTTGTCCAGCGGGTTGAGGCGGATGACGGCAAGGTCACCGGACTTGGCTATCAGTTGCATGGGACCTCTCAGGGCGGTGCGGCTGGCTTCTTGTTATGGCTGCGACCACTGTAAGAAGCCTTGGGCAACATTCCCAATGAGATGATCCGATCGAACGATAACCTTGGGTTATCATAGGCGGGTCTCGGCGCGTATTTATCAATCGCCTTGAAGACCACTGTTGGCAGATGCGAGGATCCGTGTAGGAGCGGCCTTGTGTCGCGAAAGGGCTGCAAAGCAGCCCCAGCAATCCGTGCTTTTGAGCTGAAACCCTGGGGCTGCTTCGCAGCCCTTTCGCGACACAAGGCCGCTCCTACAGTTGACCGCGTATCGGCTTTATCTATGCTCCTCCTGGCGACGGCGAGCGCCTTCCAGCAAAATTTCGACAAACGCACGGGCCGAAGGGCTCAGTGGCTCGTCCTTGCGGGTAACCACGCCGTATTCCAGCGCCGCCAGGTGCAAGGGGCTGCGCAGTTCTTTCAGTTGGCCGCTGGCCAGCTGCGCGGCAACCATCGAGCGCGGCAACATGGCGATCATGGGCGCCGCCTGCAGCAATTGCAGGAACATCGGCATGGAGATGGTTTCGACGCTGTCAGCAGGTGTGGCGATGCCGGCAACCCGAAACGCCTGCTCCAGGCGGTTGCGGATCGGCGTGCCCACCGGGTACAGCACCCACGGCCAGTCGCCCAGCGCCGCCAGCGGCGTGCTTTCCAGCTGGTTGAGCGGGTGTTCGCTGTTGACCACCAGGCTGAACGGTTCTGGCTCCAGGGGCTGGAAGTCGAACAGCTGGCTGAAGCGTTCTTCAGTGAAGCGGCCAATCATGATGTCGAGCTTGTTCTGCTCCAGCATGGTCAACAAGTGATCGCTGGAATGCTCCACCACTTCGATCGACAGCAACGGGCTGCGTGCCTTGATCGCGGCGATGGCCTGCGGCAGCACCAGCGCGGTGGCGGCAAAGATGCCTCCGACGCGGATAAAACCGTGCCCGCCGTTGCGCAAGCGGTTTACCTGGTCAACGAACTGTTGCGACTCGGCCAGCGCGCCTTGGGCATAGCGCACCACATATTCGCCCAGCTCGGTGGGTGGCATGCTCCGCGGCAGGCGCTCGAACAGGGCGAAGCCGAACTGCTCCTCAAGATCACGCAACATTTTGCTCAGAGCCGGCTGGCTCAGGTTCATGCGCGTGGCGGTGGCGTGCATGTTGCGGGTGCGCGCCAAGGTGTCGATCAACACCAGGTGCTTGTAGCGGATCCAGTTGCAAAAGCTGGAATGGGTCATGTCCGGCGGCATTGACGCAGGCCTCAGGCAAATTAAAAGGCAGGGCTATTGCGCCCGCAGGTAGTGCAGCAAGGTGTCCAGGGCAACCGAGTTGGGCCGCGAGCGCAGGGTCAGCACGCCGAGGTTGGCCATGGCCAGCGGCAGCTCCACCGGCAGGATGGCGACCATGCCATAGCGGGCATAATGCTTGGCCACGTCATCGGGCACCACCGCAATCATCTCGGAGGCTTCGAGCATGGCAGTGGTAGCCAGAATCGAGGCGGTTTCGACGATATCCAGCGACTGCACCATGCCACCGGCTTGCAAGGCGCTTTCGACGCGGCGGCGCATCGGGCTGCCGATGGGGTGCAGGATCCAGGTCAACGCCACCAGGTCAGCCAGTTGCAGCCCGGCGGCATTGGCCAGCGGATGGCCGGCGCGGGCGATAACACGCATCTGCTCACCGCCTTCGAACAGTTCGATGTTCAGGTCCTGGCTGTCGCTCTGGTCTGGCAGCCGCCCAACCACCATGTCGAAGTCGCCACGCAGCAAGGCCGGCAGCAAGGTGTCGCTGGTGCCGACCTCCAGGGAAATGCGCACTTTGGGGTGGTCGCGCTTGTAGGCCAGTACCGCCTTGGTCAGCACGCCCGGCACCGGGCCCATGACGCTGCCCACCCGTACCAGGCCCCGGGCCCCGCGCGCCAGCTCGGCAATCTGCGCCTGGGCGTGCTCGAACTCGTGAAGCGCGTTCTGCGCATAGCGAATCATCACTTCGCCATACAGCGTCGCTTGCATGCCCCGTGGCAAACGCTCGAACAAGCGTACGCCAAGGCGCTCCTCAAGCTGTTGCAGCAACAGGCTCGCTGCCGGTTGCGTGGTGTGCATCGCCGCGGCAGCACGGCGCAGGTTGGCGAACTCGCCCAAGGCGTTGAGCAGCGTGATCTGCCGGCTGGAGATCTTCAATGCGCCGAGGCTGGCAGGCGCCTGGGCGCTCTCGGGTGGCAAGCGAGACATATCGAATCCGATATCGCTGGTTAAGAATTGGCGATTATGCCTGTATCGCTCGACAACCTACAGTCAGGTCTCCCAGTGCTTGAACAGATCAAGAGCCAACCATGAGCATACGTATTACCCACCTGAGCGTTCGCGACATTCGTTTCCCCACTTCGCTGTCGCTGGACGGCTCCGACGCCATGAACAGCGCCCCCGATTATTCGGCAGCCTACGTGGTGCTGCACACCGACGCCGAGGCTCTCGAAGGCCACGGCCTGACCTTCACCATCGGTCGTGGCAACGAGATTTGCGCAGCGGCGGTGCAATCGCTTGCGCCGCTGATCGTCGGCCTCAGCCTGGAGGAAATCACGGCGGACATGGGTGGTTTCTGGCACCGTTTCACCGTCAGCGACAGCCAGTTGCGCTGGCTGGGCCCGGAAAAGGGCGTGATCCACCTGGCCACCGCCGCGATCATCAATGCCGTGTGGGACCTGTGGGCCAAGCACGAAGGCAAGCCGGTGTGGAAGCTGCTGGCCGACATGACACCCGAGCAGTTGGTGCGCTGCCTGGATTTCAGCTACGTCACCGATGTGCTCACCCCCGAAGAAGCCATCGCCCTGCTGCGCCGCAAGGCCTCAGGCAAGGCCGAGCGCGAAGCGCAGATGCTGCGCGAAGGCTACCCCGGCTACACCACCGCGCCGGGCTGGCTGGGCTACAGCGAAGAGAAGATGCGCAAGCTGGCCCGCCAGGCCGTGGAGGATGGCTGGACCCACATCAAGCAGAAGATCGGTGCGGACCTGGAGGAAGACATTCGCCGCGCCAGCATCCTGCGCGACGAAATTGGCTGGGAGCGCACCCTGATGATGGATGCCAACCAGGTATGGGGCGTGGAGGAATCCGTCGCCAACATGCGCCGCCTGGCCGCCTTCGAACCACTGTGGATCGAGGAGCCGACCAACCCGGACGACATCCTCGGTCACGCCACTATCCGCCAGCGCATTGCGCCGATTGGCGTGGCTACCGGTGAACATTGCCACAACCGGGTGATGTTCAAGCAGATGTTCCAGGCCGGCGCGCTGGACTTCTGCCAACTGGACGCGGCCCGCCTGGGTGGCCTGAACGAAGTGCTGATCGTACTGCTGATGGCGGCCAAGTACGACGTACCGGTGTGCCCGCACGGTGGCGGTGTCGGCCTGTGTGAATACGTGCAGAACATTGCCCTGTTCGACTACATCGCCGTGTCGGCCTCGTTGCACAACCGGGTGCTGGAGTACGTCGACCACCTGCACGAGCATTTCATCGACCCGGTGGTGATCCGCCGCGGGCGCTACATGCCACCACAACGCCCTGGCTACAGCATCGAAATGCATGCCGAGACCCTGGAACGCTACCAGTACCCCAACGGCGCGGTGTGGCTCGACATCAACCGTTCCTGACCCACCTACCTGGGTGTGCCGCCTCTGCGCGGCACGCCATCAGCACTTTTCACGGGGAAAAAACAATGACAATCCTCACCGGTACTGCAGCGGCGCCCGCCCCTGCCGCCACCACCGAACAGCGCCTGAACGGCCTGCTGCTGCGCAAATTGATGCCACTGCTCATCGTTGTCTACGTGATGAGCTTCCTTGACCGGACCAACATTGCCCTGGCCAAGGCCAGCATGGGCATCGACCTCGGCCTGTCGGCAGCGGCCTACGGCCTGGGCGCCGGCCTGTTTTTCCTCACCTACGCCCTGGCCGAAGTACCCAGCAACCTGATCATGCATCGGGTGGGCGCACGCTTCTGGATCACCCGCATCATGATCACCTGGGGCCTGCTCTCGGCGGGCATGGCCTTCGTCCAGGGCGAAACCTCGTTCTACGTCATGCGTCTGTTGCTCGGCGTCGCCGAAGCGGGCCTGTTCCCCGGCGTGATGCTGTACCTGACCTACTGGTTCGACCGTGAACAGCGTGCCCGCGCCACGGGTTACTTCCTGCTGGGCGTGTGCCTGGCCAATATCCTCAGCGGCCCGCTGGGGGGCGCCCTGCTGGAAATGGACGGTGTGCTGGGCTGGCACGGCTGGCAATGGTTGTTCGTGCTAGAAGGCCTGCCGGCAGTAGCCCTGGCCTATGTGGTATGGAAAAAACTGCCCGATGGCCCAGCCTCGGCGCCCTGGCTGTCGGCCGCCGAAGCCGCGGACATCGAGCGCCGCCTGGCTGCCGAACGGGCCGCCGCACCGCAGCAGAGCAAGTTGGCGCAGATGTTCCGCGACCGGCAGATCTGGCTGGCGATCGTGGTGTACTTCGTGCACCAGATCACCATCTACACGGTGATTTTCTTCCTGCCGGGCATCATCGGCACCTACGGCGCGCTGTCGCCCTTCCAGGTCGGCCTGCTGACCGCTGTACCGTGGATTGCCGCCGCCATCGGCGCTGCTACCTTCCCGCGCCTGGCCACCTCACCGCGCCGTTGCCGCACCCTGCTGTTCGGCGGCCTGCTGACCATGGCGGCCGGGCTGCTGCTGGCGTCGCTCGCCAATTCGTTCATCGGCCTGATCGGGTTTTCGCTGACTGCCCTGATGCTGTTCGTGGTGCAGTCGATCATCTTTGTCTTCCCCTCCAGCCGCCTGAGTGGCAGCGCCCTTGCGGCAGGGCTGGCCTTTGTCACCACCTGCGGCCTGTTTGGTGGTTTCGTCGGCCCGTCGGTGATGGGCCTGATCGAGCAGACCACCGGCAGTACCCGCAATGGCTTGTGGATCATCGCCGCGTTGCTGGTGGTTGCAGCGCTGGTCAGTACCCGCTTGCGGCAAGGGCAGGAGCAAGCGAATCGCTGACAGAAGGCGTTTGCCTGCCAAGGCCTCATCGCCGGCAAGCCGGCTTTCACCTAGACCACACCAGCCTCAAGCCATGTGCAAATAGCTGTAGGAGCGGCCTTGTGTCGCGATGGGGCGCGCAGCGGCCCCGGCAATCTTTGCTGCGAAGCTGAAAACCTGGGGCCGCTTCGCGCCCCATCGCGACACAAGGCCGCTCCTACAAGGGCCAGTGCTGGCTTGAAGAGATATCCAAGACAGTTGCTCCCACAGGATAGGCGGAACGCTTGCAGGCTCAGTACTCCAGGCGACAGCGCATGGCTCGAGACCAACACGGTCGGTGTGGGAGCCGGCTTGCCGGCGATGGGTTGCAACGCAACCCCGGCAGCTCAAGGGGTAACGCCGGCTGGCCTGCCACAGCGCAGCTCAAGCACTTGGGCCAGGCGCTCCACTGCCTGTTGCAGCTCCCGTGGGTGATCACCCAGCCATGCCATCGCCAGGCACTGCTGGTAGCGGCCCTGCAGGCTGAACTGCTCGCCCGGCAGAGCATGCAATGCTGAACCAGCCAGCGCTGCTGCAATACCCTCCCAAGGCAGCGGCTGGCGAAAGCGCACCCATAGTGTCCGGCCACCCTCCAGCGTTTCCAATGCCACCCGCTGGCCGAACTGCAGTTGCAACTCACGCGCCAGGCATTGCATGCGCTTTTGCAGATCCGTGCGCAGTCGTACCAGTTGCGCCTCGATCTCGCCTTTGCCCAGCATGTGCGCCAGCGCTTGCAGGCGAAGCGGTGCAAGCCGAAACGCGCGCTCCGCGAAAGCCCTGGCCAGCCCGGCGTCATGGCCCAGCAGGTAGGCATAGGGCGCCTCGCTCCCCACAGCAGCATCGAACGCCCCCATCACCAATAGCCAGCGGGGGTCGATCCAATCACGCAGGCGTGTATTCGGCGGGCCGCTGTAACAGTGGTCACTGTCCAGGTCGTTTTCCAGCAACCATACAGGGTGCTGGCCAAGCAGTTGACCAAGCTGCTGCTGGTAGTGCGGTGAAAACAGCCGCCCCTGCGGCATGCCAAGGCACGAGGGCATGACCAGCATGCACACCGGCTCGCTGGCCAGCAGCCGGGCCAGGGTGCGCAGGTCCGGATTGCCGCGGGCATCCAGTGGTACCTCCAGCACTCGCATGTTGGCACGGGCCAACGCGCGCAGCACCTGCCAGCAACAGGGCGAGTGCACCACCACGGTCCCGCCTTGCAGGGCCAGCGCCGCCAGCAAGGTCCCCAGCAACGCCTGCACATCCGGGGCCAGCTGCACATCTTCGGCACGCCAGTACTGGTTGGAGGAACGGGTATAGCGTTCGGCGACGGCATTGCGCAGGCGGGCGCTGCCGTGCGAGTCCCACGGGGCAACACTGTGCGTGCGCTGACGTGCCAGGCGCCGCTCGTGGGTGAACAGGGTTCGCTCCAGCATCGGCTGTGCTGGCAAGGGCGTCTGCCGAGGCATGGCCGCAGCATCCCTTTTGGCAACGCCTTGTACGTAATAGCCCGACCTGGGCAGGCACTGCACACGGCCCTCTTCTTCCAACAGGCTGTAGGCACTCTGCACGGTGGCCAATGACACCCGCAACCGCCGGGCCAACACGCGCAACGACGGTAAACGGCACGGGCCACTGCGTGGGGCCTGGTCGATCAGGGCTTCCAGGTAGCGATATACCTTGCGATAGGCGAACTCGCCGGCGCCCGATTGCCCCATCAAGGCGGCCCCGCATGACCACGCCGCCGCGCTACCGCCCGCTGTGGCAGCAACCTCAGCTGTATATCGCGACGGGCCAGATGGCTCATCAGGCGCCAGGAGGCCAGCGGCAGGCCCCCGCCGTAGATCAGCCTGAGTTGCCCCAGCGGCAGGCCGCTGGTGTTCACCAGCCAGTTTTTCACCGCATCAGGGCAGGGTTTACCCTGCAAGGCCCGATGCAGGTATGGCAGCGCCACCAGCATGTCGGCATGCCAGCACTGCAGAAAACGCTCCAGGTTCTTCCCCTGCCTGGCAAACGGGCTGAACAGCAGGCACACCTGTTGGATCTGGTTGATGCCGTATGCCTTGCCGAACTGCAACTGATGCGCATCGCGCCGCTTGTTGGCACCCGGCTGGCCGGCCAGCCGCAATGCCGGGCGATTGGCCTGCGGCTCGAGACTGCGTGCGTGCAGTTCCTGCAACTGCGCCGGGGCCAACGGCTCGACGAACGCGGCCAATGGCCAGGCCTCCTGGGCGGCCTCGAAGCGACAACCGAGCATGAGGTCGAGCTGCTGCTCTTCGAGCAACGGCGGCAACAGGTCGTCGATGGCAATTACTCGCACTGGCGTAATCTGCGGCGTGGCCCCGGAAGTCTGTTCGGCCTGGACGCCCGATGAGCGCCCGATGTTGCCGAGCAGGCGACTCAGCCCCTGCGCCAGCGTCGCCAGGCACTGATGCACCACATGCGGACCATGCTCCCCTGCCAGGCGCAAGCTGCGCCGTGCCCAGGCGAGGTACCGGCGGCGCTGGCGCGCGGGGATGGCGGTGATCAATACATCCGCTGGTGAATAGGCCTGCAGCGCAAAGCCCACAGCGGCCGCCAGCTCCAAATGCAGGCGACACCCCAACAGTGCTTCGGGCCTGGCGTCGACCAGGTGGCCGAACATCAGCATGGCGTCCTTGGCCAACAGCCAGCTCTCGGGCGCGGCAGGGGCATGCCGGCTGAACGGCACCACTTCACGCCCCTTGATCATCTGCAGTTGCACCCGCGGGTCATCCTGCAAGAACAGCGCATTGAAGCTGCGCTCATGGCATTCAAGCGTGGCACTGTCAGCCACGGGCAGGCTCACCACAAGCACCCGAAGCTGGAAAGTAACCGGCGCACGCAGGGCGATACTGAGTTGTGCGGCACGCAGCATGGCCAACAGCCGGGCGCTGCGGCGATCGTTGCCCTGCAGCACCAGCAAGCGGTAGGTGCCGATGTATTCGGGCCCGCCTGCAGCAACCAGCAGCCGTTGTATCAGCAACTGCAAGGAAGCACGCTGCGCTTGTGACATATGACTGAGCAAGCGCTCGAGTACCTGCTGGTAGATATAGTGCATTGCCTGGTCGTGAATAGCAGTCACGAAATCACCTCATCAACTTCATGCAGCCAGCGCACGTTGATCAGAGGACCTGAACATCAACATGCCCTGAACTTTTCCCGAAGAAATTTCCTACAGCTAATTGGAAGTAATGACGTAACCAGTCTGTCGCCATGCCATCGAGAAAAACGCATCGTCGCGACGCCCCGCCGCTGCCATACACCGCCCTGGCCTGGGCACAGCCATGCTCATTCCACGCTCCTTGCGCTAAACATCATTGAGCCATTATCAAGGGATGCAAGGCGAATAGAAGATACAGATCAGGGTAAAAAAACCATTCAGCGAAAGTGAGAAAACACATTGACTGCCAGGTAATAACAGTTCAAGACAAAAAGCTTGGCGGAATATTTCGACGAGAAACCGAGCAACTGTTTAAACATAGTCCGCGTCGTTTTTTATTGTAGGAACATTCTTTTTTTAAACGTCAATCAGTCTGTACCGGGCACAAAAAACCCGGGACTCTGCCCGGGCTTCTGATAATGCCGACCGATTTCAGTTTTGCGCCATGTCCAGTACCACACGCCCGCCGCACGGGCACTGGTCCATGTAGCGATGCGCCTCGACCACCTGCTCGAACGGGTACACCTTGATGATCTGTGGTGTCAGCAAGTGGTCGGCAGTGAACTGGTTGATATCGCGCAAGGCGCGCTGCAACGCCACCTGATCCTGGCTGATGCCCAGCTCCGGCTTGCCGGTGAAGTTGCCGATGCAATGCACATAGAACTGGATGTTCTTCTGGAACGCTGCGCAGGCCGGGAACGGCGTCTGGTTGCCACCTTGCAGGCCATACAGCACCAGGCTGCCACGCGGTGCCAGCACATCGCCCAGCAGCGACATCTGCGGCCCGCCCATGCCATCGAGAACCATGTCCACGCCACGGCCATCGGTGTACTTGCCAACCTGCAGCAACAAGTCCTGCTCTTCGGTGACGATCACCTTGTCGGCGCCCAGGCCCAGCAGGTACTCACGCTGTTCCGCCTCCTTGGTGGCAGCGAATACCTTCAGCCCCAGTGCCTTGCCCAACTGCACGAAGGCAGGGCCCGCGCAGTGGCTGGCATCGGTGACCAGCGCGGTTTGCCCGGCTTTCGCCCGGGCCAGGTCGACGTAGGCGAAATAGGCGATCAGCAGCGGCGTGTAGTGCACGCTGGCCTCGATCGGGGTGAGCACATCCGGATAGCGGGTAATGGCCGAACGCGGCAGCACGATGACATCGCCATACACCGGGTGGTCGTTGGCACTGGTGGCCGGGAAGCTGGCAACCCGGTCGCCCACCGCAATATCCTCGACCCCTTCACCGACCGCGGTCACTACCCCCGCCATCTCGTGGCCGATCCCCGCAGGCAGGCGTGCCTGGGACGGTGCCAGGTTCTGGCGCCAGAGCACGTCATACCAGCTGACGCCAACCGCCTCGACGCGGATCTGTACCTCGTCGGCAGCAGGTGACGGTTCGGCCTGCTCCTCGCAACGGAGCACATCGGCAGCGCCGAACTTGTGGAAACGGATCATGCGGGACATCGCATACCTCGCCTTTGTGAACCTCTAATTACCACGGACTTTATCCGGGCTTTGCCGGTTAGACCATCAGTGGTCATTAATAGTCGACATGCCTGTCATCGATTGGGCACCTGACTTTCCCTGCGATTGGTCCCCCTAAACCCGTGCAGGGTACCAGCCTTTGGCCTTAAGATTCACCTCTGCCCCACTTTAGGCGAAGCGCAACGATGAATCGAAACGACCTGCGTCGTGTAGACCTCAACCTGCTGATCGTGTTCGAAACGCTGATGCATGAGCGCAGCGTGACCCGTGCCGCGGAGAAACTGTTCCTTGGCCAGCCCGCCATCAGTGCCGCCCTGTCGCGCCTGCGCAACCTGTTCGACGACCCGCTTTTCGTGCGCACCGGCCGCAGCATGGAGCCCTCGGCCCGGGCCCATGAAATCTTCGCCCTGCTGTCCCCGGCGCTGGACTCGATTTCCACCGCGGTCAGCCGCGCTGCCGAATTCGACCCGGCCACCAGCAATGCGGTGTTCCGCATCGGCCTGTCGGACGACGCCGAGTTTGCCCTGCTGCCGCAGTTGCTCAAACGCATTCGCGCCGAAGCGCCAGGTATCGTGCTGGTGGTGCGCCGGGTCAATTACCTGCTGATGCCGACACTGCTGGCCTCGGGCGAAATCTCGGTGGGGGTCAGCTATACCAGCGAACTGCCAGCCAACGCCAAGCGCAAGGTGCTGCGCCGCAGCATGCCGAAACTGCTGCGCGCCGACAGCGTGCCCGGCGCCATCACCATGGACGACTTCTGCGCCCGCCCGCATGCGCTGGTGTCGTTTGCCGGGGACCTATCGGGGTTCATCGACGAGGCCCTGGAGGAAATTGGCCGCAAGCGCCACGTGGTGCTGGCGGTGCCGCAGTTCAACGGGCTGGGGAGCTTGCTGGCGGGCACCGATATTGTCGCTACGGTGCCGGACTACACAGCGGATGCGCTGACCGCAGCGGGTGGGTTGCGGGCCGAGGACCTGCCGCTGGAGGTGCGCAGTTTCGAGCTGCACATGGCCTGGCGCGGGGCGCAGGACAATGACCCGGCGGAGCGTTGGTTGCGGTCGCGGATACAGATGTTCTTCGGGGATCCGGACAGTCTTTAGGGCTCCGACTTCATGCCCCCCAAGGATTGAAGCGCTCTGTCTGCCCGTTAAACACCGTACCGTGAAGGAACGATTCACGTTCATTAGGTGTGGTCAACGCATATTGAGCATGATGCGTATGAAGCATTCGCATCAGATACTCTAGCCATTCAGGCCGATCTTGAACTTCTAGATTTCGGCCGTCAGCCCAATCTTCAGGCATGATCTCGTCAAGCTCTTTTGGTGTCGCATCGAAAGTCCCAATACGCGAACGTAGATTCACTGTACAAATTTCAACAATCAAACCTGTGATCCCGGCCCTCATCAATTGCTCCAGAACTTTTATTTTTTTTGTTGCCGCAAAGCTGGTGGATTTAAGAAGCTGATTATATCGCGGCTTAAAGTAATTAATCAGCGCTGCCTCGGCCAAAGAAACAACTTGATGGCGTTTGAGGCTCACCTTTCTCAGCTCGTTAAAGTGTGTTGAATCCTGCTCGTCAGATGCTTGAGGCTCTACATTAAAATCACCACCATTGCTGATAATGGTTCTCCCATGTTCAAATCTATACAACAACACCAATACCTCCCACTCAGGGAAATACGTGGATGTTTCAGCGAGAATTCTCTGGAACGTCGTATGCGACTGCAACCGGTCCAAGGCTGTCCTGGAACGCTTTCTGCCTATGCCTTGGCCAACGTAGAGGACATCCATATCCGTGTCTTCAGCAATCAAAGTGCTTTCGGCATTAGCAACGACCACATTGACTGAGATATGACGAGTACCAACTGGCGTCATCACCAGCATCGATGCTCCGTTTGCATTGACCACAACATCTAATATTCGGGAATCGTTCGGCTCGGCGCCCTGGCTGATCTTATATTTGAAGGGGATTGAGGCTATTCCCGTTAGGCGTCGCACCAGAAATTCCCCGATGATCGTATCGCCTTCGAAGCTGAATTTTTCTGGATTGATAAAAATGCGAAAACGCCGGGTTATCAGATACAGATTGCAGTTCTGAAGCTCAGCTAAAACCGCCGGATTCTCTCTGGCGGTGTAAATGTCAGCCGGAGTGAGCATCGCCGGGTCGCTGGAATATAAATGTGTAGCGCCTTCCATCGAAAAGAGGCGCGTGACGTTTCGGAATTCAGTCATATCTTATCTGCCTTGATATATTTAATAGCGGTGATAGTGCCCATAAGCTCGAGCTTGAACTGAATATTGCTTGGCCGATCGTTACGTCAGGCGTTTACACCGCAACTGCGAACCAAACCATCTGTGGTTAACCCAAAGCCAAGATCCTAAAAATACTGTATATATGTACAGTTACCACACATTCTTGCCCACGTCAATGCAGTCATTAAAATTTCGTCTAGGATGCAACTTAGGCAATCGCTCGTCTGACCCTCGATAACTGACAGTGGTTGGAGGGCGGCAACGGCTATCAGCGTTTGGACTTGTGAGTAACGCCCAGGGCTGGCAGCTTAATCATGCAAGTCGGGTTGGCCGGACGCTTGCTTTTCCATCCCACCTCTCCCTGAAGTAGCTTTATAATGGCTCCCCTCCTCACGCATTTCTCTTATCTGAGGCCCATTTCTCCAAGTTACATTTTGCTGCCAAATACTGGCCAAATGCCATCCTGCACCTATGCTCACAGATTTAGCCGTGAGATAAGAAGAATGTCGAGGATTGAACAAGAGCCGGTAGTGATGGATGACTTTGAGTCTTGGCTAAATGGTCGCCCTAAGTGGCTGCAGACTGCTGCACGCATGATGATCGATGCGAAGCGCCAGCTGAGCGAGGGGGAAATTAAGGAGCTTTCTCGGCTCTGCCAGCTTGAGGCCAAAGGCCAAACTGACCCAGGATTTTTGAGCATAGTACCTGGCACATTGTCCCAGGCCGCAACCAGACCTCCGGTTAGGATTGATGAAATTCTCGACGTACATGGCCTGAACGCCATTAAGGCCGGAGCCAACCTTCCATTCGGCAACTCGAACCTCGCCGTCATCTACGGTCAGAACGGCACCGGTAAGAGCGGGTTTGCACGGCTGCTGAAGCAGGTTTGCGGATCTCGCTCCAAGGACGAGATTCGTAGCAATGTCTTCGATCCTAACCCCACTGAATGCCGTGCTCACTTCAAAGTCTCAGTGGACGGGAACTCTGTCGATGTCCATTGGGACATCCCAAGCGGCCCTCATAAAGCATTGAGGCAGGCCCAAGTCTTCGACAGTAAGGCCGCTCAGCAGTACATGGGTCGGACTGAAGCTTGCTACGAGCCAAGCCGCATGAAATTTGTGTCGGCGCTCATTACCACCGCAGACGCAGTAAACGTGGAGCTAACCAGGGAGAAGGAACATCTGAAGGGAGCCCTCCCTGCCGTGCCTGGCTCCCTATCTTCCACTACCGAAGCGAAATGGTTGCAGACACTCAAAAGCACGACTACAGCGTCGAGCATAGACAAAGAGTGCCTTTACACCGAGGAGCTTGATCGTGAGCGAATCGAGAAAGAAGCACTCCTCGCCGAGAAGGATATTTCTGGTCGACTTCAGGCCATAGGCAAAGAAAAAACCGCGCTGATAAGCATCGATACGACGATGTCGACCCTCCAACTTGGATCGAATGATGCAGCTGTGCTTGAGCTAGTCGACTTGAACGACAAAGCCGTGAAAGCACGAAAAGTCAGTGAAGAGGCTGCGACAGCTATTTTCGGGAAAGCAGAGCTAGAGGGTGTCGGCTCAGCAACCTGGCAGCAGATGTGGGAGCACGCTCGCGCGTATTCCACCGCCGCTGCTTATCCTGAGTCGGCTTTCCCAAATGTGTCACCTGAGTCACGATGCGTGCTTTGCCACCAAGACCTCGACAATGCGGCAAAGGCACGGCTGGCCGGATTTGAAAAGTTTGTCACCGACGGCCTGGAGACAGCCGCAAAGAAAGCTGAAACAGCGCTAACCGATCGTAAGCGTCGTATCCCTGCCCTTCCTTCTCAAGCGGATTGGCTCGTCCATATGTCCACTCTGGGCTTCGAGAAGGCGGAAGCCGAATCTTGGCTCAGCTCGCTGAAGACACGGTTGGAACGGCTTGCACTCGGTACTCCCCTCGTCGGCCAGCAACCTTTTGATTGGTCGAACATCAACGATGCGGTGAAGAAGAAATCCTCCACCTTGGCTACTGAAGAAGCAAGTCTGGTCGCACTGCAGAAAGATGAGCACCGTCAAGTTATGCATCAGCGAGTGCTGACGCTTCAGGCGAAACAATGGCTTTCGCAGAACAAGTCTTCAATCGTCGCCGAGAAGGCCCGCCTCACCGCAGTGGCATCCCTAGACAAAGCATCACGCTCGGCAGCGACGAATTCCCTGACAACTAAAAAGAATGAGCTTGCCAAGACCGAGCTGGATGCAGGCTATCAGACTCGGTTTGTGAACGAGCTGAAGCTCTTGGGAGGTCATCGCATTCCCGTATCACCACAAAGCAAATCCGGGGGCAAGGGAAAAATAACCTTCGGCTTGAATCTGGTAGGCGCTCATTGCACTCATGGTCCAGAGTACATCCTGAGCGAGGGTGAGACACGAATAGCTGCACTCGCTGCGTTCCTGGCTGATACAACAGGTTCCAATCAGCTGGCCCCTTTCATTTTCGACGACCCGATCTCATCACTCGACCAAGATTTCGAAGAGAAAGTCGTGGAGCGCCTGGTACAGCTATCGCATACAAGACAGGTCATCATTTTTACCCACCGACTTTCGCTGGTTTCCCTGGTGGATTCCGTTACAGACAAATTGTCCAAGACTCCCGGCATGCCTGCTGTAAAGCCAACGCTCACCTCGCTTCGTAGGATGGACAAAACCGCAGGTATCGTGGCTACTCAAAGTGCCCGCGACGCAAAACCAGCTAACGCACTGAAGGGTCTGATCGACCACACGATCAAGCGCCTGAAAAAGCACCAGGAAAACGCCGAAGTCGATAGCTATGAGGTACTCGCGAAGAGTGCTTGCAGCGATTTCAGAATCATCGTGGAGAAAACAATCGAATTCATTCTGCTGGCAGATGTCGTCGGGCGCTTCCGCCGCGCGATCAATACCCAAGGCAAGCTACATAAGATTGCCAAGGTAACCACTGATGACTGCTCGTTCATTGATGATCTGATGACCCGCTACTCCGTATTCGAGCATGCTCAATCAGAAGAACTGCCGAGCAACGCGCTTGAGCTGGCGGTGTTCGAGACTGATGTTACGGCGTTGCAAAACTGGATAGCTGAGTTTTCGGCGCGTAAGTAAAAGCGCTCATAGTCTTGCCAGAACTGGGCGTGCGGCCTAGATCTGGCCAGGCTCTAGCATGACCGCATAAGGCGGGGGTACTAAAAAGTACTAGACGGCAAAAATTCCAAACACCATACCAATTCCTATCAAGCTACCAGCGATGATTTCCCGAATGGCGGTCGTCTCAACGAAGTAACACGGCTACGAGTTCGACTATGAAGCGCACCGTGACGGATAGTCGCCTGCGGAGATTACCCCGAGCAGCTCAACACGCTCATTGATCTCTGCGATCATTCGTGACAATCGGTTATGACAGACGCGGCCCTGCTTCCGGCCATCCAGGCGTAGATTACACTGAAGACCACCCTGTATACCTCGGTATTGTCAGAAATCGCCATCCGCAATCGCTCGTGTACGGCGCGCGAGTGGGGGCAAGACTGGGGCATATTAAGATTTTTTCAAGCTAAAAATGCCGCCCTAGAGCCCAGTCCAAATGTTTTTTGGCGACCCTGAGAGTCTGTGACTGAGCTCCACCAAAGGCCGTTGCGGTGCATCCATTTGCAACCCTCAAGAACTTTATCGTTACCAGCATCCGCTCCTTCGGGCTCAGCCGCGGTAGTGCGCTTCTATAAGCGCCAGCATCGCGTCAACATGGTCATTGATCTGAGTGTGACCCCAGTCGTCTCCATTGCCCAGTACATGGAACATGTGGGCCAGTTTCAAGGAGTCGTACTTCGGTTTGGCGCGGAAGGCCGCCTGCTTCCTGATCACCGCCAGGTTGCTGTACGACGAGTTCTCTCCCGGGCTGAGCAGTACCAGATTGCCAAAGCCGTGCAGTAGCTGGTCGTCCAGTGTGCTGCCAAACTCTTCGTTCTGAGGGTGCACATGCTCGATCGAGTTCTTCGATGTGATCCGGTAAGCGTGCAGTCGCCCCGAATGCAACCAATCGAACGAGCGCCGCTCCCGCCAAAGAATGTATTCCAACTTCTGGAACCAGTAGTGCTCGAAGCTCGTGCCGTGGTGTTCCTTCAGATAGGCGATCTTGTCCTTGATTGGCAAGGGTTCGGCAGTGTCGCTGGAGAGCAGTTGATAACTCGCCTCCTTCTGAGTCATTTCCGTGAGGGAAAGCTGGTTGTCGATGCTTTCCAGCAACTTCAATACCTGCTGCTCGCCCATACCGGGCGTTTCGATCAGCTTGCCCAAGAAGGGGGTCAGCCAGTACTGAGCGCTGCGCTCGCCGGTGAGGTAGCGCACGCTTTGCAACTGGCTCAGGTCGGACGTCTCGAGATGCGCGCGCCATTCCGAAATGATGCGCTTGCGTGGACTGAGCGAACTCAGGCGCAAAGTCCGCTCATCGTCCTCGCCCAGGCGCACCCACTTGACCACCCAACGGTCGAACTGGAAGCGCACGCTCCACAGGCATTCCATGAATGCCTTGGCTTGCGCTGCGCTGGCAGTTTCAACAAAGCGCGAGAAGCAGGCGTTGAGGTTACCGTCGTTCACACGGAAACCGATGTCTTTAGCCCCTTGGGCATGGCGGTAGATTCGGTAGGCGTGCATCAGCAACAGGCCAAAACTGACGATCGATTGATAGCGAGCCTCATCCTTGTTCTCGGTTTCGTCCACCTGCTCGCCCTGGATTCTCATCGACGAGATTTCGCCGATAGACCGGCCTCTGGTGATACCGGCAGCAGGACGATCGAGGGAGAAGAGATCGAAGGAATGGCTCAGCAGGTCATTGATGCCCACCATGTTCCAGCGAACATCGGCGAAGACATCACGCAGGTTCCTTTCGAAGTAGTTGCCCATGTTCTCGCAGGCCTGCCAGATCCCTTCATACGTAGTGCGGTGATGTTTGATCCGCGACATCAAGCGGGCCTTGAGGATATCCGTCTGCTCAAGCTGTACGCCGCTTGTGTTGAGCGTGGCGAACAGCTTGTTCAGGTTCATGCCAGCCGGCATGACGTTGTTGACCCACGTTACCTGGTTGAACAGGTAATAGCCCACCCGCTCCAAGGCCTGCTCACCTCCCGTGGCGCGCAACAGTTTGAGGCGATCGCTGGCGACCTTGCGCGCGGCGCTCAGATGAATCAGATAAGGATTGGCAGCATCCTCCTTGTCCAGCTGCTTTTCCTCGGTCAAGCCGACCCAGGCACTCAACCGGGCCTGGACTTCGTCGCGGATATTGAAGGTGAGGCGCGGAACATTGCCCAGCACCACCAGCGACCGCAGCGGCGAGTCGGTTTTCAACGCGCAGAACGCAAGCGCCAGGATCATAAGGGTGGTCATTCGCTGCTGACCATCGATGAGTTCGTAGGTCATGCTCGCGGCAGGATTGGCGTTGGGTGGCACCACGCTGCTCAGCACCGTCCCGATGAAGTAATGGGCCTGCACCGGCTGGCCGTCCGCGTCCGGTTCGCTGGCCTGGATGATCTGCTCGAGCAGTTCCTCCACGGCATCGCCGGGCCACACGTACGGGCGCTGGTAGCAGGGAATGGTCAACGAAATGCCTTGCGCGCACAGCGTGGCGGCGGACTGGACATGGGACTGGACCTGGGCGTTCATCATTTGCCTCCTTGGTAGGCGAGGTCATCGCGGCTGATGCGTTCGATGGCACTGCGCAACTCCGCATCATATTCACCGGCCACCCGCTGCGGATCAGGCCAGGATAGATGCAGGTTCAGCGTCAAGCCTACCGACTCCACGAAGCGCTTCTTGATGCTGTTCTTGTCCAGGTGTTCAGCGCTGGCCGTGTAGGTGTAGTCACGCAAGTAATTCAACAGTTCTTGGTGGGTGTGGGCACTGGCGATCCAGTCCAGCAACGGGTTGTCCTTGAGGTGCGCCTGCACGCCATCTTCCCGGACGCTGACCTCCTTGATCAGGCGATAGGAGAAGATCATCCGGAACATCCACAGGCTGGCCTCAAGCAGACGGGAAGTGCCGAACTGGCTGGCGTACATCAGCAACGCGCAATCAAAAGCACGACTGAGAAACACGCTGCCGCACGCGTCATGGGCCAAGAGCTTGTAGTAGTAGGAGAACGTGGGCTTCTTGGCCGTCTTGTCGACTTCAAGCAAGGTCTTGCGCAAGCCCTGGAAGTAGCTAACGACACGCATGGTATTGACCCCGGTGCCCAGCGGCTGGCGCATGGCATAACCCGGCTGGACGATCTGTGTTTCCTTGCCCCAGGCATCGCGGTGCAGTTGCAGAGACCGATAAGCGACGTCGCCGGTGTCGGAGAGAGTGCGCTCGGCAAGCTCCGTGACGATCTGCTTGCGCTCCTGCAGCGGATCGCGATCGCTGGCGACGTTGCGCCAGCGCAAACGTTGCCAGTGCCGGGACTTCATGAAAGCCGCGACCAACGGTTTGAGGTCGCCGAGCCCCTCCCAGGTCCGGGCGAAATCGTCTTGCTCCGCGGCGGCAATACTGCGCAGGTGATGGGCCTTGACGATGTCGGCGCCGCCCAGGCGCACGCCCGAGGTGTTCTGGGTTTCGAAGAAACGGTAGGCATCGTCTTCACGCCGAGTGACGACCAGGGTCACGTTGATACGGGTGAAGTCGATCCGCGGTAGCCGTTGCTGCTCCAGCCAGCGAAGATTCAGCTGGATGCGTCGATGGCTCTCCGGTGCGTTGAACTTCAGCTCGGGCGCGCCCTTCTCACCGTGCTGCAGGTAATGCAACAAGGCCAGGCTGGTGATTCGCTGCTGTCCGTCGATGATGTTGAGCAGACCACGCTTGCGCCCGTCGCCCCCCTCCTGATGCAAGATGATGCTGCCCAAGTAGAAATCATGGGCCGGCGCATCGCTGCTAAAGAAGCTGCGCAAGTCGTCGAGCAGCCGCCCCAGTTGCTCCTCGCTCCAGCGGTAGGGCCGCTGATACTCCGGAAGATGCAGCCGGCCGAAGATGACCCCACCGTCGCTGGAGGGGATCCGCTTGCCGTTGAACAGGTTGTCGAGGCTCGTGGAGGCGACAGCGATACCCTCCACGTCCAATGGCAATTGCGGGGCAAGCGACCGTTCACTCACGGCTTGATTCATAGGACAGTCCTTGTACTGGATTCCGGCGGCCAGCGTCCCCGAAGAGAACGATTAAAAGTCGCGATAATGGCACATGGCCATTTAATTCAAAAGCGCTATCAGAGCAGCCGCGCGGTCCTGCTCTGCAGCTGGTGGGAACAGAGTTCATGCGCGGTTTGGCGAGATATGCCTGAGCGATACGGCCCTTGGTCTAGGGTTTATGAGCGGTTTCGGATCGTGTCCCGGAGAGTGGAGTAGCTTATCCTGGCAAGCTTCTGAGCCTTCGTTCTGCTTTTGCTTGATCAGCGTATGAACCGAGATTGACCACGTAAGGATTATTCCTTACCATTCACTCAACCTATCCGGGAGAACCCTCATGCCTGCCATCCACGAAATCGCCACGTTGACCTCGAAGGGGCAGGTCACACTGCCCAAATCCGTTCGCCAGCTACTGGGCATTGACGCAGGTGGCAAGATCGCATTCGACGTACGCGGGGGTGAAATCGTGGTCAGCCGCGTAGAAACCATCCACGAAGACCCTGCCATCGGTGCGTTCCTGGGTTTGCTGGAGGCTGATATCCGAGGCGGCCGCAACCTCACCACTCTGCCGGAAGACTTGGCGCAAACCATGCTCGCCAACGCAAACCACTGCTCAAACCTGGACGAAGATATCGATGGTGAGGTCGCGATCTGATGCTGCGACATGGCTGGACACTGTTGTTCCATGAAGGTGTGACTTTACAGCTACGCAAATTGCAAGAAGCCGCCGCCCGGGCCGAGCAGAACGACCCGCAAGGTTTTGAAAGCAACGCTAACGTGAAGCTGTTTCGGGCATTGAGCCATCTCATCATGGAGGCTGTGCCTACCGATCCGGGCCGTGATGAGTTCCGCCAAGGCAACACGCTGGGCACCGCCTACCGACATTGGCGGCGGGCAAAAATCGGTAGGCGCTTTCGGCTGTTCTTTCGCTACGACTCAAGGTCAAAGGTCATCGTCTATGCATGGGTCAACGACGAAAACACTCTACGCTCCGCAGGCAGCAAATCCGATCCCTACGCCGTATTCGAGAAGATGCTGGGCCGCGGCAACCCTCCTGATGACTGGGATGCGCTGATTACTGCAACGCGTAGCGACTGGGATGACCCCAAAGCATAAGCTGCGCGACTGGGTGACGGATTGCACGTTTGACACCGGCCCTCCCCTCGGTGCGTCCACTGTATCCACTCGTAGCTGCTGTAAAAAAAGGGTACATCTGGGGGGTACAAAATCAACTCCCCATTCATAACTTTTTGATTTATATGGATGTCCAAATGTTCTTCGACGATCCTGACAGTCTTTAGAGGCCTTCGGGCAGGCTGTTCAACTGTTCACTTCTGTTAGTCTCTCCGGCACAACATCAGACTTACGCCGATCCCACAGGGCGCCAAGGCCAAACCCCAGAACAACGTCCCCATGGCCAGCCCCAGGCCGGCATGCCCCACCAGCCAAGCCACGCTCGATACCAGCAGTGCGGACAACCGCAGAGCGCGTACACCGGGAAACACTCGCGGTTGCATCACCCGCTGCCAATGGCCGGCCTGGCTCAGCGCCAGCAACACCAGGCCCAGCGTCTGCAGCCCCAACACAAGCCCGCTCGCCAGCCACTCAGGCATCCTTGACCTCCGCCAACCTGTGCCCAGCCGCAGCGCTGCGTTGCAGGCGCCAGCCCAGGCTGCCGGCCAGCAAGGCGCTGGCTAGCAGTGCCAGATCCACACCGGCCACCGCCCACAAACCCTGGCTGAGCGCCCGCCACGGATGATCGCCGGTGCTCCAGGCGTTCGACAGCACGGCCAGCAACGCCAGCACGCTGATCGCCAGGCACTGCGCCGCCCAAGGCGCGCGGGCCTGCGCGCAACGGCCAATCACCCACAGCGCGTGCAGCCCCGCCAGCAACCAGGCGGCGAAGAAAACCCGCACCTCCCAATCGGCACGCCCGCTCAGGGTCAACGGCAAGCAGCGGTTTGCCACCAGCATGGCCAAGGTGGCAAGGGGCAAGCCGGTGATCAGTACGCTGCACAACAGGGTCATCGCCATCCCGCCCCGGTCCCGGGCCGCCTGCTGCAGGCGGCGCTTGGCCAGCCAGTACAGCAGGCCGCTGGCGAGCATCACGCAACCGCTGATGCCTGCGAAAAAGTACAGGGCGCGTAAGCCGGGCTGATGGAAGTGCGCTACATGCAACCCGGCCAGCACATCAAGGGTCGCAGCTGCGGGCGGCAGCCGCGACGCATGTAGCAGCCGTCCGCTGGCGCCCTCGAAGTACAGGGTCTGGCCGTCCAGGCTCAGGCGGTCGGCCACGCTGCGACTGACCTCTACATAGGCATTGGCGTCCCCCGGATGCCAGACCCTGACGAACGCTGGCGCACCGCCACCCCAGTGCTGGCGGGCCTCGACCAGCATACCGTCGATGGAAGCCAATCGCCCCGGCGTTCCCGCCGCCGGCCGGCTGAAGGCGGCGTTGGCCTGCACCGCGAACTGCTCGGCCTGGCCTGGATACAGCGCATCGATGGCAGCCGGCAGGTACAGCGGGAACAGGATCAGCAGGCCGCTCAGCAGAATCAGCGCGTGGAACGGCAAGGCGAACACGCCGGTCAGGTTGTGCAGGTCGAGCAAGCGCCGCGGCGCCTTGTATGCGCGCAGGGTGAACAAATCCTGAAACAAACGCGTGTGGATGCACACCCCTGCGATCAGGGCGATCAATCCGACCATCGCTGCCAGGCCCAGCAGCCGGGCACCGAGGTTCCAGGCATTGATGTTCAGGGTGTAATGAAGGCGGTAGAAAAAGTCACCGCCACGGCTACCGGCAGCAGACACTTCACCGTCGTTGCCAGGCAGCAGGAACCTACTGAAGCCTTCGCGCTCGACGCTCCAGGCCTGAAAACGCAGCAGTGGGCGGCGAGCATCGGGTAACTCCACATACCACTGCAACAGCGCCTTGCCCTCGCTCAAGCCGGCCACCCGTGGCAACACCTGCCGGTCCAGCGACAGCGGCGCGGCCGTCGGCGGCACACGCAGCGCCGGCAGCATCCAGCGGTCCAGTTCGCGGTCGTACAACGCAAGGCTACCCATGAAAAACGCGATGAACAACAACGCGGAAAACCCCAGGCCCAGCACCCTATGCGCCCACAGCATGGCCTGGCGGAGATTGTCGAACATCACCCCGCCCCCACCAGCACATGCGCCAGGGCCAGTAGCGCCAGCGACACGCAGGCCAGGCAAAGAGCGTTGCGCACGGCCCGGCGGGCACACAGCAACCAGAGCACCAGTGGCGGGTAGAGCACGAAGGCGCCAATCGAACTGCTCAGCACTGCCTCGCTTGGCGCTTGCCCAAGCCACGCCAGGGCCAGCGCGGCCATGGCGCTGAATGGCCAGATGTACAGGTAGCTCAGCAGCAGGGCCAGTAACAGCCACAACGCGCGCTCTCGGTCTCGAGCGATTTTCTTGTACGACGCCGGTCGTTTCACCCTGCTCTCCTCATCCCTTCACGGCGGTTCTTCAGAACCTGGCGCGCAGGGTCAAGGAGACCGCACGGGGGTCACCGAAGATGTTCCCGTCCTGGAAGGTGTTGATGCGCTGGTAGTACTTCTTGTTGGTCAGGTTGGTGGCAAGCAGGTCCGCCGACAGATGCTCGTCGAGCTGGTAGCCGACACCCGCGTCGTACAGCGCGTAGCCACTCTGTTGTAGTTTGGTGCCGTCCATGTCGATGCTGGGGACGTACAGTTTGTTGTAGGTTTCGCTGACAACGCTCACGCCGCCCTGCACGCTCCACTTTTCAAGCTCACCGGGCAACTTGTAAAGGGTCCAGACCCGCAACATGTTCTTCGGCAAATAGGTTTGCAACTGCTCGTTAGGGCTGTCGTAGCGCTTGTAGGTGTGGGCGAAGTTGGCAGTGAGGAACCAGTCAGGCGTCACCTGCCCGCTCACTTCCATCTCGTAGCCACGGGTGCGTGCCTTGCCGCCGGCTACCACGGCCCGCGAGTTCGGGTCGTTCATGTCGGGGATGGCGCGGTTCTCTTCCTCGATCTGGAAGGCCGCCAGCGAGGCGTTCACCGCGCCGTCGAGGAATTCGCCCTTGATGCCGAGCTCATGCTGCTTGCCCTCGATCGGATCGATGATGCTGTTGTTGATATCCAGGTTGCTGACCGGCTGCGGGTTGAACACCTCGGCGTAGTTGGCATACAGCGAGTAATTGTCGTTCAGCTCGTAGATCAACCCGTAGAACGGGGTGAACTTCTGCGACTCGCTCTGGCTGGCCTTTTCCGACGGCGAGCCGGCTTCCGGCTGGTGCTGGCTGCGGTGCATGTCAAGCCAGGTGACACGGCCGCCAAGTACCAGGGTCAATGGGTCGCTCAGGCTCAGGCGCATGTTGCCGTAGACCGCCTTGGAGCGGGTGTTGGCAACGTTGGTGGGCAGGCGATCGGAATCGGGGAATGCCGGGAACGGGAAGTCCGCCTGCGGATCGTACAGGTCCACATCACCAAGGAAGCTGGAGTAGTAGCCGCCGTTGGAGGAGAACTCCGAACGGGAGTAGTTGGTGCCCACCAGCAGCTTGTGCTCCCGGCCGAACAGGCTGAACGGGCCGTCGGCGTACAGGTCCACTTCGTCCTGCTTCTCGCGGTAGTCGAACATGATCGAGTTCATCGACACCAGGTTATCGGCCGGGTCGATACCACCGCCATTGCGGGCATAGGCCTGGGTCAGATCGTAGTTGTTGTCGGCATGGCGCACCGCGAGTTTGGTCTTCCAGCCGCCACCAAGCTGATGCTCAAGCTCGGTGAATACCGAAGTGCTCCAGAAGTAGTCGCGGTTCCAGTTGGCGCCGTAGAAGTTCTTGCGCGAGACGTCCGGCAGCGACATGGCCGCTTCGCCCGCGGCGTTGGTGTAGCGGAACGCCGGCAGCGAGCGCTGGGCGCCGCGAATGTCGGTATTCTGGTTGCTGGCACCGATGGTCCAGACAGTATCTGGGGTCAGGTCGATATCGACGATGCCGTAGGCCTGGTTCGACTCTCGCTTGCCGCTGCCATCGTAGGGGAAGGCCTGGTTGTGCTGGCTGAGCACCAGGCGGCCACGGACGTTGCCGGCCTCGGTCAGCGGGCCGGTGACGTCGACCATGCCACGGTAGTTGTCCCAGGAGCCGGCGCTGACTTCGGCCGATACCGCCGCGTCGGCCAGCGGGCGCTTGCGTATCAGGTTGATGCTGCCGCCCGCCCCACCGGCGCCGGTCAGGCTGCCGGATGGCCCCTTGAGCACCTCGACGCGGTCGTACATGGTCAGGTCCGGAGACAGGAAGATCCGGTTATCCATGGTGGTCGGCGTGCCGTCCAGCTGCAGCGAAGTTATCTCGAAGCCACGCGAGAAGAAGCTCAGGCGGCTGGCATCGATGCGTTGCACAGTCACGCCGCCGACCTCACCCAGCGCATCCTCTAGGGTATAGAGGTTCTGCTTCTGGATCCGCTCCTGGCCGATCACGTTGATCGTCTGCGGCACCTCCCGCAGGTGCAGGGGAACCTTGGTACCCA
The DNA here is from genome assembly GCF_900277125.1 of Pseudomonas inefficax. GTDB lineage: Bacteria > Pseudomonadota > Gammaproteobacteria > Pseudomonadales > Pseudomonadaceae > Aquipseudomonas > Aquipseudomonas inefficax. Next base: position 148,357 of record NZ_OPYN01000150.1, read on the forward strand.
CCGAAAAAGTCGGCGCGCTGGTCTGCATGCCGACGATCGACATCGCTGGCAGCTCCAGCTGCGCGCCGTCCTGCGCCACGGGCAACAGGTTCCAGCTACCGCTCGATGTGACCTCCAGGCGCAGTCCACTCCCCTGCAGTGCCAGCTCCATTGCCTGCTGCGTGGTCATCTGCCCGCGTACCGGCTGGGCAGTCTTGCCCTCGATGAGTGCGGGCGATATCGAGAGCACGTTGCCGGTTTCCCGGGCGATGCGAGTCAGGGTGCTGCCCAATGGCGCGGCGGGCAGGTCGAAGCTATGACTGACCTGTTCGTTCTGGGCGACGGCTTGCCAGGACAGGCCTGCAAGGGCAATGGCGGCAGCCAGGGCATGAGGGCGGAGCGAAGGATGGGACATGGGGCGTCGGCTCGTCTGGGTGATCGTTCATAGCCAGGACACCCGAAATCGGGAACCCCCTCATCGCACTGAAAAAAAATTTACTTCACGTCGATCCGGGTCAGCCAGAAGCCCAGGGTGTCGACCCGGATCGGCAGCGTCTCCCTCAGCGAAGCCAAGGTGCGCGTCATGTCGTCCACAAGAAAGGTACCGAATACCCGGACCTGAGCAGCTTGCGGGCTGATGCGCAGCAGGCCGCCGTAATATGGGCGCAGGGCTTCCACCAGCTCGCCCAAGGGTTCGTCCCGGGCTTCGATACGCCCCTGTACCCAGTCATCGCGAGTACGCATCGACGGTGCCACTGCCACACTGCCCCGGCGGTCGAAGGCAAAGGCCTGGCCCGCCTCCACTCGCCGGGCGCTGCCGTCGGCAGTGGTCAGCAGTACGCTGTGCTGCTGGACCGAAACCAGGCAGCGCTCAGACTCCTGGCGCACCATGAAGCGGGTGCCCAGCGCGCGTACCTCGCCATGAGCGGTGGCGACAATCAGCGGCCGTGCGCGATCAGGCGCTACCTGCACCTGCAGGTCACCCGCGCGCAGCACTACCCGACGCTGCCGAGCGTCGAAGCGGATATCGGCCGCACTGCGGGCGTTGAGGCTCAGACGGCTGCCATCGGTAAGCATCAGGGTCTTGCGCTCGCCGGTGGCGGTGTGGGCGTCGGCCAGCAGGTCGGCCACCGGGGCCAGGCGGTTGAGTACACCGACGCCACCGGCGCCCAGCAGCAAGAGTGCCAGGCCCTTGCCCAGCAGGTTTCGCCGCGAAGGGTTGGGCATCGCGCGCAAGGCACGGCTGGCCACCTGTACTTGCCCTGGCAGCCCCTGCAGATCAGCCAGCGCAGTCTCGAGCACACCGTTCACCCGTTGCCACGCGGCCCGATGCTCGGCGCAGTGCTGGTGCCATTGCGCGAACGCCTGATGCGCGGGGTCGCTGGCCGGCAGGTGCTCCAGGCGCAGCATCCAGTCGATGGCCTCGTGCAGCAGCAGCTCAGGGGTTTGGCTGCTCATGTGCCGGCGCCGCTCAGGCAATGCAGGAAGGCGCGGCGCAGGTCGCGCTCCACGGTGGCGAGGGAAATGCCCAGTTGCCGGGCGATCTGCGGCTGAGGCAGGCCATCCAGGCGACTGAGAATGAAGACATGGCGCACCCGCAGCGGCAGGCCGTGCAGCATCTGGTCTATCTGAACCAGCGCTTCGTGCACCAGCGCGAGTTCTTCTTCGGAGGGGGCACAGGCCTCCATGAAGTTGGCCAGCTCTTCCAGGTACGCCCTTTCCAGCGCTCGACGACGAAACAGGTTGCTCAGCAGGCGCCGTGCGACGGTGGCGAGAAAAGCACGCGGCTCCTCGATGGCGACCGGCTGCGGCGCTTTCATGACCCGCAGAAAGGTGTCCTGGGCCAAGTCTGCAGCATCGTGCGGGCATTGCAGGCGACGATAGAGCCAAGTCCTCAGCCAACGATGGTTGGTGCCGTAGAGCTCGGAGAACGCATCTTTGACGGGTTGGTAATCTGCCACGACGACACCGCACTAATGATATTTCTTCTCATTATTATCTTCGGTTCGGGCTTTACACAACCTCCAAGGTCTTCAAAGTGACCCGGCAAGGCTTGACCCTACCGTAAGGGGCAGACTTTACCCTTGGCACTTCATTACCTGGAGTTTGTCATGAAGAGCAAACGCATGCTCGTAATCCTCGGCCACCCTTCGAACGACAGCTTTTGCGGCGCTGTGTCCGAACGTTATGTCGAGGCTGCCAAGCAAGCAGGCCACGAGGTGCGCCTGCTGCGCCTGGGCACCCTGGACTTCGATCCGGTCTTGCACGATGGCTATAACCAGATCCAGTCGCTTGAGCCCGATTTGATCGACGCACAGAACGACATTACCTGGGCCGAACACCTGACATTGGTGTACCCGATCTGGTGGGGCGGCATCCCGGCGTTGCTCAAGGGGTTCTTCGACCGCGTGTTTCTGCCCGGTTTTGCCTTCAAGTACCGCAAGGGCTCGCCCTTCCCGGATAAGCTGCTCAAGGGCCGCACGGCTCACCTTCTGGTGACCATGGACACGCCGCCGTGGTACTACCGGTGGGTGTATCGCATGCCGGGCCTGCACCAAATGCGCAAGACCACCCTGGAGTTCTGCGGCATAAAACCCCTGAAAACCCTGACCTTCGGTCCGGTACTGGGCTCCAAGCCGGAACAGCGTGAAGCCTGGCTCAAACAAGTCCAGGCAGTCGCCAGCCGCTGACCGGCCCCGGTCGGGCCGCGCACCTGCGCTGCCCAGCCGAGCCTCCCTGCTGTGACACCTTGTCCAACCTGGCTTCCCACCCCTTGACGCTTGTGCAAAGATTTGCGCGCTTGTAAAAGCGCGCGACATCTTCTTGCTTCTGATGCGTCAAAAAAGGGATTTTCATGTACATCGGCAAAGCCGCCCAGCTGGCGGGCACCACCGTCAAGAGCATTCGACATTACGAAGAAATCGGCCTGTTGCCTCCCCCGCAACGCGAAGGCAAGTACCGCATCTACAACCAGCAAAGCGTAGAGCTGCTGACCTTCATCAAATGCGCTCAGCAACTCGGTTTCAAGCTCAAGGAAATGCAGGCCATTCTGCAGGATCATCGTGGCCAGGAGCTGCCCTGGGATCTGGCCATGCAGGCCATCGATAACAAAAAGCAGGAATTGATGGGGCAGATCCAGGCCTTGCAGCAAGTGCATGACGGCTTGGTTGAGTTTGAGCTGAGCCTCAAAGATGCTCAGATGCAATGCCAGTTCGAACACCTGGAAAAAGCCCGCTGAATCCGCACCGCCGCCCCTTAACGGCCATGGCCCCCGGCGATTCAGCCTGGCATGGGCTCCCCCCCGGCTGCTCGCCAACTTGCACTGCTGGCTGCGGCACAATCGAGGCAATTTTTCAGCCTGTATTCAAGGACGCAGCGAATCAGCATTCAGTACCGCCTGACTTGTTGGTCTGAACTTTGCTGTCCGCCCTGGCTTCCCCTGCATACCTGGCACGCAAACATGCGGCTGAAGGCAATCCACCTACAGGGGTTCGCAATATGATCGATCAAGCGACAGGCATGAAAGCAGGTGAACGCTATCGCGTGGAAAACATCGAGCGGGCGCATCAGTTCCCAGGCTTCTTTCAAGACGGCAAGTATTACCTGGGCCCTGAGCTTTTGACCGCCGTTGGCTGGATCGAAGGTACGCGTTTCATCTACGACAGCGTGGATGCCGAAGGCGAACCGGTGTTTCCGAACCGGGAGGCAGGCACGGTTGAAGGGCTGACGTTGACCTTGGTCGATGGTACCGCCCTTGAAATCTCCAGGATCGAGGCCAGCGAAACGTTCGCGCCACTCGACGAGCACAACAAGTCTGCCACAGAGCGCGAATCGCACCGCGAGGGCTACCCAAGCAGAGGGCCGCTGCGCGGCAAAGTCGTGGTGATAACTGGCGCTTCCAGCGGTATCGGCCGTGCCACCGCGCACGCATTTGCCTGCAAGGGGGCTCGCCTGGTGCTCGCTGCGCGGGATGAAGAAGCGCTGTTCGACGTCCTGGACGAATGCACCGACTGCGGTACGGATGCCATAGCGATCACGACCGACGTCACCCGCAACGACCAGGTGCAAGCGCTGGCCGCCCAGGCTGCAGAATTTGGCCACGGACGGATCGATATCTGGATCAACAACGCCGGCGTTGGCGCGGTCGGCAATTTCGAGGCAACACCACTGGAGGCCCATGAGCAGGTCATTCAGACTGACCTGATGGGTTACCTGCGCGGCGCTTTTGTAGCCCTTCCTCTCTTCAAGCGCCAAGGCAGCGGCATCCTGATCAATACGCTGTCCCTGGGCAGTTGGGTGGCCCAACCCTATGCAGCCGCGTACTCGGCGAGCAAGTTCGGCTTGCGTGGCCTGACAGAGGCACTGCGAGGGGAATTGACGGAGTTTCCCGACATCCACGTGTGCGATATCTATCCGGCAGTCATGGACACACCGGGCTTTCGAGACGGCGGCAACTACACAGGACATGCGCTGACGCCTCCAGGCCCTGTATATGATCCCGAACTTGTGGCAAAGGCCATGGTGGCCTGCGCAATATCACCTCGAGCTCACACCACGGTCGGCGCCACGGCTCGCCTCGCGCATCTGGCCAGCTACCTGGTACCAGGCCTGCCTCTGTTATCGGGGTGGCTGACGCGCCGGGGGATAAACCGTAGCCCGAAAGCCGAAACCTCATCAGGCAACCTCTTTGAGCCGCCGAGTGGCAGGAGGAGTATCGACGGGGGCTGGAGGAAGTCAAAAGACAAGACGCCAATACTAATCGGCGCAGCGGCGCTTGGAATGATCGTAGGTTTTGCGATCACCCATTCACGCCGCAGGAGCTGAACAATTGTGCTGTCAAACTCGACGCAAGGCGGATCAGTTCCAAAAGTTGGCGAACAAAGCTCTGCGGCGCCACAAATGCTCGCACGGGTTCTTTCGCGCAACCCGTCGGCCCAAGCGCAAAGCCGGGGAGCAAATCGCTCTCTGCTTGAAGTCGGAGTTGAACACAGACTTTCCTGTGTGACGACATGAGGTGAAAGATCATGGCTGACAACCAAAGCAATCGTGGCCGCCAAGGTGGTTCCGCACAGAACAATCCAGGCAATTTCGCCAACGACCGTGAAAAGGCGTCGGAGGCAGGTCGCAAAGGCGGCCAGAGCTCCGGGGGCAACTTTGCCAACGACCGTGAACGCGCCTCCGAGGCTGGGCGCAAAGGCGGAGAGAACAGCCACGGCGGCGGCCGTGGTAGCGAAAACCGCTAACTTGAAATGAGTTCGGCCAGGGTGCATGGCACCCTGGCCTTTTTCTGTAATTGACCAAACGTCCTGCGGCGTTTTCAAGCTACAACGAAGCAGTGAGTCGCCCCTTCCACGCTTCGTACCTGGCAAGCAGCGGTTGAACGCTCAATCCGTGCAGCAGAATGCTCAGCGCCACCACCGACAGGACCAGGTTGATGCTCTGTGTAGCTGACGTAGCAAGCAGCCCATGATTGAGGGCGTAGAACAGATAGTAGAAGCTGCCGATGCCTCGAATGCCAAACCATCCCAAAAGCCCACGCTGGCGGATATCCAGCATTCCTCGAGCCGGGAACAGGAGAATGCTCAAGGGACGAATCAGCAGGAAAAGCGCTCCGGCGACGAACAAGGCCCGCCAGTCCCAATGCTCGATGAGCACAACCCCGAGCATGGTCACCAGAAACACCTCCATTGCCCGTTCGATCAAGCTGCCGAAAGCCAGCATGTCCCCCAACATGATGCCTGCTGCCACCTGCGAGTCATCGAGGCCTTGCACATTACCTTTGACGGCCATTTCGGGAGCCACGTGCTGGTGCCCTACCACAGGCTGTACCAGGTGTTCAGCAGCCGGCTCTTCGGGGCTGTTGGAAGTCTGAACTTCCGCCTGACGTAAACCCAGGCCAGCAGCGAACACCGCGAGAAACCCATAGGCCTGAATCGACTCGGCGCTCACGTAAGCCACCGCGATCAGGGCAAGGGCCAGGTAATCATTGGGCGACACGGTACTGTCGTCGTTGCGCAGGCGCAAAAAGAGTGTGAGCTTGCCCAGGCCGCGCCCCATCCAGTAACCAAGCAACAGGCCTGCGGTCACTGCCCACAGCATGTCCTTGAACAACCATTCACTGAACCATGCCTGGCCGGTATCCTGCTGAAGGAACAGCCCGAGGATGACGAAGGGAAACGCCACGCCATCGTTGAGCCCTGCCTCGCCAGACAAGCTGAAACGCACCGGATCATCATCCCGGGCATCAACCACCTGTACCAGGGTGGCAAGCACAGGGTCTGTGGGCGCGAGTATCGCCCCGATCAATACCGACATCCCCCACCCCAGGTCCAGGCCGTAATGCAATACCAGCGTTACCCCGCCGATGCAGACCAACATTACCGGCCCCGCCAGGTAGAAGGCGCCCCACCATCTGCAGTCATGCAAGGGCAGACGCAACTTCAAGCCGCTGAAGAACAGCGAAAACAATACAGCGACTTCGGTGAGGTGCTCCATCCAGCCACTCGACTTGCTCAAGTCCAGCTGAAGAAAACCCAACCCCGATGTGCCCAGGCCTATACCCAGGGCAAGGCACACCACGGACGAAGTCACAGGAATCCATCGCAGGTAGGAGGATGAGAGCGCGAGCAGCAGCAAGACGGCGCCCAGCATGGCGAACCAGACGATGAAGGTCATCGGCGCACAAGCCTTGAAAGAGTTTTCGACTACGTTTGGACTTTGCGGCGAAACAGGTCGTTCCGCTGCATTGGCTGCGTTAGCCCTCCATCCTGGCGAAATTCGAACCCCTGGAGTGCGGCGCACGCAGGGGCATTCGTGGCTTCGATGCCCAGGTCACGGGCAGTCACGATCTTCAACCTTTGCTACGGCGCGGGTCAGCCGAACGTGGATAGGTGCGTTCCTCTTCGAGGGTGCCATCCGCCTTGTGGATCTTCACCGATGCGGTCTTGCCATCGAAGAAATCCGCAAGGGCACTGACTAGTTCCTGCTTCGTCGCCGCTCGTTTGGAAGCTCGTTCAGCACCGGCTTTCTTCAACTCCCAACCATCCGATGTCGGGCTGAGGTGATAATTGTCCATCGTCCACTCCTCACGGCTAAATGGATTCGCCGTCATCCTGAATCTCTTCCTCCGCCTCGGCAGCGTCCGTGGCATCAGCGTCGTTCAAGGGCGGCGAGGTGGGCTTTTCCGGATCGTTGATAAACGGTACGTCGCTTGGCCCCTTTTCCTCAGAGCCTTCAGTTTGCGGCTGCATGGCAATTCCTCCGAACAAGTGGACTGGATGCCAGAGTTCACGTAGTTCACGTGCCTTCGCCAGTACCCAAACAATCCCGGCATCGATAGTTCATGCGCTATTGAGCATGCAAGGCGGGAATAATTCCATCGGATTGGCAGGTGACAATGCGGCAGACTCAATGTCGACCATAACCTGCGCAAGGCTGGTCGGCGCTGCTCATGGCATCACTCCGTGCGCCTCGAAATATCGGCTCAAGGTACTAACCTCCCCTTCAGGATCAGCCAGCGCGACATAGTTGTCAGGCCGCAACAGGTAAGCAGCATTTCTGGCAACGCCGGCTTTCTCGTACGCATGCTCCCAAGCGAAAACATGCAGTGCAATGCTTTGCCTGCCGCACCATCGGATCAAATCGGCCTTGGCTTCACCGTAAACATGCACTTGCCACTGAATGGCTGCCAGTGAAGCGTAGTTATCCTCGGTGCCGACGGGCAGCCAAGGCAGGCGATCACCGCCCTCAACGCCACCGGCCTTGCCCTGGCTCAGCGGGCTTTCGCGGTAATCGAGGGTGGTTTGCGAAACCACTCGGAACAGGTACTCACGGACGTTTTCGCTCTTGTATGCAACGCTCGCGAAGAGCGGCGCGATGCGAGTACGTACGAAGTCGGCAAATCCGCCCTGAGCGGTAACGAACGTGAACAGTTTGTCAGTTGTCTCCACCAGCGTGCGGGCAAACGCCTGGCGTTCGATCTGGTAGCTGTCAAGCAATGTGTCGGGCGCCTTCCCTTTCAACACCGCGGCCAACTTCCATGCCAGGTTGATCGCGTCCAGAATACCGGTGTTCATGCCCTGCCCTCCCGCCGGGCTATGCACATGCGCAGCATCGCCGAGCAGAAACGCCCGGCCACGGCGGAAATGGTCCGCAACGCGATGGTGAACACGGTAGGTGGAAAACCAGTTCACGGCGCAAATCTTAAGGTTCAACCCGTTGATGGCATCATGACCAACGTCCTCGAACGTCAGATGTTCAGGATGCTCGGCTCGCTCGTCACGCACGGTGCCAATCAGGCGGTATTGGTCCTTTTCGCCGTAGCACAAAAGCAGCACGAAGTCGGATTTGTCAAAAGCGATGTGCCCCTCACCCGCCGGCTCGACGCCAGTTACCCTGACATCCGCAACATAGAAAAGCTGTTTGTAGGTGCCGCCCTCGAAACCGCTGCCGATCGCTTGCCGAACAAGCGACCGAGCGCCATCGCACCCGGCCACAAAAGCCGCAGTGAAGGATTCCTCTCGCCCATCAGCATGTTTCAGGAGGGCTGTGACATGGCTTTCACCCTCCTCGAAAGACAGCAGTTCGGTCTGCCGTTCCACATCCACGCCGAGTGACTGGAGCTGCTGCACCAGCAGGCGCTCATGGCGGTCCTGGGGATAGACCAACACGAAAGGATACGCTGAAACCTCTCTGCCCGCGTCGCCCAAGGGGATACGCGCCCTGTGCCGACCGCGTGCCCACATGTTCATGGCAGGGGTTTTATAGCCGGCCTCTATCACTGGCTCGGCCAGACCGAGCTGGCGATAAAGCTCCAGCGTGCGGGCTTGAACAGCCATGGCGCGAGAAGCTTCGCCCGGCCCACTGCTCTTGTCGACGATCCTTACGGCGACGCCTTGCCTGTTGAGCCAAAGAGCAAGAACCAGCCCGGTCGGACCGGCTCCGACAATGAGAACGTCGGTCTGCGCCATGATCTCACCTCGAACATCAATGACTCTGGATTCATCAATGTTCTTGGGAGCGCGCAAAGTCAACGTTTTATTGGTCGTTCGCAATCAAGGGGGCATTTACCCCCCCGATTGCCAAGGTTTTGACCCTCATGATTGGAAACCGTGGAGGGCCCTTGCATCGGTCATTGCAGTTCGGGGAATGCAGCGCCAAGCAGGCCCGGATCCTTCAGGATCGATGCGCTGCTGGCAATATCCGGGGCCAGCCAACGATCCTGGGCATACGCCGGGACCCGTTCGCGCAACAACCGCCAGGCAACGCTGGTACCTGCGCCAAAGCGCTGCTCCTTGAGGAATTCGAATGCCTGGGCCGCCAACAGGTATTCGATGGCGAGGATCTGCGTGCAGTTCTCCAGGGCGCGGTGCAACTTCAGTCCGGCATTGGTGCCCATGCTCAGATGATCCTCCTGCAGGCCGGAGGTGACGTAGTTGTCGACGACTGCCGGTTGTGCCAGCTGACGGTTTTCCGCACACAGTGAAGCGGCCACGTACTGAACGATCATCATGCCCGAATTCACCCCCGGCTGGCTGACCAGAAAGGCCGGCAAACCGCTGACCAACGGATTGATCAGGCGATCGAGACGACGCTCGGCAATCGCCCCGATCTCGGCCACCGCAATAGCCAGCAAGTCGGCCGCCATGGCCACCGACTGGCCGTGCGGGTTCGCCTGGGAAACCACCCGATACGACTCGGGCGTACCCAGCAGCATCGGGTTGTCAGTGGTGGAGTTGAGTTCGGTTTCGATCTGCCGCGCAGCGTGTTCCAACTGATCGCGCGCGGCGCCATGAACCTGCGGAATCGAGCGAATGCTCAAGGCGTCCTGGGTGCGAATGCCTTGGCTGCTGGCAATGATTTCGCTGCCGTCGAGCAGGCGACGCAGGTTACTGCCCACGCGCTGCATGCCGGGGTGCGGTTTCATCGCGATGATTTCAGGGTCGAAGGCATCGAGTTGACCGCGCAGTGCCTCGAAGCTCATGGCGCTGATGACGTCCGCCCATTGGCTCAACCGAGTGGCGTCGTCCAAAGACAGGCAGCTCAGGCCAGTCATGCAAGGGGTACCGTTGACCAGGCACAGGCCATCCTTGGCACCCAGTTTGACCGGCGCCAGGCCGACCTCGGCCAATGCCTGCTGCGCCGGCATGATCTGGCCGCGATAGCTGACCTGACCGACGCCCAGCAAGCTGATGCTGATATGCGCCATGTGGGTCAGATACCCCACCGACCCCTGTTTCGGCACCTGCGGCGTGATGTGCTGGTTGAGCAAGGTCAGCAGTGCCTCGACCACCTTGCGCTGCAGGCCTGAACGGCCCTGGCAGAAATTGATGATCGCCGCGCACATTATCGCCCGGGTCTGTTCGTCCGACAGCGCCGTACCCACGCCACAGGCATGGCTGAGCAAGGTGTTGTGCGACAGCTGGCTGAGTTGTTCGTCCTGCAACGAGACATTGCACAAGGCGCCAAGCCCGGTGTTGACGCCATAGGCGCGGTCACCGCTGGCAACGATGCGCTGGACGATCGCCTGGGCGTTCTCGATCCGCGCCCAGGCCGATGGGGCCAGCTCAAGCTTCGCGCCATGCCGGGCCACAGCTACCACATCCTGCCAACGCACGGGCGCCTCGGCGATGATGATTCTTTCAGCAAACGACATACACGCGGTTCCTTAAAGCGAAGCTACGCGACGCTGCACGAAACGATCGACGTATTCGTCCGCAGGCTGGTAGAGGATTTCTTTCGGCGTGCCGACCTGGACCAGGCGACCGTCCTTGAGAATGGCAATCCTGTTGCCGATACGCACCGCCTCGTCCAGGTCGTGGGTGATGAAGACGATGGTCTTGTGCAGGGTCTTCTGCAGTTCCAGCAACTGGTCCTGCATTTCGGCGCGAATCAGCGGGTCAAGCGCACTGAAGGCTTCATCCATCAGGATGATGTCGGTGTCGGCAGCCAGGGCGCGGGCCAGGCCGACACGCTGACGCATGCCGCCCGACAACTGGTGCGGGTACGACTTTTCGTACCCCTTCAGGCCGACGGTGTCGATCCAGTGCAGGGCGCGCTCTGTGCACTTGGCTTTGTGCTCGCCACGGACTTTCAGGCCGTAGGCGACGTTGTCCAGCACAGTGCGGTGCGGCAACAGGCCGAAGCTCTGGAACACCATGCTGATCTTGTGCCGGCGGAATTCGCGCAGGGCTTGCATGTCGTACTGCAGAATGTCCTCGCCATCGACCAGGATCTCGCCGCTGGTCGGGTCGATCAGGCGGTTGAAGTGGCGCACCAGGGTCGACTTGCCCGAGCCCGAAAGCCCCATGATCACGAAGATCTCGCCGCTGCCGATGGACAACGAGAGATCGTTGACCCCTACCACGCAGCCGGTTTCGACCAGGACCTGATCCTTGGCTTTTTTCTGGCGGATCAGGTTCAGGGCATCTTCGGCGCGAGCACCGAAGATCTTGAAGACATTCTTGACTTCGATCTTGTTCATCGTCTGTTTGGCGCTCATTTGCCCACCCCATGCCGTGGTCGGCCGTAGGCCTGGGTAATACGGTCGATCACGACCGCCAGAATCACGATGGCCAGGCCCGCTTCGAGGCCTCGGCCCACATTCAACGTCTGGATGCCGACCAGGACGTCTTCACCCAGGCCACGAGCACCGATCATCGAGGCGATGACTACCATCGACAGGGCCATCATGGTGGTCTGGTTGATACCGGCCATGATGCTCGGCAACGCCAGTGGCAGCTGCACGCCGAACAGTTGTTGCATGCGGTTGGCACCGAAAGCGTTGATCGCCTCCATGACCTCGCCATCCACCTGACGAATGCCCAGGTCGGTCAGGCGAATCAGCGGCGGCGCGGCATAGATGACGGTGGCGAAGATCGCCGGCACCTTGCCCAGGCCGAACAGCATCAGGACCGGTATCAGGTACACGAAACTGGGCATGGTCTGCATGATGTCGAGCAGCGGCATCAATACCGCCCGCAGGCGATCGTTGCGCGCCGACAGCACACCCAGCGGAATGCCGACCAGGACCGATATCAGCGTTGCTACCAGCATCAGCGCCAGGGTCTGCATCAGCTTGTCCCAGAGGCCGACCGCACCGACCAGGAACAGCAAGCCGACGATCACAGCAGTGGTCGCGACTTTACGGGTGGCATGCCAGGCAATGCCGGCGACGATCGCCAGCATCAGCCACCAGGGCATCGCGCGCAGCAGGCCTTCGAGGTTGACGATGGCCCACAGCAGGGTGTCGGAGATGTGCCGGAACACGTCACCGTAGTTGGTTACCAGCGCATCGACCCAGCCATTGACCCAGTCGGCAATGGAAAACGTGAAGTTCTTGGGAAACATGGAATTCTCTCGAGCAAGTGCATGAAACGGACTGTCGCGTGCCTTGTCCGGCAGGAGCCGGACCAGCCCACACGCTCAGAGTGCCGCGTCGACCTTTTTGGCTGCGTCTTCGCTGACCCAGCCATGCCAGACCTCGGGGTGCTCCTTGAGGAACAACTTGGCCAGTTCCGGCGACTCGATACGGTCTTTGCTCATGCGCGCCAGGTTCTGGTTCAGCAGGTCGATCGGCAGATTGACCTTTTCCAGCACCGCCACCAGTTCCGGCGCCTGCTCGTGGAAGGCCTTCGACAGGCCCACTTTGATGGTCAGGGTTTTATCCACGCCTGGCTTCTCGTCCAGCTTGACCAGGTCGACCAGGCCCATCAGCGGCGTCGGCGACCAGTAGTAGAACAGGATCGGCTCGCCACGCTTGTAGCTCGACAATACGGCGGCATCCAGTGCCGGGCCGGTGCCCGGGCGGAAGTTGGTGTAGCTGCTTTCCAGGCCGTAGCGCTTGAGCATCTCGCTGTTGTCCAGCTCGCAGGTCCAGCCGGCCGGGCAATTATAGAAGCGCCCCTTGTCCGGTTCTTCCGGGTCCTTGAATACCTGGGCGTATTGCCCAAGATCGGCGATGGTCTTGAGGTTGGGTGCCTTGGCTTCGAGTTTGCGCTTGGCGTCGCCTTCGATCACATAACGCGGCACATACCAGCCTTCGACCGCGCCAACGACCGGGGCGCCGACGCCAACGACCTTGCCGGCAGCCGCAGCCTTGTTCCAGACCTCGCTGCGCCCTACCCACTCTTCGGCAAACACCTGAATATCATTGCTGCTCAGGGCGTTTTCCATGGAGATGGAGTTGCCCGGCAGGCTGTCGGTATCACAGCCATAACCATTTTTCAGCACGAACTGCATCACATCCGTGAGCAGCATCCCGCTTTCCCAGTTCAACCCGGCGAATTTCACCGGTTTGCCAGACTCGCACCAACCGGCCGCCTGGCTGGCGCCAGCGGCCGCCAGCAGCCCGAAAGATAGTGTCGTGGTCAGCAGAGCCTTTGTAATTTTCATTGTGATGCTCCCAAACAAGAACATGGATTGCAGTAGTCGAGGGCATCCGGCCCAGAGAGGGTCGCCAAACTGGCTGATGAGCCTTGCAATCGGCATCGGCGTGGCGCCTGTGAGCGGCGGCCACTGCGCAGGAGAAATATTTCACAACCTCAAAAAAGGATAAAATAATATGTCCTGATGTATCACAACGGAAAAACCTATGAAGTTCACACTGCGGCAACTGCGCTATGCGCTCGCAGCGGCCAAGCACGGTAACCTGACGACTGCCGCCATGGAGCTTCATGTTTCACAGCCCTCCATATCGGCGGCCATCAGCGAATTGGAAGAGGTGCTGGGCCAATCGATTTTCGTGCGCCAACGTGGCCTCGGCATTTCGTTGACCCCGTTCGGTCGTACCGTCATGGCCCAGGCCCGTCGCGTCCTGAACGAGGCTCGGACCTTTGCCGAGATCAATGCCGATGCAGGAGAGTGTGTCGGAGAGCTGGTGGTCGGATGTTTTGAAGACCTGGCGCCCTATTGCCTGCCACAAATCGTGCGGCGGATGCAGGAGTCCTGCCCTCGGGTCACGGTCGATATGCGCGAAGGCAGCTTCGATTATGTTGGGAAGCGGCTGGGTGAAGGCGCGATAGAGCTGGCAATCACCTATGATCTGGGCCTGCCGCCGAACACTCGATGCATTCAGCTATGCCAGCTGACCGCTCAGGTACTGCTGGCGGCCGATCACCCGTTGGCCAAGGAGTCGCGCGTCAGCCTCAAAGCGCTATCGGAATACACCCTGGTTGTCACCGATCAGGTCCATAGCTGGCAGCATGTGCTCGATCTGTTCAGTTTCTACGATCTCTCACCCGCCGCTGTGCATCGTGTGCGCACCTTCGAGTTGCAGCGTAGCCTCGTCGCCAACGGGTTTGGCGTGGCGCTGATCTATACCCGGCCATTTGGTGACCGCAGTTATGATGGCCAAGCGCTGGTTTGTCGGCCGACCGAGGAGAAACTGCCAACGCACAGCATCGTACTGGCGCATGATCAGCGCTATCCGCTGACGCCTTCGGCTGAGGCGTTCAAGGAGCTGGCGGTGGCATGGTTCAGGGAACACCCATCGTTTGCATCCGAATGAAACTGCCCCTGGGAGGCGTCATCGCGCTAACGCTACCTGGTCTTTCATCATTCCCACCAACGCTTCGTTTTCCAGCGGTTTGCTGAGCAGGAAGCCTTGTACTTCATGGCATTGGTCATCGCTGAGCAAGGCCAGTTGCTCGGCGGTCTCGACACCTTCGGCAGTAACCGTCATGCCCATTGCGTTGCCAAGATTGATGATGGCCTGGACCACGCTACGGTCGCTGCCGCTCTTGCCCAGGTGCTGCACGAAGCGCTTGTCGATCTTGATGCTGTCGAACGGGTAGGTACGCAGGTAGCCCAGCGAGGAGTAACCGGTGCCGAAGTCGTCCATGTTCAGGCGCACGCCCAGCTCCTTCAGCGCAAGCATGGTGTGCAGCGCGCCTTCGACATCGTTGAGCATGACATTCTCGGTAATTTCCAGCTCCAGGCGATGGGCCGGCAGCCCGGTGGCGCGCAATGCATCGCCGACGTCGCGGACCACATCGCTGCGGCTGAACTGGGCCGGCGACATGTTGACCGAGACCAACACCGCCTGCGGCCAGCCCCGCGCCTTGATACAGGCTTCGTGCAGCACCCAGTTGCCAAGCAGCACGATCAGGTCGGACTCTTCGGCCAGCGGGATAAAACGATCCGGGCGGAGCAGGCCCAGGCGCGGGTGCTTCCAGCGCACCAGGGCCTCGGCCGATGCGATCGAGACCCCATCGACCTTGAAGCGCGGCTGAAAATGCAGCACCAGTTCGCCACGCGGTATGCCCTCGCGCAGTTCGCTTTCCAGCACACGCTTCTCCATCAATGCCGCGTTCATCTGTGCCGAAAAGAAGCGCCAAGTGTTCTTGCCCGCCTGCTTGGCGCTGTACAGGGCTACGTCGGCGTGCCGGATCAGGTCGCTCGGCGTACCGGAGTAGTCGGCCGACAGCACTACACCCAGGCTTACCCCCACTTGCACGACATGCCCTTCGACCTGAATGGGGCGTTTGATCGCCTCGATCACGCGCGTGCAGAATCGGTCCATGTCTGCGTGATCGCCTGGCCGGGTGAGCACGACGATGAACTCGTCGCCTCCCAGACGGGCGACCAGATCACTGTCACGGGTCACCTGGCCGAGGCGGATCGCTACCTCCAGCAGCACCGCGTCGCCGGCCGGATGCCCAAGGCTGTCGTTGATCGGCTTGAAGTTGTCCAGATCCAGCATCAGCAGCGCCACCTGGGGTTGCTCGGCGCCAGGAGCTGATTGCTCAAGGAAACGGAACAGCTTGTTGCGATTCGGCAGGCCGGTCAGGGCGTCATGCAAAGAGAGATGCTGGATCTGGGCATGGGCGGCCACTTCGTCGGTGATGTCGCTGCAAGTGCCACGAAAGCCGGTACAGACGCCCTCGGCCACGATCGCGCGAGAAGCGATCCTGCAGATGCGCTGTTGGCCGAGATGGTCCTGATACTGGCAGCGCAGCGTGCCGGAAGAACCTGCCGCGGCCAGGCTGTGCAGGCAGGTCCGGAGGTTGTTGGTATCACACGATAGCAACTCGGTGATCGAGCGCTGTCGCCACGCTTCGACGGGGTGCCCGGTGAGCTCGGTGAAGCGGTCCGAAAGGTAGGTCAGGCGAAGCAGCACATCCGTTTCCCAGATCCAGTCCGACGCGGCTTCGGCCACGGCCTTGAAGCGCTCTTCGCTCGATTGCAGGGCAGCCCTGGACGTCATCAGGGCACGGTGGCTGCGATCGATCCTGGTGCTGGCCCGGATCGCATAGCGTGCAAACAATGCCATGCTCAGTGCGATGAGCAGTACCGCAATAGCCAAGGGTGCGATTACCGTCTGGATCAGTTCGGTGCCGGGTTGCGGTAAATCCCACGTCAAGGCATGGCCGCTGCCTTCGAGAGGCAGGGCACCGCGCCCATGGCGCTGATCGGCCGAATCGACCACGGCCAGGCCGGACAACCCCGCCGACTGGCCCAGCGGCAAGAGCACCTCGGGCGAGAGAACCCGAATGAACACCATCACCGCGGTTGGCCCCGGCGGTTGGGCGGGCTGGGTCTGCGGGCGGATCAGCGCTGCGACGTACACCGCCGGCTGGCCACGAAACACGAGGTACCCTGAAGACGCCTGTTCGTGCTGCGCTGCTTGACGAGCCTCCTGAAGGATCTTGCCAGCACTGGCGGTATGACGCTCCAGCCCCTGTTGGCTGAGCTTACCGTCCAGGATTGCATACCGAGTCCCGTCATCATCGAGCACATATACACCGTCATATCCGTCGGAGGTATAGAGCGTGGCACCGACGTTGTCCTCGTCGTATGCCCACTGTGTATCGACCTGCCCGCCCAAGTGATCATAGGCAGCCTGCCAGTTGGCATGGGTCAGCAGGAACGTCTTGTCGTTCTTCTGCAACTGGGCCATGGCGGACTCAGCATAGAAGCGGCTTTGCTCCACTTGTCGGGCGTCCAGCGCCTCGGCGAGGCGGTAGAGGGAGAACAGCCCCAGCAACAGGGCCAACAGCAGAATCAGGGAAAACACCACGATCAGTTGCCCGACCACATGACTACGGGTCGACATTTCATTGTCAGCAGAGACGTCCATTGGTTCACCATCGCGGCCTAGGGTCTCCCAGTTGACCGGGCAGCAGGATTGGAGGTCGATGGAGCTGACGACCGGTGGGTGCGGAAGGCAACCTTGAGCGTGATTCGGGCAACGACCCATAGCTGTCGTCTTGCCCAACAGCAATTATTGTGGGAGCGGGTTTACCCGCGAACACCGGCGCAGCCGGTGCCATCCACCGCGGTGCCTGCTTCGCGGGTAAACCCGCTCCTACAGAGTGCGCATCGCGCTTACGATACCAGTCATGTTCAAGCGCCCGCTTCGGGTCGATGGCAACCAGTCGCGAATGGCCGCTATCGACCCATAGCACGTTGGTTTGGTCAAGGTAATGCACGATCGTCACAGCGCCGGAAAACTTTTTTTCGGATCCAGGTCTTCATCTGCCCCCAGTATTCCTTACCCAGCAATGCGATGGTGAAGACAAACAGGACTTCACCAATCACGGCCATCACAGACATCACTATCAGCTTGTTGGGAACATCCAGGAACGGGACGATGGGGAACGCAATCCAATACAGCAACACAGCGCCCAGCATGGCGAACCCGACCCTCTTCCTGATGCTCAGTCCTGCTAGTTTCTGAGGGAGCTCGCGCAGGAATAGCTGAAGGTCATCCACAAGCGTGTATACCGCAGGAATGACCAACAGGCTCAGGATTGTTGAGGTGATCAACCCACCGATGACCGCCACAGCCATGGGGCTGCGGAAGCTCGGGTCGGCACTGCCAAAGCCTAGCGCAACAGGGAGCATGCCTACCCCCATCGCCAATGAGGTCATGATCACCGGTCGGGCGCGCTTGTGGCAGGCGTCCAGTAACGCCTCCATACGCGACATCGGTTTCGTGGCTTCCAGATGGCCTCGGCGAGCCTCGATGGCATAGTCGACGAGCAAGATCGAGTTCTTGGTGGCGATCCCCATCAACATGACTAGGCCAATCAAGGACGACAACGAAAACGCCTGACCCGCTAATAGCAGCCCCAGGAAGGCGCCGCCCAGCGACAATGGCAACGCCACCAGAATGGTAATCGGCTGAAAGAAGTCCTTGAAGAGCAGTACCAGCACGACATAGATCGCCACAACACCGATCAACATGGCTGTACCGAACCCGAAAAACAGCTCCTGCATCATTTCTTCGTCGCCTTGGACGACTTGATGTACGCCTCTGGGCAGATTGCGGATGGAAGGCAACTTCGCAACCTGTTTGGTCAGATCACCCAAGGCGATGCCCGAAAGCTCCACGACAAGAGACACACTGCGCGCTCGGTTAAGTCTCGTGAGCTCGGCTGGACCACCCCTTTGCTCAATCCGGACAACTTGGTTGAGCTGCACTGGGCCGTTGTCGCCACGCACGGTAAGCTGTTCCAATTGCGTCAGATCCTTTCGAATGTCTTGTGAGAACTTGACGATGATGGGGACCTGACGCTGTTCCAGATTCAACTTCGACAGCAATTCGTCAAAATCACCCACTGTCGCAACACGCAACGTGTCCGCGATGGCTACACCAGAAACCCCGAGCTCAGCGGCTTTTGCATAATCTGGGGTCAGCGTGATTTCATTTCGAACGAGGCCGCTACTTGACGAGATATTGCCAAGGCCCGGAATCCGTCGCAGATCCTGCAGCACAGCATCAGCGGCAGTATTCAACAGTTGTGGATCGTCTCCAGTGAGCACCAACTGGTATTTCTCGCCAGAACCGCCGAAGCCTACCTTGCTGCGTACACCCGGTAATTTGGCAATCATTTCTCGCATGCGGGCTTCTATCACATGCTTCTTGGGCCGCTCGCTGCGTGGCGCCAACAATAGAGTCAGCGTTGCGGTGCGAACTTCAGCCTTCCCGCCACCGGCCATCACGTCGCTGCCGACTCCGCTAGTCCCGATAGTGGTATAGATACGCGTTACATTGTCCAGCGTTTCCAGGCTAGCACGGGCGGCTTCAGCAACGGCCTGCGTCTGCTCAAGCGTGGCGCCAGGCGCCAGTTCCAGGGTCACCTGAGTCTGGGAACTGTCATCCGGCGGAAAGAACCCTTGAGGCAGCAGCGGAATGAGTGACAGTGAGCCGATGAAAATGGCCATCGCTATGCCTAACGTCATCCAACGATGATTCAAGGTCCAGCGACTGATCTTCAAGTAGGCGGCCATCCAGAAAGGATCAGGCTGGTGCTGCACCCTTGATTTCATGAAGTAGGCCGCCATCATCGGTGTGAGCAACCGCGCCACCACCAAGGATGCGAACACCGCAAGCGCTGCGGTCCAGCCGAACTGTTTGAAGAATTTACCCGCTATGCCGTCCATGAACGCCGTCGGCAGGAATACGGCGATCAAGGCAAACGTCGTGGCCACCACAGCGAGGCCAATTTCGGAGGCCGCATCCATGGCTGCCTGCAATGGCGTCTTGCCCATCGCAAGATGACGAGCAATGTTCTCGACCTCCACGATGGCGTCGTCGACCAAAAGCCCAATGACCAACGACAAGGCCAGCAATGTCACCACATTGAGCGAGAAGCCCATGACATCCATGCCGATGAATGCAGGCAAAACCGACAGCGGCAGAGCAGCGGCAGAGATGATGGTCGCCCGGATGTCGCGCAGAAAAAGGAAGACAACCAATATCGCCAACAACGCGCCTTCGTAAAGCATGCTCATTGAGGCGTCGAATTCTTCCTGGGCTTGTTGCACGAAATCAAAGACTTGAGTGATTTGCAGGTCGGGGCGATCCAGGCACAGCTTTGCCAGGGTATCCTGCACGCTAGCGCCCACTTCGATTTCACTTGCGCCGCGGGCTCGGGTGATTTCGAACCCGACCACTTGTTGATCACCGAGCAAGGCAAGTGCGTTACGCTCAGCGATCGTATCCTTGATCGTGGCGACTTCTCCCAGCATCACATGGTGTCCGCTTGGCAACGCCAACTCGACATTGGCCAGTTGATCCGCACTCTTCACGCGTGCAGCCAAACGTAGCGGTTGCTTGCCGAGGCCAAGATCAACTTGGCCAGCAGTGACATCTGTTTGCACATCCCTCAGCTGCTGGGAAACCTCAAGAGCCGTTACACCGATGGCCTCCAGTTTCACCGGGTCGAGTTCAACATGGACTTCTCGGGTGGTTCCTCCTACACGCGTGACCGAGCCTACCCCATTGATACGCCTTAACGTACGTGACAGCGTGTTGTCCACGAACCAGGACAACTCGCTTTCATCCATCAATGAAGAGCTGATGGAAAACGCCAGAATGGGACTGCCAGCGACATCGAGCTTGCTGACAATCGGGTCACGAACAGCTGTCGGCAGATCCGCGCGCACTCGCTGGACAGCGGTCCGTACATCATCAACAGCCTCCTGGATGGGCTTTTCCAGACGGAATTCAGCGGAAATGATCACCACCCCATCCTGGATGGTGGTGCGCATGTTCTTCAGTCCTTGGACCGAAGAAATCGAGTCCTCGAGCTTACGAGCGACCTCAGTTTCCAGCTGAGGAGGCGCGGCGCCAGGGAGTGAAGCCGAGACGGATACAGTCGGCAAGTCCATGTCCGGGACGTTTTGCACTTTCATCGCGTGAAACGCTTTGAGGCCGGCGAAACTCAAGATCAGAAAGAGCAAAACGGTGGGGATGGGGCTACGAATAGCCCAAGATGAAAGGTTCATGCTGGGCCTCTATCGTGGATCATGCTCTGGGTGCATATCAGCACCCTCTGCGATCTGAACAAGATCACCGCTGTTTAGAAAGGCGCCGCCAGCGACAACAATACGCTCGGAACCTTCAAGGCCTGACATGACCTCTTGGCGATCATCGACGATACGTCCAACGTCAACTTTAAGCCCCTCCACGCGCTGATCATCATTCACCTTGAAAACCAGGTGAAAGCCATCGCGAGCTACGATCGCCGTCTGTGGCACCATCATCCCTGGCCTTTCTCCCAGGATCACTTCGCCTTTGACGTATGCGCCTGCTGGCATGGACGCGGCGTTTTTTGTCACCGGGCCGCTAATGTCCACATACACCACACCACGGCGAGAAGTTGTATCCACGGTCGGTGCTATCTGACGCACCCGACCGCTCCAATACCCCCCTTCCGGGGACCCTATTCTGGATTCCTGACCAGGACGAATCTTTGCCAGTTGCTGGGCGGTCAGTTCCGCGCGCCACTCAAGACGTCCTTGTCGAATCATCCGGAACATTTCGGTCCCTTGTGCCGGAACCGAGCCAACTGTCGCCGAGCGTGCAGAGATGATCCCATCGTCGGGTGCCCGCAGTGTGGTCTGGCTCAGGTGGAGTTCCTGAACTGCGACCCGGGCACGCGCGGCCTGTACGCGTGCCTGTGTGGCTTGCTCTTGAGTGAGCATCTGTTGAACTTGCTGTCCGCTCAGGCCACCGATATCTCGTAGTTCACGCGCTCGCTCGCCATCAGATCGAGCTTCATGTGCGAGTGCGATGGCCTCATCCAGCGCTGCTTTCGCCAAGCGATAGTCGTGCTGCACTGTGTCCTTTGCGAAGGTGGCAAGCGCCTGGCCTTTACGAACCTGATCCCCCACCTGCACAAGTACCGCATCCACACGCAAGCCGTTCACTTCAGGACCGATGACCGCTTCCTGCCACGCTGCAATGGGACCATTCGCAGTCAAGGAACTGATTAGGAATTGCTCGGTTGGCGCTGCGACAGCCACCGTCAATACGGCTTTATCTATCGCAGTGGGCACGGGCGCCTCCGCGGCCCTCTCGCAAGCGGACAGCAGCATGCCGATGGCTACTAGGCACAGGAGTTTTGCCAGCCTGTGCAGGACGCACGGCTGGTTACCACGGATGGCATTGGTCGTCAGGGTACTCATAGATACCCACCGGTCTTCAACTGGTGCACAGGTTGCAAAGGGCTGCGTTGCCAATCGTCACCAAAAATAGACGGAGTATTCCGTCTCTTTATTTGTGAAAAAAAACACGCTCCATAAGCGTGTTTCAAAAATTGCGTTAAAGACATAAATGTCAGTTTCCTGCTTTTGGTTCCGATGAGAATAAATAGGCTGTGACGAAATCCCGTATCGCTGCTGCCGCTTGGACGGCATTGACGGGAATGCCCACGCTCAACTCGAGCCACAGTCCATTAACAAGCGCGAACATTAGGCCGGTTGCAGAATGGGGAGAAAGGTTCGGACGAATCCAGCCTTCACGTTGCCCCTTGATCAACAGTTCGGCAAACGCCGAGCGCAATTGCTGATCCAGCTCAAGCATGCGCGGGTGATCCTTTCCTCGAGCGATCTCCAGCCAGCTGTCCAGGCTGAGGTCATATTCACCTGGCCAGAACGTGCTCTCCAGCTCTGCATCAGATATCGATGCCAATTGCAGCAGGCCTTCCTTGGTGAACAGATGCTGGCATTGAGCCGCGTAGCGTTCAGACTCGAGATTTACGATTGCATCGATGATTTCGCGCTTATCACGAAAGTACCGAAAAACCGCTCCCGCACTCATGCCCGCCTGGGCGCAGATATCTTCTGTGCGCGCGCCGTGGAATCCCCTTTCCTTGAACACTTTGGCGGCTGCGCTCAGGATTTGGGAGCGCCGGAGCTCATGGAGTTCATCGTTTCGGGTTCGGGCCATGGTTTGCTTGGGGTCATAATTATCGGACTATATCGTCGCATTATCGGAAAGCTCTGACTCTCCGTCAACCCACAATCTAATCCATCCGTCTGGCGCGCAGGCATTGAACCAAGCCATTGCAAGCACGCCTGAAGGTGCCCTAGGCTGCTTCTCATGAATCGGCCACTGACACTGGATAAACAATGATCGAACTACAAGGATGTGCAGAGTTTTCAGGCTTGGAGTGCCGGCCGGTCGGGCCCGCTGACGCAGAAATGATCTGCTCGCATCGCCAGGAGATGTTTCTTGAGGCAGGTGGCGACCCGGAAAACCTGCAAATCATGACTCAGCACTTTCGCCCATGGCTGGAGGAGCGGCTCGGTGACGGTCGGTATTACGGTTTCAAGCTCCTGGATGGCGACCAACCGGTCGCAGCCATTGGCCTGATGAGCATTGATTGGCCTCCCCATCCATCGCACCCGACCGTGGACAAGCGTGGCTACGTGCTGAATGTGTTCGTCCAGCCGGCCTACCGGCGCCGCGGCCTGGCGTCGGCCTTGATGCAGGCTGCCGACGCCGAGTTCGCTCGCCGAGGTATCACCTTCGCTGTCCTGCACGCCACCGAAACGGGTAAACCGGTCTACGAGCAAGCCGGCTGGACGGGTACGTCGGAAATGGCCAAGCCCATTACCTGATAGTTACCGCTGTCGGCCAAAAGCGGACATGGAAAGAACCGCTATCAACCACGCAACACATGGACCGCCACACCGGCCAAGGCGCAGCTGAACAGTACCTGGATCACGCCACGCCTGAAGCGGAACAGGGCCACTGCGGCAGCAATGGCGATCAGCGCCGAAGGCCAGTCGAACGCCCCGCTGAAACCCTTTGGCCAAAGCACGTGGTAGCCGAAGAACATGGCAAGGTTCAGGATCACCCCAACGACTGCGGCCGTGATCCCCGTCAGCGGTGCAGTGAACTTCATCTCGTTGTGGGTCGACTCCACCAACGGGCCACCGGCCAGGATGAACAGGAACGATGGCAAGAAGGTGAACCAGGTGACGAGGCTCGCCGCGACTGCACCGGCCAGGAACGGGGATTGCTCACCGAACATCGGGTGCACGTAGCCACCGACAAAGCCGACGAAGGCTACCACCATGATCAATGGCCCTGGCGTGGTTTCTCCCAAGGCAAGGCCATCGATCATCTGGGTGGGTGACAGCCAGCCGTAATGCCCGACGGCGCCCTGATAAACATAGGGCAGCACGGCGTAGGCTCCACCAAAGGTCAGAAGTGCAGCCTTGGTGAAGAACCAGCCCATTTGCGTCAGGGTGCCGACCCAGCCAAACGTCAGCGTCAGCAGCCCCATGGGCAAGGTCCAGAGTACCGCGCCGATCAGAACCAGACGCAGCAAATGCCCCACCCGGAAACGCGCATGCTCAGGTGTTGGTGTGTCGTCGTCGATCAGGGCCGGGCCGTAGCTGTTCCTGGCAGCCCCGTGACCGCCACCAATCACGAACTTGTCGGGGGCGACGCGTCCGCCAACATAGCCAATGATGCCGGCAACCAGCACGATCAGCGGGAACGGCACATCGAGGGCGAAGATGGCCACGAACGACGCTGCGGCCATGGCCCAAAGCCAGCCGTTCTTCAGCGCGCGTGAGCCGATGCGGTGAGCCGCGTGGACGACAATGGCCGTTACTGCGGGCTTGATGCCGTAGAAGATTCCTGCCACCACCGGGACCTCGCCAAAGGCGATGTAGACCCAGGACAAGCCAATCAGGATGAACAACGAGGGCAATACGAACAACGCGCCGGCAATTACCCCACCCCAGGAGCGGTGCATGAGCCAACCGATGTAGGTGGCCAGCTGCTGTGCCTCGGGGCCTGGCAACAACATGCAGTAGTTCAGCGCATGCAGGAACCGCTTCTCGCTGATCCAGCGCCGGCGCTCGACCAGCTCCTGGTGCATGATCGAGATCTGCCCGGCAGGCCCACCAAAACTGATGAAGCCCAGCTTGAGCCAGAACAGGAATGCTTCGAACAGTCCGATCGGCCGCTGAACCGCTTGCGATGGTGGCTGTTCGCCCACTGCCGAGGTGCTATCAACCATTTTGCGCTTCCTCACTCGCGAAAGCCGTCAGCAGGCCATCGAAGATGCCCCCGGCGACCCTTGTCAATTGATCGTCATCGCCAATGCTTTGTCTCAAGCCCGCGAGGACACGTTCGATGCCTGGTGCTTCGGAGGGTTGGTTGCCTCCCACATCCAGGTAGTGAATCACAGCGGCCAGGCGTGCCAGGCCTGGCTGCTGTACGGCAAAGCTCTCGATGAGGGTTTCGAACGACACCCGCTGCCCGACATGGCTGAACCTGGCCCCATCAAAATCGAAGCCCAGCGCATCGCCCGGGCAGTCTTCAGGGCTGTCCAACCAGATGAATCGGGCGTCGGCATCGATGAAGCGACGAATCAGCCAGGCACAGGCCAGCCGATCCACCCATGGGCGCTTGCGGGTGGCCCAACGGCGGCCCTGGAAGTCGTTGCGTTCCAGTCGGATGATGGCCTCATCGTGGGCACTCGGCTCATCGCAAGACAGTGCGCGGCCAATCGCGGCTTCGAGCTCCTGCAGCGCCGAGTCGGCTCGCGCCTTGGGCACGCCCGGGAAAAAATCTATCGCCGCCAACTGGCTGAAAGCCTTCCTGAGCTTGCGCACCTGCCGTGCTGTCTGCAGCGCATTGTCTGGCACCAGCTCAGCCCTGCAGCCGGCAATTTCTTCCATCAGCCTGGCGTACTCGTCGCTCCTGTCGAACAGCCTGCTGAAGCGCTCCTCACGTTCAGTCAGCGACAGG
Organism: Pseudomonas inefficax; assembly: GCF_900277125.1. Taxonomy (GTDB): domain Bacteria; phylum Pseudomonadota; class Gammaproteobacteria; order Pseudomonadales; family Pseudomonadaceae; genus Aquipseudomonas; species Aquipseudomonas inefficax. Next base: position 173,837 of record NZ_OPYN01000150.1, read on the forward strand.
AGAAATGCCGTGCCGTTGATGGCCAGCACATCTCGCTCGACCGCTTCGAAAACTTCCCGGCCTGCACACTGTTCGGGCAGCAGGTAAACACCATCCCTCAGCACTGCTGCGCCCGAGGCCTTCAGGCTTCTCCAGGCACGCATGCGCTCGGTGGCATTGGCCGTCGGCAAACCGAGAATCAGTAGCGACCAATCGATCATGTAGAAAACTCAACATAATATGTTTACTTCTCTACATTAAATCAATGCTGGCTAAAATCAACAGCTACGCATCGACCTCGCAATCGATGGTGACAGGCAAGCCGGGCTCCCACAGAAACCGTGGAAATCTTGGGGTCTGCGCCGTCCCTGTGGGAGCCTGGCTTGCCGGCGATGGGCCGCAAAGCGGCCCCAAATCGCTTGACTGACTGGCATCAGGTAAACCCACTCCTACAGGGTCCAGCTAAGCGGGATCCTACTCAAGGGGAATGGTCAGGCGATCGATCACGGCACGGGTATCAGGCCGCACCCCGCGCCACCAGGCGAACGCTTCCGCCGCCTGCTCGACCAGCATGCCGACACCGTCGGCCAGGCGCGTCACCCCCTGCGCCTGGGCCATGCGCAGAAACGGCGTCAGGCCTTTGCCATACGCCAACTCGTAAGCCAGCCGCGTCTCGCCAAGCACGCCTTCAGGTAGTGGCGGCAGCTCGCCGGTGAGGCTCGCGGAGGTGGCATTGACCACGATGTCGAAAGGCTGCCCCTCCAGCTCCTCATAACGGCTGATGCGCAGCCTTGGGTGATCCAGTTCGTTGCGCAGGGTGAGCGCCGTGGCCATGTCTCGGTTGGCAAGCACCAGCTCGCTCGGCCCTGCCTGCAGGAACGGCAGCAATGCCCCACGCACCGCGCCACCAGCGCCGAGCAACAGTACCCGGCGATTGCCCAGCGGTTCACCGAGGTTCTCCTCGATATCCCGCAACAAGCCGATGCCGTCGAAGTTCTCGGCAAAGATCCGACCATCCTCGAACTTCAATGCGTTGGCCGCCCGCGCCAGCTGTGCGCGTTCGCTGCGCTGGTCAGCCAGCTCGAAGGCACGCAGCTTGAACGGCGCGGTGATGTTCATGCCCAACCCGCCATCATTGCGAAACTGCAGTACCTGGGCCTCGAAGCCCTCGAGTTCGCCCTCGAGGGCGCCGTACTCCAGGCACTGGCCGCTGGCCTGGGCGAACAGGCCATGAATCAGCGGGGACTTGGTGTGGCTGATCGGCCGGCCGATCACTGCATAGCGGTCGCTCATCGTGCATCTCCGTGGGTGAACAGCACACCATCTGCCTGCATGGCGGTGATTTCTTCAGGGCTGAAGCCAAGCCCGGCGGCGACTTCGGCATTGTGCTGGCCGAGGTCCGGGGCTACCTGGCGGATCGTGGTGTCACAATCCGAAAAGCGGAACGGCAGGTTGGGCAGGCGCAAAGTACCGTAGCGCGGGTGCTGCTGCTCGATGACCATGTTGCGCGCCTGGATCTGCGGGTCGGCCACGACCTCGTCGATGCGCTGCACCTTGGCGCTGGGAATGTCGATGTCATCGAGCAACTGCAGGATATCGGCCACACGGCGCGCACCCACCCAGTCGCGAACCACGGCCAGGATCGCCTGGCGGTGGGCGTTGCGACCATTGAGGCTGTGGTAGCGGCTGTCGTTGCCAAACCCGGGCGGGCCACCGTTGGCTTCGAGCATCGCGGCAAAGCGCTTCCAGGCGTCGTCGACCTGAGCGGCGATTACCAGGTCGCCATCGGCAGCGCGAAACACGCCGTACAGGGTGGAGGTAGGCATGTCATGGCCGGTCTGCTCGGGCAGGACGGTGCCGTCGGACAAGGTGTAGCACTGCACCGCGTACTCATGCATCGACACCAGCGTGTCGTAAAGAGCCATGTCGATGTGCTGGCCACGGCCGCTGTTCACCCTGCCCAGCAGCGCCGCATTGATCGCCGCCACGGCATGGATGCCGGTGTACATGTCGCCCAGGGAAATGCGCAGCAATGGCGGCGCTTCGCCCGGCACGCCGACCATCTGCATGATCCCGCTCTTGGCCTCGGCGATCAGCCCGAAACCGGCGCGGTGGGCATCTGGCCCGGTGTGGCCATAGGCGGAGATCGAACAGTACACCAGGCGCGGGTTGCGCGCCGACAGCTCGGCGTAGCCCAGGCCCAGCTTGTCCAGGGCGCCGGGGCGATAGTTTTCGATGAACACGTCGGCCGAGTCGGTCAGGCGCTGCATGAACGCTTTGCCACGCGCGTCCTTCATGTTCACGCTGACGCCCTGCTTGCCCATGTTCAGCTGCAGGAAGTAACCGCTCTGCTGCTCATCAAGGGTAAACGCGTGCTGGCGGCCGGCATCGCCGTTACCCGGCCGTTCGACCTTGATCACCTCGGCGCCCAGTGCTGCCAGGCAGCGGCCCACGTAGGGCCCGGCCAGGAAGTGGCTATAGTCGATGACGCGGATACCCGCCAATGGCAATGCCTGGCTCATGCCTGCACCCTCCTCGGCACCATCAGACGGTGCTCGCCACGCTGCACGACTTCGCCGTGCTGGTTGATCAGCTCCGACGGCAAGACCACGATGCCCCAGCCCGGTCGGCTGTTGCTCGGGCGCATCGCACCCACACGCATGCGCACGTGCAGCACATCGTCGACCTTGATCGGCAGCACGAAGTCCCAGGTCCAGCCCAGCGACATGCCCGGTACAAAGCGGTAGTCGCACTGGGTCTTCAGGCCGTCGGCGATCGACAGGCCGAACAGGCCATGGGCAACCAGGCAGCCGAAGTGACTCGCGTTGGCGTATGCCTCGTCGACATGCACCGGGGTGTGGTCGCCAGTGAGTTCGGCGTAGGCCAGGATGCGTTCGCGGGTCACGGTGTAGCTGGGGCTGATGCACTCATCGCCTTCGCGGGCATCCTCCCAGTATCTTTCCATCACACTCATGCCGTCACCTCTGCACGTGGGTCGATCGCCAGTACCTGGGCGACGCATTTCGCCGGCAGTGCCTGAATGAACTCCACCGCCAGGCCGTCAGGCAGGCGCAGCCAGTTGCGGCCCTGGGGCATTTCGCTGACGCCGAAACGATGTGCGGCGGCCAGGGCAGCTTCGAGGTCCTCGCACATGATGCCCAGGTGCGCCATGCGCCCTTCCGGCCCGGCAAAGTCCGGCTGGTGGATGAACTGCAGGCCACCGAGGGTCCAGTACTGCGCAGGCTGCTCAACGTCGCCCTGCATCTCGCGCATGGTCATGCCGCACACCTCGCTGAAAAAGCGGATGTGCCACTGGATGTCCCGCACCCAGAACGCAACGTGTTCAAGATAGGCTTTCGGCTGGCTCATGGATTATTCCCCTTCTGCTGATCGGCCATGGCGCGCTCGATACCCTTGATGCAGGCCACCAGGGTCGCGTTGACCGGCGTAGCCACGCCATGGCGCTGGCCCCAGCGCACGACGGAGCCGTTGATGAAATCGATCTCGGTGACCGAGCCCTTTTCCAGGCTCTGCAGCATCGAGGTGCGAAAGCTCGCTGGCAGGCCTTCAGCAGCCAGGCGCCACGCGGCGTCCGGGCTGGTGAGGCTCAGGCGGATGCCGGCCCGCTCGGCGACGGCGATGGCCTCGCCCACCGCTGCCTTGGCGGTGCTTTCCAGCAGTGGCTCGCTGTACAGCTGGCCATAACTGAGCATGGTGATGCCGCTGAGCGCGCCTGTCGCGACGTTGACCAGCAGCTTGTCCCACATGGTGCCGAGAATGTTGTCGCTGACCGTGGTGGCGAGCCCGGCGCCATTGAAGGCCTCGGCAATAGCTTGCACTCGCAGGGTACGTTGGCCGTCGAGCTCGCCGATGAAGGTCCGCTTGCCCGCTACACCAGCACGGATCGAACCCGGCGCCAGCAGCACGCCACCGACGTAGGTCTTGCCGGCCAGTACCCGCTCACGCCCCACGGCCTCGGCCAGGATGTCTTCATGGCCAAGACCGTTCTGCAGCGACAGCACCTGCGTCTGCGGTCCGATCAGCGCCTTGGCACCGGTAATCGCCTCGCGGGTGTGGAACGACTTGACCAGCACCACCACCAGGTCGGCCACGCCCACGGTTGCCGCGTCGCAGGCCGCCTTCACCCGGACCTGCCGCTCGCCGCGTTCGTCCTGCACCCGCAGCCCGTGCAGGTTCATAGCGTCGACATGCGCACGGCCACGGTTCAACAGCCAGGTTTCGTGCCCCGCTTCGCTCAAGGCTGCACCAATGGCACAACCCAGGGCACCGGCGCCCAGAATGCAGATTTTCAAATCGCAGACCTCCTGTGGTTTGCGACTACCTTATGCAGCGGGTGTTATTTCGGCTATACAATGGGCTCAATACAGTTATTGAGTTTCGCAATAATGAACACGCTCGATGCCTTGCCCGATCCCAAGCTGCTGCAGCTGTTCGATGTGCTTTACCACTGCCGTAGCGTGACCCGCAGCGCTGAACAGCTCGGCCAGAGCCAACCTACGGTGAGCATCTGGTTGGGGCGCTTGCGTGAAGAGTTGAACGACCCGCTGTTCGTGCGCACCCCTGGCGGCATGGCCCCTACCCCACGAGCAGACCAGCTGATCGGGCCCTGCCGCGAGGTGCTGGAGTCGCTGCGGCGCCTGACTACCTGGGAGCCGCAATTCGTTCCGGCCACGGCGCAGCGGCGCTTTCGCCTGTGCGTCAGTGATGCCAGCCATATCACCCTGCTTCCCAGCATCCTCAACCACCTGCGCACCCATGCGCCGGGCATTCGCCTGGAGGCGGCGCGCATCGATGGCAATACCGAGAGCGCGCTGGAATCAGGCGAAGCGGACCTGGCCATCGGTTTTGTGCCTTGGCTGGGTGCGGGGATGTATCAGCAAGTGTTGTTCGAACAGGACTGGGTCTGCCTGAGCAACCCGCGGCACCCTCGCCTGGGCAAAGGCATGAGCGTGGCGCGCTACCAGGCCGAGGGGCATGTACAGATCAGTGCCGGTACCGGGCAGAAGTTGCTGGAGGCAGGCCTGGCACGGGCCGGCATCGAGCGCAGGATAATGCTCGAGCTGCCGGCATTTCTGGGGTTGGGGATGATTGTCGGGTCGACCGATCTGGTGGCTACGCTGCCACGGCACATCGGGCAGACACTTGCCGACATGCATGGTTTGCAGGTGCACGATTGCCCCTTTGCCGTGGAAGGTTTCACGGTGAAGCAGCATTGGCACGCGCGCTACCAGCAAGACAGCGGGAATCGCTGGATGAGGGAGGTGGTTCGGGCCTTGTTTCAGGCAGGTGCCGGTTAGCATGGTTGTTCATTGTGGGAGCGGGTTTACCCGCGAACACCGGCACAGCCGGTGCCATCCACAATGGCGCCTGCTTCGCGGGTAAACCCGCTCCCACAGAGTGCGCGCCGCGCTTACGATAGCCGTTATCTTTTGGCGTCCGCTTTGGTCGGTAGCTGCCGGTCGTGGACGATTGCTACCGCGCTACAGGGGGCCGCTTTGCGGCCCATCGCCGGCGATGGGGCCAGTACTGATTACAGAGTTCTGGATCGCTGTCTGAATGAATGTGACTCATACCCAGAACAGTGGGCAGACCAATCCCCTTCTCGTATCATTGCTGCTCCTCACCTGGAATGATTTTCGTGAAGCCTTCACCTGGAAGTGACTCGCCGATCCAATCGAATTCTAACGGGCCGAAATGGGATGTCGGCGAAGCTGTCAGCCAGCTTTCCTGGGATGACTTGCGGATCATCAAAACGCTAAGTGACTGTAGCAACCGCGCCGCTACGGCCAAGAAGCTGGGCATCAATGTGTCCACCGTCTCGCGCCGGGTCGCGCAAGTCGAAAAGACGCTTGGGGTCGCGCTTTTCGATCATCGCAAGGCGGGGTATCTGCTGACTGCCGAAGGTGCCGAGCTGCGTGCGCTGGCCGAGCGCGTTGAGCTGGACATCGTCAGTGTCACCCGCAGGGTATCCCGTGCCGGCCAAGGCCCCCTGGGAAAGCTGCGAATCACTACCAGTGACTCGCTGCTGCTGTACTTTCTCACGCCGATCATCGCGGACTTCCAAGCCCTCAATGAAGGGATCACCATCGAAGTGTTGGTCGGCAACCAGACGTTGAGTTTGGCGAGGGACGAGTCGGATATTGCGGTGCGCGCGACAAAAAAACCTACGGACACCCTCGTGGGTCGCAAGCTCGCCAACATCGCTTGGGCGGCATATGGCAGCGTCAAGCAGGCGGCGGTTGCCGATCCCTTCGCTGAGGGCCAGGCATGGGTGTCCTACTCGGGAGGCCTATGCGGTCTGAAGGCAACGAGCTACGTCGAATGTCGGGTGCCCTCGGAGCATATTTCTTACCGCACTGATTCCGTGGCGGCAGCAAGTGCCGCCATTGCGGCGGGCCTGGGTTTTGGCTTCCTCCCCTGCATGCTGGGCGACATTACCCCCGGATTGGTTCGGGCCGGCCCGGTGGTGCAGGAGCTTCAGGATGAGTTGTGGCTGCTTACCCACCAGGACATCAGGAAGTCCTGGCGAGTGAAAGCATTCATGACGTTCTGCGCGGCTGCAGTAGCCGACCTCAAACCTCTGGTCGAAGGTCAGCAGGCCATCCCGGCTTCATAGTTGAAACCGGGAGCGCAGGTCACTTGGCCTGCGCACCGATCACCGCACGGCACACAATCTCGATCAGTTGAGGACGCTGGGCAAGCCGCGATACACCGATGATATTACTGGCCGCCTGCGGGCGCTCGGTGCCATAGGCTGCCTTGCGCACCTTGCCGACTACGGCAAAGGCTGCGTCCATGTCCAACACATATAGCGTCTCCTCGACGACATCCTGCATCGTGGCACCATACAAGGCCAACAACTTGGCAATGTTGTCGTAGGAAACCCGCATCTGTTCGCCGATTGACGAGAAATCGCTCGGACGACCGTCAGCATCCAGTGGCGCCGGCGCTACCAAGTTGCCCTCTTCGTCATGGTTGAACTGCCCCGAGATGAAGATCTCGCTCCCGACTCGCCGCGCTTGCGGATAGCCGTAGCCCTCTTCCCACGGAACGCCCCAGTAGGCGGTGTCGTCGTTGAAAGGTCGTGAAGCAGCCATTGGATTCTCCTTGGCGAAAATGGATCGATGTGATCCGACTGGCCAAGATCCTAGCATCGGATTTGACGCCACCCATGGTGCATAAATGCGTCTGCAAGGAAGCAAAAGTGCGCCACCGTTTCGCTGAATCTTTCGCTACCTTTTGCTGGCACTCGGCGACGACCCGCCGAGAAACTCTCGCCACCGTTCAGCAAAAGGGAACAACAATGAGCAATCCACACACTGAAGTCCTGACCCCGCTCAACAGCCAACTGATCTTCATCGATCAGCAACCGCAAATGGCTTTCGGTGTCCAGAGCATCGACCGACAGACGCTGAAGAACAATGCCGTAGGCCTGGCCAAAGCAGCCAGGATCTTTAATGTGCCCACCATCTTCACCACGGTCGAAACCGAGAGTTTCTCCGGGCATACCTACCCCGAGCTGCTCGCGGTTTTCCCTGACGCACCGTTGCTTGAGCGCACGTCCATGAACTCTTGGGACGATCAGAAGGTTCGTGATGCGCTGAAGAAGAATGGTCGGAACAAGATCATCGTGTCAGGCCTGTGGACCGAGGTCTGCAATACCACCTTCGCACTGTCCGCCATGCACGATGCAGGCTATGAGATCTATATGGTTGCTGACGCTTCCGGGGGCACGACCAAGGAGGCTCACGACTACGCCATGCAGCGCATGATCCAGGCGGGCGTGGTGCCAGTCACCTGGCAGCAGGTGCTGCTGGAGTGGCAGCGCGACTGGAAAAACCGCGACACCTACGATGCTGTCATGGCGTTGGTCAAGGAGCATTCGGGCGCCTACGGCATGGGCGTCGATTACGCCTATACCATGGTGCACAAAGCGCCAGAGCGCGTTCAGCACGGCCCCACTCTGGCACCCGTGGCCGCAACGATCTAAGACCCCCTCTGCCCCAGGCTTGGCTTCTGATCTACAAGCGGGGCTGGCATGAGCTGATCCGGGCTGGTGAGTCGCGACGCAATGCTCTGAAGACTCGGAAGGGACTTCAGCGAACGGTGCCGCCCGGATCAACCATCTGCAGATTTTTCAGGATGAATTGATCTCATGAAGAGTGCTATTGGCATCGCTGTAGCCACTGTCGCGATTCAGTCGACGGAGCGGCGCAAACCCTGGCAGGTCTCAACGGCCAAGCAAATGATGCTGGATCATTTGGATACCGGTATATCGGTCTCGGCACTTGCCGAAGCGTGCGGATTGTCGCGCAGTCATTTTTCACGAATGTTCAAAGAATCCACACAGGTATCCCCGCAACAGTGGTTGCGGGAGCAGCGGCTTATGAAGAGTAAAGTGCTGCTGGAAGCGTCGACGATGATGCTTGCCGAGATCGCCCTGGAGTGCGGCTTCTACGATCAGCCACATTTCTGTCGAGTGTTTATGAAATCTGAAGGGCTAACGCCTCAGGCATGGCAGCATCAGGCGGCTTAGCCGGGATGCTATACCGCTCAATTCGGCATGTACTGCCATGAGTGGATATCGCTCGCTAGCTCGCAGTGCCGGCATAGTGAGTTGGTACCAGGGTAATACAGCTCTCCAAGAAGATTTCCTGAGTATCCGCTATCGACCTATAGCGGACAGCAATCCAAAGCTCTGTAGTCAGTGCAGGCCTTATCGCCGGCAAGCCAGCTCCCACAGGAATATCACCAGCCATCAGGCATGCGCTGTACCTGTGGGAGCCGCGCTTGCCGGCGATGGGCCGCGAAGCGGCCCCGGATACAGATATCCGCTATGAGTCGATGGTCGGGGGTTGATGCAGTGCTTCGATCGGCACGATAACGGTAATTTATTTTGCGCGCTAACTATTAACGCGCAATATACAAATCAACCAGCAAGCAATCGCTGATCCCCCTACCCAAGCCAACGGAGCATGACCATGAACTTCAGCAAAGCAATCGCCATCGCCACCTTGACCTTCGGCGCCAGCGTCAGTGCCTTCGCCCAGACCGCCTCGCCGTACCAGTACGGCATGCACCTGGACATCGCCCAAGTGATCGCCGTGGACGCCCCGGCCAACGCAACCGGACACGCCAGTACTGCCACCCTGACCTACCGTGACAGCGACGGCAATGTGCAGAAGGTCAGCTACCTGCGCCCGACCACCTACGCCAACCAGAACTGATCACCCTACCCAGCGCCTCAGGAGCTTGACCATGAAACTCTCCCGCCCCCTCGCCGCCGGCCTGCTCGCGCTCGCCGTCAACAGCGCCTTCGCCGCCGGTAGCCCCGGTGTGGAAACCACCACCCAGGCTTTCCTCCAGGCCCTTGAAGCCGGTGGCGGCAAACCACTGGAAACCCTGTCGCCGAAAGACGCCCGTGCCGTGCTCACTGGCGCACAGGCCAGCGTGAATGTGGACGTATCCGGCATCCAGGTCGAGCGCCGCACCATTGCTGTCGACGGGCAGGCCCTGGAGATCCGCGTGGTACGTCCACAAGGGGCGAAAGGCGAGCTGCCTGTGTTCATGTTCTTCCATGGCGGTGGCTGGGTGCTGGGTGATTACCCGACCCATGAACGCCTGATCCATGACCTGGTGCTCGGCTCCGGTGCGGCGGCCGTCTATGTCGACTACACGCCATCGCCGGAAGCAAAATTCCCAACCGCCATCAACCAGGCCTATGCCGCCACCCGCTGGGTTGCCGAGAACGGCAGGCAGATTGGCGTCGATGGCAAGCGCCTGGCGGTTGTCGGCAACAGCGTCGGCGGCAACATGGCGGCGGTTGTGGCGCTCAAGGCCAAGGAGGCCGGCACGCCAAAGCTGCGCTTCCAGGCCCTGCTGTGGCCGGTGACCGACGCCAACTTCAACAACGGCTCGTACAACCAGTTCGCCGAAGGCCATTTCCTGACCCGCAACATGATGCAGTGGTTCTGGGACAGCTATACCAGCGACCCCAGGCAGCGTGACGACATCCACGCCTCGCCGCTGCGCGCAAGCCTGGAGCAGTTGAAAGGCCTGCCACCCGCGCTGGTACAGACCGCCGAGATGGACGTGCTGCGCGATGAAGGCGAAGCCTACGCCCGCAAGCTTGGCGCTGCTGGCGTACCGGTGACCGCCGTGCGCTACAACGGCATGATCCACGACTTCGGCCTGCTCAACGTACTCGGCCAGGTGCCCGGTACCCGCAGTGCGATGGACCAGGCTGCCCAGGCGATCAGACAGCATCTGCAGTGATAGTGGTTCACGACCGGTGCGGCTTGGCCGCATCGGTCGTTTCCATGCCTCGCGCCTACTTCCCGTGCAAGAGGATCACGAAGTTCTTTTTCATGTCTTCCAGCACGGTCCATTTGCCCTTGGCGCCCGGTTCGATGATGAACGTGTCGCCAGCGGCCAGTGTTACGGGGGCGCAACCCTCAAGCTCGATGACGCAGCGTCCACTCAGGACATGGCAGAACTCCCAGACTTTGTAGTCGATGCGCCACGCTCCGGTGCTGGCTTCCCATTCCCCGGAAATGCGACCTTGCTGTTCATCGTGATAGTACTTGGACGTCAGCGTATGAGGGGTGCCTTCCAGGACCGCTTCAAAAAAGGGCAGGTCGCGCACCGGTTGGATATCCAGTTCGCGGAACACGGTCAGTTTCTTGTTCATGGTTTTTTCTCGAGCACGTTGTGGGTAGGGCGATACATCAAATAGGCTTCACCGGTTACGCCCAGCATCGGGTGCGGAACGATCTGGCAGGTTTTAACAATCTGAAAACCGTGACGTTCGTAGAAGCGGCGTGCACCGTGGTTTTCTGCATAATCGATCAGGCATAGCCCATCCAGGCCAGAATCCTCGGCACGTTGCTGGGCATGGCGAAGAAACTGGACGCCCAGCCCCTGGCTGCGCCACGCCTCATCCAGGGCCAGGCTGGAAATGTACAAGGTGTCGGGTATTTCCATGTCGGAATAAGGTGCGAGGACCGGGTCTGTCTCGACAGGCCTGTCAGGTGTCTCGCGCAAGGCATAGCTGTGCATCATGCCGATGACGCGCCCTTCGAAAGTGGCCATCAGGCAGTTCTTGTAGGAAAAGTCGCCCTGTTCCCTGGCATAGCGAGACGCACCGACACTCAGCAACGCTTCTCCAGGTGCGGCAAGCTTGCTCCATATGTAATCGGCCATGCCTTCCGATGTCAGTTGAAAGAAGCGCGCAATATCTTGCGCGTCCGAGGCTTGAGCGGGTCTGAACTCGACAGGCATGTACAGTGCTCCCATGGGATCGGGTGGTGAGTTTTCAAGGATTACGCCTATGACAGGGTGGCAGGGTAGCCGGATTGAACGGCTCCCATCATGCTCCAGGCGAACACCGTCAACACGGCGAGCGACGCTGTCCCACCCTCGAAGTCACGTGGGGATGGCCTTTACCCAGCATGTTTCGAAAATCATCAGCCTTCAGGCATGCGCTGTATCTGTGGGAGCCGCGCTTGCCGGCGATGGGCCGCGAAGCGGCCCCGGTTACAGATGTTCGCTATGGGTCGAAAGCGGCGATTCAATTGGTCAGCCGCTTCTCCATCGGCTGATAGACCAACCCGGCAGTTTCGCCCACTTCCCCTGCCAACGCAAAACCATAACGTTCATAAGCTGCTACCGAAGGAGATGCGACTTTCAACAGGCAGCTTTTGAGGTTAACTTCCCTTCAAAATCACGCCGAGGCCATCTCCCTATGTCAATTGCTGACAACCTTCTTGCGTTCACCTTCGCAGCAACGCTGTTAACACTGACGCCCGGCCTCGACACTGCTTTGATATTGAGAACGGCCACCGTGGAAGGAAAGCAGCAGGCTTTTCGCGCCGCGCTGGGCATCAACACAGGTTGCTTGCTGTGGGGCGCCGCTGTGGCATTTGGACTAGGAGCACTGATTGCCGTATCAGAGTTGGCGTTCAACGTCTTGAAATACTGCGGTGCCGCCTATCTAGCCTGGCTCGGGCTGAATATGCTTTTACGTCCGCGTAAATCATTGTCGCCTGTCCAAGCGGCAGCAAAGCCAAGCCGTGACTGGTTCCTGAAGGGAGTGATGGGAAATATCCTGAATCCCAAGATTGGTATTTTCTACGTCTCTTTCTTGCCCCAATTCATTCCCCAAGGCCAGCCATTGATTACTTGGACGTTCGGCTTGGTAAGTATTCACGTGGTAATCGGGTTGCTATGGTCAATTATTCTGATCGCCGCAACCCAACCGCTGGCCGGTATATTGCGGCGTGAGAAGGTGGTTGCGTGGATGGATCGTGCAACAGGAATGCTCTTCGTTCTTTTTGCTGCTCGTCTCGCCTTCAGTAAACGTTAAGCCATTCAGTAAGGCGCCGGTGTATTGCCCGGAGGTTTACACATGAACAACCTTCCGCGAAGGACAGCAATGGGGCGGATCGCGACCGTCCACCGTATCGAGTTCACCCTTGTTCTCCCCTGACGCGAGGACAACCCATAAGCCAGCTCCCACAGGAATTTCATTAGACCTCAGACATGCGCTGTACCTGTGAGAGCCGCGCTTGCCGGCGATGGGCCGCGAAGCGCCCCGGTTACAGATGACCTCTTCGGGTTGATAGCGGTCAGCTCGCGAATGGCTGTCAATGGCCCTTGGCTATAGACGGCAAACGGCAGCATTCGGCCCGAAGCGGACACTTGAGAATAACCGGCTTCGTGAGTGCGACACGCACTCTGTGGGAGCGGGTTTACCCGCGAAGCAGGCGCCGCGGTGGATGGCACCGGCTGTGCCGGTGTTCGCGGGTGAACCCGCTCCCACAAAGTCCGCTGTAAGACGCAACGTCGGCTATGGGTCGATAGCTGCCAGTCGCGAATGACTGTTTTGCAATGACGCTTCATGAGAAAACCCCGCCAGTTGGCGGGGTTTCGATCCGACGGTGCGGTCATGCAACGCGCGTATCACGCGGCCCGGCGTGCAACCGGCGCTTGCGCACCAACAGATGCGCCGCCGATACCACCCCCAGGCTGACCAGGCTGGCAAGCAATTGCGTGCGCAGCCCTTCCTGGAACGCCATGGCCACCAGCACCCCGACGATGGCGGCGATAACCGCGTAGGACAAACCTGGGAACAGCCACATGCGCAGCGTCAGGCGCTGTGGTGCTTCGCGCTCCAGTTGACGGCGCAGCCGCACTTGAGCGATCGCGATGGCCAGGTAGACAAACAACATGATGGCGCCCGAGGCGTTCACCAGGAAAAGGAAAACACCTTGCGGTGACGCGATCGCTGCGGCGATGGCAATGTAGCCAATCACACTGCTCAGCAATACCGCCAAGCGCGGTACCCGGTGGCCGGTCAGTTGCGACAATGCAGCCGGCGCATCGCCACGCTCGCTGAGGCCGAACAGAATGCGCGAGGACACATACAACCCGGAGTTCAGCGCCGACAGCACGGCGACCAGAACCACGGCTTCCATGATCACAGTCGCACCCGGTACATGCATGACCTCCATGGCGGCGACGAAGGGTGAATGCCCTGCCTCGATACTGCCCCAGGGCACGATACAGACGATCAGCAGAATAGAGACGACGTAGAACGTGATCACCCGAAAGATCACCGAGCGGGTCATCGCAGCGACACTCTTGGAAGGGTCATCCGATTCGGCTGCAGCGATGGTAGCGATTTCTGCGCCGCCCACCGCAAAGATCACTGTTGGCACGCCGGCGAGCACGGCGCCGATGCCGTAGGGCATGAAGCCGCGGTCGTTGACCAGGTTGTCCAGCAAGGCGCCGGTGCTAGCCGCCCAACCGAACAGATAGGCACAACCCAAGCCGATGAACACGATGATGGCGAACACCTTGAGTGATGCGAACCAGTACTCGAACTCGCCATAGGACTTCACCGACAGACAATTGATGGCAGTCATGATTGCAAGCAGGCTCAGGCCGATGGCCCAGGCGGGCAGCGGGATCCATTGCTTCAATATGTCGGCTCCAACCACCGCCTCCACCGCCACGACAATGACCCAGAAGTACCAGTACAACCAGCCACTGGTGAAACCGACCCAATTGCCCAGCCCCAGTCGCGCGTACTCGGTAAACGATCCAACGCCCGGTATCGCCACCGCCATTTCACCGAGCATGCGCATTACCAGCATCACCACGATGCCGGCGGCAAGATAACTGAGGAACGCTGCGGGGCCGATCGCGCCAATGGTTGCACTGCTGCCAACGAACAGGCCGGCGCCAATGATGCCGCCCAGCGAAATCATGGTGATGTGTCGCTGGCGCAAGGCGCCACTCAGCCGGCGCTCACGCGGCTCATCCAGCTTCAGCGAATTGCTCATGGGTGCACCTCCTGATCCTGCGGGTTGCCGTACAAGCGAGCCTCGCCGAACGAGACATCGGATGATGAAATGTGATGCGACGCCGGATATTCTGGGCGCCTGCCGTGGCCCCCTGGAGCCGGAAGCAATGCAAGCGGGCTGCGCGCCAGGCTGTGGAACGGCTGATCTGTCATGGCGAATTCCTACCGTAGGGGTTCGCATTGTTGTAATGCATGACAAGCAGTACAATTCGAAGCTATCAACCCATATATATCTTGTCAATATCGTTTGTCATGGGTAAAAATACAGGACAACCCCAGCTGTTATCCTGCTGCGCGCAGGATAAGCACAAGGAAAAATCAGGCCATGAGCCCATTCAAAGAGCTACTTTCTGCCCTAAAGACGGATACGCTGCTGCAGCGCGACAGCGCCGAAACACTCTACGCGCAACTGGCCTCCTCCCTTGCCGAAGCCATTCGCAGTGGCGCCCTGCGTCCGGGCGAACGGCTTCCACCCCATCGCGAACTGGCCAGCGAACTGGGCATCAACATCACCACCGTGACCCGCGCGATGGCCGTGCTGCAGGAGCAAGGCCTGGTCGAGAGTCGCCCAGGCCGGGGCACCCAGGTTGCGGTGCCCCGCCAAGTACAGGTGCAGTTCCAGTCGGCGCCAAGCGATGCCCCCGGCATGATCGACCTCAGCGTCAACCGCCCCGCTACCGATGCCTACACCCAAGCTCTGGCCACCCTCCTGCCGCGCCTGGCCAGCGACCTGCGCTTTGCCGGGATGAAGGAGTATCACCCCTCCGAAGGCATGCCCTGGGCGCGAGAAGCCGCGGCGACCTGGTTGCGTGCACTGGATGTACCCGCTCAAGCGAGCAATGTGGTGATCACCGAAGGGGCCCAGCACGGCATCGCCTGCATCTTGCGCGCCATGACAGTGGCAGGTGACACCGTGTTGGCCGACAGCATTACCTATCAGGGCATCAACGCCCTGTGCCGGTCATTGGGGCTGAACCTGGTTGGCGTAGAGGGGGATGAGCGGGGCATGAACCCTCAAGCCCTGGGCGAGGCTATCGCGACCTACGCACCACGGGTGCTGTTCCTCGTGCCGTCGATCCATAACCCGACCGCCATCACCCTTGACGCGCAACGTCGCGTGGACCTTCTTGAAGTACTTGCACCACACGACGACCTCTGGCTGATCGAGGACGATGTCTATCGCCCGTTGCTCGAGCGCAGGGACGAGACATTCATGTTGCGCCGCCTTGCGCGAACGTTCTATGTCACCGCCCTCTCCAAATGCATCGCACCGGGCCTGCGCATCGGCTTCGTCGTCGCGCCACCCGAACAGGTGCAGAACATCGCCACCACCTTGCGCATCGACTGCTGGAGCATTTCGCCGCTTAACGCGCTGATCGCGACACGCTTGATCGAGGATCGCGTCACCGAGGCACTGATTGCCCATCAGCGCGAGGAGTTGCGCGAACGCCAGGCCTTGCTCGCAGAGCACCTCAAGGGCCTGCATTACCAGGCCAGCGATGTTGGCACACATGCCTGGCTGCAGCTGCCTGAACCTTGGAGCGCGTCACGTTTCGCCCGCCTTTGCCGGGAGCATGGCGTCGGGCTACTGCCCGGCGGGGCGTTCAGCTTGCGCCACGACCAGTCGCCCAATGCGGTGCGCATCAACCTTTCCGCGGCCAAGTCTCGCGAGCAGCTTGTCCAGGCCCTGGACGTCATTGCCCGTTTCGCGCAGCAAGGCCATTTGCATATGTTCGACAGGGTCTGAAGCCTAGATGAAGATGCCAGAGCGTTGTGAAGTCGCTGTAATCGGTGCCGGTGCGGTCGGCGTTGCCACTGCCTTGTGGCTGCGCCGCCAGGGTTACCATGTGGTGTTGCTGGAGCGCGATGCGGTCGCTGCAGGTGCATCCTATGGCAATGCGGGCACATTTGCGCCCTATGGCTGCATGCCTATCGCACAACCTGGCCTGCTGCGCGACATACCACGCCTGCTCTTCTCGGCGGACTCGCCCCTTGTGGTGCGGTGGTCTCGCTTGCCGCGTTTGATGCCCTGGCTTGTCCGCTTCCTGAATCAGTGCCGGCCTCATAATTTCCAGCGCAACGCGACGGCCCTTGCACAATTGCTGCAACACACCTACGAAGGGTATGCACCACTGCTGGATGAGGCGCCAGTGGCCGAAAAGCACTTGCGCCATAAAGGCTGCATCTATGCCTACTCCAGCCTGGACAGCCTGCGTGGCGCCGACGGCGGTTATGCGCTGCGTGACAGCTTCGGCATCCCTCAACAGCGCTTGAGTCGCGACGAACTCGAAGCACTTGAGCCCGCACTGGCCGGCAAGACGGTAGGCGGCATCCTCTTTCCCAAATCCTCCCATCTGGATGATCCAAAGCGCTTCTTCGAGGACTTGGCAGCGCCACTGCTGCTCGATGGCACCCTGTGTTTCAGCACCGTGCAGCGCCTTGTTCGGCGCAGCAATGCACTGCAACTGGACTGCGCCGATGGCCACAGCCTGCTCGCCGAACGCGTGGTGCTGTGCGGCGGAGCCTGGTCTGCCACCCTCGCACAGCAACTGGGCGATCGCATCCCGCTGGATACCGAGCGTGGCTACCATATCGAGTTCGACCTGGAGGATACCCTGCTCGAACGCCCCTGCTGCCCGGTCGAAAGCGCCTTCTACATGACCCCCATGGCGGGTCGCCTGCGCGTGGCCGGCACCGTGGAGCTGGGTTCAATCAATGACCCAGCCAACCCCCGGCGCTACGAGTACCTGGAGCAACGGGTACGGCGCGTGCTTGGCCTTCGCCAGCCAGTGGCGAGGCGCTGGCTGGGCTTTCGCCCGTCGCTGCCGGACTCGCTACCGGTCATTGGCGTCTCGCCGAACGAACCGCGCCTGATTCACGCCTTTGGTCATCAGCACCTTGGCTTGACACTGGCGGGAGTGACAGGGCAACTGGTAAGCCAACTCATCGAAGGAACAGCGCCTGCATGGCTCGACGCGTTTTCCTCACGCCGTTTCTGACCCAAGGAGATTGACCCATGACCATTCAGCGCAAACAGATCAACCCGCGCATGAGCCAGATCGTGATCCACCGCGACACCGTATATCTTGCAGGCCAGGTCGGCGAGACCGGCCAGACCGTGGCGGAACAGACCCGAGAAGCCCTGGCGCGGGTCGATGCACTGCTCGATGAGGCCGGCACCACTCGCCAGCACCTGCTTCAGGCCATTATCTGGTTGGCCGACATGGCAGACTTTACCGAGATGAATACCGTATGGGATGCCTGGGTACCCAGCGGCCATGCACCGGCGCGAGCCTGCGGCGAGGCGAAGCTGGCAGATCCGCGGCTGCTGGTGGAAGTGATCATCACCGCTGCCGTTCCCGAGTAATGGCACGTGGCGCCGGGCTTGTGACGAGCCCGGATGGCCACCGAAAGGCTCAAGCTTCGGAACTCCCGGAACGGTTGTTTCAAGTGTAACAAGGCCTGGACTGACACTCTCGCCAGTATGATTGTTTAGCCCAAATGCAGCTTCCGCCGAGTGACCGCTATCGACCCATAGCGGGCATCTGTAACAGGGGCCGCTTCGCGGCCCATCGCCGGCAAGCGCGGCTCCCACAGGTACAGCGCATGCCTGATGGCTGATGATATTCCTGTGGGAGCTGGCTTGCCGGCGATGAGGCCTGCACTGACTACAGAGCTTTGGATTGCTGTCCGCTCTAGGTCGGTATCGGCCAGCCGTAAACTGGCCGCTACCGACCCGAAGCGGACACTTGAGAATAACCGGCTTCGTGAGTGCGACACGCACTCTGTGGGAGCGGGTTTACCCGCGAAGCAGGCGCCGCGGTGGATGGCACCGGCTGTGCCGATGTTCGCGGGTGAACCCGCTCCCACAAAGTCCGCTGCAAGACGCAACGTCGGCTATGGGTCGTTAGCGGCCAGCAGCTTCAACCCAGCGATGATTGGCTTGGCTCTGCCTCCTCCTGCTTGAAAATACGCAATCCACGCGCCTGATAATTTTGCAGCGCGGCAGGATGGTCAAATGTGCAGGTATGTACCCACACCCGCTCTGTACCGTGCCATTCCCACGCAGATCGAACAGCGTGGCTCAATAGCGCTCCGCCGAATCCACACCCCAGGAACTGAGGCGCCAAGCCAAAGTAGCGGATTTCGCAGTTACGGCCGTCAGGGCGATAAAGCTCGTAATAGCCGGCTATCGCACCACGGTGATAGGCAACCCAGGTACGGTGGCACTCCTGTTCAACCAGCGCTTGCCATTGGGAACTACTCCAGCTATCAAGATCGCCCCACTCCCAGGGCGTTCCTACCAGCTTGTAGAGAAACCGATTGAATTCCGCCTGAGGCACTTCACATTCGATGATCTGGAGGTCGTGACGCTGTGGCTTTTCCTTCAACTCGGAAGCCGAGGTCATTTCCAGGTAATAAGTGATGCAAGACCGTTCCATCGTAGACTCCCTGCGTCTTCCCGCTAGCGATCAGACAAGCATGCCAGCTACGGCTCGACCGCGGCTACAGCAGATGTCTGCTTCGGCTAGAAAGCAGTCGCTATCAACGCTGACCCTACGCTCATCGGCTTCAGCTGTTGCTCCTTCCTGGCATCCTGCAAGTGTCCATCGCCCATCAACTCCACCGGACATTGAGTACGACGAAGTGCAGCAGGATCCAGACCATCAGCAGCAGATGGGTCAGTTGCAACCCCTCCTGACGGATCCAGTAGCCGAACCATATCCCACCCAGCAACATGGCGAGCAGGAACCCGAGCGCCGCGCTCAAGGCCAGGTTCAACCAGGGCAGCGAAGCCTCCAGCCCGTCGCCAAGCACCAGTTCATAGCAGCCGACCCAGGCCGTGAGCACGGCAGCTGCCTGTATCAGCACGATGATCGCCAAGGCCAGGCGATGGATCGAGGGAGAGGTCATCGCTCGCCCCAGCAGTGGGAGGCTGATTGCGGGCGGTTGGGCCAGCGGCGCCATCGACATGGTCGCCCCGATCGCCCCGGCCGAACTGGCAAAGGTATGCAGGTTGTTGATCAGGCTGATGCTCAGCCACAGGCTCAAGCCAATGCAGCAGGTGATCTGGAAAATCAGCAGTGAGGTCGGAGTGTCCATTCCTGGTCCTTGTGAGTTCGTTTCCGGAAGTAGCGAGAGAGTTCGGACGACACTCTAAAACCTTGACTTAACTCGAGG
>NZ_OPYN01000151.1 GCF_900277125.1 Pseudomonas inefficax
GTTGGTCGCCATCCAGGAGCTTGAAACCGTAATACCGACCGTCACCGAGCCGCTCCTCCAGCCATGGGCGGAAATGCTGAGTCATGATTTGCAGCTTTTCCGGGTCGCCACCTGCCTCAAGAAACATCTCCTGGCGATGCGAGCAGATCATTTCTGCGTCAGCGGGCCCGACGGGCCGGCACTCCAAGCCTGAAAACTCTGCACATCCTTGTAGTTCGATCATCGTTTTATCCAGTGTCAGTGGCCGATTCAGGAGAAGCAGCCTATGGCACCTTCAGGCTTGCTTGCAATGTCCTGGTTCAATGCCGGCGCCGGCCAGACGGGTAGATTCGATTGTGTCGAGCGTTCACTGTAGGCGAGCCAGGGGATTTACTTACTGGCCGCAGGTTACGGCTGACCACACTCGACCCCGGGCAGCGATCCAAAGCGCTGTAGTCAGTACCGGCCTCAAGCTATGTGCAAACACCTGTAGGAGCGGTCTTGTGTGGCGATGGGGCGCGAAGCGGCCCCAGGTTTTCAGCTTCGCAGCAAAGATTGTCGGGGCCGCTGCGCGGCCCATCGCGACACAAGGCCGCTCCTACAAGGGCCAGTGCTGGCTGAAGAGATATTCAGGACAAGGAATATCACTAGCCCTCAGGCATGCGCTGTACCCGTTATAGATGTTGCCGCTTGAGCCCTGGCCGCCTACTTGGGATTCACGTTGCCGTTCCATGTCGTTGCCTCTGCAGCTCTCTGCGCAACCAGATACCTGCCGGTTCTACACCTTTTGCGCATCGCACCTCATAAGCACGGCCACTCAAACTACTTTTAGTGGCGGCAAGATCAATGAATTCTTCCGTGCTTTTCACCAGGTTCTTGCCTTCAAGATAATTCAGCTTCTGCTCCAGATGCGCTCGAGCCCTGGGGCCTGAGTATTCGACGCCGTTGCGAACAAACTTGCAGTCACTGTGTTCTACAAAATCCAGGAGTCCCCTGATTTCTTCAGTGACCTGAGGTGTGGCAAATACCCGCGTGTCAACGATTACCGCGATAACGCAAATACTCGCCATTATCAATCGTCTGATAAGCCGCCCCGGGTCTCTCATCCACATCCGCATAATTCATCCTTCCTGCGCTATAGCATCTTTTCCAGCCCTATCGTGCTGCTGAGCCATGAATTGAAGCGCCGCCACCAACCCCCCGGTTCTGTAGTCAACGTACGTTGTTTGCCATTATCTTCGGTAACCCAAACCAGATGATCATCTTCCAGCCGGGCCTGGTAACTGAGACCAGGTGCCATCCCCTCCAAGGCCAGTTCGCGTACCTGTCCGGCGAGCTTTGGATCGTCAACCAACACACCGACCTCTGTGTTCCACAACAATGATCGCGAATCGAAATTGAACGAACCGACGAACGCTTTCTGCTGGTCGAAAATCATCGCCTTGGTATGCAGGCTGGAGTCGGAGCTATTGGAGGATCCCTTGTGAAAGAGACTCGGCTTACTGTCGCCATGGTCACCGGATTGGCGGCGTAGCTCGAACAATCGTATACCGTGATCGAGCAAGGTCTTGCGATAAGGTGCGTAGGCACCATGCGTCGCGGGAACATCGGTTGCCTCCAGTGAATTGGTCAGCAAGCTGATCGACACGCCGGCGTCGGCACGACCTGTCAAATACACCACCCCTGGTTGGCCGGGTACCATGTAGGCCGAGACTAGAATAAGTTCCTTGGTGACGCCGTTGAGTTCGGGTGCTAATTGGGTGGCCAACAGTAAATACGGAGCGGGCTCGCCATCAGACAAAACCTTGCTCGGCGCATCCCACAACGCTTTGTTTCTGGCCCAAATCAACTCTCGGCGCCACTGATTCAGGTGTGGATGAGTGGTATAACTCATCAATTTCTGATAGAGCCCATGGTTTTGCTTGCGCGTTTGTTCCAGGGATTCGTCGAGCCGAGTCCGAAGATCTTTCAGATCTCTACTCGTCGGCTTGAACGATATGAACTGCTCGATTGGCTTGCTCAGGGCACTATTCCAGTACTCGTCATAGCTATGCCCCAACTGTTCTGCGACCGGGCCGACACTGAGCATGTCGATATCAGTAAAATTTATTTTTGGCTCGGCGTCGAAATACTCGTCTCCCAGATTGCGCCCTCCGACGATGGCCACACAATTATCCACCAGCCACAATTTGTTGTGCATACGACGGTGTTGCTGAGACAGGTTGAACAGCCGGCCCATCGTGCGTGTCACGACGGTGCTGCGGCCCAGGTGAAGAGGATTGAACACCCGGATCTGGATATGCGGATGCGTCGCCAGTGTCGCAATGGTTTGCTCCAGGTCATCGCTAGTGGTGTCATCCAGCAAAATCCTCACGCGCACCCCTCGGTCGGCAGCGGCGAGTAACTCGCTCAGCAGTATCCGGGTACTGATACCGTCGTGGACGATGTAGTACTGCAAATCAATGCTACTTTGAGCGTTGCGAATGAGCTCAGCGCGGGCTCCGAAAGCCTCGGCGCTATCGGGGAGCAAGCGAAAGCCCGATTGCCCTTGATGGGGTGCAACCTGGGCATTGATAGAACGACCGAACGCCGAAGCGTTGGCGGGCAAGGCCTGGCTAGGTTCGTGCGAGACACTGGGTGTAGCACAGCCAGTGAATAGCAACGTGAGTATCAAAAGAGCTGGCAGAGGCTGATTGATTCTCACGGAGCGTACCCCGGCTGATGGCGATAAGGGTGTCGGATCCCGAAGAATGGGCATTCCCTTACCACCAACATTTGGCCGTAACGACCGTCTGCAATGCGTCTTCGATCTGTGGTGTTGTTTTGAAGCTTAGTTCATCAAAAAAGTTCGCGCAGAGGCTGTTGTCGACCCGTAGCAGACATCTGTAACCGGGGCCGTTTCGCGGCCCATCGCCGGCAAGCGCGGTTTCCACAGGTACAGCGCATGCCTGAAGGCTGGTGATTTTCCTGTGGGCGCCGGCTTGCCGGTCGTCAGCTCCATCGACCTCCAATCCTGCTGTCCGGTCAACTGGGAGACCCTAGGCCGCGATGGTGAACCAATGGACGTCTCTGCTGACAATGAAATGTCGACCCGTAGTCATGTGGTCGGGCAACTGATCGTGGTGTTTTCCCTGATTCTGCTGTTGGCCCTGTTGCTGGGGCTGTTCTCCCTCTACCGCCTCGCCGAGGCGCTGGACGCCCGACAAGTGGAGCAAAGCCGCTTCTATGCTGAGTCCGCCATGGCCCAGTTGCAGAAGAATGACAAGACGTTCCTGCTGACCCATGCCAACTGGCAGGCCGCCTATGATCACTTGGGCGGGCAGGTCGATACACATTGGGCATACGACGAGGACAACGTCGGCGCCACGCTCTATAACTCCGATGGGTACGACGGTGTATATGTGCTCGATGACGACGGGACTCGGTACGCAATCCTGGACGGTAAGCTCAGCCAACAGGGGCTGGAGCGTCATACCGCCAGTGCTGGCAAGATCTTGCAGGAGGCTCGTCAAGCAGCGCAGCACGAACAGGCGTCGTCAGGCTACCTCGTGTTTCGTGGCCAGCCGGCGGTGTACGTCGCTGCGCTGATCCGCCCGCAAACCCAGCCCGCCCAACCGCCGGGACCAACCGCGGTGATGGTGTTCATTCGCGTTCTCTCGCCACAGGTGCTTTTGCCGCTGGGCCAGTCGGCGGGGTTGTCCGGCCTGGCCGTGGGCGATTCGGCCGATCAGCGCCAAGGGCGCGGTGCCCTGCCACTCGAAGGCAGCGGCCATACCTTGACGTGGGATATACCGCAGCCCGGCACCGAACTGATCCAGACGGTAATCGCACCCTTGGCTATTGCCGTACTGCTCATCGCGCTGAGCATGGCATTGTTTGCCCGCTATGCGCTCCGGGCCAGCACCAGGATCGATCGCAGCCACCGCGCCCTGATGACGTCCAGGGCTGCCCTGCAATCGAGCGAAGAGCGCTTCAAGGCCGTGGCCGAAGCCGCGTCGGACTGGATCTGGGAAACGGATGTGCTGCTTCGCCTGACCTACCTTTCGGACCGCTTCACCGAGCTCACCGGGCACCCCGTCGAAGCGTGGCGACAGCGCTCGATCACCGAGTTGCTATCGTGTGATACCAACAACCTCCGGACCTGCCTGCACAGCCTGGCTGCGGCAGGCTCTTCCGGCACGCTGCGCTGCCAGTACCAGGACCATCTCGGTCAACAGCGTATCTGCAGGATCGCTTCTCGCGCGATCGTGGCCGAGGGCGTCTGTACCGGCTTTCGTGGCACTTGCAGCGACATCACCGACGAAGTGGCCGCCCATGCCCAGATCCAGCACCTCTCTTTGCACGACGCCCTGACCGGCCTGCCGAATCGCAACAAGCTGTTTCGTTTCCTCGAGCAGTCGGCTCCTGGCGCCGAGCAACCCCAGGTGGCGCTGCTGATGCTGGATCTGGACAACTTCAAGCCGATCAACGACAGCCTTGGGCATCCGGCCGGCGACGCGGTGCTGCTCGAGGTAGCGATCCGCCTCGGCCAGGTTACCCGTGACAGTGATCTGGTCGCCCGTCTGGGAGGCGACGAGTTCATCGTCGTGCTCACCCGGCCAGGCGATCACGCAGACATGGACCGATTCTGCACGCGCGTGATCGAGGCGATCAAACGCCCCATTCAGGTTGAAGGGCATGTCGTGCAAGTGGGGGTAAGCCTGGGTGTGGTGCTGTCGGCCGAGTACCCTGGTACGCCGAGCGACCTGATCCGGCACGCCGACGTAGCCCTGTACAGCGCCAAGCAGGCGGGAAAGAACACTTGGCGCTTCTTTTCGGCACAGATGAACGCAGCATTGATGGAGAAGCGTGTGCTGGAAAGCGAACTGCGCGAGGGCATACCGCGTGGCGAACTGGTGCTGCATTTTCAGCCGCGCTTCAAGGTCGATGGGGTCTCGATCGCATCGGCCGAGGCCCTGGTGCGCTGGAAGCACCCGCGCCTGGGCCTGCTCCGCCCGGATCGTTTCATCCCGCTCGCCGAAGAGTCCGACCT
>NZ_OPYN01000152.1 GCF_900277125.1 Pseudomonas inefficax
CTACCGCCACCGATGCCGTCGATTTCCAGTTCATGCCCGGAACCCATCAGGTTGATCAGCAATTCGTCGCGTTCGACCACATTGGCAGGAAGGTCCCATGCATGGAAAAACGGGCCCTTGGAGGTGCCACCGCGCATGAGTACGCAAGGAATTCGTTGCATGATTTCGCACTCTTGTTGATCAATGGACATCATTGATGCTGTGGACAAAAGATTGACAGGGATGGATAAATCAATCCAATGCAAATATCGTAGCTATTGTTCCGATTCAAGCATCAATACCGAACCAGGGCCCAAGAGCGATCCGAGATGGAATATGAGCTGCAAGACATACGATCTTTCGTGAAAATCGCCGAACTCGGTAGTTTCCACGAGGCTGCAGAAGCGTTGCACCTGTCGCAACCCGCCCTGAGCCGGCGGATTAAAAAGCTCGAGGAAGGGTTGGGCACTTCGCTGCTGGAACGCACTACCCGTCGCGTCAGCCTTACCAGCGTCGGGCGTGACTTCCTGCCCAAGGCCAGGCGCCTGCTGGATGACTTCGAAGACTCGATCCTGAGCATTCGCGAACTCGCAGAACGCCAGACCGGGCAGGTCACCCTCGCCTGCATCCCGACCGCGGCGTTCTATTTCCTGCCGTCGGTGATCCGCGACTACAACGAGCAATACCCGAAGATCCGCATCCGTCTGCTGGACCTCAGCGCCAACGACGGGCTCGAAGCCGTGCTGCGGGGTGAGGCCGATTTCGGTATCAACATGATGAGCGGCCAGCACCCGGACATCGAGTTCGTCTCCCTGGTACAGGAGCACTTCGTGCTGGCCTGCCGCAGGGACCACAAGCTGGCGAACCGTGACGCCGTGACCTGGACAGAACTGGCCGACTACCGCCTGATCGGCGTAGGCCGGTTGAGCGGCAACCGGATGTTGCTGGACCATGCGCTGTCCGGGCTCAACCTGCGGCCCAAGTGGTTTTATGAGGTTCAGCACCTGTCCACCTCGCTGGGCATGGTCGAAGCCGGGCTGGGCGTGTCGGCCATGCCCAGCCTGGCCATGCCCAACGCCGACCACCCGACGCTGGTCAGCGTGCCGCTGATCGAACCCCAGGTCACCCGCACCCTGGGGCTGGTCTATCGCAGAGGGGCGTCGCTGTCGCCAGCAGCGGAGAAGTTCGTGTCGATCCTGCTGGACAAGTGGCCCAACCGGTAAGCGAAACGCCTTGCATGTCGCGTGGTGCGGCACAGAGGAAAAACCGGCTGCGTGCATGGTTCACTCCCCTCCCAGACCCAGCTCGTTGGGCCGGCGCTTCTCGATCGCGAACTTCAGCAGTGCCGCGCTGCGGAACAGGCCATGGGCAAACTTGCCATAGGGCAGCGTGATGAACAGCGCCATCACGGTGCCCAGATGGATCGCCAGCAGAATCGCCATCGCTGCGGTATCACGCAGGCCCAGCAACGCAAGGCCCGTGACGCTGACCAGCAGCAGAAGCAGGATGAACGCCCGATCCATGGGCCGCTGGGCAACATCGCCCTGCTCCGGCGCCCTGCGCAGGTTCAGCGCCAACAGCCCGGCCGGCCCGACGACCAAGCCAATTCCGCCCAGAGTTCCAAGCAACACCGGTGCGCTAAGCAGCGGGTACGGCGCCTGCTGGCCCAGCAGGTAGTGATACCCGGTGGCGACTACCGTGGCGGCAAAGCACAGCATGAAGCCGTAGAAGGTGAAGTGATGGAAGCGACGGCGCCAGAGCGTGTAGCGATCATCGGCATTGTTGCAACCTTGGCCGTGCCCACCGTCCAGGTACTTCAAGGTCAATGCCGCGCTCGATGCCTCGAACACCGCCCCTTTGGCGGGTTGCGCCAGCGTCTCGGCAGGCGAGGCCGAGCGCCAGAAGCGACGTACCGCCACCGCCAAGGCCAGAGCTGCAGCGGCAAACACGCTACCGAACATCAGCGCGAGGGTGTTGTGCGGGAAGACCGCATAGAAGTTACCCGCCAATCGCCCCGGCAGCAGCGTGCCGTTGACGAACAAGGTCAGCAGCAGGAATAGCGACAAGGCTACGGCCAATGCAGTGGCGACATAGGTGCCGTTGTGCCTGTACAGCCGCCCGAAGAAGGCCGGCCAGGCGTACTCGGCGTAGGTCTGCCCGCGCACCTTGGCCATCGCCTGAGGCACGTTGACGGCGAATTCATGGGGCTGCGCGTACTGGCAGGCATGCAGGCAGGCGCCGCAGTTGTGGCACAGGTTGGCCAGGTAATGGATGTCGGCCTTGCCGAACTCCAGCCTGCGGGTCATTGCCGGGAAAACTGCGCAGAAGCCTTCGCAGTAACGACAGGCGTTGCATATCCGCATTTGCCGGTCCACTTCCCGCTCCTCGACGTTCAACACCGGGATCAGTTCGAGGGCCGCCCCGGCGGCATCAGGCTGGCGTGGTTCAGGCAGTTGCGCAGTCATGGCGGTTCTCTTTTTCTGGATGTTCGTAACCCGCCGCTGCGGCGGCGCTGGTCCCGGCGATACGGCCGAAAGCGGTGCCGATGGACATGCCGACACCTGCGGTGTAACCCTTGCCCAACACATTGCCCGCCATCATCTCGCCGGCAACGAACAGGTTCGGGCTGGGACGCCCGTCGAAATGGACGGCGGCGGTTTCATCGGTGCGCAGCCCCAGGTAGGTGAAAGTCACGCCAGGGCGCAGCGGGTAGCCGTAGTAGGGAGGCGTATCGATCGGGCGCGCCCAGTGGCTTTTCACCGGCTCCAGGCCAACGGTGTGGCAGTCGTCCAGCCGGGTGTGGTCGAACGTGCCCACCTGGCAGGCACGGTTGTAGGCATGCACGGTTTCGAGGAAGGCCTGCACAGGCAAACCGAGCAGGCCGGCCAACGCCTCCAGGCTATCGGCGGTGGCGCCCGGGAAAACCGGTGGCATGAAGCGCCCGAGGGCCTTGCGGTCGATGATCGAGAACCCCACCTGCCCAGGCTGATGCGCCACCAGGCGCCCCCAGATGGCATAGCGCTTGGGCCAGAAATCCTCGCCTTCATCGTAGAAGCGCTGGCCGTCGCGGTTGACTACCACGCCCAGCGACACACAATCGATGCGCGTGCAGATGCCGCCATCGTAAAGCGGTGCGCGGGCATCGATCGCCACCATGTGCGCCTGGGTCGGGTCGCCAATCGTGTCGGCACCCTGTTCGATCATGCGGCGCAACAGCACACCGTCATTGAAACGAGTGCCACGGATCAAGAAGTTGTCCGAAGGCCACTCCCCTCGCTCGTTCTGCCCCCATGCCTGGCGCAACCATTGGCGGTTGGACTCGAAACCACCGGCGGCAAGCACACAGGTACGCGCCTCGATGCGCTCGGCTGGCAGCTGTCGCCCCTGAACTTCACGCGCCGGCACATGGGCCGCGACGAAGCGCCCGTCCTGCAGCTCGATGTCGGCTACCGGTGTGTCGTAGCGGATCTGTACGCCAAGGTTTTCGGCGCTGCGAAAGTAGGCATTGACCAGCGCCTTGCCGCCGCCCATGAAGAAGGCATTGGTCCGCGCGGTGTGCAGCGCACCGGATAACGAGGGCTGGAAATGCACGCCATGGCGGCGCATCCACCCGCGACAACGGGCGGATGCGCGAATCACCAGGCGCGCGAGCTTTTCATTGGTCTGGCCACCGGTGACCTTGAGCAGGTCCTGCCAGAACTCTTCTTCCGGGTATGCCTCGAGCAGTACGTCCTGGGGGCCATCATGCATGCACCGCAGGTTACGCGTGTGTTGTGAGTTGCCACCACGCCAGGCGCGGGGTGCGGCCTCGAGCAGCAGCACGCTGGCTCCGGCCTCTCGCGCCATCAGCGCGGCACAGAGGGCGGCATTGCCCCCTCCGATGACTAGCACATCGATCATTTCGCCTCCAGATCACGAAGAGCCGAATGTTCGGCTGCTCCTCGTGACCAGGGACTTTAATGAGAGCCCGGAGGGTGCGAAACGCGATCGTCGAGGGGAGGCATTCAGTTTTTCTAAAGGGGCTGGGTGAGCGTATCCAGAATCCGGGTCAAAGCAGCCGGGCCCCAGGCCATCGGCCCTGTTCCACCAGATCCCGAGCGACCTCCTGCAGTACGATCCGGGTCGCCAACGCGGCAGGCGAAAGCTCGTCATCGGTCAGGCTGACAATCACATTGCGACGCTGCGCCTGAGCTTCATCGATGGCAAACACGCGCAGGCCCGCCTGGTGCGCCCGGGCCACTGTCGCGCCGGGCTGGATGGTGGCGGCATGGCCCGCACACACGCAGTCCATCAACAACGACAAACCATCTACTTCCATGACGATGCTGGCCTCCAGCCCTGCCCGCTCGAAAATCGAGCGCAACGTCGTGCGCAGGCCATGTTGCGTGCTGGGCATCACCAAGGGGAGCGTCGCGATCTGCTGCAACGTGAGCGACTCGCCCCACCCTGCCTTGACCAGCGGGGCGGGAACCAGCACGAAAAGCCGCTCCGTCAGAAGCGTCCGGACATCCAGCCGTGGTCCCGTTTCTGCCTGGAACAGCACCGCCAGGTCAAGGTGCCTGGCGTTGAGTTGGTTCATCAGATAACCAGACAGCATTTCCACCAGGTGCAGACGGATGTCGGGGTAGCGCTCGCGCATCCTGTCGATCAACGCCAGGCCAAGAATCGATGCAGTGGTCGGTGCCAGCCCCACACTGGCATAGCCGCTCATGCGACCACTTTGTGCCGCCAGCACGGCGTGTTCCGCCTGGCGAAGCGCCAGGCGCGCATGGTATTCGAAGGCCAGGCCTGCCGCCGTCGGCGAAACGCCGGTGCTCGCACGTGTCAAAAGCCGGGTACTCACCTCGCTCTCCAGCTTCGACAGTTGCTGGCTCAATGCCGAGGCGCCAACCCCTAGCTCGAGCGCAGCCCGGCCAAGACTGCCGTACTCCAGAACACTGAGGAAATAGCGAAGCTGACGTAACTCCATACAGGTCTCTTTTCAACGATGGGGGCGGGCCTGGAGCATGTTAAACGTATTTGCACAGCCTGGATCGACAGAACGCTACCGTGAAAAGGAATGGCCTCGGGACCCTGTGAGAGCAACTGTCTTGGATACCTCTTCAAGCCAGCACTGGCCCTTGTAGGAGCGGCCTTGTGTCGCGATGGGCCGCAAAGCGGCCCCGACAATCTTTGCTGTGAAGCTGAAAACCTGGGGCCGCTTCGCGCCCCATCGCGACACAAGGCCGCTCCTACAGGGATCGCGCAAGCTTTGGGAATTGAGCAAGGCCGTTGCTTTCAAAAGGTGCGCGGAACAGATCCGGCGGCCTTGCAATACATTCGAAAATACGTATATTCGAAAAAACACATATTCTGAATACCCCGCCATAGGCACCCGCTGCCCGCGCCGAATACGCCCATGACTGACTCGCTGACCCCAACCCAGGTCTTCAAATGCCTCGCCGACGAGAACCGCATTCGGATGATGCTGCTGATCGCTCGCGAGGAAGAGCTGTGCGTCTGTGAACTGATCTGCGCCCTGGAAGAAAGCCAACCCAAGGTTTCCCGCCACCTCGCACAACTGCGCACCTGCGGCCTGCTTGAAGACCGCAGGCAGGGCCAATGGGTTTACTACCGCCTGCACCCAGAGCTGCCCAACTGGGTACGCGATGTCCTGGTAACCACGCTGGATGCCAATCGCGAATGGTTGAGCATCAGCGCCAAACGACTGGACACCATGGGTGGCCGCCCTCAGCGCGTCGCTGCCTGCTGCTGACCACTGCCGAGAAATACACTTGAGAACGAGACCATGGCAATCAAAGTAGGCATCAATGGGTTTGGCCGTATCGGTCGTCTGGCGCTACGGGCATCCTGGGACTGGCCGGAGTTCGAATTCGTCCAGATCAATGACCCGGCCGGCGATGCCCAGACCCACGCCCACCTGATCAATTTCGATTCGGTCCACGGCCGCTGGCAGCGTGAAGCCGGGGCAGAAAGCGACTCGGTAGTAATCGAGGGCAAGCGCATCAAGGTCACCGCGAACACGGCGATCACCGACACCGATTGGTCGGGCTGCGACCTGGTCATCGAAGCCAGCGGCAAAATGAAGTCGGTAGCCGTGCTCCAGGCTTACCTGGACCAGGGCGTCAAACGCGTGGTGGTCTGCGCTCCGGTGAAAGAGAAAGGCGCGCTGAACGTGGTGATGGGCGTCAACCAGCACCTGTTCGACCCGGCGCAACACCGTATCGTCACCGCCGCTTCCTGCACCACCAATTGCCTGGCCCCGGTGGTGAAGGTGATCCACGAGAACCTGGGCATCCGCCACGGCTCGATCACCACCATCCACGACCTGACCAATACCCAGAGCATTCTCGATACGCCGCACAAGGACCTGCGTCGCGCCCGTGCCTCGGGGATGAGCCTGATCCCCACCACCACGGGTTCGGCTACCGCAATCGCCGAGATCTTCCCTGATTTGCGCGGCAAGCTGAATGGCCACGCCGTGCGTGTACCGCTGGCCAACGCCTCGCTGACCGACTGCGTGTTCGAGGTGGCGCGCGAGACCACGGCTGAAGAGGTCAATGCGTTGCTGAAGGCGGCTGCCGACGGCCCGTTGAAGGGTATCCTGGGTTACGAAGAGCGACCACTGGTGTCCATCGACTACCGCACCGACCCGCGGTCCTCGATCATCGATGCGCTATCGACTTTGGTGGTCAACGGTACCCAGGTAAAAATCTATGCCTGGTACGACAACGAGTGGGGCTACGCCAACCGTGCAGCGGAACTGGCCCGAATGGTCGGCAAGGCGGAGTAGCCGGCAATCATGAAGGCGTTGTCAGCCCTGCCCGCACAAGTGCGTCAGTACCTGCTGGTTACCGGCAACTACTGGGCCTTCACCCTCACCGACGGTGCATTGCGCATGTTGGTGGTACTGCACTTCCATACGCTGGGCTACACGCCGCTGCAGATCACTGCGTTGTTCCTGTTCTACGAAGTGTTCGGCGTGATCACCAATCTGGTGGGCGGCTACCTCGGCGCCCGCCTGGGGCTCAACCGCACCATGAACATCGGCCTGGGCATGCAGGTGCTGGCCTTGCTGATGCTCACGGTGCCGGCAGCCTGGCTGACAGTACCCTGGGTGATGACGGCCCAGGCGTTGTCCGGCATCGCCAAGGACCTGAACAAGATGAGCGCCAAGAGCTCCATCAAGCTTCTGGTGCCGGACAGCCAGCAAGGCACCCTGTACAAGTGGGTAGCCATTCTCACCGGTTCGAAAAACGCGCTCAAGGGCGTGGGTTTCTTCCTTGGCGGCGCCTTGCTCGCCCTGCTCGGCTTCACCCTGGCGGTGCTGGCCATGGCAGCGGTGTTGGCATTGATCTGGATCGGCAGCCTGATCCTGCTGAAGAAGGACCTGGGCAAGGCCAAGGCCAAACCGAAGTTTCGCGACCTGCTGTCCAAGAGCCGGGCCATCAACATTCTCTCGGCCGCACGGCTGTTTCTCTTTGGCGCTCGTGACGTCTGGTTCGTCGTGGCGTTGCCGGTGTACCTGAGCACGGCTTTTGGCTGGGACTTCTGGCTGGTCGGAGGTTTCCTGGCTACGTGGATTATCGGCTACGGCATCGTCCAGTCGCTTGCCCCCCGCATCACCGGCAAGAAACGCGGCCATGTGCCCGACGGTCGTGCGGCCTTCATCTGGGCGATCGCCCTTGCCGGGCTGCCGGCGCTCATCGCCGTGGGCCTGTCGGCAGGCTGGTCAGCGCAAGTGGTGCTGCTCGGTGGGTTAATGCTGTTCGGCGTGCTGTTCGCGGTGAATTCGTCGCTGCACAGCTACCTGATCGTCAGCTATGCCAAGGAAGACGGGGTATCGCTGGATGTGGGCTTCTATTACATGTCCAACGCGCTAGGGCGGCTGGTCGGTACGCTGCTTTCCGGTTGGCTATTCCAGGCCTGCGGGCTGGTAGCCTGCCTGTGGATCTCCGCAGTATTTGTTCTGCTGGCTGCGCTGATTTCTATCGCACTGCCAAGGCATGCTGCCGGGGTGCTTCAGGCCAACGAAGAGAAAAGGTAATTTTCGCTCTGGGAAAGCTGGCGCTCATCCTTTACAGGAAATGGGCGCCAGCACGTTCATGTATCCCGATGACGCATGTCATGCGGGTAGCCGGAAAGAAGCTCCATATGCAGTCGCTGGCAAGCGGCTGGATCCGTCAGCTCTCAATCTGGATCGCAAGCTCCCGCTCTGCGGACTGGTTCGGTAGAGCCCTCTCTTTTGCAGCTCTGGTACCACCAGTTCCACAAAGTCCTCCAGGGTGCCAGGGCTGGTCAAAGGGTTGAGCATGTAGCCGCTCGTAGCCGAGATCCGCGCATGCTCCTCGATTCGGTCTGCGACCTGTTCCGGGGTGCCCACCAGGATCAGATCGGTGCCCCGTGTGACGTTGGCGAAGCGCTTCCTGACGTCCCCTGCGGTGAGCGGCTTACCGCTTCCGTCGGGTCGCATCATGTAGGAAGTAAGACCTTCGGTATGGTTCGACAATGCATCGCTGTCCGCGTAGCGGCTCAGATCGATTCCTGTGTCGCCAGCATAACTGACAAGTTGTGCTTCCAGATGGTAGTTGCTCTGGAGCTCATCGTACTTTCGCTGGGCTTCAATCTCGGTTTTCGCAGTTACGATGCGCAGCACTGTCAGCGACTGTATGTCATCCCGAGCACGGCCCCGCGCCTCCGCCATCGTCCAGATTTCTTCCAGGCCTTGGCGGATTTCATGTGGGTTCGACTTTGCTATGAAGATCAGTTCGGCATGTTTGGCCGCGAACTCGCGCCCTCTCCCGGACCAACCCGCCTGGATCAGCAGTGGCGTTCGTTGTGGCGACGGAGCAGACAGATGAGGCCCGGCAACTCGATAGCGCTCTCCCGCATGATTGATGGGCTTGACCCGGTCACCTTGGGCGTAAACTTGACGGGCTTTGTCAGCGACCACTGCGTCGTTTGCCCAACTGCCCTCCCAAAGCTTGTAGACCACGTCCATGAACTCCTCGGCACGATCGTACCGATCTCCGTGCTTGATCATTTCCTCCAAGCCGAAGTTGCGCGCGGCGCTGGACAGATAAGATGTGACGATATTCCATCCGACCCGCCCGTTGGTCATGTGATCGAGCGTGCTGAAACGACGGGCATGGGCAAAAGGATGCTCATAAGTCGTGGACACGGTAGCGCCGAACGCCAGGTTCTTCGTGATCGCTGCCAAGCCCGGGATAATCATCAACGGGTCATTTGCAGGAGCTTCGACAGCCCACTTCACGGCTGCCTCCGCGTTACCTCCAAAGACATCATAGAAGCCCAGAACATCTGCGAAAAACAGCATGTCGAGGTTGGCCTGATCAGCGATGCGTGCCTGGTTGGCCCAGAATTCGAAGGTGTTGGCGGCCAGGCGTTCATCCGCCGGATGCGTCCACAAGCTCGGTGCACCACCGCAGCCGACGCTGGCTTGTTCGTAGAGGGCAAACAATAGGGGTTTAGGGTCGGACATCACGGTTCCTGTAATCATTGATATCAGCGCTCACGTCATCGCTGATCCTGAAAGCCTTTGCCGTAGTGGCGCTCGAGCCGGTGCTGGATAAGCTCCAGCCCAATGGACAGAAGCCAGTAGATGAGTGCGGCGGTGGCCAGCATCTCGATGTATCGATAGGAAGAGCGCCCGTAGGACTGCGCCAGGAACATCACTTCCCATACCCCCATCACCGAAATCAGCGACGAGTCTTTCAGCATGGAGATGAACTGGCTGGTGGTCGGAGGGATGATCGTTCGCATCGCCTGAGGGAGAATGATGTAGAAGAACGTCGTTGGCGGCGTCATTCCCAGCGCCACTGCTGCCTGTCGCTGCCCTGGTGGTACAGCCATGATACCGGCGCGGAAAATCTCGCTCAGGTAGGCACCATAGTTGAGGGACAGTGCGATAACGCCGGCACTGATTGCGCCGGGTACTACACCGAGCTGTGGCAGCCCCAGGTAAATAAGCAGAATCTGAATCAGCAAAGGCGTGCCGCGGAAAAAGGAGGCGTAGAAGCTGGCAACTCCAAAGGCCACAGCGCTTCGAGAAAGCCGCGCCAGCGCTGTTACGAACCCCAGCACCAGCGAAAGCCAGATCGAGCAAAAACACAGGAACAAAGTCAGTGCAGCGCCCTGCAGGAACCCATTGGGTCCCAACTTGAGCCCAACCAGATTCGGCAACTTGTCGAGAATGATCGAGAACTTCAGGTCGAAGCTCAGAAAGAAAAACACACAGGCACCGAGCAGGGCCGCCCATGTCAGATACAAGCGGGTTTTAAAGCCAAATATTCGTCGGATGCGATCCGTCTGCGTCCTGGACGCCAGCGCAGTTTTGGCCGGGTGTGGATTGAGGGCTGTCATTTAGTGATATCGGCGCCAATCCACTTTTCCGAGATCCTGGTCAGCGTTCCATCAGCCTTGAGCTCAGTCACGACCTGGGCGACCTTTTCACTCCACTGGGGATCGTTTTTCTCAACGGCGACTACGTTGGGCTCGGCATACAAGGTCTCACCAGCAATCTTGAAGCGTGGATCCTGGGCGATACGTTCTTTTGCCGTGATCAGATTGGTGACCATGGCATCCAGCCGTACGCCGGTCCCCAGTGCCAGATCCTGAAATGCCACGGTTTCGTTGTCGTAGGGCGCAACCTGGACACTGTCAAACGGGTATGTCAGGGGTTTGTCCTCTGCCCCCTCGATGACGAGATCCTTGTTCAGATAGGCTTCGTAGGTGGACGCACTGATGACGCCAACCTTTCTTTGCGACAGGTCTTTACCGGAACTGATGGTGCTGTCTTTAGCGTTGACCACGATCACCGCGGGTGATTGGTAGTACTCGACAGGAAAATCGAACACCTCCGCCCGCGCCTTGCTTGGCGTCATGGAGCAAACACAAATGTCGTAGCGCCCACTCCAGCGTCCAGCGGCGATCACATCCCAAGAAGGTGTCTCGAGCTTGAGCTTGACCCCAAGCCGTTTAGCCACTGCTTTGGCGACATCGACGTCGAACCCGTCGAGCTGGTTCTGTTCATTCAGGAATGAGAACGGGGGGTAATTTTCCATCAGCACACCGGTCAGCTCGCCTTTACTTTCGATACGTTCAAGGGTCGAACCGGCCAAGGCACTTGAACAGGCGGCAAGGAGCGCCAGGCCTGCAGGCAAGAGAGAAATTGCTTTCAACTACAAATACTCCGCTAGTAAAGGGTTTAAATATTAAAACGCAATATAAAAACACTTTGTAATATCATTACGGAATATTAATGGATTGCTCAGCTATATCCCTTCTGTTTCGAGATTGCAGACAATGGGGGAAGTGTCGTGCTGGAGCTATTGGCCTGGCTGGCCGCAATTGCTGCGGCCAGCACTTGTAATGGGCCGGTAACGCAAGGATCAGTCGTCGTGGCGGTGTTTGCGCCAGCCGTAGTGATGACCACGGTCGTGGCGGTGACGACGCCAGCCCCGATCATCGTCATCGTCGTCATCATCACGATAACGATGCCCACTCTCGTCATCGTAGTCCCGGCCCATGTGGTTGCCCAAGGCACCGCCCACACCGCCACCGGCTGCTGCGCCGATCATGCTGCCAGTGGTGCCGCCCATCTTGCGACCCACCACGTTGCCGCCAGCTGCACCCAGTGCGCCGCCAATGGCCGCCTCGCCACGGCTGTGTTTGTTGGCGCCTACCGCACTACCGGCCGCGCCACCCAGGCCGGCGCCGATTGCCGAGCCGGTGCTGCCGCCGATCGACTGGCCGACGACCGAGCCCAATACTCCACCCAATGCGCCACCTATACCTGCTTCGGTATTGCCGCCTGCCGATGCAACGCCGCTCAGCAGGCCAAGTGACAACAAGAGAATCGAGGAGTACTTCATATGTGAAAGCCTCAAAGGGATACGGCGGCGATCCTGAGGCTCTGGACAGGGGCTTACAATTGAAATCCGACGAATGACACGACTTGGAAAAATTCTCCAAGTTACTGTTTTCACAATGGAAACTTTAGGGTTTTTCGACGGTCACAGGCTGATTGCGAAAGGCCTTTCCAGGGATGGAAAGGCCTTTTTCTTTACCGTGTCACGCACTACCCTCCTACCCCAAGCTTGCGTGCCCCAACCCGCTGGATCAACAAGGTGACAAGTGCGCCGAGCAAAGCCAGGGCCATGTCCTTTTGCGCATCCCAAGGATCTTGCTGGGTCGCGAGAAAGGCTTGTGCCTGGTCATCGCCCAGGTATTGGCCGCCTATCCACTCCAGCAGTTCGTACAGCGCCGATGTCGCAAGCACCAACGAAACAGTGCACAACGCCAACCACACGCCTCGCAACAAGGCCTGGCGCTTGAGCAATTCCCTGATCGGCAGGACAAACAGAAGGCCGTAGCTCAGATGCACCAACCGATCGAACTGGTTGCGATGCCAGCCCATCCAGGCATTCAGAGAGTGGTCGGTAAGCGCACGCAGCCAAGCGTCATAGGGCACCTTGGCATAGGTGAAATGCGCACCTAGCTCATGGATCGCCAGCATCATCACGATTGCCAGGTAGGCATGCCATGAAAAGCGCCAATAGCGGCTGGTTGCAGCCAAGGTGAGCAGGAGCGCCAGCGGCAGAACGTTTTCGAGCCACCAATCTGCACGGTCAAGCGGCGCAACCCCCGAGACAAGCACGATCAAGGCGGCCGATGCGAGCAAGCCTGCAGCCTGCCTTGGCGTGGCCGACGGGGCAACGTTTGCTTGCAGCACTGGATGCTTGGTCATGGCTTTACGCTCGGCTTGAGCACGGTTGAGCCTGGCAGGGCAGCTAAAGTTTCCTTCGGCACTGAAACCTGCCACTGGATGATTCCACCTGAACTTTACCTCCCCCCTTGGCTTCCCCTGCATAGACCATCCGGTCCCCCCTCTGCAGGAGATGAACCCATGAGAGCATTGACATACCACGGAAGCCAGGACGTCAGGGTCGACAATGTCCCCGACCCGATCATCCAGGACGAGGACGACATCATCCTCCGGGTAACCGCCACCGCCATCTGCGGCTCCGACCTGCACCTCTACCACGGCAAGATTCCACAGACCGAGCCGGGCGATATCTTCGGCCACGAGTTCATGGGCATCGTCGAGGAAGCCGGTCGCGGTGTCACCAATCTGCAGGTCGGTGACCGCGTGGTGATTCCTTTCGTGATCGCCTGCGGCAGCTGTTTCTTCTGCCAACTCGACCAGTTCGCCGCATGCGAAACCACCAACACCGGCCGTGGTGCAATAATCAACAAGAAAGGCATTCCACCAGGTGCAGCCTTGTTCGGCTACAGCCATCTGTATGGCGGCGTGCCCGGCGGCCAGGCCGATTTCGTGCGGGTGCCCAAGGCCAACGTTGGCCCGTTCAAGGTGCCTACCGCCCTGCCGGACGACAAGGTGCTGTTCCTCTCGGATATCCTGCCCACTGCCTGGCAGGCCGTCACCAATGCACAGGTGGGCCCAGGCTCGACAGTGGCCATCTATGGCGCCGGGCCGGTCGGCCTGCTGAGTGCAGCCTGCGCACGCATGCTGGGCGCCCAGACAATCTTCATGGTCGACGACAACGACTACCGCCTGGCGTTTGCCCGCGACGCGTACGGTGTGGTGCCGATCAACTTCGAGCAGGATGACGACCCGGCCGACAGCATCATCCGCCTTACCCCCGGCATGCGCGGTGTGGATGCTGTCATTGATGCGGTCGGTTTCGAGGCCAAGGGCAGCACCACCGAAACGGTGCTCACCACACTGAAGATCGAGGGCAGCAGCGGCAAGGCGCTGCGCCAGAGCATCGCTGCGGTGCGCCGGGGCGGGGTGGTCAGCGTGCCTGGGGTTTATGCGGGATTTATCCACGCCTTCATGTTTGGCGATGCCTTCGACAAGGGGCTGACGTTCAAGATGGGCCAGACTCACGTGCAGAAGTTCCTCCCGGAACTGCTCGAGCATATCGAGGCCGGGCGTCTGGAACCGGAACTCATCGTCACTCACCGCCTTGCCCTGGAAGAAGCGGCCCTGGGCTACAAGTTGTTCGACCAGAAGCAGGACGACTGCCGCAAGGTCATCCTGGTGCCGGGCGCTGCCGCTGGCACCTTGGGCGCTGACCATGCGTTCGGCGGAATCCAGCGCTGATCGATGCCGTAATCGGGTTTACCCGCAAAACAGGCAACGCGGCTCAGGGCACCGGCTTCGCCGGTGTTCGCGGGCTTGCCCGCTCCCACAGGGATCGCGCCAACCTTTAGAAATTGAGCAAGACAGTTGCTCCCACCTCGAGCACACCGGCCTCAAGCCATGTGCAAAACCCTGTAGGAGCGGCCTTGTGTCGCGATGGGGCGCGAAGCGGCCCCAGGTTTTCAGCTTCGCAGCAAAGATTGCCGGGGCCGCTGCGCGGCCCATCGCGACACAAGGCCGCTCCTACAAGGGCCAGTGCTGGCTTGAGGAGATAGCCCGCTTAACGTTTGCGTTGCGTTTCATCACGAGCTGTTTTCTGCGCAGTGGAATCATGCGACGTGCCAGTGGAACCATCAGGACGCTGCGCATCATTGTCCCGCTCTTCTTCACCCTGGGTTTCGCTGCGAGGTGTCTCAGGCTTTTTGCTCATCTCCCCTCCTAACCCTTGCTATGTTCAGGCGAAGACGGCCCGGTACCGCGCTTGATTCCACGCGGCCCAAGCACGCCCCAGATGGCCAGGCCGACAACGGGCAGCGCCAACAGCAGCAGTGCCCACATCGCCTTCGTCACGTCGCTCTTGTCACTGCGGAAAACACTGACAATGGCCCATACATCAAGCAACAGAATGATCGCTGCAACAGCGATCCAGAAATACGTCACTGGCTCGGTCATGACCGCTTCTCCTCTGCTTGTTCCGGCAGCAGCGCGTGGTCCGCGCTACCTACCTCCTATCCAGAGGAAGCCAGCAGATGGCACAAAGTTCAGGAAGCTTTTCCCGCCATTGATGGGTGGCGCACAAGTAATGAACCAATCCCGCGGGGAACACGTCCACCTCAAAACAACGCACGAGTGACCGACCATGGCAACCGACCCTGTTATAGAGGCCCTTGAATACCTCAAGGCCAACAAGCTGGTGCTGACCACTGCAGAATCCTGCACGGCTGGTGCCATGGTTGCGCTGCTGGCAGCAGTACCCGGAACCGGCGAGGTACTGGAAAGCGGCTACGTGGTGTACTCGCCAAGTGCCAAGAAACGCCTGCTCGGCGTCAACCCACAGACTATCGAACGCTATGGCCTGACCAGTGAGGCGGTAGCCTGGGAGATGGCGCTCGGCGCATTGAAAGACAGCGACGCCACCGTTGCCATCGCCAGCACGGGCGTCGCCGGGCCGCAGCCACAGGACGCCATCCCCCCGGGCACCGTGTGCTTTGCCTGGGCCTTTGCCGGCGAACCCTTTGCCGTATTCACGCGCAGCCAGCGTTTTTTTGGCGAGCGCGCGGATGTAATCCGCCAGGGCGCGCTCTACGGGTTGTCGCACCTGGCTCATTACCACCAGCGCTGGCTGCGCGGTGAGCGCGCCTGAGGGGTCAAGAGCATGGACGAAGAAGAGCTGGCTTCAAGGCACCACCCCGTCGAGGAAGACATGCGCATGCAGCAGCGGGTCTGGCGTTTCGAACGGCTGGGGTGGTATGCCCTTTTGCTGGTCGTGCTGCTGGCCCTGGCCGGGGTGTTCGGCAATGGTCCGCTCAGTGATGCCCAGGTCATGAGTGAAGACGGCCGGGTGCATGTGGAATATCAGCGCCTCAGCCGCAGCGGCACCACCGACAACCTGCGCATCACGGTGCGCGGCACTGCCGGTGAGCCTGTGATGTTGCTGCTCGGGGGTACCCTGCTACGCGAAGCCAGCATCGAAACGCTGCAGCCAGAGCCACAAGTATCGCGTTCCCATGGCAGGTCGCTTCTGCTCCAGCTCGGCACCAGCCAAGAGGGTATCGCCACGCTCTACCTGACCCTGCGCAGCGAATACGTCGGCACTCTGGAAGGTGTTGTCAGCGCCGGCCCGGACAGCGCAGTGCATTTCTCGACCTTTCTCTACCCCTAGGAGCGCGACATGGACTCCATTCTTCGTGCGACAGGCATGTACATCGCGCTGATGTTGCTGTTTCGCGTGGCCGGCAGGCGCTCACTGGCAGACCTCACCACCTTCGACTTCGTCCTGCTGCTGATCATCGGCGAAGCAACCCAGCAGGCATTGCTCGGCGAGGACTTCTCGTTCACCAACGCCATGCTGGTGATCGCCACGCTGATCGTCCTGGATGTCGGCCTGTCGCTGGCCAAGCTCAATTCCAGGCGCCTGGCCCGGCTGCTCGACGGCCACGCGACACTGGTCGTCGAGCAGGGGCGCTTTCTCCACCACCGCATGCGGCGGGCA
Source organism: Pseudomonas inefficax (assembly GCF_900277125.1). Taxonomy (GTDB): domain Bacteria; phylum Pseudomonadota; class Gammaproteobacteria; order Pseudomonadales; family Pseudomonadaceae; genus Aquipseudomonas; species Aquipseudomonas inefficax. Next base: position 16,380 of record NZ_OPYN01000152.1, read on the forward strand.
CGGTTGACCGAAGACGACATCCTCGAATCCGCCCGGGACAGCCAGGGTATCGAAAGCGTCGAGCAGATCAAGTTCGCCATCGTCGAGCGCAACGGCAAGATTTCGATCATCCCGCAGGAATGACCCTGCCTGGCCGGTGCGACCGGCGTGGGCCCTTGCAGGGCCAACCTTTCGCGACACCGGTACGCTGATCATCCACTTTGAACCTTGGTGCGCGTGCCCTACTCCATCGAAGGCAACCGTGATTTTTCCGTCCCCGAAGAGGTGCAGCATGAACGCTATCGAACTGTTGATCCAGGACCATGAGCTGGTGAAGAAGCTGCTGGAGGAACTCTCCTCCACCACTGAGCGTGCGGTGAAAAAGCGCGCCGAGTTGCTCGAGCGCATCAAGCAGGAGGTGAGCATCCACACCGCTCTGGAAGAAGAAATCCTGTACCCGGCCATCAAGCAGGCCGGCGGCAAGGAAGAAGCGAAGATGTATTACGAAGCCAAGGAGGAGCACCGCACCGTCGACTCGCTGGTACTGCCGGACCTGCTGCAGACCGACACCGGCACCGTCGAGTTCGCCGGGCGGGTCAAGGTGATGAAGGAGCTGTTGGAACACCATATCGAGGAAGAAGAAAGCGAGCTGTTCCCGACCGCTCGCAAACTGCTGGGCAAGCAGCAGCTGGATGAGCTCGGCCAGGCCATGGAAGCGCAGAAGAAACTGCTCAAGGGCGAACAGCGTGCCGCGTGATGGAGGCCTGGATCGACTTTCTTGAATGGCCCGCCATGGCCCTGACGGTACTTGCCGCCTGGTGCATCGGCTCACGGCGCCCAGGCCGGCGCAAGCTGGGTTTCTGCTGCTTCATTGGCAGCAACGTGCTGTGGGCCGTGTGGGGTTGGCAGGCGCAAGCCTGGGCGCTGATCCTCCTGCAGGTTTGCCTGTGCGCCATGAACCTGCGGGGCTGGAAAAAAAACACTGCAGCGGAGTCGGGCTGAACGCCCGGAAACATGCCTGAACGCCAGACAGCGAGGAGCCAGACCATGATCGACCCCAACCACCCCGACCCTTACCTGGACGACATACCGCACAACCCAGGCGAGCCTGTGCCCGATCAGGAAAAGGAGCAGCAAGCACCCGACTGGCCCGAAGGCCAGGTGCCGCCAGAGGAGCAGTCCGACGGCTGAGGCTCGCCTGCGCAGTGGCGTTGCCTGCCTTGCCGGCAATGCCGCTCCCCCAGTTACCCAATCCTTGCGCAAGGAGGCAAGTTTCTCATGAGTGATCGCATCATCGCGTTGTTCACCGATACCACACTGTTCGGAGTTTCCGTTCTCAATTTGTTGCTGGCACTGGCGGTAGCCCTGCTGACATTCCTCGTGGCTCGAGCGGCCATCAGTTTCATGCTGCATCGGGTCAAACGCTGGTCCGAGCGTGACGGCGCGCTCAGCCAGGTACTGGCCAAGGTGCTTGCCGGTACCAGCAATTTTCTGCTGTTCCTTGCCTCGCTGCTGGTAGGCCTGAGCATGCTCGACCTGCCCGAGCGCTGGCTGACCCGGGTCGGTAGCCTGTGGTTCGTGGTCGCGGCATTGCAGATCGGGCTGTGGGCCAACCGCGCCATCGGCCTGGGCTTGAACCGCTATTTCGCCCGGCACCGCACCGACGGGTTGAACCAGGGCAGCGCGCTGGCCACGCTGTCGGCATGGGGCGCGCGGGTGCTGTTGTGGTCAGTGGTGCTGCTGGCGATGCTCTCCAACCTGGGCGTGAACATCACCGCCTTCGTCGCCAGCCTGGGCGTAGGCGGTATCGCTGTTGCGCTGGCCGTGCAGAACATCCTTGGCGACCTGTTCGCCTCGTTATCCATCGCCGTGGACAAGCCGTTCGAGGTGGGCGACTTCATCGTCATCGGCCCGCTGGCCGGCACGGTTGAACATGTAGGGCTGAAGACCACACGCATCCGCAGCCTGGGCGGCGAACAGATCGTCATGGCCAATGCCAGCATGATCAGCAGCACCATCCAGAACTACAAGCGCCTGCAGGAACGACGGATCGTGTTCGAATTCGGCCTGTCCTACGACACGCCAACCGAAGCAGTGAAGAAAGCGCCCGCCATCGTCGAGGAAGCGATCAAGGCGCAGCAACAGGTGCGCTTCGACCGTGCCCACCTGCGCGGCTTCGGCAAAGAGGCGCTGGAATTCGAGTGCGTGTATATCGTCAAGGACCCCGGCTACAACCTGTACATGGACATCCAGCAAGCGATCAATTTCCACTTGCTCGAGCGCTTCTCGAAGGTCGGTGCCAAATTCGCCGTACCGGTACGGGCGATCAAGGTCACGGCCTTGCCAGAGGAAGCGAAGCGCGGGCCTCAAAGTATTCACGTGGGATAACTCCCTCGTGCATGTCAGCGCTCCATGCATTCCGTCGATTTCACGGCACGGCCGTGGGCAATGCTGGCCGAACGGAAGGTAACCAATACGCAAAGGAGTATCGCCATGAAGATCATGCTGCCTCACTCGTTACTGCTCGCACTGTGCCTGGGGGCTAGTGCACCCGTGGTGCTGGCCGCCACCGACCTGAACGATCAGCGTGCCCCTGGCACGCAGCCGCATGACAGCGGGCATATGAACGGCCAAGGCGGGGCAACAGGCTCCGGTACACCTGCGGACGCCATGGGGTCGGGCTCTGGCGGAACCGATGACAATGATACTGACAACACTGGAGGCGATGGCACCACCGACCAATCGGGTAGTGAGCGCAGTGGGTCGGAACGCGGCAGCGGGACGGGTAGCGGAACCGGAGGCTCTGGTGGTTCGGGCTCCAGTGGTGGCTCCGGTAGTTGAAGGCGGTCGCCCACCCTGCCCCGATGCAGGTTTTTCTAAATGCCCTACGGCCTGCGACGCGTGCCCAACTCGATCCAAACGGGCGCATGGTCGCTGGCCTTGGGCTCGTTACGCACCCAGGCATCGACGCCAGCCCGCTTCAGGTAAGGCGCCAGTTCAGGGTTGAGCAACAGGTGGTCGATACGTAAACCAGCGTTGCGTGCCCAGTGGTTGCGGAAGTAATCCCAGAAGGTGTAGATGCGTTCGTCCGGATACAGATGGCGAAGGGCATCGACCCAGCCTTGCCGCAGCAGTTTCTGGTAATACGCGCGTGATTCGGGCTGCAGCAGTGCGTCCTTCATCCAGGAGCGCGTGTCGTAGATGTCCATATCGGTGGGCACCACATTGAAATCGCCCGCCAGCACCACGGGATGGCCACTGTCATGCAGCCCTTTCGCATGCTCGATCAGGCTCTCGAACCAGCGGAGCTTGTAATCGAATTTCGGCCCCGGTTGCGGGTTGCCGTTCGGCAGATACAGGCAGGCCACCACTATCCCCTGCACTGCGGCCTCAAGGTAGCGGCTCTGGTTGTCATCCTCCATGCCAGGCAGGCCACGCCGTACTTCCAGCGGTTCGCTGCCTCGCGACAGAATGGCCACGCCGTTCCACGAAGGCTGCCCTTGGTAGAGGCTGCCATAACCCGCTGCTTCGAGTGCCTGACGGGGGAACTGCTGATCAGCCGCCTTGAGCTCCTGCAGGCAGGCGATGTCGGGCCTTTCCCGCTCCAGCCAGGCCAGCAGTGCCGGCAGTCGGCTACGAATGCCGTTGATGTTGAACGTGGCAATCTTCAGCGCTTTCATGCGTCGGGGTCGCTGACATGGGCCTGCACGGCATCTTCCAGAGCGCGCACATGGGCGTCATCGGCCAAGGCCTTGAGTGCCAGCCAGTCGTCCCAATCGATGGCGCCATCGTCACGCAGGGCCTCGGCGGTGCGCAGCAGTTCATGGTGGTAGGCATCCGGCGACTCACGGCGGTAACTGATGTCGTCGTACTGGGCGTACCAGGCCTCGAGTTCGGGGATGCTGCGTTCAATGCTCATGATGGAGCCCTCACGGTGTCCTTTGCATTAAGAGCCACAACCGCACAGCGACGTTCAAATTCAACGCCACGGGCCTGATGCCTGTCTCAGGAGTGCGCAGAACTCAGCAATTGCGCAATCTCTGTGGGGGCAACTGTCTTGGATATCTCTTCAGCCAGCACTGGCCCTTGTAGGAGCGGCCTTGTGTCGCGATGGGCCGCGCAGCGGCCCCGACTATCTTTGCTGCGAAGCTGAAAACCTGGGGCCGCTTCGCGCCCCGTCGCGACACAAGGCCGCTCCTACAGGTATTTGCACATGGCTTGAGGCCGTTGTAATCGAGGTGGGATCTGCGCATTGAACGAGCTCGCCGCGAACCAGGTTTCCCGGTTCGCGGCGCAATCGAAGCGTTACTCAGGCAGTCAGACAGGAATGCCTGCCAGTCGCCAGACAGGCGCTGGAACCGGTTCGGCCTGGCTGCGGCTGCGTGCCCACTGGGTCAGGGCAGCCATCATGGCGAAGCCGAGCAGGATCAGTACCGGATAGGCCAGCAGCAACTCGGTCAAGGAGTATTTCCAGGCCAGTGGCCGACCGACGCCCAGCATCGCCGCATACAGCCAGGACACACCCGACAATGCGCCGGAGAACAGCGCGAACATCCGCACGCCAAAGTTCAGGTCGAGCAAGTTGCCCGCTTTCAGCAGGGCAGGCAATACATAGCGATGCAACAACATGCCGTTGAAGGTCAGCAACATGACAATAATGACCTTCGCTTGAAGTTTCGGATTGGCAAAATAGTTCATACCTTTATCAAGGTAGTCAATTCCAATCACTGCGGCACCCGTGAGCCACAGGAAGATCAGGGCATTGGCCACGGATTTCTGCAAGCTCGTCATATGCTGACTGTCATGCCCGGCCTGTTTATGACCTTTCAACAAGTTCCTGACCATCTCGGCGTCACTGGCGAATACCAGACCGATGGCGATACAACAGGCCAGTAAATGAACGTAAATCACCGACAACCGCACCAGCTCCATGGATTCTTTCTGCCCGAACAGGCTAATAATTGTATTAATCTCCACGACGTTTTCTCCACGTAATGCGTTAGCGCTAGATGACCTTGCAATAGGCGTACGAACGATTTAATCGCAGCGGCAAAGTCAAATTCGAATCGTTAAATGAAAAAGCAGATAGTTATTCAACACACACACGGTGGCTCACCCGAAGAGCCTCGGTTTGGCATGGCATTACTCCGGTATTCAGGAAAAAAAAAGCCCCATGAGCATCCCAGTGATGCCGATGAGGTTGAACGTCCATATGTTCTGGGGAAAGGCGCGAGGTGCAATCACATTGAAGGCACCTGCTGGCAAATAGGAGTCAGCGTCACCCAAATCGTTCATTTCTCGAGTAAAACGACCGACAGGCGGCATACTAAATGAAGTTAGTTAGTTTGCTAAGTTGTTGTAATTTGACCGAATGGAAAGTTTTACCAGGCAACTGGATCCAAACTTCGCAAGTGACTTTGAATGCTCTATTTCGCCGTTTCGCAGTTCTTGGTTTGCCAGCGGCCGTGGCTGAAGTGCCATCAGCCAGGCCAGGGCCAGCCCCATTCCGATCGCCACGCACGGTCAGCAATCCGTCTGTCGCCTTCAGCCTGCCAGCACCCTCAATTTGCCCTGGGTTATGGCAGGCAGTGCAAATAACCTCAATGATTGCCGAGAGCTACAGACGCCACGTGCCCCGGCGCCTCCTCATCGATCTGCGCCATGCTCAACCGCGCTGTCTCGCGCAACATGAGCGAACATACCGCCACCAGTGCCAGGGCCCCCGCGCCATACAGCGCCACGCCCAGCGGGTCATGGTCGGTGAGGATCAGGATGGCCGTGGCGATGCTCGATGCAGTGCCGCCGCCCAGCGCGGCGCCGATCTGGTAGCTGGCCGAGATGCCCGAGTAACGCATGCTGCGCGGGAACTGCTCGCCGAGGAAGGCCGGGATAGGCCCTTGGGTCGCCCCCATCAGCAGGCCGGTCAGGCTGTAGGCGCACAGGGCGATGGCGAAGCTCTTCATGCCCACCAGGGAAAAGAACACGAACAGCCCCAGGGCCATGGCCACTGCGCCGAAGGCCATTACCGTGCGCCGCCCCAAACGGTCCGACAGGTAACCGAAAAACGGCGCCGACAGCACGATGGCGACCGACAGCGCCAGGTCGAACATCAACGCGTCGGTACTGCCAAAGCCCACCTGCGTGGCGTAAGTCAGGAAAAAGGTGCTGCCGATATAGGCAATGGTGCAGTAACCGAAGGCGATCCCGGTGCACAGCAGCAGCTGCCGCGGACGTTGGCGCAAGGCCGCGGCCAACGGCGCAGCTACGGGCTTGGGCAAGGGCGCGGTGACCGCTGCCGGCGCCTTCAAGCGCGCGTACAGGCCGACCAGCACCAAGGTGCCGCCCAGCCAGAACGGGATGCGCCAGGCGAAATCGACCAGGTTGTCGTCGAAGGCCGCACTGACGATGGCGAATACTCCAGCCCCGAGGATGCCACCCACACCGATCCCCATGCTTGTGAAACTGCCCCACAGCCCGCGCCGCCCTGGTGGCGCCGACTCGATGCCGAACAGCGCGGCGCCACCCCACTCCCCGCCTGCCGCAAAGCCCTGCACCAGGCGCAGCAGCACCAGCAGGACCGGTGCAGCCACGCCGACGCTGGCATGGCCGGGCAGGCAGCCGATGAGGAAGGTACTCAGGCCCATCAGCAGCAAGGTGGCGACCAGCACCTTCTGCCGGCCGATGCGGTCACCGAAGTGGCCGAATACCAGGCCACCCAACGGTCGGGCAAGAAAGCCCGCACCGAACGCGCTGAAGGCCACCAGCGTGGCGGTGAGGTGGTCCATCTGCGGGAAGAACACCTGGGGAAACACCAGTGCGGCGGCGGTGCCGTAGATGATGAAGTCATAAAATTCCAGCGCCGTCCCCAGGCCGGAGACGCAGAAAGTTCGCAGGGCGGAGCGGGATGACGCAGGGCGGGAATGTTGCGCATGCATTGTTGTTGTTCTCGTTCAGCGGTGCCGCCTTGGGCTGGCGGCACCGGGTTGGCTCAGAAGGTGTCGAAGCCGGCCTTGGCCAGTTGCACAGGCGTGCCGGCCACGTACTGCAGGGCACAGCGTTCGGTGTCGATGCCGACGCTGAGCAAGGTTTCCCAGCGCTCGGTATCAGGCATCGTCATGTCCGGGTGGAAGCAGATCGGCGCCCTGTCGCCCTCGGCGCCGCACATGGCCTGGGCTCGGGCACGCAGGTCAGCGCTGGCCATCTGGCCGACCACCTGCTCAAGGTGGCCCAGGCGGCATTGGGTATCGGCACGGTCGGCGACCTGCTCGCCCAGGCTCAGTTGTGGGTCGAGGAAGTGGTTGGTGTGCAGCAGCCAGCCGTCTTCTCGCGGCAGGACCAACGCTGTGCGCGCGGGGCTCAGTTCGATGCTGGCCGCGCGCGGGCTGCTGTCCTGGCGGGAGAACACTGTCAGCACGGTAGAGGCACTGACCCGCGCCGACCGGGCAAGCTCGATGGCCTCCTCGACGCTGCTGGCTTCCTCCAGCAGACGCCGGGCGATGGCGTGCACCGGCACACCACCACTGTCGTTGTCACTGGCGTGGTGGAGGATATTGAAGTGCAGGCCGAGGCCCGCGCTGTTCACACCAAGCTTTGCAAGCATGCCGAACTCGCAGAACAGCTTGACGTTCATGCCGCGCTCGGTGTGCAGCGCCAGCATCAGGCCGTGGGGGCACAGGCTGTCATGCCAATCCCAGGTCTGCAGGGTCTGCGGTGCACGTGCACCACGGGGTGCATGCACGGTGGTCGAGCATTCGCTGTGGCGGGTTCGGGCCGCCAGCACTTCGGTGCGGGCGTTCAGACTCGCCAGTTGCCACAGCGGCAGTTCGGCACCGCTGGCCATGCCGACCACTTCAGCGGCCAGGCCCGGGCTCCAGGCCTCCAGGGCGGCCAAGCTGTTTTCGCCGATGCGCTGCGCCTCACTCAAAGGCACGCCTACCCGCGGAAAAAAGTCCAAGTACAGTGCAGTGGTGGTACGGATCTGCTCGGCGAAGCGCGCACCTGTCTGGTGGCCTCGCTCGAGGGGGTTGCGGATGTCGCTGACATGGGTGTGGATCTTCAAGGCGGGGAACTCCTGGTACAGGCCGGGGTGGTCCGGCAAGTACCGCTAGCCTAGCGAGCCCCCCCCAGTCGATCATCGCCACAACCCGCACAACTTTTGTGCCCCGATGGAAAAACTCAGCCCCGCACCAGCGTCTGCACTTCCTGCCCATGCAGGTGCTCATGCAGCAAGGCAATGAACGCCTGTACCTTGCGGGTATTGCGCCGGTGCGGCAGGTACAGCACGTGCACCCAGGGGCCGAACGCGCTCAGCGCCCGCCAGTAATCGGGCATTACCTCCACCAGCTGTCCATTGGCCAGGTAGGGGGCGGCACACCAGGTGGGTACGAACTGCAAGCCCTGCCCATCGAGCAGGCAGGCCAGCAGGAAGTCGAAGTTGTCGCTCACCAGTCGGGGGGTGGGCTGGCGCACACGCAGCGTCTGGCCGCCGTGTTCAATCCACCAGAAGCTGCGGTTGAGCAGCGGGTGGCGCAGCAGCAGCCAGTCGTGCTGGGCGTAGTTCTCCAGGGTGATCGCCTCGCCGTGTCGGGCCAGGTAGGCAGGGCTGGCGCAAAGGATCACGCGGTTCTCGATCAGCGGCTGGGCGATCAGCTCTGGCTGGTCGGTGGGGCCGTCGCGCAGAGACAGGTCGTAGCCGCCATCGATCAGGTCCTCGTTGGCATCGTTGAGATTGACCTCCAGGCGCACTTGCGGGTGCTCGCGCATGAAGCGGCAGCACACCTGGTTGAGAAACGCAGGGCCGAACGACGGTGGCGCGGTGATGCGCAGGGTGCCGCGCAGCGCGTGCTGCAACTGCTCCACCTCCTCCGTCACCCGTTGCAGGTGCATCAACGCCTGGCGGGCGCCTTCCAGGTACAAGGTACCGGCCTCGGTCAGGGCCATGCGCCGGGTGGTGCGTTCGAACAGGCGCACGCCCAGTTCGCTCTCCAGGTGCGCAACAGCCTTGGTGATGGCAGACGGTGTTTTGCCCAATTGCTCGGCCGCACGGCTGAAGCTGCCGTGTTCGGCAGCAGCGACGAAGATGGTCAGGGCCATCATCTTGTCCATGGTTTCTTCCTGTTCGGCACAAACGGTGGGGGCAATGCGAAGGTGGCGAGTATCTGCCCCTCGCTATCAAACCCGCAAATGCTGGCAATTTGAATAGGCACGGCGAAGGCCGCTGCTTGCACCTTGGCAATCGATGGCTGGGGATTGTTTCCCGATGGCAAAAAAAGTTGTGCCTGCCCTCGCCTTTATCCGCCCTTGCCCCCTTGACTAGGCTGCGGCGCCATCACGACAAGAACGAGGCACAGCATGAAGCAGCTCCTGAAAATGGCAATCAGCGCCGGCCTGGCCTGCACGTGCACACCGGGTTTCGCGGCGGTGGACCTGATCCTGCACAACTCCAAGGTCTACACCGCCGAACCCGGCCAGCCCTTGCAGCAGGCCGTGGCCGTCGAAGGCGAGAAAATCGTCGCGGTAGGTTCCGATCAGGCCGTACTACGCCTGAAGGCCGAAGGCACCCGGGTCATCGACCTGGGCGGCAAGGTACTGATGCCTGGCATGCTCGACGCCCACTCGCATGCCATCAAGGGTGGCCTGCAACTGGTGCTGGCCGACCTGGCAGGCGAGCAGGTCGCCCTGGACGAACTGGAGCGACGCCTGAAGCAATGGCGCAGCGACGGCAAGGCCGTACGCGGCGAGTTCCTTGTCGTCGGTGGTGTACCGGGCACCTACTGGAATGACATCCCTGCGCTGGAACAGCGCTTCAACCACGGCGAATGGGCCGCGCAACCGATTCTGTTCGCCGCCAACGACATGCACACCGGCTGGGCCAACCAGGCCATGCTCAAGCGTGCTGCAATCGATGCCGAAACCATCGCTGCCCTGCCTGCCGAGGCACGCAACACCATTGGCCAACACCCGGACGGAACACCAAACGGTTTCCTCGCCGATGCCAGCTACTACCCGGTGACCGACCTTCTGCCCCCGCTGCCCCACGCCACCCTGCTGAGCGCAGGACGCATGGCCCTTGACCACTACAAGCAGCTGGGCATCACCGGCTGGATGGACCCGCTGGCCAACGAGCTGCCGGGGGCCGATGTGAAAAACCATTCGCTGGGCGTGCTGCCGGTGTACAAGGACCTCTCCGCGCGTGGCGAGCTGACCGCCCACGTCGCCGCCCTGCTGATGGCCGATTCCAGGGCCCGCCCTGCCGACCTGGACGAACTGGACCGGGTTCGTCAGCAATTTCTCGGCGTTCGCAACCTCACCCTGCCAGGCATCAAGGTATTCGCCGACGGCGTTGCCGAAGCGCCTGCGCAGACGGCGGCAATGCTCGAGCCCTACAGCAACTCCGGCAAGCACGGTGAACTGCTGCTGGACCCGCAACACTTTGGCGAACTGGTCAGCGCCGCCGATGCCCGTGGCTGGTTGGTGCATGTGCATGCCATCGGCGACCGCGCCGTGCGCGAGGCGCTCAACGGCATCGAGCAGGCCCGGCGTGATCGCCACAGCGGCATCCCCCACTCCATTACTCACTTGCAGCTGGTCAACCCCAGGGAATACGCCCGTTTCAAACAGCTCGACGTGATTGCAGCAATGCAGCTGTACTGGGCCAGCGCCGACCAATCGAACATGGAACTGGTCAAGCCGTACGTGAATGCCATGGCCTTCATGCACACCTACCCGGCACGTTCGCTGCTCAAGCATGGCGCTACCATTGCGGGCGCCAGCGACTGGCCGATCACCACCCCGGACCCTTGGCAAGCGATCTACCAGGCCATCAGCCGCAAGGGGCCCAAAGGCGTGCTCAACGCCGCTGAAGCCATCGACCGCCAGGTGATGTTCCAGGCCTATACCCTCAACGCCGCCCGCACCATGCGCCTGGAGCAGCAGATCGGTTCGCTCAAGGTTGGCAAGCAAGCCGACATGATCGTGGTTGACCGCGATGTGCTCGACGTCGATGCCGAAACACTGCGCGATACCCAAGTGGTGCAGACCTGGTTTGCCGGGAAGCAGATCTACTCACGCTGATCGGCGAACGTCATCGACGCGGTCTATCAGATCATCCATCCCATCGATTTGACCGCGTCAAATTGCCTCATGTAGCTTGCCGCCCTCTTCGAAGTTGGCCCAAAGGTGTGCGTTACACCGCAGGGCCGACTGCGCAGGCCATCCCCGTACTGTTAAAGCCCCACCACGGCGAGCCTACCCGCTGTAGTCGCCGTCACTGTGTTCGAGTTTCCGAAATGTCCGTCAATAGCCCCACCCGTATCACCGAGCTCGTCATCGAGAGCGGCGTCAAAAAAGCCCATCTATCCACCCAGGCGACACTGGTCCTGGGGTTTCTCGCAGGTGCATTCATTTCGCTGGGGTTTCTCCTGGCTATCCACGTCAGCACCATGATCCCGGCACAGTGGGCCTCGTTCGGCACACTGCTGGGCGCCGCGGTATTCCCCATCGGCCTGATCCTGGTGATTCTGGCCGGTGGCGAACTGCTCACCGGCAACATGATGAGCTTGCCCTTGGCGATGTTCGCCCGACGTATCGGCCCAGGCGCCTTGGCGCGCAACTGGCTGCTGGTGACGGTAGCCAACATGTTGGGTGCACTGTTCGTTGCCGGGTGCTTCGGGCACCTGCTGGGCCTGACCGAGGGGGCCTACCTGAACAAGGTGCTGGCGGCTGCGACCAGCAAGACCAACGCCGACTTCCTTCACGCCTTCGTGTCCGGCATCGGCTGCAACTGGTTGGTGTGCCTGGCAGTGTGGCTTTCGTATGCCAGCCGTGAAATGAGCGGCAAGATTCTCGGCATCTGGTTCCCGATCATGGCGTTCGTCGCCATCGGTTTCCAGCACGTGGTCGCCAACATGTTCCTGATCCCCGCTGCGATTTTTGCCGGGTACTTGAGCTGGGCGCAGCTGGCGGAGAACCTGGTGGCCGTGTTCCTGGGTAATGCGGTGGGTGGGGCGATATTCGTGGGGCTGGCGTATTACGTGTCCTACGGTGTGCCTTCGCAGGAGGCGTGCGAGGTGCAGTGAAGCTTTACGCGACCGAGGTGCATGGCACCGGCTTCGCCGGTGTTCGCGGCTGAAGCCGCTCCCACAGGGACCGCGCATTGTCTGAGCATCGCGCCAAACCTGTGGGAGCGGGCAAGCCCGCGAAGGGCCGCAGCCGCCCCAATTGGCTTGACTGCCCGCCTGCACCTGCATGAATTGCTACCCAACGCCGATCTCTAGAAGGGCGACAGGTAACGCAGCGTCAGCTGCTTGCCCTCAGTTCGGTTCCTTGCACCCTGCTCCACATAGAAGTTGGCGTAGAACGCCTGCTTGCCTCTGCTGTACATCACACCAGGCCCCAGGGCCAGCACGCGTTCCTTGGACGCTGACTGCCGGTGGCCGTCGATCCGGTCGGCCGATATCTGCTCCAGGTGATAACCGGCAAGGCCCACCCGCCAGGCATCGGAGATTGCGTAAGACACCGAGAAGTTGCTGTGCACCGCCTCGCCGGGCTGGATATCGTCGGCCTGCAAATGCCTGGCCGGGTCTTCGTTGCGGCTCGACCAGGCGTAATGAAGGCGCCCACTGACCTCGAGCCGGTCGGTCAGCTCCCAGGTAAAGGCGTAGTGCGGGCTGACCACCCACAGGTTGCTGCCGACGTTGATGCTGGCATCACGGTGGTAATCCCCGGTGGGTGCGGTGATTACCAGGTTCAAACGCTGCCAGTACGGGCGCCCGAACAGTTGCACCGGCGCCCATTGCAATAGCAATGGGCTGAAGATCAGGTCGCCCTGGCGCGTGCGTGAACCGTCAGGGCCGTTGTCGATATCGACGTCCAGGTGCACCAGCGGCAACAGCACTTCCATGCCGTAGTTGGCGCCCAGCAGCTTGTGTTCGGTAATGTAGGCCAGGTGCGGCAGCACAGTGGTGCTGTGCACTTTCTGACGGCCCGGCACCGCGCTGCCGTGGCTGTCCGTGGCGTCCTGGGCACGATAGTGCTGGATCGGCAGCTCGAACAGCATGCCTGGCCGTACGATCCCATCCAGGAAGCTGGTGTTACCCAGCGGCAACGGCGGCAGGCTGACAGCATCGGCCATGACTTTGGCGCTACCCAGTGCCGTCGCCAGCGACAACAGTGCAGCGGACTTTCTATAAGGCCTCATTCAGGTCTCCTGTGGGCATTAATGTTTCAACGCCAAGCTGGAAACGTTAGTGCCCTCACGCTGCAAGCGCTAGAGCTGATAGATTGGCCACAGAGTTCCATCTGGTGAACGATCGAACATGGAAGACCTGAACGACCTGTACTACTTCGCCCAAGTCGTCGAGCACGGCGGTTTCGCGCCTGCCGGGCGGGCACTGAACATTCCAAAATCCACACTCAGCCGACGCGTCCTGCAGCTGGAGGAACTGGGCGTTCGCCTGCTTCAGCGTTCCACCCGACACTTTTCGGTGACCGCGACGGGCCAGGAGTTCTTCCAGCATTGCAGGGCCATGCTGGTGGAAGCGGAAGCGGCCCAATGGGTGGTCGAACGCACCCGCGCCGAGCCCCAGGGCACCGTCCGCATGAGCTGCCCGACAACCCTGCTGCATTACCGGGTCGGCGGGCTGGTCAGTCGTTTCATGGCCGAAAACCCGAAAGTGAAGGTGCACCTGGAACCCACCAACCGCCGTGTGGATGTATTGGGCGAAGGCCTCGACCTGGCGCTGCGGGTGCGCTTCCCGCCGCTGGAGGACAGCGACCTGGTCATGCGCACACTGGCCAGGAGCCCGCAGCGGCTGGTCGCCAGCCCCTCGCTGGTGGAGCGACTGGCGCTGCAGCTGCCCATCGAACCAGAGCACCTGAGTCAGCAGCCGAGCCTGGATTGGGGGCCGCCCAGAGACCACATCTGGCAACTTGAAGGGCCCGATGGCGCGCATGCCGAAATCCGCCACACGCCGCGCTACATCACCGATGACATGAGCGCTCTGCGGCAGGCGGCGCTTGACGGTGTAGGCATCGTGCAATTGCCGTTCATGGTGGTTGACCAGGACCTGAAAAACGGCCGGTTGGTGGAGCTCAACCCGCAATGGGAACCGCGCTGCGGCATCGTCCATGCGGTGTTCCCTTCCCGCCGCGGGCTGTTGCCCTCAGTGCGCAGCCTGATCGACTTTCTGGCCGAACATATCTGGGAATGACCGGCGGGGGCCGCCTTGCGGCCCTTCGCGGGCACGCCCGCTCCCACAAGTACGGCTGCGCTGTCGCGTAGAGAACTGAATTCGCAAGCAATCCGCGTCACCCTGTGGGAGCGGCTTTAGCCGCGAAGAATCCAACGCGGTGCATGGCACCGGCTACGCCGGTGTTCGCGGCTAAAGCCGCTCCCACAAGGCCCCTGCTAATTCAATGAGATATGTGCAGTTCCATGAGAGCGGGCTTGCATGACCAAGAATCATCCCTTCAGCGGGCCTGTGCGTCGTGGCTTGCGCACATCACACGATCAAAACAGGCTGATCGGGTAATCGATGATCAGCCGGTACTCATCGGCACTGGAGTTGCCGCGGGTATTGCCGGGCGCGGTATAGCCATCACCCTCGCGATGCGTTGCCCAGCGCAGGGTCAGCGAGAGGTCCTTGGCCGGGCCGGCTGGTACCTGGTACTTGAGAGCAAGGTCGCGTTCCCAGTGCTTGGCGTGCTTGCCGTCCGGGTTGTAGATATAGCCATAACCGACGCTTGCTGGGTCGACCCGGGTGAGGTCGGCCTCGCCCCGGGTGTAGGCCGCGATGAACTGCAGCGCAGGCGCTCCCAGCGGCGCCAGGCTGGTTTCGTACTGCAGGCGCCAGGACTTTTCACCGGGGCCGTTGAAATCGGCAAATTGCTGGGAATTGCTCAGGTAAAGGAAGACACGGTCGTTCTGCGTGATGTAGTCGAACGGCGTTCGGCCGTCGACCTTCTGCAAGCCCAGGGTCAGGGTCTGGCCATAGGCGGTCGCGGAGATGCCGGCGCTGTAGGTGTCGTTATCGATGTCACCCAGCTGGCTGCGCCCTTGGTCCCGGGTCTTGAAGTAGTGCAAGTAGGGTTTGAGCAGCAGCGCATCATTGACCCGAAACACCTCCGAAACCCCCAGGTAGTACTGATTCCAGATGTCTTCCAGCTGGCCGCCATAAACGGTCAGCTGCAGCCCTTGCGGCCGGCCATACACCGCGCCAAGCCAGCCGATATGAGGGCTTTCGCGGTCCGCCGCCACACCCGCGCCGTTACGCGCGCCATAGGCGGTGACCAGGTGGGAGTGGCCGCTCTGGTTGCGCAGCCGGGTAGATTCCACCAACCCGGCATCCAGCCACAGGTCGTCAATGCCATGGTTCTTCAGGGTGACGCCACGATACGTCTGCGGGAACAGCCGGCTTGTGCCACTCGCCACTACCGGGTTCTCGACCAACTGGTCGCCGGCCTTCACCAAGGTGTCGAGGTACCTCAGCTTGAGCGCCGCGCCGCCACTGGAAAACATGTCACCCGGCTTGAGCGATGAGTCGAGCGGGAGCAAGCCAGCACCGCCACTTCCGCCGCCGCCATCGAGCTTGATGCCGAGGAAGGCATGCGCATCCAGGCCCAAGCCGACAGGCGTATCGGTAAAACCCGACCGGAACGAAAGCAGAAAGCCCTGGGCCCATTCGGTCGGGTCGCGGGGTACCAGGTCAGAGTGGTTATCGCGCTGGAAATAGTAGTTCCTCACCAGCGCATCCAGGCGCGCGCCTTCGACCAGACCGGGCGCGATGCCCAGCTCCACGGCCTGTCTGTCGTTGACACCGGTGAAAATGTTGTCCTTCTGGCCCAAGGCGTTGTCGGCCTGAGCCGGCACGGCAAACAGCAGACCGAGCCCCAAGGGGCAAAGCAGCAGACACCGGTTGGCGTTCAGGGCCACCATCGTCGTACTCCTCAGGTTCGCCAACGGTCAGGCGGCGGCAGCCGGCAGGCGCAACGCTGCACGTTGCCTCATTCAACCAGCTTGCTGGCGATGATGATTTCGCCGCTCAACACCTTGTGAATAGGGCAGGCATTGGCAATTTCCAGCAAGCGTGTGCGTTGCTCTTCGCTCAGCGGCCCGCTCAAGCGAATGTCACGAGCGATCTGGATCCGGGGTTCACGCCCCAGTTGCTCCTGCTCGATACGGACATCCACATCGATGGCTTCCAACGGCATTTCCTTGCGCTGTGCATACATGGCCACCGTAATGGAGGTACAGGCGCCGAGGGATGACAGCAACAGCCCATGGGGTGACGGCCCGACATCCCCGCCACCTGCCGTCGCCTCGACATCGCTGGCCCACTGGTGCAGGCCATCTGTCACGTTCACCTGGTACGCCACACCTGCAAAAGAAGCGCGGATTGCTCGCTCTGACATTGAAACTCCTGATTGACGGTTGCCTGTGGCCACCTTGCTGCACAGGCTGCAAAGCTTGAATGATAGGTGCACGACGCAGCTCACGATAGGTGGTGAAATGCGCCGCTGCGTTCTGCCTGATGAACGCTGCCCCGGTCAAAGGCGCTACGCCGAACGCTCGAACGCCACCGCAAGAAAGTCGATCAGCTCCCGTACAGCCGGCGTCAGCCCTCGCCGCGAAGGAAACAGGGCGATTACCTCGCCCATCCTGGGTACCCAGCCCTCCAGCACGTTCAGCAAGCGCCCGGCGGCCAAGTCATCCTCCACCATGTCCGCTGGCAGCAGCACCACGCCTACGCCTGCAAGCGCGCCCTGGTACAGCACCGCGATATCGTCGGAGACCAACCGTGGGCGGAAGCGAATGGAAGCCACCCCGCCTTCGGGGCCGTCCAGGTCCCAGACGTACTCCTGAACATTCGCCCCCCAGCCAAGGCTGGGCAGCTCAAACAGGTCGGCAGGCTGCAGAGCGCGGTCATACTGCGCCAGCAACCCGGGTGCAGCCACCAGGCACTGGCGGCTCTGCGCCAGTTTGCGCATCACCAGCTCGCTGCTCTCCAGCGGTTGATGGCGCACGCTCAGGACCAGGTCGAAGCCCTCGCCGATCACATCGACCCGCCGGTTGTAGCTTTTCACCAGCAATTCCACCGCCGGGCATTGCACCATGAACTGCCCAAGCATCGGCGCCAGGCGTGCATCCAGCAGTGAGGTGCTGCAGGCCAGCCGGACAATACCGCTGGGCACGGCGCGGCTGCGCTGGATAGCATCCTCGGCAGCAAATGCCCGATCGACCATCGACATACAGTGATGGTAGTACTCCAGCCCCACCTCGGTGACCGCGAACTGCCGGGTGGAGCGCTGGATCAGGCGCACCCCCAGGCGGTCCTCCAGATTGGCGACTCGCCGGCTCAGCCGCGACTTGGGCAGGCCGAGCGCGCGCCCGGCCGATGCGAAACCGCCACACTCGACCACCTTGGTATACAGGTACAGCTCATTCAAATCGAACATCATGCTCATCGCCCACCCCCTGCTATTCGAGAATGGTCACGGTGGCAGTGGTACCCGCACGCAAGGGTGGGGCGTCGGCACTGCGCTCCAGGCGCAGCCGTACCGGGATGCGCTGGGCAAGCTTGACCCAGGTGTAGCTCGGGTTGACGTTGGCCAGCAGGCGGTTGCCCGGCTGGTTCTCACGGTCGGTAATGGCATAGGCGATGCTTTCTACCGTGCCATCCAGCACCTCGCCACTCATCAAGGCGATGCGCGCACGGCTGCCCACCTTGATTTTCGGCAACTTGGTTTCCTCGAAATAGCCACTGACATGGAACGACGAACTGTCGACCAGCGCCAGCAGCGGCATGCCCGGCTGGGCATAGTCGCCCTGGCGGGTCAGCAGGTTGGTCACATACCCACTGGCCGGGGCGCTGACCCGGGTGCGTTCGAGGTCGAGCCGGGCCTGTTGCAGCGTGGCCTCGGCGAGTTGCACGTTGGCCTGTGCCAGGCCGAGGTTGGACTGTTCGCGCAGCAGGTCGGCCTGAGCCACGGCCACGTCGGTGCCAGCCTTTTCCCATTCTTCGGCAGAGATTGCCGACATCGATTGCAGCTTGCGTCGACGTTGCTCTTCGCTACGCCGCTGCTTGAGCTGCGCCTCGTTGGCGACGATGGCGGCCTGCGACTGGCCCAGCGCCGCGCGTGCGACCTCGACGGCTCGCACGGCATGCAGCACGGCCAGCTCGTAGCGCGCCGGGTCGATCTGCAGCAACAGGTCGCCTTGCCTGACGAACTGGTTGTCTTGCACCGGTAGCTCGATGATGCGCCCGGCCACCTCGGCCGACAGGGTCACCACATCGGCCCGCACACGGGCATCACGGGTCCAGGGCGCACGGGTGTAGTAGTCCCAGGCAAACCAGCCCAGCACCACCGCAAGCGCCAGCACTGCCAGGGTCACGGCCTTGGCTAGAACAGGTTTCAACACAGGCATTTTCAGGCACTCACTCCCATCGACAACACCAGCACCGCGCAAATCGCGGCATACAAGGCGCCCTGCAACAGTGCCGGGTGCCACACACGCGCCAGCACACCACTACGCCGCAACAGGGCGTCCAGCACCAGGAACAACGGCAACCCCAGCAACAACGCCTGGGCAATCGGCGGTAGGTAGACCCCGCCAAACTCGAAATCAACGGGCATAGGCGCCCTCCTCCTCAGGCAACGTCTGCGCTGCCAGCACCCGCCGATAGCGCTGCAGCAGCAGGCCGGCAACCAATAACGCGACCCGCAGGATGAACAACTGCCGCAGCGTCTCGCGGCCCGCCTCGGCGTGGGCCTGGTGCAGTGCATCCAGGCTTTCGCCAAGCTCGGCCAGCTCGCGCAGCAGCCCGTCCACATCCACTCGCCGGCGTGCTCCGATCAGATCTGCCATCTCCTGCAACCCTAGGCGCAAACGCGCCCTCGTGCCTTCAGGCAGCACCGTGAGGTTCACCCACTGGGCATGTGCCTGGCCCAGCGCAATGGCCAGCGCCGGGCACACCAGGCTGCAATCGAACAGTTCCCGGGAGCGCGGATCAGTGGTAGCGGGCAACAGCCCGATCATCGCCGACAGGCGGTCCAGCATGCGGCTCTCGAAATCGAACTGACGCACCACGCTGGCGGGTGCTGTCACGTACTCATGCACATCCTCGCGGGTCAGGTGAAACAGCCGGGCCATGCGCTTTTGCGGGTTGAACGGGAACACCAGGGCGAACACCGCCATCGCCAGCCCGCCAGCGGCCGCATAGCCCCCGGCGAATTCGAACCACTGCATGGCACTGTTGTGGTAGGCGCCAACATTCTGTGGCCCGATCATCAACAGGCTGATCAGCCCGATGCCCATGCCGATGCCCGCGGTCATGGGGCTGGCCAGGCCGACGGCGGCCAGGTACAGCAACGGCACCAGGCACACGGCAAGCATTTCGAAATCGGTGAATATCGGCAGCAGGGCAAACTGGTACAGGGCGGACAACAGCAGCGCTACCAGCAGGCCACGGTTATAGTTCTGGCTGGCCAGCAATGGCCGTGGCAGCGTCGCCATCAGCGAGCACATGACACCGATCAGGATCACCCCGGCACGCGCACCGTCCCAGGCCGTTTCAATCCACAGCCAACCGGCGAGAAACAGCGCCAGGAAGGCCCGCACGGCGTTCATGCCGGCCAGGCGGAAGTCCAGGTGCAACGCGCTGGCCTGCCCCTGGGCGTGTGGGCAGCTGGCGCTCCTGCCCTGCTGGATCGCCTCGTTGAGCTCGATCAGTTCATTCAGCTGCTGCAGCAGGCGCGCCTGCTCCCAGCGCAAGGCCCAGGCCAGCGAGCGCATGTGCGGGGGCAAGGGCTCGTCGAGAAACTCGACCCGGTCCGCGGCGGCGTCGAAGCGCTGGTACAGCTGGTGGATCGCTTCGCGGCGCTGCGCCGGCAACTTCACGCCGTCACGGGCCAGTGCCTCCAGGTTGTCCAGCTCGTCCTGGCGCAGTACCTGGATTTCTTCTGGCAACGGCCCTTGCCATTGCTGCTTGATCAACTCGCGCTGTTGGCGCAATACCAGCAGGCGCGACACCAGCAGCACCAGCTGGTTGGCCAGCAGCTGCACCAGCCCATCGGCGTTGCGCAGGTGCGGTGCGTCGAAATAGAGATGGCGGCGCAGGCCTTCCAGCGCACTGATCTCGCTGATCAATTGCACCTGCCGCTGGTGCAGCGCGGCTTCGTCCTCTTCGCTGCGCACCACCTCGGCCGCGTGCCGGGCGATCAGCCTGACCAGGCTATCGACCTTGCTGAAGTAGCCCTGCGCCACTGCCTGTGGGCGCGCACTCAACAGACTGACCACGGCTACGCAGGCAACCGCCAGCAGGGTTTCGGTCAACCGGGTGATGGCCAGCATGAGGATGCCGTCCGGTTCCGGCACGGCCAGCATCGCGACCACCACGGCGGTAAACCCGCTGAGGACGAAGGCATGCGAATCGGTATAGCGCAGCAGCGTGCCGCCTGCCGTGCAGAACGCCAGCCACAGGGCCAGGCAGACGATGAAAGGCATTGGCGCCTGGGGGAACAAGGCCATGATCACCACCGCCATGGCCGCCCCCGCTGCGGTGCCCAGTACCTGGGCGAAACTGCGCTTGAGGGTCATGCCGGCCAACGGCAGGCTGATGATGATCACCGTCATCAGCGCCCACTTCGGCTGCTCAAGATCGAAGATGAACGCCAGGTAGAGGCACAACAGGCCTGCAACGATGGTACGCAGCGCGAAGAACATCACCCCACGGCCAGGGTTCAAGGCCATCTTGAAATAGGAAATCAATGGAGCCATCCGGCACCTCGGGACACGGCCAGGGAACCGCGCATGGGCGCATGGCTTTCCGGACCGGGTTGATTCATGAGCTGGAGGCGTCTCTACGCGTCCGCGAGCGCACTCCATTACCGTTCAAGTGCGCGAGTCGAGCAACCGTAAGATATATAAGCAGGTTAATAGACGACAGGTTGGATTCCGGGACACTGTGTCTCATCTCACGAACAACGGCCCAGGCATGCCAAGGGGCTCTCCTGCGCATGGCATGCTAAATACTATGTGCATGCACCTTATCAAGGAGCCTGCAATGATTGCGGTACGCGAAGCCTGGAAAGCCGGCTTGTTCAAGCGTGAACACTGGATGCGCAACCTTGTATCCGGCCTCATCGTCGGGGTTGTTGCGCTTCCCCTCGCCATGGCCTTCGCCATCGCTTCCGGGGTCAAGCCGGAACAAGGCATCTACACGGCAATCATAGGTGGGCTGCTGGTTTCCTTGCTGGGCGGCAGTCGATTGCAGATCGCCGGGCCGACCGGGGCCTTCATCGTGATCCTCGCCGGGGTAACGGCGAAGTACGGGGTGGAAGGCCTTCAGCTGGCCACGATGATGGCTGGCGCCATCCTGCTGGTGCTTGGCATCACCCGCCTGGGCGCAGTCATCAAGTTCATTCCCGACCCGGTGATCGTGGGTTTTACCGCCGGTATCGGCATCATCATCTGGGTGGGTCAATGGCGTGATTTCTTCGGCCTGCCCGAAATCGAAGGCGGGCACTTCCACGAAAAACTGTGGCATCTGTTGCAAGCCCTGCCGGACCTCCATATTGCCACGACGCTGCTTGCAACATGCAGCCTTGCCCTGCTGATCCTGGCGCCAAGGTTGCCCGTGCTGAAACGCCTGCCCGGGCCACTGGTAGCCATGGTGTTCGCGACGCTCGTCCAATCGCTGTTCCATTTTGACGGTGTGGCTACCATCGGTACCGCCTTCGGGGCAATCCCACAAGGTTTGCCGTCACTCACCTGGCCCGAGATCTCCCTGGCGCGCGTGATCGAACTGATCGGGCCGGCGTTTGCGATCGCCATGCTGGGGGCCATTGAATCGTTGCTCTCTGCTGTCGTCGCCGACGGCATGGCAGGAACCAGGCACGACTCGAACCAGGAACTGATCGGCCAGGGGGTCGCCAACCTGGTAGTGCCGCTGTTCGGGGGCTTTGCCGCCACAGGTGCCATTGCCCGGACAGCGACCAACATCCGCAATGGTGCTACCGGGCCACTGGCCGGCATCATTCATGCGCTGACACTGGTACTGATCATCCTGTTCCTGGCGCCACTGGCGTCGAACATTCCACTCTGCGCACTGGCAGCGATCCTGTTCGTCGTCGCCTACAACATGAGCGAGCTGAAGCATTTCAAGCGCATGCTGCAACGCGCACCGCGAGCCGACATCGCCATCCTGCTGGTCACCTTCACCTTGACGGTGTTCAGCGACCTGGTGATCGCCGTGAATATCGGCGTCATCCTCGCCATGCTTCAGTTCATGCGCCGCATGGCATCGTCCGTCGAAGTGCAGCAGGTGGTCGAAGAGGAACTGGCCAATGAACTGCACAGCAATGGCCAGGCATCGCTCCCTTCCGGCGTGATGGTGTACACCATCGAAGGCCCGCTGTTCTTCGGCGCCGCTGAAACCTTCGAGCGCGCGCTGTCACAAACGCATACCGACCCTGAACTGCTGGTGGTCTGCCTGAAACGTGTGCCCTTCATGGATATCACCGGGCTGCAAACCCTGGAGGAAGTGATCCAGCAACTGCATGAACGCCAGATCGTGGTGAAACTGTGCGAAGCCAACGGCAAGGTACTTGGCAAGCTGGAACGGGCCGGTATCCTGCGGCTGCTTGGCCCCGGGCACTATCACCAAACGCTCGGTACCGCCCTGCTTGAGGCGCAGGCACCGGCGGCACAAAACTGACGTGTGACACAAGCGATCGGGGAGCCGTGCACGCGCATGGCTCCCCGGCCGGATTACTTCGAAAGCTTGCTGAAGCTGGTCATCAGGTTGCGGTAGTCCGGGATGTGGTTGGAGAACAGCGTGCCCAGGCCTTCGATGTCGTTGCGCCAGTCGCGGTGCAGCTCGCAGGCCACGCCGAACCAGGTCATCAGCTGCGCGCCGGCGGCTTCCATCCGGCGCCAGGCCGAATCACGGGTCAGTTCGTTGAAGGTACCGGAGGCATCGGTGACCACGAATACATCGAAGCCTTCTTCCAGGGCCGACAGTGCCGGGAAGGCCACGCAAACCTCGGTCACCACACCGGCGATGATCAGTTGCTTCTTGCCGGTAGCCTTGACCGCCTTGACGAAGTCTTCGTTGTCCCAGGCATTGATGTTACCCGGGCGCGCGATGTACGGCGCGTCAGGGAACTGCTCCTTGAGTTCGGGCACCAGCGGGCCATTTGGGCCGTTCTCGAAGCTGGTGGTGAGGATGGTCGGCAACTTGAAGTACTTGGCCAGGTCCGACAGGGCCAGCACATTGTTCTTGAAACGGTCGGGTTCGATATCCCTTACCAAAGAGAGCAAACCCGTCTGGTGATCCACCAGCAGTACGGCGGCGTTGTTCTTGTCCAGTCGCTTGTATTGAAAGGCCATGATGTTTTCCTTGCTCGGGTTGGATGCGTTTGGTGCGCCCCGGTAAGATAGCCAGCCAGGCAGAGCCGCGACAGGCTGACATCCGCAACACTGAGTCCCATTTCGGGAACAGCCACCTGGCACTACGCGCCCCCCTGTAGGAGCAGCACAAGGCTGCTCTCATGGAACTGCACATAACTCATTGATTTAGCGAGGACCCTGTGGGAGCGGCTTTAGCCGCGAACACCGGCGCAGCCGGTGCCATGCACCGCGTTGGATTCTTCGCGGCTAAAGCCGCTCCCACAGGGTACGAGGATCGCTTGCGAATGGATTGAGGCCTCAGCCCAGCAACTGGCTCAATACCGCACGCAACTTCCCCGGTTTGACGGGCTTGTTCAGCAACGGCGCGCCGAGCTTGTTCAAGGAGCGTCGGCACTGATCGCTGCGGTCGGCGGTGATGATCACCGCCGGAATGGCGGTGCCAAAGTGCTCGCGCAAGTGCCTGACCACCTCGCAGCCGACAACACCGTGGTCCAGGTGAAAGTCCGCCAGGATCAATTCCGGTGCCCGCCCCTGCAAGGCCAGCAAGGCCCCGGCCTGGTCGGTCGCGGTAACCACTTCGCAGCCCCACTGCCCGAGCAGAGCGCCCATGCTCTCGAGGATGCTCACTTCGTTGTCGAGTACCAGCAGGCGGCGGCCCGGCAACGGGTTGCCGGCGCCCGGCTGCGGCGCGGCCTGGTGGATAGGCAGCGGCATGGCTTCGCCGATCGGCACGTCGATGCTGAACATCGAGCCACGCCCCGGCCACGAACGCACCTCGATGCGGTAGCCGAGAATCTTGGCGATCCGCTCGACGATCGCCAGCCCCAGGCCCACGCCCTTGCGGTCGGCGGCGCGGCCTACGTCCAGTTGGTTGAACTCGAGGAAAATGGCCTGCAGCCGATCCGCCGCGATGCCCCGCCCGGTATCCCAAACCTCCAGGCGCAAGTGATCGCCGCGGCGCCTGGCCCCCAGCAGGATCCTGCCCTCGTCGGTATAACGGCAGGCGTTGCTGAGAAAGTTGCGCAGGATCCGCGTCATCAGCCGCAGGTCGGTACTGATGGCGTAGTCGCCAATGCGCGCGCGCAGCTTCAGGCCTGCCGCATCGGCCACCGTGCGGAATTCCGAGACCAGTGGCCCGAACAGTTCGTCCAGACGGTACAACGCCACGTCCGGTTTGACCGCCGCCTGGTCGAGCCGGGAAATGTCCAGCAGGTCGGTCAGCAGGTCTTCGGCACCCTCCAGCGCCTGGTGGGTACGCTCCACCAGTACTTTCTCCGCCTCTGGCAGTGGCCTTTCGCGCAAGGTCGAAATCAGCAGCCGCGCGGCATTCAGCGGTTGCAGCAGGTCATGGCTGGCGGCAGCGAGGTACTTGTCCTTGCTGCGGTTGGCGGTTTCCGCGGCATCGCGGGCATCGCGAAGGGCGCGGGCGATCTGCTTGCGCTCGGCGATCTGCTGTTGCAGGTTGCGGTTGGCCTCAAGCAGTTCATCGGTGCGGGCGGCCACCCGTTGCTCGAGCTCGTCATTCAGTTGCTGCAGGCGCTGCTGGGCCAGCTTGCGTTCGGTGATGTCGGCGACAAACCCTTCCACCAGCCCTTCCTGCCCGGGCTTGAGCAACAGGTTCATCAGCACATCGAGGTGGCTGCCGTCCTTGCGCCGCAAGCGGGTTTCGTAGCCGTGCAGGCTGCGTTCACGGGCGAGGGTCGCGGTGATGGCGTGCAGCTCTTCGGCGCCGCCGACAAACAGGTTGGCGGCAAGGTCGGTCAGCGGAAATAGCAAGGCTTGCGGATTATCGTAACCGAGCATGCGTGCCAACGCCGGGTTGGCGGCACGCATGCCGTCTTGCAGGCTGGCCTGGAAAATCCCATGCACGGCGTTTTCGAACAGCCATTTGTAGCGGTTGCGTTCAGCTTCCAGCTCGTCCAGGCGCGCCGCCAGCTCTGGGTAATGGCTCTTGCGCGCCGAGTGGTCGCCCAGCCCCAGCAGCCCGGCCAGCGCCCGTTGCTGCTCGTCAGAGGGCCTCGCCATAAACCACCTCGACATCACGCTGGCTCGACGCACGCGGGTTGGTGAGGATGCACGGGTCATCCATCGCATGTTGCGACAGGAACGGGATATCGGCCGTGCGCACCCCATGCAGGCCCAGGGTTTCATGAAAGCCGATGGCATGCTTCAGCGCAATCAGGTGCTCCACCAGGCGCGCGCAGATCTGCCGATGGTTGAGGCCACGGCAGTCGATCCCCAGCACTTCGGCAATCACCTTGAAACGCTCCGGCGCCGAGCTGTAGTTGAACGCCACCACGTGCTCCACCAGCACCGCATTGCACAAGCCATGCGGCAGGTCGAGGAAACCGCCCAGGCTGTGCGACATGGCATGGACCGCACCCAGAATCGCATTGGAAAATGCCAGCCCGGCCTGCATGCTGCCCAACATGATCTTCTCGCGCAGGGCGATATCGGTCGGGTTGGCGATCATTTCCACCAGGTTGCCGTTGATCAGGCGCATGGCCTCCAGCGCATGGGGGTCGGTCAGCGGGCCGTGGCCGGTGGAAACGAAGGCTTCGATGGCATGCACCAGCGCATCGATACCGGTGCAGGCCGACAGGAACGGGTCCATGCTCAGGGTGGTTTGCGGGTCGATCAGCGACACATCCGGCACCACCGCCTTGCTGACGATGGAGAACTTCATGCGCTCCTGCTGGTTGGAAATGATCACGAACTGCGACACGTCCGCCGAGGTGCCGGCCGTGGTCGGGATCAGAATCAGCGGCGGGCTGGGCACGCGGATCATGTCCACGCCTTCGAATTCGAGGATGCTGCGCCCGTGGGCGACCACGATACCGATGGCCTTGCCGCAATCCATCGGGCTGCCGCCGCCGACCGCGACGATCACATCACAATGGTTTTGCCGGTAGATCTCGGCGCCGAGCATCACCTCTTCGACCCGCGGGTTGGGTGATACGGCGCTGTACAGGCAGTAGTCGATGCCCTGGGCCTGCAGGCTGGCCTCCACGTCGGCCACCCAACCGGCGGCAATCACACCGGGGTCGCTGACCACCAGCACCTTGCGCGCACCGAAGGTCTTGGCGTAATTGGCAACATTGTGCCGGCAGCCGGCACCAAAGATGATCTCGGGCGAAACGAACTTGCGAAGCGGGCTGAAACTCTGGCTCATCGGGAAGCCTGTTCTTATTGTTCTGGAAGGTAACCGCCAGCGTAAAGCATCCCGTAGCGAAAGCAACCAGACCAAAGCGTGACCACGGCTCATTCGATCCAGTACTTGGCACGGGCCACCTCCAGGAACGCCAGGATGTCCTCGTCGAGCCCCGGCACACCGGGGAAGCGCTGTGCCAGGCGGTCGATGACAGCCGCAACGCTGCGCTGGCCATCCAGCAACTCCAGCACCCAGCCGGCACTGGCATTGAGCTCGATGATGCCCTCGGGGTAAAGCAGCACATGGCACGCCTGGCGCGGTTCCCAGCGCAGGCGAAAGCCCTTGCGCAAGGCCAGGGCTTGTTCGCGATCGATCAGGTTCACAACAGGTTTGCTCAGTGAAGACCCGGCCATCGTGGTGATGGCCGGACAGGCATCAACGATTGGCGAAGTACATCGTCACTTCGAAGCCGATGCGCAGGTCGGTAAAGGCGGGTTTAGTCCACATGGGGCATTCCTCTTCTTGGTGCCGGGCGATTCCGGTAGAGGCATTAATGCACGAGGGGCGACGGGGCCGAATGCTACTTTGGGACAGGTTTGCGGGGTGCGTTGGTAGGGGGATCGGTTGCGCGATACCTGTAGGAGCGGCCTTGTGTCGCGAAAGGGCTGCAAAGCAGCCCCAGGAATTCGGCATGAATGCACAAATCGCCGGGGCTGCTTCGCAGCCCTTTCGCGACACAAGGCCGCTCCTACAATCGACCGCGTCAACCGACCAGATTTTAGAAGAAGCCCAACGGATTAATGTCGTAGCTCACCAGCAGGTTCTTGGTCTGCTGGTAGTGATCGAGCATCATCTTGTGCGTCTCGCGGCCAACCCCGGACTTCTTGTAGCCACCGAACGCGGCATGCGCCGGGTACAGGTGGTAGCAGTTGGTCCACACGCGCCCGGCCTTGATCCCACGGCCCATGCGGTAGGCACGGTTGATGTCACGGGTCCACAGCCCCGCGCCCAGGCCAAACTCGCTGTCGTTGGCGATCGCCAGCGCTTCGGCTTCGTCCTTGAAGGTGGTCACGCCCACCACCGGGCCGAAGATCTCTTCCTGGAACACGCGCATCTTGTTGTTGCCCTTGAGCAGGGTCGGCTGGATGTAGTAACCGCTGGCCAGGTCGCCGTCGAGCCGCTCGGCAGCGCCACCGGCGAGCAGCTGCGCGCCCTCCTCGCGGGCAATCTGCAGGTAGGAAAGAATCTTGTCATATTGCTGCTCAGAGGCCTGGGCGCCGACCATGGTCTCGGTGTCCAGCGGGTTGCCACGGGTGATCTTGGCGATCTTCTTCATCACCTCGGCCATGAACGGCTCGTAGATCGACTCCTGGATCAGCGCCCGCGACGGGCAGGTGCACACTTCGCCCTGGTTGAAGAACGCCAGCACCAGGCCTTCGGCTGCCTTTTCGATGAACGCGGGCTCGGCCTGCATGATGTCTTCGAAGAAGATGTTCGGCGACTTGCCGCCCAGTTCGACGGTGGACGGGATGATGTTCTCGGCCGCGCACTTCATGATGTGCGAGCCCACCGGGGTGGAGCCGGTGAAGGCGATCTTGGCGATGCGCTTGCTGGTGGCCAGGGCTTCGCCAGCTTCGCGGCCAAAGCCCTGGACGATGTTCAGCACGCCTGCCGGCAGCAGGTCGGCGATCAGCTCGGCGAAAATGGTGATCGACAGTGGCGTCTGCTCCGCTGGCTTGAGCACCACGCAGTTGCCGGCGGCCAGTGCCGGGGCGAGTTTCCAGGCGGCCATCAGCAGCGGGAAGTTCCATGGGATGATCTGCCCGACCACGCCCAGCGGCTCATGGATATGGTAGGCCACGGTGCCTTCGTTGATCTCGGCGGCGCCGCCTTCCTGGGCGCGGATGCAGCCAGCGAAGTAGCGGAAGTGGTCCGCCGCCAGCGGCACGTCAGCGTTGAGGGTTTCGCGCACGGCCTTGCCGTTATCCCAGCTTTCGGTAACCGCCAGTACTTCAAGATTCTGCTCGATACGGTCGGCGATCTTCAGCAGCGCCAGGGCACGGTCCTGCACCGAGGTCTTGCCCCAGGCCTCGGCAGCGGCATGGGCGGCGTCAAGGGCCTGCTCGATGTCCTCGGCGCCAGAGCGCGGAAACTCGGCAATCGGCTGGCCGTTGACCGGCGAGCTGTTGGTGAAGTACTGGCCGCCCAGCGGCGGCACGAATTCACCGTTGATGAAGTTGCCGTAGCGTGGCTTGAAGGAGACGATGGCGCCTGGGGTTCCGGGTTGTGCGTAGATCATGCTGAGCCTCTGTGGGTCGATGCCTGTCCGGCGACAGGCGATGAGCCGATGGTAAAAAGCTCCGCCTGCCGGGCGAATGCATCGTTGGCAGCGGGGCTCTCGTCATTTGGTAGTAGGGCCGCTTGCCCCAGGGGCGCTGGCAGCAAGCGGCAGGTGAACGGCTTAGCGGCTGGCACTTGCCGTTTGCAGTTGCTTGGGCAGCTTGAAGGTCCAGAGCATGCCGCCCTGGTTGAAGTCCTTGACCCGCTTGGCCACTTCGCCGCCCCACAGCGGCACCGCACCGCCCCAGCCGGAAACCACCGAAACGTACTGCTCGCCGTCCATTTCCCAGGTCACTGGCGAGCCGAGCACGCCGGAGCCGGTCTGGAACTCCCAGACCTTGTCGCCGGTCTTGGCGTTGAACGCCTGCAGGAAGCCTTCCGGCGTGCCGGTGAATACCAGGTTGCCCTTGGTGGTCAGCACCCCGCCCCACAGCGGTGCGAAGTTCTTGTGGCGCCACACTTCCTTGCCGCTGACCGGGTCGATGGCGCGCAGCACGCCAATGTAGTCTTCGTTGAGCGGCTTGATGGTGAAGCCGGCACCGAGGAACGCCGCGCCTTTCTTGTAGGCGATGCCTTCGTTCCAGATGTCCATGCCCCACTCGTTGGACGGCACATAGAACAGCCCGGTGTCCTTGTTGTAGGCCATCGGCATCCAGTTCTTGGCACCGAGGAACGCCGGGGCCACGAACACCGAGCTGCCCTTGGCCTCGCTACCCGGTGCACCCGGCCGGCTGGCCTCGTTGTAGATCGGCCGGCCGTCCTTGTCCAGGCCGGTGGCCCAGGTGATCTTGTCGACGAAGGGGAAGCCGCGAATGAACTTGCCGTTGGTGCGGTCCAGCACGTAGAAGAAGCCGTTGCGGTCAGCGGTGGCAGCGGCCTTGACCTCTTTGCCGCCGTCCTTGTAGTTGAACGAAATCAGCTCGTTGACACCGTCGAAGTCCCAGCCGTCATGTGGCGTGCTCTGGAAGTGCCACTTGATGGTGCCATCGTCGGGGTTCAGGGCCAGGCGCGACGAGGAATACAGGTTGTCGCCCGGGCGCAGGTGCGAGTTCCACGGTGCTGGGTTGCCGGTGCCGAACAGTATCAGGTTGGTTTCCGGGTCGTAGTAACCGCCCAGCCAAGGCGCCGCACCACCGGTCTTCCACAGGTCGCCGGGCCAGGTCTTGCCTGCCTCGCCGCCGGAAATGCCATTCTCGATCGCCTTGCCGTCCTTGTACACGTAGCCCATGTGCCCTTCCACGGTCGGGCGCATCCACAGCAGCTCGCCGTTTTCCGGGTTGTAGGCCTGAATCTTGCCCACCACGCCAAACTCGCCGCCGGCGACACCGGTGATCAGCTTGCCGTTGACGATCATCGGCGCGGCACTGATGGAGTAGCCTTCCTTGTGGTCGGCCACTTTCTTGCTCCATACCACCTTGCCGGTGTCCTTGTTCAGCGCCACCAGCTTGGCATCCAGGGTGCCGAAGAACACCAGGTTGCCGTACAGGGCCACGCCGCGGTTGATCACGTCGCAGCACGGGCGGATGTCATCGGGCAGGCGCGCATCGTATTGCCACAGCTTCTTGCCGGTACGGGCGTCCACAGCGAACACCCGCGAGTAGGAGCCGGTCAGATACATCACCCCGTCCTTGACCAGCGGCTGGGCCTGCTGGCCGCGCTGCTTCTCACCACCGAAGGAAAACGCCCAGACCGGCCGCAGGTCCTTGACGTTGTCGGTATTGAGCAGGTTCAGCGGGCTGTAGCGCTGGCCCTGCACGCCCAGGCCATTGGTCACGATCTGCTGCGGGTTCTTCGGGTCCTGGAGAATTTCTTCGTTGCTGACAGCGGCGTGGGCTGCACCGGCAAGCAGCATGGCGCTGAGCACCAGGCTCAAGGCGAACACGGGACGACGTGTGGATCGGGTCATGACGGCTACCTTTGGTTTTTTTGTTGTATCCGGGAAAACTTCCCGGTGTGTCGGGAATTCTTGGTCCCGACCTGCTTGCCAACAATTGCCCGCAGTGCGGAGTTTTCTAGTTCCTTGGTATCGGTGAACTTGCGCGTTCCCCCCTGTGGGAGCGGCCTTGTGTCGCGAAAGGGCTGCAAGGCAGCCCCGGCGATTTCAGCCATCGACACAAATTCTGGGGCCGCTTCGCGCCCCTTTCGCGACACAAGGCCGCTCCCACAGGGAACCGCGTTACACCCTCAGATTGGGGGCTTGGCGTCGACACGCCGCAGCTGCTGGCGTTCATAACGCGGATACAGGTGGCTGACACTGCGAATCAGCTCGTAACGGGTCAGGCTGATACGGGAAAACCGCTCGGGTATCGGGCTGCGGATCATCTCGGCCATGTCATCGCCACGCGCCGCACCGTCACGCATCAGCCCGTCCAGCCAGCCCAGGTAATCACGCATCTGCGCAAACGGCC
The DNA here is from genome assembly GCF_900277125.1 of Pseudomonas inefficax. Classification (GTDB taxonomy): domain Bacteria; phylum Pseudomonadota; class Gammaproteobacteria; order Pseudomonadales; family Pseudomonadaceae; genus Aquipseudomonas; species Aquipseudomonas inefficax. Next base: position 47,668 of record NZ_OPYN01000152.1, read on the forward strand.
GGGCATCGCTGGCCAGCGGGCCGTGACCGGGTACAAGTTGCTTCCAGGGCAGCGCTTGCAAGGTGTCCAGGTCCTTCAGCCACACCTCCAGCCCCGGGCTGTTGGGCGTGGTCAGCGCGCGCTGGAAAAACACCAGGTCGCCGGCGAACAGCACGCCAGTGGTTTCATCCAGAATCGCCAGGTCGGCACCGGTATGCCCGCCCAGTGCCAGCAGCCGCAGGCGGTGCCCGCCCACCTCGTGGATACCCGGCTCCAGCACCCGGGTCGGCAGTACTACCTCGGTACCGCGCATCCAGTCGCCGACCAGGCGGTACATGTTCTCGGCCATGGCCTCGCCCTGCTGGTGCAACAGCTCGCCGGTACCGGCCAGGGCACCGATGGGCACATCGGCAAACGCCTGGTTGCCCAGCACATGGTCGGGGTGGTGATGGGTCAGCAGCACTTCGAGCACCGGCTTGTCGGTGGTGGCGGCAATGGCTTGGCGCAAAGCCTCGCCGTAGCGTTTCGATGGTCCGCTGTCGATCACCACCACCCCGCTGTCGGTGACGATGAACGCGGTATTGACGATATTGCCGCCATTATCCTTGGCGAAATTGTCGGTGCTGCCCTCCAGCAGCCAGGTGCCCTCGGCGATCTGCCGGGGCTTGAGCCGATAGTCCAGGTCTGCCCAGGCCGGCAGGCCCAGGCACAGCAGCAACAGCAGAATGCAACGCATGACAGGCGCCTCTGGTCAGGGGTGAAGTCGGGCAACACGCTCAGGGCACTGCCGCCTCGAACTGGTTGCCGCTGTTGTCCTGCAACACCAACCGGGTCGGCCCGGGGCCCTGGATGTCGAAGCCCAGGTTGGGGTTTTCGCTGACTGCCGGGTACAGTTCCAGGCTGGCCAGGCGCTGGCCGTCCGCGCCTTGCAGCTCGGCATGGTTGAGGAAGAATTCGGGAATGCCGCTGACCAGGCCGTTGTCCATCGGGTGGGCCACCTGCAGGCGCAAGCGGCTGCTGTCGCCACGCGGGTAGCGCCCGCCCAGGACTTCACCGAGGTGCTCCTCCCAGCCGGGCTGGGTGCGTACCACGCTAGGCGCGGTACACCCGCCGCCAGCGGCATCGATCAACGCCGAGCCCACGTGCCACAGACCGTCGCGCGTCAGCACCGCTGCGCGCAGCGGTGTGGCCTGTTCGATGCGGATGCGGATCGACAACCAGGGCAGCACGCGCTCGCCGGGCTGGAAGTCGACAATGCGCGGCAGCGGGTTGAGTTCGGCCCAGGCGACAATCCGCACCACCTCGCCGCCGAACGCCCGGGCGTCGATCTCCAGCGGCACCTGACGGGCGTCCTCGGCAAAGGGTGGCGCCAGCAGCTTTACCCGGTCATCGAACACGAATGCGGCCTGGCCCAGCAGCTGCTTGTGGTAGAAGTCCCACATCACTGACGGCACCGGGTCCTTGTGGTTATTCGGCTCGCTGGCCAGGGCCTGTGCGGCCCAGGGCATCCAGCAGGCCAGCAGGAAAGTTGCTCGCCAGTTCATTGCCCCCCCTTTGATCAACGCAAATCTGGCTGACATTGCACGGTCCTTGTGGGAGCGGGTTCACCCGCGAAGAATGCGACGCGGTATATGGCACCGGCTTCGCCGGTGTTCGCGGGTAAACCCGCTCCCACAGGGGGATGCTTTGCCTTTAGAAACCCGCAAGCCTGCGCAGCTTGTTACTGATACATTTCCGGCACCTGGTAACGCAGGCCGTAACTGGCATAAATCGCCTTCATCCGCCCATCGCGAATCAACGCCTCAAGCGCCTCCTCCACCGCATAGGCCAGTTGCCGGTTGCTTTCATGCACCGCCATGCCAATCTCCCAGGCCTGCTTGCCAAGGTTCGGGTAGGCGTTTTCCGCCAGGGCCAGTTGCGGGTCGGCAGCCTGGTGCAGTTGCCAGTCGACCTCGCCGCGCATCGCCATCACCGCGTCAACCTGGCCGGCCTGCATGGCACCGAAGGCCTGCTGCACATTGGGGTAATGATGGGTCCTGGCGCTGAGCATGCCGTTGAACACGGAAGTCAGATAAAACGACGGCACGCTGTCCACCTCGACCCCGATCGGGTGCTGCTGGAACACAGCGACACTGGCCACCGAGGCCAGGCGACGGCGATCGTAGGCGACCTGCCAACGTTCCTCCTGATAGGGCCCGAACATGACCACCTGGGCGTTTTCCAGCTCGCCCACCTCGTTGCGCCGCTGCGCGTAGGCATGGTCATACGGCACCCGCATCATCAGGTCTGCCAGCTGCTGGTGGCGCAGCGGGCTGCCGCGCCAGATGTAGTCGCGCAGATCGTCGTCGAGCTTTTCCCCCGGTGGTGCCCAGATCAGCTGCAGGCGTACCCCCAAAGCCGTGGCCAGGGCCTGCGCCAGCTCCACGTCGACACCGCGCGGTTGGCCATGGTCCTCGAAGCTGTAGGGCGCAAAGTCCTTGTACACCGCCACCTTCAGTTCGCCGGCGGCAATGATCGCGTCGTAGCTGCGCACCTGCGCCTGCGCCGCCGCGCAACACAGCAGCAAGCCACTCAACAGCGCCACCAACAGACGCATGGCCGTCACTCCTCGACGTGCACGCTGTCCAGGTAGGTGCGCACTGCCCACAGGGCTTCCTGGCTCAGGTAATCAGCCATCTTCGGCATGTACACCCGGCCGTCGCGCACCGCACCATGGCGTACGCGCTCGACGAACCATTCATCCCCGGCCTCGCCAGCATCGAGCATGCGCAAATCCGGTGCGATACCCCCGGACTTGGCCTCCAGGCCATGGCAGGCGGCGCAGTTCTGGTTGTAGGCCGATGCACCGATTTCCACGGCTTTGTCGCGCTCGGGAGAGGTGCGGTACGGGTTGACCGCAGCCCAGCCATCGCCGTCCAGGCTTACGCCAGCGTCCTTGATCGGGGTCAGGCCTTTGGTTTCCACGGCCTGGGGCACCACATTGCCATGTGCCCAGGCCGTACCGGTCAGCACCGCACTGGCAAGCAGCCCGGCAGCCAGCAAGACGTTGCGTTTTGTTGTCATTCTTATGCCCTCACGGTTGCACGCAAGGCCTCAACCACAGAGGCCGTCTCGCCATCTTAAAAACAGCCCGCAGGCGGCCGAATGCTGCTTTGGTGGCCGCACCTTACTCCCTTGGTAGTAGGGCTTGTGGCGAAGGGCCAAATGAGGTGCCCTACGGGAACTATTCCCGGCAAGGGCGGGACTTTTTCCGTATCCCGCGACACCCACCCCGTCCCACCCTGTGCAGGCCAAAACCTCCACTGGGAACTGCAACCATGACAACAAGAACGCTACCCGCCCTTTCCCCTCTGGCCCTGAGCGTGCGGGCCTTGCTGCTGGTCGGTAGCCTGGCCATGGGCAACGCGGCCACCGCCGCCACCGCCCCATCTGCACCTGCCGGCAACAACGTCACCTGGGAAGACATCGCCAACGACCACCTGACCACCCAGGACGTGCTGCAGTACGGCATGGGCACCAACGCCCAGCGCTGGAGCCCGCTGGCCCAGGTCAACGACCAGAACGTGTTCAAGCTGACCCCGGCCTGGTCCTATTCCTTCGGCGACGAGAAGCAGCGCGGCCAGGAATCCCAGGCCATCGTCAGTGACGGCGTGGTCTACGTCACCGGCTCCTATTCGCGGGTGTTCGCCCTCGATGCGAAAACCGGCAAGCGCCTGTGGACCTACAATCACCGCCTGCCGGACAACATTCGCCCCTGCTGCGATGTGGTCAACCGCGGCGCGGCGATCTACGGCGACAAGATCTACTTCGGTACCCTCGACGCGCGGGTCATCGCCCTCGACAAGCGCACCGGCAAAGTGGTGTGGAACAAGAAGTTCGGCGACCACGCCGCCGGCTACACCATGACCGGTGCCCCGGTGCTGATAAAGGACAAGACCAGCGGCAAGGTATTACTGATCCACGGCAGCTCCGGTGATGAATTCGGCGTGGTCGGCCAACTGTTCGCCCGCGACCCGGACACCGGCGAAGAGGTGTGGATGCGGCCCTTCGTCGAGGGCCACATGGGCCGCCTGAACGGCAAGGACAGCACGCCGACCGGTGACGTCAAGGCGCCGTCCTGGCCGGACGACCCCACCAGCGAAACCGGCAAGGTCGAAGCCTGGAGCCACGGCGGCGGTGCGCCTTGGCAAAGCGCCAGCTTCGACCCCGAAACCAACACCATCATTGTCGGCGCTGGCAACCCCGGCCCCTGGAACACTTGGGCGCGCACCTCGAAGGACGGCAACCCGCATGACTTCGACAGCCTGTATACCTCAGGGCAGGTCGGCGTCGACCCGAGCACCGGTGAAGTGAAGTGGTTCTACCAGCACACACCCAACGATGCCTGGGATTTCTCCGGCAACAACGAGCTGGTGCTGTTCGACTACAAGAACAAGGACGGCAAGCTGGTCAAGGCCACCGGACACGCCGACCGCAACGGTTTCTTCTATGTGGTGGACCGCAGCAACGGCAAACTGCAGAACGCGTTCCCCTTCGTCGACAACATCACCTGGGCCAGCCACATCGACCTCAAGACCGGGCGCCCGGTGGAAAACCCCGGCCAACGCCCGCCCAAGCCGCTGCCAGGTGAAACCAAGGGCAAGCCGGTAGAGGTCTCGCCACCGTTCCTGGGTGGCAAGAACTGGAACCCCATGGCCTACAGCCAGGACACCGGCCTGTTCTACATCCCCGGCAACCAGTGGAAGGAGGAGTACTGGACCGAGGAAGTGAACTACAAGAAGGGCTCGGCCTACCTGGGCATGGGCTTCCGCATCAAGCGCATGTACGACGACCATGTCGGCACCCTGCGCGCCATGGACCCGACCACCGGCAAGCTGGTGTGGGAACACAAGGAACACCTGCCGCTGTGGGCCGGCGTGCTGGCGACCAAGGGCAACCTGGTGTTCACCGGCACCGGCGATGGTTTCTTCAAGGCCTTCGACGCCAAAACGGGCAAGGAACTGTGGAAGTTCCAGACCGGCAGCGGCATCGTCTCGCCGCCGATCACCTGGGAACAGGACGGCGAGCAGTACATCGGCGTGACCGTGGGCTACGGCGGCGCGGTACCGCTGTGGGGCGGCGACATGGCCGAACTGACCAAGCCGGTGGCCCAAGGTGGTTCGTTCTGGGTGTTCAAGATCCCCAGCTGGGACAACAAGACTGCACAGCGGTGACTGCCTGAGCTGACGTATCACTGGGGCTGCGTTGCAGCCCCTCACTTGTAGGAGCAGCCTTGTGCTGCGAAGAGGCCATTACAGCCGAAGCAGATCTGTTGCCTTGCTGGCCTCTTCGCAGCACAAGGCTGCTCCTACAGGTGATGGGCCGCGATGCGGCCCCAGGACGCACACCCGACTTCACATCGAGAGCCTTTCGCCATGAACTACCTGCCATTTGCCCTGCTGATCGTGCTGTCCCCTGCCGTGGCCGAGAATGCCGACGACGCTGGCAACGATCCCCCCCTGACCATCAACGGCTGCGTGATTGCCGAAGCCAGCCAGTGCCCGGGGGCCGACCTGCGTGGCGCCAAACTGGCCAACCAGGACCTGCGCAAGATGAACCTGGCCGGCGCCGACCTGCGCGATGCCGACCTGCGCCATGCCCGGCTGGACCTGGCCAACCTGGAAAAGGCCAGCCTGCAAGGCGCCAACCTGACCCGCGCCAGCCTGCAGCAGAGCAACCTGCGCCTGGCCGACCTGAGCCATGGCCAGCTCGTGGCCATTCAGGGCTGGGGCCTGTTTGCCCAGGGTGCGCAATTTGCCAAGGCCGACCTCAGCGCGGCCTACCTGCAGTTCGCCAGGTTGTCAGGGGCAAAGATGCAGCAGGCCAACCTGCGGGCGGCGGACCTGGAAATGGCCTGGCTGAGCAAGGCTGACCTGCAAGATGCCGACCTTGGCGATGCCAACCTGCAGGAGGCCAAGTTTGGCCAGAGCAACCTGGCCCGCGCCGACTTGCGTGGGGCGCGGCAGCATTACGGGAATTTTCAGGAGGCCAACATGGAGGGGTGCAAGGGGTGCCCCGAGACCTGGGATGATTGAGCAAAGCGTGCTTGGGCACATTGTTCCCCTGTGGGAGCGGGTTCACCCGCGAACACCGGCGAAGCCGGTGCCATATACCGAGTCGCCTCATTCGCGGGTGAACCCGCTCCCACATAGTCCCTGCTAATTCCATCAGTCACATGATGGTCTTCGAAGAAAGAAACCTCACCCCGCCACCCGCACCACCCCCAGATCAATCCCCAGATGCACCAGCTCGGCATGTGAACTGACCTGCAACTTGCTCTTGAGCAAGGTCAGGTGGTTGGACACGGTCTTGGCGCTGATGCACAGCTGCTCGGCAATCCCCCGCACCGGTGTGCCCTTGGCCAGCATCACGAAAATCTCCAGCTCACGCTGGGTCATGCGTTGCAGGCGCGGATCGCTGGCAGTCTGCTGTGAGGTGCAGGCCAGCTGGGTGGCCAGAGGCTGTTCGATATAGGCATGCCCCGCCAACACGCGCTGCACTGCCTCGATCAGCACTTCGGGCGCCGAGTTCTTGGTCAGGTAGCCCGAGGCCCCGGCATCCAGCGCCTGGCGCACCAACGGCAGTTCGTCATGCATGCTGAAGAACAGCACCCGCAATTGCGGCAGGCGCTGACGCAGGCGCCGGGTGGTTTCCAGGCCGCTGATACCTGGCAGGCCGAAGTCCATGATCACCAGGTTGGGCACTTGCTCCTGAACCCGGGCCAGCGCCTCTTCGCCACTGGCAGCCTCACGCACCTGTACTGTCGGCAGCACCGCCCGCAGCAGGCTGGCATAGCCCTGGCGGACCACGGCGTGGTCATCGACCAACACGATATTCATCACACCTCCATGGGAATGTACAGGTCCAGCGCCCAGCCGGCACCCGGGCGGCTGAGGATGCGCAGTTCACCGCCCAGGCTACGGGCACGCTCGGCCATCGAGTGCAGGCCTACCCCGGGCCGCTGGGGCTGGCTGGCACCGCAGCCGTTGTCGCGAACCAGCAGGCGCAAGCCCTTGGCGCTGCGTTGCAGGCGTACCCGCACCTGGCTGGCGCCAGCGTGCCGGGCGACGTTGGTCAATGCCTCCTGCAGCAAGCGATACAAATGCGTCCGGCTTGCCCCGGGCAGCACCGGCAGCTGCTCGCCGACCCGCAGGCGACAATCGATACCCTGACTGGCCTGCCATTGGCTCACCAGCAGGCCGAAGGCCTCGGCCAGCGGCATGTGCTGCAACGCCAGCGGGTACAGGTCATGTACCAAGGCGCGGAAACCTTGCTGCAGGCGTTCGCAATCGAGCTCCAGGGTGCGTGTCGTCTGCGCCACCACGGTTGGCTGCTCGGCGAATATGCGTAGCAGGCAGAGCTGGGCGCGAATTCCCGCCAGGTATTGCCCAAGGTCGTCGTGCAGGGTCTGCGCCAGCTGGGTGCGCTCCCGCTCCTGCACCGCCAGCAGGGCCTGGGTGAGTTGAGTATTGTCGGCCCGGGCCTGCTGCAGAGACGCGGTCATGCGGTTGAAGTGCTCGGCCAGCTGGCGCGCCTCCGGCAGGCCGGCCTCGCGCAGACGCGCGGTCAATTGCCCCCCCGAGACTTGGCGCAAGGCCTGCAGCAGATCGTCCAGCAAGCCCATGCCCCGCCGCACCGCCCAGCGGATGGTCAACAAGCTCAGCAACAACGCCAGGCCGCACAAGACCAACAGCTGCTGCAGGGAGTCGCGAACCTCGTCGATCTCATCGCGCGCATCCACGGCAATCATTACCCGGCGCCCGTCACCCAGCTCCAGCAGCCGACTGCTGCCGTGGCGCTGGCCAAGCAGTTGGCGGCCCAACCAGGCATCCAGGCCGGTCTCTTGCGGCAGCTGCGCGGCTTCGCCCGCCGCCAGCCAGTGCACCCGCACATGGCGCAGGCTTTGCGTGAGCCGTGGTTGCAGGCTCTGCGGGGCGCGCTCGGCGGTGTCGCCAAGGTAGGCCACCACGGCTTCTGCAGATTGCAACTCTCGATCCACATCGGCTACTGCCTGGTGCAACAGCACCCCGGCACAGGCCAGCGTCACCATCGCAAAGCAGCACGTGACCCACAGGTTGATGCGCCACAGGGCCGACAGGTTGACAAGGCGCATCAGCAGTTCTCCTAAGGGGGGGCTGCGGCTCATCGTAAAACCCGGGCCCAGGTGGTGAATTACTACCTTGGTACCGGCCGAGCGCTACTTTCTGCATATTTCCCACTCCCGGCGGGCTTCCTATGCTGGCGCCATCTGCCGTGGAGTTGCCTTATGCGCCAGCCTGCCTACCTTGCCCTGACCTGCCTGCTGGCCCTGGCCGCGACGCTTTCTGCGAGCCCGACATCCGCCGCGCAGGCCCAGGGCGTGGAACCGTTGCAGGTGCGCATCGGCTACCTCGGCTATCGTCCCGATCCCGGCCCGCTGCTGTCCAACATCCTTCCCGAGCCCACCGATGCCGGGCTGCAGGGCGCCGAACTGGCGATTGTCGACAGCAACAGCAGCGGGCGCTTTCTCAAGCAGGAGTTCCACCTGGCCAACGCCAGCGTCGACAGCCCCGAAGCCCTGCTGCAAGCCGCCAAGGCCCAGCATGATCAGGGCCTGCGGCTGTTCGTGGTAAATGCCCCCGCCGCCAGCCTGCGCGCGCTGTCTGCTGCCCTGCCCGACAGCCTGCTGTTCAACGCCGGCAGCCCGGACGACAGCCTGCGCAGCAGCCAGTGCCTGGGTAATGTACTGCACAGCCTGCCCAGCCGCGCCATGCTGGCCGATGCCCTGGCGCAGTTCCTGGTGCTGCGCAAATGGCAGCGGGCGCTGTTGATCGTCGGCCAGACCGACGACGACCGGGCCTACGCGGCGGCCCTGCGCCGCGCCATGAAGCGCTTCGGCATGCAGCTGGTTGCGGAGAAAGCCTGGACGTTCGACAACGACCAGCGCCGCAGCGCCCAGGCCGACATGCCGCTGTTCACGCAAACCGCCGAGTACGATGTGGTGCTGGTGGCCGACGAGCGCGGCGACTTCGGCGAGTACCTGCCCTACCAGACCTGGTACCCGCGCCCGGTGGCCGGCACCCAAGGCCTGACCCCCACCGGCTGGCACAAGACCGTGGAAACCTTCGGCGCGGCGCAGTTGCAAAAGCGCTTCGAAGCCCAGGCCGGGCGCTGGATGAACGACCGCGACTTCGCCGCCTGGATGGCCGTGCGCAGCGTTGCCAGCGCGGTGAGCAAACTTCGTCAGGCCGAGCCCCGCGCCCTGCAACAACTGCTGCTCAGCGAGCAGTTGCCGCTGGACGGATTCAAAGGCCGCAAGCTCAGCTACCGCCCGTGGAATGGCGAGCTGCGCCAGCCAATCCCACTGGTGCAGCCGCGGGCCCTGGTCAGCACCTCGCCGCAAGAGGGCTTCCTGCACCCGTTCAACGAAATGGACAGCCTGGGCTACGACAAGCCCGAAGTGACCTGCGGCTACCCCTGACCCGATAACCACAACAAAAAAGGATTTCGCCATGCGTCGCTCCCCTTTTCACCGCGCGCTGCTCTACCCCAGCCTGCTGTCGGGCGCCCTGGCGCTTGCTTGCGGGCACGCCATGGCAGCCACCGCCTGGGTGTCGAACGAGAAGGACAACAGCCTCAGCCTGATCGACATGCAGACCCTGCAAGTCACCGAGACCCTGCCGGTGGGCCAGCGCCCGCGCGGCCTGCTGCTGTCTCACGACAAAAGGCTGCTGTACATCTGCGCCAGCGATTCCGACCGGGTGCAGGTGATGGACGTGGCCACCCGCAAGATCATCAAGGAGCTGCCCTCCGGCAAGGACCCCGAGCAGTTCGCCCTGCACCCCAACGACCGCTGGTTGTACGTGTCCAACGAGGACGACGCGCTGGTGACGGTGATCGATACCCAGACCGACAAGGTGCTCGGGCAGATCGACGTCGGCATCGAGCCGGAAGGCATGGCGGTGAGCCCGGATGGCAAGTGGGCGGTGAACACCAGCGAAACCACCAACATGCTGCACTGGATCGACACCAGCACCCAGACCTTGGCAGAGAGCACCCCGGTGGACCAGCGGCCGCGCTTCGTCGAGTTCAGCCAGGACGGTTCGCGGTTGTGGGCTTCGGCGGAAATCGGCGGCACGGTAACCATTCTCGATGTGGCCAGCCGCCAGGTACTGAAAACCCTGAACTTCCAGATCAAGGGCGTGCACCCGGACAAGGTCCAGCCGGTAGGCATCAAGCTCAGCGCCGATGGCAAGTACGCGTTCGTCGCCCTGGGCCCGGCCAACCATGTGGCGGTGGTCGATGCCAAGACTTATGAAGTACTCGACTACCTGCTGGTGGGCCGGCGCGTCTGGCAACTGGCGTTCACCCCGGACCAGAGCCAGTTGCTGGCCACCAACGGGGTCAGCGGCGACGTTTCGGTGATCGATGCAAAAAACCTCAAGGTGCTCAAGTCGGTGAAGGTCGGCCGCTACCCCTGGGGCGTGGTGGTGACGCCATGAATACTCTCGAAGTCAGTGACGTGAGCTTTGCCTACGGCCAGCGCGAGGCGCTCAGGCAGGTCGACTTCAGCCTGGCGCCCGGGCGCTTCGCCGCCTTGCTGGGCCCCAACGGCGCCGGCAAGTCGACCTTGATCGCCCTGCTCACCCGCTTGTACGACCTGCAGCATGGCGACATCCGTGTGTGCGGCTGCTCGCTGCGCAACGCCACACGCCCGGCCTTGCGCCAGCTGGGCGTGGTGTTCCAGCAAAGCACCCTGGACCTGGACCTGAGCGTGGAGCAGAACCTGCGCTACCACGCCTCGCTGCATGGCCTGTCGCGGCGCCAGGGCAGTATTCGGGTGGATGCCGAGTTGGCCCGCCAGGGCCTCGATGAACGGCGGCGTGAACCCGTCCGGGCGCTGAACATCGGCCATCGGCGCCGGGTGGAGATTGCCCGCGCGCTGCTGCATGAACCGCGTTTGCTGTTGCTCGACGAAGCCAGCGTCGGCCTTGACCCGGCCAGCCGCCTGGCGCTCAACCAGCACCTGCGACTGCTGTGCCGCGAGCAGCACCTGAGTGTGCTGTGGACCACCCATTTGCTGGACGAAGTGCAGCCCAGCGATGACCTGCTGATCCTGCATCAAGGGCGCCTGGTGGCCAGCGGCACGGCCGATGCCCTGAGCCTGGAGCACGGCGGTAACCTCGACCATGCCTTTGCCAGCCTGACCCGCGCCCCCAGAGGAGCCAATGCACGATGAACGCTTACTGGCAGTGCTTCAACGGCATTCTCCTGCGCGAATGCCTGCGTTTCGTCCTGCAGCGCACCCGTTTTCTCAGCGCCCTGGTGCGCCCGCTGCTGTGGCTGCTGGTGTTCGCTGCCGGCTTTCGCGCGGCCCTGGGCATTGCGATCATCGAGCCCTACGACACCTACATCCCCTACGAGGTGTACATCATTCCGGGCCTTGCCTGCATGATCCTGCTGTTCAACGGCATGCAGGGCTCGCTGTCGATGGTCTATGACCGGGAGATGGGCAGCATGCGGGTGCTGTTGACCAGCCCGTTGCCGCGGCCCTTCCTGCTCGGCAGCAAGCTGCTGGCGACCTCGTTGATTTCCTTGCTGCAGGTATACGCCTTCCTTGCCATCGCCTGGTTGTATGGCGTGCAGCCACCGGCCGCGGGCCTGTTGCTGGCGCTGCCGGCGTTGTTGCTGGTGGCGCTGATGCTCAGTGCCCTGGGGCTGCTGCTGTCGAATGCGATTCGCCAGCTGGAGAACTTTGCCGGGGTGATGAATTTCGTGATCTTCCCGCTGTTCTTCCTGTCCTCGGCGCTATACCCGTTGTGGAAGATGCGCGAGGCCAGCCAGTGGCTGTACTGGTTGTGCGCCATTAACCCGTTCACCCATGCCGTGGAACTGGTGCGCTTTGCCTTGTATGAGCGCTTTAACCTGCTGGCGCTGGCGGTATGCCTGGGGCTGACCGTGCTGTTCACTCTGCTGGCGATTCTTACCTTCAACCCCCAGCATGCCGCGCTGCGCAAGCCGCGCTGATTGGTATGCACATGGTTCTTGTGGGAGCGGGTTCACCCGCGAAGAAGGCGACGCGGTGCATGGCACCGGCTGCGCCGGTGTTCGCGGGTAAACCCGCTCCCACAGGGACCGCGCCAGCATGCAGATAATGAGTGGGCCTGAAATATTGGCCACTCCAACCATCTACTACTTTAGTACTACCTTTGCTATCTGATCGTCGCATTCACAATGCACCTTCACTGGCATGTAATGGGTCTATAACAAAAAGGACAAACCCCATGCCACGTGCCCTGCCCCGGCTGCCACGCCCATTGCTGGCGGCGCTTTCCCTGAGCCTGTCGCTGGGCATCGCCCAGGCCGACACCACGCCGCTGTTCTCCGCCGAGGGCTATCGCACCACCCTCTACCGCAGCCCGACCCCACAACAGGTCGAGGGCGGCCAGGTCATCGATACCGCCGGGCTGCAAGGCCTGCTGGGGCACACCCCCAAGCCGGTGCTGATCGACGTCTACCGCCGCCAGTGGCTGCAAGGCCGCTTCATCGAAGATGAACCCCACGCCAACATCCCCGGCAGCCGCTGGCTGGCCAACACCGGCGACGGCGAGCTGAGCCCGGCGTGGCACGATTACTTCGTGCGCAACCTGCAACAAGCCACCGCCGGGCGCATGGGGCAACCGCTGGTCTTTTACTGCCGCTCCGATTGCTGGTTAAGCTGGAACGCGGTAAAACGCGCCAAAGCCCTGGGCTATAAGAATCTGTATTGGTACCGCGATGGCCTGGACGCCTGGCAGCAGGCCAACCTGCCGCTGCAGCCGGCGCAGCCAGAACCCTTCCCCTGAATTCATCGCCTGCGAACGCGTGCCCGCTCCATCCAATAAAAACGAGGTGAAAAGGCCATGTACAAAATTCTGATTGCCGACGATCACCCCCTGTTTCGCGAAGCCATCCACAACGTTATCAGCGATGGCTTCCAGGGCAGCGAAGTCATGGAAACTGCCGACCTGGACAGCGCCCTGGCGCTGACCCACGAGCATGACGACCTCGACCTGATCCTGCTCGACCTGAACATGCCTGGCATGCATGGCCTCAATGGCCTGATCACCCTGCGCAACGAGGCACCGACCACGCCGGTGGTGATTGTCTCGGCCGAGCAGGAAAAGCAGATCGTGCTGCAGGCCATCACTTATGGCGCGGTGGGCTTCATCACCAAGTCCTCGCCACGCTCGCAGATGATCGAAGCGATAGAGCAGATCCTCAATGGCAATGTCTACCTGCCGCCCGACATCATCCGTGCCCAGAAAAGCAGCACCAGCCGGCGCCTGAACGATGCCCCGAGCTTCCCGCCGGAAATGCTCCAGGCCCTGACCCGCAAGCAGCTGCTGGTACTCGAGCGCATGACCAAGGGCGAGTCGAACAAGCAGATCGCCTACACCCTGGATATCGCCGAGACTACGGTAAAGGCTCACGTTTCGGCGATCCTGCGCAAGCTCAACGTGCACAACCGGGTGCAGGCCATCCTCAGTGCCGGTGATATCGATTTCGGTGATTACCTGCGGCGTTGACCTGTTCCGGCCTCTTCGCGGGCTTGCCCGCTCCCACAGGTATTGCGCAACACTGAAACAGCGGGAATCCTGTGGGAGCGGGCAAGCCCGCGAAGAGGCCGGCGGCTATGCCACACTGCTGCCCAGCAAGTGGCTCATCGCTGCCTTCAGCTTCATCGGCCGCACCGGCTTGTGCATCAGAGTGTGGCCCAGCTCGCGAATCTGTTGCTTGAGCTCGTTGCTGTAGTTGGCGGTGATCATCATCGCCGGCAAGGGCTGGGTGCGGCGGGCATTGATCCGCGCCACGGCGTCGACGCCATTGCAGTCGTTGTCCAGGTGGTAGTCGGCGATCAGCAGGTCGGCCTCGGCATGGTAGTTGTCCACCTGGCGCGCCAGGTCCTCCTCCGATAGCGCGGTGACCACACGGCAACCCCACCCCTCCAGCAGGGTGCGCATGCCGGCGCAAATCGCCGCATCGTTATCCAGCACCCACACCCGCGCCCCGCGCAGGCGCTCGAGCATCGGCTCGCTGATCGCCAGGCTCGGCTGGGCCTTGGGCGCGGTGGCGCTCAGCGGCACTTCGACCGCGAATACCGAGCCTTTGCCAAGCCATGAACGCACCCGAATCCGGTGGCCGAGGATGCCGGCGATCTTTTCCACGATCGCCAGGCCCAGGCCCAACCCACGGTCCTGGTCCGGGCGCTGCACATCGCCGCGCCTGAACTCCTGGAACATTTCGTCCAGGTGCTCTTCGGCGATACCGATACCGCTGTCCCATACTTCGATCCGCAAGCCGCCACGCTGGCGCCGGCAGCCCAGCACCACGCGGCCGCTGCGGGTGTAGCGAATGGCATTGCTGAGCAGGTTGCGCAGGATCCGCGCCAGCAGCTGAATGTCACTGCGCACCACGGCGGAACAGCCGACGAAATGCAATTCAAGCCCTTCGCTGCGCGCCACCTGGGCGTATTCGGCAGCGAGGTTGTCCATCAGCTCGCGCAGGGCGAACGGGGCGACATCGGCCTTGATCACACCGGCATCGAGTTTGGATATGTCCACCAGGGTACCTAGCAGGTTCTCCACATCCTGCAGGGAGTTGCTGACATTACGCACCAAATGAGCACTGTTCTGCGGCTCGCGGTGCTCCAGCAAGGCACTGGTGAACAGCCGCGCCGCGTTCAGCGGTTGCAGCAGGTCATGGCTGACGGCGGCAAGGAACTTGGTTTTCGACAGGTTGGCCTGCTCGGCCTCGCGCTTGGCCTCGCGCAAGCGCGATTCCACCCGGCTGCGCTCCTCGATTTCGCGCAGCAGCTGCTCGTTGAGGCTGGTCAGCTCGGCGGTGCGCTCGCGCACCCGTTGCTCCAGGTGCTGATACGCCTGGTGCAGCGCCTGTGCGGTATTGCGCCGCTCGGTGATATCGCGGATCAACACGAAGATGCCCACCACTTCACCATTGGCCAGGCGGTTCGGCACGTAGGAGCGCAGCATGTAGCGTTCCTGGCCGTTGATGTTGGTTTCGGCAAACTCGAAGGTTACGCTCTCACCCGCCAGCGCACGCGCCACGTAGGCTTCTAGGCGCTGATAATGCTGTTCGCTGTGGGCCTCGCGCAGGCTCTGGCCCAGCATCACCCCGCGAGGCCAGCAGTACCATTCTTCATAGACCTTGTTGGTGAACTCGTAGACCAGGTCGGCATTCAGGTAGGCGATCAGCGCCGGCACATGGTCGGTGATCAGGCGAATCTGGTGCTGGTGGGCAGTCTCGGCCCGCTGCCGGGCCTCGCTGAGCAGGTGGTTGACGGCCTTGAGCTCGGCCATGGCCTGGTTCAGCGCTTCGGTACGCTCGCGCACCTGCTCGGCCAGCACCACCGAATGCTGGAACGCGGCATAAGGGTCGTTGCCCCGCGTTACGCCAGACTCGATACGCTCGATCAGCGCGCCGTTGATACGCTGCAGCTTGTGGTTCTGGTGCTGCAGCCGGGCGACCTCGGCCTGCAGTTCAGCGACCGACAGGAGGCCGGTTGCGGGCAATGGCGACCCCGGTGAAGGTCTGGTTGATGTGCATGCCATTGAACTGTTCTCCGTAGGTGTTGAAGCCAATCACCCGCTGCTCGCGCAGGAACGCGCCGATCGGCTCCAGGCCTTGCCGGGCTTCCAGCTCCAGCCGCCGCAGAAAGCAATCGCAACCGATGGTCAGCAGCAGCGGGCCGAGGCGCTGCTGCAAGCCGTCGAACAACTGGTGCAGGTTCGGCAACAGCGGGCCCGGGGTCATGGCGGTGAGCACGATGCCGTTTTCCACCGCGCAGTAGAAACTCAGGCTCAGGTCCGGGTGCACTTGCTGGATCGCCCGCACGTAATACTGGTCGTGGATGCGCACGGCCAGTGGATGGGCGGCGAATACCCGATGATCGAGCTCGGCCACCGGCACGCCGATGTGCCGGGCGTATTCCTCGGCAGCAGGCTCGGCATTCAGCTCGAAGACCCGGCGCTGGGCACTGTCGGCGCCGGTGACCACCAGCTTTTCCTGGCGCGGCAGGATGTGGTGGGTGGTGAACACTTCGAAGTCGAGCCAGGTATTGACCAGCACCACTACCGCTGCGCCATGGTGGAACGCGCCGCCGAAATACACGTGGGTGCGGGTCAGGTAGTTGTCGTCGCCGGCCGAACCGCCGAAATGCGGGATGTCGCCCAGGGCCGCACTGAGGGCGGCGAGCACCATCTCCTCGCGGCTGGACAAGCCGTCGAGCAGGGTCAGGGCAAAGCTGCGGCCCTTGATCGGCGCCAGGGCATTGCTGCGGCAGGTGCCGACCAGGCGCTCGACCATCTGCTGGGCGTCGATCAGGCTGAAGCTCTCCATTTCATCGATCAGCTCGGCGGCGATGGAAAAGTGCCGATGATCGAACCCGACCGCCGTTATGCAATTGCGGCCGTAGCCCAGCGGGGTGATTTCCCCGGCGCTGGTGCAACCGACCAGGCGGATGCCACCAAAACCCTGCTCCAGCGCTTCGCCCAAGGCCTGCAGGTCGTATTCGGCAGAGCAGAAGAACAGCACGAAGCCCAGGTGCGGGTGCAGCAACTGCGCCGCCAGCTCCTGGGCTGCCTGCCGGGCGTCGGTTGCCTGCGACATGGCGCTGACCACACCGTCGTTGTGAGCCTGCTGCATGGTGGTCTCCGGCGCGGGGTGGCTGAGGGTTCAGTGTACGAAGGTGGGTACCGGGGACGAATGCTACTTGGGTAGCGGGTGGGCGGTTCGATGGGTGTAAATGCAGGGAACCAACCTCAGGCCAGCCGTGGTCACTGTGGGAGCGGGTTTACCCGCGAAGAATGCGACGCGGTGTATGGCACCGGCTTCGCCGGTGTTCGCGGGTAAACCCGCTCCCACAGGGGCCTCAGCCACGGTGCGATGCGCACACCGTGGCTGGAGGCAGGGTCATTACCAGGTCAGCACCGCCCCCACCGCAAAGGTATCGGTGTCTTCGTTCTGGTCACTGGTTTCATGGCCATCGATGGAAAACTGGTTGTACTCGGCAACCAGCTTGAGGTTGTCGTTGACGTCATGGAACAGCGCCACGCCACGGGTTTCATAATCCGCACCACTGCCCACCGCGCCGTTGCCGTCGTCCTTGGTCTTGCCATAGGACAGCGCCACGCGGTTCTTGCCGACCTTGTAGGAGCCCTGCAGCAGGTAACCGTCACTGTCGACATTGCGCAAGGTCGGCTCGCCAGCGTTGTTGGTGAAGAACGGGTTGATGCCTTTGGCCTGGAACCCCGAGCCGGTCAGCGACAGCCCGCCCATCTTCGCCTGCACACCATAGCCGACACCTTTGGAGGTGACCGACTGCACCGCCGGGTCGGTGTTGTCGGAGGTCTGGTAGCTGCCGTTGAGCCAGCTGTAGATCTGCGCCCCGCCCAGGTCGAACTGGTAGGTGATCTCGCTTTCGGTACGCGGGTTCTCCTGGTAGGCCTTGCCGGTCGGGCTGCTGTCGTTGGTGTCCACCGGGTCCATGATGCCCACCGCCACCCGCAGGCCGTCCATCACCGGCGTGCGGTAGGTGATCTGCGATGTGGGGAACGGGTAAGGGTAGCCGCTACCGATATTGCCGAACGATACACCGCCGCCGTCCACCAGCCCCAGGGTGTCACTGACCTGGCCGTAGCCGGCCAGCAGTTCGTCGAGCAGGATGTTGGAACGGGCGAACAGCCCGAAGTCCTTGCCGATCAGCACCTCTCCCCACTCGGGGTTGGCCACGGTACCGTAGAACTGGCGCACGTCGATGGCGGTGTCGGTACCGTTGGTTTCGCTGTCGTTGATGGTGACCCAGAACGAGGCGCGTGCGCCGAGCTTCAGGTCATCCACCTGCTTGCCCATGTTGAAGCCCAGGTAGTTGGGCAGAAAGCCCATCTTCACCCGCGACTGGCGGCGGTCGAATTGCTCGCCTTCGCGATCGACATCGCTGTTCACGTAAAAGGCGTTGATGTAGCCGTCGGTGGAGAAAGTCGTCTGGTCCTTGTCGTACAGCATGATCTCGGCCTGGGCGACGCTGCTCAGGCAAAAGGTCGACAGGCTGACGGCAGCAGCCGCAAGCAAACGTGGGGATAGATTCTTATTGTTGTACATGGCGCGCTCCGAAACGGGGACGGGATGTCGGAGGCGATTATCAGAAGCGGGCAAACAGCCAGAAACGCTGCCTTGGAGGGGGCTGGCAGGTGCTTTGGGCCGACGCGCAGGGCGTGATGATTCCGGCCCAGGACCGGATTACGCCCAGAGGCAAGACTTCTGGTGTAACCCGTAGTAGGCGTCGGGCCTACTACCGCCCTTCAGCTGAACACCCAGAGCACGCGGGTGGGCTTGTCGGTGAGGTTGGCGTAACGAAAACTGGCGTGGGGTTGCAGCTGAAAACTGTCACTGGCGCGCAGCGTTACCGGCTCGCCGCCATCCAGCCAGACGGTCAGTTCGCCTTCGAGCACGAAGCAGCCCTGCTCCGAGCTGTCGTCCAGATACTCCTCGCCACTGCTGGCCCCCGGCTCCAGATGGCTGTCGAGCATGGAGAACGCGCCCGTTATCGTCGGGGATGCCAGCACATCGGTGATGCCACCGGCCAGGTGAAGGGTACGACGCTCGTGCGGGCGGGTGACCCAGTCGAGTTCGCGGGGCTTGTCCAGCTTGTAGAAATAGGCGGTGGAGACGCCGAGCTCTTCGCTGATAGCCGTGAGATCGGCCACGGTCGGGCGCGACACGCCTCGTTCGACCTGGGACAGAAAGCCCACCGAACGGCCGATGCGCTGGGCCAGTTCGCCCAGTGTCAGGCCCTTGAACTTGCGCAGGTCGCGAATCAGTACGGCCAGGCCTTCGATTTCTTCGTGCACTTTCATGGTTGAATCGCGACTTTCGGATGGGAAAAATTGATGCCCTGAAAAGTACATGATTCATTTCACAAAGCAAGATGCTTCATGGCGATCTTAGGGCTGCTTTGCAGCCCTTCGCGGGCACGCCCGCTCCCACAGGGATCGCGCTTCTCCTGAACCCGGCGCCAGACCTGTGGGAGCGGGCGTGCCCGCGAAGGGTCGCAAAGCGGCCCCAAACTATTCAACTGACTGGCACCAGTCCCAGGGCTCTTCCCTTAACGAACAGCCTCGTATGTCAGGTCCAGGCACTTGCGGGCTTTTTCAACCAGTTCGTCGATCTCCTCGATGCTGATCACCAGCGGCGGCGCGATGATCATGGTGTCGCCCACGGCACGCATGATCAGCCCGTTGTCGAAGCAGTGCTGGCGGCAGATCATGCCGACACCTTTGCCTTCATAACGCGCGCGGGTGGTCTTGTCCTTCACCAGCTCGATCGCGCCGAGCATGCCCAGGCCGCGTACTTCGCCCACCAGCGGGTGGTCGGCCAGCTCGCGCAGGCGTTGTTGCAGGTAAGGAGCGGTCTTGTCGTGCACCTGCTCGATGATCTGTTCGTCACGCAGGATCCGCAGGTTCTCCAGGCCCACCGCAGCCGCTACCGGGTGGCCGGAATAGGTGAAGCCGTGGTTGAAATCACCGCCTTCGCTGATGACTCTGGCCACTTCATCACGCACGATCACGCCGCCCATGGGGATATAGCCGGAGGTAAGGCCTTTGGCGATGGTCATCAGGTCAGGCTTGAGGTCGTAGTAATCGCTACCGAACCACTCGCCTGTACGGCCGAAGCCGCAGATCACTTCGTCGGCGACAAAGAGGATGTCGTACCTGGCCAGGATCTCCTTGACCTTCGGCCAGTAGGTTTGCGGTGGAATGATCACCCCGCCAGCGCCCTGGATCGGTTCGGCGATGAAGGCGGCAACATTGTCCACGCCAACTTCGAGTATCTTCTTCTCCAGCTGTTCGGCCGCCCACACACCGAAGTCGGCCTCGGTCATGTCGCCGCCTTCGCCATACCAGTACGGCTGCGGGATGTGCACGATATCCGGGATCAGCCCGCCCTGCTGGTGCATGCCGCTCATGCCGCCCAGGCCCGCGCCGGCCACGGTGGAGCCGTGGTAGCCGTTGATGCGGCCGATGATCACCTTCTTGTTCTTCTGGCCCTTGAGCGCCCAGTAATGGCGGACCATGCGCAGCACGGTGTCGTTGCCTTCGGACCCGGAGCCGGTGAAGAACACATGGTTCATGCCTTGCGGGGCCACATCGGCGATCGCCTTGGCCAGTTCCAGCGCAGGCGGGTGCGCGGTCTGGAAGAACAGGTTGTAGTACGGCAGCTGCCTCATCTGCCGGCTGGCGACGTCGGCCAGCTCATCGCGCCCGTAGCCCACCGCCACGCACCACAGCCCCGCCATGCCATCGAGAATCTTGTGCCCTTCGCTGTCCCAGAGGTACACGCCCTTGGCCGAGGTGATGATGCGCGGGCCTTTCTCGGCCAGTTGCCTGACATCGCTGAACGGGGCCAGGTGGTGATCGCGGCTCATGGCTTGCCAGGCAAGGGTCTGCGAATTGTGCTCACTCATTGACTTCACTCCATCAGTTTGCGCAGCCGTGCTGCGCAGGTACTTTTTTGTAATTGGTAAAGATCGCTGTCAGGCGGACTTCAACAGCATCTGGCGCAATACCGAGCGATGCCGGCAGGCCTTGCCAAAGGACTGGAAGATGGTCAGGTAATGCGGGTTGTCCATGACCTGGTACTCGGGGTGCCATTGCACGGCAAGGGCAAAGCCTTTGCTGTTCTCGACCGAAATCGCTTCCACCAGGCCATCGGGCGCCAGCGCCTCCACCCTCAGCCCGGGGGCCAGTACATCGATGCCCTGGCCGTGGATGGAATTGACATCGATGATCGCCGGCAAGCCCATGCGGTCGAGCATGCCGCCAGGCTCTATATGCAGGGCGTGACGCGGGCCGTATTGCTTTTCGATGGGCTCACCCTTGCTTTCGCGGTGGTCCATGAACATGCCGGTCTCGTGTACCTTCTGGTGCAGGGTGCCGCCCAGCGCCACGTTCATTTCCTGAAAGCCACGGCAGATGCCGAGCACCGGCACGCCGGCGGCGATGGCCGCACGCATCAGCGGCAATGTGCTGGCATCCCGCAGCGGGTCGTGATGGGTACCCGCTGCACTGGCCGGGCCGTTGTAGTGGAATGGTTCGATGTTGGACGGCGAACCGGTGAAGATCAGCCCATCCACCACGTCGAGAATATCGGCGCTGTCCATCAGGTCGGCGAGGCTGGGTATCACGATGGGCAGCCCACACGCTGCCTTGGCCGCCGCGCGCGCGTACTTCTCGCTGATGGTCTGGGTTGCATGCAGCTCGATCATGCTGGTGCATGCGGTAATGCCGATAACGGGCACACGTGGCATATCTTCCTCCGGCAAATCCATATTGCGCGTTGTGTTGAAACGGTAGAAACGGAGGGTGCAGCGGCGCTGCCCCAACCTCGGCACCTACAGGAACCAGCGGTATTCGCGGGCATCGATGTGGCGCATGAAGTCCAGTTGCTCCTGGTATTTGTTTTCGCAGTAGACCATCACGAATTCACTGCCCAGGCCTTTGTTCACGTCCGGCTGGTGACGCATGGCCGCCAGGGCACTGAAGGCATCCTTGGGGAACTCGATACCGCTCTGGCGGTTGTCGTTCAGCGGGGCGATGGGCTCGACGCCACGGTCCAGGCCATGCTCCATCCCGGTCAGGATGGCCGCCAGCACCAGATACGGGTTGGCATCGGCACCGGCGAGGCGGTGCTCGATGCGCAGGTTGCGCGGGTCGGACTCGGGGATGCGAATACACGCATCGCGATCTTCGAAACCCCAGCTGGCTTTGCTCGCCGCGTTGACCATGGCGCCGTAACGGCGGTAGGCATTGTGGTTGGGGGCGAAGATCGGCATGCAGTGCGGCAGCAACTCCAGGCACCCTGCCACCGCATGGCGCAGCTTGCGCTGGTCGTCGCCGGCCAGGATGTTGTTGCCGGCGTTGTCGTACAGGCTGACGTGCACATGCATGCCGCTACCCGGCGCATCGAGGTACGGCTTGCTCATGAAGCTGGCTCGGTAGCCGTGCTTCATCGCGATACCGCGGGTACTGCGGCAGAACAGCGCCGACCAGTCGGCCGCACTCATCGCATCGTCGCTGTGCGAGAAGTTGATCTCGAACTGGCCTGGGCCCAGCTCCGCGGTGATGACGTTCGCCGGCACGCCCTGCTTGTTGGCGCCATCGACCATCTCGTGCAGCACCGGTGCGAAGCGCGACAGCCGCTCGATGTGCATGTTCGGCTGATCGTCGTGATCGTCGGTCGCCTTGTCGCGTGGGTACTGTGGCAGGCCGTTATCGAGCTTGCGGTCGAACAGGTAGAACTCCAGTTCGAAGGCTACCACCGGGCGAATGCCACGGCTGGCCAGGCGCTGGATCACCCGGGCCAGCACTTCACGGGGCTCGAACTCGATGGGCTTGGCGGTGCCGTCGGAGGTGATGAGCATCTGCGCGATCGCTTCCTTTTCCCAGCGCACCGGCTTGAGGGTACCCGGCACCAGGCGGCGGACGGCATCCGGGTCACCATCGGCGAAGCAGTAGTCACCGATTGGGTAAAGGCCACCCTGGGTGCCCAGCAGCACGCAGTTCTGCGGCAACTTCAGCGGCGCGCCGGCTGCAACTTTTTCCAGCATGTCCATGGGGTAGCGCTTGCCGTAGAAGTGCCCGGGGATATCTAGCGCAATCAGGTCGACATAACGTATTTCTGGGTATTCCGCTCGGAACGAGCGCACTTCAGTCAGCAGATCCGGAAAGACGACACTCATCTTCTTGTCCTTGTGAGGTGAACGAATTCAATTGAAGACCCAGAGCACGCGGGTGGTTTTTTCCGTCAGGTTGGCGTAACGGAACTGCGCGTGGGGGTGCAGCTGGAAGCAGTCGTTGGCCTGCAGGGTCACGGCGTCGCCGTGGTCCAGCCAGACCGTGAGTTCGCCTTCGAGCACGAAACAGCCCTGCTCGGAACGGTCGGTCAGGTACAGTTCGCCACTGCTGGCGCCTGGCTCGAGATGGCTGTCGAGCATGGAGAACGCGCCGCCGATGGTGGGCGAAGCCAGCACATCGGTGATGCCCGACTCGAGGTACAGCGTGCGCCGCTCGTGGGGGCGCGTGACCCAGCTGACGCTACGGGGCTTGCTCAGGTTGTAGAAATACGCGGTTGATACGCCGAGCGCTTCACTGATGGCGGTAAGGTCCGCCACGGTCGGGCGCGAAACCCCGCGCTCCACCTGGGACAGGAAGCCGACCGAGCGGTTGATGCGCTCGGCCAGTTCGCCCAGGGTCAGGTTCTTGAATTTGCGCAGGTCGTGAATAAGGATCGCGAGGGCTTCAACCTCTTCGTGCATCTTCATCGATTGAGACTGCCGTGAAATTTTTAGAGTTATTTTTCATGAAAAAATACATGAAAAATTTCACGAGTCAAGCCGAACCTGACGATGAGAGGCCGCGATTGGAGATGTGGGAGGTAACAAGTAGCGAAGAGGCGTAACGAGAAAAGTACCTTGAAGCCCTCAGGACGCGAGGGCCTGCGGACGCTGCCGTACCGGCATTTCATAGCGGTGCGGTTGCTGCCAGGCCAGCTGTGCCTGGACATCGGCCGCGGCATCCATCACCTTCTGCGCCCAGTTCTCGTCTTTGGGGCACACCACCACCACGCGAAAACCGTGGTCGACGCCTTCCAGCCGCACGCCTTCGGAATCATCGACATGCAGGTCAATATCGAAGGCCGACGGCAACTTCGAGGGGGCATTCTCAAGCCCGTTGACGGCCAGGATATGCTGGTGCCGGTCACTGTTGACCACGCCATCGACACGGATACCGTAGAGCATCAGCCAACGGCGGATGTAGGACGGCGTGCGCCCCGACGAGGTGTAGATCCAGATGCTGCAGCCCTGGCGGCGCAGGTCGCGGATCAGCGAGCGCGTGCCACTGCGCAGGGGTTCACCCAACCAGCGGTGGATGAACGCCGGCAGCTTGCTGTCCTCGGCGGCGGCGTGGTCGGCCTGGCAGGCGAGCGTGTCGTCGATATCGAACGAAATGCGTACCTGCGGGCGATTGAACGTGCGCTCGAGGGCTTGCCGCCCGCGTTGGAACAGAGAAGCGCTTTGCATCAGCGGCACCTCTCGCGCACAGGCATGGATGTGCCGCCCAGGAAGAACTTGCCGGGCTCGGGCGCGTGCGCTTCAAGGAAAGCTGCATACTTTTTCTTGATCTTGGGTAGTTCGTACAAAGCCTTGACACCATGCTTGGCAGAGTTGCGTATGACCGAGGACGGGTTGAAGTAACCCTCGGCGTTGTCCAGCGACAGCACGAATGGTGGTAGCCCCGCGCGCATCAGCAAGTAGCTGACAATGAGCGAACCCGTGCGGTTGTTGCCTTCGATGAACAGCTGCGGCTTGCTGAGAATTCGAACGTAAACACCCGCCGCGCGCTTCCAGATCGAGTCGCTGCCATACGAGCAATACCAGTTGTAGAGGTCCTTGATGCCACCCTCCACATTGTTGAAAAAGTGCGCCTCGGTCGCCGCCAGGTGCGGGGCGAACTCCAGCCGGCGTGCCGGGTCGTTGCCGCACAGCACGGTGGCATTGATCTCCAGCATCAGGTTCAACTGCTGAAGGTCGAAAAGGTCGACACCCCGGGCGACATAGTCGTCAATCAGGGCATAGCCTTCAACCACATTCAGCAGCACCTCGTCGGTAAACGGATCCCGCGGTTCGGTGAAGTGCTGGCTGAGTTCGGCAAAGCGGGCCTGCACCTCACGCAGTGCGCGCTCTACCGCTGGCAGATCAAGACGACGCGTCGCTGGCATTGGAAATCCCTGGTAACACTTACGGAAGGTAATGCGGCCGGGTGTTGCTGCCCTCCTGGCTGCAACACCCGGCCACCTTGGCACGAACGGCCTCAGCTGAACTTGCCGCTGATGTAGTCGGCGGTCAGCTGCTCACGCGGGTTCTGGAAAATCTGCGTGGTCGGGCCCATCTCGACCAGGTAGCCGGTACGGGTGCCCTTGGAGATGTCGACCGAGAAGAACGCGGTGGTGTCGGCCACACGAATAGCCTGCTGCATGTTGTGGGTCACCAGGGCGATGGTGTAGTCCTTCTTCAACTCGACCATCAGTTCTTCCACCCGGCGGGTGGCAATCGGGTCGAGTGCCGAGCAGGGTTCGTCCAGCAGCAGCACTTCCGGCTCGGTGGCGATGGCGCGGGCAATGCACAGGCGCTGTTGTTGGCCGCCGGACAGGGCCAGGCCGCTGACCTTGAGCTTGTCCTTCACTTCGTCCCACAGCGCGGCGCCCTGCAGGGCGTGCTTGACGCGGTCGCCGATGTCGCCCTTGTAGCGGTTCAGGCGCAGGCCGAAGGCGACATTGTCGAAGATGCTCATCGAGAACGGGTTGGGCTGCTGGAACACCATGCCGATGTAGCGGCGCACCACCACAGGGTCGACGCCCTTGCCGTAGACATCCTGGCCCAGGAAGTGCACATGGCCTTCGAAGCGGAAGCCCTTCACCAGGTCGTTCATGCGGTTGAGGCTACGCAGCACGGTACTCTTGCCGCAGCCGGACGGCCCGATGAAACCGGTGATCTCGTTCTTCCTGATCGGTACATGGCTGTCGCGAACGGCCATGAAATTGCCGTAGAAGATCTTGTCCAGCTTGCAGTCCATGACGATGGGGGCTTCGCTGACCACGGGAGCGGCTTTTGGCGCAGTGGATACGTTCAAGGTCGGATGCTCCCTTTCTCAATACTTGGGCTTGCCGAATACTCGGCTCAGAATGTTGATTACCAGCACGATCATCACCAATACCAGCGAGGCCGCCCAGGCGAGCTCGAGCTGGTTGTCGAATGGCATGCCGGAGAAGTTGTAGATCAGTACGGCGAGCGAGGCGGTCGGATTCATGACCGCCAGGTCGCCGTCATGCAGGATCCAGTAGTTGCTGAACAGCGCGGTGAACAGCAGCGGCGCGGTCTCGCCGGCAGCACGGGCCACGGCCAGCATGACCCCGGTCAGGATGGCCGGCAGGCCGGTGGGCAGGACGATTTTCCAGATCACCTGGGCTCGGGTGCAGCCCATGCCGTAGGCGGCATCCTTCATGATCTTGGGCACCATCTTCATCGACTCTTCAGCGGTCAGCACGACGATGGGCAGCATCAGTACCGCCAGGGCCACACCACCTGCCGGTGCGGAGTAGGTGCCGGTGGTCATCACCACCAGGGCGTAGGCGAATACGCCGGCCAGGATCGACGGCAGGCCGGTGAGCATCTTGGCGGCGAAGCGCGCGGCGTTGGCCAGCTTGCTGTCCGGGCCGAGTTCGGCCAGGAACACCGCGGCCAGGATACCGACCGGCACGGCGATGGCAGCAGCGATGCCGACCATGACGAAGGTACCGGCCATGGCGTTGCCAAAGCCACCGCCCATCTCGAAGCCGGTGGGTGGCAGCTCGGTGAACACTTCAAGGTTGAGGCGTGCACCGCCACGGGTGATCAGCATGTACAGCACGGAAATCAGCGGCACGCTGGCCACCAGAGCCGCGAACCATGCCAGCGTGGTCAACACCAGGCTGCGCAGGGAACGGCCTTCCAGCTTGCGCTGCAGGCTGGGCAACGCATTGGCAGGGGTAGTGAGGTTGGTCATTATTTGTTACCCCGCTGGGCGTAGAGCATGATCATCGAGCCGAGCACGTTCACCAGCAGGGTGATGAACATCAGTACCAGTGCGGCATACATCAGCACCTCGATCTCGTTCGGGCCGGCCTCCGGGAAGTTCAGGGCCAACAAGGCCGCCAGCGTGTTGGCCGGGGCGAACAAGGACAGGGAAATGTTGTTGGCATTGCCCACCAGCATGGCCAGCGCCATGGTTTCACCCAGCGCACGGCCCAGGCCGAGCACCAGCGAACCGAAGATGCCGGTGGCTGCCGATGGCACCATTACCTTGAGAATGGCCTCCCAGTGGGTGGCGCCCAGGCCGTAGGCGGCCTGCTTGGTCTTCATCGGCACGCTGGTCAGGGCATCCTGCGAAACGGCAGCGATGGTCGGCAGAATCATGATCGCCAGCACCAACGCGGCAGGCAGCAGCCCGGGCCCGCTCAGCGAGGTGCCGAAAAAGGGAATCCAGCCCAGCTCGCTGTTCAGCCAGGTGGTCAGCGGGCGAATGGCCGGGATGACCACATAGATCCCCCACAGGCCGTAAACGACACTGGGGATGGCAGCCAGCAGCTCGACGATGGTGCGGAACACCGCCGCCAGCCTGGCCGGGAGGAAGTCCTGGGTGAGGAAAATGGCCATGCTGACGCCGAAGAAACCGGCGATCAACAAGGCGATCAGGGCGCTGTAGAGCGTGCCCCAGATCGCTGGCAGAATACCGTACTTGCCTTGGTTGACGTCCCAGACACTGCCGAACAGCACGTCAAAGCCATGCTTCTCGATGCCAGGCAGTGCCTTGCGGCCCACTTCGTAGACCAGCGCGAAGACCAGCGCCAGCACCAGCACCACACCGATGCGTGCAAGCGCACGGAAGGTGCGATCAACCAGAAAGTCTTTCGCAGACGGTGGCTGGCACGCGGAGTCGGGGTTAGCCGGGATGGCAAAAGGAGTGTTCATTGGCAAGTTCCGGGACAGAGGGCAAACCCACCCGGCATGGTCGCCAGACCACACCGGGAGCGCCTGGGCGTGTTACTGGATGTTGGCGGATGCTTTGCGTACCTGGTCGACAACCGACGGTGGCAGCGGGATGTAGCCCATCGAGTCGGCGATCTTCTGGCCTTCGGTCAGGCTGTATTCGACCATTTCGCGCATGGCCTTGGCCTTGGCGGGGTTACCGTTGTCCTTGCGGAAGATCATCCAGGTATAGGAGGTGATCGGGTAGGACTTGGCACCATCCGGGTCAGGCAGCCAGGCCACCAGGTTCTCCGGCATGTTCACCGCTGCCAGCGCCTCGGCACCGCTCTCGGCGTTCGGCACGACGTATTGGCCGGCCTTGTTCTGCAGCTGGGCGAAGTCGACCTTGGCCAGCTTGGCGAAGCCGTATTCGATGTAGCCGATGGCGCCTGGAGTCTGGCGGACGGTGGCGGTTACGCCATCGTTCTTCGGCGACTTGATGAACTTGTCACTGGCTGGCCAGTTTACGGTGTTGCCTTCACCCAGCGCTTGCTTGAAGTCCGGGTTGATGGCCGACAGGTGCTTGGTGAATACCGCGGTGGTACCGCTGGAGTCGGCACGCACGACCACGGTGATCGGGGTAGCTGGCAGTTTCAGCTCGGGGTTGGCAGCGGCGATCTGCGGGTCGTTCCACTGGGTGATCTTGCCGAGGAAGATGTTGGAGTACACATCGCGCGGCAGCTTCAGCCCTTTAGGGTTGCCTGGCAGGTTGTAAGCCAGGACGATTTCACCGGCGGTCATTGGCAGCAACTGCACGCCCTCGCCAACCTTGGCGATTTCTTCGGCCTTCATTGCCGAGTCGCTGGCGGCGAAGTCGACGGTCTTGTTCAGAAAGTCCTGAACACCCGCCCCGCTCCCCTTGGACTGGTAGTCAACGGTGACACCGTCGGTTTCCTTGCTGAAGGCCTTGAACCAGGTCAGGTAGATCGGTGCCGGGAAACTTGCGCCGGAACCGGTCAGGCGGACGTTCTCTGCGGCAAAGGTTGCCGAAGTGGCGCAAAGAGAAACGGCAACGGCGAGTGCAGCGGACTTCATCAGGCGTATCATCGAAAAGCGCTCCGTGTGATGGCCGGCACACTTTGCAGCAGCAATGTTACAGCTTTGTGACCAATGAATGGCAGGCCGCACGGTAGAGCCGTCTGGCGGCGCCATCACGGCAACATCAGGGGCCAGAGCCCTGGAGTGGTTCCTGTCTCAACCCTAGGGGCTCGATGTGTCGGTTGAATGACAGTTTCCAGCGGCAGCAGGTTTACTGGCACCGCTCGTCCATTACCGGGCACTCTTGCGTTGCCCCGGCATTCAACCGCTCATGCAACCACACGGGAGAGAATGCCATGCCACGCGGCGACAAGGACAAATACACCGACAAGCAGAAGCGCAAGGCCGAACATATCGAGGAAAGCTACGAACACAAAGGCGTGCCGAAAGAGCAGGCCGAAGCGCGCGCCTGGGCCACCGTCAACAAACAGTCCGGGGGTGGCGAGAAGAAAGGAGGTTCGGGTAAGGCCACATCTACCAGCGAGAAGAAAACAGCCCGCTCGGACTCGGCCAAACGGGCGGCCAAGTCACGCCAGGGCCATTCCCGCACCTCGGGCAGTTCCCTGGAAACCCAGACTAAGCAAAGCCTGATGAAAGAAGCGCGCAGCAAAGACATCAAGGGGCGCTCTACCATGACCAAGGCACAGTTGGTGGAAGCGCTCAAGCACGCATGATGCGAGCCTGAGCCATCCGCAGAGTGGCGCCAGCTCTGTGGGAGCGGGCGCGCCCGCGAAAAATGCGACACAGTGCCTGGCACCGGCTGCGCCGGTGTTCGCGGGTAAACCCGCTCCCACACCGACCGTGCTGGCATCATGATCCTTGGCCAAGGCCATGGCCTTTACAGGAATGGCACCAACTCCGGGCCATACGCGATCCCTGTGGGAGCGGGTTCACCCGCGAAGAATGCAACACGGTGCATGGCACCGGCTGTGCCGGTGTTCGCGGGCATGCCCGCTCCCACACCGACCGTGCAAGCTTCAAGATCCTTGGCCGAAGCCATGGCCTTTACAGGAATGGCACCAACCCCGGGCCATACGCGATCCCTGTGGGAGCGGGCGCGCCCGCGAAAAATGCAACGCAGTGCCTGGCACCGGCTGTGCCGGTGTTCGCGGGCATGCCCGCTCCCACACCGACCGTGCAAGCTTCAAGATCCTTGGCCAAGGCCATGGCCTTTACAGGAATGGCACCACCCATCGGGCCAGGCGCCATCCCTGTGGGAGCGGGTTCACCCGCGAAGAATGCAACACGGTGCCTGGCACCGGCTGTGCCGGTGTTCGCGGGCATGCCCGCTCCCACACCGACCGTGCAAGCTTCAAGATCCTTGGCCAAGGCCATGGCCTTTACAGGAATGGCACCACCCCTTTGGCCATACGCGATCCCTGTGGGAGCGGGCGCGCCCGCGAAGAATGCAACGCAGTGCCTGGCACCGGCTGTGCCGGTGTTCGCGGGCATGCCCGCTCCCACACCGACCGTGCAAGCTTCAAGATCCTTGGCCGAAGCCATGGCCTTTACAGGAATGGCACCAACCCCGGGCCATACGCGATCCCTGTGGGAGCGGGTTCACCCGCGAAGAATGCGACACGGTGCCTGGCACCGGCTGTGCCGGTGTTCGCGGGCATGCCCGCTCCCACACCGACCGTGCAAGCTTCAAGATCCTTGGCCAAGGCCATGGCCTTAACAGGAATGGCACCAACCCCGGGCCACGCACAATCCCTGTGGGAGCGGGTTCACCCGCGAAGAATGCAACGCAGTGCCTGGCACCGGCTGTGCCGGTGTTCGCGGGCATGCCCGCTCCCACACCGACCGTGCCGGCTTCAAGATCCTTGGCCAAGGCCATGGCCTTTACAGGAATGGCACCACCCCATTGGGCCAGGCGCCATCCCTGTGGGAGCGGGTTCACCCGCGAAGAATGCAACACAGTGCATGGCACCGGCTGTGCCGGTGTTCGCGGTTAAAACCCCATACACACAAATGGTGCATGCCTTGAAAATTGAGCAAAGTCAGTTGCGCCAACATACAAACACAATGCCACTGCGAGACCAGCAGCCAGACTGCGTCACCAGGCAAAAGAACTCACCACCTTCACTGCGATAACTACGCAAAAGCCCAGCAAGCAGACAACCCCTATGCCATAAAACACCGTGCGCCACGGCTGCACCCCTGCCAGATAGGCCCATGTGTGCAGGACCCTGGCAAAGGTGAACACGATGCTCAGCCAGACGTTCGGCCCCGCCGCTGTGTCGAGGGCAATGGCGAGCCCGCAGAGAGCGAAGAATGCTGGGATATTTTCCAGGTCGTTGGCCCAAACCCTGGCGGCACGGGCTACCTCCGGCCGCTCCGCTTCCTGCGCGTTTCGCTTGAAAACAGCGGCATCCTCCGCGTTGGTGAAAGCCACGAATCGCAAGCGGTAATAGCCCTGATAACACGAGACCACGAACATCTTGAAGAACAGCACCACAACGCACAGCGCGTATACAGCCAAGGCACTGTTCATGGATGACGCTCCCCGGCAACGCCGCTGGCCACCAGGTGGCGCAGATGACCCATCGAAACGACCACAGCTTTCAGCCGCACTGCATCGAGTAGAAACGGTTCCAGCAACACCAACGCACAGATACGCGAGCCCATCGTCCTCTCCTGAGTAGGGTTTCCCGGCAAGGTAGTGCTAGGGTTGTCTGCGCTCAATGACCTGTGAGGTCATGGACGCTTTACTCACGGACGATCAGGGTCAACGCATGAGCCATCAACTGTTCCATCGGAAAAGCCCTGCGCCGCAGACCTCGGCAGGCCAGCATGTGCGCCAACTGCGCCAGCAAGCCGGGCTCAGCCAGCTTGAGCTTTCGCTGCTGGCAGGCCTGTCGCAGCGTCATCTGAGCTGCGTGGAGACAGGGCGGGCCAAAGCCAGCCCCAGTACGTTGCATGCCCTGCTTTCAGCGCTTGGCGCGCCACTGGAACACTGCAACGAAGTGTTCGTCGCGGCCGGATACGCCCCCCGGTATGCAGCCTCGCCGCTCGATGCTCCTGAATTGGCCTTGGTGCATGGCGCCATCGAGCACATCCTGCAGGCAAACAACCCCGCACCTGCGATCGTCATCGACAGCGGCTGGAACGTCATCGCCGCGAATGCGAGTACCGGCTTGCTGTTGGCGATAGTGGGCATTCCCACACACGCGGCGTCAGGCCTCAATCTGTTGGAAACCCTGCTTCACCCCGGCGGCCTGGGGGACCATCTGGCCAATGCAGCGCAGATCCGCGCCGTTGCCTGGCAACGCGCATCCAGGGAAGCCGCCAGCAACCCAGCGCTGGCAAGGCGCTTGCGCGACTTGCCCGCCCCATCCACCTCCACGCAGGCGACAAGTGCCACGCCGGTGCTACTGACGCGTGTGAACACCCCGGAAGGTGAACTGAGGTTTCTGTCCACCTTCACCACCTTTGGCATGCCGCTGGACATCACCGTGGAATCGCTGCGCATCGAGCATTTGATTCCTGCCGACCCGCAGACTCGGCAAAGAATGCTGGCGGCGTTCGAACAGGGCTATCCGCCTGGTTCGCCCCTACGCGGGTAAACCTGCGCTACCAACAAGCAGCCCGCCGGCTTTGAAGTGCTCAGCTCGAGCCAGGGGCTCCACTCCATTGACGCACGTCAAGCCGCCGGGCCGGGTTCGCGCGAGGATGGTTGTCAGCAAGGAACGTCTCGACAACCGCCATGCGCCGTGCTCAAGGTCATCGCCATCGATCACTGTGCGCGGCTTTGGACAAGGAGCCCCACATGAGCCAACTCAACCACGTACTGGTAGCCACCGACCTGTCCACCTCCGCCCGCAATGCGGCAGAGCGCGCTGCGTACCTGAGCAAGGCGCAACAGGCATCACTGGACCTGCTGTACGTTGCCAACCCGGCCCCCTTCGAGCGCCTGAAGCATCTGATCGCACCTGGTGACGATCTGCTGAAGCGCGTACTGGATACCGCTGGCGAAAAAATTCGCGCACTGGCTGCAATGCTGTTCCAGCGCCATGACATCGCCGCTGGCGTACAGGTCGCGCACGGCTCGGTGACCACGGAGATCACCCGTGTGGTGCAGGACAAACGCAGCGATCTGCTGGTATGCGGGGCGAAGGGCCAGAGCGTGGCGCGGCGCCTGCTGCTGGGCTCAACCGTGCAGAAAATGCTGAACCACATGCCCTGCCCTTTGCTGGTAGTCAAACAGGCGCCACGCGACGCGTACCGGACCTTGCTGGTTGCAGTCGATTTTTCGCCTTCGTCCCTGCGCTCGATCGAACTGGCGAAAGCCATCGCCCCACAGGCCGAGATCATTCTGCTGCATGTGTACGAAGCGCCATTCGAAGGCAGCATGCGCTTTGCTCATATCGACCACGACACCCTTGCACACTATCGCAATGTCATCCGCAAGGAGGCGGTGAAGCAGCTCGCGGCCTTGAGTGAAACCGCAGGAGTGGCAGATGCTCGGCAAATCGTGGTGCATGGTGACCCTGGCTGGCGGATTGCCGAGCAGGAACAAGAGCTGGAATGCGACCTGATCGTAGTCGGCAAGCAAGGGGAAAGCGCGCTTGAAGAGCTGCTGATAGGCAGCGTCACCAAGCATGTGCTGAACGAATCCCAGTGCGATGTGCTGGTGTCGCCATAGGATACAAATGATGTGGAGGACGCCTGCGTGTCCTCCACCGAAGCCCGCGCCGCCCACCGCGGCGCCTGCTTCGCGGGTAAACCCGCTCCCACATCGATCGCGCTGACCTTCAGGTTATGGGCAAGACCGTTGCGCCCCCAGGGTTTTCTTGCTTCAAGCACCACGCAAACCTGTGGGAGCGGGTTCACCCGCGAACACGGGCGAAGCCCGTGCCATCCACCCCAACCCCTGCTTCGCAGTTCAGATCGGAACAGACAACCCGACCTTGACCTTGTCCAGGACAATCAGCGTCCGATAGGTCAGGATGTCCTCGTTGTCTGCAAAATGCAGCCTGACCAGTTTTTCGAAATGCGCCACATCACGGGCAAGCATGACGATGATGAACGAAACCCCTCCGTTGACGAAATAACACTGCTGGATCTCCTCGACATTGGCGAAGTACCGCTTGGCGCGATCCATCACCAAGGATCGGTCGTCCCGCAAGCGCGATTCGACAATGGCGGTAATCATCTGGCCGACGCTCTGCGGGGCGATCACTGCTGTGTTGGCGACGATCACCTCGCTTGCCTCCATCTGGGCGATACGCCGCTGTACAGCAGGCGTGGACAAGCCGATTTCCTCGGCAATCGCTCGCTGGGAGGTTTTGTTGTCACGCTGAAGCAGGCGCAGAATCGCATGATCGAAGCCGTCAAGCGGGCGGCTGGTGGAGTCACTCATTTTCGGGTTCCAAAGAAAGCAGTTCGCTCGTCAGGGGCCTATTTTCACAGCAATTGCTTCGAACGCCGAGCCCTAAAATTGCGTCTCGCATGTTGTTGGAGACGAACGTGGACTCGAAAAGTGTTGGAGCATTCGCGCCGGTCGGTGCTGCCATTGCCGCCCTGGTGTCCGTGCAGACCGGTGCTGCCTTGGCCAAGACCCTGTTCCCACTGGTCGGCCCCGAGGGCGTGGCTGCGCTGCGCCTGGGCTTGTCAGCCGTGATCCTGCTGGCCGTGTTGCGCCCCTGGCGCATCTGGCACCAGGCGAACATGCTGCACCTGCTGGGCTATGGCGTGATGATGGGGCTGATGAATCTGCTGATCTATCGTGCATTTCTCTACATCCCGGTGGGTATCGCGGTGTCCATCGAGGTGATCGGCCCTCTGGGTGCGGCCTTGTTGTCTTCCCGACGCCGAATCGACCTGCTCTGGATCGCCTTGTCGGTCGCCGGCCTTGCCTTGCTGCCCTGGGGCACGGATAGCCATGGCCTGGACCCGCGCGGGGTGTTGTACTCGCTCGCCGCTGCGCTGGCCTGGGGGCTGTACGTGATGCTCGGCAGCAAAGTGGCGGTTCACGGCAAGCAGGCGGTTGCCACCGGGATGTTGTTCGCAGCGCTGCTGGGTGTACCATTTGGCATTGACCAGGCAGGGGCCGACCTGCTGGCTCCCTGGGTGCTCACGGTAGGCCTGGGCGTCGCCCTGCTCTCCAGCACCGTGCCCTTCCTGCTCGACATGTATGCAATGCGGCACCTGCCGCCAAGCATATTTGGCGTGCTGCTCAGCGCTTCACCCGCCGCCGGTGCCATAGCCGGTTGGCTGATCCTCGATGAGGTGCTGACGCAGGTCCAGTGGCTGGGCATTGCAGCAATTGCCATGGCCTGCGCAGGCGCAGCACTGATCGGCCAGCGCCGCTGAAGGCTTGTTTCCGGAGCCTGCAGCATTACTCCCCCTCCAACAGCGGGCGCTCTGCGCAAGGCGTTTCATCGATTGCGCTGATGATTACTATCGAACGACCCGCATGTTGGCCAGGCAAAACCGTCCCCTATAATCGCCAGCAAATTTCCCCCGCTCCTTTGCGCCTGCTTCAGGCGACATCCCTCTCTTGGAACCCAATACCATGCCAAGTGCCAGCCAGGCCCCTCGCGGCCTTCCCGAACATGATCAACAAAGCGTCAGCCAGCAGTGGCTGGCAATCCTGTCGGTCGCCGTCGGCGCCTTCGCCCTGGTGACCAGCGAGTTCCTGCCGGTAGGCGTACTCAACGATGTCGCCAGCGACCTCGGCATCAGTGCAGGCCACGCCGGCCTGATGGTCACCCTGCCCGGCATCATGGCCGCCCTCGCCGCCCCACTGCTGTCGGTGGGCATTGGCGCCCTGGACCGTCGCTACCTGTTGATCGGCCTGACGCTGATCATGATCATCGCCAACGCGGTGGTGGCCTACGCCAGTGACTTCAACCTGCTGCTGTTCGGCCGCGTGCTGCTGGGCGTGAGTATCGGCGGCTTCTGGGCGACGGCCATTGCCCTCAGCGGCCGCCTGGCGCCCAAGGGCGTGGGCGTAGCCCAGGCCACCTCGATCATCATGGTCGGTGTAACCCTGGCCACCGTGCTGGGCGTGCCGGTAGGCACCTGGTTGAGCGGCCTGATGGGCTGGCGCATGACCTTCCTGGTAACCGCGCTACTGGGCGTACCGGTGCTACTGGCGCAGATCCTGTTGCTCCCCCGGCTCAACCCGGACAAGGCCATTCGCATCAGCGACCTGCCGGCCCTGTTCATCAACCCGCAGGCGCGGGTTGGCCTGATCGCCGTGTTGCTGATCGGCCTAGCCCACTTTGCTGCGTACACCTATGTCGCCCCCTTCTTCAAGCAAAGCTCCGGCTTCGATGGGCCTACCATTGGCTCGTTGCTGCTGCTTTATGGCGTGGCCGGGGTATTCGGCAATATCTTCGCCGGTTTCGCCGCCAACCGCAGCGTACGTCACACCCTGCTGCTGGTAGCGCTGATGATCGGCACCAGCACTGCCCTGTTCCCCCATTTCGCCACCGGCATGACCGGTGCCGCGATGCTGATCGGGTTGTGGGGCTTCGCCTTCGGCGCGTTCCCCGCCTGCGCCAGTATCTGGATGTTCGTCGTCGCGCCCAAGGATGTCGAACGTGGCATGCCGCTGTTCGTTGCCATGTTCCAGGTGATCATTGCGCTGGGCTCGTTCTTCGGCGGGCGGATCGTCGACCAGCTGGGCAGCTCGGTGCTGCTGAGCTTGGCCACGGCGTTGGTGGGCTGCGGTTTCGCTACGGTGCTGGTGCTGGGGCGTAATGTCAGCAACAGCCTGGCGGCGCAACCTGGCTGACCTATCCCGCCTTTATATTCTGCCATTGACCGAGGCGCCGCCCCTGGGCAGGGCGCTGGCCAATGCCAGTCAGCTAAGGTTTCTACAGGCTTCACTGGGGCTGCTTTGCAGCCCCGAATGGCTGACGCATGCTGATTTTTTACGCTCTTTTTACGGCTGAGCCGACACACAGAAGGAATACTGGGCGCGCATTGCTCAGGGATGGCATGCATTTCTAGCCGCCAGTCCAGAGAAGCCTTTCGTGAGCCAGTCCACCGTCATCGCAAATCAATCCGTTCCCGGCAAGTCCAACCCCATCGGCATGCTCGTCGCCGCTGTCGGCGTTGTGTATGGCGACATCGGCACCAGCCCGCTGTACACCCTCAAGGAAGTGTTCGCAGGGCACTATGGCGTACAGGCCAACCCCGTCGGTGTACTCGGTGTGCTGTCGCTGGTGTTCTGGTCGTTGCTCTGGGTGGTGTCGCTCAAGTACGTACTGTTCATCCTGCGTGCCGACAATCAGGGCGAAGGTGGCATCATGGCCCTGACCGCCCTGGCACATCGGGCGGCGGCTCCCTACCAGCGCCTGGGCAGAATACTGGTATTGCTCGGCCTGTTCGGCGCCGCGCTGTTCTACGGCGACAGCATGATCACGCCGGCGATTTCCGTGCTATCGGCCGTCGAGGGCCTGCAACTGGCCTTCGACGGCATCGAACACTGGGTCGTGCCGCTGTCGGTGGTGGTGCTGGTGGCGCTGTTCCTGATCCAGAAGCACGGCACCGCGCGCATCGGCATTCTCTTCGGGCCGATCATGGTGCTGTGGTTCATCGTACTGGGTGCATTGGGCCTGCACGGCATCGTCCAGCGCCCGGAGGTGCTGCAAGCGGTCAACCCACTCTGGGCAGTGAAGTTCTTCGTGCTGCACCCGGGCATGGGGGTGGCGATTCTGGGCGCGGTGGTGCTGGCGCTGACGGGCGCCGAAGCACTGTACGCCGATATGGGACACTTCGGCCGCAAACCCATTGCCCGGGCCTGGTTCCTGCTGGTGTTGCCCGGGCTGGTGCTGAACTATTTTGGCCAGGGCGCACTGATCCTCGGCGACCCGCAGGCAGTGCGCAACCCGTTTTACCTGCTGGCACCCGAATGGGCTTTGCTGCCCATGGTCGGGCTGGCCACACTGGCCACCATCATCGCGTCCCAGGCCGTGATCTCCGGCGCGTTCTCGTTGACGCGCCAGGCTATCCAGCTGGGTTATGTACCGCGCATGTTCATTCAGCATACCTCCAGCGAGGAACAGGGGCAGATCTACATCGGCATGGTGAACTGGGCACTGATGGTCGGCGTGGTGCTGCTGGTGGTTGGCTTCGAGTCATCCGGGGCGCTTGCCGCAGCCTATGGGGTAGCCGTGACCGGGACCATGCTGATCACCACGCTGCTGGCTTCGGCAGTGGTACTGTTGTTGTGGAAGGCACCACGCTGGCTGGCGGTGCCGATGCTGCTGGCGTTCCTGTTGGTAGACAGCCTGTATTTTGCCGCCAATGCGCCGAAGATCCTCCAGGGCGGTGCATTTCCGGTGATTGCGGGCCTGGCGCTGTTCATCCTGATGACTACCTGGAAGCGCGGGCGAAGGATCATCGTCGAGCGGCTGGACGAGAGCTCACTGCCACTGGAGCTGTTCATTACCAGCCTCAAGGCCCAGCCGCCTCACCGCGTCGGCGGTACTGCCGTGTTCCTGTCCGCCAGGCCCGAGGCGGTGCCCCACGCTTTGCTGCACAACCTGCTGCATAACCAGGTACTGCATGAACAAGTGGTGCTGTTGACCGTCGTGTTCGAGGATGAACCACGGGTCAGCGCAGGCAAGCGCTGTGAGGTCGAGGCATTTGGTGACGGCTTTTTCCGCGTGAGCCTGCATTTCGGTTTCATGGAGGAGCCCGACGTGCCGTTGGCGTTAAGCCGCTGCCAACGTGCGGACCTGGAGTTCGGCCCCATGCGCACCACCTATTTTCTCAGCCGGGAGACGGCCATTGCAGGCAGGAAGATGGGCATGGCCCGCTGGCGGGAGCACCTGTTTGCCTTCCTGCTGAAGAATGCCAACAGCAACCTGAAGTACTTCCAGCTGCCGCTGAACCGGGTGATTGAGCTGGGCACTCAGGTCGAAATCTGAGCAGTCATGGATCGCAACCCTTCTGTCAGGACAACAGAACTTGCGAAGCCGTCGCATGTCTTATCGGCACCTTAGCTCTATCTGCGCCGTTGGAGGCGAAACGACATGAGAAAAACCCTGGTGGCCGTCTTTGCGTGTGCCTTAGCACTCGGCGCGACTGCATTGTTGCCTGCCGATGTCTCGCCGATCGGTTCCGCGCATGCCAAAGGTGGTGGCAATGGCGGCGGCAAGGGTGGGTTCAACGGTAATGGCGCCGGCTACGAGAGTGATCATGCCGGCAAGGCCACCCGCAACCATGGCGAGAGCGGTAATCACTATGGAAGCCTGCGCAACGATGACAACGGCCGTGGTACTACCCGGTCCGGCCTTGCCCATTCCAAGGAACACGACAAGGCCGGGCGCTCCTCTTCGAAACACAATCGTTAACTGAACGCGCGGATGATGTGCCCTCGAACCGGGCGCTGGTGTGGATGGCACCGGCTACGCCGGTGTTCGCGGGTGAACCCGCTCCCACAGGCATGGCGCATTCCTTCAGCTGGCGGGGTTCCTGTGGGAGCGGGCATGCCCGCGAAGCAGGCGACGCGGTGGATGGCACCGGCTACGCCGGTGTTCGCGGGCGCGCCCGCTCCCACGGGTACAGCACATTCCTTCAGTTGGCGAGGTCCCTGTGGGAGCGGGTTTACCCGCGAAGCAGGCGACGCGGTGGATGGCACCGGCTGCGCCGGTGTTCGCGGGTGAACCCGCTCCCACAGGTATGGTGCATTCCTTCAGCTGGCGAGGTCCCTGTAGGAGCGGGTTTACCCGCGAAGCAGGCGACGCCGTGGATGGCCGGCTGTGCCGGTGTTCGCGGGCGCGCCCGCTCCCACAGCCTGCCCGACAGATCTCAAACTTTGAACCGCCCCACCAACGTCGTCATCTCCCCCACCAACCCCGACAACGCCTTGCTCGCCTCACTGGTCTGCTGCGCCCCCGCGGCCGAGAATGTCGACAGCTCGCGAATGTTCAGCAGGTTGCGGTCCACCTCTCGCGCCACCTGGGC
>NZ_OPYN01000153.1 GCF_900277125.1 Pseudomonas inefficax
CCGAACGCCCGGGCGTCGATCTCCAGCGGCACCTGACGGGCGTCCTCGGCAAAGGGTGGCGCCAGCAGCTTTACCCGGTCATCGAACACGAATGCGGCCTGGCCCAGCAGCTGCTTGTGGTAGAAGTCCCACATCACTGACGGCACCGGGTCCTTGTGGTTATTCGGCTCGCTGGCCAGGGCCTGTGCGGCCCAGGGCATCCAGCAGGCCAGCAGCAAAGTTGCTCGCCAGTTCATCGCCCACTCCTTGATGAAACAGTTGTCCGTTGAGCCAGCATGATCCCTGTGGGAGCGGGCATGCCCGCGAAGCAGGCGATGCGGTGGATGGCACGGGCTTCGCCCGTGTTCGCGGGCGCGCCCGCTCCCACAGGGGATCGCGCCAGCGCTACTGATACATCTCCGGCACCTGGTAACGCAGGCCGTAACTGGAATAAATCGCTTTCATCCGCCCATCGCGAATCAACGCCTCAAGCGCCTCCTCAACCGCATAGGCCAGCTGCCGGTTGCTTTCATGCACCGCCATGCCAATCTCCCAGGCCTGCTTGCCAAGGTTCGGGTAGGCGTTTTCCGCCAGGGCCAGTTGCGGGTCGGCAGCCTGGTGCAGTTGCCAGTCGACCTCGCCGCGCATCGCCATCACCGCGTCAACCTGGCCGGCCTGCATGGCACCGAAGGCCTGCTGCACATTGGGGTAATGATGGGTCCTGGCGCTGAGCATGCCGTTGAACACGGAAGTCAGATAAAACGACGGCACGCTGTCCACCTCGACCCCGATCGGGTGCTGCTGGAACACCGCGACACTGGCCACCGAGGCCAGGCGACGGCGGTCGTAGGCGACCTGCCAGCGCTCCTCCTGATAGGGGCCGAACATGACCACCTGGGCGTTTTCCAGCTCGCCCACCTCGTTGCGCCGCTGCGCGTAGGCATGGTCGTACGGCACCCGCATCATCAGGTCGGCCAGCTGCTGGTGGCGCAGCGGGCTACCGCGCCAGATGTAGTCGCGCAGATCGTCGTCGAGCTTTTCCCCCGGTGGCGCCCAGATCAGCTGCAGGCGTACCCCCAAAGCCATGGCCAGGGCCTGCGCCAGCTCCACATCGACACCGCGCGGTTGGCCATGGTCCTGGAAGCTGTAGGGCGCAAAGTCCTTGTACACCGCCACCTTCAGTTCGCCGGCGGCAATGATCGCGTCGTAGCTGCGCACCTGCGCCTGCGCCGCCGCGCAATACAGCAGCAGGCCGCTCAACAGCACTGCCAACAGACGCATGGCCGTCACTCCTCGACGTGCACGCTGTCCAGGTAGGTGCGCACCGCCCACAAGGCTTCCTGGCTCAGGTAGTCGGCCATCTTCGGCATGTACACCCGGCCGTCGCGGACCGCGCCGTGGCGTACCCGCTCGACGAACCATTCATCCCCGGCCTCGCCGGCATCGAGCATGCGCAGATCCGGGGCGATACCGCCAGACTTGGCCTCAAGACCATGGCAGGCGGCGCAGTTCTGGTTGTAGGCCGAGGCACCGATTTCCACGGCCTTGTCGCGCTCGGGAGAGCTGCGGTACGGGTTGACCGCCGCCCAGCCATCGCCGTCCAGGGCTACGCCAGCGTCCTTGATCGGGGTCAGGCCCTGGGTTTCCACGGCCTGGGGCACCACATTGCCATGTGCCCAGGCCGTGCCGGTCAGCACTGCACTGGCAAGCAGCCCGGCAGCCAGCAAGACGTTGCGTTTTGTTGTCATTCTTATGCCCTCACGATTGCACGCAAGGCCTCAACCACAGAGGCCGTGTCGCCATCTTAAAAACAGCCCGCAGGCGGCCGAATGCTGCTTTGGTGGCCGCACCTTACTCCCTTGGTAGTAGGGC
>NZ_OPYN01000154.1 GCF_900277125.1 Pseudomonas inefficax
TCGGCGTGGTGCTGCTGGTGGTTGGCTTCGAGTCATCCGGGGCGCTTGCCGCAGCCTATGGGGTAGCCGTGACCGGGACCATGCTGATCACCACGCTGCTGGCTTCGGCAGTGGTACTGTTGTTGTGGAAGGCACCACGCTGGCTGGCGGTGCCGATGCTGCTGGCGTTCCTGTTGGTAGACAGCCTGTATTTTGCCGCCAATGCGCCGAAGATCCTCCAGGGCGGTGCATTTCCGGTGATTGCGGGCCTGGCGCTGTTCATCCTGATGACTACCTGGAAGCGCGGGCGAAGGATCATCGTCGAGCGGTTAGACGAGAGCTCACTGCCACTGGAGCTGTTCATTACCAGCCTCAAGGCCCAACCGCCTCACCGCGTGGGCGGTACTGCCGTGTTCCTGTCCGCCAGGCCCGAGGCGGTGCCCCACGCCTTGCTGCACAACCTGCTGCACAACCAGGTACTGCATGAACAGGTGGTGCT
Organism: Pseudomonas inefficax; assembly: GCF_900277125.1. Classification (GTDB taxonomy): domain Bacteria; phylum Pseudomonadota; class Gammaproteobacteria; order Pseudomonadales; family Pseudomonadaceae; genus Aquipseudomonas; species Aquipseudomonas inefficax. Next base: position 479 of record NZ_OPYN01000154.1, read on the forward strand.
GTTGACCGTCGTGTTCGAGGATGAGCCACGGGTCAGCACTGGCAAGCGCTGTGAGGTCGAGGCGTTTGGTGACGGCTTCTTCCGCGTGAGCCTGCATTTCGGTTTCATGGAAGAGCCCGACGTGCCGTTGGCGTTAAGCCGCTGCCAACGTGCGGACCTGGAGTTCGGCCCCATGCGCACCACCTATTTTCTCAGCCGGGAGACGGCCATTGCAGGCAGGAAGATGGGTATGGCCCGCTGGCGGGAGCACCTGTTTGCCTTCCTGCTGAAGAATGCCAACAGCAACCTGAAGTACTTCCAGCTGCCGCTGAACCGGGTGATCGAGCTTGGCACCCAGGTCGAAATCTAAGCAGTCATGGATCGCAATCCTTCTGTCAGGACGATAGAACTTGCAAAGCCGCCGCGTGTCTTACCAGCACGTGAGCTCTACCTGCGCCTTTGGAGGCGAAACAACATGAGAAAAACCCTGGTGGCCGTCTTTGCGTGTGCTTTGGCATTCGGCGCAACGGCATTGTTGCCTGCCGATATCTCGCCGATCGGTTCCGCGTATGCCAAAGGTGGTGGCGGCGCTGGCGGTGGCGGTGGCGGCCACGGTGGTGGTGGTGGCCACGGCGGCGGCAATGGCGGCGGACGTGGCGCCGGCATGGGTGGGCACAATGGCACTGGCAATGGTGCAGGCCTCGCGGGTGATCATGCCGGCAAGGCTACGCGCGATCATGGTGTGAGCGGCAATCACTATGGAAGCTCACGTAACCAGGACAATGGCCATGGAACCACGACCTCCGGCATCGCCCAGTCCAAGGATACCCGCGGCTTGTCGAAATCTACCGCTATCTCGGGGACTACCCCCGGTGATCATAATGCCAAGGGGCTGAGCGGCGCGGTACAGAACTCCTCCAAGAATGATCGATGAAGCGGAGGCTGCCAGGTCCTGAAAGGGCCTGGCAGCCGCTTCTTCGAACGGCTGCGCGCTCTGCGGAACTTAAAAGACGACTTCATGTCGTATCCGCACTCAAGCTCCCCCCTGCGCCTTCTGGAGGCGAACAAACATGAAAAAAAACCTGGTAGCCGTCGTTACTTGTGCTCTGGCGCTCAGCGCAACTGCATTGTTGCCTGCCGATGTCTCGCCAATCGGCTCCGCGTATGCCAAAGGTAATGGTAATGGCGGCGGCAAAGGTGGGTTCAACGGTAATGGCGGCGGCTACGAGAGTGATCATGCCGGCAAGGCCACCCGCAACCATGGCGAGAGCGGTAATCACTATGGAAGCCTGCGCAACGATGACAACGGCCGAGGTACTACCCGGTCCGGCATTGCCCATTCCAAGGAACACGACAAGGCCGGGCGCTCCTCTTCGAAACACGATCGATAACTGAAGGCGCGCAAGTCGTACCCTCGAACCGGGCGCTGCGATGGATGGCACCGGCTGCGCCGGTGTTCGCGGGTAAACCCGCTCCCACAGGTATGCGCACTCCGTCAGTTGGTAGTAACCCTGTGGGAGCGGGCATGCCCGCGAAGCAGGCGACGCGGTGGATGGCACCGGCTGCGCCGGTGTTCGCGGGCGCGCCCGCTCCCACAGGTATGGCGCATTCCTTCAGCTGGTGAGGTCCCTGTGGGAGCGGGCATGCCCGCGAAGCAGGCGACGCGGTGGATGGCACCGGCTGCGCCGGTGTTCGCGGGCGCGCCCGCTCCCACAGGTATGGCGCATTCTTTCAGCTGGTGAGGTCCCTGTGGGAGCGGGCATGCCCGCGAAGCAGGCGACGCGGTGGATGGCACCGGCTGCGCCGGTGTTCGCGGGTGAACCCGCTCCCCCAGGTATGGCGCATTCCTTCAGCTGGTGAGGTCCCTGTGGGAGCGGGCATGCCCGCGAAGCAGGCGATGCGGTGGATGGCACCGGCTGCGCCGGTGTTCGCGGGTGAACCCGCTCCCACAGGTATGGCGCATTCCTTCAGCTGGTGAGGTCCCTGTGGGAGCGGGCATGCCCGCGAAGCAGGCGACGCGGTGGATGGCACCGGCTGCGCCGGTGTTCGCGGGTGAACCCGCTCCCCCAGGTATGGCGCATTCCTTCAGCTGGTGAGGTCCCTGTGGGAGCGGGCATGCCCGCGAAGCAGGCGATGCGGTGGATGGCACCGGCTGCGCCGGTGTTCGCGGGCGCGCCCGCTCCCACAGGTATGGCGCATTCCTTCAGCTGGTGGGGTCCCTGTGGGAGCGGGTTTACCCGCGAAGCAGGCGACGCGGTGGATGGCACCGGCTGCGCCGGTGTTCGCGGGCGCGCCCGCTCCCACAGGTATGGCGCATTCCTTCAGCTGGTGAGGTCCCTGTGGGAGCGGGCATGCCCGCGATGCAGGCGACGCGGTGGATGGCACCGGCTGCGCCGGTGTTCGCGGGTGAACCCGCTCCCACAGGTATGGCGCATTCCTTCAGCTGGCGGGGTCCCTGTGGGAGCGGGTTTACCCGCGAAGCAGGCGACGCGGTGGATGGCACCGGCTGCGCCGGTGTTCGCGGGTGAACCCGCTCCACAGGTATGGCGCATTCCTTCAGCTGGTGAGGTCCCTGTGGGAGCGGGCATGCCCGCGAAGCAGGCGATGCGGTGGATGGCACCGGCTGCGCCGGTGTTCGCGGGTGAACCCGCTCCACAGGTATGGCGCATTCCTTCAGCTGGTGAGGCCCTGTGGGAGCGGGCATGCCCGCGAAGCAGGCGATGCGGTGGATGGCACCGGCTGCGCCGGTGTTCGCGGGCGCGCCCGCTCCCACAGGTATGGCGCATTCCTTCAGCTGGCGGGGTCCCTGTGGGAGCGGGTTTACCCGCGAAGCAGGCGACGCGGTGGATGGCACCGGCTGCGCCGGTGTTCGCGGGCGCGCCCGCTCCCACAGCCTGCCCGCCAGATCTCAAACTTTGAACCGCCCCACCAACGTCGTCATCTCCCCCACCAACCCCGACAACGCCTTGCTCGCCTCACTGGTCTGCTGCGCCCCCGCGGCCGAGAATGTCGACAGCTCGCGAATGTTCAGCAGGTTGCGGTCCACCTCTCGCGCCACCTGGGCCTGCTCTTCGGCTGCGCTGGCAATCACCAGGTTACGCTCGTTGATCTCGCCGATCGCACTGTAGATGCCTTCCAGCACCTGCCCCGAGGCCAGGGTCACGTCCAGCGTCGACTGGGCGCGGCTGGTGCTGGCCTGCATCGAGGCCACGGCCGCTTCGGTGCCCGCCTGCACGCGCCCGATCATCTGTTCGATTTCCTGGGTCGACTGCTGCGTACGGTAGGCCAGCGTACGCACTTCATCCGCCACCACCGCAAAGCCGCGCCCGGCCTCGCCCGCACGGGCCGCCTCGATGGCGGCGTTGAGTGCCAGCAGGTTGGTTTGCTCAGACACCGAGCGAATCACTTCCAGCACCTTGCCAATGTCCCGCACCTGCCCGACCAGTTGCTCCAGGTGCGCGCTGCTGGCCTGGATCTCCCGGGTCATGGCCTCGGTGCCGTCGATGTTGTCGTTGACCTGCCGGCGGCTTTGCGCTGCCAGCTGGTTGGATTCGCTGGTGGTCTGCGAGGTGGTGATGGCATTGCGCGCAACCTCCTCCACGGCCGTGGTCATTTCGGTGACAGCAGTGGCGGCCTGCTCCAGTTCCTGGCCCTGTTGGCGCAGGTTGTTGGCACTTTCCTCGGTGACCGTATTCAGCGCCGTAGCCGCTGCGTCCAATTGCCTGGCACAGCTGCTGATCTGCCCCAGGGTGTCGCGCTGGCTCTGCTGCATGCGCTCAAGTTCATGGAACAGCTGACCAATCTCGTTACTGCCCTGCCCCTGCACCGGCACGCTCAGGTCCCCGCCAGCAATGCGCTGGAAGTGCCGCCCAGCTTCGCGCAGCGGGTGCAGCAGACGCTGGGCAACAAAGGCCCAGCACAGCGCCGCCAATAACAGCGTCACGCCCAGCAGCCCCATGCTCAGGAGTTGGGCGCGCGCAAGGCGCCGGTCGGATTCCAGCATGATCTGCTGACCGCGCTCGCTCAATGCTGCGACCAGTTGCTGGCGCAGCGCCTGCAGCCGGCCCATGGCGTTGCCGGCGTCGGTATTGACCTTGAAATACTGCTCGAGCGAACGTTGACGGGTTGCCTCACGCTGCCCTGCAACCGCCTTGGCGTACTCGCCATAGGTGGCCTGCAGCGCGGATGCCAGTGCATGCAACGCAGGCTCACGGGCGTTCTCGACAAACTCGTCCACCAGCTTCTGGCTCTTGTCGTTCAACTCGACAGACAACGCCATGCGCTTGCTGGCGCTTTCCTCATGACCACCCAGCTGTTCGATGAAGCCCGAGGACACATTGGCGCTGGCGCGAATCGCCATCAGCAACGCATTGTTCAACCGGTCCGACTGATGCGCGGTCTGGTCCAGTTCGCTGATCTGCTGATCGCTGCCCACCGCAGCCCGCCAGGCACTGACGGTGGAAAACAGCAGGGTCACGCTGAACAGCGATAGCACCCAGAACATTCCGGTGCGGATCTTCAGGTTGGCAAGCATGCGGGCAGTACTCCTTGTTGGCACCACTTCTGGTCGATGATTCGACGGTGGGTGTGCTGCTATCGGAGGTGCTGGCACAGGCTTGAGGCGCCGGGATGCGGTTATGGGCGGTAATCGAACAGATGTCGCCGGGTGCAGGCCGTAGCGTGTTCAAGCGGGAACTTCGGCTGGTACTCCCGGTCGATAGCATCCCCTCGCCAAGCGGGGGCCTGCCCAATACCTGTCGAGCCTTCTGCCGATGCCCAGCACACCTGTTCTGTCAGCCTTGTTCCTGTTGTTCAGCACATTCACGGCACCAAGCGCACTGGCCGGTGAGCGCTCCGTGCCCACACGCAGCAACAATGCCTCGACCGTGCTGATCGAAACCGCCTCGCAACAATATGCCGACGGCCAGCTGGACCAGGCGGCGGCCACCCTGGAACGCGCGCTGCACATTCAACCGAACAACCCGGCAACGTTGCATTACCTTGGTGTTCTGCGCCTTCAACAAGGGCAGTATGAGCAGGCCGAGACCCTGGCGCTGCGCTCCAACCTGCGGGTCGGCAACAACCACGCCCTGCGCAGCCGCAACCTGCAGTTGATAGAGGCCGCGCACAAGGCCCAAGGCTCCGGCATGCTGCCCACGGCTGCGCACTGACGACGCTCGGACACTGCGCGTCAGGCTACCATCGACCGTGATGTCTACCCAGTGATAAAGGCCGCCCCTTCGCTGGCCAGGAAGGCGATGCTTTGCACCCGCTCGCATTCCCCGGTAAAGTCGACGCCAGGGCGTTGGCTGCGCCTGCGGTCCGCGCGAAGGGGTTGCCCTGGCCATGCGTCATCAAATATCCATACCAACTCCCGGCTTGTCGGCGGACCGAGCCCCGAAAGGAGTTGGCATGCCCGCCATTAATGCATCCCGCCACCACGGCCTGCTCGACCTGCCCGCCTTGCGCAAACGCGCCAAGCACTTGCTCACCGCCCTGAAAAACCACGAGGCCGACGACACCCGCGAGCAGCTACGCGCTCTAGGCCTGCCTGGCCCCGACTATCGCCTTGCCGATACCCAATGGCTGGTGGCCCGCGAGGCCGGCTTTGCCAGCTGGCCCAAGCTCAAGGCCCATGCCGATGCCGTCGCTTTCGCGGCACGCCATCCTGATTTCACCGCCGATGACGAGGCTGCCGTGCAGCATTGGCGCTGCGGCAACGACATCTCCCACAGCTTGCGCACGGCCGGTTTTACCGGCGCCTTCCAGATGCTCGACGACCCGATGGTCATGGGGCCCGTCCCCGCACTGCCCGAGGAGCAGTACTGGCAGGTTCGGACCGCCTACGTGCAGCAGGCGTTCAACCTGGGTAGCCAGGACATCGAGCAGCGCCAGGCGGCGCAGCGCAGCGCCCTGGCCGGGCTGAACAGCGACAGCAAGATCGTGCTGTGGTGCGAGGGCGACGCTTACGACCAGCTGTTCCTGATTCGCGTGCTCGCCAGCCTGCCCAGTCTGCCGCTCCGGCTGGAGTTGATCGAAATCACTCAGGTGCCTGGCGTCGAGCGCTTCATCGGTATCGGCCAATTGGCCCCGGACCTGCTCGCCTGGTTGTGGCCGCAACGTCGAGCGCTGGGTGAAGACGCGCTGGCCCTGGCCCGCCAGGCATGGGCGGCCTATACCGCGCCTGACCCACGGGCCTGGGCTGCGCTGGCGGGTCGCCAGCATGTGGCCTTGCCGTCGCTGGGCCGGGCACTGGCGCGGCAACTGCAGGAACTGCCGGGGGCGAACGACGGTTTGAGCCTCACGGAGCGTCTGTTGTTGCGCGTTCTGGCGTCACGCGGCGAGCTGCCGGCCGGGCGCGTGTTTGCCCAGTTGATGATGCAGGATGAACCGCTGCCTTACCTGGGTGACCTGATGTTCCATGTTCTGCTGCAGCCCCTGATCCATGCGCCGCACCCACTGCTGCTGGAAGGCCCTGGCGAGTCCTGGGCGCAACGGCCGCTGCGGCTGACCGCGCTTGCCGAGCAGGTGCTTGCGGGACAGGCACATTGGCTAGACCACAACCCTGCACAGCGCTGGGTGGGTGGTGTGCTTGTCGATGTCGCGAACAGGCCTTGGGTGGTCAACGAGCAAGGCGAAGTGTGGCGGCGTTGATAGCCCGCTCAACCCTGATCAGCTAACGCGGTGGAAGGCACCGGCGTTGCCGGTGTTCGCGGGCATGCCCGCTCCCACAGGAACCGAGCGTACCTGAAACCAGTGCCATACCTGTGGGAGCGGGTTCACCCGCGAAGCAGGCGACGCGATTCATGGCACCGGCTGCGCCGGTGATCGCCGGCAAGCCAGCTCCCACAGAAACCGAGGGTACCCGAAACCAGCGCCATACCTGTGGGAGCGGGTTCACCCGCGAAGCAGGCGACGCGATTCATGGCACCGGCTGCGCCGGTGATCGCCGGCAAGCCAGCTCCCACAGGAACCGTCCTCAAGCGCCGAGCGAAGCCAGCACGCTTTGCAGCTTGCCCCGGGTCGTGTCCGTGCAGGCTTGCATGGGCTCGCGCAGTTCGTCGGTCATCAGCCCCTCCACCTGTAATGCTGCCTTGATCACAGCCGGGTTGGGCTCGGCAAAGGCCATTTTCATCCACGGCAGCAACTGATAGAACGTTCCGCGCGCGGCTATCCAGTCGCCATTGTCGACCTGGCGCAGCATGCGCACGTACAGGTCGGCGCGCACATGCGCCGAAGCCGAAATGGCTCCCGAGCCACCCAGGCACAGGTTGTTGAAGATCTGCACGTCCTCACCGGCCAGCACCTGGGCGTGGCCGTCCTGGATCAGGGCCATGGTGGTCTCGCTGTCGCCGCTGCAGTCCTTCACCGCCGCAATGCGCGGATGGCGCACGATGCGGCGCAGGGTTTCACGTTCGATGCGAACCCCGGTGCGGTAGGGTATGTCGTAGACGATCACCGGCACGCTGGCGGCATCCGCCACCCTGGTGAAGAACGCCTCGATGCCGGCCTGCGAAGGCCGTATATAGCACGGTGCAGGGACCAGAAGCCCGCCAATGTCACGCCGTAGGATTTCAGCCTGAAAGGCCAATACTTCGCGCAGGTTGTAACCCGACAGCCCCATCACCACCCTGCCCGGCTCCACCCACGCCAGCACAGCATCCAGCACGGCCAGCTGTTCGGCCTTGGACAGCGCCGCCGCCTCGCCCGTGGTACCGCACACCACAAAACCGGCCACGCCCTCTTCGAGCAGCTTCTTCACCAGTTTTTCCAAAGCGGCGAAGTCGATTTCATTGGCGCGCAATGGCGTGACGAGGGCGATCCAGATACCACGGAAATTCGACATGCAAAAACTCCTGATGTTGACCGAAAGTCAGCGTCAGCAGGGCGAAGAGTCGAAGTGGTCTGGCAGGGATACCTGGCGCCTTCTGTCTCGTCAGCCCACCTGACGAGACAGCGCGCCTCGGTCAGATGAGCGGCTGTTTCTTGGATTTCTTGGCAACGGCAACGCACGCGCCTACCTGGGCGATGAAGCCCGAAGCGGAAATGGCGTGGTTGGAAATGGAGATGCCGGCAAGCCCGTTGCGTGAATATGACTGGATAATGGTGGCGTGGCGTACCCGGTGTCAACACCGAGATCGCAAACCCATTGGGCTGCGCTTTGCCCAGAGAAGTGAGTTCACAAGCGGTTCCCGTACCCTGCAGGCCCGATCTTGCACAAGCGACATTTGATCAATCCAGCAGCCATCCGGCATCGCCCTCGTCCAGCACACCCCCGTGATCCGTCCTGTCACCTTTACGCGCCACGGCCGCGCCTTCGATCAGGAAATGCTCAGCCCCACTTTCGATTACGGCGCCGCACGTGGTCCGATCCCCCACCCTGGCAACCGCCCTGCCATTGAAGGTGTACGTGGCACTGCCGCTTTCTACCTGGTTGGTGCCATGTAGCGGGCAGACATGTCGATGACCTACAAGTACGACAGGGTTCATTGAGTATCTCCTTCTGATGGCCCAGTACGCGATTCACGGTCCATGTGCTCAGGCCAATCAACCTTCGGCGCCAGGCAGTGCATGTGGCTGAGGCCATCGTCATCGTTCCAGTCCCGGGGTGGGTGCACGAACTCCGGCAGGGCTTCGGGGCCTTGCTGCATGAATAGCCGGGCGATGGCCCAGTAGGCTTCGCCTTGGTAGAGGTTGTGGGTGAAGAACACGCGGTCGATGACTTCGTTGGTTTCCGGGTTGCGTATCGACAGCATGACGTTCTCGATCAGGCCACCGTGGCCGGGGGCGTAGACTCGGTAGACTTCAGCGGTTACGTCGTCCCAGTTGTAGGCGACCGGTTTGACGCCCCAGCGTTTGCGGCTGAAGATGAATATGCGGTCATATCGAAACTCATAAATATATATCTTTTGGCGAAGTCGATTGAAGCGAATTGGTTCATCTCTAGGGGCAACGAGATCCAGCTTGATGTCAGGAATCAAAACCCATAGTAGTGCTGGACCGATAATTACCAGTGATAGGTTCATCAGCCAGTCGTGCCGCCAATCGTCGTATAACAAATCCCAGTACAAGTAAAGCGCCATTCCAAAAAGAAAAAGCAGACCCGGAACACCGATCAGGAATATAACGCCTCGTAGGATGGTGCTGCTCCGTGGCAACTCGAGATAAACATCATCGACATAGTTGGGCGACGGTTTGACGCTCGCCCACACTTTCCGCCACTTTGGCACTTCATGCACCGTGGGAAGGTCATGGCTCCAGCCTAAAGCACGCTCCCACAAAACTTTACCATCACGCTTCACTCGTTAATCTCCCTGACACAAACCTCAATGTACCCACTTGGCAGGCTCCGATCCGGCCAGTACATCACCAACAGCGTAGCTGCCAGAATCGTGTGTTTTCCTATAGACGCCATGAGCGATATCGAGCCAGAAATCTCTAACTGACGGAGTCCAGTAGAATAAGGTTTCTGCTTCTCGCTAATTGAAATACTGCGGTCGTGATCAGGGATCCGTGGCGATGCAAAGCTGGAAAATGAAGAAGACGGTGAGAGAGGTTCTTCAGCGTTTGCAAAGAAATTGCCCGAAGCAATAGTTTCCCCGCCAACGTAATTAGGGTGATTTCCGTCACCGTGACGATGCACAATCAATTTCCAGCGATATCCCGAGGATCGCTCATCGTACATAGGCAATGCGATCAGGAATTTTAGCTTCCTGATTATTTCAGTACTAATCAAGCCACCGATTTTCGGAAGACCTGGATCAGTTGCCAAGCGCGACTCAAAATTCAACCTCGCCTGAACGCCTAGCGTGGCAGCATTGAGTTCGGCAAAAGCTATATTCGCATGTTCTGGAGCATTCCAATGAATGCTCGGATTTTCGTTTGCTTTTCCAAAGCAGCATCGCCTTACCCACCGATCCAGATCAGTTGATTCATTTTCCTGAGCCAGTTTGCTTAGTTGATAAGCAGCAAGCGTGAAGGCTATCGCCACTCCCAACGGGCCGAAAAACAAGGGCTTGAGTACTGCAACACTAAACACTATAGTGCCCAAGCCATATAAGAGGAATGAAAAGAAGTGTTGGCTCCTCGCTGCATCATCACCCGCAGCGGCGGTGCGCCTCATGGCATTGATTGCTTGAGCCGTATCAAAGACCCCTGCAACCGCACTCATCAAAGCACCAAGCCTTATCAAGACTCCCCCAGTGGCTGCTACACCCTTTGCCCACCCCACATTCAATGGACCAGCACTTGATCTCAAAATGAGCCCAACCAGTTCGACTTGCCCTCCCAGCACGCCCAACTGCGATCCTTGCAATGCCAACTTGGCCTCATACGCCTTCGGCCCAATCTCCGTTTCCGCCTTTTCCTGATTCCTGCCCAGGCTGTCCTGCTGCAAATACAACCCGCCTATCGCCAGCAGAACCTCCCAGCTGCCAGCAATCCCGCGCAACCCGGAAAAACCGGTTCTAACCAATCGGGCCGCTTGCTGCGATGTGATCTTCATCCCCTGCAACAGCTTCCGCGCATCGGCTTCCAACGTCCCCGCCGCCACCGAGATATCCACCAGGGTAAGCTGCGCCGCGCTGCTCGCCTGGGTTACCCCCATGTTGGCTTCCTGGAACAATCGCCCATGCACCTCTTCAGCTTTCCCTTCGACCCACACCGTCACACTGATCATGGTATTGGTGAGCCGTGGATCGAGCACGGCCAGGCTCATCAAGCCGTGCTGGATAATCGGTCTCACCTTGCGCATGGCCTTCATCGAGCCAAACTCGAAGTCATCGATATTGCGGCGCATCCGGTCCCGCGCCTCGGCGATCGACGCATTGGCCTTGTGCTGCAACTCTCGAAGGTGTGCGCTCTGCAAGGCGTAGTACTCGCCCAGCTTCATCTTCACTTCCAGTTCGATCAGGTGCACGCCGTTGTAGAGAAACTGCGTGGCGCTGTTCAGATGGCGCACGGCCTTCTGAATGCCAGGTGACAGACAGGGCGCCAGCCGCTGACTGGCTGCATTGAGCGCACCCTGCGTTTCAGCAATGGCCTGCTTGAGGGTATTGCGCATGCGCAGGCCGGCGTCATCGCTGGCGATGATCTTGCTCAGCATGCCGTAGAGCTTGTCGCTGTCGTTCCAGTTGATCGCTTCTGTGGCGGAGAAGCTGGGCAGCAGCCCGGCCAGCAGAGNGCGATCCCGCATCAGCAAGGCGCGGTAGGGCGGGCTGTCCGGGTCCTGCAG
>NZ_OPYN01000155.1 GCF_900277125.1 Pseudomonas inefficax
CGAAAGTGCGGGTGCGGACCAGTTCGGTGGAGGCCGTGCGCAGCATGGTCGCCAATGGCAGCGGTGTGGCGATCCTGTCGGACCTGGTGCACCGGCCCTGGTCGCTGGAGGGCAAGCGCATCGAGACGGTGACCATCAGCGATCCGGTGACACCGATGAGCGTTGGCTTGGCCTGGCACCGGGAACGGGCGTTCAGCCCGGCAATGCAGGCTGTGCGCAATTACTTCCATGATGCGTTCCTGGCGCCGCAGCAGTTGTCGGCACGGCGCTGACTGTCCGCCTGCAGGCGCGACTCTCCGCGGGTGAATCCGCACACAGCGCCTGCATTCGGAATCAACGCCACTCGCTATAGGGCTCCAGCGGCGTCACCGGCAACGCCAGGTTGCCCCGCCACGGTTCGAACAGGTAGCGCAGGTAGAGCATGCCATGGCTAGGCGCATAGTCATCGCTGTGCTGCCAGTCGAAGCCGCCGCCCAACACCCAATGGTCGCTCAGGCGACGCTCGAACAGCCCGCGCAGGCGGTAGCCCAGCCCGCTGCTGTCGCTGGCGTCGTTCATGGCATCGATGTTGGAGCCTACGTCATACAGTGCAAGCACCTTGCGGTTGACGTGCGCGTCCGGGTACAGGCGGCTGCGGCCGCTGTGGGCCTGGGACCAGCTGACAGAGCCTTCCAGCAGCACCGACCAGTCGTAGTTGCGCCAGGCATAACTGACAGGTACGCCAACCGATGTGTAGCGCTGCGGGCTGTAGTAGCCGCCCTGCCCCAGGCTGTAGCCCCCCAGGTCTTTGTCATGACGCCAGTGCATCAGCGTAAGGCCCACACGCACACGCTCATCGGCTTTTTCCACCACGCGGTGGTACCAGCCGGCCATGGCCCGGGTGCGCTGGTTGTCGGCGACGTTCTCGCCATACAGCCAATGGTGCCCGAGGCTGGCCCAGACGCCATTGTCACCGCCCTGGTCCCAGCTCAGGCCGAGCGTGGCGCCATTGGCCGTGACCCCACCCCAGCGCACGCCCGTGCGCGGGTCACGTGCGCCGGCAAACGATAACAGCGAGTTGCTCATCGGCCTCCGCGAAGCGGTCAGCGACCAGCCAAGCTGGCCGAGGTCACCGTTGACCGTGGCGCCACCCAACCAGTTGTTGATCGCGTAGCCCTGAGTAGTGCCCAGGTCGAAGGCCCAACGGCTGCCCTGCCAGCCCAGCGCCAGCACGCTGCCGTCCGCCGTTTGCGAATCGCCCTCACACGCAGGGAGCGACTTCCCGTCAGCGGTGCTGCCAACAAACTGGCAGCTGCCGAAATCCGGGGTATAGCGCCCCTGGTCGTTCTGCTCGAATGACCCCGCATCCATGCCGATGCGCTCCACCCGCGCAAAGGCGGTACCGTCCTGCCAAGGGGTATCGACATGCAGCAAGGTCGAGTGAGTACTTAGTTCGGACGTGCCCGGCGTACCGTCGTCCTCGCGCCAACCGTAGTCGTGCATCAGCGTCACATGGGTATTGCGCTGGCGATACAGTGCATCGACATCGCTGCGCAGGCTGCGTGCCAGCCAGTCGTCATCATCCTGCTCACGGCTGGCCAGCGTCAGTGCACGATCGTCCCGTGGCGACACGGCAGCACGCTCGAGCAACTGCGCATCGGCCATCGCTGCGGCGTAGAGGTCCAGTGCCCGTTGCGGGTCATCCTGTGCCACCAGGCGGGCAGCGTCGCGCCGCAACAAGGGATCGGGGCGAGGCTGCTGCCCGGCGATCTGGTCGAGCATTCTGGCCGCCTGGTCGTGTTCGCCCAAGGCGACCCAGACAGCCGCCAGGCGCCGCTGGGCGTTGCTGTCATCGGCGGCCAGTTGCGGCACCTGCACAGCCAACATGTGCCGGGCCTGTGCCAGGTTGCCTTCGGCCACCGCGCTTTCGATCACGCCAAGGCGCGCCTGGGGTTGCCCAGGCTGCATGGCAAGCACGCGCTGGTAATAACCGCGCGCCTTGCCAGGCTCACCGTTCGCCGCCGCCCAGTCAGCCAGCAGCATCAGGTCGTCGGTGCTGCCTTCGCCACGCGCCAGGCTGGCCTCGAGCAGACGGGTCGCTTCAGCCGTGCGGCCTTGTGCCTGCAACTGCTGCGCCGAGGCCAGGGTCATGCGGCGGCGGATACGTTGCTCCAGTGCATGCATGTCAGCGTTCCATGCCCCCTGCGGCACCGCGCCCAGGCTGTCCAGGGCCAGCGCATCGCGGTCGCTGGACTCCAGGAACAGGCCATGGGCATAGCGGGTAGACGGATCGCCCGGCTGGCGCTGCACGATCCTGGCGAATGCTGCGTCAGCCTCGGCGCTGCGCCCCAGGTGGCGCAGGCTGCTGGCCAGCTGGTAGACCAGCCAGGGCTCATCGGGGGCCAAGGCCGTGGCCTGGCCCAGCGCCTGGCTGGCCGCCGCCCAGTCCTCACGCTGCATGGCCTGGTCACCTTGCTGGCGCAGGCGGGCGAGTTCCAGGCTACGACGCAGGCTGGCGAACTGCGCTTGCTGCCGAGGCGACAGGCTGTCCAGGTACGCCCGCGCCTTGTCGGGCGATTGCGCCTGGTACACACGCACCAGGCCGCGCACGGCACTTTCGTTTTCCGGTGCCATGCGCCGAACCTGCAGGAATTGCCGCTCGGCGGCCGCTATATCACCCTCGGCCAGCGAGACATCCGCCAGGCCCAGCAAAGCGTATTCCTCCTTCGGGCGCTGCTGGCGTGCCTGCTGGTAGTAGGCGCGGGCCGCGCTCATGTCTTTCGCCTGCAGTGCCCGTTCCCCTTTGCTGAGCAGGGTCCAATACTGGCTGGACGACTCCAGGTCCTTCCACTGGCTGATCCAGTAGGTGTCCTGTTCCTTGGCACTTGCCGCCCGGAACGCCGCATTGGCGTCTTCGTAGCGGCTCTGGCGCATCAGCGCATAGCCCAGAGCCCCCTGCAGGCTGGCATCATCCGGATACTGGCGCAGCGCCCGGCGTAGTTGTGCTTCGGCTTCAGCGTTGCGGCCCTTGTCGAGCAATGCCAAGCCCCGCTGGCCAGCCTGCCAGGACGGGTCGGCCAGCAGTTTGCGCTGTTGTTGCAGGGTCTCGCTGGCCTGCGCCAGCAACGGTGAGGCCGGGTAACGCTGGAGGAACGCTTGCCAGGCCGCCGCACTGGCGGCGCTCACCGCTTGCCCAGACAGGTAGTCGAACTCACGCTGGGCAGCGGCATCCCGTGCGCCAGGGTCGCGCGACAGCTGGTCGAGCAAGGCCAAGGCTTCGCGGTCGCGATTTTCGGCGAACAGCCAGCCGGCCAGGGTCTGGCGCAGCCCGGCACTGCCAGGGTACTGCTGGTCCAGTTGCTGCAGCTGCCTGATCGCTTCAGGGCGCTGGCCCGGGAGGTTGCCGCGCACGCGCCAGTAGTCCAGGGCCAGCTCCAGGCTTGGCGGTTCGCCAGCGAACAACTGTTCATAGGCCGCCAGCGCCTCTTCATTGCGCCCTGTTACAGCCAGCAGGCGGGCCTGCTGCAACTGCCGAGCGCGCTCCGGCTGCTGCAGCTCGAGCAGGCGCCTGGCCTGGCGGGCCTGCAAACTGCCAGGCGCGACGGCACTGATCCGGGCACCCAACTGCTCGGCCTCGATACTGTTCTTTTCGCGCAATGCCAGGCTCAGGGCCGCCAGCAACACATCCGGGTTGC
>NZ_OPYN01000156.1 GCF_900277125.1 Pseudomonas inefficax
GGTGTCGCCGTTCTACGACCCGATGCTGGGCAAGCTGATCGCCTGGGGCGAAGACCGCGAACAGGCGCGCCTGCGCTTGCTGGCCATGCTCGACGAGTTTGCCATTGGCGGGCTGAAGACCAACATCGCCTTCCTGCGGCGCATTCTCGCCCACCCGGCGTTTGCTGCAGCCGAACTGGATACCGGCTTCATTCCGCGTCACCAGGAGGTTTTGCTGCCCGCGCCTCAAGCGCTGCCCGCAGGCTTCTGGGAAGCGGCGGCCGAGGCCTGGCTGCAGGGCCAAGCCGCACATCAGCGGGACGACGACCACAATTCGCCGTGGGCCGAACGCAACGGCCTGCGCCTGGGCCTGCCAGCGCGCAGCACCCTGCACCTGATGAGTGGCGGGCAGGACCAGGCGGTTGCCCTGGAGCGCAGCGCTGCGTCTACCTGGCAACTGCTGGGCGAGCAGTTGGTTCATGACCAGGCGGGCGTGCGTCGCCAGCATCTGGCGATCCGCCGCGGTGGCACGCTGTACTTGCACTGGGACGGCGAGATGCATGCCATCGAAGCCTTCGACCCGATTGCCGAGGCCGAGGCCAGCCACAGCCACCAGGGCGGCCTGGGCGCGCCCATGAACGGCAGCATCGTGCGCGTGCTGGTAGAGCCTGGGCAGGTGGTGGAAGCAGGTACGGCGCTGGTGGTGCTGGAGGCCATGAAGATGGAACACAGCATTCGCGCGCCGCATGGCGGCACGGTGAAGGCGTTGTTCTGCCAGGAAGGCGATATGGTCAGCGAAGGGACGGTGCTGGTCGAACTGACCGAATGAGGATACCCGGGGGCCGCTTTGCGGCCCTTTCGCGACACAAGGCCGCTCCCACAAGTACCGCGCCAACCTCAAGGCATGCACCGTACCTGTGGGAGCGGCCTTGTGTCGCGAAAGGGCTGCGCAGCAGCCCCGGCAATCTAGAAGGCCCCGTGTACTCGCACGACCACCCCCAGAAACTCGCAGCCATCCTCACACAGCAGCGCCGGATAGTTGCTGTTCAATGCCTTCAGGTACCGCTGCCCACCTTCCTCGGCCAGCTCACGGAAAATCGCCGGTTTGCCCGGCTGACGGGCGATAATCAAACGCCCTGGCTCGGCTTCCAAGCCAGGGTCAACCAACATCCGCATGCCCTGCGGCACACTGCGGCCACTGACGGCACTCATGGCATCGTTTTCCACGGTCAGCCAGAACGCCTTGCCCTGGGCCAGATAGTCCGTCTGTTCGAATACGCCAGGCTCCGTAACATCTGCAACACCTAGCTCATCCCAACCCAGCACCGGGTAGCGGAAACACACGATGTATTGCATGAGGTCCAGATCGTCATCGGTGCCATCCACATCGTAAACGCTCCGCTCCCCGTCCTGCCCCTGAATGCGCAGGTGCAAGCTGACGCTGTAATGGGGCATGCCAATCTCGACAAGCGTGCGATTCATCGACTCGATCTTCGGCTGACGCCGCTTGTTCACCCAATGTCCCACGCTGCCTTGGGATACACCAACACGCTCGGCCAGCTGTTCTTGAGTGAGCCCCAGCTCCTCCATCCGATCACGGACCAGGGCAATCCATCTATCCATATTCATCGCTGCCATCAGCCTCCTGCAAAGGCGCGCCTCCCGATCGAACCCGGTGCGGCCGCTGTAGGAGCGGCTTTGTGTCGCGACAGGGCTGCACAGCAGCCCCCGGCAAGCTAGAAGACCCCATGCCCCCGCACGACCACACCCAGAAATTCGCAGCCGTCTTCACACAGGACTGTCGGATAACGCGTATTCAGCGGTTTGAGCATCCTGTCTCCGCCCTCCTCGACCAACTGCCGCAACACTGCCGGCCGCCCGGGCTGCCGCGCAATTACCAACCGGCCTGGCTCAGCCGGCAGGCCAGTATCCACCAGCACACGCATACCCTCAGGTATGCTCCTGCCACTGGCGGCATTCATCGAGTCGTTTTCCACCACTAGCCAGAACGCATTGCCGGCGGGCATGTAGTCAGTCTGCTCGTGGGCCTTGCTTGTTTCTGGCAAAGTCCCCTGCAAGTCAGCCCAACTCAGCACCGGAAAGCGTAAGCTCGCGTAAAGCAGTGCCTCTGCCGAAACCGGCTGCTCGGCCGCATAGTGACCAGGCGATTCGCGCACGATATCTCGCTCCACCACCATGACTTGGGCTTCCAGAAACACCAGCCCAAGTTTTTCGAGCTTTTCGTTGATGGTTTCCAGCGTCGGCCGCCGCGTACCACGCAGCCAATGCCCCACGCCCCCTTGAGTCATGCCCAGGCGTTCGGCCAGCTTGAGCTGGCTGAGATTGTGTTCGCGCTTGTAGCGCTTGAGAAATGCGTTCCAGTTTTCCATGAGCGGCAACAATACGGACTGTATTAATCGCAGCAATACACAATATGAATTATTTATTTTGAGATAGATAGTACAGACTGACCTATCCTCTGAATCCTGTGTGCTTGAAGGGAAATCAGAAGGTATCGCGATGAAACCACCGAAAAACGACGAAACAGATCTCGACAGCGAAGCCGCCCGCCGCGCCCTCGACTACTACCTCAACCCCAACCCGCCGCGCCCCACTCAGGAGAACAGGATCTGGACCCTGCACGAGGGGGTAACCAAAGACCAAGCCCAGGAGCATGCCATCGCCCTGCTGCGCTGCGCCGCCGCCACCGCGCAGGAAACCGCCACCCACCAGCACGGTAGCCAGCGCGAGCTGACCTTCGCGCTGATGCACATGATGGACATGGCACGCGCACTGCTCGAGCACAACCGCTCGGTGGGCTCGGGTTCGTAAGCAGGAAAGAAGGGAGAGAACGTGATGGCCAGGTAACGGCAAAGGCCCCGATTGCCGGGACAAGGAAGCGCACCGGTAAAAATTTTTTACCGGATTAGCGAAAATTCATTTGACTGGCAAATGATAACGATTATTATTGCACTCAGCTGATCGCGAGATCCGCTGGATAACCTGGAGCTTAGGTCGCTCTCAGATTATCTCCTCATCAGGCTAATCACGGTTTTTGACCCGGCTTTTTGCTGGGTCTTTTTTTTGGCTCTTCAGGCTAATGAAGATCGTGATGGCGCGCATGATAGCAAAGGTGTTTCAGGGCGTGAACGCTCATTACAAAACTTTGCGGAATCAGCACTTGAGAATCAATCTCGTTTGTCCTACGCTGATCACGCATCACGGAAGATGCCCCCATCCCTCCCCTTATAGAGCAAGGAGCTGTCCATGACCCGTCTGCTGATGCCCCTTGAGCACCCAACCCCTGCTGCCGAACACCATGCAGACGATGCCCTGCTGCACGCGCTGAAGCGCCTGCCGCGGCGCGTACAGCAAGTGTTCCTGCTCAACCGCCTCGACCAGCTGGACTTCGCCAGCATCGCCGCCCGCCTCGACCTGCCATTGGCGAGCATCGAGCGGCACATGGACCAGGCGCTGCAGGCCGGCCGCTCGCGCCGGGATGTGCTGGCGAGTGTTGCCGGGCAATGGTATGTGCGCTTGCAGAGCCCACAGGTGACGGCGTGCGAGCGGATCGATTTTCGCCGTTGGCTGGATGCGGACATGGCGAACTTGCAGGCGTTTCATGACACGGAATTGCACTGGCGCAGCCTGTTGGCACCGGCACGGCGATTAGGCCAGGATGGTTGGTACCGGCAAGGTCGGGCAGCGCTGTCGATTGGCGGGTGTTCGGTTGCAGTCGGGCTTGGTGTTGCGGCGTTGGTGCTGTTCGGTGTCTGGGCCTGATCAGCACCAGGCCGTTATCGTGCTCACTGCGGATGGCTCGTTTGGCATCAAATTCGAGTGCTGGTTGGCGTTTCCGTCAGGCATGCAAGCAGTAGCCATCCGCATAAACCCGCCCCCAGGAACAGAAGCCCCAGGCTCATCGGCAACGCGCCTTCGACGCCAGCAACAAGACTGCCAGCCAAACCACCACCTGCGAACAGCAAGGTCGTGTTGAGCGACGCTGCCGCACCGGCCTGCTGCGGGTAACGCGCCAAGGCCTGGGTCGTTGCAGCAGGGCGCACCAGCATTGTCCCGGTCGTGCAGATGATCATCGGCAGCAGCAGCCCCGCCACCGTCAATCCCGCTACCTGCTCCCAGATCAACAACGTGATGCCCCCGGCAGCTATGAGCAGGAATCCCGTCTTGATCTGAACCTGCGGGCTTACGCGGTTGTTCAAATAGGTCGCGGCTGTTCCGCCAGCGATATACGCAAGCCCATAGCCGATAAACACCACCGAGAATTGATAGGGCGTCAGCCCCAGGCTGTCCATCAACGCCAATGGCGCGACAACGATGAAGGAGAAATGGCAGGCAAAAGCGAGACTGGACAGCAGGGAGTGCGCAAGATAGGTCGTATCATGCAGCATGGCCCAATAGCTGCGCATGCCTGAAATACGGCGTCGCGATGGAGGCGTATCCTGCAACAGTGCAAACGAAAGGCATGAAACGATCAGTGCTATGAAAGCGAATAGCGTAAAGCTGCCCTTCCAGCCAAAGGATTGTTGGAGAAAAGCGCCTGCGACCGGTGACAATGAAATGAACAGCCCACTTGCGCTGGTCAGCAGGATACGCATGGCATTGCGCTGTTTACCACTGTACAAGTCCTGCACAAGCGCCTGGCCCAACACGAAGCTCCCGCAACCCACGGCCTGTAGCAAACGGAACGCCATGAACGTCTCATAGCGGGTTGAAAGTACACAACCCACTGCCCCTGCAATGGACACTCCCAGCCCTGCAAGCAATAACCGCTTGCGTCCCATGCCATCTGACAATGGCCCGATCACCAATTGCGCCAAGGCGACACCAAACGCAAAGAAGCTCACCGAGTAGGCTATCTGCTGTGGTTCGACGCGAAACTCGTCTGCGAGCGCCGGGAATGACGGCAGGATCACATCGAGAGGGAATACACCCAATAGACATAACAGAATCAACAAGCCCGAGCACAGAAAGTTACTGGGTGAACCCAAGGGCCGATTCACGCTACCAAGCCCGCTTTCTTGTATTGCCGGAAATAGTCACTGGAATCTCCACGGAAGCGCCGAGCCCTGATGGTAGCGACACCCTGAAGATGTACAACCCGAACCAGGCAGCGAAACTTCCGATAGAGTTGTAGGGCTTTTCCGTTGTCGCTTATTACCGTTGGGTTCTGGTGCTATCTGGGCTTCTGCTGACTGGATAACCGGCACCCAGCGAAGTCTCAGGGTTCGGGCCCTGACACTGTCGCCGGGCAAGCCCTTCCAGAAAGCCGCTTAGCCTTCCAGCCCTTTCTTCAGCGCCGCCAGGCCATCTTCATAAATGCCAGCGAACAGCGCAGTTGCCTCAGCATCGCTGATACCCACCGGCACGAACGAACCGGACCACTCCACGCGCGACCCGCTACCTTCAGCCACCACACGCAGGGTCGACTGGTAGTCACGCACCGGCGCCGGGCCCGTGAGGATGGTGTAGCTGTAGCTGCGGCCGGCTTCGTTGAAGTCCAGCAGGCGCTCGATGATTGTATCGCCAGCCACGCTCTTGAGGGTACGGACGCGGCCACCTTCGCTCAGGGCGCTTTCAGGGATGAACGGCAGCCAGTCGGGCAGCGCGTCGAAACCGCCAATCAGTTGCCAAACGCGGTTGGCATCGGTTGCAAGGGTGATGGAAGCTTGTGCAGTTGCCATGATGATTCTCCCGGGGCGTGGGCCCCATTGATTCGGGTAGGCAGGGCCGCGGAACGGCCCTGAAAGGTCGGTTTAAACGCTAGGTACCGGGGCTTGGGCGTTGATCAGCCCTTGCTGGCGCAGGTCGTTCCAGAACGCCATCGGAATCACCTTGCTCAGGGCGGCGAGGTCTTCGTTGGCGTGCGCAGGACGGGTGGAACCCGGGATCACCGAGACCACGGCCGGGTGGGCCAGGGCGAACTGCAGGGCGGCAGCCTTCACATCCACACCATGGGCACGGGCCACGGCGCGGATGCGCTCGAGCTTGGCAAGAACAGGCTGGGTGGCCTTCTGGTACTCGAAGTGCTCGCCGCCGGCGGTGACACCCGAGCTGTACGGGCCACCCACGACGATACCTACACCCTGCTCCACCGCTTGCGGCATGACGCGTTGCAGTGCGCGGTCATGGTCCAGCAGCGAGTAGCGGCCGGCCAGCAGGAAGCCGTCGGGGCGCGGCTCGTCCAGGTCGAGGGTCAGCTCGATCGGCTCGACGCGGTTCACCCCCAGGCCCCAGGCCTTGATCACGCCTTCTTCACGCAGGCGAGAGAGCACGCGGAAGGCGCCAGTGCGGGCGACTTCGAACTGGCTCAGCCACTCGTCACCGTAGAAGTCCTGGGCGATGTCGTGGATCCAGACGATGTCCAGGCGGTCGGTCTTCAGGCGGCGCAGGCTGTCTTCGATGGAGCGCAAGGTGGCGTCGGCGCTGTAGTCGTTGACGATGCGGTTGCGGTTACCGTGCTCGAACAGGCCGCTCTTTTCGCCCAGTTCACGGGCGGCCGGGTCTTCCAGTTCGTCGAGGATGATGCGACCGACCTTGGTGCTGAGCACGTACTCGTCACGTGGGCGACCGACCAGGGCATTGCCCAGGCGGCTTTCGGAAAGGCCGGCACCGTAGAACGGGGCGCTGTCGAAGTAGCGCACGCCGTTGTTCCAGGCCGCATCGACGGTAGCCTGCACTTCGTCTTCAGGTACGTTGCGGAACATGTTGCCCAGCGGTGCAGTACCGAAGCCCAGTAGGTTGGCGATAAGGGATTTGAGGTTCATGTGCGTATTCCTGATGAGGGGAGTTGGTTGTGAACTCCAGTGGCTGCAATCCTATGCGCCACCCACCAAGACCGTCCAAGTCATATTTCGAACGACTTGAGACCTTTTGCGCAACACCCTTTCAACAAACGGGTGGCTGATGCACACCCGGCCAATGACTAGTCCACCAAACGCCGGAACACCAGCGCAGAAGCCCCGCACATGACAGCGCACAGCAACATCACCGTGGCGATATCTGCCACCGAGGTTTCGCTACGCCCATCCAGCCCGGCCAGCATCCCCAACACCCCTCCTGCCAGGCTCACCGACATGGCCATGGTCAACTGCACGGACATCGCCGACAACGAACTGGCCGCCGCCGAACGCTCACCGGGGACGTCCTGATAACTGGCAGCTCCCAACGTCGAGAACTGCAGTGAACGCACCAGGCCTGCGGCGAACAGCACCGTAGCCATCAGCCACACAGCGGTATCACGATCGAAACTGGCGCACAGGGCAATCCCCATACCACTGAGCACGGCATTGCAACTGAGTACCCGCCCATAGCCGTAGCGCCGCACCAATGGCACTGCCAACAGCTTCATCAGCAGCGCGCCAACGCCACCACTGACCACCAGCCCTCCTGCCGCCAACGGGCTGAAGCCCAGGCAGTTCTGCAGCAGCAGCACGATCAGGAACGGCTGGGCAGCCGAACCCAGGCGGAACAGCCCGCCACCCGCCTGGGCCACGCCAAAGCTGCGCAGGCGCAACAGCGACAGGTCCACCAGCGGATTGGGGTGTCGTCGCGCGTGCAGCAGATACCCCAACGCACAGGCTACTCCACCGACCACCAGCACCATGGCCCAGACCTGCGGCAACTGCCCCAGCCCCAGCGCTTCCAGGCCGAACACCAACATGGCCAGGGCGCCACCGCTGAGCAGCAAGCCACGCACATCCAGCGGTGGCACCGGCCGTGCCGGATAGTCCGGTACATGGCGCAGGATCAGCCAGCAACCGAGCAGGCAGATTGGCAGGTTGACCAGGAAGATCCAGTGCCAGGACAGCACCGTCACCAGCAAACCGCCAAGCAACGGCCCGACCAGCGGCCCCACCAGTGCCGGCAGGGCCAACCAGGACATGGCTTGCAGCAGCTGCTCGCGGCTCGACCACCGCAGGATGATCACCTGCCCCACCGGTGTCATCAATGCCCCGGCGGCCCCCTGCAGCATGCGCCCCAGGCACAGTTGCCAGAGCGTATCGGCCAGGGCGCAGGCCAGTGAGGCACAGGTGAACAAGCCCATCGCCGCCAACATGACCTGG
Source organism: Pseudomonas inefficax (assembly GCF_900277125.1). GTDB lineage: Bacteria > Pseudomonadota > Gammaproteobacteria > Pseudomonadales > Pseudomonadaceae > Aquipseudomonas > Aquipseudomonas inefficax. Next base: position 8,064 of record NZ_OPYN01000156.1, read on the forward strand.
CGCGGGCGAAAGCGCTCGGCAGCCCAACCGCTGACCGGCACGCAAAGGGCCAGGGCAAGCATGTACAACGACACCACCAGATTCATGCGCAGCCCCGGCTCGCCGAAATCGGCGGCCATCTGCGGCAAGGCGGTCATCACCGCTGTGCTGTCGAGCAGTTCCATGAACAATGCGGCACCGATGATCACCGGGACCTTGGGGCTTTGCAAATGGCCGGCCAGCAAGGCCGGCTGGGCAGTCAAAACAGCCCCGAGACAGGTGGGCGAGTGCCCTTGAGCTGCCAGGCACCTACCACCGCCGCCTTCCATTGGCGCGGATTATGATTGGCGACTGTGCGGGCGTTGCGCCAGTGGCGGTCGAGGTTGTGCTGGCGGCCGGTGGTGGAGGCACCGCCAACGTCGAACAGCGTTTGCGCAGCCTGGAGCGCCAGCTCAGCGACCAGATACTGGGTCTGCGCCACCTCGATTGCGGATTGCTCCACGGCGGCTTCATCCAGTTGCGCGGCCCAGGCCTTGTCGATGGTTGCAGCGGCCTTGAGGACCACGGCTTGCGCGCCATATGCGCGGGCGGCAATATCGCCTACCGACAGCTCTACGTAGGGGTCATCCACCGAGCGGCTGGCCGTGCTGTGCTTGATCGGGCGGGCATGCTCGCGGGCGAAGCGGGTTGCGTCGTCCAGCGCATTGCGGGCGATTCCGGCCAGCACGGTGGCCAGGAACAGCTGCAGGAACGGCGTGACGATGGTGCGCTTGCCCTCCTCCACGGTACGCGTGCGGATATCGCTGGCCTCGACACGCACATTACGCAAGTGGGTGGTGCCGCTGGCGGTCAGGCGCTGGCCCATGGCGTCAAAGTCGTCGACCAGTTCCAGGCCCTCGCGGTCACGCGGCAGGATGAACGACACTGGCTGCTCGTCCTCGTCAAGGGCAACGGCACTGACGTAGTCGGCGAACAGCGCACCCGTGCTGTAGAACTTGCTGCCATTGGCGCGGAAATGATCGCCCTCACGCACCAGGCGCGCGGCGATGGCGCCGTTGGCACCGCCCAGTTCCCAGCCGGCATTGCCAATCACCGCCCCCTGCAGATAGCGCGCGAACCAACGCTCGCGCTCCTGCTCGGCGCCTTCGGCTTGTGAAGCCAGCAGGCCTTCGACAAAGGCAAAACCTGGGCGCAGGGCCTGGGCCACGTTGGAGTCGACCGAGGCGATTTGCAGCAGCAGTTCGATCACATCGCTGACACTGCCGCCGGGGCCACCGTACTGCCTGGGGATACGCACGGTGTAAAGCCCGGCTGCCGCAAGCTGGGCAATGGCCTCATGGGGCAACAGGCGTTCGCGTTCGCGTTGTGCGGCACCTTCGCCGATGGCAGGCAACAAGGCGACGATGCGGGCCTTCAGGTCTGCGACGCTGGTGGCCGGAGCCTGGGTTGGGAAACGTTGAAATGTGGTCATGGTTCAGTCCTTTAAGTACATCTTTCGTTTAGGCGACCCGAGCCTTGTGGGAGCAGCTGTATTGCCAACTTCCTGAAGCTGGCGCGGTCCCTGTGGGAGCCGCGCTTGCCGGCGATGGGCCGCGAAGCGGCCCCACAATTTCAAGGCAGTTGCATAAATCGCCGGGGCCGCTTCGCGCCCCATCGCCGGCAAGCGCGGCTCCCACAGGTGTTCGGCGCTGGGCTTGACGTTTCAAATCGCGATCTTCCACAGGCGGGTTTCGTCGAACAGGTCGAAGGCTTCGTGTTCCAGGTCCAGCGGCGGCACCACCAGTTCGGCACCGCTGCCGGGCAGGCGCGGCACCGCGCCGAGCAATCGCTGGGTGTATTCGTGGGCCGGGCTCTCGAACAACTGCTCGACCGGTGCCCGCTCCACCACCTGACCGTGGCGCATCACCAGCACGTCGTCGCTGACATGGCGGATTACCCCCAGATCGTGGGAGATGAACAGGTAGGCCAGGCCAAGTTCGTCCTGCAGGTCGGCCAGCAGGTCAAGCACCTGTGCCTGCACCGACACGTCCAGGGCCGACACCGGCTCGTCGCAGATGATCACCTTGGGTTCGCTGGCAATCGCCCGGGCGATTGCCACCCGCTGGCGCTGGCCGCCCGACAGTTGCAACGGTCTGCGCTGGCCGAGTTCTGCCGGTAAACGCACCTGGTTGAGCAGCACAGCGATACGTGCTGGCCTGGCTGGTGCCTCGATACCAGCTACCTGCAACGCGTCATCAAGAATCTGCGCCACGCTCCAACGCGGATCGAACGAGCCCAGCGGGTCCTGGTAGATCACGCTGATCTCGCGACGCAACGGCCTGCGCACTGCCTCGTTCACGGCGTTGGCCGGGCGGTTCCAGGGTTGCCCGCGATAAAGCACTTCGCCCTCATCGGGCTGCAGCAGGCCGAGGGCGATGCGTGCCACGGTGGTCTTGCCCGAGCCGGACTCGCCGACAATGCCCAGAGTACGCCCGGCACGCAGGCTGAAGTCGACACCCTGCACCACCTGGCGCACCAGCCCATCCGGGCCAAGGTAGCGCTTGCCCAGGCCACGGCCTTCGAGCAGCACATCGCTGTGCGAAACTGCTCGCGGTTCATGTCGCACGCCAACCCGCTCGGGTGACAACCGGCTGCCGCGCGGGTGCTCGGCCGGTACTGCCGCCAGCAAGGCCTGGGTGTAGGGGTGGCGCGGCTGACGCAGCACCTGCTGCATCGGCCCCTGCTCCACCACTTCGCCATGGCGCAGCACCACCACCTCATCGGCCAGTTGGGCAACCACTGCCAGGTCGTGGCTGATGATCAGTAGCGAGGCGCCACGGGCCTTGATCTGCTGAAACACTTCGAGAATCTGTGCCTGCACAGTGGCGTCCAGTGCGGTGGTCGGCTCGTCGGCGATCACCAGTGCGGGGTCCAGGGCCAAGGCACTGGCGATCAGTGCACGCTGGCGCAGGCCACCGGACAACTGCCCGGGGCGCTGGCGAGCACGCAGTTCGACATCCGGTACGCCAACCCGCTCGAGCAACTCATGCACACGCGCAGTACGGGTGTGGCGGTCACCGTATCCGTGGGTCTGCAGCACTTCGAGAATTTCCTTGCCCACCGGCCGCAGCGGGTCAAGCGATACCAGCGCATCCTGCAGTACGAAGCCGATATCCTTGCCACGCACCGCGCGCCACTGGCGCTCGCTGAGGTCGAGCAGGTCGTGGCCGGCGAAACTCAAGCGGCGGGCACTCACCTGCGCTCGCCCTCCGGCCAGCCCGACCAGGCAGCGGGCACTGACGCTCTTGCCCGAACCAGACTCGCCGACCAAGGCCACGCAACGGCCGGGCAGCAAGGTGAAGGACAGATCACGGACCACGCTGGCGCCATCAAAGGCCACGTTCAGCCCTTCGACAATCAAGGTCTTGTCGCTCATGGCAGGCGCCCCTCCAGGCGTTGTTGGATATAGCGGCCAGTCACGGTGGTCGCCAGGGTGGTGAGGACGATGAACAGGCCAGGGAAGAAGGTGAGCCACCAGGCATTGGCGATGAAGTCGCGCCCCATGGACAACATGGTCCCCCACTCCGGCGCCGGCGGCCGCGCGCCCAGGCCGAGGAAGCTCAGCGCCGAGGCCCAGACGATGGCCTGGCCAACGCCCATGGTCAGCGTCACCACCAATGGCCGCATGGCGTTGGGCAGCAATTGGCGCAGCACGATACGCGAAGTCGGGTGCCCCAGCGCCCGCGCCGCCTCGATGTAGCCGGCGTTGCGAACCGCCAGCACCTGGCCACGGACCATGCGCGCGTACCCCGGCGCACCGCCCAGCCCGGTGGCGACGATCAACGGGCCGACACCGCTGCCGAACACCGCCACGAACAGCAGCGCCAGCACCAGGCTGGGGAAGGCGAACAGCACCTCCAGCAACCAGCCCACCGCACGGTCCACGCGTGCGCCGCCAAGGCCACCCAGCAGGCCGAGGGCGATGGCGATAACCATGGAAATGGCCGTAGCTGCGAGGCCGATCAGCAGGCTCTGCCGTGCGCCGTGGATGACCCGCGCAAAGATGTCGCGGCCTGACTGGTCGGTGCCCAGCCAGTGCGCCCAGCTGGGCGGCTGGAAAGCCTCCCGCGGTACGATGGCCAATGGGTCGATGCGGGTGAACAGCCCTGGCGCCAATGCGGCCAGAAGCAATGCGAACAGGAACAGGATCGCCAGGCTTGCGCCCAGCGGCGGCAGTTTCACTTGGCGCTGCCAACGCAACGGCGCGAGCACGTGGCCATGGGTCAGGTCTGTCATGCTGCAGCCTCCTGCTGCCGAGGGTCGATCCACTGGTACAGCAGGTCGACCAGAATGTTCGCCAGCACATAGCCGGCCGCCACTACCAGGCTGATGCCGATCACCAGCGGCAGGTCCTGGGCTTGCACCGCCTGGTACAGCTGGCGGCCCACCCCCTTGCGGGAAAAGATCACCTCGCACACCACCGCACCACTGATCAGCGCGCCGATGGCCCAGCCTGACAGCGACACACCTGGCAGCAAGGCATGGCGCAAGGCATGCCGAAAACGCACGGCCAGGTCACTGAGGCCTCGTGTGCGGGCGGTAAGGACGAAGGGTTGATCGAGGGTGAGCTCCAGCGACTCCCGGGTGACCTGGGCAATGAAACCGGCCAATGGAATCGCCAGGGAAAACGCCGGAAGTACCAGGCTGGCGAAGCTGTCGCTACCTGCCGGCGGGAACCAGCGCAGGCCAAAGGCGAATACCGCCAGCAGTACCACACCAAGCCAGAAGTGCGGCAGCGCCGCGCTGAGGGTTTCCGCCAGCGAGGCGATGCCGCCGACCAGCCTGCCGCGCCCGGCTGTGACCACTGTCAGCAGCAGCACCAGCAACCAGGCCAGCACCAAGGCGGCGACGGTCAGTTCCAAGGTCGCCCCGCCCTGCTCCGCCAGCACACGGGTGACTGGCAGGTGCTGCGAGTAGGACACCCCCAGGTCACCTTGCACCAGGCGCCCGAGGTAGAACGCGTATTGCACGGCCAATGGCTTGTCGAGGCCGTACTCCACGCGCGCGGCTTCAATCGCTTCCGGCGTCGGGTTGCCACTGGGGCCACCAAGAATCGCCAGCACCGGGTCACCCGGCATCAGCCGCAGTGCGAAGAAGGTCAGGGTCGCCACCGCCCACAGCACCAGCACGCCACCGGCCAGGCGGATGGCGGCGCGCCGCCCCAGGGCAGCCAGGCGTTCGCGACGCGGGTCGGTCACCGCGAGTGTCGTCGTAGTCATTTGTTCACCCATGCGTCATAGAGGTAGGTCACCGCCAGCGAAGGTTCAAGTCGCACGCCATGGGCGGTCTTGTAGATACCCAGGCGCGTGCTTTGCGGATAGGTGGTGAGTTGCAGGTACTGCGCGGCGGCCTGTTGCTGTGCCTGGAAGTAGCGCTGGCGCCTCAGGCCCGCGTCCTGGGTGGCCAGGGCACTGTCGAGCAGCGCGTCGTAACCCGGGTCGGCGTAGCCGGAGGAATTCTGGTGATAACCGCCAACCCCGGCTGGCTGCACGAACGCGGTGGTGAAGATGATGCGCAGCACGTCAGGGGTGTTGGTGTTCCAGTAACCGGTGCGGATGTCGTAGTCCCATGCCGCCTGGCGAGCGGTGACCTGGGCATCGCTCATCTGGTCCAATACCAGCTCCAGGCCCGCCTGCCGGGTTGTGGCCTGTACCTGCTCCCACAGGGTCAGCTCCGACGGGGGCGTGCGCGCGCCGATCAGCACGACAGCACGCAGCCGCTGGCCGTTCCTGGTGCGGTAGCCTTCGCTGTCGCGGCCGGTCCAGCCGGCCTCGTCGAGCAACCTGGCGGCGCGGGCCGGGTCGTAGTCCTGGCTGCGTTCGAAGTCACCGCTGTAGAACGGCGTGGCCAGGCTCAACGGGCCACCGGCGCGGGGGAACTCGCCGAAGTACACACTTTTCAGCGCGCCCTCGACATCGGCGCTGCGAACGAAGGCCTCGCGTACACGGATGTCGTCGAACGGTGCCCGGCGCAGGTTGAAGGTGCCATTGGTGGGGTTGCCCGGGCGCTGGGCGATGATCAGTTCCACGTCCGGGTTGCGCCGTGCTGCTTCGTGCGACTCTGGTGGCAATGCTTCGATCACGTCGACCTCACCGGCCTGCAGCGAGGCGAAGCGCACCGACGGTTCCTGGATGAACTTCCAGACGATGCGATCAAGGTACGCAGGGCCCTGGTGTCGTGCGGTCGGCGGCGCCCAGTTGTAGGCCGGGTTGCGCACCAGCTCCACCTGGTTCTGCCGGTCCCAGCGCACCACCTTGAACGGCCCGCTGCCAACCGGGCTTTCGCAGTTCTGGTCACGGCTGCGTTGCAATGCGGTGGGCGACTGGATGCCGAGAAAGCCCTGGGCCAGCACTTCGAGGAACGCCGCATAGGGTGTCGCCAGAGTCACTTCGGCAGTGTAGGTGTCGAGCACCCTGGTGCCGCGGTACTGGCGGATGTAGCCACCGGCGGTACTGGATTGGGTCTTGGGGTTGGCCATGTGGTCGAGGTTGGCCTTGACCGCTTCGGCATTGAACGGTGTGCCGTCGGTGAATTGCACGTCGCGGCGCAGGTGGAAGGTGTAGCGCAGGCCATCTGGCGAGACCTCCCAGCTTGTCGCCAGCCAGGGACCGATCTGGCCGTTGCTGTCCATTGACACCAGCGAATCGAGGTACTGCTGGGCAACGAAAACCTGCGGCATGTCGCCGGCCACATGCGGGTCCAGACAGGTGGGCTCGCGGTCGGTGGCATAGACCAGGGTGCCGCCCTGCTGCGGCTGGGTGCTTTGCGCGGCATGCTGTTCGGCTTTTTCGCAGCCGAGCAAGGCCAGTGCGGTGCAGAGCGGGATCAGAGTGAGGATGGGTGTGTTCAAGGGCGCTCCTGCGAGGACTGGGCTTCGATAGGCCTGTTGCAGGAGTTGTGCCGGGTTCAAGGGCTTGATTTTGTTGGAGTTTGCCGGGGGTCAGGTGCTGTTGCGGGGGCAAAGTGTGTGAGAGCTGTTCGAGTGGCAACAGTGCTGTTCCGGCCTGTCGCCAGCCAGCTGGCGACAGGCCGCGCTCACAAGCCCGTTGCGGGGCTCAGGCCGCCTCCCCTTGCCGGCTCCACAGCCGATGGTAATAACCCCGCCGCGCCAGCAGCTGCGCATGGCTGCCATCCTCGACAATGCGCCCGTCCTCGAACACCACGATCCGATCAAGGTGCGCCACGGTCGACAGCCGGTGTGCCACCACGATCACCGTCTTGTCGTCCATGATCTCGTCGAGCTTGTCCTGGATATAGCGCTCGGTGATCGAGTCGAGGCTTGACGTGGCTTCGTCCATCACCAGGATCGGCGCGTTCTTCAACAGCACTCGGGCGATGGCGATACGCTGGCGCTGCCCGCCGGACAGCTTCACACCGCGCTCGCCCACCAGCGATTCAAAGCCCTGCTCCATGGCCTCGATGAAGTCCCGGGCACCGGCCCGGTCGATGGCAGCGGCCAACGCATCGTCGCCAGCTTCCAGGCAGCCATAATGGATGTTCTCGCGAATACTGCGGTGGAACAGCCCCGGCTCCTGCGGAATCAGCCCGACCTGCTCGTGCAGCGAATGTTGGGTCACCGTGCGCACGTCCTGGCCGTCGATCAGCACCTGGCCCTGATCCACGTCGTACAACCGTAGCAACAACCCGAGCAAGGTCGATTTGCCCGAGCCGGACGCCCCCACCAGCCCGACCCGCTGGCCCGCCGGAATATGCAGGTTCAGGTGCTGAAAGATCGGCCGCCCGGGGTGATAGCCAAAGGTCACGTCGGCAAAATGCACCTCGCCCCGCTCCACTTTCAACGACGTTGCGCCGGCCGTGTCGCGTACCTCGTGTGGCCGCACCAGGGTGCGTACGCCATTGGCGATATTGCCCATGGCCTCGAAGAACTCCAGCAAGCGCCGCGACAGCCCGGCCACATCGGTGATGATCATCAGCGACAGGCTGGTAGCGGTTACGAAGGTGGCGATGTCGATGCTGCCGCGCTGCCACAACCACAGCGCCAGCAGCAGGATGCCAAGCTTGAGCAGCACCCCGCAGCTGTTCTGCAACCAGCGAATCTTCTCCATGTAACCGAGCGAGCGGTCCGCCGCTACCACCTCACGGTCGAGGAACTTGCCCAAATAGCCATGCTCGTAGGGGTGGCGGGCGAACAGACGGATATTGGTGAGGTTGGTCACCGCGTCCACCACCTTGCCGGTACTGACGCTGCGCGCTGCGGCAAAGTCGCGGGCCAGCGGGTGACTGCGCCTGGCCAGGAACCAGCACAGCATGAGAAAACCGACCGCCCACAAGCCCATGAATGCCGCCAGCCAGGCGTTTGCGGTGGCCAGCAGGATGACTGCCAGGGCCAGGGTCACAAGCAGCGGGATGAGGTCGAAGATCAGGATCGCCAGGGTCTGAGTGGTGCCGATCGAGACCTCGCTGATACGGTGCGCCAATGCCCCGGCGAACTCGCTGGTGATGTAGCGATGCGAATGGCGTTGCAGGTAGGCGAACAAGGCTTGGGTCACCGCGCGCCGCTGACGGGGCACGGTGTAGATATGCAAGCCACTGGCGGCACGCGTGCTGACCATCTCGAGCACCAGCATCAAGGCAAAACCCGCCAGCGGCCAGCGCAATGCCGTGACGACCTGGTTCACGTCCAGGCCCTGGCTGACCAGGCGGGTGATATGGCCAAGTTGCCAAGGGACCAGCACGGCGCAGACCATGGCGAAGGTCTGCAAGGCGAGCATGCCGGAGTAGGCCAACGGGTGGCGCAGGATGAATGCGCGAACGAAGGCCTGCGGGGTGTCTGGCAGGTGACGGATGTCCCAACCATCGGGCAGGCGGTGGGTAGATGTCACAGTGTTCTCCTTGTGTCTCGCCTACACGGCGATGCGACCGAACCAGCTTGGCCTCGCCGCCGGGAGATGAGGTACGGCATCGAGCAAAGCGCGGGTATAGGCCTGACGCGGCTGGCCAAGCACCTGGGCTGCCGCCCCTTGTTCCACCACCCTTCCTCCTTGCATCACCAACACGTGGTCACTGACCTGCTCCACCACTCCAAGGTCATGGGAGATGAACAGGCAAGCCAGGTTCAGCTCCGCCTTGAGCTCGGCCAGCAATGCCAGGATGCGCGCCTGCACCGACACATCCAGTGCCGATACCGGTTCATCCAGCACCAGTACCCTGGGCTTCATGGCCAGCGCCCGGGCAATCGCGATGCGCTGCCGCTGCCCGCCCGACAACTCTAGTGGGCGGCGCTCAAGCAACCCCGCCGGCAACTGCACCCGCTCCAGCAACGCCGCCGCCTCGGTGCGCTGCAACGCACGCGGCACACCCGCATGCGCCAGCGCCTCGGCCAATACCCGTAACACGGTGTAGCGTGGGTCGAACGAAGCCAGCGGGTCCTGGAACACCACCTGGATACCCTGCCGTGCCTGGCGCTGCTGCGCGGCAGACAACGCAAGCCAATCCTGCCCGGCCAGTTGCAGGCTGCCCTGTTCCGGCCGCTCCAGCCCAAGCAGGATGCGCCCCAGCGTGCTCTTGCCAGAACCGGACTCGCCTACCACGCCAAGGGTTTGCCCGGCGCGCAACTGCAGCGACACATCGTCCAGCACCTGGCGCAGCCGCCCGTCCGGGCCGGCAAAGGCCTTGCTCAGGCCGCGCGCCTCCAGCACCACCGGTTGCTCGTCCACGACATTCTCCATCAGCGCCAGGGCAGGCGCCGCCGGACGTTTGAAATGAACCGCCCGAGCCGCGCTCAGCAGGCGTTGGGTATAGGGGTCCTGCGGGTCCTGCAGGATCTGCTCGACACTGCCTTGCTCCACCACCACTCCATGGCGCATCACCGCCACCCAGTCGGCCAGGCGCGCGACCACGGCCAGGTCGTGGCTGACCATCAACAGGCTGTTGTCGCGCTCGCGCAGTTGCTCCAGCAGGTCGAGAATCTGCGCCTGCACCGTGGCGTCCAGCGCGGTTGTGGGCTCATCAGCGATCAGCAGGCGCGGCTGACAGGCGATGGCCGACGCGATCAGGGCGCGCTGCCTGAGGCCTCCGGATAGCTGCCAGGGGTATTGCCGGGCACGGACTTCAGGTTCAGGCACCCCGACCTGACGCAATAGCTCGAGCACCCGCAGGCGGCGCTGCTCCGCAGCCAGGTCGGTGTGCAACAGCAATGGCTCTTCGATCTCTGCCCCCACGCGTCGCAGCGGGTCGAGCGAACCCAGCGCATCCTGCATGACAAAGCCGATGTGCTCGCCACGCAAGCGCCGCCACGCGCGCTCATCGAGCTGGCGCAGGTCCTGCCCGGCAAAGGCCAGGCGCTGCGCCTGCACATGAGCGCCGGCGCCGGTCAGGCCGACCAGGGTACGCGCCGTGACGCTCTTGCCCGAGCCCGATTCGCCCACCAGTGCCAGGCACTGCCCTGCACGCAACTGCAGGTCGACGCCGTGCACCACTGGCACACCATTGAATCTCACGTGCAGGCCGCGGATGTCTACCAGCGGTGCCTGGTTCTTCTTGAAGATGCTCATGCGCGTCTGCCCTCGCTACGGCGCAGCCAGTCTCGGCCAATGACGGTGATGGAAATGACAGTCAGGGTGATCGCCAGCGCCGGCCAGGCCATCAGCCAGGGCGCGTTGGCCATGAAGTTGCGCGCCACTGCCATCATCGCGCCCCACTCCGGCGCGGGAGGTGGTGCGCCGAAGCCCAGGAAGCTCAGCGCAGCGGCGGCGGTGATGGCGCCACCCAGGCCGATGCAGGCCAGGATCAGCACGGGTTGGACAGCATTGGGCAGCACATGCCAGAACACCACAGCCAAGCGCCTGCGGCCCAGCGTGACCGCTGCTTCGACGAAGCTGGCACGCCGGATGGTCAGGGTCTGGGCGCGTACCAGGCGCGCATAGCGCGGCACCGAGGCGACGCCAACGGCGAGGATCAGGTTGCTGGTGCCTTGACCGAACAGGGTGATGATGACCAGCGCCAGTAGCAGGTCCGGGAAAGCCAGCAGTACATCGACGGCGCGCATCAGCAGGTTGTCCAGCCAGGCTGGAGAAAGGCCGGCGAGCAAGCCGAGCAGCGTGCCCAGGCCAAGCCCGACCAGGGTGGCGGCCAGGCCGATGTAGAGCGATGGGCGGGCGCCATGGATCAGCCGGCTGAGGACGTCGCGGCCGTTCTCGTCACTGCCCAGCCAAAAAGCGGGGCTTGGCGGGTGGTAAGCCAGGCGGGCGTCGGCGGCCAACGGGTCGGTCGGCGAGAGCCAGTCGGGGAAGGTTACTGCCAGCAATATCAGGCCCAGTGTGATCCAGGCCAGCGCCAGGCCTGGGCGAACCTGCCACCTGCTGGTCGCTGTGTCTGGTATGGATACGATCGCGTTCATGTCTGTCCTTCTTGTGTCGCCTGTACTGGTCTCTTCGCGGGTAAACCCGCTCCCACAGGAGCACAGCAAAGGCTGAGTCCACGCGGTCCCTGTGGGAGCGGCTTTAGCCGCGAACAAGGGCGAAGCCCTTGCCATGTGGGCTACGGCGCTGGGTTGGGAATACGCCGGTGCACAGCCTGGATCTCGGCCAGTACTTCATCGCTCAGTTGCACATCCAGTGCGCTCAGGTTCTCCTGCAGTTGCAGCAAGGTGGTCTGCCCGGTAATCGCACTGGCCACGAACGGCTGGCGTATGACGAACGCCAGGGCCAGTTGCGCCGGTGTCAGCCCATGCTCCCGGGCAATCCGCACGTAGCTGGCAATCGCGTCGTTGGCCTCCTCGCTGCCATAGCGATTGAACGTGCGATACACCGACGACAATCGCGAACCCTCCGGCCTTGCCCCGTTCAGGTACTTGCCGGTCAACGCCCCGAACGCCAGCGGCGAATAGGCCAACAGGCTGACCCCTTCGCGATGGCTGAACTCCGACAGGCCGTTCTCGTACAAGCGGTTGAGCAGGCTGTACGGGTTCTGGATGCTGGCAATCCGTGCCAGGCCTTTGTCCTCGCTGTGCCGCAGAAACTGCGCCACACCCCACGGCGTCTCGTTGGAGACACCGATATGGCGCACTTTGCCGGCCTTGACCTGTTCGTCCAGCACCGCAAGGGTTTCTTCGATGGCTGCCGTTTGCGGATGGTCGTCGACGTAGGGGTACTCACGGATGCCAAAGAAGTTGCTGGTGCGGTCGGGCCAGTGCAGTTGGTAGAGGTCCAGGTAGTCGGTCTGCAGGCGGCGCAGGCTGCCCTCCAGGGCGGCGACGATGTTCTTGCGGTCGTGGTGCGACAGGCCATCGCGGATGTGCACCTGGCCGCCCGGGTCACGGGCCGGGCCGGCGATCTTGCTGGCCAGCAGGAGTTTGTCGCGGTTACCACGGGCCGCCAGCCAGGTGCCGATGAAGCGCTCGGTGGTGGTCCAGGTTTCAGCGCGGGTAGGTGTGGGGTACATCTCGGCGGTGTCGATGAAGTTGATGCCTGCAGCAAGGGCAGCGTCCAGTTGCTGGTGAGCATCCTGTTCGCTGTTCTGGTGACCCCAGGTCATGGTGCCGAGGCTGAGCAGGCTGACTTGCAGGTTGGTGTGGCCGAGTGGGCGGTAGCGCATGGGTGCATCCTTGTGAATGTGTGTCGGGTTTCAGATCCTGGGGCTGCCTTGCAGCCCATCGCCGGCAAGCCAGCTCCCACAGGTCGGGCGCAAAGCGCGCCCTAAGCAGCAAACTGGTTGTGTGCCTTGGGCAACCCCAGGTGCTCGCGCAAGGTGGTGCCGGTGTATTCGGTGCGGAACAACCCACGTTTCTGCAGCAGCGGTACCACCTCTTCGACGAACACCCGAGCACCCGACGGGAACATGTCGGGCATGATGTTGAAACCATCCCCCGCCCCCGCCAGGAACCACTCGGCCAGCGTATCGGCGACCTGTTCAGGGGTACCGACGGCCAGCCGGTGCCCGACCAGAATCCGCCGCGACAACTGGCGAATGGTCAGGTTCTCGCTACGCGCCAGGTTCAACTGGGCCTCCAGAAAACCCTGCGACCCCCGCTCGAAATCCGCCACCGCGCCAATCCGTTCCCACGGCAACGGCGCATCGGGGTCCAGCTCGCGGGGATCGATGCCGATACGCCCCGCCACTTGCTGCAACAGGCCGTGCTCGCCATGCCAGGCATTGAGCTCGTCGAAGCGTGCATGGGCCTCGGCCTCGGTGCTGCCAATCACGGTCGACAGGCCGGGCATGATCTTCAGGTGCTGCGGGTCACGGCCCCAGGCTTTGGCCCGTGCCTTCATTTCCCGATAGAACGCCAGCCCGTCGGCCAGGGTGGTCTGGGTGGTGAAGATCGCATCGGCATAGCGTGAACCGAGTGCCTTGCCACCTTCGGAAGAGCCGGCCTGCACCAATACCGGCCTGCCCTGCGGCGAGCGCGGCAGGTTCAGCGGCCCCTTGACCTGAAAGTGCTTGCCCTTGAAATCCAGGGTGTGGACTTTGCCCGGGTCGGCAAAACGACCGGCACTGCGGTCACCGATGATCGCGTCGTCCTCCCAGCTGTCCCAAAGCTTGAGGGTCACATCGACGAACTCCTCGGCCCGCCCGTAGCGGTCTACATGCAACGGCGCGCCAGCCAGGCCGAAGTTCTGTGCTGCCGCATCACCGGCATTGGTTACCACATTCCAGGCTGCGCGGCCGCCGCTGATGTGGTCCAGCGAAGCAATTCGCCGGGCCAGGTTGAAAGGTTCGTTGTAAGTGCTGGAGCAGGTCGCGATAACGCCGATGCGCTCGGTGGCGGCCGCCACTGCGGTTAGCAGCACGGTCGGCTCCAGGCGCCCGCCGGGCTGGGCGGACACATCCGGCGGCAACGCCGGGCCATCGGCAAGGAAGATCGCATCCAGGCAACCGCGCTCGGAAATACGCGCGATATCGCGGTAATAGTTGACGTCGATATAGGCGTCGATTGCCGCCTCACCCTGGCGCCAGGCGCCGGAATGCGAACCGAAGCCGAGGATGTTCATGCCCAGGCTCATCTGTTTGGTAGTCATGCCGATTCTCCTGATCAGACTGCGCTGGCTTCGTCGCCGCTGCCCTGCCCTTCGCTGGCGCTGGCATGAAGGGCACGCCAGGCCTGGGCCGGGCTGATGCCATTGAGGTAGTAGTTGCCCAACGCCTGCTCGCGGTAGATCGCCGGGTTGTGCGAAGCCAAAGTGCGGGCATTGCGCCAGTGGCGATCGAGGCGCCGAGCATTGCTGGTGGCCGATGCGCCGCCCACTTCGAACAGCAAGGTGCTCGCTTCCAGCACTTGCGGCAGCACAATCTGCTGCGCCTGGAAGGCATGAATCTCGGCGTCGGTGTAAAGCTGCTCGGCCACCTCGCCCTGCTGCCCGGCTTCGAACACCGCCTGCAGGCTCTGGCCCACGGCGGTAACTTGCGCATTGGCGGCGAAGGCCAGGCTCGACAGGCGACCTATCACCGCCTGCACCCGCGGGTCCGCCGCCGGCTGCGACTGCCCCGGCACACCAAATGCGCGGGTGCGTCCCTGGACGAACGCTACGGCATCGGCCAGTACCGCATGGCCGATACCCGCCAGGGTGGCCAGATGCACCGCCTGGTAGAACGCGGTCAGGTACGACTCGGCGCGCAACTCGCCCTTGGCGAAACGGCGCAGCACATGTTGCGGCGGCACGCTGACCCGGGTGAAACGGGTGGTGCCGCTGCCGGTCAGGCGCTGGCCAAAACCGTCCCAGTCGTCGACCCGCTCCACCCCCGGCGCGCGGGTCGGCACCACGAGGCTGACAAAGTCGTCGCCATGGTTGGCCACTGCCGCCACCCAATCGGCGTACAGCGTACCGGTGCAGTAATACTTTTCGCCGTCCAGACGGTAGCCACCCTCGTCTTCGCTCAACTGCACGGTATTGCCGGTACTGTCGGTGCGCTCGGCCATGGCCGCGCCCCACAGTTCACCGGCGACCACGCGAGCGAACCAGTAGTCCTGAGAGGCGTCGTCGCCGGACGACAGCCGCCCTTCGACGAAGCCGAAGTGGGCACGGAAGATCTGCGGCAGGTTGGAGTCGGCTTGCCCCAGACGCACCAGCTGGCGCAGCAACTGCGGCAAGGTTGCGCCTGAGCCGCCGTGGCTGCGTGGCACGCGCAGGGCGCCGAAGCGGGCCTCGCGCAACCAGGCCACCGGCTCATGGGCCAGGGTGCGCTGCTGCTCGCGGGCCACCGCGCCTTCGGCAATACGCGCGTAGACCGGCGCGAAACGCGCATCCAGTTCGGCATCGGTAATCGTTGTTTGGCTCATGATGGTTCCTTTTTCGTGAATTCAGACGCGTGCGGTGCGCGGGTCGATGGCCTGGGTCGCCAGGTCCACCAGCAGGTTGACCAGCACGTAGATCGCTGCCGCCAACAGGGTTACGCCGAGCACCAGTGGCACGTCCTTGCTGGCGGTAGCGTCGAGCATCAAACGGCCGATGCCTTGGCGGCCGAACAGCAGTTCCAGCACCACGGCGCCGCCGAGCAGGCTGGCGAATACGTAGCCGGCCAGGGTCACCAGCGGCACCAGGGCATGACGCAGGGCGTGGCGCAGACGCACAGCGATGTCCCCCATGCCACGTGCACGGGCCTGGGTGATGAAGGGTTGTTCCAGCACCTGCTCCAGCGACTGGCGCAACACCTGGGCAAGCACCGCCGCGATCGGCAGCGCCAGGGCCAGGCTCGGCAGTACCAGCGAGCGCCAACCGCCAGACCCGGACGGCGGCAGCCAATGGAAGTGGAACGCGAAGGCCAGCAGCAGCACCGTACCGATCACGAAGTTGGGGGCCGACGACAGCAACAGCTCGATGCCCGACACCACCGCCCGCAAACGCCGCCCGCGGTTGGCGGTGAGCAGCGCCGAGGCCACCGCCAGCAGCACCGCCAGCACAGCCGCGCTGCTGGCCAGCGCCAAAGTCGCGGCGGCCTGCTCGCCAATCGCCTGGCCGACCGGTATGCGCAGCCGGTACGACTCGCCCAGGTCGCCCTTGGCCAGGCGC
Organism: Pseudomonas inefficax; assembly: GCF_900277125.1. GTDB lineage: Bacteria > Pseudomonadota > Gammaproteobacteria > Pseudomonadales > Pseudomonadaceae > Aquipseudomonas > Aquipseudomonas inefficax. Next base: position 24,050 of record NZ_OPYN01000156.1, read on the forward strand.
GCCAGGTAGTGGCCGTACTGCACCCACAGTGGTTGATCGAGGCCGTACTCGGCACGCACCTGGGCCAGCAGCGCTTCGCTCGGCATCGCATCCGGGCCGCCGAGAATCGCCAGGGCGGTGTCGCCACCGCTGTGTTGCATGCCGAGAAAGGTCAGGCTGGCCGCTGCCCATAGCACGACCACACCGTCACGCAGACGGCGCAGCAAGATCGTCAGCAGTTTCATGGTTGCTCCTTGGCCAGCCACACGCTGGTGAACAGGGGAACATTGTGCGAACCATCGAACAGCACGCCGCCGACCGCATTGCGGTAGGCCAGCAGCATCTGGCTTTCCACTGAAGGCACAGCCGGTACTGTCTCGCCCAGGCGTTGCTGGGCCTGGCGATACAGCTCGCGGCGTTGCGCCGGGTCGGTGCTGCGCCGGGCGGCGCCGAGCAACTGGTCAAGGGTGGCGTCACGGAAGTGGCCGACGTTCTGGCCGATCATTCGTGTGCTGGGGATGGATTGGCTGTGGTAGAGGATGTACAGGCCATCGGCCGTGTTGGTGTGCCAGTAGCCGCCGCCGATGGCGTCGAAGTTGCCGCGGTAACGCAGCTCCATGACCTTGCTCAGCGGCAGCAACTCGATGCGCAGGTCGAAGCCGACCTTGCGCAGGTCCGCCTGGGCCGCCACCGAGACATTGGCCGGGAACGCCGGGTTGTCATAGGTCAGCAAGGTCGCCCCGAGGCGCTGGCCCGCACGGCTGCGATAGCCTTCGGCATCACGCTCGGTCCAGCCGGCGGCGTCGAGCAAGCGCCCGGCTTCGGCCGGGTCGAAGGCCAGGGTGTCGCGGGCCACCGGGTCATAACCAGGCGTATTCACGGCAAGGAAGTCTCCCTTGGCCAGGTATTCGCCGAAGCCGGAAATCCATGCCAGGCCATCACGGTCGATGGCCTTGGCCACGGCCTGGCGCACCCGCACATCATCGAACGGCGCACGTTCGACATTGAAGGTGATGCTGCGCGATGGGTTGCCCTTGCGAATACGATTGCGCAGGGTCAGTTGCGGGTTGGCGCGGATCGCTGCGGCATTCTGCGCCGGTGCGTCCAGGGCCATGTCGTTGTCGGCAGCTTCCAGCGAGGTGTAGCGGATCATCGCTTCAGGCACGTAGCTCAGCTCGATGCCATCCAGATACGCCTCGCCCTGGTGGTTGATCGCCGGCGGCGCCCAGTTGTACCCCGGGCGGCGAACAAAGCTGGCACGCTGGTCGCGCACCCAGCCGGTCAACACGAAAGGCCCGGTGCCGATGGGCTGACTGGCAATGGTCTTGGGCGCCTCGAGGATCTGCCGTGGCGAGATCATCCCCAGCCAGGCCTGCGACAGTACATCGAGAAACGGCGCATAGGGCGCACGCAGGGTTGCCTCGAATGTGTACTCGTCCACCACCCTCCCCTGCAGGTACGGCGCGATATAGGCGGCGGCCAGTGGCGACTTGGTCGTCGGGTCGCGCATGTGTTCGAGGTTGACCCTTACCGCCTCGGCGTTGAAGCGCTCGCCATCGCTGAAAGTGACGTCGTCACGCAGGTGGAAGGTGTAGGTCAGGCCGTCGGCGCTGATGTCCCAGCTTTTCGCCAGCCACGGAGTGAGGGTGCCGTCTTCGGCCTGGTACACCAGGCAGTCGAACAGGATGCGGCCCATCCACTGCATGTTGCCATTGGACAGCGCGTGGATATCGAAGCTGCCAGCGTCGCTCGCCGCCGACACGCGCAGCGTGCCACCGCGATTGCCGGGCTGCTGCTCGACGAAATCGCTGGCCGGGTAGCGCATCACGCCGTTCACTTCGCTGAGCGCTTCGCCCTTGAGCGGCGCCTGGCTCTGCGCGGACATGGCGGGTGAGCAGGCGGCAGCCAACAGCGCGCTGGCCACCAGGCATGTATTGAATAATCGAGAATTCAGCTGCACAACGGGCCCTTTATATAGACGGCTACATAAAGGGCTATTGCAGTTGTCGTGCCAGCGCTAACACTGCGCATTCATTGGGGTTAGTTCAATCCACCTGACGCATTAACCATACAAACTGTTTCATCCCTGTTGCGCTGACAACATCCAACCCTTTGGGCTGCGCTGTCGCGCAGATAACTGAAGTTGCAAGCAACCCGCTTCCCCTGTGGGAGCGGCTTTAGCCGCGAAGAATCGAACGCGGTGCATGGCACCGGCTACGCCGGTGTTCGCGGGCATGCCCGCTCTCACAGGGATCGCCCAGCCTTTAGAAATTGAGTAAGACAGTTGCTCCCACAGGTTGCGCCATAGCATTCGGATATTTGGATATAACCTGCACTGTTCCGCAAACAACAGAGGCGCAACAAAATTTGCTGTTTTGTTCAGCACTTCACAGTAAAACTTTGGCCACACCCCCAAACTTCCGGCCTTTCGCCAGCTGGCACAGAAACTGCTCTTACACATTCCGACAGGCCTGACTATTCCCATAGAACGCCGAGGACCTACGATGACTTGCAAGGAACTGAACGATGCGTGCGATTCAACCCCATCCACTGCGCCTGGCCATCCGCCACGCCGCCCTGGCCACCGCGGCCACGGCCCTTCTGGCCCCGGTCACGGTACTGGCCGCTGAGCAAACCCTGGGCACAGTGACCGTGCAGGCCGCCAAGCAATCCGAAGTGCAACAGGCCGCCAGCGCCCTGGCCGAGGTGCCCGGCGGCACCAGCGTGGTCGACAGCGAAGAGGTCGCCAAAGGCCGCACTGCCACACTGCAGGACACCCTCGGCTACCAGCCAGGGGTATTCGTGCAGTCCACCGGCGGCAACGACGCTGCGAAGATCTCGATCCGCGGCTCCGGTGCCAATACCTCGCCCGGCTATTTCCGTGAGGGCATCAAGTTCCTGTTCGACGGCCTGCCGCTGACCGGCCCTGGCGGCACACCCTACGAATTCCTCAACGCCAGCGGCGTGAACTACACCGAGATCCTGCGCGGCGCCAACGCCTTTCAATATGGAGCGCTGACCCTCGGCGGCGCGGTCAACTTCGTCAACCACAGTGGCTACAGCGCCCCTGGCCTGCGCGTGCGCGCCGAGGCCGGCAGCTACCACTACCAGAAGCAAAGCATCAGCTACGGAGGGGTCGAGGGCGACCTGGACTACTACCTGCAGGCCGACAACTACCGCAACGAGGGTTTCCGCGACTACAGCCTGTCGAAAAGCTCCGGCATCGTCGCCAATGCCGGCTACCGCTTCAGCCCCAAGCTGGAAACCCGGCTGCTGCTGCGCTACCGCGACGAAACCCACAACGACCCCAGCGCCACCACCCTCAACGCCGCACTGCACCACCCGCGCCGTGCCAGCGCCACCGCCGAGAGCAGCGGCGCCGGTGCGCGCCGCCCGGGCAGCATCTGGGTAGGCAGCAAGACCACTTATACCTTCGACGACGATGCACGGCTGACCTTCGGCCTGTCGTATCACGACTATCGCCATACCAACAGCCCGCGCAGCCCGAGCAATCCCAGTTACTGGGACTGGCACGACCTCGGCCTGCTGTTGGGCTACGATCGCGTCGACTACCTGTTCGGCCACGAAAGCCGCAGCAACATTGCCTTTACCTCGACCCAGCACCTGCGTGGCGGGGTGAACTCGGCCAATGACGACAAGCTGTCGCTCAAGCAGGTCAACTACAAGGATTCGTTCGACCGGGTGATTGCCCTGGGCAACGATATCAACCTGGTCGACAACCTCTGGCTCACCAGCGGCGTGTCGTTCATCAACGTACGGCGCAAGATCAACATCGACCACGCGGTAAACCCCAACACCACCACCTTCCCGCAGCACGTGGACTACGACAACTGGAGCGTCGCCCCGCGCATCGGACTGCGCTACGAGTTCAGCCCGAACCTGCAGGTATTCACCAACTTCAGTCGCAGCATCGACCCGCCTGCTTCGTGGGAATATTCGGGCTCCGGCCCGGCCCTGCCTTACATCCGCCCGTTGGTGGAGCAGAAGGCCAACACCTTCGAGGTCGGAATCAAGGGCTCGCACGGCATCTTCGATGGCAGCCTGGCCCTGTACCGCTCGTGGATCCACGACGAACTGCTGAATGTGCAAATCATCCCCGCCACGTCATCGTCGGCAGCGGTCACCGGCGCCTTCAACGCCTCACCAACCATCCACCAGGGGGTCGAAGCCGGCCTCAACACCCGCCTCTGGGAAAACCCTCAAGGCGACCTGGTACGCTGGCGTCAGGTGTACACCTACAACGACTTCTACTACCGGCATGACGACAGGTTCGGGGACAACCAGCTGCCGGGCGTGCCCAAACACATCTACCAGGGCGAACTGCAGTACCAGGACCATAGCGGCTGGTACACCGGAATCAACGTGCAGTCAGCCTCGCGCACGGCAGTGGACTACGCCAACAGCCTGTATGCGCCGTCGTACACCATCTGGGGGGCGAACCTGGGGTATGAAGCGCCGAAGGGCAACTGGAAAGTGTCGCTGGACCTGAAGAACCTGGCGAACAAGGCATACGTGACGGCAGTGACGCCGGTGTACAACGCGCGCGGGCAGGACACCGCGTCGTTCTGGCCGGGAGACGGGATTGGCGCATACGTGGGGGTCGAGTACAGGTACTGAGCAGGCGGCCACGCGTTTGATGGCACGTCCGTTGTGCATTCGAAACCGAGCACCGTCCCACGGTGCTCGATCTCGAGGAGCGCTGTTCGCGCCGAAGGGCTTCACAAGGTAAATGGAAAGGTTTCAGCATTGACCTGAATCAATCAAACGCCATGGGCGGTGTTGTAAACAGCACACCGAACATAGGGGGATGAAGTTTGATGAGCGAGTCCAACCAGGCAACCAGAATTATCTGCAACAATCTTGAACTGGCCGATCAGTTGCGCCAGTTGCTGGCGCCTATCGCACCCGATTGCGAGGTGTTGAGCACGTCTGACAATTGCAGTGCCGTACCGCTTTGTCGCTGGCTCGGTGAAGCTCAGTTGGGCTCGGCTGGGCAGGTACAGGCTGCACTGCTGGATGCCACCGAGGTGCTCGAACAAACCCGACACGCCTTCAAGTCCCGCGAACTGGGTTTGCTGCGGCGACGCTTGGTTGCATTGCTGGATAAATTGTCGGAAGATCCCCAATGATGTAAATGTGCCATCACCAGGTTCCGCCCTGCGGGAACCGGCTTTGCCGAGCAGGATAATAGGCCTGAAAGACGAAGCGCCGTGGCAACAAGTTCTCGAGCAGAACTTGTTGCCACGGCGCTTTTTTTTGTTCAGCACAAAGGAATCTTCTCCAACACCGGGGGATGTGAATGAAGGTGACAAAAGACCTCGAGGAACTGCTCAAGCGTATCCGTCTCGATCACGCCGAGATTGTCGAACGCTTTCGTTTTCTTGACTGGAGCGCCGAAGATGCCAGGCGACTAGGCGCAGCAGCTCAGTACATGGCCCCGTCCCAGCAGGCTTTCGTCGACCATCTGTACCGTCACCTGGCGGAATTCTCCACGCCGTCTGCGTTGCTTCGCACACCGGAGGTCACCGCCCGCTTGAAGCAGAGCCAGGCTGAGTATTACCAGTGCCTGTGGGGCGGCCCCTACGATGAAACCTACGTCAACGGCCGCCTGCGCATCGGTGTAATCCACCAGCAGATCGGCCTGGAGTTGAAGTGGTACCTCGGCAGCTATCGCCTGTATCTCGATGACATGCTTGAAAGCGTGTTCGGCGACAGCCCGGATGCCACGCTCTATTCAAGCCTGTTGAAGGCGGTGTTCTTCGACATGACGCTGGCCATCGATACTTACAGTGCGACCCAGCACAAGGCGCTGGAAGACAGTGAGGCGCGCTTCGCCCGCGCGCTGCGCGGTGCCAACGACGGGCTGTGGGACTGGCATGTCGATCAGGATCGGCTTTACGTTTCGGAGCGTTGGGCCAGCATGCTCGGCCTCAGCCGCGATTGCATCGGCGAGAGCAGTTCCAGCTGGTTCGGTCGCGTGCACCCGGACGACCTACCGGATTTTCGCCATGCCATCGATGCCCATCTTCAAGGGCAGACATCGTCCGTTCACCATGAGTACCGGATCCGCAAGCACAACGGTGACTACATCTGGGTCCTGGCGCGAGGGGTCGCCGAAATGACCACCCCTGGCGAGCTGCGCATGGCTGGCTCGCAGTCTGATATCAGTGCACGCAAGGATGCCGAGCAGCGCCTCCAGCATACCGCCCAGCATGACCCGTTGACCGGCCTGGCCAACCGTATCCGGCTTGACGAGCAGATGCAGAAGACCTTCAGGAAGCAGCGCAAGGGCGGGGACTACGAGGCGCTGCTGTTCATCGACCTGGACCGCTTCAAGCTGATCAACGACAGCCTCGGCCATAACGTCGGTGATCGCGTGCTGGTGGAAGTTGCAGCGCGCTTGAAAGAGTCGCTGCGCCCCACAGACCAACTGTTCCGCTTCGGCGGCGACGAATTCATCGTCCTGCTTCACGACCTCACCTGCGACCGCGACGCCGAGCAGATATCCCAACGCATTCTCGACAACCTGCATCGACCGCTGCACATGGACGGCCGTACCCTGGTGGTCAGCGCCAGCATCGGCATTGCGCCATTGCACGACGATGGCAAGGCCCTGGATGTCCTGCAGGCTGCCGACCTTGCCCTCTACCGAGCCAAGTCTGCCGGCAAGGCGCGGTTCGCCCACTACGACGAAACCTTGCAGGACACCGCACAGCAGCATCTGGAACTGGAGTCGGCGCTAGGCCAGGCGTTGCAGCAGAACGAATTCGAACTGTACTACCAACCCATCTATCGTCTGGGCCAAGGGACACCGCTGGTGACCGGGGTCGAAGCGCTACTGCGGTGGCGCCATGGCGAACGTGTGATCTCGCCACTTGAGTTCATCCCTGCGCTGGAGGAATCCGGCGAGATCATCCGCGTCGGCGAATGGGTACTGCGCCAGGCCTGTCAGCAGACCCGGGCCTGGCAACTGGCCGGGCATGAGCGCCTGCGCTGCTCGGTGAACATTTCCAGCACCCAACTGGAACAGGCCGACTTCACCCTCCGGCTGATCGATATCCTGCAAGAAAGCGGCCTGCCTCCCGCCAGCCTGATCCTGGAAATAACCGAAAGCCAACTGATGCATGACGACATGGACACATTGGCCTGTCTGCACGAGTTGACCAGCCTTGGTGTTCTGCTGGCACTGGATGATTTCGGCACGGGTTACTCCTCGCTTGGCTACCTTACGCGCTTTCCACTGCACATCCTCAAGCTCGACAAGAGCTTCATCACCGGCGTCCCTTACGAGAACAAACAGAGCGCGATCAGCCAGGCGATCATTGTTCTCGGCCGTAGCCTCGGCCTGGAAGTAGTGGCCGAAGGCATCGAGAGTTCGGCCCAGCTCGAATTCGTGGTCGGTGAAGGCTGCCACTACGCCCAAGGTTACTGGTTCAGTCGGCCACAACCCGCCGCCCAGATACAACACCTGCTCAGCACAGAAGACCGTTTCGAGGGAAGCGCAGTTGCGCGGCGCGTACCAGTCAGTTCAGGAGAAAAACAATGAAAAACAATCTTCCGGTCAGTGGTCGTGCCGTCGAATTCAGCGCAAACGCGAACATTCTTTCAACAACCAACCCCAAGGGCGCCATCACTTACGTCAACCCCGACTTCGTCAACATCAGCGGGTTCAGTGAAGCCGAACTGCTCGGCGTCAATCACAACATCGTGCGCCACCCGGACATGCCGCCGGAAGCCTTTGCGCATCTGTGGCAGACACTCAAGGCTGGGCGCTCGTGGATGGGGCTGGTAAAAAATCGCTGCAAGAATGGTGACCACTACTGGGTCAGCGCCTACGTCACGCCGATGCAGCGCAATGGCGAAACAGTGGAATACCAATCGGTTCGCACGCTACCGGCCAAAGCGCTGGTGCAAGCCGCAGAACATCTCTATGCGCAGTTGCGTAGTGACACAAAGGCCAACTGCCTGCGTATGTCACGGCTATCCGTGGGCATGCGCCTGGTACTCGCCAGCACTGGCGTGAACCTGCTGTGCTTTGCTGCCTTGGGCTCGCTGGGCGCGTTGGCCTGGAGCCATGCCGCCCTCTCCATGATGCTATCGAGCTTGCTGCTCGGCGGCCTGTTGCGCTTCAGCCTGCGCCCCCTCGACGCCCTTGCGCACAAAGCCAGGAAGATCGCTGACAACCCTCTGAGCCAGATCCTCTACAGTGGCCGCCGCGACCAATTTGGCCAGATCGATTTCGCCCTGCAAATGCTCGAAGCCGAGACCCGGGCAATAGTCGGACGCATTGCCGATTCGTCCCGCCAGTTGAGCAAGGAAGCCGAAGCGCTCGTGTCTGCAGTGGACAACAACAATTGCGCGACCCTCCGGCAGCAGGGGGAAACCGCCCAGGTAGCCAGCGCAATAACTCAGATGGCCAGCAGCGTGCAGGAAGTGGCGCGCAACGCTCAGCTCACCGCCAGCGCCGCGAACCTGGCCAATCAGGAGTCCGACCGCGGCCACCAACTGGTCGAGCAGACCCGCCAGCACATTGATAGCCTCGCCAGCGAGGTGCAACAGACCAGCATGGTGATTCACCAACTGGAACAGCATGGCAATGAAATTGACCGCGTGCTCGAGGTCATTCAAAGCATCGCCGAACAGACCAACCTGCTGGCCCTCAACGCCGCCATCGAGGCTGCCCGCGCCGGTGAAGCCGGCCGCGGTTTCGCCGTGGTCGCCGACGAGGTGCGCGGGCTGGCTTCACGGACTCAGCAATCCACCGCCCACATCCAGGGCACCATCGAAACCTTGCGCCGCTCCACGGGTAGTGCCGTGCTGGCGATGCAGCGCAGTCACAACAAAGCTGAGGTCAGCGTCGAACAGGCACTGCTAGCTGCCCGTGCGCTGGACGGGATCACCCAGCGCGTCGATGAGATAAGCGGCATGAGTGTACAGATCGCTGCCGCCGTAGAGGAGCAGAGCGCGGTGGGTGACAGCATTCAATGCAACCTGGCCGGTATCAGTCAAACCACCCAGAAAAGCGTGCTTGCCAGCAACCAGAGTCGCACCACTGCCGCCCACGTCGCCAAGCTGGCCGAGCGCCTTCAACTGCTGTCGGCGCAACTTTGGGGGCGCCAGCGCCACGGGTGACGGGTTCGCACCTTATTTTCAAGCCAACCCTCACAAGCCGGCCTGCGTGGTCGGCCCCAGCTTTGGCGACTTCTGCAACAACCCTCGTGGCAACTGGAAACCTTTGAAAGGCTCTTGCGTGATAGGGTTGAAGGCTTTCTGTGCGTTAAGCCGGTAGCGCATCACGCCATCGCCGGTCCTGAAGCTCAGGTCCACGCTGGTCGCCGTGCGCCCATTGAGCGAGCCACGGCTGAGCAAGCGGAACATCGACCAGGGGCCACGGTACTCAAGGCTGCTGCTGTTTCCGTTCTGCCGGAGCAAGGTCAGGTTACTGCGCACCTGCTGCCCCAAGGTATTGGGCCAGACGACACCGGTGATCTGGCGCGGGCCATGGGTGTAGGGAATCAATTGACCGTCCAGGTCCAGCAAGCTTGTACGCTGGTTGGCACTCAGGCCCAACGGCTCGATGCTGAACTGCACACTCAGGTTGCCGCGCTGATCAAAGAAGGTCTCACGGATGCGATCTGCCCGCTCCAGCTGTTCGAGCACATCACTGCGGATCAGTGATTGCCCCTGCTGGCCGGCCTGCAGGGCTTCGAGGTTATCCTTCAGAAACACCTTCAGGTATTGATCATGAAACTGCTGCAGCCGCCCCTTCGGCCCGAAGAAGGCTTCAAAGTCGTCCAGCGAAGCGTCGGGAGCTTTCACGACGAAGGGGTAGCGCCCTGCCAGGCGCTGCTGGAAGAAGCTGTACACCTCGGCGTCCCAGCGTCGCTCCAATTCGCGCAGGGCTTCGACATTTAGCACTTGTACTGTTTGATCGGCGATCTTTCTGACCTGGTGGTTGATCGGTTCCGGTAAGCCGGTGGCCACACGCTGCAGGGTGCCGATGGGGTCTTGCCCTGTCATCGAGAATCGCTGATGCACGGCCTGCAGTGCGGCCTTGCCTCGGTCGGGGCTGTTCTGCACCGCCTTGGCATAGTCGTGCACGGCCGCAATGGCACCGAGAGTCTCGTCGTAGTAGCTGGGTTTCTCACCGGTTGCCTGCAGCATGGCACTCAGCCCGGCAAAGGCCCGCTGAATGGCCCAGGCCTGTTGTTGATCAGGCTTGCCACTTGTCGGTCGCAACGCTTCGACCTTCCCGGGTGCCTCAGCGACAACGGCTGATGAAAGCGAAGTGTTGTCCCTCACTGCATCCAACAACCGATGCAGGGGTGCTGCTGGCCCGGTCAACTGCTCCAGAATCGCGATACCATGATCAAGGTCGCGGAAGTCGGCCACCGAGAAGGCGTTCAAGGCACGGCGCCAACTGTCAATGAAATCGGCGTTGTACAGGTTACGTAGGCGTTCGCCCAGCGCCTCCCGGTCGGCATCCGAATAATCGAGCTGATCGCGCTCACCCAGTGCCCACTGGTCGATCATCGCCATATCTGCAAACCGCTCGCTACGTGGCTCGAAATACTCTTTGAAACCCTTGGCGGTGAGCATTGGCGCTATCAGGACACCATCGCCCTGCCTGAGGCCGGGAGAGGACTGATACACCACATCGAACGCTGGCCCCACCTGATGACGCAGATCCAGGCCGGCATTCAACTGCGCGCCAGCCTGCTGTTTCAGGCTCGCGTAGACCCGCTCTGGCAGTGGTACCTTGCGCAGCACCTGCTGCACCTTGGCCATACGCTGGCTGTACTGCGGAAGTTCGGTATCGGCATAGGCCAAGGCATACTTCAGGTGCCGCATGAGGTCGCGTTGCAATTGCCCCTGCCCGGGGAACTTCAGTTGCCACTGGCGGGCCATCCAGTCCTCGACCCATTCGGGGCGGCGGCTCTGGCGGTCCTCCAGCATTCGATAAACCCGAAGAGCAGCCATCTGCTGTTCGCTGCCCGGCGGCGCGGCGTCCATGGCATCGATCACACCGCTGGCCAAGGCTGGCAGGAAGCGCCGGGAGAGCAGACTCAGGTAGGCCTCGTCGACGCGAGGGCCAATGGCGCGCCCCTGATACAAGCCAAGGTCGGAAACACCCGGCCACGCGTCACGATAGTTGCCAAACACCGACACGGCATCGCGTATCTGGTCCAGCGGCTCCAACAGGTTGCGCCCGGTGGGGTCCAGACGCTGGTCCACCTCGTGATGACTGTACTCTCTACTCTTGGCGAGCACATTGGCGGCCTTGGCGCCATTGATGTCAAAGTAGCGTTGCCAACTGGCGATGGCGACACTGAAGGCCAGTACGCCTACTGCAGAACCAACCCAAAGCAACCGACGCTTGCCGCGCGCTACCTTGATGTTGTCCCCAGCAAGGCCAGCCTCCTGATAGATGACTCGTCGGAAGGCGTGCTGAATGAAGTAGACCAGCGCCTGCCCCTGCGCCTTGCCTTCACGCAGCGGAAACTCGGTCTTGTACGGCTGTGCCGCCTCACGCACGAACGCATTGAGCATGTCGCCCTGCTGCAAGACCGAAGACCAGTACACGCCACGTACCAAGGCAGGCGTGGTGAAGCGGTCACTTGCGAGGGTTTCTTTCAGGAAGGCCAACAGTATCGGACGCAGCCCGATCAACTGGGCATGCAACGTGAACAAGCGAACTCGCAACGGCGCTCCGCCCAATACATCGAGCCGGTCCACTACCTGTTCAAACAATTGCCTTATCAACCGATCGTAATGATCGCCATATTCATCCAGCCAGGCATCGAACGTGCCGACCGCGTCCAGTTTGAAGGTGAAGCCCAGCATGTTTTCCCGCATGGCGGCGGGAAGCCCAGCGTACAGCTGGTCGAAACCGTCCAGCAGATCGAATTTGGCCAGTACCACATACAGCGGCAGGCGCGAGCCCGACTGACTGCTCACTTCATACAGCCGCGTGCGTAGCACATGTGCCAAGGCGACACGTTGCTCAGGCGTGCCATGCAATAGCGCAGGCAGGTCAACGACCAACAGCAAGCCGTTTAGTGCCCTCTGGCTTCGATTACGTACCAGCCAGCCCAGCATGTGTTCCCACAACCTGGCCGAGGTGGTAGGTGGTGCTTTCGACGTGTCTGACTCCTCGGCGGATGAACCTGCCAACGATTCCTGACGGACGAATGCGCCCGGCGGGTCGATGATCACCGCGTCGTTGCTGACCCACCAGCCTATCGGATAAGCCAACACCTGCGCTTGCCTGCCTCGCGCTTGTGCCTTGTCGATGCGAGTCAGGGAAAAACTCTGTTCGGTACGGTCGATGAAGCTGGTCTTGCCGGCCTGTTGGTCGCCCACCACCAGATACCACGGCAGTCGGTACAAGGCACGCCTGCCACCCGCATTGTCCAGGTAGCGTGCCAGCCCTTGGTCCAAGGCTTTCTCCTGTGCCTGGACGAAAGGCAACACGTTGTCCAGTTCAGCGTCCACCGCCTGCTTGCGCTCGGCCTGCAAACGGCGAAAACGCCTGCGCAGCACCACAAGCCAGCAGAGTAGCGGCACCAATACAAGCGCCAGGCTGGCCAAACCACGATGTGCCACGCTAGCCAGCGGCTGCTGCTCGCGCCAGACCCATTGCGGGCCGAGCCACCAGATTGCAACCAGCATCAATGCGGCACCCAGCCCGAGCAGCAGCGGCATGGCCAGGCCGATGCGGGCCACCAGGGGCAAGCCCCAACGTTCAAGATGCTTCCACAGTTGATTCATCGTGACTCCCGTTCCTTGTTCCAATCAGCCCTTGATGGGCAGTGCACGCGTACTGCTGAAGGCGTTGAAACACCTCAGGCTCCCAGGCGCTGGCGGTGGTTTCCTGCATCGTTCGGGCAACGCCTGCGCACAAGTCCTGGGCCAACCAGGACACGCCCCGAGCTGCCAGCAGATCAGCCGCGATCACGGTGGTATGGCAGCGCTCACGCAGGCTGCGGAAGTCCGCCTGCATGCCCTGCAGCCTGAGCAACACCGCTTCCACGCCGCTGGTTTCCAGTTGGCAGGCCAGCTCCTCTCGCAACGTGGCGAATTCCTGAGAGGCTGCGTCCGAATCGGATTGCCCTTGTGCCCCCCTGAGCCACCCCAGACATTGGTCATCGACAAATACCTTGCCGTCGCTGAAGCACAACTGCTGCAGCGCGGGCATGCGCTGCACGAACCGCGCGGTCGCAGCGCGAATGGCCTCAGCTACCTCGCCCATCGCCAGCCGCGTGGCAGCGCTCGCTGCCAGAAAGCTGCCGCGAATCCAGTAGGGGCAAGCCGTCACGCTCTTTTCGATCCGCTGCAGCAGCGCCGCGTCGATTGCAGTAGCGGCAATGGCATCTTCATAGTCCCCGGCAATGTCCTGCGGCACCGCCATCAGCTCCGTGCGGTTGCCCTGCCTGGTTTGAGGCGGCGTCTGGATGTGCGCCCACAAGCCGAACCGACGCAACTGGTAGCCAGCAGGATCGTAGGGATCTTGTTGATTGATCAGCTCGGCCATGGTCAGCATGGCCCTTCGTGATTCCCGCTCGTTGCCCAACGACACACGGGGCATCGGCGTGGCGATGACCTCGGCCAGGGGCGCAGACTTGATGCCCTTTGCGGGGGGCTTGTCCGTAGTGGGCTCGGCGAGGCCGTTTGAAAGTTCCGTGTGCTTGCGTAGCAGGAGCTCCAGTTCGCCAAGGGCCGCTTCATCGAGCTGCGCTGCTTCCCGCTGCTGTTGCAGACGTTGCAGCGCGCCCTGAGCCGCCGCGGCGTGCGCGGGGCTGAACGTGAAGCGGTCCAGGCGCGGCAACGCCAGGAGCAAACGGTTGAGCATCAGGCCAACCAGCTTGCGCTTGCCGAGGAACCCTTTGGGGCCCGGTTTCGGATATGCGCTTTCCCAATAGGCTTCGACCATGCCGGCCAGCAGTGCGACGGTAAAACCCCAACGCTCCCAGCATTGGCTGCGTAGCCAAGCGACACCCAGGTGGGCGACGATGCGCAGGTGCTTGCACTCCTGGCCCAGGTACTGGCGGGACGCTTCTTCGATATAGGCCCAGTCGATGGAAGGCTCCTGCAACCCACCCAGCTTGACCATTTCCTGGTCGATGGCCTGGTAGGTTTCGTTCTCCACGTCGAACAGGCCGGCAGGGTTCTGCGCGTCGATTGGGGCAAGCAACCGGGCAATTTCCTGTGCGGTGACCTCTGCTACCAGCGACATGCCTTGCGCGCCTCATCGATGAGTGGGTCCAGCCCCTGGGCGTCGAAAACCAGCCCATCAACGGCTGGGTTGTCGCTCTCGACCTGAATGCGATGGGCCCCGATCAGTGGCTTGATCTGCTCGATGCCCGGCAACCCCCTGCCAGCGTCAAGCACCTGGCCGTTCTCCGTCACCTGCCAGGGAGTAGCGAGGGTGGAACCACGCTCCCCCTGCAATCGCACCATCACCCGGCCGGCATCGATGGGTTTTGCGGTAACCAGTTGCAACCTGGAAATGTTCTGCACACAACTGATCACCAGGTAGGGGTACGGTGCGACCGAAGCGATTGCGGGCGCCGAGATCATCAGCCCGTCATCCCCTTTTTCGAGGCGGAACGTCAGCTCCTCCGGCGGCCGCCCCGCCTCATGGGTCATCACACGACGCAGCGTGGGCGAATCCTGCTCCGGCGCGGACCATTGCAGTTTCGTCACATGCGCCGGGGTGCCAGCGGCCTGGTCGAAACAAGCCAGACGTTCGACGTTGGAAACGATCTGCGGGCAGTCCCTGGTCTGGCTTGCCAAACTTGGCGCCAGGGAGAGCAACATCGAAAGCCCAACGCCATATGCATAGCGGACAATCATTGGTTTCACTCACTCATCAAATATGGCAACAGCACTACCCGACTGACCAGTCACGCTTCAACAGCAGTCATCAAATACAATTACTGGATAGTGGAGCATCGAAACGTAACAAAGGCTAGCGCCGACAAAACAATATTCACAACCAAATATTTCCTTACACTTTCACGCTCGACGCACAATATTTTTCCGGTGCATGGTTTTTATACGCACATAGCGAAACCCCAATTAAGTTTAAATTTAAACACAACTTTGTAGGACGCTTCCTACATATATCCAAACTTCACGAAGGCTGACACCCATGAGTAAAAGCTCAGGCTCCGTTGCACCCAAAGAACGCATAAACATCAAGTACGTGCCGGCCACCGACGGCGAACAAGCCGAGGTAGAGCTACCGCACAAGATGTTGGTACTAGGCGATTTCGGTCTGGATGATGCGCGCGCGCTGGAAGACCGTTCGATCATGCGAATCGACAAACACAGTTTCAACAATGTGTTGAACGACGCCGATGTCAGCCTCGCCATGTCCGTGCCATCCATGCTCAGCACTGCCCCCGACGCAGAGCTGGCGGTCAACCTGCAGTTCAAGTCCATCAACGACTTCGGGCCAGACAGCATCGCTCGCCAGGTACCGGAGCTGAACAAGCTGCTGGAGCTTCGCGAGGCATTGGTCGCGCTGAAAGGCCCATTGGGCAACGTGCCCACGTTCCGCAAGCAACTGCAGCAGCTGCTGAATAACGAACAGGCGCGCAAACAACTGGCAGAAGAACTTGACCTGGTGCTCGAGGCGCCAAAAGAAGACTGAGACAACGGAGCGTCCCCATGCCAAAGCAAAACAGCACGACCGTCGCGGTTGAAACAGCAACCGAAACACTGAGCAACGCCACCCTGCTCGACCAGATCATGGCAGAAACCAAGTTGGTACCAACTCAAGAGGGCTATCAAGTCGCTCGCCAGGGTGTATCGGCTTTTATCGCCGAAATCCTTAAAAGCCATGACCCTGATCAACTCATCAACAAACATCGCGTCGACCAGATGATCGCTGAACTGGATCGGGTGCTCAGCAAGCAGATGGATGCCATCCTGCATCAACCCGAGTTCCAGCAACTTGAATCCGCGTGGCGCAGCCTCAAACTTTTGGTCGACCGAACCGACTTCCGCGAGAACATCAAGCTTGAAGTCTTGCATGTCAGTAAAGATGACTTGCTCGATGACTTCGAAAATGCTGCCGATATCACTTGCAGCGGCATCTACAAGCATGTTTACACCGCAGGTTATGGCCAATTTGGTGGCGAACCCGTTGCAGCGATGGTTGGCAACTACAGCTTCGGCCCCTCCTCTCCCGATATCAAACTGCTGAGTTACATGGCCTCGGTCGGTGCCATGGCACACGCACCTTTTCTCGCGGCGCCCTCTCCTGAGTTCTTCAATCTGAGCAGCTTTGAAGAGCTGCCCAATCTGAAGGAGATCAAGGATATTTTCGCCGGCCCCCGGCATGCCAAGTGGCGTGCGTTCCGTGAAAGCGAGGATGCCCGTCATGCCGGGCTGACCGGGCCGCGATTCATGCTCCGCTCTGCCTATCACCCGCAAGAAAACCCGGTCCAGAGCTTCACCTACGACGAGGACATCGCCGGGCGGCACGACAACTATCTGTGGGGCAACTCCGCCTTCCTGCTGGCCAGCTGCATCAATGACAGTTTTGCCCGCTACCGCTGGTGCCCGAACATCATCGGCCCGCAGTCGGGTGGTGCCGTCGAGGACCTGCCGGTGCACCTTTACGAGTCACTGGGTCAGCTGCAGGCCAAGATTCCGACCGAAGTCCTGATCTCCGACCGCAAGGAGTTCGAGCTGGCCGAAGAGGGGTTCATCGCCCTGACCATGCGCAAGGACAGCGACAACGCCGCGTTCTTCTCGGCCAACTCGGTACAGAAGCCGAAGAACTTTCCCAAGACCCCGGAAGGCCTGCAAGCGCAGACCAACTACAAGCTTGGCACCCAATTGCCCTACCTGTTCATCGTCAACCGGCTGGCCCACTACATCAAGGTGCTGCAGCGCGAGCAGATCGGTAGCTGGAAAGAGCGCAAGGACCTTGAGTCCGAGCTGAACAAATGGATCAGGCAGTACGTTGCCGACCAGGAGAACCCGTCGGCCGATGTGCGCAGCCGTCGCCCGTTGCGTGCTGCAAGGGTCGAGGTGTCGGACGTTGCCGGTGATCCGGGCTGGTATCAGGTTTCGCTCGCCGTGCGCCCGCACTTCAAGTACATGGGGGCGAATTTCGAGATCTCCCTGGTCGGTCGGCTTGATACCCAATGAGTGGTTTTTTCGACCGCTTGGTGACGGATCAACTCGCAAGCCGGGTGCCGTCCAGGCAAGAGAACGCTACCCAGAAGTTCGCCGCCATCAAGCGCCACCTGGAAACGCTGCTCAATGCTCGCCAGGGTTGCTCGCAAAGCAGCCCTGAGCTGGGCCTGAGTGACTTCAACGGGCACGACGCAAGCAGCGGCGACCTGCTGAAACAGGTGAGCGCAGACATCCGCCGCACCATTCAGCGCTTTGAGCCGCGTGTGCACGTGCGCGCGCTGAAGGCAGTCCCCGATTGCCATGCCCCGCTGGAACTGCATTTCAGGCTGGACTGCCACGTGCAGGTCAACAACCACACGGAGCAGCTGCAACTGGAGCTGCTGGTCAATGGCCATAACCGCCACACCCGAGTGAGGTGACCTATGTCACTCAAGGACCGATTCAGCGAGGAGTTGCGTTACCTCCATGAACTGGGGAACGACTTCGCCCAGGACAACCCACAACTTGCCCGCCTGCTCGGCAAGGGTGGCAGCGACCCGGATGTCGAACGCCTGATGGAAGCCTTTGCATTCCTCACGGCCAAACTGCGGCTCAAGCTGGAGGACGACCTGCCCGAGCTGACACACCCCATGCTGCAGTTGCTGTGGCCCAACTACCTGCGGCCCCTGCCGAGCGCCACGATCATCCAGTTCACGCCGCGCAAGCAAGCGCTCAGCCAGTCGCAACCCATCGCCAAAGGCTCGCGGTTGTTCTCCAGCCCCGTGGATGGGGTGCCCTGCGAATTCCGCACCTGCACGGCGGTGGACATTCACCCGTTCGAGATCGAGTCGGTGAGCGCTACCCAGACACTCGACAGTTCGGTGGTTCGCATCGACCTGCAAACCTTGGTCGAGCGGCCGCTGAACACCCTGGGCTGTGCCAGTCTCGATTTTCATCTGAGCGGTGATACCCAAACTGCCCGCACGCTGTACCTGTGGATCGCTCAGTACCTCAAGCATGTCTGTGTGACAGTCAATGGTGAGGTACGCCGGCTGCCGGCCAGCAGCATCGTGTTCCCAGGCTTCAGCCCGGACGAAGCGCTGCTGCCTTACCCACAGAACGTCTTTGACGGTTACCGGATCCTGCAGGAGTACTTCGTATTTCCCGAACGTTTCCACTTCGTCAGCATCACCGGCCTGGAGAAAATCTGGCCTGATCAAGCGACTCAGCGGGTCGGCCTCGAGTTTCACTTCACCCGACAGTTACCGGATTCGCTGCGTGTCGGCAAAGCAGACTTCAGCCTGTTCTGCACCCCGGCAGTGAACCTGCTCAGCCACAGCGCCGAGCCCATCGACCTGTCCAACCGGCCCGCCCAGATCGAGCTTGTGCCCAGAGGCAAGGAGCGGCACGCCTATGAAATCTTCAGTGTCGACCGGGTCATCAGCACCCGCACCACGACTGACGGAAGTACCGGCGAACACCTGAGAACCTTCCGCCCCTTCGAGTCGTTCGCCCATGAGATCGAGCATGTGCAAGGGCGCACGGCGTTGTACTACCGCTACACACTCGAGGACTCCCTGCGCGGCGATGGCGTCACCCATCGCATCGCTTTCGTGCGCGCCGATGCCAACGCCTACATCGGCGAACTGGAAACAGCGTCCATCGACCTGACCTGCACCAACCGCGACCTGCCGCTGGCGTTGGGTATCGATGACATCAACGTGCTCACCGAGATCACGCCGCCCCTGGCCACCTATACCAACATCCGTGCCCCCACCCGCCCCTACCGGCCGGTGCTGGATGGCCAGTTGCAGTGGGCCCTGATCTCCAACATGTCGCTCAACTACCTGTCGCTGCTCTCGGCCGAGCCACTGAAAGCGGTCATCCGCGCTTACGACTTCGCGGCCTTGCACGACATCCAGCAGACACGCACCACCCGCAAACGCCTCGATGGCATCCGTGATGTGCAAACAGAGCCGCTGGACTGGCTGATCAAGGGCCAGCCCATTCGTGGCTTGCGCACGCAACTGAAGCTGGATCAAAGCGCATTCCTCTGCGAAGGCGACCTGTACCTGTTCGGTTGCGTGCTCGCGCACTTCTTCGCCCTGTACGCCAGCATCAATTCCTTCCACCAACTGGAAGTGATCAACACCACCAACAACGAGCACTACACATGGCCAATCCAGACCGGCAAACAACCGCTGATCTAGCCGACAAGCTGTTCGCCGAGGCGCACCAGTACAACTTCTTCCAGTTGCTGGAACGCCTGCACGGCTTGCACGGGGATGACCTGGAACCACGCTGGCCAGATCAGGCCACCCGGCTGAGGGTGCGGCTAGCCAGCGACCCGCGGTTGAGCTTCCCGGTTTCCGACGTATACAAGGTCGAACGCATGCCCGGGGAAGCTGACCGCTATCGCGTGTGCACCACCTTCATGGGTTTGCATGGCACCGACTCGCCGTTGCCCACCTATTACCTGGAGCAGGTGGCATACGAACATTCACAGGGCATCGGTGTGCGGCCGGCGTTCTTCGATTTCTTCAACCACTACCTGCTCAGCCTGCTGCATCGCATCTGGCGTAAATATCGCTACTACATCCGCTTTCAGCCGGGAGCTACCGATGGGTTCTCCCAGTACATCTTTGCCCTGCTCGGGTTGAATGACAGACAGTTGCGCGGGGACACGGCACTGCCGTGGAGCCGGCTGCTCAGTTTCGCTGGCGTCATTGCCAGCCGCAGCCGTGCGCCGGGCACGGTCGCCGGCATCATCGCGCACTGCTTCGACTTGCAGCAGGTACAGATCCGCGAGTTCGAAACCCGCTCGGTCCCCACTGCCGCCAAGCAACTGGTCAGCCTTGGCCGCAGCAACGGCGAACTGGGCAGCACTTTCATGGTGGGCAGCCGCACGCGAACACGCAGCAGCAAGTTCACCATCGTGATCAGCGAACTCGACCCAGCGCAATTGCGTGACCTGCTGCCCAGCGGCATCAACTTCGGCCGGTTACGGGCATTGATCGACTTCCTGCTGCGTGATGGCCTGGCCTATGACCTGGAGCTGCGCCTGAAGCAGAACGCCCTGCCGCCCTTCTGCCTGCACCGCAGCCTGGGTGCCTACCTGGGCTGGACCAGCTTCATCGATGACCGTCACGGCCAGAGCAGCCCTGTCGTGCGGTTCCGGGGGCGCTCATGAGCACTTTGACCTTGAGCATCACCAACCTGGATCAGTTGCAACACAACGTCACTGCCCGACATCAGTTCGATTGCACAGGCGGCACCATCGGCAGCGCGAAGGCCACCTGGCAGATCAACGATCGTGAGCAGAGCGTTGCACCGATCCATTGCGAGATCCGCTGGATCGAGGGGAGCTTCTGCGTCATCGATCGCTGTCAGCGTACCTACCTGAACGACAGCCTCCACAGCCTGGGGTCGCTAACCGCAAGGCGGCTGCTCGAGGGTGACCAGTTGCGCATTGGCGCCTATCGCCTGCAGGCCCAGCTTGCGCCGGCCGATGCACGCTCACTGGAGGACCTGTTCAGCCCTGAACAGAGAACCCTCGATCACTGGTTGCGGGATGTTCCACCGAACACGTGTCAAGCCACTGCTGTCGCCCCCCAGACTGTCACAGACATCTGCTCGGCATTCGAACCGAGCATGGGCAACGACCCTTTGGAGGCATTGGACGCAGAGGCAGCGCCAGCCCAGCAGAGCCCACTGGAACGCCTGATTGCGGGAGACCGACCATGATGCGTCCAATATGCGTGGCCGGCCTGCTGACGGCGCTGATCGGGATCTCGGGTTGCACGTCCCTGAGCAAGATTGGCCAGGTGGTGATGGACCCCTCATTGCCCGTCGGACCGCCCGGGGAACACCCTACCCAGGTCGCGTTCAGCATCAACGCCAGCCCAACGCTCAATGGCAACCCGAACAGCCTTGAGGTGGCGCCCGAGCCCGGGCCGGTTGTGGAGCCCAGCCCTTACGCGGTCAGCCTGAGTGCAGGCGACCCCTACGTGCTGACCGAGAAAGTCGGGGCCTTGTTCGAGTACCTGCAGGAACAATTCCCGGCCATGTCGCCCGTCGATTCGCCAGTTGACGATGGCGAGAATCCGGCGCGCTCCCCCATGGAAGAAAGTACTCCGGGCAGCTACGACGACCCGACCGTGGTGCTGACCTTGCCGCGTACCACCACCGTGGCCGCCGAGCCCGTCGCTACGCCCATGGCCGTGAAGATCCTGCAACTGCGCGACGACTCTCTCTTGCGCAACAGCGTTTACGAACTGCTGGACAGGGACCCTGCCGAGGCGCTGCGCAGCACCTACATACGCGATGACGATTACCTACTGCGCCCTGGCCAGTTCAAGTTCATCCCCTTTGCGCCCATCGAGCCCGAAACGCGCTTCGTCGCGGTGATCGCCGACTACCGGAACCAGGAAAACGCCACCTGGAGCCAGGTGCTGCGCATTCCGCCCCGCGGGCACCAGATCATCCTGTCGGTGTTGCTCAACGACACGCAGCTCCTGCTCAAGGAGGAAGACTGATGGCGCCTGTAACCCTGCCCTTCTCGCTTGTTCACCCTGACATGGAGCGCTCATGAGTTCACGTAACCCTGTCCTGTGGCCGGAAGGCCTGTTCGTCAAACCGCAGCATTTCCAACAGGCCGCCCGTGCAGCCGAAGCGGCCCTGCATCAACGTCTTGGCAGCCTGAACGCAGCCTTCTATGGCTTCAGCGAATTGCAGTTGAATGACGAGTACCTGAGCCTGGGCAAGGTCGCAATCACCCGTGCACGGGGCATCATGCCGGACGGCACGGTGTTCGATATCCCGGCAGACCTGCCACCACCACCACCGCTGGAAATCGAAGACGACGGCGCGAAAGACAGCGAGATCTACCTGTGCCTGCCGCTGCGCACAGAAGGGGGCCGTGAAGTAAGCTGGCCCGATAACCCCGCCAACTTCCGTTACAGCGCCCAGGCCCTGGAAATCAAGGACACGCACAGCGCCGACGGTGATCTGGTGCAGGTTGACCTGGCGGTGCCCAACCTGCAGCTCAAACGCAAGGCCGACGACAGCAGCGCCTACACCCGCCTGGCCGTGACGCGCATTCTGGAACGGCGCCCCGATGGCAGCCTGCAACTGGATGAAGGCTTCTATCCCACCAGCGTTTCAGTGCGCGCCGTACCCGCGCTGCAACGGTATCTGGAAGAAATCACCAACTCCCTGCGCGAACGTGCGCGCAACCTCGCCGCCCGCATTGGCGCCTCAGGGCAGTCCGGCATTGCCGACATTCGCGACTTCAACCTGCTGCAGGCCATGAACCGCTGGTGGCCATGCTTCCAGCATCTGGCCAGGCAAGGGCAGACCCACCCCGAACAGTTGTACCTGTGCATGAGCCAGGCCTGTGGCGAGTTCGTGACGTTTACCGACGAGAGCCGGCTGCCGCAGGAATTCCCCGCCTATCACCATACCGCGCTACGCACCTCCTTCAAGCCGCTGGAGGACACGCTACGCCGGGCACTGAGCACGGTGCTGCAACCCCGCGCCGTTTCGCTGCCGCTGGAGACGCTGGAGTACGGCTTGCTGACAACCACGCTGGAGGATCGCCGTCTGATCGACGAGGCCGACTTCATTCTGGCAGTGCGAGCCCACATGCCGCCTCAGACATTGCGTCGGATGTTCGTGCAAAAGGCAAAGGTCGTCTCGCTGGAGTCGTTGAACGAGGTAGTGCCACTGCAGCTTCCAGGTATTCCATTGGTGCCGCTGCCCGTGGCTCCTCGGGATCTCCCCTTCCATGCAGGCTTCACCTACTT
Organism: Pseudomonas inefficax; assembly: GCF_900277125.1. Taxonomy (GTDB): domain Bacteria; phylum Pseudomonadota; class Gammaproteobacteria; order Pseudomonadales; family Pseudomonadaceae; genus Aquipseudomonas; species Aquipseudomonas inefficax. The sequence continues at coordinate 46,987 of NZ_OPYN01000156.1, forward strand.
CGAGCTGGACCGTCGCTCCCCGGCTTGGGCAGGCATGGAGGCATCCAGTGGCTTCGGTATTCACATCGCGGGGGAGTTCCCGGGGTTGGAACTGCAGTTCTGGGCGATCAGGAGTGAATGACATGAAGGAAGAAAACAGCCCCGCAACTGATGCTGAAAAGATCGAAAGTGAGCAACTGCACGCGATGCTTGAAAAGTCATTGTCCAACGACTCACCTGCACCGACGGCAGCTGATGCCGCTGAGCGCACGCCGAAGGCAGAGCCGGTATATGAAGGGTACCCGGCAGACCCAGACTTCCAGCTACGTGGCGGCTACGACAACCTGATGCTGGATGCAGCCGCGCCGCTGTTCGGCCTGGTGATACGCCTGCGCACACTGGATGCCTTGCCCAACATCAAGGAGGTGCACCAGCAGGTGCGCAACCAGATCGACAACGTGCGGGAAGAGATGCGCCAGCACGGCTACGAGCCCGCTCAGTTGCTGGCGTACTCATACGGCCTTTGCCTTTTCATCGATGAAGCTGTCATGGACAGGCCTTGGGGTAAAACCAGCTGCTGGAGCCAGGAACCCCTGCTCAGCATCTTCCACGACGAAACCTGGGGTGGAGAGAAAGTCTTCACCGTACTGTCGCGCCTCATGCAGGAACCCAAACGTTACCAGGACGTGCTGGAGTTCATGTACTTCGCGCTTTGCCTCGGTTTGAAGGGCAAGTACGCCATCGCGCCGAAGGGCGAAGAAACCCTCAACGCATTGATACACCAACTCCACGGGATTATCCGAGAACTGCGCGGCCCGACTCCGGAGACCGTCTGCGATCCGTACACCAATGTCGCCCCAAGCAACTTCCGCATGAACCGGCAATGGCCGTGGTGGAGTCCGTTGGTCATTTCCGCCCTCGCCATGGCGGTGGCGTACGGCATCTACAGCTACCGGCTGCACCTCATTACCACCGAGGTGCTGGAGTCGCTGAACAGCATCTTGCAGCAGTAGCGAGCCCACACACGGCTCACCTGATTTCAAGGAATTAGCGAAGCGTTTGCTTCGTTGACAAGACCATCGTTCCCGATGGCCACGCCACCCTAGGGTGCGCGTGCTTATATCCACATGGACGCAGGAGAAACTGCCATGCCAACACCCGCCTACATCAGCATCCACGGTCAAAAACAAGGCCTAATCACTGCTGGCGCATTCACCGCTGACTCCGTCGGCAATGTCTACCAGCAAGGTCATGAGGATCAAATTCTGGTTCAGGAAATCAATCATGAGGTCACTACTCCCACTGATCCACAAAGCGGCCAACCCAGCGGTCAGCGCGTACACAAGCCGTTCAAGTTCACCAGTTCGCTCAACAAAGCCACGCCGCTGATGTATCAAGCGCTGGCCACCGGCGAAATGCTGCCGACCGTCGAAGTCGAGTGGTACCGCACTTCGACGGAAGGCAAACAAGAGCACTTCTTCACGACAAAGCTTGAGGATGCAACCATCGTCAGCATCAATACCGTCCTGCCCCACGCTCAAGACAAGGAGAACGAAAACTATACGCAGCTGATCGAGGTTGCACTGGCCTACAGGAAGATCATATGGGAACACGGTGTAGCCGGTACCGCTGGCTCGGATGACTGGCGCGCACCAGCCGCCTGATATTTACGAATGCTCCGGGTGGGTATACCTGCCCGGACTTTGTATTACTTCAGACGGCGGACAAGGATTGCTTATGCCTAGCCAATCTGATTTGCGTTACAGCTTCCAACCCCTGGTGGGTAAAGCTGAATTCGAAGTGGTGTCGTTCGAACTCCGAGAGGGGATCAGCATGCCCTTCGAGCTGGAGCTGAAACTCATCAGCTTCGAAAACGATATCGACTTCGGCCACCTGCTCGACAAACCTGTGCTCTTCACCATCTGGGACGGCGAACGCCCGGTGCGATACGTGCATGGCCTGGTCAGCCGATTCAGCCAAGCTGAAAGCGGCTTCTACCGCACCTATTATCACGCACTGGTAGAGCCGCAACTGGCCCGTGCCAACCTACGCTCGAACTGGCGCATCTTCCAGCAAAAAACTGTCCCGCAAATTCTCGAGCTGATGCTCCAGCGCCAAGGCATCAACCAGTACGAACTTCGCCGCAGCATGGACCATCAGGTCCGCGAGTTCTGTGTTCAGGCCGGTGAAACGGACCTGGCGTTCATCGCCCGCCTGGCTGCTGAAGAAGGCTTCGTCTACCGCTTTGCGCACAGTGAAAAGATGCACAAGCTGATCATTACCGATCGGCTGCAATCATTTGGGTTAATCAGCCATGGGACCATCAAGGCCGAGGATGACGACGAGAGCTTCTTTGATGCCGACGAGCCTGTAGACCCCGACAGCGTGCTGTACCAAGCCACCGGCGGTGGCGATCAAGCCATGCCTTGCCTTCGCCGCTTGCGCTACAGCGAACAGGTGCGCACCGCTCGCCAGGTTCAGCGCGACTACACCTTTACCAACCCGGCCTACCGCCAGGAGCACAGAGCCGCCGGGCCCTTCCTGGAGCATCAGTCCAAAGAGTACGAATTCTTCGATTACCCCGGCCGCTATAAACGCGATGCCGTGGGCAAACCGTTCACTGAAAACCGTATCACCGCGTTGCGCCATGATGTGCGAGTCGCCGAAGTTGAGGGTAACGATGTTCGCCTGCAACCGGGCCTCAGCTTCACGCTGACCGGACACCCCCGAGACGACCTCAATGCGCATTGGCGGGTGAACACGGTTACCCATAGAGGCAAACAGTTCACCAGCCTGCAAGAAGAAGCCGCAGGTGTGGAACAGGGCACGCGCTACGAGCAGACCACCGTGCTGGTCCCCGGTCGGACCGAATGGCGCCCTGCACCACTGCCAAAACCACGCGTTGACGGCCCGCACATGGCGACCGTGGTCGGCCCGAAGGGAGAAGAAATCTACTGCGATGAGTGGGGCCGGGTGAAGGTCAGCTTTCCCTGGGACCGTGAAAGCCAGAACAACGAGTTCAGCTCCTGCTGGGTGCGTGTGTCGCAAGGCTGGGCCGGTGGCAGCTGGGGCGCGATGGCGATCCCGCGCATTGGCCAGGACGTGATCATCCAGTACGTCAACGGTGACCCCGACCAGCCGATGATTACCGGGCGTACCTACTGTGGTGATCAGCTCCCGCCCTATGACCTGCCCGACCACAAGACCCGCATGACCATCAAGAGCCAGACCCACAAGGGGGATGGTTTCAACGAGCTGCGCTTTGAGGACGAACTGGGCAAAGAGGAGGTGTTCATTCATGCCCAGAAGGACCAGAACACCCTGGTCAACAACAACCAGTCTCTCACCGTCGGTGTTGATCGGACCCAGAGCATTGGCCAGGACGAGTCCGTTGCCGTCGGCCGCAATCGCCTGCGCGTAGTGAAAGCCAACGACACCCTGAAAGTCGGCGGCGGCAAAAACGACCTCATCGCCGGCGACTACGAGATCGAAGCTGGCAACACCCTGCGCCTCAAGTGCGGCAAGACACTGATCGAGATGCAGGCCAACGGCACGCTCAATATCACCTGCGAGACCTTCAACCTCACCGGGCAACAGACCGGGCAGATCAACACGCCCGCAGCGAAGCTCGACCTCAACCCTGAGGGCGGAGCGGCAGGTGCCGCAGCGGATGGACGCGATAGCAGTGCACTGAAAGCCGATGTGGATGGGCATTTCAAGTAGCTGCTTGCACTTGCCCGTACGTAAAGACCTCCTGAAAGGACTCCCGCAATGACGGAATACCTGACTCACGACCTGATCCTCAATCTAGGCGAGGAAGCACCTGAAGACCTCACGCTCAACATGCTGCGCTTTCGTGCCCGAGACACCACGTTGGTAATGGCGCGCAGCCCCGTCGCCAATGACAAGACCCTGGACCAAGCCATCGAGGACCAGCTGCGGATGCTGCGAAAAAAGTCCGGGGCAATGACCATCACACCCACGAAGATCGCGCGTTTGGGGGGCGGTGAACACTCCGTCGAAGCCCGCGAAATGGCCATTGAATTCAAGGTAGGGGACAAGCCCAATTTCCAGCTCCAGGCCGCCTGCATGATTCCAGGTCAGCACCGGCTGCTGGTGATCAACTACAGCAAGCCAAGCCCTTTGAGCAGCGACGACATTGAGCACTGGCGCGCAATTAAACAAGAGCTCCGATTCACCTGACCCGTTCCCCCCCCCAGGTCAACCTCATTCAGAACTTTTGGAGCTCGCAAGCCATGGCGCAAATCGTTCACGCCGCCCGCATGGGCGATGAAATCCTGCATCCGTCCCTTATCGCCGAAATGGTCAGTGCCGTTGCAGAGGCCGTCATTTATGCCGCAGCCACCGCCGCCGTGGCTGCCGCTATCAGCCTGGCCGTTGTCGGTACTGTCGCGACAGGGGGCGCAGCTGGCATCGCCATCGCCGCCGTTGCGGGGGTGGCGGTCGGTGCGATGAGCACCCTTTCGGTCGGTGAAGAACAGACTGTCGGCGATGCCATCTCCCGCTTTTGCGACAGCCTTGGCAACAGCGTGGATGCACCCGACCCCTATGGAAGGATCGAAAGCGGGTCCCACAACGTGTTCGTCAACAGCAAGCCCGCCGCTCGCGCAGCCGGTATCACGGGGCCGCCAGGAGGGGGAGCGGCCGACGCAGAGCAAGCAGAGCCTTCGATTCTGGAGAACGTAGGTTCCATGGCTATGGCGGCGGTGCCCTACCTGCTCCCGGTGGTGGGGTTGGGCATGGCGATCCGCGACATCTTCAACCCGCCCGTCACTACGCCAAAGGACCCTGGCGCGGAATCC
>NZ_OPYN01000157.1 GCF_900277125.1 Pseudomonas inefficax
ACCGCAGCCTGGGTGCCTACCTGGGCTGGACCAGCTTCATCGATGACCGTCACGGCCAGAGCAGCCCTGTCGTGCGGTTCCGGGGGCGCTCATGAGCACTTTGACCTTGAGCATCACCAACCTGGATCAGTTGCAACACAACGTCACTGCCCGACATCAGTTCAATTGCACAGGCGGCACCATCGGCAGCGCGAAGGCCACCTGGCGGATCAACGACCGTGACCAGACCGTTGCACCGATCCATTGCGAGATCCGCTGGATCGAGGGCAGCTTCTGCGTCATCGATCGCTGTCAGCGAACTTACCTGAACGACAGCCTCCACAGCCTGGGGTCGCTAACCGCAAGGCGGCTGCTCGAGGGTGACCAGTTGCGCATTGGCGCCTATCGCCTGCAGGCCCAGCTTGCGCAGGCCGATGCACGCTCACTGGAGGACCTGTTCAGCCCTGAACAGAGAACCCTCGATCACTGGTTGCAGGATGTTCCACCCAACACGTGTCAAGCCACTGCTGTCGCCCCCCAGACTGTCACAGACATCTGCTCGGCATTCGAACCGAGCATGGGCAACGACCCCTTGGCGGCACTGGACGCAGAGGCAGCGCCAGCCCAGCAGAGCCCACTGGAACGCCTGATTGCGGAAGACCGACCATGATGCATCCAACATTCGTGGCTGGCCTGCTGACGGCGCTGATCGGGATCTCGGGTTGCACGTCCCTGAGCAAGATTGGCCAGGTGGTGATGGACCCCTCATTGCCCGTCGGACCGCCCGGGGAACATCCTACCCAGGTCGCGTTCAGCATCAACGCCAGCCCAACGCTCAATGGCAACCCGAACAGCCTTGAGGTGGCGCCCGAGCCCGGGCCGGCTCTGGAGCCCAGCCCTTACGCGGTCAGCCTGAGTGCAGGCGACCCCTACGTGCTGACCGAGAAAGTCGGTGCCCTGTTCGAATACCTGCAGGAACAATTCCCGGCCATGTCGCCCGTCGATTCGCCAGTTGACGATGGCGAGAATCCGGCGCGCTCCCCCATGGAAGAAAGTACTCCGGGCAGCTACGACGACCCGACCGTGGTGCTGACCTTGCCGCGCACCACCACCGTGGCCGCCGAGCCCGTCGCTACGCCCATGGCCGTGAAGATCCTGCAACTGCGCGACGACTCTCTCTTGCGCAACAGTGTTTACGAACTACTGGACAAGGACCCTGCCGAGGCACTGCGCAGCACCTACATACGCGATGACGATTACCTGCTGCGCCCTGGCCAGTTCAAGTTCATTCCCTTTGCGCCCATCGAGCCCGAAACGCGCTTTGTCGCGGTGATCGCCGACTACCGGAGTCAGGAAAACGCCACCTGGAGCCAGGTGCTGCGCATTCCGCCCCGCGGGCACCAGATCATCCTGTCGGTGTTGCTCAACGACACGCAGCTCCTGCTCAAGGAGGAAGACTGATGGCGCCTGTAACCCTGCCCTTCTCGCTTGTTCACGCTGACATGGAGCGCTCATGAGTTCACGTAACCCTGTCCTGTGGCCGGAAGGCCTGTTCGTCAAACCACAGCATTTCCAGCAAGCTGCTCGTGCTGCCGAAGCGGCCCTGCATCAACGTCTTGGTAGCCTGAACGCAGCCTTCTATGGCTTCAGCGAATTGCAGTTGAATGACGAGTACCTGAGCCTGGGCAAGGTCGCCATCACCCGTGCACGGGGCATCATGCCGGACGGCACGGTGTTCGATATCCCTGCAGACCTGCCACCACCGCCACCGCTGGAAATCGAAGACGACGGCGCGAAGGACAGCGAGATCTACCTGTGCCTGCCGCTGCGCACCGAAGGTGGCCGTGAAGTAAGCTGGCCCGATAACCCCGCCAACTTCCGTTACAGCGCCCAGGCCCTGGAAATCAAGGACACGCACAGCGCCGACGGTGANCTGGTGCAGGTTGACCTGGCGGTGCCCAACCTGCAGCTCAAACGCAAGGCCGACGACAGCAGCGCCTACACCCGCCTGGCCGTGACGCGCATTCTGGAACGGCGCCCCGATGGCAGCCTGCAACTGGATGAAGGCTTCTATCCCACCAGCGTTTCAG
>NZ_OPYN01000158.1 GCF_900277125.1 Pseudomonas inefficax
GCGCGAAACCTCGTTCATGGGCATGCCGATAATGGCCGGTGCCGACCTTGCCGCGTTCCTCAACATGACCCGCTCGCCCAAGGCCTTGCTGCACGTGTGCAAACGCTTTGGCCGCCACCTGTACCACCTGGCCCGGTATGGCCGGGCGATGCACCTGGTCAACGGCGTCGCGCTGGTGGAACGCCTGGCCAGGTCGGCGCAGGACCTGGGCGTCCAGCTGCAGGAGTCGGCACCAGCCAAACGCCTGCTGGTCGAGGATGGCCAGGTGCGCGGGGCGCTGGTGGCTACACCGCAGGGCGAGCAACTGATACGTGCCAAGGCCGTGGTGCTCGCGGCGGGTGGTTTCCCCAACGACAACNCCCGCCGTCGGCAACTGTTCCCGCGCGATNCCAGCGGCCACGACAACCTGGCCCTGCCTCCCAAGGGTTGTTCGGGCGACGGTCTGCGCCTGGCCTGGTCGGCCGGCGGTGTGGTCGCCACCGACCTGAAGTCGCCGGTGGCCTGGGCGCCGGTTTCGCGAGTGCCGCACCGCGACGGCAGCGTTGGCCACTTCCCGCACATCATCGAACGCGGCAAGCCGGGCATCATCGGCGTGCTGGCCGACGGCAAACGTTTCGTCAACGAAGCGCATGGCTATTACGACTATGTATCAGCGATGGTCGCTGCGGTGCCGCAGGGCGAAGAGGTGTGTTCGTGGCTGGTCTGCGACCACCGTTTCCTGCGTCGCTACGGCCTGGGCCACGCCCGCCCGGCGCCGCTGCCGGTGTGGCCGCACGTGCGTAGCGGCTATCTCAAGCAAGGCGCCACCCTTGAACAGTTGGCCCAGGCCTGCGGCATCGACCCGGGAGGGTTGCGCGCCACGGTCAGCGACTTCAACACCCATGCCCGCAATGGCCATGACCCGGCGTTCGGCCGTGGTTCCACGCCGTTCAACCGCAAACAGGGCGACCCGCAGCACAAAGGGCCAAACCCTTGCGTGGCGCCCATCGAGCATGGGCCGTTCTATGCGGTAAAGGTACAGCCCGGCTGCTTTGGCACCTTTGCCGGGCTGCGCACCGACGGCAATGCCCGGGTGCTGGATGCAGCTGGGCAGCCGATTGCAGGCTTGTATGCAGCGGGTACCGACATGGCCAGCGTGTTTGGCGGCTGGTATCCGTCGGGTGGCATCAACCTGGGCCCGGCCCTGACCTTTGGCTATGTGGCCGGGCGGCATATTGCCGAAGCGCAGGGGTATGAATGAGGTGAGCGATCACTGATAGCCATGCCCTGTTGCTCATGGACGGCGCAATTCCTGTAGGAGCGGCCTTGTGTCGCGAAAGGGGTGCGAAGCGCCCCCAACGATCTGTGCATCACCGCAAAAACGCCGGGGGCCGCTTTGCGGCCCTTTCGCGACACAAGGCCGCTCCTACAGGAAACCGCGCCTGCCTTCGATATGCCCAGCTCGGCATCATCCATCAGCGCCTTGGCCATCGCACTCAGGATTGGGTGTCTTCTGTTGTCATTGGTGAATCCCCTGAAGTTTCTCGACTGCTTGCTCTGGCCCTTTCGCGGGCACGCCCGCTCCCACAGGTACCGTGCAAGTCTTAAGTACTGTGACAATCCTGTGGGAGCGGGCGTGCCCGCGAAGAGGCCAGAACAGGCAACACATTGTTTATGCTTTAGTGCAAAGTCCAGAGCGCTGCCAAAGCGGCCGCAACGGGAAACAGGGAAATGGCCTACAAGGAAGGGGCTAAATCTGATTTTTCCCTCAAGCCGGACAACGCATCTGCCTCAGCCAGTACGCCACGTCCACCTCGTCGATCTGCGCGGCACGCAGGAAGCGCTCGGCATACTGGCGGTATACCCCACTGCTGAGAAACAGCTCCAGCAATTGCCCGTCGATGTGCCCGTCGCGGGCCATGCCCACCAGGATCTTCACCGACTCGGACAAGGTCTTCGGAGCCTTGTAGGGCCGGTCGGCCGCGGTCAGCGCCTCGAAGATGTCGGCAATCGCCATCACCCGCTCGGCAATGCCCAGGTCCTGCTCGCCCAGCCGGCGCGGGTAGCCGCTGCCGTCCATTTTCTCGTGGTGGTTGCCTGCGA
>NZ_OPYN01000159.1 GCF_900277125.1 Pseudomonas inefficax
GGTGAGGGTGACGGTGCTGTTCGGCTCGGCGGTACCACTAACGCTACTGCCGTTGCTGAGGTTGACGGTGGGTACAGCCGGGGGCACGACGTCAACGGTGGTACTGACCTGCCCGCTGGTATTGCCGGCCGGGTCGGTCGCCGTGGCATTGACCACAGTGCCATCCGGCAACGGTGTGCCTGGCGTGAACGACCAGTTGCCGCTGCCGTCGGCGGTAGTCTGGCCGATCGGGTTGCCGCTGCCGTCGGTCAGGGTGATGGTACTGCCGGGCTCGGCGGTGCCGCTGATTTCGCTGCCGTTGCTCGGCTCGACCACCGGTGCGGCCGGGGCTACCGTATCCACTGTGATGCTCGATGGCGCGCTAGTGTTTCCGGTCGGGTCAGTCGCGGTGGCATTGACCACAGTGCCGTTGGGTAACGGGCTGCCCGGTGTGAAACTCCAGTTGCCGCTGCCGTCGGCGGTGACCTGACCGATCGGGTTGCCGCTTCCGTCGGTCAGGGTCACGGTGGCGCCCGCTTCGGCGGTACCGCTGATGGTCGAGCCGTTGCTTGGATTGATTACCGGTGCAGCCGGCGCGCTGGAGTCGACGGTGACCGTCGCTGCCGGGCCGGTATTGCCAGCCGCGTCGCTCGCCGTGGCATTGACCACGGTGCCATTGGGCAACGGCGTGGCTGGCGTGAACGTCCAGTTGCCGCTGCCGTCAGCGGTGGCTTCGCCAATCGGATTGCCACTGCCGTCGGTGAGGGTGACGGTGCTGTTCGGCTCGGCGGTACCACTGAAGCTGCTGCCGTCGCTGAGGTCGATGGTGGGTACACCCGGGGCCACGCCGTCCACGGTGGTGCTGCCCTGCCCGCCGGTATTGCCGGCCGGGTCGGTGGCCGTGGCGTTGACCACAGAGCCATCCGGCAGCGGTGTGCCTGGTGTGAACGACCAGTTGCCGCTGCCGTCGGCGGTAGTCTGGCCGATCGGGTTGCCGCTGCCGTCGGTCAGGGTGATGGTACTGCCGGGCTCGGCGGTGCCGCTGATTTCGCTGCCGTTGCTCGGCTGGACCACCGGCGCGGCCGGGGCCACCGCATCCACTGTGATGCTCGATGGAGGGCTGGTATTGCCGGCCGGGTCGGTTGCCGTGGCGTTGACCACAGTGCCATCCGGCAACGATGTGCCTGGCGTGAACGACCAGTTGCCGCTGCCGTCAGCGGTAGTCTGGCCGATCGGGTTGCCGCTGCCGTCGGTCAGGGTGATGGTGCTGCCTGGCTCGGCGGTGCCGCTGATTTCGCTGCCGTTGCTCGGCTCGACCACCGGCGCGGCCGGGGTCACCGCATCCACTGTGGTGCTCGAAGGAGCGCTGGTGTTGCCGGTCGGGTCGGTGGCGGTCACATTCACCACAGTGCCGTTGGGTAACGGGCTGCCCGGCGTGAAACTCCAGTTGCCGCTGCCGTCGGCGGTGACCTGGCCGATCGGGTTGCCGCTGCCGTCGGTCAGGGTGACAGTGCTGCCCGGTTCTGCGGTGCCATTGATAGTGGTGCCATTGCTGGGGTTGACCACAGGTGCGGCCGGGGCCTGCGCATCCACTGTTGTGCTCGTCGGCGCGCTGGTGTTGCCGACTGCATCCTGGGCGACCACGTTGATCACTGTGCCATTAGCAATGGGCGTGGTCGGGGTGTAGGTCCAGTTGCCACTGCCATCGGCCGTCACCTGGCCGATCGGATTACCGTTGCCATCGGTGAGGGTCACGGTGCTGTTCGGCTCGGCGGTACCGCTGAGCTCGGTACCATTGCTCGGGTTGATCACGGGTGCCGCTGGCGCCACGCCATCGATGATGGTGCTGGCGGGCGGGCCGCTGTTACCCGCGGCATCCACGACCACCGCGTTGATTACCGTGCCATCGGGCAGTGGGTTTTCAGGTGTGTACGACCAGTTGCCATTGCTGTCGACAGTAGTCTGGCCAATGGGGTTGCCGTTGCCGTCGGTGAGCACCACGGTGCTGCCCGGCTGGGCGGTACCACTGAGGCTGGAGCCGTTGCTCGGGTTGATTTGCGGCGCATCGGGGAAGTCGGGGGCCTGCACGGTCGCGGGCGGGCTGCTATTGCCGGCTGGATCGGTCACCACCACGGAAACCGTTTCTCCGTTGGTCAGTGGTGGATTCAGCGGAATCTGGAATTTGCCGTCGGGGCCGACCACCACGCTGGCGTCGGTTTGCCCGTCGCCGTTGCTGTCGATACCCACGGTGGCGCCTGGCTCGGCCGTGCCGCTGATGCTGCTGCCATCCGGGGCAATCTGCAGTCCGCTGGCGGGCGCCGGGGCCGTGGTGTCAGGCACACTGCCGACACCGTCACCGCTACCGCTACCGCTACCGCCACCGCCACCGCCGTTGCTGTTGGCAAGCGCGACACCACCACCAATGATCGCGGCGCCAGCCAGAAGTGCACCGCCAGGGCTGAGCCCGGCAATGGTGCCATCGGTGCCAGTGAGCGACTCGAACCCGGCCGAAGTGCCCTGAGGCACATAACCTGCCACCAACGGCCCATCGGCAGCGACCGGCGGCAGGTCAACGGCCAGCAGTTTGTCCCGGTCTACCAGGTACAACTGGCTTGCAGGCTGCCCTTCGGCATAGAAGTTGGCAATGCGCAAGCTTTCGCCAGACTTCAGTTGAACGATCAGGTCGGCACCACTTTTTTGGTAGCCCGTCACACTTTCGGGCGCAATATCCAGAACAATGTTACTGCTCTGAGTAAGCGTCAGGATTCCGTTGTCGGGGATTGCGATGGGGGCGGCAGAAGTAACACTTTGAGCGAGGGGAGATACCTTGGCCTGAATGGACATACCTGACAGTCCTTTTGTCAATAGCACGACCGGGCGATCGCACGCGTATATCCAGAAATAGCACGCCCCCGATAAAACGCCAGAAGGGTTTAAAAATTATTTCAGGACGGTCTCGGGCGCGGCGTTTCATCATCAACGCTGGCAAAAATCCTGGTGATCTATTACTTTTGAGTTAGTCCCGTCCTGAACACAGGAGCGCATAACTGGAAGTTGCTCTTATCAACAAGGTGCTAGTTGATAAGTACCCATCCGCCCATGTTGATAGTTGCGAACGAATCGTGTTTGCTTCGGTTTATTGGCGATTCATTCAACTTAAACCTGGGCATGTAAGCTCGCCAGCAAGGCAGCCTGGCGCGATGATCGGCTCGAACCGGGCAACATGAGACAGAAGGCCGCTGAGCGCGGCCTTCGAGCGAACCGTTCAGTATTTCCCTAGCTGAACTTGAGCTTGGCTACCTTGCTCAGTGCCCACCCGCTGAAAACGTAAAACGCATCCAGGTAGAAGCGGCCTTCGTAGTTGGGGAGCGGTTCACGGTTCAACAACAGCTCGGGCATGTCGGGCGAAGGGGGAAACAGCGCATAAAAGCCGTTGGGCAACACGGCCAACACGATGAGTAGCAGGTAGGTCACGGTCCGCAGCATGGCGGCGCGGTTATCGGCTTGCTCGGCCCATTTCAGGCCGAACCAGGCGACCAGGCCGGCAACCGGCAATACCCAGAAATGCGTTGGCATACCAATGAACATTTCCGCGACGACGCTTCTTGTTTCCAACCTGATGCTCTCCGTTCAAATGAGTGGATTATTGCGGTTGGCGTCTGCAAATGCAAAAAGCCCGCTCGATGGCGGGCTTTTTGTTCTCGGGGGTTAGTTGTTCAGGCCTTTGAACACATCAGCGCGGCGTCAAGCAGCCTGCCATGGTCGTACCAGGCATCGCGTTGATAGGCCGCGAACTGGCGCTGGGTACCCGTGCCCCGCACCTCGACCAGGCCACCCGCCTTGTCGGGGTCGGTGCTATCGACAAACAGTCTGACCGAATTATCGTCATCGACCTGGTAGGTTTTAACATTCCCTTGTAGTTCGCTTTTGACGCATCCCAGGTACGCCGGCGTGCTTCTTTCCATGGCCCCGGCCGCATACCCATGGCCCTCACGCACATCGGGGTCATGTGCGCAGCCTGCCATGAACAATGTGGCGAAGGTGGACATCAGTATTGCGCCTGCTACCGATCTTGAACTCTTCACGCGACACGCTCCTGCCGCCCCATCGAGTAACTTGGGAAAGTGTTACCAAGCCGCATGCACCTTTTTTGTTTTTGTTTGCCCATGTTACTGCTCAACGTCAGCCGGGTAATATGCTTGTTAGCTATATCGGTTTCGGGGTGGGCTTTCTCCGCGTAGATACCTTCGGTCATGGGCCAGCCGACAAGTTCCAGGCCCAGGCAGCCTGGCCGTGCTTGCGTTGTGCCCCGATTCCGGGGGCGGCTGAGCCCACAATCGGGAGTCAGGCAATGGCCTTCAGGAACACCAGGGTCGCCACCAGATCCAGTAGCAGCACGGCAACCACAACGAAGACCAGGTAGTAGCGGTCATCCTGAGTCATTTTTGCATTCTCCGAATGATCAATGCCTCAGGGTCCCAGCAATTCCTGTTCCAGAACAGGGGCACATCCGATCATGGTCGTTTCGTCCATGCTCCTCGCGCCCGCAGCCTTGCGCCCAGGAACCATGCCCTGGCCTATGCTCATGGTTTCGGAGGAAGCGATCATGTGCGGAAGGCTCAGCCAGTACCGTGGCATACATGACTTCGTTGAAACCCTGAGCCTGCCTGAGGCCTGGCGGAACAACGTCGGCGATCAGCCGCTTGACCGTTACAACATCGCACCGACCACCCCGGTGGCGGTATTGCGGATGGATGAGGCAGGCCCACGAGCGGACCTGGTGAGGTGGGGATGGCGGCCGCATTGGGCGGCCGGTCGTGCTGCGCCGATCAACGCGCGGGTCGAGAAGGTGGCGCATGGTCCGTTCTTCCGGGCGATCTGGCCACACCGGGCCATCACCCCCATCGACGGCTGGTACGAATGGGTTGATGAAGGGGGGCCGAAGAAGCAGCCTTACCATATCCGGCGCCAGGACGGGCGCCCTGCCCTTTGCGCCTCGATCGGCCAGTTCACCGGTACCGAGCACGACGGGTTCGTCATCATTACCGCCGACTCCCAGGGCGGAATGGTCGATGTTCATGACCGCCGGCCTGTCGTGTTGTCGCCAGAACTGGCATACGAGTGGATCACGGCAACAATGCCGAGCGAGCACGCAGAACAACTGGTGCTCAACCTGGGAGAGCCGGCCGAAGCCTTCGAGTGGTACCGGGTGAGTGTGGCCGTGGGGAATGTGCGTAACCAGGGTGCCGAGTTGATTAAACCGCTTCAGTGAACATGTACAAATCTTTGCGCACGCTCCAGGGCTCTATTCGCCACTGATCCCTCCCAACCCACCGGCCTTGCCCGCTGCGCGTCATGTGCAGGGGCGCTGCCTGCCCGGAGTTTGCGCAATCCCCGCTGGCGCTGTTATCGGCCTGGCCGATGCTTGCCTGCAATCAAACGATTGGAACGAAACCTGCCCGCCAACGAGCATGGCCGCACCTTCAAACAACAATAAGGAACTGCCCATGTCTGCCTGTTTCCACAATCCTGTGTCGACCGTGTTCGGCGCTGGCAGCCTGGCTCGCGTTGCCGAGCTGTGCACTGGCAAGGTCACTTTGGTGACGTTCCCCGAGGCCGCTCAGCTGGGGCTGGTTGAGCGCGTGCGCGGCCTGCTTGGCGAGCGTCTGGTCTGCGTGATCGACACTGTGCAGCCAAACCCGGACGTGGCCTGGTTGCGCGACGTACACGAACGGTTCTGGGCCGAGCACGGTGACTGTGACAGCGTCTTCGCCCTGGGTGGTGGCAGCGCCATCGACACCGCCAAAGCGCTGATCGTCGGGACACAATCTGGAAGCTTCGATGAACTGCTGGAACTGCTCGCCAGTGGCAAACCGTTCACCCCCGCGCGACACAAGCCACTGATTGCCGCGCCGACCACGGCCGGAACCGGCAGCGAGGTGACCCCCTGGGCCACGTTGTGGGATAGCGCCCGGCAGAAGAAATACTCCCTGCACCTGGCCTGCACCTGGCCGCAGGTGGCGTTGATCGACCCACAGCTGATGCTCAGCGTACCGGGCCGGGTGACGGTATCCACCGGGCTGGATGCGCTGTCGCATGCCCTGGAAGCGATCTGGAACCACAACGCCAATCCCATCTCCGACACCTTCGCGGTGTCGGCCATCGAAGACATCCTCGATTGCCTGCCACAGCTGCAACAGGACCTGGCCAACCCCGAGCTACGCGCGCGTATGGCCCTGGCTGCGCTCAAGGCCGGCATGGCGTTCTCAAACACCAAGACCGCACTTGCCCATTCCATCTCCTATGAAATGACCTTGCGCCATGGCCTGCCCCATGGCATCGCCTGTTCGTTCACTTTGCCGATGGTCCTGGGCCTGGCCTGGGGCCGTGATGGGGAGCGCGACCGTACTTTGCAGAAAGTCTTCGGCCCCGACCTCGCCAGCGCGCAGCAGCGCTTGCGAGGCTTCCTCCATCGCTTGGGCGTGCACACCGAGTTCGAGGACTACGGCGTGACAGCGGCCGAGGCCGAAGCGATGATCGATGAGGCCATGCAGGGCGCACGCGGGCGCAATTTCATCGGCTCGCAAGCCGCCTGACACCCCCACGCCTTTCCTCCAGCACCGAACAAGAGTGCCGACTCGCCGCGCCCCCGTGCCGGCGGCAGCGTACAAAAAGGAAATCGTCATGAACCGTGCTCAAACCCTGCCTGGCTCGATCCCGACCGCAATGCCGTTTCGCCTGGCCCAGTGGCGCATGCTGCTGGCGGCCATGTTCTGCTACCTGTTCTTCTACACCGGCCGCCAAACGTTCGGCTTCGCCATCCCAGGCATCCAGGCTGAGTATGGTTTCAGCAAGGAAACCCTGGGCTGGGCCTCCAGCGCCATGTTGTGGATGTACGCCATCGGCCAGGCTGTAAACGGCAACCTGGCCGACAAGTTCGGCGGCCGGCGCATCATGAGCCTGGGCGCGGTGCTTTCCTGCGGCGCCAACTGGGTCACCAGCTTCGCCGGAGGCTTGATGAGCCTGGTGCTGCCCTGGGGCATCAACGGCTATTTCCAGTCCTTGGGCTGGGCACCGGGCAGCCGCCTGCTGTCGAACTGGTGGGGTGCCGCCGAGCGCGGCAAGGTGTACGGCTTCTACGTGTTCGCCGCCGGCTGTGCCTCGGTGCTGTCGTATGTCACCTCAGTGGTGGTGATCGACGTGCTGCACCTAGAGTGGCGGTGGATCTTCCGCCTGCCGGTGCTGCTGATGCTGGCCGGTGGCATCGTCTTCTACCTGGTGGCTCGGGAGCGGCCGCAGGACATGGGCTACGCGGCGCTGGATGACACCGGCGTGGCCAACGCCCACGATCGTGGCAGCGAAGCCGCGCAGGGCGATGAAGAATCTTCGCGTCAGCGCTACCGTGCCGTGCTGAAGAACCCCCGCCTGTTGGTGGCGGCGCTGTCCTTGGGGTTCCAGAACGCCGCCCGCTACGGCCTGATCGTCTGGGTGCCGGTGCACTTCCTCGGCGCCAACTGGCAGAAGGGCGACAGCTTCATCGACCCGAAGTGGATCACCATCGCCTTGCCGGTGGGCATGGCGATCGGCGCACTGAGCAACGGCTGGGTCTCTGACAAGTTGTTCGGCAGCAAGCGCTACCTGGCAATCATGCTGTACATGGTGCTGGGCGCACTCACTAGCCTGTGGATGTGGAGCCTGCCGGCGCACAGCGCAGTCGGCCTACTGGCACTGTTCCTGTGCGGCTTCTTCGTCTATGGCCCCGCGTCGAGTTTCTGGGCGCTGTGCCCAGACCTGGTCGGTGCCCGCCGCGCTGGTACCGCGACCGGCATCATGAACTTCTCGTCGTACCTGTTCGCCGGGCTGGCCGAGCCGCTGATCGGTCGTATGCTGGATACTACCGGTAATACGTCACTGATCTTCGTCGTGGTTACCACGGCATGTGCCTGCAGCGCCTTGGTCGCGCTATTCGTGCGTCGCTGAGGGCGCTGCCATGCTGCCGACCCGCTGCTGTTCCTTGATCGAGAGAAGCCATGTACCAGTATCACAAGTGGTTGCGGTCCTTTCACGCGGTTGCCAGCACCGGCAGCTTTACCCAGGCGGCGCTGTTGTTGAGCATCGGCCAGCCGACCATCAGCGAGCAGGTGAGCGGCCTGGAGAAGCGTTTTTCGGTGGAATTGTTCCATCGCCGCGGGCGCTTCATAGAGCTGAGCTATGCAGGCCGTCAGCTCTACGAGATCACTCAGGGTCTCTTCGGTCAGGAAGACGAAGCGTTGCAACTGCTGCAGAGCTTCCAGCAGCGTCAGCAAGGCATGCTGCGGATCGGCGCTGTGTCTCCACCAATCGCCATGAGCCTGACCTACAACCTGAGGCAACACTATCCGCGGGTCGATCTGGAAACCTCTTTCAGCAGCGAAGCCGGGACCCTGGAGCGGCTCTACAACTTCGACATCGACCTGGCGATCCTGGCCCTGTCGGAGTTCGACCAGCGGCTGAGCACGCGGCTCTATCGCACATGCCCGATTCTTGCGGTGGTGCGCGACGACCACCCCTGGGCCCAGCAGGCCAGCGTGAGTGTGAAAGAGATCGCCGGGCAGCCGCTGGTGTTGCGCGAACCGGCCTCGCGTACCCGGCAGCTGGTGGAAGAGGGTTGTCGCCAACACGGCGTGGAGCTGGATTGCGTCATGCAACTGAACAGCCGCGAGGCCATCGTCCATGCAGTGGTGCATGGCATCGGCATTGGCTTCGTCTCGGCCGTGGAGCATGCCGACCGGCCCGGTACCCGCTCGATCGCCTTCGCCGAGGACCCGTTCCACATCAGTTACTACCTGTGCTGCCTGGCGATTCGCCGTAACCGGCCGATCATCGCCGAGCTGTTCGACTCCTTGACCGAGCGATAACTCAAGCAACCAGGGCAAGCCCGCCAGAGCCACGGGCCGGCTTCGCTCATCCCGTTTTTACTCAATGGAGCAATGTCATGAACTATCAGCAACCCAAGAAACTGCAGGCGGTCATTCTTGACTGGGCCGGCACGGTGGTGGATTTCGGCTCGTTTGCCCCCACCCAAATTTTCGTTGAAGCCTTTGCCGAGTTCGGAGTGCAGGTCAGCCTGGAAGAAGCCCGCGGGCCAATGGGCATGGGCAAGTGGGACCATATCCGCACATTGTGCGACCTGCCGGCAATTGCCGAGCGCTATCGCCTGGTGTTTGGTCGCACGCCCACTGACAACGACGTGACGGCTATCTACGAGCGCTTCATGCCGTTGCAGATCGAGAAGATTGCCGAGCACTCTGCATTGATTCCAGGCGCCCTCGAGGTCATCGCGCAACTGCGTGACAAAAACCTCAAGATCGGCTCGTGCTCTGGCTACCCCGCAGTGGTGATGGAAAAAGTCGTAGCGCTGGCCAGGACCAAAGGCTACGTCGCCGATCATGTGGTAGCGACCGATGAAGTACCGAACGGGCGCCCGTACCCGGCGCAGTCGCTGGCCAACGTTATCGCCCTGGGCGTCAGTGATGTGGCGGCTTGCGTCAAGGTCGACGATACCTGGCCTGGTATCCTCGAAGGCCGCAGTGCGGGGATGTGGACGGTTGCCTTGACCTGCTCAGGGAATGCCTTGGGGTTGACCTATGAGCAGTACAAGGCCTTGCCCGATACCGAGTTGGAGCAGGCGCGGACCAGGATTGGCCAGATGTTCGAGGGCGCACGACCGCACTACCTTATCGATACCATTGCGGAGTTGCCGGCAGTGATCGCCGATATCGAGGAACGTCTGCAACGTGGTGAGATGCCCCAGAGCGTCTGACGCCCCATATGCTTGACGGTCGGTTTTCAAAAATCAGCCACCCAGGCAACCTAGTCATTCAGTTCGGCCAGACATGTTTCTGTCTGCACCGTCCGCTTTCGACCCAAAGCGGCCATTCGCGAAACCTGACGTACTCAGGCTAATCGGGCTTGAAATCGAAAGCGCCACGCAAGGCCGCAACAACTTCATCAACACCAAGACCTTGTACCGCTGGCGGCACGGGGCGTTCACAAAACTCTCGCCAGACAAACAGCATCAGCTCTGCACCATCGGTTTGCGGTATCGCGCTGTCAATCGAGCCGAAGGTTTGCAGCAGCCTGTACCTTTCGTCCTGCCAGAACAAGGCTTCCACCCAGTCATATACCGGGATGAAGTGGAAGTGAATGGAGTATCCGGCATCATGCCCAAAGCGACCGATATACACGCGTTTGGGCTTGAGACGCTCTTCGATAGCTTTCTGGATTCGAGCTTGGAGCACACCCATCTCCGCTTGCGCTTCGATGGGTAGCGCGGCCAAGGAATTGGTCATGCACTTTGCACTGAGCATGACATAGCCGGGCAACGCGCTATCCATGCGGTGGTTGAGAACCCAGTATCTGGATTCATGAATGAGGAGACGAGACGGTATATCCATGAAACGGCCTTAAGGGTATCCGGCGAGGGTAGCATTGCGACGGAATGATGTCCGCTACTGGCCGATTTTTGCCGTTCGCGAAGGGCCGCTAGGGGTCGATAGCAGACATTCTGCGACTGACCGCTATCGACTCATAGCCGATAAGGTGCCGCAGCACCTTCTGCTCGGCGTCTGCCATTAGGGTTGTTTTAGCCGAGCCTTCAGCAGCACCTTACCCGAGAGACCGAAGCTTCGCGATATCTCGGCTCGGTGGGGCCCCAAACATCCGGCTGTATTCACGGCTGAACTGCGAGGGACTTTCATAGCCCACCTTGAATCCGGCTGTAGAAACATCCAGGCCCTCTGAGATCATCAACCTGCGTGCATGCTGCAGGCGAAGTTGTTTTTGATACTGCAAAGGACTCATCGCGGTGACAGCCTTGAATCGATGGTGAAGCGTCGAATTACTCAGATTGACATAGCTCGCTAGCTTATCGATGTGCAACGGCTGTGCATAATTATTGTTCAGCCACTCAATGGCCCGAGTGACGCGATGGGTCTGGCTATCGGTTATGGCTATCTCATGTAAACGCTGACCCTGCTGGCCTTTGAGCAGTCGGTAGAAAATTTCCCGCAATGCGAGCGGCGCCAACGCCGGGATATCCGATGGCACATCCAACAGACGTACCAATCGCAGCATTGCATCAAGCAAGGAGCTGTCGATCTTATCCAGATATAACCCTCGATGGGGCTGTTGGCTCGGCACACCGACAGGACTGACGTCTGCGATCAGCTGAGCTATTTCTGCCGGATCGATATCCAGGCGGATGCAGAAATAGGGCTTTTCTGAGGATGCCTCTGTCACTTGACCCGCTAGAGGCAGGGTTACCGAGACGACCAGATAATTCAAAGGGTCGTAGACGTAGCATTCTTCCCACAACTGCACCTGTTTACGGCCCTGCACAACGATGCATAGCCCCGGCTTATGGACAGTATGGATCACGTCGGTTGGAGTATCACTGCGTATGAAATACAGCGGAGCGATTCCCGTCTGAAACACGCCATAGGTGGGAGCATAACGATTCATGGTTGATGCTAGCTCGGCCCTCAGACGCATCAGCTCTTCGTCCCTATCATCCACTGCCAATACCTCCTATTAGGCTGGTTCTATTGCAGAGAATAAATTGGTCGGCAGCCTTTTGGGTAGATGCAAATGGACACCCTTCAAATGCGAGAGCCCGGCGGGCCGGGCTCTCGATAGGATGGGCTATATGCGTCAAGCATAGGTGGCACGATCCGCATCGACTTTAGCCACTCTACGGGCATTAAGACGTTCCGCACCACCTTCAGCCACACGGCGGTCATTCAGACGATCACCACCACCCTCAGCCACACGGCGGTCATTAAGGCGATCCGCACCACCCTCCGCCACAAGGGGAGCCATCACTTCTTTGCACGTGTGATTGGCCCAACTTCCAATTTCTTTGGCTGGCAGTGCCATCGAAGCTGCGCTGAGAGCAGACAAGGCGATTCCAATTATCATGGTATGTACAGTTTTCATGACAGCGACTCCGTAATTTGCGATGGATTCATTGCCGGTTGTCAGTGCAAAGCGTGACGTGGATTCCTGTTTATTGCAGGCTCGGTCGCTCTGATGGCCGGCGGCAGAAGCGGGCTCGCTTTCTGCTTGGGCTCAGATTACGGCGGCGATGAGCAGGCCGTTATTTGGTTCCTGCGAGGCTTTTGCATATTTCTGCACAGGGCCGCCTTCTGGCAGATTTACTCGAGCGCAGGGACTTCGAGGTAAATCACCGATTCACATCGAACACCAGTTTGCCGCGAGTATGTCCTCCCCGGCTTAGCATCAAAGCCTCAGCCGCGTTGGAAAGCGGAACGACCTCAACCTCGGCGTGTAGCTTCTTCTCAGCAAACAATTTCGCTATATCCGCTAACTGGCGCCCGTCCGACCGGGTTGCGAAGTTTTTGCCGACTACGCCGTACTCAAGAGCTTTCTGCGCGTTGGGTGTGCTGACAGGCGAAACTAACGCCCCTCCGCGCTTGATCACCGTCCAGGACCGATTCTGAGTTTCTCCGCCGATCAGATCAATCACCGTATCGACATTGCTGACGAGGTTCTCGAACTGTTGTGCGGTGTAATCAATGAACTGATGGGCGCCGAGTGATCGGAGGTAGTCTCGGTTTCTGGCCGAGCCCGTTGCCACTACATGAGCGCCGGCCAGCCGTGCTAACTGGACCGCGAAACTACCCACCCCTCCTGCGGCACCGTGAATCAAAACAGTCTGGCCTGGCTTGATTTCGGAGTGTTCGTGCAGCGCCTGCCAAGCAGTAAGCGCTGCGGCAGGAATTCCACCGGCGTGAAGAAGTGATAGCCCATCGGGTTTGTGCGCAAGCCTGTCGGGCGTTGCAAGAGCCTGAGTGGCGTAACCACCGACTATTCCAATGAATCCGAACACCTCATCACCCACTGCGTATTCATGAATATTCTTTCCAACAGCTGCAATGGTGCCAGCAACCTCGACACCCGGCGTGTAGGGGAAGGACATTGGGATGAACTGCTTCATGGCCCCCGAGAGAATTTTCCAGTCGATCGGATTGATTCCGCTCCCGGCAACGTCAATCAGAACCTGATCATCGTTGGGCACCAGCTCTTCAAGCTCTATCAGCTCAAGCCGCTCAACCTGACCGTACTCTGCCACCTGTATAGCTTTCATGAACGTCCCCTCTGTAGGTAATGGTTTATCTAAGTCGATGGATGGCAGCGCGCGTCAGTTAATGGCGGCGCGAATCCAAGCTGAAGCGGCCTGCGCCGTAGGCCACGATCTGCAGCAAACCGCCGGCCATCGCGATGTTCTTGAAGAAGTGAATGAATTGATTTTGCTCGGCCAGAGCACTGTGGAAGACCACCGCAGTGAGGACACTGAAAAGCGCCAAACCTGCTGCGACAACACGGGTCTTATAGCCGGCGACTAGAGCTACACCGCCGGCTATTTCCACAAGAATGGCAAGCGTCAGCGCTAAGGAAGGAAACGGCAGACCCACTGAACTGATGTAGCCGATCATCATGGCCGGCGCGTTTACCTTGGATATGCCGGAGAGGATGAATATCGCGCTCAGAAAAACGCGACCTACTAGTGCGGCGGCACCAGCTGTTGCAGCCGAAGGATGAGAGGCTGAGCTTGAAATGGTGGTGGCGTGAGGCATGGCATACGTTCCTTGATGTAAGCATTCCGGAATGGAACGCTGGTAGGAGGAAGTTTGGAACAGCCTCACATAGCTGAATAGACGGTTAATTTCTTGGTTTATGTTCGATTAAATAGAAAAGCCTTTTCCCTTTTTCCCACTGATAAAGGGATGAGTTCCAACCCCGACCGCTAACGCAGGATCGTGCATGTTGGCCATAGGAATGGGATAACCCAGCCCAGTTCAGGCTTCTTACTCTTGCTTCACCACCTGCCTGTCGGCGGTGGCCCCTCAAGCCAGAAACAGGAGTACGAAAAAATGCACGGCATCGAACAAAAAGTCATCGTGATCACCGGCGCCAGCAGTGGTATCGGCGAAGCAACAGCCCGCCTGCTAGCCAGCAAAGGCGCTCGCGTGGTCCTGGGCGCCCGCCGCACCGATCGCCTGGAAACTCTGGCCAGGGAGATTCGTTCAGCAGGCGGTATCGCTGATGTCCTGGCGCTGGATGTCACCAACCTGGATGACATGCAGTCCTTTATAGACTTCGCTGTCGAACTGCACGGACGCGTCGACGTGCTGATCAACAATGCCGGCGTCATGCCGCTTTCTAAACTCGAAGCGCTCAAGGTAGATGAGTGGAATCGGATGATCGATGTGAACATTCGCGGTGTCCTGCACGGCATTGCCGCAACGCTGCCGCTCATGCAAGAACAGCGCGCCGGTCAGATCGTCAATATTGCCTCGATTGGAGCCTACGCGGTGAGCCCGACCGCTGCTGTGTACTGCGCTACCAAATATGCCGTACGAGCCATTTCCGAAGGTTTGCGCCAGGAGGTGGGGGGTGACATCCGGGTCACCGTCATTGCCCCAGGCGTCACCGAGTCCGAACTGGCCGACAGCATTTCCGATGAGGGCGGGCGTGCCGAGATGCGCGAGTTTCGCAAGATCGCGATTCCAGCCTCTGCGATTGCCCGGGCGATCGCCTACGCCGTAGAACAGCCTGCGGATGTCGATGTCAGCGAACTGATCGTGCGTCCAACCGCAAGTCCATTCTGAATGTTCGGTCAACAGCGAGGAAATGCCATGGGTGAACCACTTGGTGATCAGGATAAATACGTTGGCATGTGGGTGACGGCTGACGGACGCATTCGCCATGAGCTCCTGCCTGGCGGCCGCTATGACGAAGCCCGTGGAGGGCAACAAAGCGCGTACCAAGGTCGATACTGGCTAGAGGGTGATCACATCGAGTATGTGGATGACAGCGGATTTACTGCCGACGGGGAGTTTCGTAGCAACGTGCTGTATCACGCAGGGATGATTCTATATCCCGAGCGTTGAAGGCCCGGCCGGAATGGAGACATTCCGGCTTTTTTTCGACCTTTACCTTTCAGAACACGCATCCAGAGCGGGTTCTTTACATCCCCATACGGGTCCGCGATGGGCCTTCACCATTGAAAGCCTAGGCTTGAACTTCAAGTCCACCCTGTGAGACCAATGCCCGAGGTGGCTCGTTTGAGCAGGCGTACTGACTGAGGCGACGATTCCCATGGATGTCATAGAGCGGACTTCAGCCCATGGTTTGGAGGCTTACATTCGGGGTGAGCGGCTTGCCGCCTCGGACGTCCTGGCCGACAGGGATATGTTGGTGCAGATCTTTAACCGGGAGCGTAAAGAAGAGAGCTTTATCGTGCCCGCCGTAGCTGAGCCCTTGCTCGTGTGGATCATCTCCGGGAATGCTGCCGTTCAGGAGCGTGAGCTTGACGGCGACTGGCAATGTAGCCAAGTGTCCAAAGGTGATTTCTTCTTGACTACTTCGGCACAGCCTTACGAGATGCGCTGGAACGTAGACGGTGTAGAACCATTTGAAGTGATGCATATCTACCTCGGCATCCCGCTTTTGGAAAAAGCCATCCATGAGGTCTTGGGCGGGTCTGTGGAAGCGGTTCGACTACGTGAAGTCTCAGGCGGGCGTGACGATGGGTTGTCCGTTCTACTGGAGCAAGTTCGCCTGGAGCTGACGGGGCACAGGGCTAGTCCTCTTTATCTGCAGGGCCTGGCCCAGTGCATCGCCATTCACCTTGCCCGCAGCTACCTAGACAGCTCAGCGGACGATATCGTGCGCCGCAACGCATTACCTGCTTACAAGCTGCGCCGCGTGCTGTCGGCGATGGAGGCGAATCTGGCTGAGGATTTCAATCTCGGGCACTTGGCCGAAATAGCTGGGATGAGCGAGTACCACTTCAGCCGGCTGTTCAAAAAAGCCGCTGGTTATTCACCGTCGCAGTTCTTTATCAGACTGAGGATGGCAAGAGCCCGGCAGCTCCTGGTCGAAACGGATCGGAGCGTGATCGATATAGGCTTGGATATCGGATACAGCAGTCCAAGCCATTTTTCGCAGGTGTTCAAACGTGAGGTTGGCGTCACGCCCACTCAATACCGTAAATAGTGAGTGGGCCACCCCAGTCAGAGGTTCTGGGGACGAAATTGCTGGCGAAAATCCAAGGTTTCCCCAGCCACCATGAATTGACCGCCTCCCCTGTAGTGCAGCGTTCTGGGCTGCTCCACGGAGCGATCTACGTGCGCTTTGACGACCTCCCAAATGAACAAGCCGTAATCGCCAATCAGCTTCGAGTCGTACAGATGGCATTCGAAGCTGGCATAACATTCGGCTATCAGCGGCGCTGCAACCCGCGTTGCCGCTGTCGCGGTAAGTCCGAATTCACCAAACTTGTCTACGTCACTGCCCGTACTGTTGCCCACCGCGACTACCTGGTCCGCCAGCTCCAGGGTGGGTACGTTGATCACACATTCCTGGCTGTTGCGGATCAGTTCGTAGCTGTGGTTCCCCGACCAGATGTAGCAGCCAAAAAGGGCTGGATCGAACTGCATCATCATGTGCCATCCCATGGTCATGATGTTACTCTCGCCCTTCCAGGCTGAGGTCACGAGGACTATGGGCCCGGTTTCCAGATGCTGGCGAACGTCGATGAGTGGAAAGTCGGATTTTCGAGGTGCGGTCATGACGCCTCCGCTGAAAAGGTCTGCTAGCAAGAAAACGCGTTGTGCTGCCAATGCAGCACAACGCGGACAACGCGGACAACGCGAAGGATTAACCTACCGGGACGCTCATGCCGCCATCGGCCATGACCACCGAACCGACAATGAAGCTGGCGCGCTCGGAAGCCAGGAAAGAGACAATCTCGGCGATCTCTTCCGGTGCTGCAGCTCGACCGATCGGCGCGGACTTGCCATGCTCTTGCAGGAACCCAGGACCGTCTTCCATGAAGTGGTTCAACAGGTTGGTAACCACATCACCCACGCCAATGGCATTGACCCGAATGCCATGCTCAATTGCTTCCAGCGCCTGGGTACGAGTCAACTGTGCTAAGGCGCCTTTGGACGCGGTATAGGCCGCGATACCGGGAAATGCGAAGTAGGACGCGTACGAGGCGATGTTCACGATCGCGCCGCTCTTGTTCTTCATCATCTCCTTCATCGCCTCTCGGGAATGAAGAAAGGCCCCCGTCACGTTGGTTTGCATCTGCCATTCCCAATCTTCACGGGTCATCTCGACGAGGGGCTTGTATAGGATGCGACCGGCGTTATTGACCAGGACGTCCAGCTTGCCAAACTTCTCTACCGCCAACGCCACCGCTTGCTCGGCAGAACCGTCAACGGTGATATCGGCGACGAAAGGAACCAGGCCGGGACGCTCAAGGGCGTTGACTTTCGGGTCGATATCCTCGGCAATGACTTTCGCTCCACGGCTCTGAAGGAGCTCGGCGATGGCCTTCCCGATGCCGCTAGCCGCACCGGTTACCAGCACCACTTTGCCTGCCACTTCATTTGGGGTTGGGATGAAGTCAGTCATTTTGATGTCTCCAAGTCAGGAATTGGTTGTCGCTTTCGACGGTGCCAATTTCTCTCTTTTTGGCATTCGACTCCTTGGCGACCTTGCTTTGCCTGTCGGAGTTTTGCTTCTTTCGTGTACTAGGCAGCGGCGCTAGCCCGGCATCACCACGGGGGAGTCCAAGGCATAAGACGCCTGGACAGGATCGAAGTACTCACGAATATGCGTCAGCTTTCCCTCAGAAACGCTAACGAAAAGGACATATTCTTGTGAGTACGTTTTACCCGTCTCAGTGATGATCCCCTGCGCCTTGACTTGCGCGACGGCGGACACTGAATCAGCGAACTGCTGAATACGTATATCGTGGAATCGAAACGATTCAACCGCTCCGACAAACCAGGCGACGTGATTGAGCACTTGCTCGCGGCCGACTAGCTTTTCCGGGTGACCGAGACTCGGGGCGAAGGGCAGCTCCCAGACGATGTCTGGGGCGATTAGGGATTTCCATTTTTCATGGTCATCAACAAACGTTTCGAAATGGTGTTTGAGAAGCTCGGCTGCCGAATACATAGGTTCACCTCGTGGTACCGGAAATTTGTGACCATTGAGGCCAGGCACCGGAGCGCGGGTCTGGTCTATGAGCAACAGCCTAACAGGGGCGTAGCTGGCTAAAAACCAGAAGAATATCGAAGGTTTTATTCGACTTATTCGACAAGTTTAGAGAGCTTCGGCTTGCTGGCCGAAGCGTTTGATGAGCCACAGACCAGCCGGCCCAGGCGGCAAATCAGTAAGGTAGATAGCGTCAAACGCGTAAGAGCCGCCTTTGCAATCGGGCAGATCGAGATGGATAAGATGTCCCGAATTGAGGTCCGCTTGGACCATAGGTAAGGGCATGTTGCCCCAGCCAATGCCTTCTTTGAGTAGCATGTGTTTTGCGCCTAAGTCCGCAAGCCGCCAGGTGCGGGGGCTTACTACGGCAAAATCTCTGTCCCCGGTAAGCGTTGAGCGATCTGACAACACCAATTGGACGTGATTTCTTGCCGCCCCAGGTTCGTTGCGGCCGGCGAGGGCGAGTGGGTGGGCCGGGGCTGCAACGGGTACTAACTCAACACTGCCTACGCCGACACGCTCAAGGCCATCCCTCCCCGCCTCCAGGGGCCCACTGATCCCAATGCCGGCTTTTTTCTCAAGTACTAGTTGCGTGACCGCCCCGAGCGCTTCCATGTGTAGATGCAAAGCCACGGTTGGGAACACCGCTCTAAAAGTCCTAAGCGCGTCGACCACCCGCTCCGCTGGCAGCATTACATCCAGAACAAGATGCACCTCTGCTTCGAGACCATGCAGCAGTCCAGACACCTTCGATCGCAGTCCGTTGACTCCGTTAATGATGGTTCGTGCTTCGGCCAATACTGTACGGCCAACCTCTGTCAGCTGTGGTTTACGTGTCGTCTTGCGGTCAAAAAGTGATACGCCGAGCTGCATCTCCAGATTGGAAATGGCATAGCTCACCACTGACGTTGCACGATGCAATTTCCTTGCAGCGCCAGCGAAGCTTCCCACTTCTACGACCGTCAGGAGAACTTTCAGCTGGTCTAGAGTTGGTGTGCCAGGGTCTGAGATCATTTTACCAGCTCGGCATATTGGATTGAGGCATGCTATTTCGGGCGCGTCACTCTGTCGACAGGTGAGTACATCCTCGGCCGATTATGTTGAAGCGCCTTTAGTTCTACTGAGACCATGAGCGGCAGCTATGGGTCGAAAGCAGCCATTCACGACCTGCAACTAACGCCCCCTAGCCACTAGGCGCATCGAGCGACTCAAGCTGCCTCTCCATCCTCAATCAGCGTCCACCGCCTAGCCGCCTCGGCAAACTCCAGCATGTCTGCCAACTGGCTCGCATCAACGTCCACCCGTAGGTGCGTAGAAGTCGCGAGCTCGGCAAGCCCCCCGGCTCGACCATCAAAATCGGCTATCAGAGCGGGCTGATCACTGAGTTCGGCCAGCCAGGCCGTTGGCAGGCTCAACTTTTGACCGTCCACAGTTGATCGACACGCGTAGCACAGGATTGGCTCATCATCTCCCTCCTCATCCCCCAGGCCGGTGTCGCCGGCACGCTGGCGGCTCACATTGCCCCCCTCCCCCAGCGCTCATTGCAATGGGAAGATGTCGACCTCGATCAACGCTCCGCAACGATTCGCCGGATCATCGTGAACCGAGCGCCACAGGAGCGCACGAAGACAAAGCACCATCGGGTGGTGCTGCTAAACGAGCGAACGCTGAATGCCATCCACGAGGCCCAGAGGATGGCCGAGCTCCGGCGCATGGCTTCCAATTCAGCGCACGTGGTCAGCCCATTTGTGTTCCAACCGAGCAAAGGTGGGCTGTGGATCACCGAACCAAGTGTTACAATCCGCCACTTCAAATCGGCGCTCAAGGCGCTGAACATCCGTGAACGCCGTCAGTACGACACCCGCCACACCTACGCCACCATGTGCCTGATGTTTGGGATGAACCCCGCGTTCATCGCGAACCAGCTTGGTCAC
>NZ_OPYN01000160.1 GCF_900277125.1 Pseudomonas inefficax
TGGTGCGTGGTTGCGAGTCGAACACCGGACCACTGGTCTGCTGATACGACGAGCCCGGAATGGCCGGCGAGCCGGGGCCGAAGAAGCCGGCCGGTGCACCTTCGGCCGGGTTGAACACCGGGTCGGTCACGCGCGGGAACACGTTGTCGGCAGCACCGTACTGGGTGTTGTTGATGCCGTTGAGGTTCATCAGGTTGTTGTTCGAGCCATCCACCGCCCGCAGGCCCAATGCCGAACGGATGTTGGGCAGCAGCGAGAGGATGTCTGCCCCGTTGGCGTCGGCCTCGGCGATCTTGATCTGGTCGAGGATGAAGTTGAGGTCGGAACGCACCATGTGCAGGCCGGCGCCGCCGGCAGTGGCATCCACCACCGGTGTGGCCGGCGTGGGTACCACAGGCGCACCCGGCTGGACCACGGTCGTGGGCTGCGAGAACAGCACTTCGGTGGTGCCGTGGGCGTCCTGGTACATTGCCTTGACCCGCAGGCTCAGCCCGGCCAGGTCTGGCGACACCTTGAAGTTGGTGCCATCGGCGCTCTGGAACGCCAGGTCGCCGGCCGGCAGCAGGATGATATCCTCGAACACACCACTGCCCGGGGTGGCCTCGACCTGCCAGTAGTAGGACACCGAGCGGTCGGCAAGCGTGCCCAGCGGGTTGCCGGCGCTGATGTTATCGGCATCCAGCACGCCGGCGACATTCACCGTCAGCATATCACCCACGGTAATCACACCGCCGTTGCCATCGGTGATGGCAGGGCTGCCGGTCGGCTGGGCGTTCAGCCCTTCGACCAGCACGCGCTGGCTGTCGGCGAACTGCAGGCGTTCGATGTGCAGCAGGGTATCGACGCCATCGCGCCCCGCCACGTTGTCAGTCACGGTCCACACATCGTCAGAGGTGTCGAGTGTACCTTTGGTGTTCTGCGTCACCGTGTACTCGCTCTGCACGCCGGAGAACACCGCCGTGTCGAACGCCGCACCGCCCGTGGAATTGCCGGGCAGGATTTCCCGCACGGCCTTGAGCTGGCCAGGGTTGTAGGTGCGGTCGAGCATGAACGGGATCATGTCGACCATGCTGTCGAAGCTGGCGATTTCAGGGCCGGTGTGATTGACGTCACCCGGGGCATAGACGGCAATGCGCACGTTGAGCCACTTGTCACCGTCGATCAGGTCATCACCGCCACGGCCCTCGATCAGGTCGCTGCCATTGCCGCCCAGCATGATGTTGCCGGTGGCAAAGCCGGTGGTCGGCAACCCGGCATCGGCCAGGAACTGCTGCAGGCCACGGATCAGCGCGACGTTGGTCAGCGCACTGCCGGTGGCACCACCGTGGTTGAGGATGGTCACGGCATCGACATTATCGCCCTTGAGCACATCGGCGAAGTTCGAACCGGACACGCCCTCGACCTCGGCAAAGCGGTCGAGGATGGAAGCCGGCGAGGCGCCGACCGGGTTGAAAACACCGGTGTTCTGGTTCGGAGCGTTGCCATGAGGCTGAGCCAGGGCGGCCAGCGTCAGGTCGACGGTGACGCCGACCTGGTCATTCTTGTTGGTAATCCAGTCGAAGCCGGACATGCCGTCCATCTTGTCCTGGGCATCGCTGCCGACAAAGATGTCGTCGCCGCCCTCACCGATCATCTCGTCGAAGCCACCGCCACCGACGAAGATGTCGTTGCCGATCACTTCGTCACCCAGCAGCGGCGCAAAGTTGTCTCCGGGCGCACCGTCCTGGGTACCCTTCTCGATCCAGTCGTCGCCCTCGTTGCCGGTAGGTGGCAGGTTGGTCTTGGCGCCGAGGATGAAGTCGTCGCCCTGGCCGCCGAAGGTGGTGCTGATGTCTTCGGTGGTGATGATGAAGTCCTGGCCGTTGCCACCCAGGATCAGGTTACCGCCCACCAGCATGCTGCCGGCAACGATCACATCGTTGCCATCGTTGCCTTCCAGGCGGTTGTCGCCGAAGGAGTCGGTGATGATGTCGTCACCGGCACCACCCAGCACCGCGTCATTGCCCGCGCCGCCTTCAAGGGTGTCGTTGCCGGCGTCGCCATAGACAGTATCGTCGCCGTCGCCAGAGATGATGATGTCGTTGCCGGCGGTGCCGCCCAGCACCACGTGGTCTTCACCGGTGTAATGCAGGAAGTTGGTGTCGGTGCCCACGGTATCGGGGTTGTCGCGGATCACCAGCGGTACGATCTCCACTCCGTTGATCTCGATCCCACCCGTAGGGTCAGCCCGGCCATCGGCCCCCAGCCCGGTGAACTGCCTGGTCTGGTCCACCTCCAGAGTGAAGGTGGGCGTGAGGAATACGGTGTTGGACAGATGGGTGACATCGGAGTTGAGCATGATCAGCTTGGCGAAGGAATTGTTCTCCAGCTCGGTGCCGAAGTTCATGCCCGCGGTGCGCGAAAGGTAGTAGAACCGGTCGCCGTTCTGCAGGGCTTCCAGCTGGGTTTCGAAGACGAAGTTGAAGCTGGAACCGAGCATGCCGCCAAATGGCATTTTCTCTTCGGCCAGGCCGCCGACCCAGAAGTCGATGGCATCGACACCGGTCACGGTCACCCCGGTGATGTCGTCGGCGGTGCCGACGATGCCATCCGCGCCAGCCAGTGTCACGTTGGCATAGGCGCCGGTGCCGTTGAGGAAGTCCAGGCGGTCCGCTGGCGCACCGTCACCGCCAAGCACCAGCGCCACGGCGGCGGCGCGCTTGGCCGCTTCGGTGTCCGCCCCGGTGATGGTGGCGTGGGTACCGTAGGCGGCGATGAAGTTGATCAGCGACGCCGGGTGCTTGAGGTGGTCGGCAAAGTCGGCCCAGCTGATGTATGGCTTGAGCTGGCTGTCGCCAGTCATGGCATAGAACTCGCGGCGCGCC
>NZ_OPYN01000161.1 GCF_900277125.1 Pseudomonas inefficax
TGGCGGCGACCCAGGTGGAAGAGATCGAGCGTGCGGAATGGCAGGACCTGGGCATGCCGGAGACGCTGTGGGTGAACCGCGTGCGCGAGTTCGGCCCGTTGATTATCTCCATTGATACCAAGGGCAACAACCTGTTCGAGCAGAACAAGGCCCGGTTCAACGAGCGCAAGGGGGCGGTGATCGAGAAGATCAACAGCCAGGTGCGGTTCATCAAGTAGCTGCTTGCGACCTGGGGCCGCTTTGCGGCCCATCGCGACACAAGGCCGCTCCTACAGGGCTATCACCAAGCCTGAGGGCAGTGATATCCCTGTGGGAGCGGCCTTGCCCGCGAATGGGCCGCAGAGCGGCCCTTGCCACATCCTCCCAGGCCCTCAACCTGCCAGGTTGAAGTCCGCTGCAGTCACCGTGGTCGCATCCGCCACTCCTACCAGGCGGATGGTGTCGGTACCGATGCTGACCAGCGTGTCATTGCCGACATCGGCGACGGTGACGTTGGTGGCAAAGGTGGCCGCGGTGATGTTGAAGGCAGCGATATCCATCCGGTCCTGCCCACCCTGTGCGACAGCGTCGAAGTTGATGATCAGGTCATTGCCGAAGCCGGCAGCGAACTGGAAGACATCATTGCCATCAGTGGCCATCATCGTGTCGTTGCCGGCACCGCCGACGACGGTATCGTTACCCGCCCCACCGTTGAGGAAGTCATTGCCGGCACCGCCCTGCAACGTGTCATTGCCAACGTCACCAAACAGCGTGTCGTTGCCATCGCCACCCTGCAGCACATCGACGCCGTTGCCGCCGTCAAGGTTGTCAGCGCCGGCTCCACCCAGCAGGGTGTCGTTGCCGGTGTCCCCGAACAGCGAGTCATTACCGGCGCCGCCATCGAGGGTGTCGTTGCCAGCGCCACCGTTCAGGGTGTCAGTGCCCAGGCCGCCGAGCAACTGGTCGTTGCCGGCATCGCCATTGAGCGTATCGTTGCCTGCCGCGCCGGTGATGATGTTGGCCAGGCCATTCCCGGTACCGGTGAAGTTGCCTGCCCCGATGTAGGTCAGGTTCTCCACGTTGGCACCCAAGGTGTAGCTGGCCGCTGTGGCACGTACGGTATCCGTACCCGCCGCAGTGGCCTCGACCACCACATCCCCGGCGTTATCCACCACATAGGTGTCGTTGCCCAGGCCTCCGACCAGGCGGTCGATACCGGCACCGCCATTGAGCAGGTCGTTACCAGCTCCACCTGTGATGGTGTTGGCCAGCGTGTTACCGGTACCGGTGAAGTTGCCTGCCCCGGTAAAGGTCAGGTTTTCGACGTTGGCACCCAGGGTATAGCTGGCAAGGGTGGTCTGCACCAGGTCGACACCACCGTTCAGCGCCTCGCTCACGGTGTCACCGAGGTTGTCGACCACGAAGGTGTCGTTGCCCGCTCCGCCAACCATGGCATCCGCACCAAGCCCGCCGTTGAGGGTGTCGTTGCCGGCACCGCCGTCGAGGCTGTCGGGGTCGTTACCGCCATTGAGGATGTCGTTACCATCACCGCCGAACAGTTGATCGGCGCCGCCCAGGCCGTTGAGCACATCGTTGCCGCCCAGCCCCGAAAGCGTGTCGTTGCCCGCACCGCCGGTCAGGATGTTGGCCCCGGCAGTACCGACCAGCACCACGCTTGGTGGCGGTACCACCGCTGCAGTCGCGGCCGAGGTCAGCGACTCCTGGGCGCCGAATGCGTCGGTGTAGCTCACGACCACCCGCAACTGCCGGTTACCCTGCTCGAAGCCCGGGGTAAAGGTTGCAGCCGTGGCACCCGCGATGTTGCTGAAGGTGCCGCCAATGTTCTGCTGCCACTGGAATCTGAACGCGCCCAGCCCGTCCAGGTCGGCGATACTGCCGGTGAGCGCGGTCAGCGTCTGGCCCTGGTCTGGCGTGGTATCGCTGATCAGCACGGCACCGGTGGGTGCATCGTTGACGTTGGCCACCGGGTCGAGGATGTCAGAGGCGATGCTTTCCTGCACACCGAAGTCATCCACATAGCTGACCACCACCCGCATGTTCTGCCCCACCTGGTTCTGGGTAAGGAGGAAGGTGCTGTTGATGGCGCCAGCAATGTCGACCCAGCCGGTACCCCGGTTGGACTGCCACTGGAAGGTGAACCGCGGATTGCTCAGGCCGTCAGCGTCGACAATGGTTGCCGGGTTGGCGGTGAGCGTCTGGTTCTGCACCAGCGACCCGGTCACGGTAGGCCCGGCGGTCGGCGCGTTGTTCGGCGCCGAATCGACGATTTCCAGCGTGCCCTTGGTGTCCTGGTACACCGCGCGTACGCGGATGTTCTGCCCTGCCACATCGTCCGTGACCCGGTAGGTGGTACCGACCGCTCGCGAAACCTCGCCGGCAGCGACAAAGGTGATGTCTTCATAGACCCCCGAACCTGGCAGGGTCTCCACTTGCCAGTAGTACGCCACCGGGCCGGTGATCGCACCGGTCAGGTTGGTCGCGCTGACGTTGTCCGCGTCATGTACCGCCAGCGGGGTGACCCGCAGCAGCTGGCCGCTGACCGGTGTGTCGTCACGCACGCCGGTGGCAGCGTCAAGGATCACCAGGCTGCCGGTGGGGCCGGCGTTGACCGCAGTGCCCACACCGGAGGCTTGCGAGCCATCCGAGAACTGCAGGCGCTCGATGCCGGTCAGGCGATCGACACCATCACGCCCGGCCACCGAATCGGTGACGATCACCGAGTTGCCATCGACCACCACGCTGTAGTCGGTGGCCACCCCCGAGAACACCGCCGTGTCGTAACTGTTGCTGCCGTTGAGGATTTCACGGACGATCACCAGTTGGCCCGGGTTGTAGGTACCCCTGAGCATCAGCGGCACCATCGGCTCCATGCTGTCGTAGCTGGCGATTTCCGGGCCGGTGCCGTCGCTGTTGGCACGCACGCTGATGCGCACGTTCAGCCACTTGTCACCATCGAGGATATCGTCGCCGCCACGGCCTTCGATCAGGTCACTGCCGCTGCCACCGAGGATGATGTTGCCACCGTCGTAGAACGTCGCACCGGCGGCCAGCAGGCTGGACAGGCCATTGATCAGGCTGATGTTGGTCAGCACGCTACCGTTGGCGCCATTGGTCGGCAAGGTGGCAGAGGTTTCGCTGTCACCACGCAGGAAGTCGCCATGAGCCGAGCCCGACAAGCCTTCCATGATGTCGAAGCGCACCAGCGCAGAGGCGCCCGAACCTGGTACCGGCGGCACATCGAAGAAGCGGTCGCTGAAGTCGGCAGTCACGCCCTGGGCCAGGCCCTTGAAGGTCGCCCAGTCATAGCCGGAGCCACCGATGTAGCGGTCACCGAAGCCCAGGCTGCCGACCATGATGTCGTCGCCGCCCTCACCGTTGAACTTGTCGTTCTCGTTGCCACCGATGAACACGTCGTTGCCGATGATCGGGTCGTTGCCGAGCGGGTCGAAGTTGTCGCCAGGGGCACCGTCCGAGGTGCCCTTCTCGATCCAGTCGTCACCTTCGTTGCCCATGTCCTGTTCGTTGGCCTTGCTGCCCAGGATGAAGTCGTTGCCCTGGCCGCCAATGGCTTCGGAGGCGTCCTCACCGGTGACGATGAAGTCGTTGCCAAAACCACCGATGATCAGGTTGACGCCATTACCGCCGTGCAGCACATCGTTGCCGTCGCCGCCCTGGATGTTGTCGTCGCCACCCATGTCGCTGATGATGTCGTCGCCGGCACCGCCACGCAGTTGGTCGTTGCCGTCGCCGCCCTCGATGCGGTCGTTGCCGCCATCGCCCCAGACCGTGTCGTCACCCTCGCTGGACACCAGGATGTCGTTACCCTCGGTGCC
Source organism: Pseudomonas inefficax (assembly GCF_900277125.1). Taxonomy (GTDB): domain Bacteria; phylum Pseudomonadota; class Gammaproteobacteria; order Pseudomonadales; family Pseudomonadaceae; genus Aquipseudomonas; species Aquipseudomonas inefficax. The sequence goes on from NZ_OPYN01000161.1 coordinate 3,834, forward strand.
GCCCAGCACGATGTGCTCGGCACCGGCATAGCGGATGTAGTTGGTGTCCGGGCCTGCCGTCAGCGGGCTGTCGCGGAACACCACCTGCTCGCCGTTTTCGCCCAGTGGGTCGAGGTTGCCCAGGCCTTCGTTGAACTGCTTGCTCCGGTCCACTTCCAGGTAGAAGCCCGGGTCGGAGAACACCAGGCCCGGCAGGTGGGTAGCCGAGGTGTTGGCCATGATCAGCTTGGCGAACGAGTTGCTTTCCAGCTCGGCGTTCATCGACAGGCCGGAGGTGCGCTCCAGGTAGTAGAAGCGGTCGCCGTCCTGCAGTTTCTCCATCTGGTTCTCGAACACGAAGTTGAAGGTGCTGCCGAGCATGCCGCCGAACGGGGTTTTCGCTTCGGCCAGGCCACCGATCCACAGGTCGATGGCATCGACCCCGGTCACGGTCACCGCCCTCAGGTCATCGGCGTTGCCGAGCACGCCATCCTTGCCAGGCAGGGTGACGTTGGCGTAGGCGCCGGTGCTGTTGAGGAAGTCCAGGCGGTCGGCTGGCGCGCCATCGCCACCAAATACCAGGGCCATGGCCGCCGCACGTTTCTCCAGCAACGTGGTGGCCCCGGTGATGGTGCTGTGGGTGCCGTAGGCGGCGATGAAGTTGATCAGCGATTCCGGATGCTTCAGGTGCTGCACCAGGTCGACCCAGCTGGTGTAAGGCTTGAGCTGGGTATCGCCGGTTTGCGCATAGATGTCCCGGCGCACGGCGTTCAGCGAAGGGATACCGACGTCGCGGCCACGCGCGATGTTGATCGCCGGCAGGTCCAGCGGCAGCCCGAGCAGGTTGTTGCGCAGCGCCTCGGTGACGAACTCGTCGATCTCGTTACCGGCCTGACGGGTGACCCCGCGCACGATGGCGCTGGTGGCATCCTCGGGGGTGACGCCACTGGCGGCATACGCCAGCGGGTTGAGGAACGCCGCGATCAGGCCCAGTTGCTGGTCCGGGTTGGCGCTGGCCGGGTCCTGGATGACGTTGAAGTCGACATCGAAGCGGTCGACGGTTTCGGTCAGCATCGAGTGGCCGAAGCGGTACACGGTGTGCGCGAACTCGGCCACGATCGACGCATCGAGGTCTACGTCGTACACCTGGGTCGGCGCGAAGAACAGGTCGACCCGTGGTTGCACGGTACGGGCGAACTCCTCGAACACCAGGTGCTGGTACTGCATCTCGGTACCGAACTTGGCGGCCTGGAACAGCCGCTCGCCATTCCACACCAGCGCGTCGATCTCGGCCTGACTGGCCGGCAGCGCGGTCAGCGGGTTGAGCAGCCACTCGTTGAGGAACGCAAGGTCGCCCGAATCGAGCACAGTGTCCATGGTCTGCGCCACCAGCCGGTTGTGCTCGGAGTGGAAGATCGCATGCACGGCAGTCAGGCCGATGTTCTCGTTGACCCGGCCGTCGCCGGCGATGTAGTGCGCATCGAGCAGTTCGTTGTCGTAGGCCAGGTTGGCGCCGGTCTGCGGGTTCACTGGCACGGCGTTGCCTACATCGGTATCGGCATCAGGCACCAGCACGCCATTGCTGAACACCGGCACGGCATTGTGGGCGATGTCGGCAAGGAACTGGTGACCGGTGCGTACGGCATTGGTCAGGTCGATCGGGGCCAGCGGGTTGCCCTCGATCTGCTGGTCGTCAGCCGTGCCAGCAATGCCGTCAGCCCCTTTCATGATTACCATCGGGAAGCCGTTGGGCCCCTTGATGAAGTTGCCGTAGGCGTCGGTTGCCAGCAGCGGTACGTTGTCGACATCGGCGTCGGTCAGGTTGATGCCCAATATGTCGCGGGCCTGGGCCTTGACCACCTTCCAGGTCGCCATGCCGCCAATCTCGGTGTCGTCAGCGGTACCGTAGCGGCCATCAGCGCCCAGGTCCCGGTTGGTGATCAGCCGCCCGGTGGCGACAGGCCCGTCGTCGGTCAGCACATAGCCACGCAGGAACACCTGGTGCGAAGGGTGCGAGCTGTAGGTCTGGTTCTGGTCCACGAACGGGGTGGTGGTATTGGTGTGCTCGTGGATGTCATCGGCGTTGCCGAGGATGCCATCCGGCCCGGGCAGGTTGGTGGCACGGGTCACCACCATGAAGTTGGTGAAACCGCCCTCCACGTACAGCGGGTCATCCGGTTGCAGCGGGATGTAGATGGTGCCCGAACCGCCCTTGGTAACCAGGTCCAGGCCATGGTCGAAGAACTGCCCGAAGAAGGTCATCCAGGCGTTGAACGGCGCGGACAGGCCGGCATCGGCAGCGGTGTTCTCGAACAGGTAGACGTCGTGGTCGTCGCCGGTGCCGAACTGGCCGTCCAGGCCCGGGCTGGCGACGATGCGCACGCCGTCCTTGAGCACGTCGTCGTTGCCCACGGCTCCGAAGTTGAGCACACCGTCCGCACCCGGGTCATACGCGGTGGCATAGGCCGCCGGGTTGTTGGAAGTCTGGTCGACGACCAGGTTGCTGATGGTGCGTGGTTGCGAGTCGAACACCGGACCACTGGTCTGCTGATACGATGAGCCCGGAATGGCCGGCGAGCCGGGGCCGAAGAAGCCGGCCGGTGCACCTTCGGCCGGGTTGAACACCGGGTCGGTCACGCGCGGGAACACATTGTCGGCAGCACCGTACTGGGTGTTGTTGATGCCATTGAGGTTCATCAGGTTGTTGTTCGAGCCATCCACCGCACGCAGGCCCAGCGGCGCGCGGATGTTGGGCAGCAGCGAGAGGATGTCTGCCCCGTTGGCGTCGGCCTCGGCGATCTTGATCTGGTCGAGGATGAAGTTGAGGTCGGAGCGCACCATGTGCAGGCCGGCGCCGCCGGCAGTGGCATCCACCACCGGTGTGGCCGGCGTGGGTACCACAGGCGCACCCGGCTGGACCACGGTCGTGGGCTGCGAGAACAGCACTTCGGTGGTGCCGTGGGCGTCCTGGTACATTGCCTTGACCCGCAGGCTCAGCCCGGCCAGGTCTGGCGACACCTTGAAGTTGGTGCCATCGGCGCTCTGGAACGCCAGGTCGCCGGCCGGCAGCAGGATGATATCCTCGAACACACCACTGCCCGGGGTGGCCTCGACCTGCCAGTAGTAGGACACCGAGCGGTCGGCGAGCGTGCCCAACGGATTGCCAGCGCTGATGTTGTCGGCATCCCGCACGCCGGCCACATTCACCGTCAGCATATCGCCCACGGTGATCGCACCGCCGTTGCCGTCGGTAACGGCCGGGCTACCGACAGGCTGCGCATTCAGCCCCTCCACCAGCACGCGCTGGCTGTCGGCGAATTGCAGGCGTTCGATGTGCAGCAGGGTATCGACGCCATCGCGCCCCGCCACGTTGTCGGTCACGGTCCACACATCATCAGAGGTGTCGAGCGTACCTTTGGTGTTCTGCGTCACCGTGTACTCGCTCTGCAGCCCCGTGAACACCGCCGTGTCGAACGCCGCGCCACCCGTCGAGGTGCCGGGCAGGATTTCCCGCACGGCCTTGAGCTGGCCGGGGTTGTAGGTGCGGTCGAGCATGAATGGGATCATGTCGACCATGCTGTCGAAACTGGCGATTTCAGGCCCGGTGTGGTTGACGTCCCCCGGGGCATACACGGCAATGCGCACGTTGAGCCACTTGTCACCGTCGATCAGGTCATCACCGCCACGGCCTTCGATCAGGTCGCTGCCGTTGCCGCCCAGCATGATGTTGCCGGTGGCAAAGCCGGTGGTCGGCAACCCGGCATCGGCCAGGAACTGCTGCAGGCCACGAATCAGCGCGACGTTGGTCAGCGCACTGCCGGTGGCACCACCGTGGTTGAGGATGGTCACGGCATCGACATTATCGCCCTTGAGCACATCGGCGAAGTTCGAACCGGACACGCCCTCGACCTCGGCAAAGCGGTCGAGGATGGAAGCCGGCGAGGCGCCGACCGGGTTGAAGATACCGGTGTTCTGGTTCGGAGCGTTGCCATGGGGTTGAGCCAGGGCAGCCAAGGTCAAGTCGACGGTGACGCCGACCTGGTCATTCTTGTTGGTAATCCAGTCGAAGCCGGACATGCCGTCCATCTTGTCCTGGGCATCGCTGCCGACAAAGATGTCGTCGCCGCCCTCACCGATCATCTCGTCGAAGCCACCGCCACCGACGAAGATGTCGTTGCCGATCACTTCGTCACCCAGCAGAGGCGCAAAGTTGTCGCCGGGCGCACCGTCCTGGGTGCCCTTCTCGATCCAGTCGTCGCCCTCGTTGCCGGTAGGTGGCAGGTTGGTCTTGGCGCCGAGGATGAAGTCGTCGCCCTGGCCGCCGAAGGTGGTGCTGATGTCTTCGGTGGTGATGATGAAGTCCTGGCCGTTGCCACCCAGGATCAGGTTGCCGGCCGCCAGCATGCTGCCGGCAACGATCACGTCGTTGCCATCGTTGCCTTCCAGGCGGTTGTCGCCGAAGGAGTCGGTGATGATGTCGTCACCGGCACCGCCCAGCACCGCGTCATTGCCCGCGCCGCCTTCAAGGGTGTCGTTGCCGGCGTCGCCGTAGACAGTATCGTCGCCGTCGCCAGAGATGATGATGTCGTTGCCGGCGGTGCCGCCCAGCACCACGTGGTCTTCGCCGGTGTAATGCAGGAAGTTGGTGTCGGTGCCCACGGTATCGGGGTTGTCGCGGATCACCAGCGGTACGATCTCCACCCCATTGATCTCGATCCCACCCGTAGGGTCAGCCCGGCCATCGGCCCCCAGCCCGGTGAACTGCTTGGTCTGGTCCACCTCCAAGGTGAAGGTGGGCGTGAGGAACACGGTGTTGGACAGGTGGGTGACATCGGAGTTGAGCATGATCAGCTTGGCGAAGGAGTTGTTCTCCAGTTCGGTGCCGAAGTTCATGCCCGCGGTGCGCGAAAGGTAATAGAACCGGTCGCCGTTCTGCAGGGCTTCCAGCTGGGTTTCGAAGACGAAGTTGAAGCTGGAGCCGAGCATGCCGCCGAACGGCATTTTCTGCTCGGCCAGGCCACCGACCCAGAAGTCGATGTCATCGACGCCGGTCACGGTCACCCCGGTGATGTCGTCGGCGGTGCCGGCGATGCCGTCCGCGCCAGCCAGTGTCACATTGGCATAGGCGCCGGTGCCGTTGAGGAAGTCCAGGCGGTCCGCTGGCGCGCCTTCACCACCAAGCACCAGCGCCACGGCGGCGGCGCGCTTGGCCGCTTCGGTGTCCGCTCCGGTGATGGTGGCGTGGGTACCGTAGGCGGCGATGAAGTTGATCAGCGACGCCGGATGCTTGAGGTGGTCGGCAAAGTCGGCCCAGCTGATGTATGGCTTGAGCTGGCTGTCGCCAGTCATGGCATAGAACTCGCGGCGCGCCTCGTTCAGGGTAGGGATGCCAGTGTCACGGCCACGGGCGATGTTCAGCGCAGGCAGGTCCAGCGGCAACCCGAGCAGGTTGTTGCGCAGCGCCTCGGTGACGAACTCGTCGATTTCGTTGCCCAGCTGACGGGTGACGCCACGGATGATCGCGCCGGCCGCTTCGTCGGCGGTGGCGCCACTGCCGGCGAAGGCCAGCGGGTTGAGGAAGGCGGCGATCAGGCCGAGCTGCGGGTCGCCGTCCACCGTGGCGAACGCCGGGTCGAAGCGGTCCACGGTTTCGGTCAGCATCGAGTGGCCGAAGCGGTAAACCACGTGGGCGAACTCGGCGAGGATGGCCGGGTCGATCGAGGTGTCGTAGCCGTTGGGAGCGAGGAACTCGTCGATCTGCGGCTGGATGGTGCGGGCGAACTCTTCGAACACCAGGTGCTGGTACTGCATCTCGGTGCCGAATTTGGCAGCCTGGAACAGACGCTCGCCGTCCCAGACCAGCGCGGCGATTTCGGCGGGCGTGGTGGGGATGGCAGTGACATCATCGATCAGCCACCGGTTGAGGAACGCCAGGTCACCGGAGGCCAGCAGGGTGTCCTTGGTCTGCTGCACCAGGCGGTTGTGCTCGGAATGGAACACGTGGTGCACGGCGGTCAGGCCGATGTTCTCGTTCACCCGGCCGTCACCGGCGATGTAGTGGGCGTCGAGCAGTTCGTTGTCGTAGGTCAGGTTGTTGCCGCCAGGCCCGGTTGGCTGCGCATTGCCGACCGCAACATCGGCGTCGGCCTGCAGCACACCATTCACGATCACCGGCGCGGCGTTGTGAGCGATGTCGTCAAGGAAGCCATGCCCGGTGCTCACGGCATTGGCCAGGCTGATCGGCGCGTCGCGGTTGCCTTCGACCAGCGTGGTGACGTCGTCGGCGGTACCGGCGATGCCGTCGGCACCGTTGTTCACGCGCATCACCACCTGCGGCATGCCGTTGGGGCCGCGCAGGAAGTTGCCGTAGGGGTCGGTGGCCAGCAGTGGCACGCTGTGCACGTCGGCGTCGGTCAGGTTGATACCGAGCAGGTCGCGGGCCTGAGCCTTGACCACTGCCCAGGTGGCCATGCCACCGCTTTCACTGTTGCCATCGTCGGCGGTGCCGAAGCGGCCATCGGCGCCCAGGTCCCGGTTGGTGATGAGCCGCCCGGTGGCTACCGGGTCACCTGCGGCATTGAGCGTGTACTCACGCAGGAACACCTGATGCGAGGGGTGCGAGCTGTAGGTCTGGCTCTGGTCGACGAACGGCGAGGTGGTGTTGGTCTGGCCATCGTCGGCAGTACCCACCACGCCATCGGCGCCAGCAGTGCGCACGGCGCGCGGCAGCACCATGAAGTTGGTCGGGCTGCCCTCGACGAACAGCGGGTCGTCCGGCTGCAGCGGGATGAACACGAAGTCGGTGCTGCTCTTGGTGACCAGGTCCAGGCCGTGGTCGAAGAACTGGCCGAAGAAGGTCATCCAGGCATTGAAGCCGGCGGTCAGGCCAACGTCGGGCGACACGTTGGGGATGAAGAACACTTCCGTGTCGTCTGCGGTGCCGAACACCCCGTCTATGCCGGGGCTGATCACCGGGGCGGCGCCGCCATTGGCTTCGACCGCGGCCGGGTTGTTCGCCGTCTGGTCGACGATCAGGTTGCTGATGGTGCGCGGTTGCGAGTCGGTAACCGTGCCGGTGCCGGCATAGTCGCCGCTGAAGGATGGGCTGAGCAGGCGCAGGAACGAATTGTCGGCGGCGCCGAACTCGCTCTGCCCGGTCACCAGGTTGTTGTAGCTGCCGTCCACGGTACGCAGGCCGAACGGTACCTGGCTGTTGGGCAGCAGGTCGATCAGGCTGGTGCCATCGGCATGGGCTTCGGCGATGAAGATCTGCTGGAGGATGAACTCCAGGTCCGACTTGCTGAAATCTGCCATTTCAATTGCCCTCGATCTGTCGGGAGATGACTCAGGGCAACAGGGTCCTTCCCGCGCCCAGTCAGTGTGACGTGCGCAGTTTCTGATTCTGGGTTCTGGGGCAGTTGGGCACTACGGTGCTGTGTTGTCGCCACTGGCCTCATCGCCGGCAAGCCGGCTCCCACAGTAACGGCGGGAACCTTGTAAACGGTGCGATACAGGTAGGCACCGCACATGCATCGACCCCAGCTCGCACAGGGTCCGAATACATCAGACTAAAGTCGCAGAAGAAAAGCTTGTCAATATCCCGTCAAAAAATTCGTTCGGCATTGATAACGCGATACAACTCGCTGTTTTTAATGGCACTTATGAAAAGTTCAAAGATTTTATAGAGCAAAAAGATATTACCGAGTGTTTCAGTGCAACCTACGCTGCTGCATGTGGGAGCAACGCAGCGTTTTGGACCATTCGCCCTGAGAGCGACCCGCCTGCGAGCCGACCAGAAGCCACAACTACCGCTGTACGGGCCGCCGCAAGGGCTTCCCGATTGTGATAAAGGGAGGCTCCCGATGCACAAGCCGCCACGCACCCGTTCCGAGCTGGCTGAGGTGTTGTTTCGCCTGCGCCGCAGCTTTTTTGCCCTGGCCGCCTTCAGCGGCGTGATAAACGTCATGATGTTGACGCCAGCAATTTATATGCTGCAGGTGTACGACCGAGCCCTGGTCAGCCGCAATGTCACTACCCTGTCGATGCTTACCCTGCTTGTGATCGGCTTGTTCATGCTGATGTCGGCCCTGGAGATGGTCCGCACCCGCGTACTGATTCGGGTCGGCAACTTCCTCGACATGGACCTCAACCGGCGCATCTTCAGCGCAGCCTTCGAACGCAACCTGAGCCGCGCCGGCGGCAACCCGGCCCAGGCCCTGCAGGACCTTGCGCAGGTGCGTCAGTTTCTGACCGGCAACGGCCTGTTCGCCTTCTTCGATGCCCCCTGGACACCGATCTACCTGCTGGTCTGCTACCTGATCCATCCACTGCTGGGGCTGGTAACGCTGATCGGCTCGCTGATCCTGGTGGGCCTGGCCTACCTCACCGAGAAGGCTACGCAAAAACCCTTGGCCGAGGCCAACCAGGCAGCCCTGGCGTCGGCCAGCTACGCCAACAACAACCTGCGCAACGCCGAAGTGATCGAAGCCATGGGCATGCTGCCGGCGATCGGCAAGCGCTGGTACCAGGGCCATTTACGCATCCTGCAGATGCAGACCCTGGCCTCGGACCGTGCTGCGGTGATCAGCAGCACCGGGCGTTTCGTGCGCATTACCTTGCAGTCGGTGATCCTCGGTGCCGGCGCACTGCTGGCGATCGAAGGCAAGATCACCCCCGGCATGATGATCGCCTGCTCGATCCTCACCGGCCGCGCCCTGGCCCCGGTGGAGCAGGTGATTGCCGCATGGAAGCAGCTGCTGGGCTGCCGTTCCGCCTGGGGCCGGCTCAACGACCTGCTGCACGACTACCCGCAGCGGCCACCGAGCATGTCGCTGCAGCGGCCAATGGGCATGCTGGCCGTGGAAAACGTGGTCGCCGGCGCCCCCGGCACCAGCAATAGCATCGTGCGCGGGGTGAGCTTCAGCCTGGTCCCGGGTGAAAGCCTGGGCATCATCGGCCCCTCCGCCTCAGGCAAGTCCACCCTCGCCCGCCTGCTGGTAGGCGTGTGGCCGACCCAGGCCGGCAAGGTGCGCCTGGACGGCGCCGACATCTTCACCTGGAACAAGGCCGAACTCGGCCCGTGGCTCGGCTACCTGCCGCAGGACGTGGAGTTGTTCGAGGGCACCATCGCCGAGAACATCGCACGCTTCACCGAAGTGGACAGCGAAGCGGTGATCCGCGCTGCCCGCAGCAGCGGCGTGCACGACATGATCCTGCGCTTCCCGCAGGGTTACGACACCCGCCTGGCCGCCGACGGCAGCCCGCTGTCCGGCGGCCAGAAGCAGCGCATCGCCCTGGCCCGTGCGCTGTACGGCGAGCCGAACCTGGTGGTGCTGGACGAGCCCAACGCCAACCTTGATGACGTTGGCGAAAAGGCCCTGGTCGATGCGCTAGCCGAACTCAAGGCGCGCGGGGCCACGGTAATCCTGATTTCCCACCGGCCCAATGTACTGTGCGCGGTCGACAAGGTGCTGATGCTGCGTGACGGTACCGTGCACATGCTCGGCAGCCGCGACGAAGTGTTCGCTGCGCTGCGCAAGGCCAGCGTGATCCCGGCGGCGACCGCAGCGCCGCTGGCCTCGGTAAAAGTACGGGAGTGATCGATCATGCAGATGACCCAACACACCGAATTGATTCCCGCCGAGGCCCGCAACAGTATCGACCTGGACATGGGCCGGCCGGCACGCTGGGGCGTATGGATGGTCATTGCCGGCTTTGGCGGTTTCCTGCTGTGGTCGTGCCTGGCGCCACTGGACGCAGGGGTGGTCGCCACCGGCACGGTCAAGGTCACCAGCAACCGCAAGGCGGTGCAGCACCTGACCGGCGGCACGGTCGAGGCGATCCTGGTGCGTGAAGGCGACAGGGTGAAGAAAGGCCAGGAGGTGGTACGCCTGGACGCCCTGCGCGCGGTGGCAGAACAGGGCGCGATCAGTGCCCAGTACATCGTCAGCAAGACCGTGGAAAACCGCCTGGAAGCCGAGCGCGACGGCCGCGACACAGTCACCTTCGACCCTGCCCTGCTCGAGCACTACCGCAGCGACCCACGCCTGCTGGCAGCCATGGACCTGCAACAGCGCCTGCTCGATACACGCCGCGCGGGCCTTGCCGGTGAACTGAGCATCCTCGAGGAAAACCTGGCCGCCACGGCGGTGCAGCTCAAGGGCCTGCAGCAGGTGTACGGCGCACGCGCCTCGCAGATCGGCTTCCTCAACCAGGAGCTGCAAGGTACACGCGTGCTGGCCGCCGAAGGTTATGTGCCACGCAACCGCCTGCTGGAGCTGGAGCGCAACAATGCCGACCTGTCCGCCGGCCAGGCCGAAAACCTCAACAACATTGCCCGGGCGCGCAGCCAGGCCACCGAGATCAAGCTGCGCATCCTGCAACGCCAGCACGATTACCTCAAGGAGGTGGAATCGCAACTGACCGATACCGCCAAGGAGAACACCACCTTGGCCGATCGCTTGCGCGCGCTGGACTATGAAGTGACCCATACAGTGATTCGCTCGCCGATCGACGGCATGGTCCAGGCCCTGAGCATCGCCACGGTCGGCGGCATCATCCAGCCTGGGGCCAAGATCATGGAGGTGGTGCCGCTCGACCAGCCGTTGCAGGTCGACGCGATGATCCCGGTGCAGGCGATCGACAAGATGGTGCCCGGCCTGGACGTGGACCTCGCCTTCCCGGCCTTCAACCATGCGAAGACGCCGAATATTCCGGGACGGGTCATGACCATTTCCGCCGACCGCCTGATGGACGAAGAAAGCAAGCAGCCGTACTACCTGGCCCAGGTGGAAGTGACGCAGAACGGCATGGGCCTGCTGGGCAGCAACCACATCCGCCCCGGCATGCCGGCCACCGTCACCATCAAGACCGGCGAGCGCAACCTGCTCAGCTACCTGCTCAAGCCGATGCTCGAACGCGTGGACGCCTCGTTCAAGGAGCAATGACATGAATCACCCGTGCCTGATGTTGTGCCTGTTGGGGTTGTCCGTACAGGCCAGTGCCATGGACCTGAAGCAAGCCTGGGACCTGCTGCAGTACCAAGGCCCGATCTACCGCGCCGCGGTGCACGAGAAAGAAGCCGGCAGCGAGAACCGCGCCATCGGCCAGGCCGGCCTGCTGCCGCAGATCAACGCTGCCGGCTACTTCAACAAGGTCGATGGCAGCCAGCGCCAGAATGGCCGGGACAGCGACCTGGACTATGACTCCAAGGGCGCCAACGTGCGTTTGCGCCAACCGCTGTTCAACAAGCAGAAGATGGCCGAATACCGCCAGGGCCAGCAACGTGCCGACTACAGCGTGGCGGTGTTCGATGCCAAGAGCCAGGACGCCGCGGTGCGCCTGGCCGAAGCCTACTTCGATGTATTGCTGGCCAGCGAAACCATCACCCTGGCCAAAGCCAAGCTGAATGCCTTCGAAGAGCAATTGGCCTCGGCGAAGCGGCGCATGGAGCTGGGTGCCGGCACCATCACCGACATCGACGAGTCGGTGGCCCGTCGCGACCTGGCCGAGGCCGACCTGATCGAGGCCCAGGACAACCTGGTCAACGCCCGCCGCAAGCTGGAGGAATACATCGGTGAAACGCCGGAGTCGCTGACCACCTTGCAGCCGGGCTTCAGCACCCCGCCGCTGATGCCGGGCAACCTGCAGGACTGGCTGGTCAAGGCCCAGGCCGACAGCCCGCTGATCCATGCGCGCCGGCACAGCTACGAGCTGGCCGAAGAAGAAGTGAAACGCGCCCGCGCCGGGCACTGGCCGACCCTGGATTTCGTGGCGGGCTATACCGCCGGTAGCAGCCAGTCGATTTCCGAACTGAACCAGCGCAACCACTACAGTTCGATCGGGCTGGAGCTGAACATTCCGCTGTACAGCGGTGGCAGCACCAGCGCCCTCACCCGCCAGGCCAGCGCCAACAGTTCCAAGGCCCTGGATGAACTGGACGCCACGCGCCAGGAAGTGATCTCCGGCACCACCCGCGAGTACCGCGGCGTGCAGAGTGGCGCCTTGCGCATTCAGGCGCTGGAAAAGGCCGTGGCGTCCAACGAACGCTCGCTGCTTTCGGCCCGCAAGGGTTTCAGGGAAGGCGGCACCAGCACCAACTCGGATGTACTCAATGCCGAGGAACTGCTGTTTGACGCCCGCCACGACCTGTTCGAGGCCAAGCTCAACTACCTGATGTCGCGGCTGCGCCTGGCGTCATCGGTGGGTAACCTTGGGGATGATGATATCGAGCAGATCAACGACTACCTGGGGCCGGAGCTATTGGTAACCAATTGATAGCAAACCGGGTGCCCTGTGGGAGCGGGTTTACCCGCGAAGCAGGCGACGCGGTGGGTGGCACCGGCTTCGCCGGTGTTCGCGGGTAAACCCGCTCCCACAGGTACGGTACATTCATTCAGCTCCCGTAGGGTTTGCGGCGCCTACCGCAATTTGTTCCATTTCAGGCTATGATCGGTCACCCCGCCGCGGACGCCCTGCCCCATGCCCGTAGACCTCCAAGCGTTATACCCCAGGCTGATCCACCTGATGCTGGACACGGTGTTCGTGGTCGACAGGGACAACCAGATCGTTTTCGTCAGCGATGCCTGCGAGGCGCTGCTGGGCTACCGGGCCTGCGAACTGATCGGCACGCCGATCACCGACTACATGCACCCTGACGACCTGGCGATCACCCGCGCATCGATCGTGCGGGTGATGAACGGCCAACCCCATTACGACTTCCGCAACCGCTACATCCGCAAGGATGGCGATATCGTGCATATCCTGTGGGCGGCCTCCTGGTCCGATGAGGCCAATGCCCGCATCGGTGTGGCGCGGGATGTCACCGCCCAGCGCCAGGCCGAGGAGGAGCTGCGCTTCCTGGCCCATCATGATCCACTCACCCGCCTGGCCAATCGGGCCATGTTCAACGAGCGGCTGGATACTGCCCTCGCCGCGGCCCGCCACCACAACCAACCGCTTGCGTTGCTGTTCATCGATATCAATGACTTCAAGGACATCAACGATAATCACGGCCACAGCGTGGGTGACCGGGTGCTCTGCACCTTGGCGCGGCGCCTGGAAGGTTGCGTAGGTGCTACCGATACAGTGGCGCGGATGGGCGGTGACGAGTTCACCGTGCTACTGACCGACTACGCGTCGCCAGAGGCCATTGCCGAGCAGGTGGCACGCATCCTGGCAGCCATGGCCGAGCCACTCGGCGCCGAGTTTGCGGGCATCGGCGCGCCATCCTGCAGCATTGGCGTGGCGCGTTTCCCCGAGGACGGCAACGATGCCGACATGCTACTGCGCCATGCCGATGGCGATATGTACCGGATCAAGCGACAGCGCACTGCGGCCGGCTGAGCGCTCTGGCGGCCGCAGGCGGAATCGAGCACAACGGAGATGACCATGCGCAACCCTGAAGACGCCTTGCTCGACAGCTGGCAGCACAACGCCCAGGCCTGGATCGATGCGGTGCGCAGCGGCAGTATCGAGAGCCGTCGCCAGGTCACCGACCAGGCCATCCTGCTGGCCATTCTGGGCCGCCAGCCCGAACGGGTGCTCGACCTGGGCTGTGGTGAAGGCTGGCTGCTGCGCGCGCTGGGCGACCGGGGTGTGGAGGCGGTAGGAGTGGACGGTGACCGGGCGCTGGTGGATGCCGCGCGCGCTGCGGGCTCCGCCGAGGTGCACCTGGCCAGCTACGCACAGCTGGCCGCTGGGCAGGCCTGTGTCGGCAAGGACTATGACCTGATCTGTGCCAACTTCGCCCTGTTGCAGCAGGACATCATCCCACTGCTGACGGCGATGAATGCGTTGCTGGTGCCCGGCGGTGCGCTGGTGATCCAGACCCTGCATCCGTGGGGCGTGGCGGATGGGGATTACCAGGATGGCTGGCGGGAGGAGTCGTTTGCCGGGTTCGCCGGGGATTGGCAGGTGATGCCGTGGTACTTCCGCACCTTGGCCAGTTGGCTGAATGCGCTGGACATGGCGGGGTTGCGGCTGGTGAGCTTGCAGGAGCCACAGCACCCGCAGAGTGCGCTGCCGCAGTCGTTGCTAATGGTGGCTGAGCGGCCTTGAAGCATACGCGGTCGGTGTAGGAGCGGCCTTGTGTCGCGATGGGCCGCAAAGCGGCCCCAAGTTCAAGCAGCACCGCTGAAATCCTGGGGCCGCCTTGCGGCCCATCGCGACACAAGGCCGCTCCTACACCGACCGCACCGGGTTCAGAGGACCGGCTTGCGCGCCGCCCCGCTGCGGGCCTTGGCCATGGCCGCCAGGCGCACCGCGACGTTGGCCGCACCGTAACCTGCATATCCCCCTTTACGCTGGATGATCTCGAAGAAGAAACGCTCTTCGAACGGCTCGGTATACACGTGGAACAGCTCACCTCCCTGGGCATCGCGGTCGTACAGCACGTTGTAGTAGGCCAGTTCGCTGAGGAACTCGTCGTCGAAGTCGAAACGCGCCGCCAGGTCGTCGTAGTAGTTCAGCGGGATCTCCAGCAACGGTACCCCTGCCAGTTTGGCCCGCGCCACCTCGCGGAAGATGTCGTCGCAATCGAAGGCGATGTGATGCACGCCCGAACCGCGATAGCTGGACAGCGCATGGGCGATGGCGGTGTTGCGGTTTTCCGAGATGTTCAGCGGCAGGCGCAGGGTGCCGCACTGGCTACGCAGGGCGCGGCTCTTGACCAGGCCATAAGGGTCCGGCAGCACCACTTCGTCGTCCGCAGCGAAATCGAACAGGCTCTTGTAGAACAGCACCCAGCTGTCCAGCGACTCGGCCGGCAGGGCCAGGGCCATGTGGTCGATACGGCGCAGGCCGCCGGTGGCGCTGGCGTTCTTGTCCAGGCTGAAGTCGGTGTCGTACAGGGTCTGGCCGGCAGTGCCCTGCTCCACCAGGTACAGCAGGCTGCCATCTGGCGCACGTACCGCCGGCACTTCGCACTCGTTGGGCCCGACCAGGCCACGGAACGGCTGGCCACGGAAGGCGGTGGCGCGCTTCAGGGCGGCTTGCTGGTCCTTGACTCGCAGCGCGGTGGCGCACAGCGACGGCCCGTGGGCCTCGAAGAAGTTGTGGCCGAAAGAATAGGGTTCGGCGTTCAGCACAATGTTGATATCGCCCTGGCGCAGCAACTGCACTTCTTTGCTGCGGTGCTTGCCGGCTTCGGCAAAGCCCAGACGCTTCAGCCAACTGCCCAGGCGCGCGCCGACGGCTTCGTCGACTGCAAATTCAAGGAACTCTACGCCGTCATAGGCACTGGCCGCCGGTGGTGTAAACAGCACACCGGGCTCGATCGAGGTACCTTCCTGCTCCAGGCGCAGGCGGGTGTGCTCTTCGAGGTACAGCAGCGAACGCAGGCCGTCGGCGGCATTCTGCCGGGGCGGTGCGGCGCGGAAGCCGTCGTTGAAGATTTCCAGCGACAGCGGCCCACGGTAACCGGTGGCAAGGATTGGCGCCAGGAAACCGGCCATGTCCATCTCGCCCTGCCCCGGGAAGCAGCGGAAGTGGCGGCTCCACTCCAGCACATCCATGGCCAGGATCGGCGCGTCGGCCATTTGCACGAAGAAGATCTTGTCGCCAGGGATGTCGCGGATCGCGCTCGGGTCGCCCTTGAGCGACAAGGTGTGGAAGCTGTCGAGGATCACCCCGAGGGCCGGGTGGTCGGCCTGGCGCACCAGGTTCCAGACTTGCTGGTAGGTGTTGACGTGGCGGCCCCAGGCCAGGGCTTCGTAGCCAATGCGCAGGCCGCGCTTGCCGGCGTGCTCGGCCAGCAGGCGCAGGTCGTCGACCAATAGTTGTTCTTCTCCCAGGGCATCGGCCTGGACGTTGCTGCATACCAGCACCAGGTCGGTGCCCAGTTCCTGCATCAGGTCGAACTTGCGCTCGGCACGGTCGAGGTTTTTCTGCAGGCGGTCGCGGCGGCAGCCCTCGAAATCGCGGAACGGCTGGAACAGGGTGATGGCAATACCCAGGTCTGCGCACATCTGCCGTACCTGGCGCGGGCTGCCAGCGTAATAGAGCAGGTCGTTTTCGAAGATCTCGACGCCGTCAAAACCGGCGGCGGCGATGGCTTCGAGCTTTTCCGGCAGGGTGCCGCTCAAGGACACGGTAGCGATCGAACGCTGCATGGCGGGAGTTCCTTGTTGTTAGAGGGATACGGTGCCAGACAGGTAAAAAACCACTGTCACAGTTTATGGCACGTTCGATTATTCGCAGGTAAAGTCGTCGCTTCAATCTCTTTGTACGGAATGGTTAGTTTTGCGTTCGATTATCGCACAATACCCGATTTAGCGAATTGCCAGTCCGCTGGACCGTGGTCAACATGATCCACAGACGCAGGCACACCGACCATTGCCTCCTGCCTTGGCTTACCTCCGGCGGAACCTGCGCTAACAACAATAACAACGGAGACAACGATGGCTCACTCCAGCTCTCAAGCCAAGAAAGCGACCGCCAGTGGATGGATAGGCTCGGCACTCGAGTACTACGACTTCTTCATCTACGCCCAGGCCGCTGCGCTGATTTTCCCGCAGATCTTCTTCCCCAACACCGACCCGAAAATGGCCATCATTGCCTCGCTGGCCACCTACGGCGTGGGTTACCTGGCGCGCCCGGTCGGCGCCTTCGTGCTGGGCCACTGGGGTGACACCCGCGGCCGCAAGAACGTACTGCTGCTGTGCATGTTCCTGATGGGCCTGTCGACCATGGCCGTTGGCCTGCTGCCCACCTACCACGACATCGGCCTGCTCGCCCCGGCCTTGCTGGTGCTGCTGCGCCTGGTCCAGGGCTTTGCCGTGGCCGGTGAAATCTCCGGTGCCAGTTCGATGATCATGGAGCATGCGCCATTCGGTCGACGGGGCTACTACGCCAGTTTCACCCTGCAAGGCGTGCAGGCTGGCCAGGTGCTGGCGGCGGCGGTGTTCCTGCCTCTGGCCTACTTCATGCCCAGCGAAGCCTTCAACGACTGGGGCTGGCGCATTCCGTTCCTGATGAGTGCCATCGTGCTGATCGCCGGTTTCATCATCCGGAAGGAAGTGCACGAAACCCCGGCATTCGTGAAGGAAGAGAAGCAGGACAAAGTCGCCAGGTCGCCGATCAGCGAGGCCTTCCGCCACAGCTGGAAGCACATGGTGCTGGTCATGTTCATGGCCTTGATGAACGTGATCCCTGTGGTAGCGACCATCTTCGGTGCGGCCTACGCGGTGCAGCCGGCCTATGGCATCGGCTTCGACAAGAGCGTGTACCTGTGGATTCCGGTAGTCGGCAACATCGTCGCGGTGCTGGTGATTCCGTTTGTCGGCAACCTGTCCGACAAGATCGGCCGGCGCCCGACCATGATCACCGGCTGTCTGGGCTCGGGCCTGCTGGCCTTCGTCTATCTGTACGCGATCAGCATCCAGAACGTACCGCTGGCGTTCGCCTCGTCGATCGTGATGTGGGGCATGGTGTACCAGGGTTACAACGCGGTGTTCCCAAGCTTCTACCCAGAGCTGTTCCACACCCGCTACCGCGTTTCGGCCATGGCCATCGCACAGAACATCGGCACCATGCTGACCGCCATGCTGCCGGCACTGTTCGCCCTGGTTGCCCCGCCCGGCTCGGACAACATTCCGCTGGTAGTCGGTGGGCTGGCGTTCTTCATCACCTGCGTGTGCGCCCTGGCAGCGTACATTGCCCCGGAAACCCATCGCCTGGCGATGGAAGACCTGGGTAACCCGGATGCCAAGCCGATGGACAAGACCGCGTATGAAGCTAGCCGAAAAGGGAGCTTTCAGGCGGTGAGCCACTGATCGATTGCAGGGGGCTGCTCTGCAGCCCTATCGCCGGCAAGCCATGTGCAAATACCTGTAGGAGCGGCCTTGTGTCGCGATGGGGCGCGAAGCGGCCCCAGATTTTCAGCTTCGCAGCAAAGATTGTCGGGGCCGCTGCGCGGCCCATCGCGACACAAGGCCGCTCCTACAAGGGCCAGTGCTGGCTTGAAGAAATATACAAGTCAGTTGCTCCCCCAGGAGCCGCACAGGCTTCAGGCGTTGTGCGTTCCTGTGGGAGCTGGCTTGCCGGCGATAGGGCCGCAAAGCGGCGCCGGCAGTTTCAGCCCTTGACCACTTCCTGCAGGCGCGCCCAGAGCTGTTCGACA
>NZ_OPYN01000162.1 GCF_900277125.1 Pseudomonas inefficax
GTCGACGATCAGGTTGCTGATGGTGCGCGGTTGCGAGTCGGTAACCGTGCCGGTGCCGGCATAGTCGCCGCTGAAGGATGGGCTGAGCAGGCGCAGGAACGAATTGTCGGCGGCGCCGAACTCGCTCTGCCCGGTCACCAGGTTGTTGTAGCTGCCGTCCACGGTACGCAGGCCGAACGGTACCTGGCTGTTGGGCAGCAGGTCGATCAGGCTCGCGCCATCGGCGTGGGCTTCGGCGATGAAAATCTGCTGAAGGATGAACTCCAGGTCCGACTTGCTGAAATCTGCCATTTCAATTGCCCTCGATCTTTCCGGAGATGACACAGGGCAACAGGGTCCTTCCCGCGCCCAGTCAGTGTTGACGTGCGCAGATACTGGTTCGGTGCTCCAGGTTCAGTGGGCACAACACTCTTGTGCTGGCCCCCACTGGCCTCATCATTCGCAAGCCGGCACCCATCGTCCGGGGGCCTTGTTAAGCATGCGATACAGCTGTAACGCACATGCATCGACCCCAGCTCGCACAGGGCCCGAATACATCAGACTAAAGTCGCAGGCGAAAAGGTTGTCAATATCCCGTCAAAAAAATCGTCGGCCGATGATAATGCGATGCAAATAACTGTTTTATTGGCACTTATAAAAAGTTCAAAGACTTCATAGAGCGAAACGATATTACCGTGTGTGTCGCTGCAACCTACGCTCCAGCATGTGGGAGCAGCGCAGCGTTTTGGAGCATCCGCCATAAGAGCGATCCGCCTGCGAGCCAACCAGAAGCCACGATTACCGCTGCACGGGGCGCCGCAAGGGCTTCCCGATTTGCGATAAAGGGAGGCCCCGATGCACAAGCCACCACGCACTCGTACCGAGCTGGCCGACGTGCTGTTCCGCCTGCGCCGCAGTTTTTTTGCCCTGGCCGCCTTCAGCGGCGTGATAAACGTCATGATGTTGACGCCAGCAATTTATATGTTGCAGGTGTATGACCGCGCCCTGGTCAGCCGCAACGTCACCACCCTGACCATGCTTACCCTGCTGGTGATCGGCTTGTTCATGCTGATGTCTGCTCTGGAGATGGTCCGCACCCGCGTACTGATCCGGGTCGGCAACTTCCTCGACATGGACCTCAACCGGCGCATCTTCAGCGCAGCCTTCGAACGCAACCTGAGCCGCGCCGGCGGCAACCCGGCCCAGGCCCTGCAGGACCTTGCGCAGGTACGTCAGTTTCTGACCGGCAACGGCCTGTTCGCCTTCTTCGA
>NZ_OPYN01000163.1 GCF_900277125.1 Pseudomonas inefficax
GGCGGCATCATCCAGCCTGGGGCCAAGATCATGGAGGTGGTGCCGCTCGACCAGCCGTTGCAGGTCGACGCGATGATCCCGGTGCAGGCGATCGACAAGATGGTGCCCGGCCTGGACGTGGACCTCGCCTTCCCGGCCTTCAACCATGCGAAGACGCCGAATATTCCGGGACGGGTCATGACCATTTCCGCCGACCGCCTGATGGACGAAGAAAGCAAGCAGCCGTACTACCTGGCCCAGGTGGAAGTGACGCAGGGCGGCATGGACTTGCTGGGCAGCAACCACATCCGCCCCGGCATGCCGGCCACCGTCACCATCAAGACCGGCGAGCGCAACCTGCTCAGCTACCTGCTCAAGCCGATGCTCGAACGCGTGGACGCCTCGTTCAAGGAGCAATGACATGAATCACCCGTGCCTGATGTTGTGCCTGTTGGGGTTGTCCGTACAGGCCAGTGCCATGGACCTGAAGCAAGCCTGGGACCTGCTGCAGTACCAGGGCCCGATCTACCGCGCCGCGGTGCACGAGAAAGAAGCCGGCAGCGAGAACCGCGCCATTGGCCAGGCCGGGCTGCTGCCGCAGATCAACGCTGCGGGCTACTTCAACAAGGTCAACGGCAGCCAGCGTCAGAATGGCCGGGACAGCGACCTGGACTATGACTCCAAGGGCGCCAACGTGCGTTTGCGCCAACCGCTGTTCAACAAGCAGAAGATGGCCGAATACCGCCAGGGCCAGCAACGTGCCGACTACAGCGTGGCGGTGTTCGATGCCAAGAGCCAGGACGCCGCGGTGCGTCTGGCCGACGCCTACTTCGACGTGCTGCTGGCCAGCGAAACCATCACCCTGGCCAAAGCCAAGCTGAATGCCTTCGAAGAGCAATTGGCCTCGGCGAAGCGGCGCATGGAGCTGGGTGCCGGCACCATCACCGACATCGACGAGTCGGTGGCCCGTCGCGACCTGGCCGAGGCCGACCTGATCGAGGCCCAGGACAACCTGGTCAACGCCCGCCGTAAGCTGGAGGAATACATCGGTGAAACGCCGGAGTCGCTGACCACTTTGCAGCCGGGCTTCTACCCCCCGCCGCTGATGCCTGGCCACCTGCAGGACTGGCTGGTCAAGGCCCAGGCCGACAGCCCGTTGATCCATGCGCGCCGGCACAACTATGAGCTGGCCGAAGAAGAAGTGAAACGCGCCCGCGCCGGGCACTGGCCGACCCTGGACTTCGTGGCGGGCTATGCCGCCGGCAGCAGCCAGTCGATTTCCAAACTTAACCAGCGCAACCGCGACAGTTCGATCGGGCTGGAGCTGAACATTCCGCTGTACAGCGGTGGCAGCACCAGCGCCCTCACCCGCCAGGCCAGCGCCAACAGTTCCAAGGCC